>NZ_JBIVAU010000002.1:0-141458 GCF_044745705.1 Streptomyces sp. NPDC086835
CTGCAGGGGGGACCCTGTGGGAGAGTAGGACGCCGCCGAACAATCATTGTGGGAAAGCCCCGCACCTCTGGTGCGGGGCTTTCCTGCGTTCAGGGGTCGATTAAGGTCGGCCGCATGCGCTACGACCTCGTCATCTTCGACAACGACGGAGTGCTCGTCGACAGCGAGCCCCTGTCCAACACCATCCTGGCTGCTTATCTCACCGAGCTCGGGCACCCCACCACGTACGAGGAGTCCCTGCGGGACTACATGGGCGCCGCGATGCATCGGGTGCACGACCTCGTCCGGGAGCGGACCGGGCAGGACCTGCCGGCGGACTTCGACGAGACGTTCCACGGTCGCGTCTTCGCCGCGTTCGAGCGGGAGTTGGCGGCCGTCGACGGAGTGACAGAAGTGCTGGAGAAGCTCCGTGCCGATGCCGTCCCCTACTGCGTCGCCTCGTCCGGCAGCCATGAGCGCATCCGGGTCGGGCACCGGACGACCGGGCTGGACCGGTGGTTCAGGGAAGGGACCGTCTTCAGCGCCCAGGACGTCGGCAGGGGCAAGCCGGCACCCGATCTGTTCCTCCATGCCGCCGAGCGGATGGGGGTGGCGCCCGAGCGGTGCGTGGTCGTCGAGGACAGCCGTCTCGGCGTGCAGGCGGCGCTTGCGGCCGGGATGGACGTGTACGGCTTCACCGCCATGACCCCCGCGGCCGAACTGGCCGGCACCGACGGGCACTTCGCCACGATGGCGGAGCTGCCCGCGCTGCTCGCGTGACGCTGTTCGGGCGACGCCGGCTGTTCGGGAGCCGTCGCTTGCGTGACGCGGGGTCGTACGACTCCTCGTGTGAGGCGTCTACCGCCCGGTAGGGCCCGGGCATACGCTGTGCGGCCATGACGGAACCGCGGTTGCGCCACGGGCGGGCCTCCCTCGCGTTCAGCTTCTTCTCGCAGGGTGTCGCGTTCGCTCTGCTCGTGACCCGAATACCCGCCATCCAGGAGCGGTACGGGATATCCGACGCCCTGCTGCCGCTGTTCCTCGCGGCGGTGCCCGTCCTTGCCGGGGTGGGCAGCGTGCTGACCGAGCGGATCGTGCGGCGGGCGCCCGTGAGTGCGGTGCTGCGCTGGGCCCAGCCGGTGGTGCTGCTGGCACTGCTCGGTGTGGCCGCGGGCGACGCCATGTGGCAAGTGGCCGTCGCGCTCGGGGCGTTCGGGCTGTCGGTGGGCGCGCTCGACGCGTCGATGAACATGCTGGGCGTCGGGCTCCAGGCGGCGTACGGGCGCAGCATCATGCTCGGCTTCCATGCCGCGTACAGCCTCGGCGGGATCGTCGGTGCCTCGCTCGCCTGGGCGGGTGCGCACTGGGACCTGGCGCTCGTCGTCTCCTACTTCCCGGTCGTCGTGGTGCTGGTGCCTGCGGCGCTGGTGGGCAGCCGGTGGTACTTCGGAGGTGAGCGCCCGTCGCGCGACCGGGCGACCGGCGACGGCAGCAAGGACAGCGCGGCCGGGGACGGCGGCCGGGTGGCGTTCAGGATGCTGCTGCCGCTCGCGCTGGTGATGACCTTCGCGTACATCGGCGACTCGACCGTCTCCAACTGGAGCGCCAAGTATCTGCAGGACGTCCTCGGCAGCTCGGAGGAGTTGGCGACCGTGCCGTACAACGCCTACATGGTGACGACCCTGGTGGGCCGGGCCGTCGGGGACCTCGGGGTGCGGCGCTTCGGGGCGGTGGCCGTCGTCCGGTGCGGGGCGGTGCTGGCGGCGGCCGGATTCGCCATGGTCGCGGCCGCGCCAGGGGCGTGGACCGGCATGGCCGGCTTCACGGTGCTGGGGCTCGGCCTGTGCGTGATCGTGCCGCAGACCTTCGCGGCGGCGGGACGGCTGTTCGAGGGCCGGAGCGATGTGGCCGTGGCGCGGCTGAACGTCTTCAACTACGTCGGGTTCCTCATCGGGTCGCCCTTGGTGGGGGCGCTGGGGGACGCCTGGAGCTACCGCGGGGCGATGCTCGTACCGATGGCGCTCGTGTTGTTGACGCTGGTGTACGCCGGATCGTTCGGCGACGGGAGCGCCCGATACGGTGTCGGTCATGAGCGGCCGCGGATTGCTGATGTGGGACGAGGCGGTAACCGGGTATGACTTCGGTTCCGGCCATCCGATGGATCCGGTGCGGCTCGCACTGACCATGGGGCTGGTGCGGGCCTACGGGCTGGACCGTGCGATGCGGGTGGTCGCCGCCAAGCCGGCCGGGGCGTCGACGCTGCGGCTCGTGCACCGGGAGGACTACGTGGACGCGGTACGGACGGCGTCGGCCGACCCGAAGACCGCGGACCAGTCGTACGGGCTCGGCACGGTCGACGACCCGGCGTTCGAGGGGATGCACGAGGCGTCGGCGCTGATCGCCGGGCAGTCCGTCGGCGCGGCGGAGGCCGTGTGGCGCGGAGAGGCCGCCCACGCGGTCAACTTCGCCGGCGGGCTGCACCACGCGATGCCGGGGAGCGCCTCCGGGTTCTGCATCTACAACGACGCGTCGCTGGCCATCGCGCGGCTGCTGGAGCTCGGCGCGGAACGGGTGGCCTACGTCGACGTGGACGTCCACCACGGTGACGGTGTGCAGGCGGCGTTCTGGGACGACCCGCGGGTCCTGACGGTGTCGCTGCACGAGCATCCGCAGACGCTGTTCCCGCAGACCGGCCGGCCGGAGGAGACGGGCGCGGCCGGTGCGGCGGAGGGCTCCGCGGTCAACGTGGCGCTGCCGGCGGGCACGGGGGACCAGGGCTGGCTGCGGGCGTTCCACGCGGTGGTGCCCGAGCTGGTGGCCGACTTCCGGCCGCAGGTCCTGGTGACACAGCACGGGGCGGACACGCACTTCGAGGACCCGCTGGCGCACCTGGCGGTGTCGCTCGACGCGCAGCGTGCCGTCCAGGAGGCGTGCCACACGCTGGCGCACGAGCATGTGGAGGGCGGCCGGTGGGTCGCGCTCGGCGGCGGCGGTTACGCGGTCGTCGACGTGGTTCCCCGGTCGTGGACGCACCTGGTGGGGATCGCGGCGCACCAGCCGGTCGAGCCCGAGTCGGTGATTCCTTCGTCGTGGCGGGACGAGGTGTACGCGCGGACGCGGCAGTTGGCTCCGGCGCGGATGACGGACGGCCGGTGGCCGGTGGCCTGGCGTGGCTGGGAAGAGGGCTACGACCCCGCTGACCGGCTGGACCAGGCAGTGCTGGCGACACGCCGGGCGGTGTTCCCGCTGCGGGGGCTGCTCGCCTGACGCCGGTCGCCCCGGCGCATAGCGTCCGTTAGGCCGACTGTGCGGGTTGTTCGTCGTTCTCGCGTGGTGGGTGCCTCTCTGCGTCAGCATCGGGAGGGTGTTGAGCACCGAGGCGCTGCGGGCGCATCTGCTGGCGTCCCGGCTGGCCGGTGATGTCGCCACCTCCCGCGAGACGAGTCTGCGGAGCTATCGCGCGTTCGTCGCCCGCGATCCGCGGGTCACCATCGGACTGGACCCGCGGTGGGCCTGGAGTGTGCGGGACGTCATCGCCCTCATGGCGGACAGGTGCGGCGTCTCTGCCGATCCCGAGCATGTGACCGGGGCGGACGTCATCGACCCGGAGCGGACCCTCGGCAGGCTCGCCGCGTTCGCGGAGCGGCTGGGCGCGGTGGCCGCGCAGGGCGGGGCGGTGCTGTTCGGCACCGGACATCCGCACCGGCTGCTCGGGTTCTACGCCGATCTGGCAGACGCGCTGTCGGCGGCGGGGTGTTCCGTACTCACACCCGCGCAGGGGCGATGTGTCGACATAACGACCCGGTTCGGCGTACGCACGTACCGGCTCGAATACGTACGGGGAGTGGCGCGGCTCCGGGAGGCGGGCGCCGGAGGCGCGGGGGCCCACAGTCATTCCCCGCTGCCGGTCAGGGTCGCGCTGGGGGCGGCCGCGGACGCCGGCGGGCGGCTGCCCGACCTCGTCGTCGGTGATCACGGCTGGGTCTGCGGAGCAGGTCAACTGGGTGTCGAGGCCATCGGACTGGCGGACACGGACGATCCGGCGCTGTTCGTCGGTGAGGCGGAGGGGCAGGTATCGGTCGCCGTTCCGCTTGATGACGCCGTACGGTCCGATTTCTACCGGCCGTTGACGCGCTATGTGCTCAATCGGGCGTGTCTGTCACAGTAGGGGGCCGACCGCTGCTCCTCTTCCCCACTCGCATCACCCGCCCCTAGTCTGGGCAGTGAGCGCACAGCGACGAAGAGTCACCGGAGGGGAAGCCGGTGCGCGTCGGGTGCGGAAGGTACAGGTGGGTCATGGCTGCTGGCAGCGAGAGGCCTCTCAACGAGGTCAAGTTTCTTACCGTGGCGGAAGTCGCCTCGGTGATGCGGGTGTCGAAGATGACCGTGTACCGCTTGGTGCACAGTGGTCATCTGCCGGCGATCCGGGTGGGGAGGTCCTTCCGGGTACCGGAGCAAGCGGTTCACGAGTATCTCCGCGAATCCTTCGTGGGGGTGGAATCCGCGTAACGGAGGAGGGGCGGCCGCCCTCGGATTACGTCCCTCACTCGGCGGCAGGTAGGCTAGGCCGACGTAGGTCGTGTGGGCCCAGACGCCCCGCACCGAGTGAAGAGAAGTGAGCGAGGGTAGTCGTGGGCTCTGTTATCAAGAAGCGGCGTAAGCGGATGGCCAAGAAGAAGCACCGCAAGCTGCTCAAGCGCACCCGCGTTCAGCGTCGCAACAAGAAGTAAGCGGCAGCTGAGCGTGTCCTTCGGCCCCTCCACCAGTCCGGTGGAGGGGCCGAGGTGCTGTCCGGGCCCGGGACGGGCACCGTACGGAGCACGGGTGGAGCACTGGTGGACACGACGTGGCAAAAGTCCGTCGTGCGGTCATCACAGCGCAACGGTGACGCGCTACGGTGACGCCAGGAGCTAGGGAAGGCGCTGATCTTGGGCAAGGTCGTGCTCGTCACCGGAGTGGCCCGGCAGCTCGGCGGCCGTCTCGTACGGCGGATCCAGCGGGATCCCGAGGTGGACCGGGTGATCGGGGTCGACGCCGAGGGGCCCGGACACCATCTGGGCGGGGCCGAGTTCGTGCGTGCCGACATCCGTCGGCCCGCCATCGCGAGGGTCCTCGCCGAACACGCCGTGGACACGGTGGTCCATATGGACGTCACCGGGACGCCACTGGGCGCCGGCGGCCGTACGGCCGTCAAGGAGACCAACGTCATCGGCACCATGCAGCTGCTCGGCGCCTGCCAGAAGTCACCGACCGTCAAGCGGCTGGTGATCAAATCGAGTACGAGCGTGTACGGCTCCGCCCCCCGCGACCCGGCGGTCTTCACGGAGACCACCCCGCCCAAGTCGCTGCCGAGCGGTGGATTCGCCAAGGACGCCGTCGAGGTCGAGGGATACGTACGAGGCTTCGCCCGTCGCCGGCCCGACGTGGCGGTGTGCGTGCTCCGCTTCGCCAACATCCTCGGGCCGTGCGCGGACTCGCCGCTCGCCGAGTTCTTCTCGCTGCCGGTGATGCCGACCGTCTTCGGCTACGACCCCCGGCTTCAGTTCGTCCACGAGGACGACGTGATCGACGTGCTGCGGATCGCCCTGCACGAGCCGCGCCGCGGCACGCTCAACAGCGGCACCTTCAACATCGCGGGGGACGGTGTGCTGACGCTGTCGCAGTGCTCGCGGCGGCTGGGGCGGCCGACGATGCCGCTGCTGCTCCCCGCGGTCACCTGGGTGGGCTCGGCGCTGCGGACGGTCGGTTTCACCGACTTCTCGCCCGAGCAGATCCGGCTGCTCACGCACGGACGGGTGGTGAGCACCGTTCAGATGCGCGAGACACTGGGCTTCCTGCCGAAATACACGACCGCGGAGACGTTCGCGGACTTCGCGCGCAGTCGTGGCCCGGGGCTGCTGCCGCCCAAGGCGCTCGCCGAGGCGGTGGACCGGGTCGCGTCGGCCCTGTCGATCGACGCCCTCGACGGGACGCCCGTCGCGGACGCCGGGCGAGCGGTCACCCAGACGACGCACAGCAGCGGACAGCCCGGATAAGGAGCGCAGCCGACGATGGCGGACGCCAAGGTCATTCCGTTCGACGACGACCGGTCGCGCGGCGGCGGCGCGCAGCGCCCGGCCCGCCGACGCCCCGCGTCCGGCGGCCGGCGCAAGGCGGATGCGGCGGCGGTGCGGGACGCCGCGCTGAGCCCGCTGCCGGGCCCGCAGACCGGTGACGGCGGTACGGGCCCGGACGCCGGTCCGGCAGCCCCCGCCGAGCCGGTCCGCGGCGCGCTCTCCGCGGCTTCCGGCGCTTCCGGTGACGCTGGTGGTGCCGGTGGCGCCGGTGGCTCCCCGCAGGACGGGAAGGCCGCCGGAGCCCCCCTGACGGCCGCCGGGGAGACGCCGGGGACGGCGGACAGCGACTGGGACCGGAGGATCGCCGGCGGGCTGGCGTTCCTGCGGCGACGCATCACGGGCGACTACGAGGTCGACGAGTTCGGCTACGACGCCGAGCTCACCGACCAGGTCCTGATGTCGATGCTGCGGCCGATGTACCAGAAGTACTTCCGCGTCGAGGTCAAGGGCATCGAGAACATCCCGTCGGAGGGCGGGGCGCTGGTGGTGGCGAACCATTCGGGCACCGTGCCGCTGGACGGGCTGATGCTTCAGGTCGCCGTGCACGACAACCATCCCGCGGACCGCCATCTGCGGCTGCTGGCCGCGGATCTGGTGTTCATGCTGCCGGTGGTCAACGAGCTGGCCCGGAAGGCCGGTCACACCCTGGCGTGCGCGGAGGACGCGGAGAGGCTGCTCCAGCGCGGCGAGGTCGTCGGTGTGATGCCGGAGGGCTTCAAGGGCATCGGCAAGCCGTTCAGCGAGCGTTACAAGCTTCAGCGTTTCGGCCGGGGAGGCTTCGTCTCCACGGCGCTGCGGGCGGGCGTGCCGATCGTGCCGTGTTCGATCGTCGGGGCGGAGGAGATCTATCCGATGATCGGCAACGCGAAGACGCTGGCGCGGCTGCTGGGCTTCCCGTACTTCCCGCTCACGCCGACGTTCCCGTGGCTCGGACCGCTGGGGGCGGTGCCGCTGCCGACGAAGTGGACGATCCAGTTCGGGGAGCCGATCGCGACGGACGGGTACCCGCCGGAGGCGGCGGAGGACCCGATGCTGATGTTCAACCTGACGGACCAGGTGCGGGAGCAGATCCAGCACACGCTCTACAAGCTGCTGGTGCAGCGCCGCTCGGTCTTCTTCTAGCCGTGCCCGGCGCTGCCGGAGCGCCATGGACACCGTGAGGGGTGGGTCCCGACCGGGACCCACCCCTCAGCTGCGCGCGGTGCTCCCGCCGGTCGTCAGCCGTCGTCCTCGGCCTCGAAACCGAGGCCCGGGAGGATGCCCGGCAGCAGCGGCGGGATGGTGATCTCCGGCTGCGGCGGCTGAGAGCCCTTGCCGGACGGGGAGGGGCTCGCCGCCTCTTCCGGCGGATCGAGGAGACCACCGGTGTTGCCGCCGAGCAGGCCGTCGTTCGGTGAACCCGAGGTGGAGCCGGACGCGCTGGGCCGGGTGTCCCCGCCGCCGTGCCCGCCGTCGGCGCCGGGCGAGCTCGGCGCCGTACGGTCCGGGTCGGCGGTGCGCCCCGAGTCCTGTGAAGCGCCCGGGCCCTGGGAGTCGCGGTGCTTCTCCGGGGTGCGGGGCAGCATCGACTCGAGCGGGCCGACCTGTTCGTCTATGGCGTCGAAGGCGGAGTCGACGTCGTCGCCGACGTCGGTCAGCTGGGCGGGCAGCCGCTCACGCAGTCCCTCCCACGTGCCGCGGTGCGAGCGGGAGAAGGAATTGAGCGCGGCCATCGGGGCGAGCGACCCGTCGCGCTCGTATGCGGCGCTGAGCAGGCGGTGGCCTTCGGTGACGTCGTGCCGCATGCCGTTGAGCGTGCGGCGGACCTCGCTCAGGGACTCGTGGTCCAGTGCGCCGCCCCGGTCGCGCTCCATCAGTCGGCGGGCCTCGCTCAGGCGGGTCGACGCCTGGTCGAGGTAGAGCTCACCGCGGTCGGAGTCACCGTCCGCGAGGCCGAGCTTGAAGTCCTCCATGCCGCGCTTCAGCCCGTACAGCGAGTCACCGGGGAGGGCGTCGGAACTCGCAGCGGCCACTCCGCCGAGCGCTCCGGCCGCCACACCGACGGTCAGCCCGCCCGCGGCGAGCCCCTTCGACCAGCGGGAACGCGGTCGCAATTTCCGGAGCGGGGACGCCCGGTGCGCGCCGCGGCCGGAGGTCCGCTGCTCGGGCACCGTAGGGCCCGCGGACGCACCCCCTCTGCCTTCCTGCAGCAGCGATTCCATCGCCGCCACGAGCTGCGCCCGCTGCACCACCTTGACCTCGGGGTCAAGCTGCGGCTTCGGCAGTTCGCCGAGACCGTGGGCCAGGGTCAACAGCCGTTCGTGCTCGGGCGGTTCGACGGACTCGACCGATTCGTCGGGCTGTTCGGCCGCCTGGTCTTCCAAGGCCTGGGCGAAGGCGTTCGCCCGCCGGTGCGCCGAAACGTTCGCGATCACTGGCGGCACCTCCTCTCGTCATGACGATCGACTCCCCTGAGGGTCTGGAGGGTTGCACACCTTGAGCACATCCACACGAACGAGTGAGTGGCTGCGGGCATGGCACGTCCAGAGGGAGCCTGCATTCCGCACAACGAGCGTCGCGGCACTTGGGTTACGCGCGAAAGATGATCGGACCAGTGCGTCATCGAGGCGTCACCGATTGTCAGTTGGGGACGGGGGCCGTGGGGGAGTGTGGGGACGGTGGAGCTCTGTCGCAGGGAGAACGGCTCAGCGTGCGTCGTCGGGCAGCAGCCGGGCGAGGGTGCGGACCGCCCGGTACTGAAGGGTCTTGATCGCGCCCTCGTTCTTGCCCATCGCCCTGGCCGTCTCCGCGACGGACAGGCCTTGCAGGAAGCGGAGGGTGACGCACTCCTGCTGCTGGGGGTTGAGCTTGCGGACGGCTTCGAGCAGCGCGGCGTTGGAGAGGGACTCCAGGACCGAGTCCTCCGGGCTGCGCTCGACCTCGTTGGCGTCGAGCATCTCGCCGGTGGTCACTTCCAGGCGGAAGCGGCTCGATTTGAAGTGGTCGGCGACCAGATTGCGGGCGATCGTGACGAGCCAGGCGCCGAAGTCCCGGCCCTGCCAGGTGAAGGTGGAGATACGGCGCAGGGCGCGCAGGAAGGTCTCACTGGTGAGGTCCTCCGCCGTGGCCTTCCCGCCGACGCGGTAGTAGATGTAGCGGTAGACGGTGTCGCTGTACTGGTCGTAGAGCCGGCCGAAGGCCTCGGCCTCGCCCGCCTGAGCGCGCTCGACCAGTTCCATCATGCGGGCGCTGTCGCTGTCGGCGGTGGGCCGGCGGGTGGCGGCATGGGCGCCTGAGCTGCCCCGGCCCGCCCTTCTGCCCGCAGCACGTCCGTCGGCCGACCGCCGCCCCTCGTCGACGGCGCTGCGCGCGGGACCCTTCTGCAGGCCGTCGGTCAGGGCGTAGCACGGTGCGGCCGGGCCGCCGGCGAGGCCGGGGGTGGCGAATGCGGGGACGGTGTACGCGGCGGGGACAAGGCCGCGCAAGTGGTCGAGGACCGCTGCGCGCAGCGTAGCCAGGCCCGAGGCGTCAACCCCGACGTGTGGGTACACGGGACTCCCAGAGGCAGAGCTTCCATCACGAGCAGTGCGGGACCGTTCACCCGTCGTGATGACTGGTGGGGTGGTCCGTCATGCGTCTGAGGAGAATAACGCTTCGTACAGGCAGCGCTACACCCAGTT
Source organism: Streptomyces sp. NPDC086835 (assembly GCF_044745705.1). Lineage (NCBI taxonomy): Bacteria > Bacillati > Actinomycetota > Actinomycetes > Kitasatosporales > Streptomycetaceae > Streptomyces > Streptomyces sp. NPDC086835. The sequence continues at coordinate 9,755 of NZ_JBIVAU010000002.1, forward strand.
GCTCAAATCGTCGTTTCCGTCGCTTCTGTTACGTCTATGCGTCGCAACTGGTCGCACATTGTGAGCACTTGTTGATCGAATTGCGTCGTGATCTGTCTTGTCGGGCGGTGAGTTGTGGCCGGGCCGTGACAAGAGGACTGGCCGGGGGATCGCAGGGGTGACACCCGTGAATCGGCCGCCGACACGCGCAGGGAGCACGTGTTCGGAAGCGTGCGACGGCCGCCGGCCGTCGGTGAAGGGCCGCGCGTCAGCGACGGCGGCGGTGGAGCGCGACCGCGGCGGCGGTGCCGCCCGCCAGGGCGCCCACCCCGGCCGCCGCGGGGATGCCGACCTTGGCCGCCTTGCGGCCGGTGCGGTAGTCGCGCAGCCGCCACTCCCGCTGCCGGGCGTGCTTGCGCAGCTTGGTGTCCGGGTTGATCGCGTACGGGTGGCCGACGAGGGACAGCATCGGGATGTCGTTGTGGCTGTCGCTGTACGCCGCGCAGCGGGAGAGGTCCAGGCCCTCGGCCGCGGCCAGCGCGCGCACCGCCTCGGCCTTCGCCGGGCCGTGCAGCGGTTCGCCGACGAGCTTGCCCGTGTAGACGCCGTCGACGGATTCGGCGACGGTGCCGAGCGCGCCGGTCAGGCCGAGGCGGCGGGCGATGATCGTCGCGGTCTCCACGGGCGCCGCCGTGACCAGCCATACCTTCTGGCCGGCGTCGAGGTGGGCCTGGGCGAGCGCGCGGGTGCCCGGCCAGATGCGGTCGGCCATGTACTCGTCGTAGATCTCCTCGCCGATGCTCATCAGCTCGGAGACGCGGTGGCCCTTGACGATGGAGAGGGCGCTGTCGCGGGCGTCCTGCATGTGCTCGGGGTCCTCGACGCCCGCGAGCCGGAACCACGCCTGCTGCCAGGCGAACCTCGCCAGTTCGCGGCGCTGGAAAAACTTGCGCTTGTAGAGCCCCCGGCCGAAGTGGAAGATCGCGGCGCCCTGCATGACCGTGTTGTCGAGGTCGAAGAAGGCGGCGGCGCGCTCGTCGCCCGCGACGGGGAACACCGGTTCCACGGCAGGGGCGGTGACGTCCTGTGCCTCGAGTGCCTCGATCGTCTGCGAGGACTTCCTTGCTGCCTCGGCTGCGGCTTCGCCCGCGAGCACGCTGCGTGCCGTGGCGGAGCGCCTGCGCGGGGTGAGCCATCCCAGTGCGGCCATGGCGTGAGCATAGCCAGTCTGTTCGGCACTTCCCGACGCGCCAGGATGCGTCGGCGTGAACACTCCGCAACCGCGCTGTTAAGAGGACCGGCGAGAATGGGCTCATGAGTCCACTGCTGCGGCGTACGAAGAAGAACTCCGGGGAACACACGGTGACCCTCATCGGGAAGCCCGGGTGTCATCTCTGCGACGATGCGCGCGCGGTGGTCGAGCAGGTGTGCGCCGAGGCGGGCGTGGCCTGGGAGGAGAAGGACATCAACCAGGACGAGGAGCTGCACCGCGCCTATTGGGAGCAGATCCCCGTGGTGCTCGTCGACGGCGAGCAGCACACCTTCTGGAAGGTGGACGCCGCCCGGCTGCGGCGCGCGCTGGGTGGATAGTCCCGCGTCCACGGAAGTCCACGGCGCGCCGTCGCGGCCCTATCGGCAGGCGCTGAGCGCAGGGCACAGTAGGCGGAATCAGGCGGTCTCGGGGGCGTATTCGAGAGGAGAGTGTCCGATTTTGCGCCCTTCGGTAGCCCAACGGTCACGATCGGTTCGCGGTTCCTCGATCCGGCCGCCGAATCGCGTGACCCCGGTCACTTTGGACGGACAAAGCGGACACCATCTTTGTGCACGCGTTCACAAAGACATAGCCTGCTGTCGACGGGGCGGTCTTGGGACACACGGCCGCCTGCAGCCTCGCTCATCCCCCAGGAGCACCGTGGCAACTGGCCGAAATCACCGACCGGCGACCCGTAGCCGAGGAATCCCCGAGGCCACCGTCGCCCGGCTTCCGCTGTACCTGCGCGCACTGACCGCGCTGTCGGAGCGTTCCGTACCCACGGTCTCGTCCGAGGAGCTCGCGGCGGCCGCGGGTGTCAACTCCGCGAAGCTGCGCAAGGACTTCTCCTACCTCGGCTCGTACGGGACCCGGGGCGTCGGCTACGACGTGGAGTATCTCGTCTACCAGATCTCCCGTGAACTGGGCCTGACCCAGGACTGGCCGGTTGTGATCGTAGGAATCGGTAATCTCGGCGCCGCGCTCGCCAACTACGGCGGCTTCGCGTCCCGTGGTTTCCGGGTCGCCGCGCTGATCGACGCCGACCCGGCCATGGCCGGAAAGCCCGTCGCCGGCATCCCGGTGCAGCACACGGACGAGCTCGAGAAGATCATCAGCGACAACGGGGTCTCGATCGGCGTCATCTCCACGCCCGCCGGTGCCGCGCAGCAGGTGTGCGAGCGCCTGATCGCCGCCGGCGTCACCTCCATCCTGAACTTCGCGCCCACCGTGCTGTCCGTGCCGGACGGCGTGGACGTGCGCAAGGTCGACCTCTCGATCGAGCTCCAGATCCTGGCCTTCCACGAGCAGCGCAAGGCCGGCGAAGAGGCCGAGGCCGCGAACCGCAAGGGCCCCGACGGTGACATGTCCGCGGTGATGCCGGCATGAGTCTCCTGGTCGTAGGGCTGAGCCACCGCAGCGCACCCGTGAGTGTGCTGGAGCGGGCATCCCTGCCCACCGACGCGCGGATCAAGCTTCTGCAGGACACCCTGGCCGCGGAACCCGCCACCGAGGCGACGGTGCTCGCCACGTGCAACCGCATCGAGCTGTACGCGGACGTGGACAAGTTCCACGCCGGTGTCGCCGAGCTGTCCACACTGCTCGCCCAGCACAGCGGCGTGGGCCTCGAGGAGCTCACTCCCTATCTCTATGTGCACTACGAGGACCGGGCCGTCCACCACCTCTTCTCGGTGGCCTGCGGCCTGGACTCGATGGTCGTCGGCGAGGGGCAGATCCTCGGCCAGATCAAGGACGCGCTGGCGCTCGGGCAGGAACTGCACACCGCCGGGCGACTGATCAACGACCTGTTCCAGCAGGCACTGCGGGTCGGCAAGCGCGCCCACAGCGAGACCGGGATCGACCGGGCCGGGCAGTCGCTCGTCACCTTCGGTCTCGAGCAGCTCGCCGCGGGCGAGCCGGTCGAGACCTGGGCGCGGGACCGGAAGGCGCTGGTCATCGGCGCCGGCTCGATGTCCTCGCTGGCCGCCACGACGCTGGCGCGCCTCGGTGTGCGGGAACTCGTCGTCGCCAACCGGACCATGGAGCGCGCGGAGCGGCTGGCCGCGGTGCTGTCAGAGGGCGGTGTGAGCGCGCGCGCCGTGCGCATGTCGGACGTGCCCGCCGAGCTCGCCCTGGCCGACGTGGCCGTGTCGTGCACCGGCGCGACGGGCCTGGTGCTGACGGCCGAGTCGGTCGCGGCGGCGCTCGCGCAGCACATGGTGCCCGGCGCGGCGGTCCCCGAGGACCTGCGCGCCCCCGAAGGAAGCCTCGTCGCCCGCCTCGCCGCCGTCGCGGCGCGTGACGGCCGGGTGGCCGAGCTGCCCGGACGCCACGACGACCTCGCGGGCCTTCCCGGGGTGCCGCCCGCCGCCGCCGATGCCGACGCGCCGGTCTCCGCCGTGGAGCAGGTCGCGGACAGCGCCGTGGCCTTGGGCGCCGCGGATGTTGCCCGGGGCACCGAGCCCGCCGTCGCGGACGCCGCCGAGTGCCCCGTCGGGCTCGACGACTCCCTCGCCCAGCACGGCGCCTGGGTCGACAACGCTTCACGTGCCCCGCGAGAGGCGGACCGCACGGTCACCGCGCACGGCACCGGGCCGGTACGGCTCGGGCTGCTGGACCTGGCGATGCCGAGGGACATCGACGCCGCCGTCCACCGCCTCGCGGGCGTACGCCTCGTCGACATCGAGTCCCTCGCGGAGGCCTCGGCCGACGCGCCCATGGCCGCCGACGTGGACCAGGTCCGCTCGATCGTCTCCGACGAGGTCGCCGCCTTCGGCGCCGCCCAGCGTGCCGCGCACATCACGCCGACCGTGGTCGCCCTGCGCACCATGGCCGCCGATGTGGTGGCGGGCGAGATGGCGCGCCTCGAGGGGCGGCTGACCGGACTCGACGAGAAGCAGCGGGCCGAGATCACCCAGACCGTGCGCCGCGTGGTGGACAAGCTCCTGCACGCGCCCACCGTGCGGGTCAAGCAGCTGGCCGGAGAACCCGGCGGCGCCGGGTACGCGGACGCGCTGCGGACACTCTTCGACCTCGACCCGGAGACGGTCGCCTCCGTCAGCCGGGCCGACCTGAATGACGCAGATGTCAAGAACCGAGGGCGAGTATGACCGAGAGGGCACTGAGGCTCGGAACCCGGCGCAGCAAGCTGGCCATGGCCCAGTCCGGGCAAGTGGCCGAGGCGGTGCGCCGGCTGACCGGCCGCGCCGTCGAGCTCGTCGAGATCACCACGTACGGGGACGTGTCCCGGGAGCATCTCGCGCAGATCGGCGGTACCGGCGTGTTCGTCGCCGCGCTGCGTGAGGCGCTGGCGCGCGGGGAGGTCGACTTCGCCGTTCACTCGCTGAAGGACCTGCCCACGACCCATCCCGACGAGCTGGTGCTCGCGGCCGTGCCGAAGCGTGAGGACCCGCGCGACGTGCTGATCGCACGCGACGGCCTCAGCTTCGAAAGGCTGCCGAACGGCGCCCGGATCGGGACCGGTTCGCCGCGCCGGATGGCGCAGCTGAACGCGTACGCCCGCACGCACGGCCTGACGATCGAGACCGTGCCGATCCGGGGCAACGTCGACACCCGCATCGGATTTGTACGGAACGGGGAGCTCGACGCCGTCGTGCTCGCCGCGGCCGGACTCAACCGCATCGGCAGGACCGACGAGGTGACCGACTTCCTGTCGGTGGACTTCGTCCTGCCCGCTCCCGGCCAGGGGGCACTGGCGATCGAGTGTTCCGCGTCCGACGCGGACCTCATCACCGCGCTGGCCGAGCTCGACGACCCGCACACGCGGGCCGCCGTGACCGCCGAGCGATCCCTGCTCGCCGCCCTGGAGGCCGGCTGCTCCGCACCTGTGGGTGCGCTGGCCGACCTGTTGGGCGACGGCCAGGAACTCACCGAAATGCGCCTGCGCGGCGTCGTCGGCACGACCGACGGCTCTTCGCTGGTGCAGCTGTCCACCACCGGTCCCGTACCCACGTCGCACGACGACGCGGCGGCGCTCGGACGCGAACTCGCGGACGAGATGCTGGCCAAGGGTGCGGCTGGTCTTATGGGGGAGCGAGCACTTTGAGCCCCACCACCTCCAACCGTCCGCCCCTTCCGGCACACGGACACGGGCACGTCACCTTCCTGGGTGCCGGTCCCGGCGATCCCGGTCTGCTGACTCTGCGCGCCGTCGAGGCGCTTGCCGGCGCCGACGTGCTGGTCGCCGAGCCGCAGGTGCTCGACGTCGTTCGCGGTCATGCGCGGGCGAACGTGAGCACGCCTGAACTGACGGTTGTTGACGACGTATCAACAACCGCCGGAATCCCCGTACTCAGGGATGCGGCCAATCTTGTCATGGAGGCCGCACGGGGCGGCAAGCGGGTCGTCCGTGCGGTGACCGGTGACCCCGGCCTGGACGCCGACGCAGGTCAGGAGATGCTCGCCTGCGCCGCGGCGGGGATCCCCTTCGAGGTCGTGCCCGGTGTGGCGACCGCGGTGGGCGTGCCGGCGTACGCGGGTGTCCCGCTCCGTGACGAGCAGGGCACCGACGTCAGGTTCGTCGACGCGCGGACCGCTTCCGACCGCTGCTGGAGCGAGGTCGGCGCCAGCGACGGCACCGCCGTCGTCTCCGCCACGCTGGAGACGGTCGCCGCGGCGGCCGGCGAGCTGGTCGCGGCGGGCCGCAAGCCGGACACCCCGCTCACCGTCACCGTGGCCGGCACGACCACGCGGCAGCGGACCTGGACGGCGACGCTCGGCACGATCGCGCAGACCCTGAAGCAGGCGAAGGTGCTGCCGTCCCCCGACGGCCACCAGCCGGTCATAGCCGTGGTCGGTGAGCGCAGCGCCGCGGCCCAGCGTGAGCAGCTCGCGTGGTTCGAGTCCAAGCCGCTGTTCGGCTGGAAGGTGCTCGTTCCGCGTACGAAGGAGCAGGCGGCCTCGCTCTCCGACCAGCTTCGTTCCTACGGCGCCGTGCCGCACGAGGTGCCGACGATCGCCGTCGAGCCGCCGCGCACGCCGCAGCAGATGGAGCGCGCGGTCAAGGGCCTCGTGACCGGCCGTTACGAGTGGATCGCGTTCACCTCCGTCAACGCCGTGAAGGCGGTGCGGGAGAAGTTCGAGGAGTACGGGCTCGACGCCCGCGCCTTCGCCGGGATCAAGGTCGCGGCGGTCGGCGAGCAGACGGCGGCGGCGCTGGTGGACTTCGGCGTCAAGCCGGACCTCGTGCCGAGCGGTGAGCAGTCCGCGGCCGGTCTGCTGGAGGACTGGCCGCCCTACGACCCGGTCTTCGACCCGATCGACCGTGTCTTCCTGCCGCGCGCCGACATCGCGACCGAGACGCTGGTCGCGGGCCTCATCGAGCTCGGGTGGGAGGTCGACGACGTCACCGCCTACCGGACGGTCCGGGCGTCGCCGCCGCCGGCGGACACCCGTGAGGCGATCAAGGGCGGCGGTTTCGACGCCGTGCTCTTCACCTCGTCCTCGACGGTGCGGAACCTGGTCGGCATCGCCGGCAAGCCGCACAACGTGACCGTGATCGCCTGCATCGGTCCCGCCACCGCGAAGACCGCGGAGGAGCACGGGCTGCGGGTGGACGTCCTGTCCCCCGAGCCGTCCGTGCACCGGTTGGCCGAGGCGCTGGCCGAGTTCGGCGCGGCCCGCCGCGCCGCTGCGGTCGAGGCGGGCGAGCACGTGACGCGCCCGTCGGAGCGCCGTCCGGGCGGCCGGAGGCGTCGCACGACGACCTGAGCGACGTGATCGGAGGCGGGGCGGGCGGGGACATCCTCACCCGCCCCGCCTCCGTACGTTCGACAGGCGGGGCCCGGCAGGGGTACACCGGAAACACAAGGATCCTTCCGGGCAGGCAAGTGGGTGACCCCCTGTGAGCGCCAGCACTCTCCACGTCGATCCGTCCAACGCCGAACAGGCCCGAGCCTGGGACGGCGACGAGGGCGCCTACTGGGCGGCACACGCGGACGACTTCGACCGCGCCGTCCACGCCTACCAGCGCCCGTTCCTCGACGCCGCGAAGCTCCAGCGGGGCGAGCGGGTGCTCGACATCGGCTGCGGCAACGGCCTCACCTCCCGCGCCGCCGCCCGGCTCACCGTCGGCGGGCCCGTGCTCGGCATCGACCTGTCCGCGGCGATGCTGCGCGCCGCCAGGCAGGAGACGGAGCGCGAAGGGCTCGACAGCGTCCGCTACGAGCAGGGCGACGCCCAGACGTGCCCGTTCCCCGCAGGCGCCTTCGACGTGGCCGTCAGCCGCAACGGGTGCATGTTCTTCGCCGAGCCGGTGACCGCGTTCCGCAACATCGCCCGCGCCCTGCGGCCCGGCGGGCGGCTGGCACTGCTGGTCTGGCAGGAGCCCGAGCGCAACGAATGGTTCAGCTCCTTCCTGGGCGCCGTCGCGGTCGGCCGGGAGCTTCCCCTGCCGCCTCCCGGCGCGCCGGGCCCCTTCTCCATGGCCGACCCGGACGTCGTGGGCGACGTGCTGGTGGCGGCCGGATTCGACTCGCCGCACTTCGACGGGCGCGCGCTGCCCATGAACCTCGGACGCGACGCCGAGCACGCCCGGCGTTTCGTCTCCGGCATGCTCGAGTGGGCGCTCGAAGGGCTCGACGCGCAGGACAGGGAACGGGCCCTGCGGTCGCTCGGCGCGGACATCGAAGGCCATCTGACCCCGGAAGGCGTCCGCTACGAGTCGGCCGCCTGGATCGTCACCGCGACGAAGCCGTAGGGGCCCCGGCCCGTCGCACCGACGCCCTGTCGGCATTCGCACCCTTCCCGCAGGCGTAGCGTGGCCGTATGACTGCGTACGGATCCTTCCCCGGTGCCCGCCCCCGGCGGCTCCGGACCACCCCCGCGATGCGGCGCATGGTCGCGGAGACGCGCCTGCACCCGTCCGACCTGATCCTCCCCGCGTTCGTACGGGAGGGCATCGGCGAGCCCGTGCCCATCTCGGCCATGCCCGGCGTCGTCCAGCACACCCGCGACACGCTCCGCAAGGCCGCCGTGGAGGCCCGTGAGGCAGGCGTGGCGGGGATCATGCTCTTCGGCGTGCCCGAGGACGCGAAGAAGGACGCGCTCGGCACCGCCGGCACCGACCCGGACGGCATCCTCCAGGTCGCGATCCGGGACGTGAAGGCCGAGGTCGGCGACGAGCTCGTGATCATGTCCGACCTGTGCCTGGACGAGTACACCGACCACGGCCACTGCGGGGTCCTCGCGGCGGACGGCCGCGTCGACAACGACGCCACCCTCGAGCGTTACGCCGAGATGGCGCAGGTCCAGGCGGACGCCGGCGTCCACGTCGTCGGCCCGAGCGGAATGATGGACGGCCAGATCGGCGTGGTCCGCGACGCGCTCGACACGATCGGCAAGGAGGACGTGTCGATCCTCGCCTACACCGTGAAGTACTCCTCCGCCTTCTACGGCCCCTTCCGCGAGGCCGTCGGCTCGTCGCTCAAGGGCGACCGCAAGACCTACCAGCAGGACCCGGCCAACGTCCGCGAGTCGATGCGCGAGCTGGCGCTCGACCTCGAGGAGGGCGCCGACATGGTCATGGTCAAGCCCGCGGGCCCTTACCTGGACGTCCTGGCGAAGGTCGCGGAGTCGGTGGACGTGCCGGTCGCGGCGTACCAGATCAGCGGCGAGTACGCGATGGTCGAGGCCGCGGCGGAGAAGGGCTGGATCGACCGGGACAAGGCGATCGCCGAGGCCCTGCTCGGCATCAAGCGCGCGGGCGCGAGCATGATCCTCACCTACTGGGCGACCGAGGTCGCCCAGGGGCTCAGCGCAGGTCGCTGACGAACGAGGCCCAGGCGGCCGGGGCGAGCGTGAGGCTCGGGCCGCCGGGGTTCTTCGAGTCGCGGACGTGGATCGCGGCGGGGTGAGTGGCGACCTCGACGCAGGCCCCGCCCTCGTCGCCGCTGTGCGTGGACTTGCGCCAGGTGTAGGCCACTTCGAGGCACTGCCCGCCCTCGCTGCCGCTGTAGCTGGACTTGAACCACTTCAGTGCGGTGCTCATCTCTCTCCCAGCAGCCGGTCCAACAGGCCCGCGCTGTCCTCGGGGTTGAGGGCCTGTGCTCGCAGCATCGCATACTTCTGCACCAAGATGCTGACCTCGTCCGGGTCGGTGAGCATCTGGCTGCCGCGCTGGCCCTCGGCGTATCCGAGGAGCTGGTGGTCCTGTGTCTCCAGCAACGTGAACGGGCCGTCGAGCCCGGCATGGCTCGGGCGGCCGAACGGCATCACCTGGATCGAGACGCCCGGCAGTTCGGCGCAGGCCCGCAGGTGGCGCACCTGCTCCTCGTACACCTCGTCGCCGCCGATCCGGTCCCTCAGGATGGCTTCCCACATCACGAAGCTGATCGTCGGCGGCCGGGTGCGTGCCAGGATCTTCTGGCGAGCGACGCGGGCGGTGACCTGGGCCTCGATCTCGTCCGCGCTGAACGCGGGCACCCGGCTGCGGAAGACCCCCCGCGCGTAGCGCTCGGTCTGGAGCAGGCCCGGCACGACCTGGTTGTCGTACCAGGACAGCGCGATCGCCTCCCGCTCCAGGTCCATGTACTCCTCCGCCCACGCCGGGATCAGGTCCACCTCCGGCATGTGTTCTACCGCGACCGACAGCGCGCCCTTCGTGTCGAGGCGGTCGTCGAATCTCTGCGCGAGGTCCGGCTTCAGCGGGCGGCGGCCCTGTTCCATGGAGGCGACGGTCTCCTCGGCGAGGTTGAACTCCGTCGCGAGTTCGCGTTGCGTGAGGCCCGCGGCCTCACGGAAGCGGGCGAGCTGGCGGCCGACCAGCCGCATCGCCGACGCGTTCTTCCGGTGGCGTCTCCTGGGGTGCATACCTCACCAACTCCCCGGACCCGCCCGTACGTTACGCCTGGACGACCCGTACAGATGAAACGTACGGGTCGGCGGAGTGCTGCCGTCGCAGCCCGCAGCGCGAATCTCGTCCCTGTGGACAGGACGATGCAACACAAGGAACTGCGCGAGGTGTTCTGCCGTCGCGAACGCCGATCGGTCGGCGTGGCAAGGGAGTTCGCACGTGCGGCGCTCGACGCGTGGGGATGGGGCGCGCGGGCGGACGACATCACGCTCTGCGTGAGCGAGCTCGCGACGAACGCGCTGGTGCACGGTGTGCCGCCTGGCCGCGGGTATCTGCTGCGGTTGCGGCTGTCGGAGGACGGGACGCTGCGCGTCGAGGTGCACGACAGCGGGGGCGGCAGGCCCGGCGTGCGGATCCCGGACGGTGAGTCGGGGCGCGGCCTGCTGCTGGTGGCCGCGCTGGCCGACACCTGGGGTGTCGGCCGGCGCGACCCCGGCAAGGTGGTGTGGTGCGCGTTCACCCGGCCGTGAGGCCCGGTGCCTACGGGGCGTCGACCACCGTGCCGGTGAGGGCGGGTCCGTGCGGCGCGCCCTCGTCGTCGGTGGGCTGGAGGCTCACGTACTCGGCCGGCTCGGTCACTCCGTCGGCCACCGTGGGCACGGTCACTTCCGCGCCGGTGCTCCCGGGCGGAACCGAGGCCCACAGGTAGGGCCACTCCAGCCGGGACAGCGGGACCTCACCGTCGGGGACCTCCCCGAACATGTCGAGCAGCCACTGCCGGTCGACGTCCTTGGTGGACAGCTCGGGACGACCGGTGACGGGCATGAACCGGAGTGTGCTCGTCAGCTCCACGTCGGCGGGGGCCGAGAGGGACATCCGCCACGTCAGGGGTTTGCCCTCGGTCACCTTGTCGGCGACCGGCTTCAGGGAGATCTCCGGCATCGGGTCGTCGTTCTCGGCCGTGACGCCTCCAGCGGCCGAGCCGACGACGGTCCCGCGGACCGCCTTCACCAGTACCTCGTGGGAGGTGTCCCACGAGTAGCGGGTGTTGCCCTTCACCGTCACCGGCACGTCGATGCCGCCGGCGCCCGGCCGGACCGTCACCAGCCGGTCCTTCGCCCGGCCCGTGGCGGGGTCGATGACGTACACGCGCACCGTGCCGCTGCCCTTGCCGGACACGCGGACGGGCACCTGGTACGTGCGGACGCCCGAGTCGCCTTCCTTGACCTTGAGCCGGCCGAGGTCGATCCGGGTCAGCGGGGCCTCACGGACGGCGGGCGTGCCGGGGCTCCACGCCCAGGCGTCCATCAGCCACGCCTTGCCGGAGCGGGTGCGCGGGGTCAGCTCCAGGGCGGCGACCCGGCGCAGATCGAGCCCGGCGCGTGCGGCGGCGGTGAGGGGTACGCGCACCTCGCGCGCCCAGTAGGAGGCCGTGCGGTCGCTGCCCGGCAGCCCGTCCACCCGGACGTGGCCCAGCTTCGCCCGCTTGCCGGAGGCGTCGGTGACGGACACGTCCAGCTGCGTGCCGGTGGTGTTGGGCGGCACGAAGACGCGCAGCGCGAGACTGTCTGCGCCCTTGAGGGAGAGCGGCTTCGCCGGCTTGACGGTCACCGCCGAGCCAGGTGCGGACCAGTCCAGCGCCACCGCGCGGCGGCCGGTCTCGCGCTCGGGCTGCCAGTGCGCGAAGTGCGGCGAGGAGCCTGTCTCGGCATCCAGGCAGGGGGTCTCGGGGTCGACGGCGTTGCACAGCCGGCCGCCGGTCACGGTCACAGGCCCGTCCGGGAGGAACCCGGCGCCGCGGTTCGCCCCCACGGCGTGGGTCAGTACACGGGCGGGGTCGGCGGAGGGGGCCCGGCGGCCCGTGCCGTCGAGCAGTTCGCGCACCCGGTCGTCACCGGCGACGAACAGCCGTGCGGCGGCGGCGATGTAGGTGGCGCCGGCCCGGTGCTGCTGGTCGGCGGTCAGCCGGGTCGCGGTCCCCGGCGAGCAGACCGGGTCCGGCTGCTCGGGGTCCGGCCAGAAGTCGTCGTCGGCGGGGGCCTGGGCCTGGCCCGGGGTCCACTCGCTGTTGAAGTAGTTGTGGTTCGCGCCGACCATGTAGACCGCGCTGTGCAGGGCCTTGCCCCGGCTGACGCCGCGCGTCCCGTCCGCGTACACCTGGCCCTGGAGGTCGGAGACGTCACCGTCGCAGCCCGGCAGGATCGTCAGCGACGGGACGTCCGGAACCGGGTTGTGGCCGAAGATCGTCGGGCCGATGAGCACGGTCCCGCGGATGTGCCAGCGCACCTTGCCGCGGTAGCCGTCCTGGGCGGGGGCGGGCGGATACAGGCTGTCCATGGCCGCGCGGTTGACGCCCTCGCCGCCGCGCGAGTGGCCGACGAGCAGGACACGGGACAGGTCGGCCTTCGGGGCCTCGCGTACCGGTTTCGGCGCGGTGGCGGGCTTCGCGGCCCAGTCCGCCCAGCGGGCCAGATGCGACCGCACCAGGGACGAGCGCGCCTGCGCGCCGCCGTCCTCGGCGTCCCCGTCCTGGCCGTTGACGCCGTTCGCGGAGACGGACACGGTCACATAGCCCTGGGAGGCCAGCAGTTCCTGGTCGCGCAGATAGCCACGGTGGCTGGGGATCGGCTTCGCGCCCTTGGCGCAGGGCCAGTCGATCGTCACCTCGTCGTCCTTGCCCGGGACGTAGCAGGTGGCGTGCCGGCCGTGCAGGAACAGCGCGAGCGGGCGCTTGCCGGATGCGCCCTTCGGGGCGACCACTACGGCGCGCATCTCGACCGGGGCCGCGAAACCGGGCAGGCGGACCGGGTCGAGCGTGTACTCGCCGGTGGTGGTCCGGTAGGTGCCCGGCCGGCCAGGGTCGACGGCCCCCGCAGGGAACTCGGCGGGCGGCTTCGCGGTCGGTGCGGTCCCGCGGGCGCCGGAGTCGCCGCCGGGCTCCTCGTCCAGACGGCGGCCGCCCGCGAGCACGCTCAGGTTCTTCAGGTCCGCCGGGTCGGTCGTCCGCGCGTCGTCGAGGGGCAGACGGAAGGTCCGTCCGTCCTTGCCGGCCTCGGGCACGCCGACGATCCTGTCGTCCGCGTGGAACTCGACGCGCGCGTCACCCGGGGGCACGCGACGCGGCGAGCGCCACTCCAGTGCGCTCTGTCCGTCGTCGTGGGTGATCCGCCAGCCGGGCGGCAGACCGTCGTTGCCGTTCGCCGCCGTGGCGGGGCGAACTTCGGGCGGCTGGACGGCATGCGCCGCTGCCGGCGCCGCCCCTACCGCCATGAGCACCGCTGTCGCGGTGGCCCATATCCTCCGGGCACGTGTCAACGTTCCCCTCCTCAACCCCGTGGGTCGGGCGCCCGGTTGTCCCGAGTGCCTCTCGACCCGGGAGGACGGGGAGAAGATCGTGGGGGCTGCCTGCGCGGAACGTTTCGGCCGGATCTGTGCGGTCGAAGGCCCGTGACATGGTGCGGCCGCGGCCGGGGGACGTCGTCTCCCCGGTCCGCGGCCCGTTCATGAGGTCCGGCGGCTCAGCAGTAGAGGTTCGAGCCCGCCGGCACGCCCAGGATCTGCGTGAACTGCTGGTACTTGGTCACCCGGCTCTGGACCTGCGCCGGGTTCTTGCCGTCGCACTCCAGGGAGCCGTTGATCGAGCGGATGGTGTGACCGAAGCCCGCCTGGTTGACCATGGCGTTGTGGCCGGTCATCGTGCCCGGGCCGTTCTGGGTGTTCCAGTACCAGAGGCCGGTCTTCCAGGCGACGGCCGCCTCGCGCTCCACCCGCCACGGGTTGTTCAGCAGGTCGATGCCGAGCGCGTCGCCCGCGGCCTTGTAGTTGAAGTTCCAGCTGAGCTGGATCGGGCCGCGGCCGTAGTAGGCGGCCTGTCCGGCCGGGCAGCCGTAGGGCCGGCTCCAGTCGCAGTAGTGCGGGTAGTTGGCGGTGTTCTGCTCGACGATGTGGACCAGGCCGCCGGTCTCGTGGCTGACGTTGGCGAGGAAGGCCGCCGCCTCCTGCTTCTTCACCGTGTCGCTGCCGGTGTTGGCGAAGGCCGGGTAGGCGCTCAGGGCCGCGGTGAGACCGCTGTACGTGTAGAAGGGGTTCCGGTTCGGGAACATCTGGTTGAACTGCGACTCGCTGACCACGAAGCCGGACGGGGACGGCGTGCCGCCACCGCCGCAGGTGTACGGGTCCCAGTACCAGGTGCTGATCGTCGGGCTGTAGCCCGGGTTGTCGTGCTCGGCTATGTAGTAGGAGCCGTTGTACCTGACAACGTTGCCAGCCGTGTACCACGCGCCCTGCTGCCAGTTCGGGGCGGTGTCGCAGGGGCCGGCGGCGGACGCGGAGGGCGTCAGGGCCACGGCGAGGCCGGTGGCCATGAGGACGGCGGTCAGCAGTGCCATGAGGCGGGTTCTCAGCACTCGATCACTCCTTTGAGCGCAACGGCCTTACCCGGAGCGGTAGTTGCTCTCCGGGTGCGGCCGCGGTGGGGGGCTGTGCGCACACTCAAGCGCGATTGACGTGATCGAGTCAAGGTATAGACCAATGTGACTTCCGGGTAAGTCCCGGAGGCTCAGCGGTCTCAGAGGCCCTTCCAGAAGGGGTGGTTGTGCTCCTTCGCCAGATCCGTGGGGTGGACACCTTCGGACGAGATGGCCGCGGTGTGCGGCGCGTCCGGCGTGTAGCGCTTCCACGGGGCGCGGCCGGTGCGCGCGAAGTCCGACCAGATTCCCGTCAGCGCGGCGGACAGGCGCCGCTGCTCCGCCGTCAGCGGCTCGGCCCATGCCAGGTCGAACAGATACGGCAGCTCGGCGAGGTGCGGGGCGCCGACCGGGAAGCTCGCCCGCGGGAAGTCCTTGAACCACGGGTTGTCCTGCTCGGAGAACTCGTACGCGTACGTCGGCGTTCGCGTGCCCAGCGCGTCATTGGTGGCGATCGCCGAACGTCCCCAGACGGCGTCCGTCATGGCCGCCGCGAGCGCCCGCCCGTACGAGCCGCCGTACGCGCTCGCCGGATATCGCGCGAGAACCTTCTCCGCGACCTCCGCGCCGTAGGCGCCCGTCACGTACGCACGGACGTCGTGCTCGTCGAGCAGCCGCTGCCGCGACAGCTCCAGGCCGTACACGCGGAACGTCTCCTCGTCGCGGTTGATGCCGTGCAGTACGGGAACGCGGTTGAAGCGTCCGGACGCGAACGCCTCGCGTGGGGTGTCGGGCAGCAACCGGGTGCCGTACACCGGGCCGTAGCGCGTCTCCTCGTCGTCGGCCGCCACCACCTCCGCCGCGGACACCGTGTGCAGGGGCTTGTCGAACTCGCGCTCCAAGTGCCGCGCGTTACGCAGGGCCTCGGCGCGGATCAGGGTCTCGTCGTCGTCCAGGCACGGGCCGCTCTGGAGCACTGCCCGGTGGAACAGGCCCGCCGACGCGGGTGAGACCAGGTTCGCGCAGATGCTGCGGGCGCCGCCCGACTCTCCGAACAGCGTCACATTGCGCGGGTCACCGCCGAAGGCCGCCGCGTTCGCCCGGACCCAGCGCAGGGCTGCTTGCTGGTCCTGGAGACCGAAGTTGCCGTCGCCCAGGTAGCCGAGGGCCCCGAGACGGTAGTTGACCGTCACGACGACGACATCGCCGCCTGCCGCGAGGCGCTGCGCCCCGTACATCGCCCCCTCGCCGTCCTCGTGGTCGCCGCCGTGCAGCCAGACCATGACCGGACGGGGTGCCGGCGCCTCGGCGCGCGGAGTCGTGACGTTGACGAAGAGGCAGTCCTCGGCGTCGCTCTTCGGGCCCTTGACCGGGATGGCGCCGGACTGCGCGCACGCCGCGCCGGGCTCGGTCGCGTCCCGTACGCCGCGCCAGGCGCGCACGGGCCGGGGCGCCTTCCAGCGCGCGGGCGGGGCGGCGTACGGGATCCCCTGGAAGACGCGGGCGGTCCCGGTGAGGGTGCCGCGTACCGCGCCGTCCGCCGTGCGTACGACGGGCGAGGGGCCGGTGGGCGCGCCGGCGGCCTCGCCGGTGCCGGTCAGGGTGCCGGCCGCGAGGGCGGCGACGGCGGCGATCACCACGGTTGTTTTCGACATGCCCGTGACGCTACGGAGACGGCGTCGCCGCGGGCAGCCGACGCACCCCCGTACCGCGGGTGTCGTCAGGTGCACCTCGCGCCGGGGGCCGGTCCCACCGGCAGGAACCGCACGGCGTGCGCGATCGGCCGCCGCCCTGGGCGCGCGCTCGCGTTCAGGGACCGTGCGGCGCACCCTTGAAGGGGTACCGCTGGAGGTGAACCGTCATGCAGACACTCGTCGGATGGCACATCGAGATGGAGTTCAAGGAGGACGGCGACCGGACCAGGGCGGCCGCCATGGTGAGGCTCGGTGACGGGACGGAGTACCGCGGACACGGAAACGCCAACAGGCACCACTCCGACCAGCCGCAACTGCTCGTCGGTGAGGAGATCGCAGGCGCCCGTGCGCTGATGGACCTCGCTTCCCAGCTCCTGCAGAAGGCGCACACGGAGATCGACCAGGCATCAGGAAGGCAGTCCCACCAGCTCCTGAGGTGAGCGGGAGACGGTGATCGGGGGCCCCGGCCGTCCCGGAGCCCCCGATCACCCGCACCGATCAGTACATGAGGGCGTCGTCCATCGAGCTCTGCCAGTGACTGACCGTCGTGGTGGTGTCGGTGTACGTGTCGGCCGGCAGGCGGATCACGGCGGGGGCGGCGTCGGTCGAGCCGGAGCCGCTGCGCGGGGCGAAGCTCACGGCGAGCCTGGCGGCCGTGTGACCGTCGTTCCCGCTGCCGTCCGCCGCCGCCAGCATGATCGAGGCGTAGGCGGACTCGCCCGGGGCGATGGTGACGACGGCCTGCGGCCTGCTGTCCTGGTCGACGGCCGTGGCGGCCTGCGCGTCGTCGAAGCGGAGCAGCGGCGCGTGGTACGCGTTGCACGGCTCGGAGCCCGTGTTGGTCATGGTGAGCAGCGCGTGGTTGATGGGCCGGCGCACCGTGCTGTAGGTGACCTTCACGTCCGCGCCGCAGGCGGTCATGACCGGGCCCGGGTCTTCGGATCCGCCACCGGAGCCTGCGGCGGCACCGCCGGCGGAGCCCGTGGTGCCGGTGCTGTCTCCGCTGTTCCCCTTGTCGTTGCCTGCCGGCTTGTCACCGGCCGGACTCGCGGACCTGGCCGGGGCCGCGGTCGGGTCCGGGGTCGGCTTCTGTGTGGCGGGAGCACTCGTGGAGAGGGCCGTGCCCTCGTCCCGGGCACCGGCGTCGCTCTGGCAGGCGGTGAGCGAGAGGGCCGCGATCAGGGCGGTGGCGGCGACGGCCGTGGTGCGGATCAGGTTGGTGCGCATGGTGGTGGTTCTCCCCGTTCATAAGGTCGTTCTCGGTCCATGCCTTGCGGCGTGATCACAGGTTGGCGAGGGGCGGATTCCGGCCGCAACGCCCGCCGGACCATTGGGGATGCCGGAATGCCTGCGCGTACTCTGACCTGGGTGGAAAGCCCTTGCCCGGAACGGCGTTCCGGGACGTGGCACCGGCATGACGTGGGGGAGAACAGCAGTGGCGACGACGCCGGAGGCCGAGCAGCTCGCGACCGTGCTGCGGCAGTTGAAGGACCGCTCCGGACTCAGCTACGGAGTGCTGGCCGCCAAGCTGCACGTCAGCACGTCGACGCTGCACCGCTACTGCAACGGCGACGCTGTTCCGGCCGAGTTCGCCTCCGTCGACCGGCTCGCGCGGCTGTGCGGTGCGCAGCGCGAGGAGTTGGTCGATCTGCACAGGCGGTGGATCCTCGCGGACGAGGCCCGCCGGCGTGGACGCGCCGGAGTGGAGACGGCGAGTTCGCCCGCCGTGCCGGTCGCGGCCGACGAGGAAACGGGTGCCGGGACCGACGTCACGGACGAGGGTGCGAGGGCCGACGTCACGGCCGAGGGTGCGAGGGCCGGCGTCTCGGCCGAGGCGTCCGGGTCCCCGGCAGCCTCCGCCCCTGCCGCGGACGAGCCCGCTCTGCCGCCGGCCACCGGCGACACCGTCGAGGGCGGCCCGCGGCCCGGCACCGTCGAGGGCGCCCGGCGCAAGGCCCTCCTCGTGGCCCTTGCCGCAGCCGTCGTCGTCGCGCTCGCCGTCCCCGTGGCAGTCGTCGCGAGCAATACCGGTGACTCCGGCGACACGGGCACCACGGCCGAGGGGCCTGCCCAATCCGTCGAACCGACGCGGGCCGCCGCGTCCCGTTCCGCCTCCGCCTCCGCCACCGGCTCCGCCTCGCCCTCGACGAGTGCCTCACCGAGCGACAGCCCGGACGCGAGCAACTCCCCCGCCGGCGCGACCGGGTCCGCAGAGCCGTCCCGGGACGGCAAGGCACCGGCCGGGACCGGCGGTGTGCCGCTGCGCGTGGGCGTCAGTTCGTACAACTGGGCCTCGCCGTGCGGGCAGTACTACGTGCTCGACGGGAAGTCGGCCAGCGTCCCTCCGCCACCTCCCCCGCAGGACTACCGAGGCTGGGCCCGCGCGCTCGGCGGCGTGGACGCCGGCCGTATGCAGCTCCAGCTGACCGCCACAGGCAGGACCGAGGACTCGGTCGTCATCAACGCCGTGCACGTGCGGACCGTGGCGCGGGGCGCGGCACTGGCCTGGAACGCGTACTCGATGGGCGAGGGGTGCGGCAGCGGCGTCACCCCGCAGACCTTCGACATCGACCTCGACGCGGGCCGCCCCGTCGTGAAACCCGTCGCGGGAACGGACGGGGACCTGACCGTGCCCGCCAAGGACTTCCCGTACAAGGTGGCGTCGAACGATCCGCAGGTTCTCAACTTCGACGTGCACACCGAGGCGCACGACGTCAGCTGGTACCTGGAGGTCGCCTGGAGCAGCGGCGACCGGAGCGGGACCGTCCGCGTCGACGACGGCGGCAGGCCGTTCCGTACCAGCGCCGCGGAAGGCCGCCCCATGTACGACTACTGGCCGGACAAGGGCGAGTGGGTGGCTCGCTGACTCGTCCGGCCAGTGGGTAAGACCGTGTGATCAGAGGCGCTCGGGCGTCCGGATGCCCAGCAGCGCCATGCCCTGGTGCAGCGTGCGCCCGGTCAGGTCGACGAGGAAGAGGCGGTTCTCCACGACCTCCGCCGGGTTGTCCGCGCTCAGCACGTGGCACTGGTCGTAGAACGTCGTCAGGTGCGAGGCCAGCTGGTACAGGTACGCGGCCAGCTTGTGCGGCTCGTACGAGGACGCCACCTCGGCCAGCACCTCACCGAACTGGTCCAGGTGCAGACCGAGCGCGCGCTCCGCCGGGGCGAGCGCGAGCTCCGGGTGCGCGACCGGGCTGCGGTCGCCCGCCTTGCGCTTGATCGACTGGATACGGGCGTACGCGTACTGGAGGTACACGGACGTGTCGCCGTTCAGCGACACCATCTGGTCCAGGTCGAACTTGTAGTCGCGCACCGCGGACGTCGACAGGTCGGCGTACTTCACCGCGCCGACGCCCACGTACCGGCCGTTCTCGACGATCTCCTGCTCGCTCAGGCCCACCTTCTCGGCCTTCTCGCGCACCACCGCCGTCGCACGGTCGATCGCCTCGTCCAGCAGGTCCACCAGACGCACCGTCTCGCCCTCACGGGTCTTGAACGGCTTGCCGTCCTTGCCCAGCACGGTGCCGAAGGCCAGCTGGACCGCCTTGACCTTGTCGTTCAGCCAGCCGGCCCGGCGGGCGGTCTCGAAGACCATCTTGAAGTGCAGGGACTGGCGGGCGTCCACGACGTACACGAGGGTGTCCGCGCCGAGGTTCTGCACCCGGTCGCGGATCGCGGAGAGGTCCGTGGCGGCGTAGCCGTAGCCGCCGTTGGACTTCTTCACGATCAGCGGGACCGGATTGCCGTCGGGGCCCTTCACGTCGTCGAAGAACACGCACAGCGCGCCCTCGGAGCGCACGGCGACGCCGGACTCCTCGAGGATGCGGCAGGTCTCGTCGAGCATGTCGTTGTACCCGGACTCACCGACGATGTCGGGGTCCCGGATCTCCATGTCGAGCTTCTCGAAGACCGAGTAGAAGTAGATCTTCGACTCGTCGACGAACTTCTGCCACAGCGAAAGGGTCTCCTCGTCGCCGGCCTGGAGGTCCACCACCCGGCGCCTGGCCCGGTCCTTGAACTCCTCGTCGGAGTCGAACAGGGTGCGCGAGGCCTTGTAGAGGCGGTTCAGGTTGGACATCGCCTCCTCACCGGAGACGCCGTCCCTGTGGTCCAGCTCGTGCGGGTGCTCGATCAGGTACTGGATGAGCATGCCGAACTGGGTGCCCCAGTCGCCGATGTGGTGGCGACGGACCACCTTCTCGCCGGTGAACTCCAGGATCTGCACCATCGCGTCGCCGATCACGGCGGACCGCAGATGCCCGACGTGCATCTCCTTGGCCACGTTGGGCTGCGCGTAGTCGATCACCGTGGTGCCGGGCTCCGCGGCGAAAGGCACGCCGAGACGGTCGTCGGCCGCACGCGCGGCCAGCGTCCGCGTGATGGCCTCGTCGGTGATCGTGATGTTCAGGAAGCCGGGGCCGGAGACCTCGATGTCCCCGAGGACGTCGTTCGGGCCGATGGCGTCCACGACCTCGGCCGCCAGCTCGCGGGGATTGCCCCCCAGCTTCTTGGCCAGCGCCAGGATGCCGTTGGCCTGGAAGTCGGCCCGGTCGCTTCGTCGCAGCAGGGGGTCGGCGGCACCGGCCTCCGGCAGGGCTGCCGTGAGGGCGTCCGCGAGGCGCTGCTGCACATTCGAGGCGAGGGAAGGGACCGAGGCCATGAGCTTCCGTTCCGATAGGAGAAGGTCTGTTGCGGTTGTCAAGTATCCCATGGAGACACAAGCGGTTTCCCGGAACAATGAGCCGCGCCCCGCAGGGCCCGGAGCGATCGGCTCCGTCTGGGAGAATGGCTGGGAGCTCTGGCTCCGCCCAGCTCCGCCCCAGCTTCAGCCAGCTTCGAGAAGCTTCGAGAAAGAAGGACGTGCCGACCGTGGCTCAGAGCAGCACCGAGACCGACTGGGTCTCCCGTTTCGCGGACGAGGTCATCGCCGAGTCGGAGCGACGTGCGCCTGGCAAACCGGTCGTCGTCGCGTCCGGACTGTCCCCCTCCGGCCCCATCCACCTGGGCAACCTCCGCGAGGTCATGACCCCGCACCTGGTCGCCGACGAGATCCGGCGGCGCGGCCACGAGGTCCGCCATCTGATCTCCTGGGACGACTACGACCGCTACCGCAAGGTGCCGGCCGGGGTCGAGGGCATCGACGAGTCCTGGGCGGAGCACATCGGCAAGCCGCTCACCTCGGTTCCCGCGCCCGCCGGCTCGGCCCACCCGAACTGGGCCGAGCACTTCAAGGCCGCGATGACCGCCGCCCTGGACGAGCTGGGCGTCGAGTACGACGGGATCAGCCAGACCGAGCAGTACACGTCGGGCGCCTACCGCGAGCAGATCCTGCACGCGATGAGGCACCGCGGCGACATCGACGCGATCCTCGACCAGTACCGCACCAAGAAGGCCCCCGCGAAGAAGTCGCAGAAGCCGGTCGACGAGGCCGAGCTCGAGGCCGCGGAGGGCTCAGGCGCGGCCGCGGAGGACGACGGCAGCGGCGGCGCCGGCGGGTACTACCCGTACAAGCCCTACTGCGGGCAGTGCGGCAAGGACCTGACCACGGTCACCTCGTACGACGACGGGACCACGGAGCTGGCGTACACCTGCACCGCCTGCACCTTCAGCGAGACCGTCCGGCTGAGCGAGTTCAACCGCGGCAAGCTCGTCTGGAAGGTCGACTGGCCGATGCGCTGGGCATACGAAGGAGTGATCTTCGAGCCGAGCGGCGTCGACCACTCCTCCCCGGGCTCGTCCTTCGTCGTCGGCGGGCAGATCGTCCGCGAGATCTTCGACGGCGTCCAGCCGATCGGCCCCATGTACGCCTTCGTCGGCATCAGCGGCATGGCCAAGATGTCGTCGTCGCGCGGCGGCGTGCCGACCCCGGCCGACGCGCTGAAGATCATGGAGGCGCCGCTGCTGCGCTGGCTGTACGCCCGCCGCCGGCCCAACCAGTCCTTCAAGATCGCCTTCGACCAGGAGATCCAGCGGCTCTACGACGAGTGGGACAAGCTCGCCGCGAAGGTCGAGGACGGCAGCGCGCTGCCGGCCGACGCCGCCGCGTACTCGCGGGCCGTCCGCACCGCCGCCGGTGAGCTGCCGCGCACCCCGCGTCCGCTGCCCTACCGCACGCTCGCCTCCGTCGTCGACATCACCGGCGGCCACGACGAGCAGACCCTGCGCATCCTCAGCGACCTCGACCCGGCGAACCCGCTCTCCTCGCTCGACGAGGCACGGCCGCGGCTCGACCGCGCCGAGAACTGGATCACCACCCAGGTCCCGGCCGACCAGCGCACCGTGGTCCGCGCCGAGCCCGACACCGAGCTGCTCGCCTCCCTGGACGACGAGGGCCGTGAGTCGCTGCGGCTGCTGCTGGAGGGTCTGGACACGCACTGGTCCCTGGACGGCCTGACCACGCTCGTCTACGGCGTGCCGAAGGTGATGGCCGGTCTGGAGCCGGACGCCAAGCCCACGCCGGAGCTGAAGATCGCCCAGCGCTCGTTCTTCGCCCTGCTGTACCGCCTGCTCGTCAGCCGCGAGACCGGACCGCGTCTGCCCACGCTGCTGCTCGCGGTGGGTGCGGACCGGGTCCGCAAGCTGCTGGCCGCCTGACGACCGTGCCCCGCAGGGCCCTCGCCCCGTGAGGGGTGAGGGCCCTGCGGCGTCTGTGCACCCTTCGGCCTACCCCGGGATCCGCCGTGCGCACGACGAAGCGGCCACGGCACCGGGAGACGGTGGAGGCATGAAGGAAATCGCGGCGATCATCGGCTGGGTCACCGGCGTCCAGGGCGTACTGGGCTGGGCCGGCCTCACCTTCGGCGACAAGCCCTGGGGCATGCTCCACACATGGTGGGAGATCCCGGCGGCCGGCTACATCGCCGTCGCCGTGGCGGGAGTGGCGCTCGCGCTCGTGGCGGAGACCGCCAAGAAGCGGGCGTGACGCGGAGGGCGCCAGGAAGCGGGTGACGTGGGGGCCCGCCCCGTCACGCGATGTGCTCGGCCTCCAGGTCGGCCTGGTGACGGTTCTTGAACTCGGGCATCAGGCGGCGCAGGAGCGCCCCGCTGCGCGGGTGGTTCACGCCGTGGCGGTCGGCGAGCAGTATGTCGAGGTGGTCGGCCTTCGGCCAGTCGTTGTTCTCTTTGACGTACGTCCTGAACACCGGGTACGCGAGCTCCGCGAACTCCTTGTCCTCGGCCGTGTAATCGGGGGCGGGCTCGGACGCGGGCTCGTCGTAAGGCCCCTCGACGCCCCCGTCCGCGTAGGGCTCCGCCGGCTCCTGCCGGGCGTACGGCTGCTGGTAGGGCACGGCCTGCTGCTGCGGGGCGTAGGGCCCCTGCTGCTCGTACGGCCCGTCCTGCGCCTGCGAGTCGGGGGACGGCCCCGAGCCGAGCGGGCGGGTGCGGCCGGGGCCCGCGGGCACCGGCACCGGGTGGGGCTCCAGGCCTTCCACGTACGTCGGGTTGTACGCGCGCTCGTACGCGTCCTGCGGAACCTGCGGGGCCGCGAACCACGGGCTCTCGTGGGAGCCCGGACCCTCGTACGCCTCCTCGGCGGGGACCTTTGAGGCCGGCTCGTCACGCCGGGCCGCGACCGCACGGTCCGGCTCACGCCGGGACGGCGGCTCCGCCTCGCCGCCCACCGGCAGCTCCGGCTGCGCCGAGGTCTGCGCCACCGGCGCAGGGGGCAGCAGCACCGGCTCGATACCCGCGGCCGCCAGGCCCGCCGGGGCGGTCTGCGCCAGCGGCACGCCGAACTTCGCCAGCCGCAGCGGCATCAGCGCCTCGATCGGGGCCTTGCGCCGCCACGCCCGGCCGAAACGTGCCTGAAGGCGGGCCTGGTAGATCAGCCGGTCCTGCTCGAGCTTGATCACCTGCTCGTAGCTGCGCAGCTCCCACAGCTTCATCCGCCGCCACAGCTTGAACGTCGGGACGGGGGAGAGCAGCCAGCGGGTGAGCCGCACGCCCTCCATGTGCTTGTCGGCCGTGATGTCCGCGATCCGGCCCACCGCGTGCCTGGCCGCCTCGACGGCCACGACGAACAGGATCGGGATGACGGCGTGCATGCCGACACCGAGCGGATCCGGCCACGCCGCCGCGCCGTTGAACGCGATCGTCGCGAAGGTCAGCAGCCAGGCCGTCTGGCGCAGCAGCGGGAAAGGAATCCGCATCCACGTCAGCAGCAGGTCGAGCGCCAGCAGCACACAGATGCCGGCGTCGATGCCGATGGGGAAGACCAGGGAGAAGTCGCCGAAGCCCTTCTGCTCCGCGAGCTCGCGCACGGCGGCGTACGACCCGGCGAAACCGATCGCGGCGATGATCAACGCGCCCGCGACGACGACCCCGATGAGTATTCGGTGCGTGCGTGTCAGCTGCATCGCGGCCACCCGCGACCCCTCCCCAATTCCTGGACCGGCTTTCCGCACAGGCCCGTGCGCGGATCCTGAACCGGCGGGCACAGCCTGGCACATGCCACCGGAGTCCGGTCCTCCGGGCTCCAGGCGTTACGTACTTGTGTACTACTTGTTGGCCGTGGCGACCGAGGCCACTGCCTCCTTGGCGGCCTTGAGGGCGGCCTTCGTCAGGTCGGCGGCGGAGGGGTTCTTCGCGCCCGCGTAACCCGTGCCGTTGTACGTGAGCGTCACCACACCGTTCTCGGTGCGGGCCACGATGGTGGCGTAGGTGAAGTCCTCGTCGGTCTTGCGCAGCGTGTAGTTGACCGTCGTCGCCTCGTCGCCCACACCCGGGGCCGGCGAGGTCTTGACGTCCTTCGCGCCCTCGGTGCCCTTGGCCTTCGCGATCTCCTTGGCGTACGACTCCACGGCGCGCTGCTCGCCGCTCACGGCGAGCGAGGCGTCGGAGTCGTAGCGCAGGAACGAGACATCGAGCCAGCGGTACTGCGAGCCCTTCACGCCGTTGTCGTCCAGGCCGTTCCAGGAACAGCTGCCGCGCCGCGCGATGTCCGACGACTTGCCGGCCGTGCCGTTCTTGGACTTGGTGCCGGGCACCAGGTCCTCGATCGTCTTCTCCGCGATCGAGTCGCACGGACTCGGCAGCTTGCCGAACCTGGCGGGAGCGACGGTCGGGGACTTCTTGGCCTCGGGGGCGGCGGAGGAAGAAGCGGAGTCCTTGGGGGCGCTGTCGGAGTCCGAGGAGCAGCCTGCGACGACGAGCATCACCGGGACGGCGGCGCAGGCGAGTATGCGGGTGAGTCGCGGGGCTGAACGGTGCATGGTTCCTTCAGTCGGTCAGGTACTCGGTCGGTCAGGTACTCGGTCGATCGGTCAGGCAACCGGTCGGTGAGGCGGTCGGTCCGTCGGGCCGGCCGCCGGACGGACCGGCGAGGCCACCGTACGCGGACGCGACACAGCTGTGGGCCGGACCGTTGAACGCGCGAACGGGAGAACCCGGGCCGCGAGGCCGCTCACTCGTCGAACTGCTCCGCCAGCTTCCGGGCCAGACTCTGCGCCTTTTCCTGCAGTTCCTTGCTGTCGGGCACTCCTCCGGTCACGGCCGGCTGCTCGCCGTAGACGACGGTGACGATCACATTGGATGTGCGGAACACCACGCTCACCGTGCGGCGCTGAACCGTGGAACCGGCGCGGCCGAGCACATCGTCCAGGAACGCCGCGTCACCGAGCCCTTCGAGCGCCCGGGGCTCGAGACCCTCGAGAGCGGGAGCTGAGGAGGACGTACCGGCGGACGTGGAGGCCCCGGCCGCCGTGTCCGTGGATGCTCCGGCACGCGGGCCGGCGCCGCTCGAACTCCCGGCCGTGGGGCTCTGGGTGGCCGACGGCGAGGCACTGTCCGTCTCCGGCTCGTCCGTCGGGGGCGCGATCGGGACGGAAGCGGAACCCTGCTTCTTCTCGAAGACCTCCTGCGCGCGGTCGTCGTCGCTGACGGCCGGGTCGTAGGAGACGACACGTTCGAATTCCACCCGCAGCTGGTGGGAGGCGTCCGGGGCGTCGCCCTTCCAACTGCACCCGACCCGGCGGTCCGTGTCGTAGGTGACGGCGGCGGTGCCGCGCAAGACCTTCTGCTGCTGCTCCTCGGGCAGCGTCACGGTGCCCGGCAGCAGGTCCTTCAGCGTGGAACGCTCGACGGACCCGCACGGCTCGAGAAGCGTGCGGTACCTGCCGGGGGGCGCCGCGGAGGCTTTGGCCCCGTTGACCTTGGCGTCGAGGTCGGAGCCTTCGGTGCCGTCGCCGGCGGTGCAGCCGGTCACGAGCGCCGCGAGAAGCGCCGCCACGCCGGGCACGTACGCCTTTCGTTGCACGCCCGGGCTCCCTTCTGTCTGTGCTCCGCGCCGCTCTCACGGCGAAAACTGGTTGCCGCCGTTCGGAGGCCGATGGACACAATGTCTATCGCACACGCTGCCGTGGTCGCCGGTCTGTCGAGTCTTTCGCTGTCATTGGTCACGTCATTTGCGTTTCACGCCGTTCCGGGGGAATCGAGTAAATATGTCGTACGTGGAGATGCCGGGCGCCAAGGTCCCGATCCGCATGTGGACCGACCCTTCGACGGTCGAGGACGTCGCGTTGCAGCAGCTGCGGAACGTGGCCACGCTGCCGTGGATCAAGGGCCTCGCCGTGATGCCGGACGTCCACTACGGCAAGGGCGCCACCGTGGGCTCGGTGATCGCGATGCACGGTGCGGTCTGCCCGGCCGCTGTCGGTGTGGACATCGGCTGCGGTATGTCGGCGGTGCGGACCTCGCTGACGGCCAACGACCTGCCGGGTGACCTCTCGCGGCTCCGTACCCGGATCGAGCAGGCCATCCCGGTGGGGCGCGGGATGCACGACGAGATGGTCGACCCCGGCAGGGTGTACGGCCTCCAGGCCGGCGGCTGGGACGGACTCTGGGACCGGTTCGACACCGTGGCCGACGCGGTGAAGTTCCGCCGGGAGCGGGCCACCAAGCAGATGGGGACGCTGGGCGGCGGCAACCACTTCGTCGAGGTGTGCGTCGACACGTCCGGTGCCGTATGGCTCATGCTGCACTCCGGTTCGCGGAACATCGGCAAGGAGCTCGCGGAACACCACATCGGTGAGGCGCAGAAGCTTCCCCACAACCAGGGGCTGGTCGACCGCGACCTGGCGGTGTTCGTCTCCGACACCCCGCAGATGGCGGCCTACCGAAACGACCTCTTCTGGGCGCAGGAGTACGCGAAGTACAACCGCGCGGTCATGATGGGGCTCCTCAAGGAAGTGATCCGCAAGGAGTTCCGTAAGGCCAAGGTCAGCTTCGAGCAGGAGATCAGCTGCCACCACAACTACGTGGCCGAGGAGCGGTACGCGGGCATGGACCTGCTGGTCACGCGCAAGGGCGCGATCCGGGCCGGCAGCGGTGACTTCGGGATCATCCCCGGCTCGATGGGCACCGGCTCGTACATCGTGAAGGGCCTCGGCAACGAGGCGTCCTTCAACTCGGCCTCGCACGGCGCCGGCCGCAAGATGAGCCGGAACGCGGCGAAGCGGCGCTTCTCCGCGCGTGACCTGGAGGAGCAGACGCGGGGCGTCGAGTGCCGTAAGGACTCCGGCGTCGTGGACGAGATCCCGGGCGCGTACAAGCCGATCGAGAAGGTCATCGACCAGCAGCGGGACCTGGTCGAGGTCGTCGCCAAGCTGAAGCAGGTCGTCTGTGTGAAGGGCTGAGGGCCTCAGGCCCGATGCCTTCCCGGCGGGCCCCGGACCGGATCGGTCCGGGGCCCGCCGCATGTCTCAGCCGCTCGCCACCGGCAGGGACTTGTGGAAGAACGTCGTCGGGCGCAGCGTGCCGGAAGGGTCGGCGGCGTAGTCGGGGAGCGTGCCGAGGACCGACCAGCCCGAGGTGCGGTAGAGGCGCTCCGCCGCGCTGCCGGTCTGGGTGTCCAGCATCAGCAGGGTGCGGCCGGACGCGCCGGCGAAGGCCTCGGCCGTGGCGAGGAGACGGCGGGCGCTGCCGCGCCCACGGGCCGCGCGGTGGACCAGGAGCTTGGCTATCTCGGCGCGGTGCCGGCCGTTGGGAGACGTCTCGAGTCTGAGCTGGACGGTGCCTATGAGCCGGCCGCCGTCGTGAGCGGCCCAGAGGACCACGCGTTCGTCGGCGAGGTCGGGGGCGAGGGAGTGCCACCAGGCCTCGGCCTGTGCGGAGGTGAGGGACGAGGTGAAGCCCACGGAGGCGCCGTCGTCCACCGCGTCGAGAAGCAGCGCGGCGAGATCGGGGGCAGCGGCGGGCAGCGCGGCCGGGGTCAGCCGGGTGATGGCCGGGCCGTCGGTCATCACAGCTCCCTGTGCACCTTCGAGTTGGACGCCTGGGCGCGGGGCCTGACGACCAGGAGGTCGATGTTGACGTGCGGCGGGCGGGTGACGGCCCAGGTGATGGTGTCCGCCACGTCGTCGGCGGTGAGCGGCTCCGCCACACCCGCGTAGACCTTGGCGGCCTTGTCGGTGTCGCCGCGGAAGCGGGTGGTCGCGAACTCCTCCGTCCTGACCATGCCCGGGGCGACCTCGATCACCCGGACCGGGGTGCCGACGATCTCCAGCCGGAGGGTCTCGGCGAGGACGTGCTCGCCGTGCTTGGCGGCGACATAACCGCCGCCGCCCTCGTAGGTGCTGAGGCCCGCGGTGGACGAGAGGATCACGACCGTGCCGTCGCCGCTCGCGGTGAGCGCCGGAAGCAGGGCCTGGGTGAGGTTGAGCGTGCCGATGACGTTGACCTCGAACATGTGCCGCCAGTCGGCCGGATCGCCGGTGGCGACCGGGTCGGCGCCCAGGGCGCCGCCCGCGTTGTTCACCAGGACGTCGCAACGCTCGAGGGTGGCGGCGAAGGAGTCGACGGCGGGGCGGTCAGTGACGTCGAGGGCGTAGGCGGTGGCCTGGTGGCCGGCGGCGGTGAGCTCGGCGGCGAGCGCCTCGATGCGGTCCTTGCGGCGGGCGGTGAGGACCACGTGATAGCCGGCGGCGGCCAGTTGGCGCCCGGTGGCCGCACCGATGCCACTACTGGCCCCGGTGACGACGGCGACGGGTGTCCCAGCGGTGCTCATGTCGTAGCTCCTCGCGCGTGTGATCGATGGTGATCGCGACGCCGCCAGAATAAATCGGCAGGACGCGCCGGAGTTCACGGGCAATCACCTGTATTTTCGGGCAATAGGTATCTTCTGGCTCATGTATGCGATGCGAAGGGCCCTGTCGGCGGGGGCCGCGGCCGTACTGCTGCTGATCGGCGCGGGGGCGGCGAGTGCGGGCGTCGACGGTGGGGGCGGTGACGATGGCGGTATCGGCGGCCGGGGTGTGGACGGCGGGAACGTCGCGGGCATCGCGCCGGAGGCCGACGTGGCGCACCACGGACGGGTCTCGCTGACCGGCGGACGGATCGCGATCTCTGTGACGACGATGAACCACGGTCCCTCCGACCTCGCCGGGGTGACCGTGCGGCTCATCCTGTCCGTGCCGCCGGCCGGTACGCCGAAGCTGCCCCGCGGGTGCCTGCGGGCTGCCGAGCGGGAGTTGCTGTGCGCGACGGGCACCCTGCCCGCGGACGGACCGGGCCGGACCGTCGGCCTGGAGCTGGGCACTGTGGGCAGCCCGCACGAGGTCGTGCTGCACGTCGCCACCGCGTGGAACGGCGGGGCGAGCGACCGGAACCCGGAGAACGACGAGCACCGGGTGCTGGTCCCTGCCACCGGGGACCCGTACATCTTCTGACGGCCGGGCCTGCCGGGGTCACCGCGGTGTGCCGGCTCCCGACGCCCAGGCGATGTAGCCGTCGGGGCGGACGAGGAGCGCGGTGCGCCGGTCCGTCGTCCAGTGGGCCCGTATGACGCGGCCGGGGGCGGGCGGGACGTCGGGCTCGCTGCCGGGAGGGCCCACCAGGACGAACTCGCC
Organism: Streptomyces sp. NPDC086835; assembly: GCF_044745705.1. Taxonomy (NCBI): domain Bacteria; kingdom Bacillati; phylum Actinomycetota; class Actinomycetes; order Kitasatosporales; family Streptomycetaceae; genus Streptomyces; species Streptomyces sp. NPDC086835. Next base: position 39,739 of record NZ_JBIVAU010000002.1, read on the forward strand.
CTCGCGGAGCAGTTCGTAGAGCCGGCCCTCGGCGAGCCGCAGGTCGGGTGCGCGCCGTCCGGTGAGGCGGTGGGAGCCGCGAGGTGCGCCGTAGGAGATGCCGATGCCGGAGATCATGCCCATCGCCTTGGCGGAGGCGGGGCGGACGGCGCTCAGGAAGGCAGCGGCCAGTGAGCGTGCCGCGCGCCGGAACGGGGTGCGGGCCATGGCGAGGCGCACGATGGCGCCGCTGCTGCGCAGCACCGCCGCGCCGACCGGGTGGCGCTCCGACTCGTAGCTGTCGAGCAGGACTTCGGGGTCGGGGGCACGGCCCAGGACGACGGAGGCGAGCTTCCAGGAGAGGTTCGCCGCGTCCTGGAGACCGGTGTTCATGCCCTGGCCGCCGGCGGGGGAGTGGACGTGCGCGGCGTCACCGGCGAGGAAGACGCGGCCCTTGCGGTAGGACGGCGCCTGGCGTTCGTCGCTGTGGAAGCGGGAGATCCAGCGGGCGTCGTGCATTCCGAAGTCGGTCCCGAGGGCGCGACGGGCGATGTCGCGGACCTCGTCGAGGCCGACGGGCTCGTCGTCGGCCACCTGACGGCCGCGGTTCCAACCCATGACGCGGTACCAGCCGTCGCCGAAGGGGGCGATGAAGGCGAACGCGTCACCCACGCCGTTGACCGTGAGGAGGTCGGCGGGCTCTTCGGTGAGCTTCACATCGGCGAGCACGATGGACCTGATCACCGAAACGCCGGGGAAGGGCAGGCCGATGGCGTCGCGCACGGCGCTGCGCACGCCGTCGGTACCGACCACGTAGCGCGCGCGAAGGGTCCGCGTGCCGGTCGCGTCCGTCGCCCGCGCGGTGACGGAGGAGTCGGAGAGCTCCAGGCCCGTGAGCTTTGTCCCGTACCGGAAGTCGACGCCGGCGGCCAGGGCGCGGCGCTCCAGCAGCTTCTCCACCTCGTACTGCGGGGTGATGAGGAGGAACGGGAAGCGGGAGGGCAGCCGGGACAGGTCGAGGGACAGGCGCCGGAACAGCCTGAGGCCGGTGATCGGGGTGCCGTGGCGCACCAGCTCGTCGGCGAGACCACGGGCGTCGAGCAGCTCCAGGGTGCGTGCGTGCACGCCGAAGGCACGGGTGATGTTGCTTCTCTCGTGGGGGCGGCGCTCGAGGAGTGTGACGCTGACGCCCGCGGCGGCCAGGTCGCCGGCGAGCAGCATCCCGGTCGGTCCCGCCCCTACGACCAGTACATCGGTGTCGAACCCGGCGCCGGGGCGGAGTGGAGCGGACTCGGTGACGGGAGTGGTCCGTGGCGTGGTGCGGTGATTGTCCGTGCTTCCGGTGCTGGGCCTGCCGGTCATGGCTGCCTCCTGGTCCGGGCGCCCGAAGGGCTGCGCCGATGGTCAACGCTCGGGGGTCGACGTCTGTGGGTCAACAGGTGTTGGTCAACGCTTGTTGGCAACTTTAAGAACGCTGCCACTGGCTTGTCAACACTTGTTGGCCTACATTTGTTGGCATGACGACGGAAGCACCCGGCGCACCCCGCCGGTCGGACGCGACGAGGGCCGCGATCCTCGAAGCCGCCCGCGAACGTTTCGCCGCCGACGGGTACGAGCGGGCGACGATCCGCGCGATCGCCCGTGACGCGGGGATCGATCCCTCGATGGTGATGCGCTACTACGGCAACAAGGAGGGACTCTTCGCGGCCGCCTCCGAGTTCGACCTGCGGCTGCCTGAGCTGGGCGCGCTCCCCGCCCGGCATGCGGGAGCGGTTCTCGTCACGCACTTTCTCGACCGCTGGGAACAGGACGAGGTCCTGACGGCGCTGCTGCGCGCGGCCGTCACGAACGAGGCGGCCGCGGAGCGCGCCCGCGCGATCTTCCGTGACCAGTTGGGCCCGGTCGCCCTGGCTCTGTGCCCCGATCCCGCGGAGGCTCCCCGGCGCGCGGCGCTCATCGCCTCCCAGATACTCGGCATGGCGATGGCCCGGTACGTGCTGCGGTTCCCGCCCGCCGTGGAGATGACCCGCGACGAGGTCGTCAGCTGGCTCGCCCCGACCGTGCAGCGCTATCTCACGGAGCCGCGCACGGAAGCGACACCGCCGAAGCGGACGGAAGCAGGGGCGGAAGCGGGCGCCGACATGGTGTCGGAGGCGGGGACAGGAACACAGCCGGCGGCGCAGGGGCGGCCCTGAAGCCGGCCGGTCCTCCTTCGAAACCGGTCGGTCCTACGCGCCCGACGTGCGCAGCGCGTCCGTGACGATCGCCTCGAGGCGGGCGTGGTGGGCGCCGCGCCAGTACACCCGGCCGCAGGCCGTGCACTGGGCGAAGACGTCGTACGTGCGCTGAGTGCCGTGCTGAAGCTGTTCCTGGACGGAGTCCTTGTCGGCCTCCTTCAGCGGGCCGTTGCAGGCCGTGCAGCGCGTCCACGGCGCGAGCGAGGGAGCAAAACGCTGGAGCACGTCCCGCAGTTGGTCATCGGGCCGGTCGCTGTACACATACGCACCGGCCCAGATCTCGCGGCGGCGCAGCAGCCCCCGGTCGCGCGAGAGCAGCACCCGCCGCTCCTTGGCGGAGAGCGTCGCGAGGGCCGGGTCGCCGATGTCCTCGTTCTCGTACGCCGCGTCGACGCCGAGCAGCCGGAGCCGCCGGGCCAGCGTGCCGAGGTGGACGTCGAGGAGGAAGCGGAGCGGTGCGCCGGGCACCTGCTGCGGGCGGTCCACGCCGAGCACCTCGACGTGCTCTCCCGCGCCCGGGATGTGTGAGGTGGGCACCTGGCGGCCGTCGACCATCAGCCGGCCCGCCTCGGTGAGCGGCACGCCCAGGGACTCCACGACATGGCCGAGCGTCGACGAGCCGTCGGTGGTGAGGGCCGTACGGCCCCGGCGGTAGTCCGACGGGACGAAAAGACGCAGCTCGGGGGCGACGTCGATGGTGATCTCCGGTCCGTTCACAGCGCCCAGCATGTCAAAGGCCGCGGCGGAGCGGCCAGCGCTTTCCCCGGCCGCGCCTGACCGGCCACGCCCGGCTCACGCGCCCGTCGGCCCCAGGTCGAGGCACCAGTCGTTGCTGCGCAGCAGATTGCCCGGCGGGTACTCGAAGTCGCACTCGCCGACGAGGGAGAAGCCCGCCTTCCTGCACACCGCGTTCGACGGGCCGTTGGAGACGGACGGGAAGGCGTGCAGGAACCGGTGCTTCCGCTCGGCCCGCGCCGCTTCCACGACCGCCAGCGTCCCCGCCGTCGCGATCCCGAGGCCCTGGAACGCGGGCAGCACGCTCCAGCCCGTCTCGTAGACCTGCTCGTCCTCCCAGGTCTGCTCCCAGAAACCGACCGTGCCCGCGGCCTCGCCGCCGCCCCGCCCGCCGGTCTCCAGGACTATGCGGAACATCCGGCCGCGCCCGGTGCGGTCGGCGCTCAGGTCGACGTACCGCTGGTGGCGGTTGAGCAACTGCTCCTCCGTCTCCGGGCCGCCGAGGTGGTCCATCAGCTCGGGGGCGTTCGCCGCGCGGAGCAGATCGAGGTCGTCCTCGGACCAGGGCTCGATTCGTACCGGGATCGCTTTGCCGTCCATGTCCGCACTGTAGGGCCCGGGTACGACAGCGGCCCGGCCGTGCGGCTACCGCGCTGCCCTTGTGTACGCCGACGGGGGGACGCCGACCGTCGCCGTGAAGTCCCTTACGAGATGCGCCTGGTCGCTGTATCCCAGGTCGTCGGCGAGCGCGGCCCAGTCGACACCGCCGGCCGGTCGCCCGGCCGCCGCACCGGCTGGTCCGCCGGTCTGTTCTTCGGCCTGCTCGGCGCGCTCCAGTGCCTCGTGGATGCGGTAGCGCAGGATGACCCACTTGGGCCCCACGCCCACCCAGCCGGCGAAGAGACGCTGCAGGGACCGGGCCGACAGGCCCGCCGCGTCGGCGAGTTGGGACACGCGCCGCACGGAACGGTCGGTACGGACCCGCTCGACGAGCTCCATGGCGAGTGCCGCCCGGGGATCCGGCCTCGGGTCGAGGCCGAGCAGGAAGGTGTCCAGCGCCGCCACCCTGGCGTCCTCGTCATCCGGCTCCACGACGGCGTGCGCGGCGGTGCGCAGCGTCTCCTCGTCCCGCCCCGGCAGCAGTACGCCACCGATCGGCAGCCGTTGCCCCGTCCAGTCCGACACCGGCCGGTCCGGCGCGAACGGCCGGAAGCCACCGGGCCGGAACTGCACCCCGCAGACCCGGCCCCGCCCGGCCAGCTTGTGTGTGAACAGCTCCAACCCGATGCCGGCGACCTCGGCGTGGGCGGGCTCCTCGTCGTACCGCTGGAAGACCACGTTGACCGACGGGTGGGGAACCACATGGGAGGCGTACGGCTCGGTCAGGTCCCAGTCGATCAGCCAGTAGTGCTCGAGATACGGGCGCAGGGCGGGGGCGGGCTCACGTCGCCGGAAACGGACCCGCGCGAAGAGTTCGCGGGCCTCCACGATGCCTCTCGTGTCGCGTCGCGGACCGGTCATCCTCCGATCCTAGGACCGCCGGGTGTCGGTTTCCTCATGCCGGGTGTCGCGTTTCTTCAATACGCGGCCATGGTGACGGTGCCTACCGTGAGGCCATGACGAAACCCCTCAGTGAACTGCTCGCAGCGGCCGCAGAGCGCTCCGTCCCGGTGGTGTGCGGCATCACCGACGAACAGCTCGACCACCCCACCCCGTGTGCCGAGTACGACGTGCGCGGCCTCGCGAACCACCTGTTCCAGGTCATGGTCAACTTCCAGGCCCTGGCGGCGAAGAAGGAAGCGGACTTCTCCGTCGCACCGGACTACGTCGGACACGGCGACTGGCGTGGCGCCTTCGAGAAGGAGACGGCCGCCCTGGTGAAGGCATGGGCGGAGCCCGGCGCCGAGGAGGGCACGTCGGGTGCGATGGGGCTGCCGGCCGGCACCGTCGGCCGGATGGCCCTCGACGACCTCGCCGTGCACGCCTGGGACCTCGCCCGCGCCACCGGGCAGAAGTACACGCCCGACCCGGTCGTCGTCGCCGAAGCGCTCCGGTCCTGCGCCGAGCTCGCCCCCACCGGCCGCAAGATGGGCGCCTTCGGCGAGGAGTTCCCCCTGCCCGACGGCGGAGCCGGGGCGTCGGACCTCGATCGCCTGCTGGCCATGACCGGCCGCGACCCGGGATGGCGGCGGCCGTAGCGGCTCCCCCCGCGGGACCCTCCCCGGACGCGCGCGGCCGCAGGCCGGACGACCGGAGGCTGCTGGGCGGCCGGGGGGCGGGCTAGATGACCGGAGGCCGGCCGAGTCGGGTCATGCGCCACACCGTGCGCCACTTCATCGGCCGGCGACCGCCGCACGGTGTGCGCACGCCCTCCAGCAGCCCGGCACCCCAGGCGCTCAGCCCGGAAACGGAACGGGTGCGTACCAAGTTGATCAGGATCCACACGCCCAGGTAGACCGGCACCAGGGGGAGGGGGAGCCGGCGCCTGGCGAGCCAGACCCGGTTGCGGGCCGTGAAGCGGTGGTACACCGCGTGCCTGGCCGGGGAGGTCCTGGGGTGCTGCAGCACGAGGTCGGGTTCGTAGAGGATCTTCCACCCCGCGTCCAGGGCTCGCCAGGCGAGGTCGGTCTCCTCGTGGCAGAAGAAGAAGTGCTCCGGCCACGTGCCGATCTCGGCGAGCATCGGCGCCGACAGGGCGTGGCCACCTCCGAGGAAGGCGGTCACCGGCCCGCGCCGCATGGGGTCACCGGCCCGCAGACGTGGCACGTGCCGTCGCTGCGTCTCGCCGAGCTCGTCGGCGACCCGGAAGGACACGATCCCGAGCGCCGGATCCGCCGCGTACAGCTGCTGCACCTTGCGGAAGACGTCGTCGGTGATGAGCAGCCCGTCGTCGTCGAGTTCGACGATGACGTCCACGTCCCCCGACTCGAGCAGGGCCCGCAGCCCGACGTTCCGCCCGCCGGGGCAGCCCAGGTTCTCCTCCAGCGGGATCTTGGTCACCTCGGCCGAGACATCGGTGAGCGAAGTCGCGTTGCCGACCAGCACGATCCGCGTCGCGGAGACGTCCTGTCCGCCCACCGATGCGATCAGTGCGTCCAGTTCACGCGGTCGCGTGCCCATGGTCACGATGACGACTCCGATGCGCGGCAGTGGCATGGCGGCGAACTCCAGTGGTCGGCTGGATGCCGATGATGCCAGTCGCCGGAGCGCCCGCCCGGGCACGCCTCGCGACGTGGCGCGGCTCCGGCGAGGGCAGAGCGCGAGCACGGCAGAGCGGACGGCCGGCAGAGCGGCCGAACGGCAGAGCTGCCGGCAGTACGCGCCGGTGCGTGGCGGTGGCGTAAGGGAACCGTCATAACTTCCCGGCGCCGTGGCAGTGCGGGATCTCGTTGAATGAGAAGCCTGTAAAAGCTGTTCTAGGAGGCGGGGATGGGACGCATGCGCTCGGTACTCAGCAGGCCGGCCGGTGTAGCGGTGGTGGTCGTGGTCGTGGTGGCGGCCGTCGTGGGGCTGTACTGGTTCCAGCCGTGGAAGATCTGGCAGGACGAGACGGTGCAGGAGGCGCTGCCGGGGACGTCGGTCGGCGCCGCGCCGTCGGGCGGGGCCGCCGAGTCGCCGTCCGCCGCGCCGAGCGGGCCGTCGGCGTCTGCGTCGCCGTCGACACCGGCAGGGCCCGCGAAGCTGGCGTCCGGTGAGCTGATCAGCCACGAGCACGAGACGTCCGGCACCGTGCGGCTGCTCCGGCTGCCCGACGGCTCCCACACCGTCCGGCTGGAGAACCTGGACACGAGCAACGGCCCCGACCTGCATGTCTGGTTGACCGACGCGCCGGTCAAGGAAGGCCGGGCCGGCTGGCACGTCTTCGACGACGGGGCCTATGTGAGCCTCGGCAAGCTCAAGGGCAACAAGGGCGACCAGAACTACGCCCTGCCCGCCGACATCGACCCGGCCCGCTACAGCAGCGTGACCATCTGGTGCGACCGGTTCGACGTGTCCTTCGGCGCGGCGGAGCTCAGCCGCGCCTGACGCCGGCCGGAGGGGCTGCGGGGCGGGCCAGGAGCGGACGGAGTCAGGTCAGGGCCAGGGCCAGGGCCAAGGTCCGGAGCCGGACCAGGTCAGGAATTACGGCCGGGGGCGGGGGTCAGGGCATCCGGCCCGCCGCCCGGGAGATCCCGGGTCAGGGCCAGACCAGGCAGTACGGCTGATGCCCCGCCTCGTGCAGCCGGTGGGAGAAATCCTGCCATTCGTGGAGCAGTTGGTACACGTTGAACGCGTCCCTGGGGCCGCCCCGGTCGGGGACCGTCGACCATATGAACGCCGCCGCCCCCACCGACTCCTCGCCGATGCCGCGCAGCGGATCGACCACGGTCATCGGCAGCTTCACCACCGCGTAATCGGGGTGCAGTACGACGAGCTCCAGCGGCGGCACCTTGTTCAGCGGCATGCCCTGGATTCCGGTGAGAACCATGGCCGCTATGGTCTCCGGCTTGATCTTCGTGAACATTCCGCCCATGCCGAGCTCGTCGCCGCCGAGCTCCTCGGGGCGCATCGAAATCGGCACCCGGGCCGCGGTGGCTCCGTCGGGCGCGCCGAAGTATTTGTAGGTCACCCCCACTCGGCCGCTCCTGCCTCCCGCGGGCTCGTCCCCTTCGCCTCGCCGGTGCTTTCCACGCCGGGCAGGCTCAGGACCCAGGTCGTCGGTCCCCTCGCCCAGTCCGCCACCGCGATGCATATCTCCACCCGACCACTCGCAGCCCCCGCCGCGCAACCCGATCATCGTGACAGTGACCTCCCCCACGAACGTGCGGTGAAACACCTGTCCGCAGATACGTCCGAGCCTCTGAGACCATGGATTCCGTGAGCTTTCCCTATGACGCCCCAGTTTCGCAGACGCTTTTCGACCGCGCGTCCCTCGTGACGCCCGGCGGCGTGAACTCTCCCGTCCGTGCCTTCCGTGCTGTGGGCGGTACGCCCCGGTTCATGGTGTCCGGTACCGGTCCGTACCTCACCGATGCCGACGGGCGCGAGTATGTCGATCTCGTGTGCTCGTGGGGGCCGATGATCCTCGGGCACTCCCACCCGGCCGTGATCGAGGCGGTGCAGGCCGCGGTCGCGCGCGGCACGTCGTTCGGCACGCCGGGCGAGGGAGAGGTCGCCCTCGCCGAGGAGATCGTGGCCCGTGTCGAGCCCGTCGAGCAGGTTCGGCTGGTTTCCAGCGGTACGGAAGCGACCATGTCGGCGATCCGGCTGGCCCGCGGATTCACCGGCCGACCCAAGATCATCAAGTTCGCCGGCTGCTACCACGGGCACGTGGACGCCCTGCTGGCCGCCGCCGGTTCGGGTGTGGCGACGTTCGGCCTGCCCGACACGCCCGGTGTCACCGGCGCGCAGGCCGGTGACACCATCGTGCTGCCGTACAACGACCTCGAGGCCGTGCACGCCGCGTTCCACGCCAACGCCGGCCAGATCGCCTGTGTGATCACCGAGGCGTCGCCCGGCAACATGGGTGTCGTCCCGCCGCGGCCCGGTTTCAACGAGGGCCTCAAGGCGGCGTGCGCGCAGAACGGCGCGCTCTACATCTCCGACGAGGTGATGACCGGTTTCCGTACCTCGAAGGCCGGCTGGTACGGCGTCGACGGTGTCGCGCCCGACCTGATGACCTTCGGCAAGGTCATGGGCGGCGGCTTCCCCGCCGCGGCGTTCGGCGGCCGCAAGGACGTCATGGCGCACCTCGCCCCGGCGGGCCCGGTCTACCAGGCGGGCACCCTGTCCGGTAACCCCGTCGCCACCGCCGCCGGTCTCGCGCAGCTGAGGCTCCTCGACGACGCCGCCTACGACAAGGTGAACGCGGTCTCGAAGGAGATCCAGGCCCTGGTGACGGACGCGCTGACCAAGGAGGGCGTCGCCCACCGGCTGCAGACGGCGTCCAACATGTTCTCCGTCTTCTTCACCCCGACCGAGGTCAGGGACTACGAGGACGCCAAGAAGCAGGAGGCGTTCCGCTTCAACGCCTTCTTCCACTCCATGCTCTCCCAGGGCGTCTACCTGCCGCCGTCCGCCTTCGAGTCCTGGTTCGTGTCGACCGCGCACGACGAGCGGGCGATCGAGCGCATCGCCGCCGCCCTGCCCGCCGCCGCCCGCGCCGCCGCGGAGGCCACGGCATGAGCGCCGGCAGCCACCGTCCCGCGCGAGGCGACGGCTCCGGCGCCCTGACGCCCGAGGACAGCGCCGTCGAGGCGGCGCTGGAGCGCGCCGCGGCGACGGACGGGGACGTCCGGCGCGACGCCGGTGAGATCACCGTCGTGCACCTGATGCGCCACGGCGAAGTGCACAACCCCGACGGTGTCCTCTACGGCCGCCGCAGCGGCTACCACCTCTCCGAGCTCGGGCGGCAGATGGCCGACCGGGTCGCCGAGCACCTCTCCGGCCGGGACATCACCCATGTCGTGGCCTCGCCGCTGGAGCGCGCGCAGGAGACTGCCATGCCCATCGCCAAAGGGCACGGCCTCGCTCTCGATACGGACGAGCGGCTGATCGAGGCGGGCAACGTCTTCGAAGGCAAGACGTTCGGTGTCGGCGACGGCGCGCTGCGCAAGCCGGGCAACTGGCGGCATCTGACCAACCCGTTCCGCCCGTCGTGGGGCGAGCCGTACGTGGAGCAGGTCGTGCGGATGATGGCGGCGCTGGACGCGGCACGGGACGCGGCGCGCGGGCACGAGGCCGTGTGCGTCAGCCACCAGCTGCCCATCTGGACGGTGCGCAGCTTCGTGGAGCGCCGTCGGCTGTGGCACGACCCGCGGCGCCGGCAGTGCACGCTCGCCTCGCTGACCACCTTCACGTACCAGGGCAACCGGATCATCTCCGTGGGATACACGGAACCGGCCCGCGATCTCGTGCCGCCGCATCTTCTCGCCGGAGCCAAGCCGGTGAAGGGGAAGAGCAAGGCATTCGGCGCTTAGCCGATCCGTATTCGATCACCCGTATCAAAGAAAATAAGCAGAGTTCCCCGGAACCCGCGAGTTCCACAGCGCATCTCAGCTTGTGCCGGTTTGTTCGCCGGTTCGAGCAACTGCTCTCGTGACCAGGAGAGCGTGGATGGGGACGATATGCGGGAGATCAGCCGAAGGGGATTGCTGGGAGCGGGACTTGGGGCCGCAGCGGCCATCGGGGTGGCGGGCTGCGGCTCCAACGGCTTCGGCGGAAACGGACATACCGACCCAGCCAAGGGGGTCGACCAGGGCAAGGGCAGCAGCCCCTCCCCGTCCAAGAACCCCGTGCGGCTGATCGGCGACGGTTCCACCGCCGACACGGGAAAGCAGCCGCACCAGCCGCCGAAGCCCGTCCCGCTCGAACCGGGCCAGACGCCGCCGCAATTCGTGATCTTCTCCTGGGACGGTGCGGGCGAAGTCGGCAACGGCCTCTTCCCCCGTTTCCTGGAACTCGCCAGGGACCACGGCGCGGGAATGACCTTCTTCCTCTCCGGCATCTATCTGCTGCCCGAATCGAAGAAGTCGCTCTACCGTCCGCCCAACAACACCATCGGCGCGTCCGACATCGGCTATCTCACGGACGACCACATCAAGGACACCCTGAAGTGCATACGCCAGGCCTGGCTCGACGGCCATGAGATAGGCACCCACTTCAACGGGCATTTCTGTGGCGGTTCGGGATCCGTCGGCAACTGGACCTCCGCTGACTGGCGGAGCGAGATCGACCAGGCTGTGAAGTTCGTCACCGAATGGCGCACCAACAGCGGCTGGCACGACATCGACCCGCTGCCCTTCGACTACCGCAAGGAACTCGTCGGCGGTCGCACCCCCTGCCTGCTCGGCCAGGACAAGCTGCTGCCGACGGCCAAGCGGCTCGGCTGGCGCTATGACGCCAGCTCGCCCGGCGGCCACCAGATGTGGCCCGGGAAGAAGCTCGGCCTCTGGGACCTGCCGCTCCAGTCCGTCCCGTTCCCCGGCCACACCTTCGAAGTCCTCTCCATGGACTACAACATGCTGGCCAATCAGTCGAAGAACTCGACCAACGGCATGCCCTCCCGCTATCCGGGCTGGAAGAAGCAGGCGCGGGACGCGTATCTCGCAGGATTCCAACGGGCCTACGAGACCAATCGCGCGCCCTTCTTCATAGGCAACCACTTCGAACAGTGGAACGGCGGCATCTACATGGACGCCGTGGAGGAAGCGCTCAAAGGCATGGCCGGTAAGAAGGACGTACGGCTGGTGTCCTTCCGGCAGTTCTGCGACTGGCTCGATGTGCAGGATCCGCAGGTGCTCGCCAAGCTGCGTACGCTCGGGACCGGTCAGGCGCCGGCGGGCGGTTGGAACGCATTCTTTAAGGCCGCTTGACAACAGCCCTTAACGGGCACGCAGGGGGGTGCGGAAGATCCCCGCCAGGGCCATGCGAAACTTTTCACATGAGCCTTAGCCGTGCCCCCCGCGCCGCCCTGCTGACCGCCTTGGTCGCCGCAGGTGCGCTCACCCTGTCGGCCTGCGGCGACGGTGGGAAGTCCGGAGGCGGCGGTGACACGAACTTCGTCACCGGGACCGGTGGCATCGACACGGTCGCCAAGGGCGAGCGTTCGGCCCCCAAGAAACTCGCGGGCCAGACCCTCGACGGCGGACACCTCGACATCGCCGACCTCAAGGGCAAGATCGTCGTGATGAACGTCTGGGGATCATGGTGCGCCCCCTGCCGTTCCGAGGCCCCCTATTTCGCGAAGGTCGCCAAGGAGACCAAGGCGGACGGTGTCGAGTTCGTCGGGATCAACACCCGCGACCCGCAGAAGGGCCCCGCCCTCGCCTTCGAGAAGGATTACGGCGTCGGCTATCCGAGCCTCTACGACCCGATCGGGAAACTGATCGTCAACGGTTTCCCCAAGGGCAGCCTCAACCCGCAGGCCATTCCCTCCACGATCGTCCTCGACCGGGAAGGGAAGATCGCGGCGCGTTCGCTCAAGGCGCTCGACGACGAGGAACTCCGCAAGATGATCGACCCGTTGATCGCGGAGAAGTGATCCTGTGGAAGTTCTGGCCGCAGCGTCCGGCATGAACGAGACGGTGTTCGGCGGCGCACTGCTCCTCGCGCTGCCCATCGCCGTGCTCGGTGGACTCGTCTCCTTCTTCTCGCCGTGCGTCCTGCCCCTGGTGCCCGGCTACCTCTCCTATGTGACCGGCGTCACCGGTACCGACCTGGCCGACGCACGGCGCGGCCGGATGGTCGTCGGCGCGTCGCTGTTCGTCCTCGGCTTCACCGTCGTCTTCGTCTCCGGCGGCGCCTTCTTCGGCTACTTCGGCAACACCCTGCTGGGACACCGGGACGTGCTGTCCAAGGTCCTCGGCGTGCTGATGGTCCTGCTGGGCGTGTTCTTCATGGGGCTGATGCCCTGGCTCACCCAGCGCGAGTTCCGCTTCCACAAGAAGCCGGCGACCGGCCTGGTCGGCGCTCCGCTGCTCGGCGCCCTGTTCGGAGTGGGCTGGGCCCCGTGCATCGGCCCGACCCTCGCGTCGGTGCAGGCCCTCGCGCTCAACGAGGGAAGCGCGGGCCGCGGGGCCGTACTGTCTGTCGCGTACTGCCTCGGTCTCGGTCTGCCGTTCATCGTCGCCGCGGTCGCCTTCCGCAAGGCGCTCGGCGCCTTCGGCTGGATCAAGCGGCACTACACATGGGTGATGCGGATCGGCGGGATCATGATGATCGCGACCGGTCTGCTGCTGCTCACAGGTGCATGGGACACCCTGGTGCAGGAGATGCAGGGATGGTCGAACGGCTTCACGGTGGGGATCTGAGTTCATGAGCAAGACCGAAGAGCGCGACCTCGGCGACGCCGGAGCGCAGCTGTCCACCGCCCCCACGGAGAATCCGGCCGACCAGGCGATCGGCGGGCCCACGCTCTCCGTCGTCGGCTGGGTCCGCTGGTTCTGGCGCCAGCTGACCTCCATGCGGGTCGCGCTGATCCTGCTGTTCATGCTGTCGCTCGGCGCCATCCCCGGCTCCCTCGTCCCGCAGAACAGCGTGGACGAGCTCAAGGTGCAGGCGTTCAAGAAGCAGCACGACCTCCTGACGCCGGTCTACGAGAAGCTCCAGTTCTTCGACGTCTACAGCTCGGTGTGGTTCTCCGCGATCTACATCCTGCTGTTCGTCTCGCTCATCGGCTGCATCGTGCCGCGCAGCTGGCAGTTCGTCGGCCAGCTCCGTAGCCGGCCGCCGGGCGCGCCGAAGCGGCTCACCCGCCTGCCCGCGTACACCACCTGGCGCACCCAGGCCGACCCGGAGCAGGTGCGCGAGGCGGCCCTCGCGATCCTGAAGAAGCGCCGCTTCCGTGCCGACGCGGCAGGCGACGCCGTCGCCGCGGAGAAGGGCTACCTGCGCGAGGCGGGCAACCTCGTCTTCCATGTGTCGCTGATCGTGATGCTGGTGGCGTTCGCCACGGGGACGCTGTTCAAGTCCGAGGGCGGAAAGCTGATCGTCGAGGGCGACGGCTTCTCCAACACGCTCATCCAGTACGACGACTTCAAGTCCGGGTCGCTGTTCGACACCGACGAACTCGTGCCGTTCAGCTTCAGCCTGGACAGCTTCACCGGGACGTACGCGAAGGACGGCCCGCAGCGGGGCACCCCGCGCACCTACGAGGCGGCCGTCACCTGGTCCAAGGGCGACGGTCCCGCGCGGAAGTCGGTCATCGAGGTCAACAAGCCGCTCGAGGTCGACGGCACCAAGGTCTATCTGCTGTCGCACGGCTACGCACCCGTCGTCACCGTCAGGGACGGCAAGGGCAAGGTCGTCTCCAGCGGCGCCGTGCCGCTGCTGCCGATCGACTCCAACGTCACCTCGACCGGCGCGATCAAGGTGATGGACGGCTACCGCGACAAGAACGGGAAGAAGGACCAGCTCGGCTTCCAGGCCTTCTTCGTGCCGACGTTCGCGGGCGCGGGACACGGCGACATGTTCTCCCAGTTCCCCGGGCTCGAGTACCCGGTGCTCGCGCTCACCGGCTACCACGGCAGCCTCGGCGTCGACGCCGGCCTGCCCCAGAACGTGTACCAGCTCGACACCCGCAAGATGGAGCAGTTCAAGGACGCCGACGGGGAGATCCTCAAGCAGCGTCTGCGGCCCGGCGAGACCATGAAGCTCCCCGACGGCGCCGGTTCCATCACCTTCGAGAACGAGGTGAAGGAGTGGGCGAGCTTCCAGATCTCTCAGCAGCCCGGCAACGGCTGGGCACTGGCCGGCGCGATCGCGGCCATCACCGGCCTGATCGGCTCACTGTTCATCCAGCGCCGCCGCATCTGGGTGCGCGCGGTGCGAGGTTCGGACGGTGTGACCGTGGTCGAGATGGCCGGCCTCGGCCGGGCCGAGTCCGCGAAGCTCCCCGAGGAGCTGGCGGAGCTGGCCGCGACCCTCAATGAACAGGCGCCGACCGCGCCTGAACCCGTAGAAGTTCCTGCCGAAGGGGCCAAGGAGTGACGCTCGCCGCCGCAACCAACGCGAATCTGGCGGAGATCAGCAACTACCTGATCTATTCGTCGATGGCCGTCTACACGCTGGCCTTCTTCGCGCACATCGCCGAGTGGACGCTCGGCAGCCGCAGCAAGGTGGCCCGTACGGCCGCCGCACTGACCGCCCCCGACCGGAAGACCCCGGCCGACGCCCCCAAGATCCAGGTCCAGGGCGGCGGCACCGCCGTCCTGGAGAAGCCGAAGGTCGTCACCCGCTCCGCGAGCGGCTCCCGTGACGTCCCCGACGGCCCGGGCGCGCACGGCGGCACCGAGAGCGGTGACCTGTACGGCCGCATCGCGGTGTCCCTGACCACGCTCGCCTTCCTGATCGAGGCGGCCGGCGTCACCTCCCGCGCCCTGTCGGTGCAGCGGGCGCCGTGGGGCAACATGTACGAGTTCTCCACGACGTTCTCGACCGTCGTCGTGGGGGTGTACCTGGCGCTGCTCCTCGCCAAGAAGAACGTCCGCTGGGCCGGACTGCCGCTGGTCACCACCGTGCTGCTCGACCTGGGCATCGCCGTCACCTGGCTCTACACGGAGAGCGACCAGCTGGTCCCCGCCCTGGACTCGTACTGGCTGTGGATCCACGTCTCCACCGCGATCTTCTGCGGCGCGGTCTTCTACCTCGGCGCCGTGGGCACCGTGCTCTACCTGTTCCGCGACTCCTACGAGGCCAAGCTGGCCCGCGGCGGCAAGCCCGGCCGCTTCGCCACCTCGGTCCTCGAGCGGCTGCCCGCCGCCGCGTCGCTCGACAAGTTCTCCTACCGCGTCAACGCCGCCGTCTTCCCGCTGTGGACGTTCACGATCATCGCGGGCGCGATCTGGGCCGGCGACGCGTGGGGCCGCTACTGGGGCTGGGACGCCAAGGAGGTCTGGTCGTTCATCACCTGGGTCGCCTACGCCGCCTATCTGCACGCCCGCGCGACGGCCGGCTGGAAGGGCCGCAAGGCCGCGTACCTGGCGTTGATCGCCTTCGCCTGCTGGCTGTTCAACTACTACGGCGTGAACATGTTCGTGAACAGCCTGCACTCGTACGCGGGCGTGGAGTGAGGTAGCGCCCGCGCCGCCGAGGGGTGACGCTGGATGCATGAGTGACGTAATCCCCCACGGCACCGTCGAGACCCGGGACGACGGCACTCACCTGTTGCGGTACGAACTCCACCTGCCGCATCCGGTGATCCGGGTATGGGCCGCCGTCGCCACGCCCGAAGGGCTGCCGAGCTGGCTCTGCGCCGCCGACGTCCTCGAACCGAGAGTCGGCGGCGCGGTCCGGCTCCGCTGGCTCAACGCGGACGCGGAGGGCCGGCACACCGTCGCCGAAGGACGTGTCACCGCCTGGGACGTGGAGCGGGTCGCCGAGTACACCGTCTCCGTCCACGGCCGTATCCGCTTCCACCTCGAACCGCACGGCGCGGACGGCACCGTGCTGCGCTTCACCAACGAACTG
Organism: Streptomyces sp. NPDC086835; assembly: GCF_044745705.1. Lineage (NCBI taxonomy): Bacteria > Bacillati > Actinomycetota > Actinomycetes > Kitasatosporales > Streptomycetaceae > Streptomyces > Streptomyces sp. NPDC086835. The sequence continues at coordinate 55,638 of NZ_JBIVAU010000002.1, forward strand.
CGTTGCGACGACGGCGTGCTGCTGGACTGTCTGGCCGGCTGGCACAACCACTTCGAACTGCTCACCGACGCCCTCGGTGGCAGTCCGACGACCGACTGGGCCACCTGGACACCGAAGCGCTGGCAGGAACTGCGGGACTCCTACGCCGCGGCGTAGCGGCGCCCCTCAGGCGCCGATGTCCTCCTGCCAGAGACCGGGGCTGGCGGCGACGAAGTCGCGCATCATCGACCGGCACGCGGGGTCGTCGAGGAGCACGATCTCCACGCCGTTCGCGGCCAGCCAGTCGTGGCCGCCGTGGAAGGTCTCCGCCTCGCCGATCACCACCCGCGAGATGCCGAACTGCCGAACCAGCCCGCTGCAGTACCAGCACGGCGACAGGGTCGTCACCATCGTCGTGCCACGGTAGGAACGCTGCCGCCCCGCGGCACGGAACGCCTCCGTCTCGGCGTGCGCCGACGGATCACCGTCCTGCACACGGCGGTTGCGGCCACGGCCGAGAAGAGTGCCGTCCGTGGCGTAGAGCGCGGCGCCGATGGGGATGCCGCCCTCCGCGAGGCCGGCCCGAGCCTCGGCCACGGCCGTCTCCAGCCATGTCCCGTACCTGTCCTGTGCCATGCCGCTTCCTCTCCGCGTCGGGGCCCATCGGACGCGCCTATGGGCCCATCGGCAGGACGCCCCACTGGCGCGTGGACCGCCCCGGTGTGCCGCTCGTAGCTTCACAGACATGACAACCGAGACCGCGCAGACCGCCGCGAACGCCACCAGGCGCGGCACCGTCGAACTCACCCTGGCCATGGTGCTCTCCGGCACCATCGGCATCTTCGTCGTCGAGTCGGGCGCCTCCCCGTTCGAGGTCGTGTTCTTCCGCTGCCTGTTCGGGGCGCTCGCGCTCGGCGCCTACTGCCTGGCACGCGGCTACTTCACCGACCACGCCTTCACCCCGAAGAAGCTGGCGCTCGCCGCGCTCGGCGGCGTGTTCATCGTCTTCAACTGGGTGTTCCTCTTCGAGGCGTACGAGGAGTCGTCCATCTCGCTCGCGACCGTCGTCTACCACACGCAGCCGTTCTACGTGGTGCTGCTCGGCGCGCTGCTGTTCAAGGAGCGGCTGACTGCCGCGACCTTCGGCTGGCTCGGCGTCGCGTTCGCCGGTCTCGTCCTCGTCTCCGGGGTGAGCCCCACCGACCCCGGCCCGCTCGTCGGGCTGGGATTCGCCCTGCTGGCCGCGCTGTTCTACGCGGTCTCCACGGTGATCACCAAGCGCGTCACCGGTGTGAAGCCGCATCTGGTCGCGCTGGTGCAGGTGCTGGTCGGCATTCCGCTGCTGCTGCCCTTCGCCGACTTCGCGGCGGTGAGCGGCCTCGGCGCCGGCTGGGCCTGGCTGGTGGGCCTCGGCCTGATCCACACCTGCCTGATGTACGTGCTGATGTACTCGGCCTACCAGAAGCTCGCCACCGCGAAGATCGCCGTGCTGGCCTTCGTCTACCCGGCCGTCGCCATGGTCGCCGACCGGGCGGTGTACGGGCATCACATCGGGCTCGTCCAGGCGCTGGGCGTCCCGCTGATCCTGCTGGCCTCGCTGCGGATCAACCGCGCCCGGCAGCCGCGCACCGTGGCCCGCTCCACGACGACTCAGGCTCCCGCTACGACTCCTGCTCCCGCACCAGCCGCACCGTCTCGTCGATGAACAGCCGCACATGCCGGGGCAGCCGCTTCCCCTCCCGCCACGCCACCTGCGTGTGCAGCCGGAACGGCGGCTTCCACGGCAGCGCGACCAGCGCCCCGGACGCCAGCTCCGCACGGACCGTCATCCGGGGCAGCAGCGCGACCCCGAGACCTGCGGCCACACCCCGCTTGGTGGCCTCGATCGTGCCGAACTCCATGAACGGCGGCGGCGCCCCGGTCCGCTCGCGCAGTTCGTCCTCGAAGAGGTCCCGGTACGGGCAGCCCGGTTCGGTGCCCACCAGCTGGGCGTCCGCCAGGTCGGCGGTGGTCAGCTCCCCGGCCCCGGTCAGCGGATGGCCGGGCGCGGCCACCAGCACCAGCGGCTCCGGAGCCAGGACCTCGCTCTCAAGGCCCGTGTGCTCCGTCTCCCGTTCCATCAGGAAACCGATGTCGTACACGCCGTGGCGCAGCGCCTGACGGGTCTCGTCGCCCAGGGTGGGGCGCAGCGACAGTTTGACCTGCGGATAGCGGTGGTGGAACAGCTCGAGCAGTTCCGGGAGCCGGTAGGAGGTGAGCGACTCCATGGTGCCGATGTTGATGGTGCCCGCCGGTTCGTCGGTCTCGACGACCGCCGCCCGCGCCTCTTCGGACAGCTCGATGATCCTGCGGGCGTAGGGCACCAGCCGCTCGCCCGCCTCCGTGAGCCGGATGCGGCTGCCGAGCCGGTCGAACAGCTCGGTGCCCAGGGAGCTCTCCAGCGAGCGGATCTGGCTGGTGACGCTCGACTGGGCGTACTTCAGCTCGGCCGCTGCCTGCGTGAAACTGAGGTGGGCCGCGACCTTCTCGAAGGTGACCAGCAGGCGGATCTCCACGTCAGGACTTGTCGCCCTCGCCGCCCTGCTCGCGCTTCTTCAGCTCCTCCTCGCGGCGGCGCAGGTCGGCCTCCCAGTCCTTGAGGACCGCTTCGTCCTTCTCGGTCTCGTCCTTGAGGGACTTCAGGAATTCGGGGTTGTCGTCGGGGGCGACCCACTGCGTGCGGTGGTTGCGGTGCCACTCGGAGGGGGTGCGGCCGCCGGCCGGGGCGTGCCGCATCTTGCCGGCGGCGAACCAGACGATCGGGCCGACGATCCAGAAGAGCAGGATGATGAACACCCAGGCCAGCTTGGGGAGATGCTTGGCCTCGTCCTCGGGGGTGTTCAGGCAGTCGACGAACGCGTAGATCGTCAGCGCCAGCGGCAGGATGTACATCAGCGCCCTGAGCATGTGGGACAGCCCCCTGGAGACTTAGGCGGGGCGGCGTTTCCCCGGCCCCGGTGACGGGGCCAGGGTAGCGGGTGACCGATACTTGACCCCATGGCTTACGACGATCTTCGCTCCCTGCTCCGGGCGCTGGAGCGCGAGGGCGACCTCAAGCGCATCAAGGCCGAAGTCGACCCGTATCTCGAGGTCGGGGAGATCGTCGACCGGGTGAACAAGGCAGGCGGCCCGGCCCTGCTGTTCGAGAACGTGCGCGGCTCCGCGATGCCCCTCGCGATGAACGTGTTCGGCACCGACCGCCGGCTGCTGAAGTCGCTCGGACTGAAGTCCTACGCGGAGATCAGCGACAAGATCGGCGGGCTGCTCAAGCCCGAGCTGCCGCACGGCTTCATCGGGGTGCGCGAGGCGTTCGGCAAGCTCGGGTCGATGGTGCACGTGCCGCCGAAGAAGGTGAAGGACGCGCCCGTGCACGAGGTCGTCCTGCGCGGCGACGACGTCGACCTGGACGCCCTGCCCGCGCTGTTCACCTGGCCCAAGGACGGCGGCTCCTTCTTCAACCTGGGCCTCACCCACACCAAGCACCCGGAGACGGGCGTACGGAACCTCGGCCTCTACCGCCTCCAGCGCCATGACCGGCGCACCATCGGTATGCACTGGCAGATCCACAAGGACAGCCGCAACCACTACGCCGTGGCCGCCGAGCGGGGCGAGCGGCTGCCGGTCGCCATCGCGTTCGGCTGCCCGCCGGCCGTGACGTATGCCTCGACCGCGCCGCTGCCCGGCGACATCGACGAGTACCTGTTCGCCGGCTTCGTCGCGGGCAAGCGGATCGAGATGGTCGACTGCAAGACGGTGCCGCTCCAGGTACCGGCGAACGCCGAGGTCGTGCTGGAGGGGTGGCTGGAGCCGGGGGAGATGCTGCCCGAGGGCCCCTTCGGCGACCACACCGGCTTCTACACGCCGCAGGAACCTTTCCCGGCGCTGACCATCGACTGCGTCACGATGCGCAAGCGGCCGCTGCTCCAGTCGATCGTGGTGGGCCGGCCGCCGACGGAGGACGGGCCGCTGGGCCGGGCGACCGAGCGTTTCTTCCTGCCTCTGCTGAAGATCATCGTGCCGGACATCGTGGACTACCACCTGCCGGAGTCGGGCGGCTTCCACAACTGCGCGATCGTCTCGATCGACAAGAAGTACCCGAAGCACGCGCAGAAGGTCATGCACGCCATCTGGGGCGCGCACATGATGTCGCTGACCAAGCTGATCGTGGTGGTGGACAAGGACTGCGACGTCCATGACCTGCACGAAGTCTCCTGGCGAGCGCTCGGCAACACCGACTACGCGCGCGACCTCACCGTCGTCGAAGGCCCCGTCGACCATCTGGACCACGCGTCCTATCAGCAGTTCTGGGGCGGCAAGGCAGGCATCGACGCGACGCGCAAACTGCCGGAGGAGGGGTACACGCGGGACGGAGGCTGGCCGGAGATGGTCGAGTCCGATCCCGCGACGGCGGCGCTCGTCGACCGCCGGTGGAAGGAGTACGGCCTGTGAGTCCCGTCGCCGTGGGCGGTCCCGCCCTCTTCATCGGCACCGACACCGACTATGTGGCCCTGGTGCGCCCCGAGCTCGACCCCGCCGACCCGGGCGTCCGGCTGGCCGCCGAGCAGGCGGGCGTGGCGCCCGAGGAGTTCGCGGGCGCCGGTGACACGTGGGCGGTCCTTCTGGAGAACGACGGCGAGGGCGACGGCTTCGAGCTGCCCGGTGTGCGCGACGCGGAGCCCGCAGATTTCGCGGCGCGGCTGCGCGCGGAGCTCGCCGCGGCGTCCGGGCCGTTCACGGTCGACGGCGGGGCCGTGCTGAGTCTGGACGCCCGTCCGGCCGGCGCGGACGCGTACGCCTTCACGGCGCACGTCACGCCGCCCGACGACGAAACCGGGACGCCGCTGACCGTGGAGACGGGCCCGCTGCCCGTCGCCGGGCTGCTGGCCGACCTCGACGCGTTCCTCGGGAGCCTCGCATGATGACGACCGCCGACGGGGTCGTGGGCTCCGGCCCGGCACCGCAGCCCACCGGAAAGGTGAAGGCCTTCCTGCGGCTGGTGATGATCGAGCACTCGGTCTTCGCGCTGCCCTTCGCCTACATCGCCGCCCTCACCGCGATGTTCCAGCTGGACGAGCAGGTCCACTGGACCGACCTGCTGCTCGTCACCGTCGCCATGGTGGGTCTGCGGACCTTCGCGATGGCCTGCAACCGGATCATCGACCGCGAGATCGACGCGCGGAACCCGCGCACCGCGGGGCGCGAACTGGTCACGGGCGCGGTGTCCGTGCGGTCGGCGTGGACCGGCGCGCTGATCGCTCTGGTCGTCTTCCTCGGGGCGGCGGCGCTGCTCAACCCGCTGTGTCTGGCGCTCGCGCCGGTCGCGGTCGTGCCGATGGTGGTCTATCCGTACGGCAAGCGGTTCACCGACTTCCCGCACGCCATCCTCGGTCTCGCGCAGGCCATGGGCCCCGTCGGGGCGTGGATCGCGGTCACGGGGGAGTGGTCGTGGGCCGCGGTGATCCTGGGCCTGGCCGTCGGCGTGTGGATCGGCGGCTTCGACCTGATCTTCGCCTGCCAGGACGTGCAGGCCGACCGCGCCCACGGGGTGAAGTCGGTCCCGGCCCGCTTCGGCATCCCGGCCGCGCTGTACGGCGCCCGCGCCTCGCACGTCGTGACGACGGGCCTGCTGGTCTGGTTCGCGCTGGCGACGGACGCGGGGGTGCTGTTCTGGGCGGGCCTGGTGATCGTCGCGGCGGCGTTCCTCTACGAGCACACGATCGTCCGGCCGCACGACCTGTCCCGTCTGAACAGGGCGTTCTTCACGACGAACGGCTTCATCGGGATCTCGCTCTTCGTCTGCGCCCTGCTCGATCTCGTGGTGCGGGGCCTGACGGTCTGACGGTCCCGCGGGCTCAGGCGCGGACGCGGTTGCGGAAGACGAACGCGGCCGCGATGCCCGCCAGCAGGCCGAAGAGGTGGCCCTGCCAGCTCACGCCCGTGTTCGCGGGGGAGAGGCCGAGCAGGATCGAGCTGCCCCACACCGCGCCGATCAGCAGGCCCACGCACACGTCCAGCAGCTTGCGCTCCACGAAGCCGCGCACCACGAGGTAGCCGAAGAGCCCGAAGACCAGGCCGGAGGCGCCCGCCGTGTTGGCCCCCGAGGGGGAGAACAGCCAGACGCCGAGGCCGGCCACCAGGATGATCATCAGGGCCACGGCGAGGAAACGGCGCACGCCGGTCAGCGCGGCGAGGAAGCCGAAGACCAGCAGGGGGACGCTGTTGGCGGCGAGATGCGCGAAGCCGAAGTGCATGAACGCCGACGGCACGATGTCGACCAGCTCGCCGGGCTCACGGGCCACCACGCCGTAGGAGTCGAGGGCGTGTCCCGTCGCCACGTCGACCGCTTCCAGCACCCACAGCAGCGCGACGAAGGCCAGAACCAGCTTGGCCGCGGCCCTGGCCCGCTCCGATCTGCCCCACTCGGTCGCTTCTGTACGGGTCATCGTCGCCCCCTGCGGTGTGCACGCGCTTGTGTGACGGGAACGTCCCGCGCACCGTGCCCGGTTCCGCGTTCGCGGCGCCGGATAGGCTCGGCGGTGTGGAGCAGCGAGAAGTGAACAGTCGACGGCCCTGGGTCGTGGGGGTGTCCGGTGCTTCCGGCACGCCGTACGCGGCCGCCGTGCTGCGCGGTCTCCTGGCCGCGGGCGAGAGCGTGGACCTGGTGGTCAGCAGGGCCTCGCGACTGACGCTGCTCGACGAGACCGGTATCGCCTTCCGGGACGCGCACTGGCAGGAGGACCTGCGGCAGTGGCTGGCCCGGGGAGCCGACGGGAAGCCGGACAGCTTCGACGTCGATGTGAGCGACGTACGGCACTGGGCGGCCGGGGACCTCGCCGCCGGGCCGTCGTCGGGGTCGTACCCGGTCAAGGGGATGCTGATCGTGCCGGCGTCGACCGCCTGTGTGGCGGGTGTGGCGCTCGGACTCTCGAAGGACCTGCTGCAGCGGGCGGCGAGCGTGACGCTCAAGGAGCGGCGCCCGCTGGTGGTCGCCGTGCGGGAGACCCCGCTGAACGGACAGACGCTCAAGCACCTGGTCACGCTGGACGAGGCGGGCGCAGTGGTGCTGCCCGCCTCTCCGGCGTTCTACGCGGGGGCGACGCACATCCAGGATCTGGTGGACTTCGTCGCGGGGCGGGTGCTCGACGCGGCAGAGGTGCCGCATCGGCTGTACCGCCGCTGGAAGGGGGAGCTGGGTGGTGGCTCCGGAGGCGATTAGCGCTTCTTGCCGGTGCGCGGGGTGCGGGCCGTGGTGGCCTTGCGCGCGGCAGAGGGCTGGTGGGCACGCGAGCGGTTGGCCAGCTCCTGCAGCTGTCGCATGTGGGCGTAGGCCATCTCGATCGTGTACACGGTGAGTGTCATCTCCTGTATGGATCGTGATCCTGTGGGATCAGCTCTGATCATTTGAGTAATCGCAGGGTGTCGACCCTGCACACCTTAGATTCTACACGTAAACTTGCGGTATCGCTGAATAATGGAAGGCTCAGGCATATGGACGCCGTGGACAGGCAGCTCATCCAGGCCCTGCGCGAGAACGGCAGGGCTTCGTACGCCGAGCTCGGCCGGCTCGTGGGGCTCTCCGGCCCCTCCGTCACCGACCGCATCAACCGCCTGGAAGCGGCGGGCGTCATCACCGGATACCGCGCCACCGTCGACGCCCGCTCCCTGGGCCTCGGCGTCACGGCCCTGATCGGCATCTCGCTCTCCGACGCCGCCGACCACGAGGACGTGGCGCGCAGGCTGAAGGACCTGGCGGAGATCGAGGACTGCTGGTTCATCGCCGGCGACGACTCGTACATGCTCAAGGTGCGCGCCAGCGACGTGGACGGCCTCGAGAAGACGATCCGCCGGCTCTCCGGGACGCGTGGCGTCTCCCGCACGCGGACCACCATCGTGCTCTCCACCAAGTGGGAGAACCGGGTCGGCGACCTGCCGGAGGAGAGCTAGGGATACCGTGGGTGGAGCCCGATTGGTAGACGTATGGGAGGCGGCCCGAAGTGGACGCAGGACTCAAGCGCGAGCTCGAGGAGAAGGTCCGGGCCGGTGAGCGGCTGACGCGTGAGGACGGCATCGCCCTCTACGAGTCGGACGACCTGGCATGGCTCGGCGGTCTCGCGCACGAGGTGCGCACCCGCAAGAACGGCGACGTCGTCCACTTCAACGTCAACCGCCACCTCAACATGACCAACGTGTGCACCGCGTCGTGCGCCTACTGCTCGTTCCAGCGCAAGCCGGGCGAGAAGGACGCGTACACCATGCGCATCGAGGAGGCCGTCCGCCTCGCGAAGGCGATGGAGGGCGAGAACCTCACCGAGCTGCACATCGTCAACGGGCTCCACCCCAACCTGCCCTGGCGCTACTACCCGCGCTCGCTCTCCGAGCTCAAGAAGGCCCTGCCGAACGTCTCGCTGAAGGCCTTCACCGCCACCGAGATCCACCACTTCGAGACGATCTCCGGGCTCAGCGCCTCCGAGATCCTCGACGAGCTCATCGAGGCCGGTCTGGAGTCGCTGACCGGCGGCGGCGCGGAGATCTTCGACTGGGAGGTCCGCCAGCACATCGTCGACCACCGCACCCACTGGGAGGACTGGTCGCGCATCCACCGCCTGGCGCACGAGAAGGGTCTCAAGACCCCGTGCACCATGCTGTACGGGCACATCGAGGAGCCGCGCCACCGGGTCGACCATGTGCTGCGGCTGCGTGAACTCCAGGACGAGACCGGTGGTTTCCAGGTCTTCATCCCGCTGCGCTACCAGCACGACTTCGTCGACATGCAGGACGGCAAGGTCCGCAACAAGCTCCAGGCGCGCACCACGATGGCGACCGGCGCGGAGGCGCTCAAGACCTTCGCCGTGTCGCGGCTGCTGTTCGACAACGTGCCGCACGTCAAGGTCTTCTGGGTGATGCACGGCGTGCAGACCGCCCAGCTCGCCCTTCAGCACGGGGCGGACGACATGGACGGCTCGGTCGTCGAGTACAAGATCACGCACGACGCGGACAACTACGGCACGCCGAACAAGCTGACCCGTGACGACCTGCTCGACCTGATCCGCGACGCCGGCTTCCGTCCCGTGGAGCGCAACACCCGTTACGAGATCATCCGCGAGTACCCGGGCCCCGACGCCGACCGCCGCGAGTCGCCGCAGCCCATGCGCGTCTGAGACCCGGACCGCGTCCGTCTCGCTCTGCGAACCCCGGCCCCGGCCGGGGTTCGCCGTTTTCTACGCTGGCCCGCATGGCCCTCACCTTCGAACTCGACCCGGAAATCACGAACGAGCTGCGGGACGGTGTCGTCGCACTCTGGACGGACGTCAGCAACGCGGGCGGCGCCGTCGGCTTCGTCCCGCCCGTGACGGCCGAGGACGTCCGGCCGGGGTGGCTGGGCCACCTCACCGCCATCGCCGAGGGCCGGATGAGGCTGCTCGTCGGCCGCGACGAGGCCGGCGCGACAGCGGCCACCGCCTTCCTCGCCTTCAACACCCACCGCCTGATGAAGCACTGGATCTGGCTCTACACGGTGATGGTCCACCCCGGCCACCAGGGCAAGGGCTACGGACGCGACCTGATGGCCGCCGCAGCCGAGGCCGCCCGCGGGTTCGAGGGCATCGAGGCGATACGTCTCACCTGCCGCGGCGGCACCGGCGCCGACCGCTTCTACGCCGCCTGCGGCTACAAGGAGGTCGGCCGGGTCCCCGGGGCGATCCGGGTCGGCGACGGCGACGACCGCGACGACGTCATCATGCTGCTGCCCCTTGGCTAGCCCCTCGGAGCGGCGTGCTTCACTGGACAGGCACCCACGTCGTACGCAAGGAAGAAGGCCCGCCGTGTCCGCTGCAAGGACGAGTGCCGCGATCAAGTACACCGCACTGCGTCTGGCGATCTTCGTCGGCTGTTTCGTCGTCGTCGCAGGACTGGTCCAGGTCGGCGCCCTGCCCAAGGGGCTCGGCGACTCCAACTTCGTCTGGGTCGTGCTGCTCGCGCTCGTGCTCTCCGCGCCGCTCAGCTTCGTGCTGCTCCGCAAGCAGCGTGACGCGATGTCCGCCCAGATCGTCACCAAGGTGGACAGCGCCAAGGCCCGTCTCGAGGCCAACCGCAAGCAGGAGGACGGCGTCACCCAGTAGGGCGGGCCGACGGTCACCCGGCAGGGCGGGCCGACAGGGGCCCCAAAGGGGAGCTTTGAGCTTCGATAAGTTCAAGTGTTAACGTGTTCGGCGTGAAGACAGCAGTGCGCCACCCAGACGCCGCGAGCCTCCTGCTCGTGGCGCGCCTGCATGTCGATCTGTGCCGCTGCATGTCCGCGGTCTGTTGCCGCCACATCTGACAACCCGGCATCACGCAGCGGCGCCGCGCCTTCACGCGCACGGGCGCCGCACCCCGTCCCCCTGTACTTCCGAACGCCACCACTGGAGTGCGTCCGTGTCCGCGAACACCGCGTCCACCCCTGCCGGAAAGCAGTCCGGCTCCGGATTCCGTATACCCAAGGTCCCCTTCTGGGCCCAGATCGTCGCCGGTCTGGCGCTCGGCGTCCTGCTCGGCGCCCTCGCTCGCAGCCAGGACATCGGCTGGCTGAAGGACACCCTCGACCAGGTCGGCTCGATCTTCGTCCAGCTGCTGAAGCTGGCCGTCGCGCCGCTCGTGTTCTTCGCCATCCTGGTGTCGATCACCAACCTGCGGAAGGTCAACAACGCCGCACGGCTGGCCGGCCGCACGCTGCTGTGGTTCATGATCACGTCGCTGATCGCCGTCGCCATCGGCCTCGTCATCGGACTGGTCACCGACCCGGGCGCGGGCACCGGCCTCACCCCGAAGGACGGCCAGAAGCCGGAGAACGCCGGAACCTGGATCGACTTCCTCACCGGCATCGTCCCGACGGACATCATCACGCCGTTCACCGAGCTGGAAGTGCTCCAGATCGTCTTCATGGCCGCGGTCGCCGGAATCGCCGCCCTCAAGCTCGGTGACCGCGCCAAGCCGATCCTCGACCTGAGCGAGTCGGTGCTCGAGCTGCTCCAGAAGGCCCTGTGGTGGGTCATCCGCCTCGCCCCCATCGGCACCGTCGGCCTCATCGGCTTCGCCATCGCCGACTACGGCTGGGAGCTCATCGGCAAGTACGCCACCTTCACCGCCGACGTCTACATCGGCTGCGCACTGGTCCTGTTCGGCGTCTACCCGCTGCTGCTCGCGACCGTCGCGAAGGTCAATCCCGTCCAGTTCTTCCGGGGCGCCTGGCCGGCCATCCAGCTGGCGTTCGTCTCCCGCTCCTCGGTCGGCACCATGCCGGTCACCCAGAAGGTCACCGAGCGTCTCGGCGTCCCGAAGGAGTACACGAGCTTCGCGGTCCCGTTCGGCGCGACCACCAAGATGGACGGCTGCGCCGCCATCTACCCGGCGCTCGCCGCGATCTTCATCGCGCAGATCTTCGACGTGCAGCTCGGCATCCAGGACTACCTGCTGATCGCGTTCGTCTCCGTGGTCGGCTCCGCCGCGACCGCCGGTCTGACCGGCGCCACGGTCATGCTGACGCTGACCCTGTCCACCCTGGGCCTGCCGCTGGAGGGCGTCGGCCTGCTGATGGCGATCGACCCGATCCTGGACATGATGCGCACCGCCACCAACGTCGCGGGACAGGCGCTCGTCCCCGTCATCGTCGCGGCGCGTGAGCAGATCCTCGACCATGACGCGTACAACAGCGCCACCTCCTCGCCGATCGACGACATCGACGGCGGCACCGAGGCCGGCACCGACGCCGTGACGGCCGAGGAGAAGGGGACCGTGCCGGTCCCCGCCTGATGCCCCACCGCGTCCGGCGGCCCGTGCGACCGCCTCCCCTCGTGGGCCTCTCCCGTCAGCGGGTGAGGCCCACGGGTCTGCTGCGGGCCGGCGCGAACCACCCGTTCGCGATGGTGCCGCCGGTAGAGCTCCGGCAGGTCGGGCATAGTGATCGAGAGGGCATGAAGCAGATCCGGCCCTGATCCATTGATGTTCCCGGCACCTCGTCATGCCGGGAACGCCGACCGTGTGCTGTGTCCGCCTCGCCGCGGGCACAGCACACGTATGTCGGGGGCCGGCCCGGATACGGCCGAGACCCGTCGCGCGCGGTTGACCCGCCGCGCGGCGTGGACCTTAATGCGGGCCATGAACGCCGCTATGACGCAGTCAACTGCCAGGGTCGTAGGCTTACTGCTGAGTAAGGGCACGGGGCGGGAGGAACACTGAGATGAGTGCGGTGAAGAGCGCGAGGACCAAGCGCATGCCGCGGGCCGTGCGCGAGCAGCAGATGATGGACGCCGCCGTGCGGACCTTCGGACAGCTGGGCTACCGGGCGGCCTCGATGGACGAGATCGCGGAACTCGCCGGTGTGTCCAAGCCCTTGGTGTACCTGTACCTGAATTCCAAGGAGGAGCTCTTCACCGCCTGCATCAGGCGGGAGGCTCAGCGGCTGACCGAGTCCGTGCAGGCGGCGATCCAGCCGGGGCTGACGGCGGATCAGCAGATGTGGGCGGGGCTGGAGGCCTTCTTCCGGCACACGCAGGAGAACCCGGACGGCTGGTCGGTGCTGCACCGCCAAGCGCGTACGCACGGCGAGCCGTTCGCGGCGGAGGTCGCGCGGATGCGGGCGGAGATCGCCGCCTTCGTGACCGTGCTGATCGGCGCGGCGGCCGAACAGGGGGTTCCCCCGGCGCCGGGAACGGCGGGCTCGCATCGCAGCTCCGAGCTGGCCGACCGGGACATCGAAGGCCTCGCGCAGGCGCTCGTGGGGGCCGCGGAGTCGCTCGCGGGGTGGGCGAACGACGCCGGCGGCATCTCGGCGAAGGAGGCCGCCGGCCTTCTGATGAACTTCGCGTGGACCGGCCTCGGCGGCCTCATGCAGGGGGAGCGCTGGTCTCCCCGGTGAGGTGCACGCGGTCGCCGCTGCGCAGTTCGAAGCGGGTGCTGCCCGGGGCGGTGCGTGCCGCGTAGGTGACATCGGTGGGCAGCAGCACGGGCGCCCGGAACTCGGCCCGTGCGCCCTTTGCCGGCCCACCGGTCCGCTCGGCCTCCGCCAGGCAGCGGGCGAACGTCCACATGCCGTGGGCGATGGCGCGGGGGAATCCGAAGAGCCTCGCCGTGAGCGGGTGCAGATGGATCGGGTTGCGGTCACCGGAGACGGCGCCGTAGCGGCGGCCGAGGTCGCCGGGGACCCGCCACCCGGTGACGGCGGGCAGCGGCTCGGCGGCGGGGGTGCTTTCCCGCGGACCGTCGCAACCGGTGCGGTGCCGGGCGAGATAGGAGCTGCGGGACTCCCACACCAGCTCGCCGTCCAATCGCGCGCGCGTCACCATGACCACTTCGGTGCCGCGCCGGTGCGGGACCAGTTCCTCGGCGTGCACCGCGACTTCGGGCCGGTCGGCCGGCATCAGTGCAGGCCCGTGCCGGGTGATCTCGATACGGGTGTGGACCAGGCCGAGGAGCGGCAGCGGGAAGGCCCGGTCGGCCATCAGCCGCATGGCGAGCGGGAATCCGAGGATGTGCGGGTAGGGGAGCGGCAGCGGCCCGCCCGCCGGGAAGCCGCAGACGCCGGCGTACGCGGCGAGTCGCGCGGCGTCGGTACGGGCGCCGGGCAGTACCAGCCGGGTGCCGGGGAGTTGCGCCCCGGCGTGGACGCGGCGCTTCAGCGGTGACAGCGCCGCCCCGCGGACGAGCAGCGGCGTGAGCGCGGGCGCCGAGGCGAGGGTGACGGTCCGCACGGTCACGCCCCCGGCAGGTTCCGGCCGCAGACACGCGTGAGCGGGCCGCCTGCCGGGCCCGAACCAGGATGCGCCACGCAGGTTTTCGCCGCCGCGACGCCGCTCATGACTCCCGCCCTGCCCGCCGTGCAACCGGTCCGGCCGACGGCCTGCCGGTGAAGTTCGGACGGGGATCGGCCATTGTCCTGACTCCTGCTCGGTCGTAGATTTACTCATGAGTAAGGTTACTGGGAAGTCAGGAGCTGGTCGAGACGGTGCCGACGACGCCCCGCGGTACGCGAGCGCCGGGCCGCGGGCCCAACTCCCCCCGAGCCGCGGAAGGACAGGACGTCACCGCGGTCGCCGAACGCGCGTGAGCCGGCCGGCCCCTGCGCAGCCCGCCTGTCAGCCTTCATGACGAGGAGCCGCACGTGTCAGTCGATCTGGTTGTTCCCGGCGGTGCGCCCGTGCCGGTGGAACCGCACAAGAAGCTGGTGAACGGCGTCGTGCGGGAGGTCTCCGTGCCGGCGCTCGTGCCGGCCGTCACCCGCGGCTCGCTCGCCGACATCCCCTTCCACAACGCCCGCGAGGCCCCCGACGACGCCGTCCTCAGCGTCAAGGATGCGCACGGCGCCTGGCGGGAAGTGAGCGCGGCGCAATTCGCCGAGGACGTCCTCGCCGTGGCGAAGGGGCTGATCGCCGAAGGGCTCGAACCCGGCGACCGGGTCGCGATCATGTCCCGTACGACGTACGAATGGACGCTCCTCGACTTCGCCGCATGGGCCGCCGGCCTCGTCACCGTCCCCGTCTACCCGACCTCCTCCGCCTTCCAGGCCCGCTGGATCCTCGAGAACTCCGGGGCCGTCGCCTGCGTCGTCGAGAACGCCGCACAGGCCAGGACGATCAGTCAGGAACGCAGGCAACTGCCCGGCCTGACCCATCTGTGGGCGTTCGACACCGGGGCCGTCGCCCAACTCCGTGACGCGGGCGAGAAGGCCGGGATCCCGGACGCCGTCGTCACGGCACGCAGGGCCGGACTGTCGCCGGACGCGATCGCGACGCTGATCTACACCTCGGGCACCACCGGCCGCCCCAAAGGCTGTGTGCTCACCCACGCGAACTTCTTCGCCGAGGTCGACAACGCCGTCGAACTGCTGCACCCCGTCTTCAAGTCGCTCAGCAAGGAACCCGCCTCGACCCTCCTCTTCCTGCCCCTCTCCCATGTCTTCGGCCGCATGGTCGCCATCGGCTGCCTGCGCGCCCGGGTGCGGCTCGGACACGCACCCTCGATCCGGACCGAGGACCTGCTCGCCGACCTGGCCGGCTTCCGGCCGACCTTCCTGCTGGCGATCCCGTACGTCCTGGAGAAGGTCTTCAACACCGGCCGGGCCACGGCGGAGAAACTCGGCCGCGCCTCCTCGTTCGACCGTGCCGCGAGGATCGCCCGGCGCTACGGGCGGGCCGTGGAGGCGGCGGAGCACGGCACCGGCCCCGGCCCTTCGCTCGGCCTCAGGGCGGCGCGGGCCCTGTACGACCCGCTGGTCTACCGCCGGATCAGGGCGGCCCTCGGCGGCAAGGTCCGCTACGCCATCTGTGGCGGCTCGCCACTGGGCAGCCGTCTCGCCTCGTTCTACGCGGGCGCCGGCATCGAGGTCTTCGAGGGGTACGGGCTCACCGAGACCACGGCCGCCTCGACGGTGACCCCGCCGCTGCGGCCCCGGCTCGGCACGGTCGGCTGGCCGATGCCGGGCACGGCGGTGCGCATCGCCGACGACGGCGAGGTGCTGCTGCGCGGCGGCCAGGTCTGCGCCGGCCACTGGGACTCGGAGCGTGGCGAGGCCGTACCGCTGACGGATGCCGAGGGCTGGCTGCCCACCGGTGACCTCGGGGCCCTGGACGACGACGGATACCTGACGATCACCGGGCGCAAGAAGGACATCATCATCACCTCCGGCGGCAAGAACGTCGCCCCCGCGCCGCTGGAGGACTGGCTGCGCGCGCATCCCCTGGTGTCCCAGTGCATGGTCGTCGGCGACAACCGCCCGTACATCACGGCCCTGCTCACCCTCGAGCAGGACGGGCTCGACCACTGGCGTCGGATGAAGAAGAAGGTGCATCTGCCACTGGCGGACCTGGTCCGGGACGAGGAACTGCTGGGCGCGCTGCAACGTGCGGTCGACGAGGCCAACCGGCTGGTCTCCCGGGCGGAGTCGATCCGCCGCTTCACGGTGCTGACGGTGGACTTCACCGAGGAGAGCGGGCATCTGACGCCGTCACTGAAGCTCAAGCGCGAGGCGATCGCCCACGACTTCGAGACCGACATCGAGGCCCTGTACGACGGCCGGCGCGACTGAGCGCCCTCTCGGGATCCGCGGCAGGGTCTGCCTCGGACCTGCCGCGGATCTGGGGAGAGGCGGGAAAGATCCGGGAAAGGGCCGGGAAAGATCCCGGAAAGGCCCGGGAAAGGCAGGAGCCCCGGCTCCGTACGACGTACGGGGACGGGGCTCCTTGGGTACTGCTGAGTCGTGCGCGATCGCCGACCCTGGCTGACTAGGCCGGGGTGACGTTCTCCGCCTGCGGGCCCTTCGGGCCCTGGGTGACGTCGAAGTTCACGACCTGGTTCTCCTCGAGGGAGCGGAACCCGGACGCGTTGATCGCGGAGTAGTGGACGAAGACATCCGGGCCGCCGCCGTCCTGGGCGATGAAGCCGAAGCCCTTTTCAGCGTTGAACCACTTGACGGTTCCGGTAGCCATAAGCCCTCCTATGGGCCAAAGGGTTGCCCTGCTCCAGAACCTGCAAGAAGTCTGAAAACTACAAAAGCCTGCGGGTTACATGCTCCGCAGGCTCTGTACTGCAAGGGAAACCAAACTGCAACTTGCGTCGAGCCTAGCACGCAGCGTGTGCGCAGCGGTAGAGGGAAAGATCACGTCACCCGGACGTTTGACTGACTCCTCGTCGCGCTGACGAAGCCCAGCTCGGAGGGGCCGCGCCCGGCAATCGCGGCGACCCGGCGCGGGGAGATCCGGGGGGCAGGTCTAGCCTCACGATGTGGACAGTCTTGGAGAAAGCACAGCAACAGACCTCCGTCGCAGCCGGCCGCGTGTCGGTCACATCCAGTTCCTGAACTGTCTCCCCCTTTACTGGGGGCTCGCCAGGACCGGAACTCTCCTCGATCTCGAACTGACGAAGGACACCCCGGAGAAGCTCAGCGAACGGCTGGTGAGGGGCGAACTCGACATCGCGCCCGTCACGCTCGTGGAATTCCTTCGCAATGCCGACGACCTCGTAGCCTTTCCCGACCTCGCGGTCGGCTGCGACGGCCCGGTGATGTCCTGCGTGATCGTGTCGCAGCTTCCGCTGGAGCAGCTCGACAAGGCGCGGGTCGCGCTCGGCTCGACCTCCCGTACGTCGGTACGGCTGGCCCAGCTGCTGCTGGCCGAGCAGTACCAGGTCGCCCCCGACTACTACACGTGCCCGCCCGACCTCGGCGTGATGATGCAGGAGGCCGACGCGGCCGTCCTGATCGGCGACGCCGCGCTGCGGGCCTCCCTCCACGATGCTCCCCGCCTCGGTCTCCAGGTCCACGACCTCGGGCAGATGTGGAAGGAGTGGACCGGACTTCCGTTCGTCTTCGCCGTCTGGGCCGCGCGCAAGGACTATCTGGCCCGTGAGCCCCACGTGGTGCGCAAGGTGCACGAGGCCTTCCTCGCCTCGCGGGACCTGTCCCTCGAAGAGGTCGGCAAGGTCGCCGAGCAGGCGGCGCGCTGGGAGGCCTTCGACGCGGAGCTGCTGGAGCGGTACTTCACGACGCTGGACTTCCGCTTCGGTCCGGACCAGCTCGCCGGCGTCACGGAATTCGCCCGCAGGACCGGTCCGACGACCGGCTTCCCGGCGGACGTGAAGGTCGAACTCCTCGGCAGCTGACCGGCGTCCGGGCACTCCGGCCCGATCCGAACGAAAGCCCCTAGGCTGAGGGCCGACTGGCGCAGGATGCCGAACGGGGGAGTTCAGATGCAGCCGCTTGATCCCGGCGAGCCGCGCAGCATCGGCGCGTACCGGCTGCTGGGCAGGCTCGGGGCGGGCGGGATGGGGCGCGTCTATCTGGGGCGCAGCGCCGGCGGGCGCACCGTCGCGGTCAAGGTCGTCCATCCGCACTTCGCGCTCGACGACGAGTTCCGTGCCCGCTTCCGGCGTGAGGTGGAGGCGGCACGCCGGGTCGGCGGGGAGTGGACCGCCCCGGTCCTCGACGCCGGCCCCGACGAGCCGGTGCCATGGGTGGCGACCGGGTACGTCGCCGGACCTTCCCTCACCCAGGCGGTCACGGACCACGGGCCGCTGCCCGTGCACGCGGTGCGGGTGCTGGGCGCGGGACTGGCACGCGCACTCGTCGCCGTGCACGCGCTGGGGCTGGTGCACCGGGACGTGAAGCCGTCCAACGTCCTGCTGACGCTGGAGGGGCCGCGGCTGATCGACTTCGGGATCGCCCGTGCCACGGACGGCACGGCATCGCTCACCTCCACCGGCGTCTCCGTCGGGTCGCCCGGCTACATGTCTCCCGAGCAGATCCTCGGCAAGGGCGTCACCGGCGCCGCAGACGTCTTCTCGCTCGGCGCGGTCCTCGCGTACGCGGCGACCGGCACCGCCCCCTTCCACGGCGACTCCTCGGCCGCGCTGCTCTACAAGGTGGTCCACGAGGAGCCCGAACTCGGCGCGCTGGACGGCGAACTGCGGGACGTGGTGGCCGCCTGCCTGGCCAAGGACCCGGCCGCGCGGCCGGGCCCCGGCGAGATCGCGGACGGGCTCGCCGTCACCGCGGGGCAGTCGTCGGGGTGGCTGCCGGGGCCGCTGGTCGAGCAGATCAGCCGCGCGGCGGTGGAACTGCTCCACCTTGAATCGCTGCCGGAGCCCCCGCCCGTCCCGCCCGAGGGCGCCGCATCGGGACCCGTCGCGTTCAGCAGCCCGGCTGTCGGTGTCTTCGGCCCGCCGATCGAACCCGGTTCGCCCGGGCAGGCCCCGGCCGGCTGGGCGTCGCAGCCGGGCGCGAGACCGACCGGCCCGTCCCAGACGCCGGGGAACGGCTTCTCGGTCACCGCTACCGCCGGCGGGAGCCGGCCGGGCCGCCGGGTCAGCTGCACCCTGGCGCTCACGGTCGCCGGCGCCCTCGCCGCCGTCACGGTCGGCGGTGCTGTGCTGCTCGACCAGTGGCGGGACGGCGCCGGCGGCACGGACCAGGGCGACACCGGCGCCCAGCCACCTGCCGCGACAGCGTCGAAAAGCCCGAGCGCCTCCGCCTCCGCCCAGGTCGATGAGGTGCCTCAGGCGTTCCTCGGCACCTGGAGCGGACCGGCGGTCGAGCGGACCGGCCTGCCGCACGGCACGCTGACCGTCACCTTCACCGAGGGCGGCAAGGGGGACGACGTCGTGCGCACGACCACGTCGATCTCCGTGCTGGGGGTGAGCGTCGAGTGCCACGGCGTCGGCAAGCTCGCCGCGGGCAGCACGCAGCGGTCCCTGCGCGTCGAGGAGCGCGCCGACCCCGAACGGCCGGGACAGCAGGGCCAGTGCACCTCGGGCAAGGCCGGACTCCTCTTCACGCTCGACGACGACGGGACACTGCGTTACCGGTCCGACGAGGAGGCCGCGGGCCGGCCGACCGCCACGCTCACCAAGAAGACCGGCTGACGGAAGGGCCGGAGGGGTGGCGTAGCCTGGATCGGTCCGTAGATCCACCGAAAAACCGCCGAAGGGTGACGCCCGGTGACCGAGAAGGCCGATCTTCAGCCCGTCCTGGACCGTGCCGCAGAAGGCGGGCGGATCACGGCAGAGGAAGCGCTCGAGCTCTACCGCTCCGCTCCGCTGCACGCCCTGGGCGCGGCGGCGGACGCCGTGCGCCGGCGCCGGTACGCCGGCACCGAGCACATCGCGACGTACATCATCGAGCGCAACATCAACTACACCAACGTGTGTGTCACGGCGTGCAAGTTCTGCGCCTTCTACGCCGCACCGAAGGACACCGCGAAGGGCTGGAGCCGTGACCTCGACGACATCCTGCGCCGCTGCGCGGAGACCGTCGAGCTCGGTGGCACGCAGATCATGTTCCAGGGCGGTCACCACCCGGACTACGGCGTCGAGTACTACGAGGAGCACTTCGCGGCCATCAAGAAGGAGTTCCCGCAGCTGGTGATCCACTCGCTCGGCGCGTCCGAGGTGGAGCACATGGCCAAGATCTCCGGGGTGTCCGTCGAGGAGGCGATCACCCGCATCCACGCCGCCGGTCTGGACTCGTTCGCCGGCGCCGGCGCCGAGCTGCTGCCGGAGCGGCCCCGCAAGGCGATCGCGCCGCTCAAGGAGTCCGGCGAGCGGTGGCTGGAGATCATGGAGATCGCGCACAACCTGGGCGTGGAGTCCACCTCCACGATGCTGATGGGCACCGGCGAGACCAACGCCGAGCGCATCGAGCACCTGCGCATGATCCGCGACGTGCAGGACCGCACGGGCGGCTTCCGCGCGTTCATCCCGTACACGTACCAGCCCGAGAACAACCACCTCAAGGGCCGTACGCAGGCCACGCTCTTCGAGTACCTGCGCATGATCGCGATCGCCCGGCTCTTCCTCGACAACGTCGCGCACATCCAGGGCTCCTGGCTCACCACCGGCAAGGAGGTCGGCCAGCTGTCGCTGCACTACGGCGCGGACGACCTCGGCTCGATCATGCTCGAGGAGAACGTCGTCTCCTCGGCGGGCGCCAAGCACCGCTCCAACCGCATGGAGATCATCGACCTGATCCGCAAGTCGGGCCGCGTCCCGGCGCAGCGGACCACGACGTACGAGCACATCGTGGTGCACGACGACCCGGCCGACGACCCGGTCGACGAGCGGGTCGTGTCGCACATCTCGTCCACGGCGATCGAGGGCGGGACGGCGCACCCCGAGCTGAAGCTGCTCGCCTCGAACTGAGGCCGCCTTGCTGACCATTCATGTGGCCGAGGCCTCGCCCGAGCTCGCCGTCCTCGTCGACGGCGCGCAGGTCGCGGCCGTCGGCCCGTACGAGGAACTGGCCGCCGTCCGCCCGCAGGCACGGGTACGGCGGTGGCCCGGCATCCTCACCCCGGGGCTGCTCAACCCCTACGGGCCCGAGCTGCTCGAAGCCACCTACCACCCCGACCCGCGCGAGGCCGCCGAGCTGGGCACCGAGCCGATCACCGGGGAACGCGCGCAGGCCCTCTTCCGCGCCGACGCGGCACGGCGAGGCGCGAGCGCACGCCGCGGTGTCCAGCGTCTGCTGGCACACGGAACGGTCGCCATCGCGGGCGAGTTGCGCAGCCGGCCCGCGCTGGACGCCGTGCGCCGTGCCGGGCTGGTCGTGGGCGGACGCCCGCCGAAGCTGCCCGGACCCCCGTCCTTCTCACCGGTGCCGCTCGTCCTGCTCCCCATGCCGAACCCGGGCGGGCCCGCACGGTTCGCGGTGTTCGACGTGCCGGACCGGGCCGAACTGGTGCGGCGCGGGGCGTCGACGTGCGTGGCCACCGTCATCGGCGGGCGGCTGGTCCACCGGCGCAGCTAGGGCCTCACGTCTGGATCAGGCCCGATCCGGGCGGACGGATCCACGACAGACGGATCCACCGCGTTCCGGCCCACCGGGCCGTTCGGCGGGACAGTCGAGCCGTCCCGTGGCGCGCGGGCGCAACCCTGGTCCCTGACAGGGACGGGCCGGGTTGCACAATGGGTCCGTGACCCGAGCCTCCCTGGAAAAGCAGCCGCACGAAGTCGCCTCGATGTTCGACGACGTGGCGGCCAAGTACGACCTCACCAACGACGTGCTCTCGCTCGGCCAGGCCAGGCTGTGGCGCAAGGAGGTCGCCAAGGCGGTCGACGCCCGCCCCGCGCAGAAGGTCCTCGACCTCGCCGCGGGCACCGGCACCTCGTCCCTGCCCTTCACGGCCACCGGCGCGTACGTCGTGCCGTGCGACTTCTCCCTCGGCATGCTGCGCGAAGGCAAGAAGCGCAACCCCTGGCTGCCGCTCACCGCGGGCGACGCGACGAAGCTGCCGTTCGCCGACGGGGTCTTCGACGCCGTGACGATCTCCTTCGGGCTGCGCAACGTCCAGGACACCGACGCCGCGCTGCGCGAGCTGTACCGGGTGACCAAGCCGGGCGGGCGCGTGGTCATCTGCGAGTTCTCGCATCCGACCTGGGCGCCGTTCCGCACGGTGTACGAGGAGTATCTGATGCGTGCCCTGCCGCCCGTGGCGCGTGCCGTCTCCTCCAACCCCGACGCCTACGTCTACCTCGCCGAGTCGATCCAGAGCTGGCCCGACCAGCCCGCGCTCGCCGGCCGCCTCCAGCGGGCCGGCTGGTCCCAGGTCGCCTGGCGCAACCTGTCCGGCGGCATCGTGGCGCTGCACCGCGGCACCAGGCCCCGGTAGGCAGCCGGACATGGAGCTCCAGGGGATCGCCGTGGACTACCAGGCGGTCCTGGAACAGATCGCGGCCGACGTCGCCCCGCTGATCGGCAGCGGCACGCCCGCCGAGTACATCCCGGCTCTCGCCTCGGTCGACCCGCGACGCTTCGGCATGGCGATCGCCGACGTCAGCGGCACGGTGTACGGAGTGGGGGACTGGCAACACCCCTTCTCCGTACAGTCGATCACCAAGGTCTTCACCCTCGCGCTCGCCCTCGCCGCGGACGACGAGAGCCTGTGGGAACGCGTCGGCCGTGAACCCTCGGGCAACCCCTTCAACTCGCTGGTGCAGCTGGAGTACGAGAACGGGATCCCGCGCAACCCGTTCATCAACGCCGGAGCCCTCGTCGTCACCGACCGGCTGCAGACCCTGACCGGCGACGCGAGCAGCGAACTGCTGGAGTTCCTGCGGCAGGAGAGCGGCAACCCGGACCTGGCCTTCGACCCAGAGGTCGCCGAGTCGGAGTCCGCGCACGGCGACCGCAATGCCGCCCTCGCCCATTTCATGGCCTCGTACGGCAACATCGTCAACCCCGTGCCGACACTGCTCGACCACTACTTCTGGCAGTGCTCGATCGAGATGAGCTGCGCGGATCTGACCCTGGCGGCCCGCTTCCTGGCCCGGCACGGACTGCGCGCCGACGGCTCGAGGCTGCTGACCCGCAGCGAGGCCAAGCAGATCAACGCCGTCATGCTCACGTGCGGTACCTACGACGCGGCCGGGGACTTCGCCTACCGGGTCGGCCTGCCCGGCAAGAGCGGGGTGGGCGGGGGGATCGTGGCGGTCGTGCCGGGGCGGTGCACGCTGTGCGTATGGAGCCCGGGGCTGGACGCGCGGGGCAACTCGGTGGCGGGGGTGGCGGCGCTGGACCGCTTCACGACACTGACGGGTCTGTCGGTGTTCTGAGGCGGCGCCCACTTCCCTTGTGGAAGGGCGAGTTGACGGGAACCGCCCGATGGTGAAGATGAGTCAGTTGTCTAAGACTGCTCACGGCTCGTATGTCGTTCGTCCCCGTCTCCCCGTCACCGCTTGCTCTTTCGGAGTCTCCCCATGGCGTCGTACTGCCTGCACTGCGGCACCCCGTTCCCGGACGAGGCGCGCTTCTGCATGAAATGCGGGAAGGAACGGCTGCCCGAAGTTCCGTCCGCGCCGGCCGGGCCGCCGGCCCCCGCCGAGCCACCGGCCCCCGCCGCCCTGCCGGCCCCTTCGGCACCGAGCGCTTCGGCACCGGCCGCTCCGCCCGCTCCCGCTGTGCCGCCCCCGCCGGTGTACGGGCCCGGCCCCGTACAGCCGTCGCCCGTCGGCGCGTTCCTCGGACGGGCGATGCGAGGCGACTGGCTGTCGGCCGCCAAGGCCGCCGTGTGGCCGACCGGACTGCTGCTGGTGCTCGCGATCGGGCTGGCGATTCCGTCCTACGGCCAGGACGACGAGGTCTTCGTCGGCTGGAGCGAGCGGCTCCGTATCGCCCTCGCCCTGCTGCTCCAGGGCGTCGGCGGCGGCTTCGAGTTGAAGGCGGCCGGAGCGTCACCGTACGGACCGGACGGACCCGGCTTCGGCTCCGGATCGGGCTTCGGGTCCGACGGTGACGGCTCCTACGGCTCCGGCATGGACGAACTCGCGCAGGGAGCGGCGTCCCTGTCGGTCGTACCGCTGACGGTGACCGCGCTGTGGATCGCCGCCCTCTGGCTGGGTGCCCGGACGCTGCGCCGGCGCGGCGAGGGCCTCGAGGCAGCGGTGCGCGTCTCCCTGCTGGTGACGGGCGCGGTACTGGTGCTCGGCCTGTTCGCCCAGCCCGAGATCCTGGGTGTGAAGGTCTCCTCCTCGCCCGTGCTCGCCGCGCTCGGCGCCCTCGTGATCTCCCTGGTGGTGACCGCCGGGGTGCTCCAGCGGGACCAGCTCGCGGCCGCGCTCGCGCAGCGTCCGGCCGCCCGGTCGGCGGTCCGCGCACTGGGCACGGCGGTCGGCGTGGTGGGCGCGGTGGTCGCGCTGTGCTCGCTGGTCGGCTTCGTGACCTTCGCCCGCACCGACGACGTGGACGGCACGGCACTGCTGCTCGCCCTGCCGATCCTGCCCAACATCGGCTTCGCCGTGCTCGGGCTGAGCTGGGGCGTGCCCGTGGAGTACAGCTTCAGGGGCAGCGTCGGCTGGGGCGACACCGCCGTGGAGCGCGGCAGCATCGGCCTCGGGGAGATCTCCGACGAGTGGGGCGGCGGCGCGGTGGCCGGCGCCCTGGTGCTCGGCGCCGTGTGCGCCCTGGCCATCGGCCTCTGGACGGCCCGCCGCTCGGCCGACCGCCGTGAGCAGGCGCTGGCAGGCGGGTTCACGCTGGCGCTGCTCCTGACGTTCACCGGCGTCAGCGGCGTCACCACGGATCTCGCGGGCGCCCTGGGCGACATCGGCGCCCTGGGCAGGACGGAGGTGGCCCCGAGCGTGCCGGACGCGCTGCTGTTCGGGCTGCTGTGGGTGGGCGGAGCGCTGCTGCTCGGCCCTGTGCTGCTGCGCCTCACGGGCGGCGGGCCGACGCCTGTGGGCACGGGCTCCGCCCCGCCTCCGCCGGTGTGGCCCATGCCTGGGCAAGCGCCCATGGGCCACACCCCGCCGCCCTACGGGCCCGGCCCCGGCCCGGCCGGCGCGGCGCCCGCCCCTGCCGCCCCCGCAGAGGCGACGCCGCACCCCGCCGCGCCCGCCGGCGCGGACCCGGCCGTTCTGCCGGAGGCCGCAGGGGCCGTGGGGCCCGCGCCCGAGCCGGGCCCGGTCGCCTCCGTGCCCACGCCCACCGCCGTGGACGGCGGCGCGGCGGCCCACGTCCCCGCACCGTACGCGCCGCAGCCCCCGCTCCCCGGCGTGTACGACGAGCCCGCCGCCGACGGGAGCGGCAAGCGCCGGGTCCTGGTGTGGACGGCGACCCTGACCGCC
Organism: Streptomyces sp. NPDC086835; assembly: GCF_044745705.1. Lineage (NCBI taxonomy): Bacteria > Bacillati > Actinomycetota > Actinomycetes > Kitasatosporales > Streptomycetaceae > Streptomyces > Streptomyces sp. NPDC086835. The sequence continues at coordinate 80,739 of NZ_JBIVAU010000002.1, forward strand.
GCGTTCGTCATCGGCGGCGGCGCGACCGCGGGCGTGCTGATGCTCCAGGACCGTGACGACCAGGCCGATCCGTCGATCGAGATCGTCGGGACGCCCGACGGCGACGCGAAGGGCTCCACATCGCCCTCGCCGACCCCGCCGCCCCCTGCGGCGTCCACCACGCCGACCACGACGCCGTCCCCGAGCGCGACGGGGCCGTCGCCCAGCGCCGACCCGGTGCTCCCGGCCGGCTTCGTGCTGAAGCGGGACCCCGCCGGGTTCACCGTCGGCGTGATGGAGGGATGGTCACGCCGGCAGGCCGGCAGCCAGGTCTTCTACGAGGCGCCCACCGGCGGCGACTACATCCAGATCGGCATCGTCAGGAACACGCCGATGAGTTCGTACGACAACTTCACCGGCCTGGAGCAGAAGCATCTGGCCAAGGCCGGGAGCGACTACGAGCGGCTCCGCCTGGAGGAGAACACCTACCAGGGCCGTCCGGGCGCGATCTGGGAGTTCACGCACGTCCCCGAGCCCGACGAGAGCGACCTGCGGCGCCATGTGATCGACCAGGCCTTCGTCGCCGCCGACGGGACCGAGTACGCGATTCTTGCCGCCGGACGCGCCGACACATGGAACCCGGCCGAGGACGTCGTGTTCTCCACCGCCATCAGCACGTTCAAGGTCGGCTGAGCCCGCCGCCGCGGCCCGGCACCCGCAGGCGACCGCCCCCTGAGCGCCCCGTCGGCGCTCAGGGGCGGCCGGGGCCGCCGAGCTCCAGCCGGAAGCAGTACCCGCTCTGCCGGGACACCGGGGTCGTGAAGGTCTCCGCGAGCTCCATGCCGAGCCGCCTCGCCACTGCGATGGACCGCTCGTTGCGGGAGTTCACCATCGCCACGACCCGCTCCACCCCCGCCGCCCGTACCCGCTCCAGCGTGGTGCGGGCGGCGGCGGTCGCGTAGCCGCGGCCCCAGGCGGAACGGGCCAGCCGCCAGCCGATCTCGATCTCGCCGACAGGGCCGAAGTCCTCGTGCGGCCAGGGCTGGGCGCCCGTGAAGCCGACGACCTCGCCGTCCTCGTCGAGCATCGTCCAGAGACAGAACCCGTGCTCGGCGTCGTGTCTGCGCTGCCGGGCCGTCAGCTCCTCGTACACGGACAGCTCGGCCGCTCTTCCGCCGTGGAACTCCATGACCTCCGGGTCGTCGAAGACCCGGTGCCAGATGACAGCGTCCTCGTCCGTGGGCACCCGGAGCTGTATGACGGGGAGCGGCCTGCTGCTCATAGACGGAGCCCTTCGGTCGGTTGATCGGTACGCCACCTTAGACTGCACAAGACTGCACAGGTCCTGTGCCGTTCGGTACGCAAATATCGGAATGCCCCATCGAATACTCGGGAGAAGCCGCCGTGACCGAAGCCCTCACCGAGCACACTGCCGATGTGATCGTCGTCGGGGCGGGCCCGGCCGGCTCCACCACCGCGTACTACCTGGCCAAGGCCGGGCTGGACGTGCTGCTGCTGGAGAAGACCGCCTTCCCGCGCGAGAAGGTCTGCGGCGACGGCCTCACCCCGCGCGCCACCAAGCAGCTCGTCTCCATGGGGATCGACATCTCCGAAGAGGCGGGCTGGCTGCGGAACAAGGGCCTGCGGATCATCGGCGGCGGTGTGCGTCTCCAGCTCGACTGGCCGGACCTCGCCTCGTACCCGGACTACGGACTGGTCCGCAAGCGCGACGACTTCGACGAGCAGCTGGCCCGCCAGGCCCAGAAGGCGGGCGCGCGGCTGTACGAGCGGTGCAACGTCGGCGCCCCCGTCATCGACGACCGCACCGGCCGGATCACCGGCGTGCACGCCAAGCTCGGCGAGGAGAAGACCCCGGTCACCTTCCACGCCCCGCTGGTGGTCGCCGCCGACGGCAACTCCTCCCGGATCTCGCTCGCGATGGGCCTGCACCGCCGCGAGGACCGTCCGATGGGCGTGGCGGTCCGTACGTACTTCACCTCACCGCGTCACGAGGACGACTACCTCGAGTCGTGGCTGGAGCTGTGGGACCGGCGCGGTCCGGGCGAGGACCGGCTGCTGCCCGGCTACGGCTGGATCTTCGGCATGGGCGACGGCACGTCCAACGTGGGTCTCGGCGTCCTGAACACCTCGGCGTCCTTCAAGGAACTGGACTGGCGCGAGGTCCTGAAGGCCTGGTGCGCCTCGATGCCGGAGGACTGGGGCTACACCGACGAGAACATGACGGGGCCGATCCGTGGCGCGGCCCTGCCGATGGCGTTCAACCGCCAGCCGCACTACACCAAGGGCCTGCTGCTGGTCGGCGACGCGGGCGGCCTCGTCAACCCGTTCAACGGCGAGGGCATCGCGTACGCGATGGAGTCGGGCCAGATCGCGGCCGACGTCATCGTCCAGGCGCACGCCCGGCAGACCCCGGCCCAGCGCGAACTGGCGCTGCACCGCTACCCGAAGGTCCTCAAGGACACCTACGGCGGCTACTACACGCTGGGCCGCGCGTTCGTGAAGCTGATCGGCAACCCGAAGGTCATGAAGATCGCGACGCAGCGCGGTCTGACCCACCCGCTGCTGATGAAGTTCACCCTGAAGATGCTGGCGAACCTGACCGACCCGTCGGGCGGCGACGCCATGGACCGCATCATCAACGGCCTGTCGAAGGTGGCTCCGAAGGCGTGAGCGCCGCGGTGCTGCCCGACGGCACGGTGCTGCGGACGGCGACGCCCGCCGACGCTGAGGCGCTGTGCGCGGCGTACGTGGACAACCGGGAGCACCTGGCTCCCTGGGAACCGCGCCGCGACGAACGCTTCTTCACCGTCGAGGGACAGGCCGGCCGCCTCGCCGAACGGCTGCGTGAGTACGAGGCCGGCCGCATGGTGCCCTGGCTGCTCGTCGCAGGCGACGGACGTGTCGTCGGGACGATCACGCTCTCGGGCATCACCCTCGGGCCCTTCTGCAGCGCCTACCTCGGCTACTGGACGGCGGCCGGCCACCAGGGCAGGGGCCTGGCGACGGCGGCCGTGGAGGCGGTGTGCGGCATCGCGGCCGGCGAGCTGGGGCTGCACAGGATCGAGGCCACCACACTGGTGGACAACCTGCGTTCGCAGCGCGTGCTCGAGCGGTGCGGCTTCGAGCCGATCGGCACCGCGCCGCGCTATCTGCACATCGACGGCCGGTGGCGCGACCACCGGCTGTTCCAGCGCATCCTGCACGACGCCCCGCCCGCCTGACGGCCACGCCGCCCGCGTCATCGGTGGCGGCCCGGCCCGGCACGTCGAAGGGCCGCCGCTCCCCCCGAGGGAACGACGGCCCTTCCAGGCACTGCGGGAACGTCAGAGCACGCGCACCGCGCCGCTCGCCGGGTAGCCGGACAGGTCCTGGATGACGACGCCCTTGCTGGGGTTCGCGGCGTCCAGGTACTGGCCGTCACCGATGTAGACGCCCGTGTGGTACGCGGAACCGGCGCCGCCCCAGTAAAGGATGTCGCCCACCTGAAGGTTGGAGGTGCCGACCTGGGTGCCGGCCAGCGACTGGTCCTGGGAGACGCGCGGCAGGTCGATGCCGACGGTGCGGTACGCGGCCTGGACCAGGCTGGAGCAGTCCCAGGCGTTGGGGCCGGTGGCGCCCATGATGTACGCGTCGCCGAGCTGCGCCTTGAGGAAGGCGACCACGGTGGCGGCGCTGCCCGTGGCGGTGCCGGTGGAGGCGGAGGCCGAGAGCGTGGTGCGCTCGGAGTCGCGGGACGCGCGCTCCTGGGCGGCGGCCTCGGCGCGCTTGCGCGCCTCTTCCTTCTCCTTGGCCTCGGCCGCGCGGTCCGCCTCGGCCTTGGCCTTCTCTGCGGCCTTCGCGGCCTTGACGGCGGCGGCCTCTTCCTGGGCCTGCAACTGCGCCTGGAGCTCGAGGTCGAGGGCGACCTGCTGGGTGGCCTCCGCGGACTGCGCTACCGCGGCCAGGGAGTCGGCGGTGAGCAAGGGCATCTCGATGGTCTCGGTCACCGGCTCGGCGTTCGCCGGCCCGGCAGCACCGGCCACCGCGATGGTGCTGAGGAAGCCACCGGCAACTCCGGCGCGTATCGCCATCTTCGAGGCGCTGCGGCGGGGCTTCCGGTGGCTGGGTATGTGAGCGGTGTGGGACATGAGTACAACCGCTATCAGGGCAGGACGGTTCCCTTCAAGAAACGTGTGTTGCGCCACAGTTACGACCGGAACCTCTGAATCCGCTGCGCATGGACCCTTATTGACGCCGTAACGGGCAAACCGGTCAGACATGATCACAGCTGTGATCATGGGGTTTCCGTAAAAGGTCCGAATTGCCGTGGGCTTACCACCCCTTTAGTTCGTTGGCCAAGCCCGCTTTTGTTGAACTCTTGAAGGAGTGGCGCAGGTCACAGAATGGTCAACGTCCGGGCGCTCGGGAGGCCGCGGGTCGACGCTCCGGTCCACCGCGATCCGCCCCATCCCACTGCCGGGTGACCCGGTGGTCCAATATCACCCGATGCGGTCCATCTCGAATTTGCGTGCACCCGTCACCGCTTGATAGAGCACCCCGCCTCCGACCAGCGGTAACAGCTCCAGATGTCACGTCTGGTGATCACCCGGGAGCTTCGCGTACGAAGATCACCGCTCATCCGGCTTCATGATCCTTCGTCGGGTGGTGGAGATCACAAAGTCGATGCCCGACCCCGTGTCGCAGATCACAGACCGACAGGCATAGGATGCGGGTTCCGGGCTTGTGAACTGCCTCACATGTGCACGATCTTCGGCACGGTTCTCGAGGTGGCGAGGTGATCGCCCGGGTGCGGTCCAACGGTCAAGGACGACTGGAAGGAGCGGGGAGGGTGAATGCTTACGCGCCCATCCTTGTGCTCGGCGCCCTCGGGGCAGGGTTTGCGATCTTCTCCGTGGTCATGGCCACGCTTATCGGCCCCAAGCGGTACAACCGGGCAAAGCTCGAAGCGTACGAGTGCGGCATCGAGCCCACACCTACGCCCGCCGGAGGCGGACGCTTTCCGATCAAGTACTACCTGACGGCGATGCTCTTCATCATTTTCGACATCGAGATCGTCTTCCTCTATCCCTGGGCCGTCACCTTCGACGCCCTGGGGATCTTCGGGCTCGTGGAGATGCTGCTCTTCGTGCTCACCGTCTTCGTCGCCTACGCGTATGTATGGCGGCGCGGCGGCCTGGAATGGGACTGAGGGGCTGAGGGGCACACCATGGGACTCGAAGAGAAGCTGCCGAGCGGTTTCCTGCTGACCACCGTCGAACAGGCCGCGGGCTGGGTGCGCAAGTCATCCGTCTTTCCCGCGACGTTCGGTCTGGCCTGCTGCGCCATCGAGATGATGACGACCGGTGCCGGCCGGTACGACCTGGCGCGTTTCGGCATGGAGGTCTTCCGCGGATCGCCGCGCCAGGCCGACCTGATGATCGTGGCCGGCCGGGTGAGCCAGAAGATGGCACCCGTCCTGCGCCAGGTCTACGACCAGATGCCCAACCCCAAGTGGGTCATCTCCATGGGCGTTTGCGCATCATCGGGCGGAATGTTCAACAATTACGCGATTGTGCAGGGTGTTGATCACATTGTCCCCGTTGACATCTATCTGCCCGGTTGCCCCCCGCGCCCCGAGATGCTGATGGACGCGATCCTCAAGCTCCACCAGAAGATCCAGAGCTCCAAGCTCGGTGTGAACGCGGAGGAAGCGGCCCGCGAGGCGGAGGAGGCGGCCCTCAAGGCGCTCCCGACGATCGAGATGAAGGGGCTGCTGCGATGACGGACCAGCCGAATCCCGAGAAGGACCTCTCCGCGCAGAACCTTCCCGGCCAGCGTGGCGAGCACGGCGAGGAGATCCGCGTCCAGCGCGGCATGTTCGGCGCCAACAACGGAGGGGACACGTCCGGCTACGGAGGGCTCGTCCGCTCCGTACGGCTGCCCGGGCCGGCCGTCCGCCCGTACGGCGGCTGGTTCGACGAAGTGGCCGACGAACTCGAGGGCGCACTCGAGGAGCAGGGCATCGTCCCCGAGAACGCCATCGAGAAGACCGTCGTCGACCGCGGCGAACTGACCTTCCACATCGCGCGCGAACACCTGCTGCCCGTGGCGAAGACGCTGCGTGACGACCCGGCGCTGCGCTTCGAGCTCTGCACCGGGGTCAGCGGCGTGCACTACCTGGAGGACAAGGGCCGGGAGCTGCACGCCGTCTACCACCTGCGCTCGCTCACCCACGGCCGGCTGATCCGGCTCGAGGTCTCGGCACCGGACCGCGACCCGCACGTCCCGTCGCTGGTGTCGGTCTATCCGACCAACGACTGGCACGAGCGCGAGACCTACGACTTCTTCGGGCTCGTCTTCGACGGCCACCCCGCCCTCACCCGGATCATGATGCCGGACGACTGGCAGGGCTTCCCGCAGCGCAAGGACTATCCGCTCGGCGGCATCGCCGTCGAGTACAAGGGCGCCCAGATCCCGGCTCCGGACCAGCGGAGGTCGTACTCGTGACTACACCGTCTGCACACGCACGCGAAACCACCGAAGGCCCCGTGTACACGGTCACCGGTGGCGACTGGGACGAGGTCGTCCGGTCCGCGGCCAAGGCCGACGACGAGCGCATCGTCGTCAACATGGGCCCGCAGCACCCCTCCACGCACGGGGTGCTCCGCCTGATCCTCGAGATCGACGGCGAGACGGTCACCGAGGCCCGCTGCGGCATCGGCTACCTCCACACCGGCATCGAGAAGAACCTCGAGTACCGGACGTGGACGCAGGGCACCACCTTCGTGACGCGCATGGACTACCTGACGCCGTTCTTCAACGAGACGGCGTACTGCCTCGGCGTGGAGCGGCTGCTCGGCATCGAGGACCAGATCCCCGACCGGGCGACCGTCATCCGCGTCCTGCTGATGGAGCTCAACCGCCTCTCCTCGCACCTGGTGTGCATCGCCACCGGCGGTATGGAGCTCGGCGCCACCACGATCATGATCTACGGATTCCGTGATCGTGAACTGATTCTCGACATCTACGAGCTGATCACCGGCCTGCGCATGAACCACGCGTACATCAGGCCCGGCGGACTCGCCCAGGACCTGCCCCCCGGCGCGGTCGACCAGCTCCGCGAGTTCGTGAAGACGATGAAGAAGAACCTGCCGGAGTACGACAAGCTCGCCACCGGCAACCCGATCTTCAAGGCGCGTATGCAGGACGTCGGGTACCTGGACCTGACCGGCTGCATGGCGCTCGGCGCGACCGGACCGATCCTGCGCTCGACGGGCCTCGCCCACGACCTGCGCAAGACCGACCCGTACTGCGGCTACGAGACGTACGACTTCGACGTACCGACCGCCGACACCTGCGACTCCTACGGCCGCTTCCTCATCCGCCTCGAGGAGATGCGGCAGTCGCTGCGGATCGTCGAGCAGTGCCTGGACCGGCTCGAGCCGGGCCCGGTGACGGTCGCCGACAAGAAGATCGCCTGGCCGGCGCAGCTCGCGCTCGGCCCCGACGGTCTCGGCAACTCCCTGGACCACATCAAGAAGATCATGGGCACCTCGATGGAGGCCCTGATCCACCACTTCAAGCTGGTCACGGAGGGGTTCAGGGTGCCGGCCGGGCAGACGTACGCCGCGGTCGAGTCACCGAAGGGCGAACTCGGCGTCCATGTCGTCTCCGACGGCGGGACCCGGCCCTTCCGGGTCCACTTCCGGGACCCGTCGTTCACCAACCTGCAGGCCATGGCGGCCATGTGCGAGGGCGGCCAGGTGGCCGACGTCATCGTCGCCGTCGCGTCCATCGACCCCGTGATGGGAGGCGTCGACCGATGACGGACGTATCGCTGGGCATGCCGCAACTGCCCGCACCGGACTATCCGGCCGAGGTGCGCGCGCGGCTCGAGGCGGACGCGAAGGAGATCATCGCCCGCTACCCCGGCAGCCGGTCCGCCCTGCTGCCGCTGCTGCACCTGGTGCAGTCGGAAGAGGGCCATGTCTCCCGCACCGGCATGCGGTTCTGCGCCGAGATGCTGGACCTGACCACGGCAGAGGTCACCGCGGTCGCCACCTTCTACTCGATGTACCGGCGCAAGCCGTCCGGCGACTACCAGGTCGGCGTCTGCACCAACACGCTCTGCGCGGTGATGGGCGGCGACGCGATCTTCGAGGAGCTGAAGGAGCACCTCGGCGTCGGCAACAACGAGACGACCGACGACGGCAAGATCACCCTCGAGCACATCGAATGCAACGCGGCCTGCGACTTCGCGCCCGTGGTGATGGTCAACTGGGAGTTCTTCGACAACCAGACGCCCGAGTCCGCCAAGCAGCTCGTCGACGACCTGCGCGCCGGCGAGCAGGTCGTCCCCACCCGTGGCGCGCCGCTGTGCACCTACAAGGAGACGGCCCGCATCCTGGCCGGCTTCCCCGACCAGCGGCCGGGCGCGGTGGAGGCCGGCGGCGGCGCGGGACCCGCGTCGCTCATCGGGCTCAAGCTCGCCAAGGGCGAGGCCGCTCCCGCGCGTGTGGTCCACCCGCGCGGCGAGTACCCCAAGGGCCGTCCGCAGGCCGGATCCGAGCACCTCAGCTCGCACGACGCACCGCAGAAGACTTCGGCATCCGACCCGGACAACCCGGCCGGACCTGTCGCGGAGGGTGAGTGATGACCTTGTCCACCGAGCACGGCGGCGGCTCCCGGCCGGAGGTCGGGGGAGAGAGCAGCCCTGAAAAGCTCCTCTCCCCCGTCCTGTCGGCCTTCTGGGACGACCCGCAGTCGTGGACGCTCGCGACCTACCGCAGGCACGACGGCTACGAGGGCCTGCGCAAGGCGCTCGCCATGTCGCCCGACGACCTGATCGCGTACGTCAAGGACGCCGGCCTGCGCGGCCGCGGCGGCGCCGGCTTCCCCACCGGCATGAAGTGGCAGTTCATTCCGCAGGGTGACGGCAAGCCGCACTATCTCGTCGTCAACGCCGACGAGTCGGAGCCCGGCACCTGCAAGGACATCCCCCTTCTCTTCGCCAACCCGCACTCCCTCATCGAGGGAATCGTGATCGCCTGCTACGCGATCCGCTCCAGCCACGCCTTCATCTATCTGCGCGGCGAGGTCGTCCCCGTCCTGCGGCGGCTGCACGAGGCGGTGCGCGAGGCGTACGAGGCGGGATTCCTCGGCAAGAACATCCTCGGCAGCGGCCTCGACCTCGAACTCACCGTGCACGCGGGCGCCGGCGCCTACATCTGCGGTGAGGAGACCGCGCTGCTGGACTCCCTGGAAGGCCGCCGCGGCCAGCCCCGGCTGCGGCCCCCCTTCCCCGCGGTCGCCGGCCTGTACGCCTGCCCCACCGTGGTGAACAACGTCGAGTCCATCGCGTCGGTTCCCGCGATCCTGCACAAGGGCAAGGACTGGTTCAGGTCCATGGGCAGCGAGAAGTCCCCGGGCTTCACGCTGTACTCGCTCAGTGGTCACGTCGCGAGCCCCGGCCAGTACGAGGCGCCGCTCGGCATCACCCTGCGCCAGCTGCTCGACATGAGCGGCGGCATGCGGCCCGGCCACCGGCTGAAGTTCTGGACACCCGGCGGCTCCTCGACGCCGATGTTCACCGACGAGCACCTCGACGTCCCGCTCGACTACGAGGGCGTGGGCGCCGCCGGTTCGATGCTCGGCACCAAGGCGCTCCAGTGCTTCGACGAGACGACCTGTGTGGTGCGGGCCGTCACCCGCTGGACCGAGTTCTACGCCCACGAGTCCTGCGGCAAGTGCACACCGTGCCGCGAAGGGACGTACTGGCTCGTCCAGTTGCTCCGTGACATCGAGGCCGGCAACGGCGTCATGTCCGACCTCGACAAGCTGAACGACATCGCCGACAACATCAACGGCAAGTCGTTCTGCGCCCTCGGCGACGGCGCCGCCTCGCCGATCTTCTCCTCGCTCAAGTACTTCCGCGACGAGTACGAGCAGCACATCACGCAGGGCGGTTGCCCCTTCGACCCTGCCAGGTCGACGGCCTGGGCGGACAAGCACATGGAGGTGAACGCATGACGGTCACGACGTCTGCCCCCTCCGGGGGCTCCGAGGCCCCGGTCCCGCCCGAGGACCTCGTGACGCTGACCATCGACGGCATCGAGATCTCCGTCCCCAAGGGGACGCTGGTCATCCGGGCCGCCGAACTCCTCGGCATCGAGATCCCGCGCTTCTGCGACCACCCGCTCCTCGACCCGGCCGGCGCCTGTCGCCAGTGCATCGTCGAGGTGGAGGGCCAGCGCAAGCCGATGGCCTCCTGCACCATCACCTGCACCGACGGCATGGTCGTCAGGTCGCAGCTCACCTCGCCCGTCGCCGAGAAGGCGCAGAAGGGCGTGATGGAGCTGCTGCTGATCAACCATCCGCTGGACTGCCCCGTCTGCGACAAGGGCGGCGAGTGCCCCCTGCAGAACCAGGCCGTCTCGCACGGCCAGGCCGAATCGCGGTTCGACGGCAAGAAGCGCACCTTCGAGAAGCCGGTCCCGCTCTCCACGCAGGTGCTCCTCGACCGAGAGCGGTGCGTGCTCTGCGCCCGCTGCACCCGCTTCTCCAACCAGGTGGCGGGCGACCCGATGATCGAGCTGCTGGAGCGCGGCGCGCTCCAGCAGGTCGGCACCGGTGAGGGCGACCCGTTCGAGTCGTACTTCTCCGGGAACACCATCCAGATCTGCCCGGTGGGCGCGCTGACCTCGGCCGCCTACCGCTTCCGTTCCCGCCCCTTCGACCTGGTGTCCTCGCCGAGCGTGTGCGAGCACTGCGCGGGCGGCTGCGCCACGCGCACCGACCACCGCCGCGGCAAGGTCATGCGGCGCCTCGCCGCGGAGGACCCGGAGGTCAACGAGGAGTGGCTGTGCGACAAGGGCCGCTTCGGCTTCCGCTACGCACAGCAGCGTGACCGGCTCACCACGCCGCTCGTCCGCAACGAGCAGGGTGTGCTGGAGCCGGCGAGCTGGCCGGAGGCGCTGGAGGCCGCGGCCCGCGGCCTCGTCAAGGGCCGTACCGCTGTCCTGACCGGCGGCCGGCTGACCGTCGAGGACGCCTACGCGTACGCCAAGTTCGCCCGGGTCGCGCTCGACACCAACGACATCGACTTCCGTGCGCGGGCGCACTCCGCGGAGGAGGCCGACTTCCTCGCGGCGCGGGTCGCGGGGCAGGGCAAGGACCTGTCCGGCACCGGAGTCACCTACACGTCGCTGGAGAAGGCCCCGGCGGTGCTGCTCGCGGGCTTCGAGTCGGAGGAGGAGGCCCCCGGCGTCTTCCTGCGGCTGCGCAAGGCCCACCGCAAGCACGGACAGCGTGCCTTCTCCCTCGCCACGCACGCCACGCGCGGCCTCGAGAAGGCGGGCGGGACCCTGCTGCCCGCGGCACCCGGCACCGAGACCGAGTGGCTGAACGCCCTCACCTCGGGCACCGGCCTCGACGAGGCCGGCACGAAGGCGGCGGAGGCGCTGCGCGCCGAGGGCGCGGTGATCGTGGTCGGCGAACGGCTCGCGGCCGTGCCCGGCGGTCTCACCGCCGCCGTACGCGCCTCGGCCGCGACCGGCGCACAGCTGGTGTGGATCCCGCGCCGCGCCGGAGAGCGGGGCGCCGTGGAGGCGGGCGCGCTGCCGTCGCTGCTGCCGGGCGGCCGCCCGGCGACCGACCCGCGGGCCCGTACCGAGACCGCGGAGGTCTGGCGGGTACGTGAACTGCCGCACCGCTACGGCCGCGACACCGGCCAGATCGTCGAGGCCGCGGCCACCGGCGAACTGGGCGCGCTGCTCGTCGCGGGCGTCGAGGTCGCGGACCTGCCCGACCCGGCGCGGGCGCGAGAGGCGCTCGACGCGGTCGGGTTCCTCGTGTCGCTGGAGCTCCGCCCCAGCGAGGTCACCGAACGGGCGGACGTCGTCTTCCCGGTCGCGGCCGTCGCGGAGAAGCCCGGCACCTTCCTCAACTGGGAGGGCAGGGCCCGGATGTTCGAGGCGGCGCTCAAGCCCGAGCAGATGACCCGGACCCTCGCGCCGACGGACGCACGGGTGCTGCACATGCTGGCCGACACGCTCGACGTGCCCTTCGGCCTGCCGGACCTCAAGTCCGTACGCACCGAACTGGACAGGCTCGGCAGCTGGGACGGCCCCCGGGCCACCGAGCCGGCGCAGAGCGCCGAACCGCTGCCCCGGCCGGGTTCCGGCGAGGCGGTCCTCGCCGGACACCGGCTCCTGCTCGACCAGGGCCTGCTCCAGCAGGGCGACGAGGCGCTGGCCGGCACCCGGCACGCCGCGGTCGCCAGGCTGTCGGCGGCCACGGCGGCGGAGACCGGCGTCAAGGACGGCGACGAGCTGGAGGTCCGCGGACCGGCCGGCTCCGTACGGCTGCCGCTCCAGGTGAGCGAGATGCCCGACCGGGTGGTGTGGCTGCCGATGAACTCCGTCGGCGGCGGCGTCACCACGGACACCGGGGCACGCCCCGGCGAGCTGGTCCGTATCGCGGCGGCGACGGGCGCGACGGAGGTGGAGGCATGACCGTCCTGGCATTGGAAGACCTGTCGATGTTCGGACGCGACCCCTGGTGGCTCGTCCTCATCAAGGCCGTGTTCTGCTTCGCCTTCCTGATGGTGACCGTGCTCTTCTCCATCGTGTGGGAGCGCAAGGTCGTCGCCTGGATGCAGCTGCGCATCGGCCCGAACCGGCACGGCCCCTGGGGCATGCTCCAGTCGCTCGCCGACGGCATCAAGCTGATGCTGAAGGAAGACGTCATCGTCAAGCGGGCCGACAAGGTCGTCTACATCCTCGCGCCGATCATCGCGGCGATCCCCGCGTTCATGGCGATCGCCGTGATCCCGTTCGGCCCGGCCGGCAACGAGGTCTCGATCTTCGGCCAGCGCACCACGATGCAGCTGACCGACCTGCCGATCGCGATGCTCTACATCCTCGCGATCGCCTCCGTCGGTATCTACGGCATCGTGCTCGCCGGCTGGTCCTCCGGCTCGACCTACCCGCTGCTCGGCGGTCTGCGCTCCTGCGCGCAGATGATCTCGTACGAGATCGCGATGGGCGCGGCGTTCGCCTCCGTCTTCCTCTACTCCGGGTCGATGTCGACCTCGGCGATCGTGGAGGCGCAGGCCGACCGCTGGTTCATCATCCTGCTGCCGGTCTCCTTCATCATCTACGTCGTCACGATGGTCGGTGAGACCAACCGTGCTCCGTTCGACATGCCGGAGTCCGAGGGCGACCTGGTCGGCGGCTTCAACACCGAGTACAGCTCCATCAAGTTCGCGATGTTCATGCTGGCCGAGTACGTCAACATGGTCACCGTCTCCGCCGTCTCCGTGACGCTCTTCCTGGGCGGCTGGCGGGCGCCGTACCCGATCTCCTCCTTCTGGGAGGGCGCGAACCACGGCTGGTGGCCGATGCTCTGGTTCGTCCTCAAGGTCCAGCTGCTGCTGTTCTTCTTCATCTGGCTGCGCGGCACGCTGCCCCGGGTCCGCTACGACCAGCTGATGAAGCTCGGCTGGAAGGTCCTGATCCCGGTCTCCGTGGTCTGGCTGATGCTGGTGGCGACCGTGCGCGCCCTGCGCAACGAGAACTACGACTTCCAGCAGATCGTGCTGTACGTCGGCGGCGCGGTGATCGCGGTGCTGCTGCTCTCCTTCGTCGCCGACGTCTTCCGCGGCCGTAAGGAGAAGGCCGAACAGGCGGCCGAGCCGCCGCCCGCGGCCTTCGACCCGATGGCGGGCGGCTTCCCCGTACCGCCGCTGCCCGGCCAGGAGTTGCCGCCGGTGCCGCGCAGGCGGCCCCGGCACGAGCGCGAGCTGATCGTCAGTGGCGGCCCCAATGACAGTGATGGTCCTCGGGACGGAAAGGAGGCTGACGGTGTCTGAGGAATCCCAGCGCAAGGAATCCGGTGGCAAGGAATCCGAGAGCAAGTTCCTGAATCCGGTTGCCGGCTTCGGCGTGACCTTCAAGGCCATGTTCAAGAAGCGGCTGACCGAGCAGTACCCGGAGCAGCAGAAGGTCACGGCGCCGCGCTTCCACGGCCGGCACCAGCTCAACCGTCATCCGGACGGACTCGAGAAGTGCGTCGGGTGCGAGCTGTGCGCCTGGGCCTGCCCGGCGGACGCGATCTATGTGGAGGGCGCGGACAACACCGAGGAGGAGCGCTACTCCCCGGGTGAGCGGTACGGCCGCGTCTACCAGATCAACTACGCCCGCTGCATCCTGTGCGGTCTGTGCATCGAGGCCTGTCCGACCCGCGCGCTGACGATGACGAACGAGTTCGAACTCGCCGACTCGAGCCGCGAGAACCTCATCTACACCAAGGAGCAGCTGCTCGCCGGTCTGGAAGAGGGCATGGTCGACTCGCCGCACGCGATCTACCCCGGCATGGACGAACAGGACTACTACCGGGGCCTGGTCACCGAGGCCGCCCCCGGCACCGTCCAGCAGGCGGCCGTCTCCAAGGACGAGCCGCACCGATCGGCAGGGCCTTCGGCCGCGCCGCAGGAGGGCGAGTCGAGCTTCGGCGAGGACGAGCCCGCCTCGAAGAAGGTGATCGGCGCATGAACACGCTCGCGGCATCCGTCACCTCCACCGGCGAGGCCGTCCAGTTCTGGGTCCTCGGCACGATCGCCGTGATCGGGGCGCTCTGCACGATCCTGATGAAGCGGGCCGTGCACAGCGCCCTGTGCCTGGCCGGGACGATGATCGTCCTCGCGGTGTTCTACCTGGCCAACGGGGCGTACTTCCTGGGCGTCGTCCAGATCGTCGTCTACACCGGCGCGATCATGATGCTGTTCCTCTTCGTCGTCATGCTGGTCGGCGTCACGGCCGCCGACTCGCTCAAGGAGACACTGAAGGGACAGCGCTGGCTCGCCGCGGCCTGTGGCCTCGGCTTCGGCATCCTGCTGATCGCCGGCATCGGCAACGCCTCCCTGAAGAACTTCAACGGACTGGGCGCCGCCAACTCCGCGCACGGCGGGAACGTCGAGGGCATCGCGGCGCTGATCTTCACCAAGTACGTCTTCGCCTTCGAGATCACCGGCGCGCTGCTGATCACCGCGGCCGTCGGCGCGATGGTGCTCACCCACCGGGAGCGCATCGAGCGGGCCAAGACCCAGCGCGAACTCTCCGAGCAGCGCGTGCGCGAAGGAAAGCATCTGCCCCCGCTGCCCGCGCCCGGTGTCTACGCCAGGCACAACGCGGTGGACGTCGCCGGTCTGCTGCCGGACGGCACCCCGTCCGAGCTCACCGTCAACAGGACGCTGCGCGACCGCGGTCAGATCCGGGACGTCTCGACGGAGGCGCTCGACGACCTCAAGGCCCTGGAGCAGCGCTCCGAGGAGCGCCTCGGGCGTGACAAGGACGCCCGGGACCGGGACGGACAGGAGGCCAAGCGGTGAATCCGGTCAACTACCTCTATCTCGCCGCCCTGCTGTTCACCATCGGCGCGGCGGGCGTCCTGATCCGGCGGAACGCGATCGTGGTGTTCATGTGCGTCGAGCTGATGCTCAACGCCTGCAACCTCGCGTTCGTCGCCTTCTCCCGTATGCACGGCAATCTCGACGGCCAGATCATCGCGTTCTTCACGATGGTCGTCGCCGCGGCGGAGGTCGTGGTCGGGCTCGCGATCATCGTGTCGCTGTTCCGCTCCCGCCACTCGGCCTCGGTCGACGACGCCAGCCTGATGAAGCTGTAAGGGGTCGGAAGAATCGTGGAGAACCTGATTGCGCTGCTCGTCGCGGCGCCTCTGCTCGGAGCTGCGGTCCTGCTGTGCGGCGGGCGCCGCCTCGACCGGACCGGTCACTGGCTGGGCACCCTGCTCGCCGCCGCGTCCTTCGTGGTCGGCGCGGTGCTGTTCGTCGACATGCTCGGCAAGGGCCCGCAGGAACGGGCCCTGCACCAGAAGCTGTTCAGCTGGATCCCCGTCGAGGGCTTCCAGGCGGACATCGCCTTCCAGCTCGACCAGCTGTCGATGACGTTCGTCCTGCTGATCACGGGTGTGGGCACCCTGATCCACATCTACTCGATCGGTTACATGGAGCACGACGAGCGGCGCCGCCGCTTCTTCGGCTACCTCAACCTCTTCCTCGCGGCGATGCTCCTGCTGGTCGTCGCCGACAACTACCTTCTGCTGTACGTCGGCTGGGAGGGCGTCGGTCTCGCGTCCTACCTGCTCATCGGCTTCTGGCAGCACAAGCCCAGCGCTGCGACCGCGGCGAAGAAGGCGTTCCTCGTCAACCGCGTCGGCGACATGGGCCTGTCGATCGCGATCATGCTGATGTTCACCACCTTCGGCACCTTCGCGTTCGGCCCGGTGCTGGGGGCGACCGGGGAGACGAGCGAGGGCATGCTGACGGCCATCGGCCTGATGCTGCTGCTCGCCGCGTGCGGCAAGTCGGCCCAGGTGCCGCTGCAGTCCTGGCTCGGGGACGCGATGGAGGGCCCGACCCCCGTCTCCGCCCTGATCCATGCGGCCACCATGGTCACCGCCGGTGTCTACCTCATCGTCCGCTCCGGCGCGATCTTCAACGCCGCCCCGGACGCGCAGCTCGCCGTCGTCATCGTCGGCGCGGTCACGCTGCTCTTCGGTGCGATCGTCGGTTGCGCGAAGGACGACATCAAGAAGGCGCTGGCCGGTTCGACGATGTCGCAGATCGGCTACATGGTCCTCGCGGCCGGCCTCGGCCCGATCGGCTACGCCTTCGCGATCATGCACCTGGTGACGCACGGCTTCTTCAAGGCCGGACTCTTCCTCGGCGCCGGTTCGGTCATGCACGGCATGAACGACGAGGTGGACATGAGGAAGTACGGCGGTCTGCGCAAGTACATGCCGATCACCTTCGTCACCTTCGGTCTCGGCTACCTGGCGATCATCGGCTTCCCCGGCCTGTCCGGCTTCTGGTCCAAGGACAAGATCATCGAGGCGGCGTTCGCCTACGACGACGGGATCCGCGGCTGGATCTTCGGCGGAGTGGCGCTGCTCGGCGCGGGCATCACCGCGTTCTACATGACGCGCGTGATGATCATGACCTTCTTCGGTGAGAAGCGCTGGCAGCCGGCGCCCGACCCGGACAAGGCCGCGAGTGTCGAGCCGGGCGTCGAGGTGACCCCCGGCGAGATGCCGCACCCGCACGAGTCGCCCAAGTCGATGACGATCCCGATGATCGTGCTCGCCTTCGGGTCGGTCTTCGCGGGAGCGTTCTTCTCCATCGGCGACCGGTTCGCCAACTGGCTCGCCCCGGTCACCGAGTTCGAGCACCCGCACCCGGTGATCAGTGTCCCGGCCATCACGACCGCGACCATGGTCGTCCTGCTGGCCGGCGCGCTGATCGCCTACCTGATGTACGGGCGCCGGCCCGTGCCGGTCACCGCACCGCGCGGCTCGCTGCTCACCCGGGCCGCCCGCCGCGACCTGCTCCAGGACGACTTCAACCACGTGGTCCTGGTCCGCGGCGGCGAGCACCTCACCCGGTCCCTGGTCTACGTCGACCACAGCCTGGTCGACGGCGTGGTGAACGGCACGGCCGCCTCGTTCGGCGGGCTCTCCGGCCGGCTGCGCAAGCTGCAGAACGGCTACGCCCGCAGCTACGCGGTCTCGATGTTCGGCGGTACGGCGATCCTGATCGCCGCGACCCTGCTGATGAGGGCGGTCTGACATGTCCTTCCCGATCCTGACGGCCACGGCGGTGCTCCCGGCGGTGGGCGCCATCGTCACCGCCGCCGTCCCCGCCGCGCGCAGGACCGCCGCCAAATGGGTGGCCCTGCTCTTCTCGCTCGCCACCCTGGTCATGGCCGCGATCGTGCTCGTACGGTTCGAGCCCGGCGGCGAGAGGTACCAGCTCACCGAATCGCACGCCTGGATCGCCGACTTCGGCGTCCGCTACGAGCTCGGCGTGGACGGCATCGGGGTCGTGATGGTGGCGCTCACCGCGCTGCTGATCCCGTTCGTCATCCTCGCGGGCTGGCACGACGCCGACCCCCTCGAGAACAAGTCGTCACGCTGGCGGCCCACTCAGGGCTTCTTCGCCCTGATCCTCATGGTCGAGGCGATGGTGGTCCTGTCCTTCGAGGCCACCGACGTCTTCCTCTTCTACATCCTGTTCGAAGCCATGCTCATCCCGATGTACTTCCTCATCGGCGGCTTCGGCGACCGCGCCCACTCCGGCACCGACGAGAACGCCGCCGCCCAGCGGTCGTACGCGGCGGTCAAGTTCCTGCTGTACAACCTGGCCGGCGGCCTGATCATGCTCGCCGCCGTCATCGGGCTGTACGTGGTCGCGGGCAGCTTCTCGCTCTCCGAGATCGCGGAGGCAAGGGCGAACGGCTCGCTGGAGATGGCGACCACCACCGAACGGCTGCTGTTCCTCGGCTTCTTCTTCGCCTTCGCGATCAAGGCGCCGCTGTGGCCGCTGCACACCTGGCTGCCCAACGCCATGGGCGAGGCGACGGCCCCCGTCGCCGTGCTCATCACGGCGGTCGTCGACAAGGTCGGCACCTTCGCGATGCTGCGGTTCTGCCTCCAGCTCTTCCCGGAGGCGTCGAAGTGGGCGACCCCGGCGATCATCGTGCTGGCGCTGGTCAGCATCGTCTACGGCGCGCTGCTGGCGGTCGGCCAGCGCGACATCAAGCGCCTGATCGCCTACGCGTCGGTCTCGCACTTCGGCTTCATCATCCTCGGCATCTTCGCCATGACCAGCCAGGGCCAGTCCGGCGCGACGCTCTACATGGTCAACCACGGCCTGTCCACGGCGGCGCTGATGCTGGTGGCCGGCTTCCTGATCTCGCGGCGCGGCTCGCGGCTCATCGCCGACTACGGCGGTGTGCAGAAGGTCGCCCCGGTGCTCGCCGGCACGTTCCTGATCGGCGGCCTGGCCACCCTCTCGCTGCCGGGGCTCGCGCCGTTCGTCAGTGAATTCCTGGTCCTGGTCGGCACGTTCGCCGCCTATCCGGTGGCCGGGATCATCGCGACCTTCGGCATCGTGCTCGCCGCGCTCTACACCCTCGTCCTCTACCAGCGGACGATGACCGGTCCGGTGAAGGCCGAGGTGCGCACGATGCCGGACCTCAGGGTGCGTGAACTGGCGGTGGTCGCCCCGCTGATCGCCCTGCTGCTCTTCCTCGGCGTCTTCCCGAAGCCGCTGACGGAGATCATCAACCCGGCCGTGGAGCACACGATGTCCGACGTACAGAAGCAGGACCCCCGGCCCGATGTGGAGGCGGCCAAGTGAGCGCTACAGCTGTCCACAGCCTGTGGACAACGGCGGCGGAGGTCGAGCCCCTCGGCAAGATCCCCACGCCCCACATCGAGTACGCACAACTGGCGCCCGTGCTGATCGTCGTCGGCGCGGCCGTCCTGGGCATCCTGGTGGAGGCCTTCGTCCCGCGCAGGGCCCGCTACTACACCCAGCTGTTCCTCACGACCGTCGCGCTCGCGGCCGCCTTCGCGGCGGTCGTCGGGCTCGCCGCCGGCGGGTACGGCACCACC
Organism: Streptomyces sp. NPDC086835; assembly: GCF_044745705.1. Lineage (NCBI taxonomy): Bacteria > Bacillati > Actinomycetota > Actinomycetes > Kitasatosporales > Streptomycetaceae > Streptomyces > Streptomyces sp. NPDC086835. The sequence goes on from NZ_JBIVAU010000002.1 coordinate 100,191, forward strand.
GAGAAGCAGATCGCGGCGATGGGCGCCATCGCCGTCGACGGCCCGGCGCTGTTCCTTCAGGGCACGATCCTGCTGGCCTCGCTGGTGTCGGTGTTCACCTTCGCCGAACGCCGGCTCGACCCGGCGGCGCACGGCAACCGCATCGACTCGTTCGCCGCGGAGGCAGCCGCCGTACCGGGCAGCGAGCACGAGAAGGCCGCGGTCAAGGCGGGGTTCACCACCACCGAGGTGTTCCCGCTCGTGCTGTTCGCGATCACCGGCATGCTGGTCTTCCCGGCCGCCAACGATCTGCTGACGCTGTTCATCGCCCTCGAGGTGTTCTCCCTCCCGCTGTACCTCCTGTGCGCCGTGGCCCGGCGCAAGCGGCTCATGTCGCAGGAGGCCGCGGTGAAGTACTTCCTGCTGGGCGCGTTCTCCTCCGCGTTCCTGCTCTTCGGCATCGCCCTGGTATACGGCTACGCGGGCTCCGTCTCGTACGCCCGGATCGCGGACGTCGTCGAGGGCAACGTGCGCACCATCGACCCGGCGCTCGCCGACACCATGGGCAACGACGCGCTGCTGCTGATCGGTGGCGCGCTGATCCTGATGGGCCTGCTGTTCAAGGTCGGCGCGGTGCCGTTCCACATGTGGACGCCGGACGTCTACCAGGGCGCGCCGACCCCGGTCACCGGCTTCATGGCCGCGGCCACCAAGGTCGCCGCCTTCGGCGCGCTGCTGCGGCTGCTGTACGTGGTGCTGCCGGGTCTCGCCTGGGACTGGCAGCCGGTCATGTGGGCGATCGCCATCGTCACCATGCTCGGCGGTGCGATCGTCGCCATCACGCAGACCGACATCAAGCGGCTGCTGGCGTACTCGTCGATCGCCCACGCCGGTTTCATCCTCGCCGGTGTCATCGCCACGACCCCCGAGGGCATCTCGTCCGTCCTGTTCTACCTGCTGGCCTACTCCTTCGTGACGATCGGCGCGTTCGCGGTCGTCACCCTGGTCCGCGACGCGGGCGGCGAGGCCACGCACCTGTCCAAGTGGGCGGGTCTCGGGCGGCGTTCGCCGCTGGTGGCCGCGGTCTTCGCGGTGTTCCTGCTGGCCTTCGCGGGCATCCCGCTGACCTCAGGCTTCGCCGGCAAGTTCGCGGTCTTCAAGGCGGCGGCGGAGGGCGGCGCCGGGGCGCTGGTCGTGGTCGGTGTGATCTCGTCGGCGATCGCCGCGTTCTTCTACATCCGGGTCATCGTGCTGATGTTCTTCAGCGAGCCGAAGCCGGAGGGCCCGACGGTGGCGGTGCCGTCGCCTCTGACGATGACGACGATCGGAGTCGGCGTGGCGGTCACGCTGGTGCTCGGTCTCGCCCCGCAGTACTTCCTGGATCTGGCGAGCCAGGCGGGCGTGTTCGTCCGCTGACGGGCAACGCGGCGAGAAGGTCCGGCGTCTCCTCGGGGGAGAGGCCGGACCTTCGTCGTGTTCCCGCTGCTCGCGGGAGCGCCCGCGTTGCGGGGGGAAAGGGACCGGCACCCCGCGCACGGATGAAGGAATCACCTCGTGTTGACTTCCTGCGCGAGTACCGGGCGCCCGACCAGCGTCCGGCGCTGTCGACCGATGACCGATACGGACCATGGGGGACCCATGAGCGGCCAGAACACTCCGCAGGACCAGAACACTCCACAGGCGACGGCGAGTGCGCCGGAAGGAGCCCGGAGCGCCGGCACCTGGCCGGTCGTGCTGCTCCTGCCGTCGATGCTGCTGCTCAGGTTCCTGGGTGAGCACTCCTGGGCGTACTGGACCGCTGCCGTGCTCGGCGTCCTCGGCATAGCCGCGGCCGCCGTCGCCCTCACCGGGTGCCTGCGGAATCTGGTGCGCGGGCACCGGCGGGGGCATGCCGCCGGTGCCGGTCTGCTGCTGATCGGAGCCTCCTTCGTCGTCGTCGCCCGACTCGTCGAGAGTTAGGGGCCCGCACGCCCTGTTCCGCGGCCGTGCGAGGCGTGCCATGGTGACCGCGACTGGTCCGGACCTGTCGGTGGGTCGCGAGCGCGAGGGAGCAGGACCATGCGCGGTACGACGGTGTTACCCGGGACGACGCCCTGCCGTGCCGCACGGGAGGGCGTGCTGCCCATGCACCGCCTCGAGGTGCCGATGCCCAACGCCATGCCGTTCGCCATCGGCACCTTCGACACCATCGGCCCCATGTCCCGGGCCGACTTTCCGCACCGCCACACCTTCTACGAGATCGTCCATGTCACCGCCGGGACCGGTGCCCATGTGGTCGACCTCTCCCGGTGGGAGCTGCGGCCGCCGCATCTGTGCGTCATCGCCCCGGGGCAGGTGCACCACTGGGAGGGCGCGAAGGGGCTGGAGGGGACCGTCGTGCTGTTCACCGAGGACTTCCTCCTGGACCATCCCGGCGACCGGGAGCTGCTGCGGCGGCTCGCGGAGCGCCCGTGGCGGGACCTGGACGAGCAGACCCACGAGCGGACCGCCCACCTGATCGCGGACCTCGACGACGAGTACCGCCGCGGCGCGGCGGGGTTCGCCACCGTGCTGCGGGCGCTGCTCCACATCCTCGTCGTCCGCACGGCACGCCTGCCGGAGCCCGCACCGCCACCGCCGCTCACGCGCCCCGGCGCCGTGGCGGAGGAGTTCCTGCGGCTCGTCGCCCGCAACGAGCCCGCCCTGTGGTCGGCGGCGGCATGCGCGGACCGGATCGGCGTCAGCGGCGGATACCTCGCCGAGGCGGTCAAGGCGGCGACCGGCAGGACTCCCGGCCGGCTGATCCGCGAGTCCCGCACCCATGAGGCCAAGCGGCTGCTGGCCAGGACGGACCTCACGGTGCGGCAGGTGGCGGACCGCGTGGGCTTCACCGACCCGGCGTACTTCTGCCGCTTCTTCCGGCGGGAGACCGGGGTGAGCCCCGGCGCCTTCCGGCGTGGCGGCGACGTCCACGGCGATATTCACCACGACCACCGGCTCCGGTCCATCGTCCGCCCGGAGCCGTCCGCGTAGGTTCGTTGCCGACCCCCCGCCCCCCACCAAGGAGCAGGCATGGACGGCGACACCGGCACGACCGGTGAACTTCCAGAGACGACGGCCACCGCGGCGGCACCGGACCGCCGTCCCAGCCGCAAGACGGTGCTGCGCGCGGCGCTCGCCGCGTCCGTGGCGGCGCCCATCGCCCTCATGGGCGTGCCGGCGCCGGCGCGCACCGCCTCGGCGGCAGGCGTGGCCCCTGCCCTCACCCCCGAGTGCGACGACGGCGACGACCCGACGCCGCCGCAGATGGAGGGCCCCTACTTCAAGCCCGACTCGCCGAGGCGGTCGTCGCTGCTGGAGCCCGGTACCCCGGGCACGCGGCTGACCGTGACCGGCTACGTCTTCGGGCTGGCCTGCCTCCCGCTGAGCGGTGTCCTGCTCGACTTCTGGCAGGCCGACGTCAACGGCGCCTACGACACCGTGGGCTTCCGCTTCCGCGGGCACCAGTTCACCGACGCCCGGGGCGCGTTCTCCCTCACCACGATCGTGCCGGGCCTGTACCCGGGCCGTACGCGGCACCTCCACGTCAAGGTGCAGGCCCCCGGCCGCCCGGTGCTGACCACCCAGCTGTACTTCCCGAACGAGCCCCGCAACAACACCGACCCGCTGTTCGACCCGCGGCTGCTGATGACCGTGCGCGACAGCGGCGGCGCGCGGGAGGCGGCCTTCGACTTCGTGCTGAACGTGCCGCAGACCCCGGGACCGGGCCCGACCGAGGGGCCGACCACACCGCCGCCCGGCGGCACATGGGCCGCGGGCACGACGTACGCGCCGGGTGCCCGCGTGAGCTACGGAGGTGGCACCTATGTGTGCCTCCAGGGGCATCAGGCCCAGCCCGGCTGGGAGCCACCGTCGGTCCCGGCGCTCTGGCAGGCCGAGTGACCACGGCGGGGCGCGGCTGAGGGGACCGCGCGAAGGCCCGGCACCCCTGAGCCGGGGGCCGGGCCTTCATGCTGACCAGGAGGGACGTCAGCGCGCCGGGACGATGCGCCCCGCGACCTCGCCGAGCCCGACCCGTACACCGTCCGGGCCCGGGGCCCAGGCGGTCAGTGTCACCACGTCGCCGTCCTCGAGGAACGTCCGCTTGCCTTCCGGCAGTTCGAGGGCGTCGCGGCCGTTCCAGGTGAGCTCGAGCAGCGAGCCGCGCTGGTTCACCTCGGGGCCACTGACGGTGCCGGAGCCGTAGAGGTCGCCCGTGCGGAGAGAGGCGCCGTTGACCGTCATATGGGCCAGCTGCTGGGCGGCCGTCCAGTACATGGTGTCGAACGGCGGTTCCGCGACGACCTGGCCGTTGATCGCCACCGAGATCCGTACGTCGAACCCGCCCGGCTCCTCCTCCGCCGAGTCGTCGAGGTAGGGCAGCAGCTCGACGTCACGGGCGGGCGGGGCGGTCCTTGCGGCGTCCAGTGCCTCCAGCGGGGTCACCCAGGCGGCGACGGACGTGGCGAAGGACTTGCCGAGGAACGGGCCGAGCGGCACGTACTCCCAGGCCTGGATGTCGCGTGCCGACCAGTCGTTGAGCAGGAAGAGACCGAAGACGTGGTCGCGGAAGTCCGCGAGGGCCACCGGCTTCCCCTGCTCCGAGGGCGTACCCACGAGGAAGCCGACCTCGGCCTCGATGTCGAGCTTCACGGAAGGCCCGAAGACGGGCGCGGGGTCGGTGGGCGCCTTGCGCTGCCCCGAGGGGCGTACGACATCGGTGCCGGAGACGACGACCGTGCCGGCCCTGCCGTGGTAACCGATCGGCAGGTGCTTCCAGTTGGGCGTCAGCGGCTCGCCGTCGGGGCGGAAGATCCGGCCCACGTTGGTGGCGTGGTGCTCGCTCGCGTAGAAGTCGACGTAGTCCGCCACCTCGTACGGGAGGTGCATCGTCACGGCGTCCAGCGGGTGCAGCAGCGGCTCTATGTCGGGCCGGTGCGCCGGCACCGTGACCCAGGCGGTGACGGCCCTGCGCACATCGCGCCACGTCGTACGCCCGGCCGCCAGCAGCGGGTTGAGACTCGGCCGGGCCAGCAGTCCGGCATAGGGGGAGCCGAGCGCGTGCGCGGCGGCGCCGACGTCGAGCACGTGGTTCCCGATCCGGACACCGAGCCGCCTGCGGTCGGGTTCGCCGGCCGTGGTGAAGACGCCGTACGGAAGGTTGTGCGGGCCGAAGGGGTCGCCCTCGGCGAGATCGAGCGGGCTCTGCTCGGGCATCGGTGCTTGCCTCGCTTTCCACGGATGTGGGTGACACGTTACGTGGCCGCCCCACGGTCATGGCACCGTGCCGGGCAGCCGGTTCAGCCCGCCGGCCGGGAGACGCGTTTCTCCCAGGTGCGGTGGAAGACGATCTCGTCGCCGTGCCTGCACACCAGCTCGTCGGACGTGACGAAGCCGGCCGCCTCGCAGCTGATCCCGGAACGGGTCTCGACGCGCACGTCCCAGGCCGCCTCCGGCCGGTGCAGCCGGATCGTCCACTCGGCGCGGGCGCCGGCGGAGAGCGGGTCGCCGTCCTCGATCGTGTACGTCTCGTGGCTCTCCTGCGTGTACTCCAGGCCGTCCGGGTGCACATGGGTGCCGCCACGGTGCGGTGTCGCCGCGAGGGTCCAGCGGCCGGCCGGCACATCGCGGGTGAGCAGCAGCCGCGGCGGCGGCTCGTCGAGCGTCTGCGGGACGGCGACCGGGGGTGCCGCGGAGTGCTCCGGCTCCGCGAAGCGGACGGGCTCCTCCCGCTCCTGTGCCCCGGGCTGTTGCCGGACCGGCAGGTCGAGCCGGGAGCCCGCCGGGTCGAGGGTGAAGCCCCCGGGTGCCGGGTGCGGCCAGATCCACGGCCAGTACGCGGAGGAGACGGCGAGCCTGATGCGGTGCCCCGGCTCGAAGACGTGGCAGGCCGCCGTGAGCTCGAACGTCACGTCCTCCACCGTGCCGGCGGGCCAGGGCTCCGCACGCTCCGGACCGCGCCGGGCGGCGAGGTTCAGCGCCCCGCGGGTGACGAGCGTGGACAGACCGTCGGGGGCGACGTCGCTCAGCCGCGCCACGACGGTCCCGCCGGAGGCGGCGGGGCGCAGCCGCAGCGTGACCCGGGGGCGGCCGAGAACGGTCAGGGCGTCGTCGCCGACGGGGAACTCGAAGCACGCCGAGCGCGCGTCCTCCTCCCGCTGGTCCGGCGGCAGATCGCCGTCGTGGCCGACCGGCAGGAAGCGGCCCGCGTCCGTCCCGGTGCGGAGCGGCGAGTCGACGACGACAGGGCCGCCGCCGAGCGCGTAGGGGACGACGGTGACCTGCGGCGGCGGCCACGCGTCCGTCCCGGTCCAGTGGCCCCGCGAAGGGTCGGTCGTCCCGAGCCGGCACCGCAGCAGCGGCTCCGACAGCACGCCCGTGTCCTTGTCCTTGAGCCAGTGGTCCCACCACCGGAGCGTCTCCTGGAGAAAGCCGATCGCCGGGCCCCGCTCCCGCGGATACTCCTGCCCGTGTTCCTGATCGGGGTTCCGGTCCGGGTACTGGTGCGGCCACGGCCCGATCAGTCCGCGCACCCGGTCCGCGGGGAGCTGCCCGACCAGCCTGAGGACCGTGTCCGGGTACGGCGTGTGCAGTCCGCTCACGACCAGCACGGCGGCCCGCACCGCCGCGGTGTCGTCGCTGACGCCGGCGCTCCGCCAGAACTCGTCGCGCAGCGGGTGGGCCAGCCAGGTGTGGACCGTGGGGGTGAGGGCCTCCAGCCGCGCGAGCCACATCGCGAGCCATCCGTCGCCCGTGTGGAGCGGGTCGGGCGGCCGGGCCGCGAGCGCCAGCCGGCCCGCGGCCGTCGAGTGCAGCCCCTGGGCGGCGACGGCGCCGCCGATGTAGGGGCCGTCGTTGTCGTACGGGTCGTCGCTCGCGTCCACGACCACCACCGCCCGCAGCGGCTCCGGCGCGAGTGCCGCGATCCGCAGCGCGCTCCGGCCGCCCGCGCCGATCCCGAACATGCCGACCCGGCCGCTGCACCACGGCTGCCGGGCCAGCCACTCGATCACCGCGACGCCGTCGGCGAGCTCGACCGCGTCGTACTCTCCGCCGGGGACGCCGCCGCTGTTCCCGTGGCCGCGTACGTCGACCCGCACGGAGGCGTAGCCGTGGCCCGCGTACCAGGGGTGGCGCTCACCGTCGCGGACCGCCGTCGCGTCGGTGAGCCGGTGCGGCGCGTACTCGAGCAGCGCGGGCACGGGCTCGTCGGTGACCGGCCGCCACACCCGCGCGTACAGGTCGACGGGTCCGCCGGCGTCCGGGGAGTCCCCCGCGATCCCCGGCGGTCCGGGCAGCGTGATGCGGAGATCCGTGTGGACCGTCTCGTACGGGAAGTCGGTACGGATACGCATGGCGGGACCTCGGCGGCGCGTGAGGGGCGGTGGTCCGACGGTAACGATCAAACGGTGCATTTCCTACCATTGAGGCTGATCACGAACATACCGGGGGTGGCGGGAAGGCGCTCATGGTGATCGAAAGGCGACCGGATACGCTGACTTGAGTGAATCCAGCGACACATCGACAATCCGTGTGATCGTCATCAGACAGGAGATCTCCTCGTGACCGTCGTCGAGCCGTTCGGGCTGAGCGTGCGGGACCAGGCTCTTGAGGCCGATGTCCGGACCGGGTTGTCGGCCGTCGAGGCGGGCCTGCTCGATGCCACCAAGAGCGAGGTCCCGTTCATCACGGAGGCCGCCCAGCACCTGGTGCGGGCCGGCGGCAAGCGTTTCCGGCCGCTGCTGGTGATGCTGGCGGCCCAGTTCGGCGACCCGTACGCGCCGGGGATCGTGCCCTCCGCCGTGGTCGTCGAGCTCACCCATCTCGCGACGCTCTACCACGACGACGTCATGGACGAGGCGGACGTACGGCGCGGTGTGGACAGTGCGAACACCCGCTGGGGCAACTCGGTGGCCGTCCTGACCGGCGACTTCCTCTTCGCCCGGGCCTCCCACATCCTGGCCGACCTCGGCCCGGAGGCCGTGCGCATCCAGGCGGAGGCGTTCGAGCGGCTGGTGACCGGACAGATCCTGGAGACCGCCGGACCCCGCGACGGCCGTGACCCGGTGGACCACTACCTGGACGTCATGGCCGGCAAGACGGGCTCCCTCGTCGCCGTCTCCGTACGCTTCGGCGCGATGATGTCCGGGGCCGACGACCGGGTCGTCGACACCCTCACCCAGTACGGCGAGCGGCTCGGCGTCGCCTTCCAGCTCGCCGACGACGTGCTCGACATCGCCTCCGACTCCCACGAGTCCGGCAAGACCCCCGGCACCGATCTGCGCGAAGGGGTCCCCACGCTGCCGGTCCTGCGCCTGCGCGCCATGGCGGACGCCGACGGCCGGCCGGAGGACCTCGAGCTCGTGGCGCTCCTCGAGAGCGACCTGACCGACGACGGCCGGCACGCGGAAGCGCTGCGGCGGCTGCGTGAGCACCCCGCGCTCGAGCAGGCCCGCAAGGACACCGTGCGGTACGCCCAGGAGGCGAGGGCGCTGCTCGCCCCGCTGCCGGACTGCTCGGCCAAGGCCGCCCTGGAAGAGCTGTGTGACGCGGTGGTCCACCGCGCCGGCTGATCCGCTCACGGCGCCGAACCCCCTACGGGACGGGTGAGTTGCCGGGGGTCCTTCTCATCCCAGAGGGGTAGAGGAAGTTGCGCCCGCGGTCTGACGCTTCCGTCCGGCCGATTTGGTCATATGGAGAGCACCACCCCTGACCAACCACGGAGGTAGGGCACACCATGGCACCGAACGACAGCACACGGACCACCGAAGAGGCCAAGGACCTCGCGGCGGGGCGTCGCAAGACAGCCCGCTACCTCGTCCCGGTCGCGGTGGCCGGTGTGGCGGCCGCGACCATCGGGCTCGTCCCGGCGCTCGCTGCCTCCGGTGACCCGGATCTGCCGAAGATCAGCGCGCAGGAACTCATCGAGAAGATGGCCGCGTCGGAGACCCAGCAGCTCTCCGGCACCGTCAAGATCAACACGGACCTCGGGCTGCCGTCCTTCGGCGGTCTCGCCGGTTCGCTCACCGGCGGAAGCGGTGAGGGCGAGGGTTCCTCCGCCGCTCCTGACGCCAAGCTGACCGAGCTCGCCACGGGCACCCACACCCTGCGGATCGCGGCCGACGGCCCCGACCGGCAGAAGGTGTCCATCCTGGAGGACTCCTCCGAGTACAGCCTCATCCACAACGGCGACGACGTATGGGGCTACGACAGCGCCTCGAACGAGGTCTTCCACGCCGAGGGCGACGGACAGCGCGAGGGCGAGGACGGCAAGGACCGCCGGACGCCGGACGACCTGCCCACCACCCCCAAGGACCTCGCCGACGAAGTGCTGACGGCCGCGGACGACACCACGTCCGTCACCGTCGACGGCACGTCCCAGGTCGCCGGGCGTGACGCGTACAAGCTGGTCGTCAAGCCCAAGCAGGAGGGCTCGACGGTCGGCTCGATCACCATCGCGGTGGACGCCAAGAACGGCGTGCCGCTGAAGTTCACCCTCAACCCGAGCAGCGGCGGCAAGGCCGTGGTCGACGTGGGCTTCACCAAGGTCGACTTCTCCCGGCCTGCCGCCTCCACGTTCGACTTCACCCCGCCGAAGGGCGCCAAGGTGACCGAGGCGGACGAGCCGGCGGACGGCAAGGGAACGCGGGCGCCCAAGGGCCACGAGGAGTTCGAGGGCCTCGGGGACATGGGCGGTCTCGACGTGATCGGCGAGGGCTGGACGTCCATCGCCAAGATCGAAGGACCCGGAGCCGGCCAGGGCGCCGATGCGACGAAGAAGGAGAAGGGCGACGTCCCGCCGGAGGCGCAGCAGTTCCTCGACGCCCTCGGCGACAAGGTCGAAGGAAAGTTCGGCTCCGGCACGGTCTTCAAGACCCGCCTGGTCAACGCCCTGATGACCGACGACGGCACGGTCTACGTCGGCGCCGTGACCAAGGACGCCCTGGTGAAGGCCGCGAACGAGGGCAAGTAGCAGCACCTGCCGGGCGGCGCACCGCCGGCCGGTACGGACCACCAGCAGGCATCACCCCGCCGTCCGCCCCGTCGTACGCTCCGTACGGCGGGGCGGAGGTCGAACCGGGCGGACACGGACGAACGGGAGAGTCGATGACCGCCGTCATCGAGACACGCGGCCTCACCAAGCGCTACCGGGGCGGCCGGCCGGCCGTCGACCGGCTCGACCTCAGCGTGCCGGCCGGCAGCGTCTTCGGCTTCCTCGGGCCCAACGGGTCGGGAAAGACCACCACCATCCGCATGCTGATGGGCCTCATCGGGCCCACCGCCGGCTCGGCGACGGTCCTCGGCCGGCCCATGCCCCGCTCCGCCGGTCAGGTGCTTCCGCACGTCGGCGCACTGATCGAGGGCCCGGCGCTGTACGGGTTCCTCAGTGGCCGGGACAACCTGCTGCGCTACGACTCGGCCGATCCGGCCGCCGATCCCCTTACCCGTGAAGCGCGGGTCGCGTCCGCGCTGGACCGGGTGGGCCTGACCCAGGCGGCCGGCAAGAAGGCCAAGGCCTACTCCCTCGGCATGAAACAGCGCCTTGGCCTGGCCGCGGCGCTGCTCCGGCCGAGGAAGCTGCTGGTGCTGGACGAGCCGACGAACGGCCTGGACCCGCAGGGCATGCGGGAGATCCGCACCCTGGTGAGGGAGCTGGCCGCGGACGGCACCACCGTCTTCCTCTCCTCGCACCTGCTGGACGAGATCGAGCAGGTGTGCACCCACGCGGCGGTGATGGCCCAGGGACGCCTGATCACCCAGGGCCCGGTGGCGGAGCTCGCGGCCGGGGCCAGAGGGCGGCTCGCCGTCCTCACACCGGATCCTGCGCAGGCGGTGCGGATCCTCACGGAGCACGGCCTCGCCGGTGTGGTCCGTGAGGGCGAGCGGGTAACGGCGGAACCGCCGGCGGACGAGGCGGAACTGGCCGGGCTCAACGCCGCGTTGGTCCACGGCGGTGTGCGGGTACGGGGATTCGGGGTGGAGCGCGCCTCGCTGGAGGACGCGTTCGTGGCACTGACCGGGGAGGGCTTCGATGTCGCAGGCTGAGACCGCCGGGCCGGTGGAGAAGGCCGAGCCGGTGGAGAGCCCGGCGGCCGCCGGGCCGCCGTCGACGCCCCGCCGCTTCCGCTCACCGGGCCTGTTCCGCCGGCCGGGCCTGTTCCGCTCCGAGCTGACGCTCACCTTCCGCCGCTGGCGCAGCCTGGCCCTGCTGGGGGTGCTGGCCGCCGTGCCGGTGCTCATCGGCGTCGCAGTGAAGATCGAGACGAGCGACGGCGGCGGGGTGGGCGGAGGTGGCGCCCCCGACGGCGGTGCCGGGGTCGCCTTCGTCTCGCAGATCACCAACAACGGGCTGTTCCTGGTGTTCGCCGCCCTGGCGGCGACCCTGCCGTTCTTCCTGCCGATGGCGGTGGGGGTCGTCGCCGGAGACTCGGTCGCGGGCGAGGCGAGCGCCGGCACCCTGCGGTACCTGCTGGTGGCGCCCGCCGGACGGGCGAGGCTGCTGCTCGTCAAGTTCGCCGCCGTCATGGCCTTCTGCCTGGTTGCCACGCTGACGGTGGCTCTGTCGGCGCTCGCCGTGGGGGTGTTGCTCTTCCCGGTCGGCGACGTCACCACCATCTCGGGCGTTCCCGTCCCGTTCGCGGAGGGGCTGTGGCGGGCCTTGCTGATCGCGGCGGTCGTCGCGGCATCGCTGGTGGGACTGGCCGCGATCGGACTGTTCGTGTCGACGCTGACGAGCAGCGGCATCGCGGCGATGGCGACCACCGTGGGGCTGCTGATCACCGTGCAGATCCTTCAGTCGGTCCCGCAACTGGACGCCGTCCACCCGTATCTCTTCACGCACCACTGGATGTCCTTCGCGGACCTGATGCGCGAACCGCTGCTGTGGGACGGGGTGCTGCGGAACCTCGGCCTGCAGGCCGCGTACGCGGCGGTGTTCGGCTCGGCGGCGTGGGCCCGCTTCACCACCAGGGACATCACGTCCTGAGCCCGGCATCCCCCGACCCGCGCGACGACCGCATACGCATGCCCCGGAAGCCGGAGGCACGCGCATGCGGCAGGTCGGCGGTGACGGCCCGCCGGCGGTGGGTTCAGAAGGTCAGCTTCCAGCTGTCGATGTACCCGGTGTCGTAGCGCGCCACGTCCTGTACACGCAGCTTCCAGTCGCCGTTGGCCGCTTCGGCGGACGCGTCCACGGTGTACGTGGCGATGACGTTGTCCGCGGAGTCGCTGCCGCTCGAGTTCTTCAGCCGGTAGGCGGTCCCGTCCGGGGCCACCAGGTCCACGACCAGGTCGCCGCGCCAGGTGTGCTTGATGTCCACGCCGACCTTGAGGGCGGCGGGCGCGTTGCCGGTGCGGCCGGTGACGGACACGGTGGAGGTGACGGCCGCGCCCGCGTCAGGGACGGTGACGTCGGTGGTGTTCTCGTACAGCTCGCCGGGCGGCTCCGTCGTGCCGGCGGACAGCGTCCACAGCGCGTGGGCGATCGCGTCGCTGTTGCGGTCCAGCGCGGTGTCGTTGATGTTCGACGTGGAGTCGCACGAGGAGTGGTAGCAGCGGTCGAAGGCCTGACCGGCCGTGCCGCCCCACTTCTGGGCCTGGGCGCTGGTCTTGGTGCGGCTCGCTCCGGTGAACAGGCCGCCGACCGGTATGCCCACGTTCTTGAACGACGCGTGGTCCGAGCGGCCGTCGCCCTCGGTCTCGATCTCGGTGGGGACACCGAGGCCCGCGAAGTAGCTCTTGAAGGTCTGCTCGATCGTCGGGTCGTCGTCGTAGACGAAGTAGCCCGGGTTCGGGGAGCCGATCATGTCGAAGTTCAGATAGCCGGAGATCTTCGAACGCTCCGTGGACGGCAGGCTGTTGACGTAGTGCTTCGAGCCGACCAGGCCCAGCTCCTCCGCTCCCCACCAGCCGAAGCGCAGATGCTTCGCGGGCTGGAGCTGGGCACGGGAGACGGCGAGCGCGGCCTCGAGCACGGCCGCGGAACCGGAGCCGTTGTCGTTGATGCCGGCGCCGGAGCTGACGGAGTCGAGGTGGGCGCCGGCCATCACCGTGCGGTTGACGTCACCGCCGGGCCAGTCGGCTATCAGGTTGTAGCCAGTGGTGCCGTTGTAGGTGAACTGCTGGACGGTGGTGGTGAATCCGGCCGCGTCCAGCTGGGCCTTCACATAGTCGACGGAGGCCTTGTAGCCGGCCCGGCCGTGGGCCCGGTTGCCGCCGTTCTCGGTGGCGATCGTCTGGAGGCGGTTCAGGTGCGCCTTGACGTTGGCGAGCGGTATGTCGGGTGCCGCGAGGGCGGACACCGGGGCCGCGGGAGCGGCGGACGCCGTGGGCGCGCCGGACGCGAGCAGCCCTGCCAGGGCGAACGCGGCGGCCACGGCGGAACATCTGGGAACGGAGAGCTTCATGTGGGGGCTCCGGATTCCGTACGGGGACAGGACGGAACGTGCGTGACGCCCCGGGGTTGGCGGTCCCCGGGGCGCTGGAGCTGCTTGTCGAACGCGTTGCGAGTGCTTGTGCGTTGTGCGTGCTGATGTTCAGTGACGATCTGACAAGGCGTCAAGGGCGGAAATCGGTCACGGCCGTTCGCTCAACGGACATGCGCGGGCCCGCCCTCGGACGGTCCCCGGACACCTGATGGAGGTCACTGGACGCAGAACTCGTTGCCCTCCGGGTCGCTCATCACCACCCATTGCCCGCCCTGCTCGTTCACCCGGCGCAGTACGGTCGCCCCCAGCGACTCCAGCCTGGCGGTCTCCGCCTCCATCTCCCCCGGGGCGGAGTGCAGATCGATGTGGACCCGGTTCTTCACCGTCTTCGGCTCCGGCACCCGCTGGAACAGCACGCGGCGCCCGAGCCCGGCGTCGCTCACCTTGTCGTGGTCGTCGTCCGGATGCCGGACCGCGGCCAGATCGCGCCACGCACGGCGACCGCGTGTTTCCAGGGTCGCCTCCGGCGGCGCCGCGCCTTGGGTGAGGAGCTGCTCGATGAGTGTGCTGTGGTCCTCGACCACGTAACCGAGGGCCTCGGCCCAGAAGCCGGCCTGGGCGTGCGGATCCGCGGAGTCGATCACGAGCTTCCAATGCAGCGTCATGGAAACCAGTTATAGTGGTTACATGGTGAACAGGGCAACGGACACGCCGGGCATGCTGCTGGAACCCCCCTCCGGCGGCGCGTTCCGCTTCGACCCGGGCGCGCTGTGCCTGGAACTGCTCACCACCGGCGGCCCAGGCAGCCTCGCGGGCTACGAGGTGCTGCACGACCCGGCCGCGCTGCTGCGCTGGGTCGCGGCCAGCCGGCTGCCCGGGGAACTGCGCCTGAGCGTGGACGACGCGGGGGTGGCCGACGCCCGCACCCTGCGGAACGCCCTGTGGGGCATGGCCGCCGCGACGGCGCACGGTGACGACATCGACCCTGCCGACGTGTCCGTGGTCAATGCGGCGGCCGCGGCTCCCGCCCTCGTGCCCCGTATCGGCGCGGACGGATCCAGACAGTGGTCGCCGGGCGCGACGGCCGGGCAGTTGCTCTCCACCGTGGCCCGCGACGCCGTGGACCTCTTCACCGGCCCCTACGCGCACCGGGTCCGGGAATGCGGATCGCACGACTGCCGGCTGGTCTTCGTCGACACCTCACGGCCAGGGCGCCGCCGTTGGTGCGCGATGGAGCGGTGCGGCAACCGCAGCAAGGTGCGCGCGCATCGCGCCCGCCACTCGGAAGAAGAACGCTGACCGGGGATCCGCGGCCGCCGATCCGATGGGCGTTCTGCGACTGATGTCACGTCTTGGGGCGGCTGTTCTGCATCTAACGTGGAGGGATGGACGCTCTGCCCCACAGCGGGCCGCCCGGCTGCCCGCTGGTCGGCCTGGCTGCCACGTACATGCCCCGGCTCTCGGAGTTCTCCTTCGAACCGGGGCTTGTCGCTGCCGTCGACCAGCATGCGGCGGCGGTGCGTGATGCTCTTGTGCCGCTGGTCCCCGCGCCCCGCCGGGCGGGCCAGGGGCCCCGCGAGGAGCCGGCCGGCATGGTGCGACGGGAGGATCTCGCGGACTACGTCCTGGGGTTCACCGACTGGCTGGCGGAGATCGACTGGTCGGAACCGGCCGGCTACGACTTCGCGACCCTGCGGCTCACCGCCGTCTGCTGGCTGATCCGCGAGCACGACCTGCTGGGCCGTTGACCCACGAGCACGACCTGCCGGGCGCTGATCCACATCCGCGACCTGGCCGGGGCATGCCGCGGGCGCTCCCTCCCGGCCGGTGGCCGGCGAGGAAGCGCCCGGGTTCGTCCCACGCTCGTCACATGGGGTCGCGGCCGTTGCCGAGCGGCGGCTGCGGACCCGAGTCCGGGCCACGGCCCCGGTCACGCCGCTGCTCCGTGTCGGGCTCCCGCCCGAAGTCGGGACCCTTGCCCTGGCGGCCCATGTCCTGGCTGCCCATGCCCGGTCGCGCCGCCTGCCGCTCGCCCGCGGGCTGGCCCGCGGCGGCGTCGGCACGACCGCGCTGATAGGCGCTGATGGTGTCCTTGGCGCGGCCCGACTCGGCCTCCGCCGTCGCGAGCCACCGCTCCCAGCGCTCCCGCATCGGACCGATGAGGCCGCCACCGACGCCGACGATCAGGATGCCCGCCATCGCGGCGAGCGCCGCCCAGAGGACCGGGCCGGTGACGGAGGTCGCGATCTGGGCCTGGCTGAGCGCGGCGATCACGCCGAGTGCCACGATGAAGGCCCAGGCGATCGTCCCGAGCGTGCGGCCGTAGGAGGTCCCGGACAGGGCGCCCTGGACGATGTCGCGCACGGCACGCGCGATGGCCATGGCCACGACGACGATGACACAGGCGACGATGGCCTTCGGGATCCAGGAAACAGCCCCGTTGATCATGTTGCTGATCGGGTTCGGTCCGAACACCCCGAAGGCCAGTTGCAGGGTGATCAGCACAATCGCGTAGTAGAGGATCTTGCTGATGATCCCCGTGGCGTCGTAATCGGAGTTCCTGAGGGTGTTCGAGAGGCCGCTGCGCTCCGACATCCGCTCGAAGCCGACCTTGCGCAGCAGTTTGTCGGCCACCTTGGCTATCGCCTTGGCGATGAACCAGCCGATGACCAGGATCGCCAGAAAGGCGATGAACTTCGGGATGAACTTGGCCACGGCGGACCACGCGTCGCTGAATCCTTGGCCGAAGTCGACCGATAGCGCGAGGGGTTGCTGCATGACGCACTCACTCCGCTCTGTGGACTACCGCGGTCCGTCCGACCGGGGCCTGGACTTCCGGTGGTAGCACCGGAGGGCAGGTCCCAGCCTGCGCAGAGAGCGGGAGCTGAGCCGTTCGAGTGGTTACTGGGCCTTGGTGGGCGCGGCCCGGCCGCATGGCGCGACCGGGACGTGTAAGGGCGCCGGCCGTGTCAGGAGGCGGGACCGTCCGCAGCGTGTGCCGCGGGGGCACCGGCAGGCCCGGTGGTGACAGGCGCCGCGCCGGAGGCGGCCGCCTGGACCGCCAGCCGCAGGGCTTCTGCCTTGTTGCGGCGCGCGGTACGCAGCGCGTCCCAGGTCAGGCAGGTCAGGGCCAGCCACACCAGGGCGAAGCCCGCCCAGCGCTCCGCCGGCATGGCCTCGTGGAAGTAGAGGATGCCCAGCAGGAACTGGAAGACCGGGGCCAGGTACTGGAGCAGCCCCAGCGTGGAGAGCGGGACCCGTATCGCCGCGGCGCCGAAGCAGACCAGCGGTACGGCGGTCACCAGGCCGGTCGCGGCGAGCAGCGCCGCGTGCCCGGCGCCGTGGCCGCCGAAGGTCGCGGAGCCGTCCGCGCCCAGCCAGACGAGGAACGCCATGGCCGGCAGGAACTGGATGGCGGTCTCGGCGGCCAGCGACTCCAGTCCGCCGATGTTGACCTTCTTCTTCACGAGTCCGTAGATGGCGAAGGAGAAAGCGAGTGTCAGCGAGATCCAGGGCGGCTGCCCGTAGCCGATGGCCAGGACCAGCACCGCGGCGAGGCCGATGCCGACCGCGGCCCACTGTGCGGGGCGGAGCCGTTCCTTCAGGAGCAGCACGCCCATGGCGATGGTGACCAGCGGGTTGATGAAGTAGCCGAGCGAGGCCTCGACGACATGGCCCGAGTTCACCGCCCAGATGTAGAGGCCCCAGTTGACGGTGATCACCGCGGCGGCGACGGCGACGAGCCCCAGCTTGCGCGGCTGCCGGCGCAGTTCGCGTATCCACCCCCAACGCCGGAGGGCCAGGAGGGCGATGCCCACGAGGGCCAGGGACCAGACCATCCGGTGAGCGAGGATCTCCATGGCGCCGGCCGGCTTGAGCAGCGGCCAGAAGAGCGGGACCAGGCCCCACATCCCGTAGGCACCGATCCCGTACAGCAGTCCTGCCCGCTGTTCCTTCTCCGACTTCACTGACCCTCCCGCCGTGCGCGCGCGTCCTCGAAGAAGGTACGCCCGGCAAGGGCGGGATGTCATGTCCGTATCGTCATACGGTCATGACGGATCTTGAGGACGGGGCCGGTCCGCTCAGAGGCCGGTCAGCGCCGCCGAGATCGTGTCGGCGAGCGGCGTGGTGGGCCGTCCGGCCAGCCGTGCCAGGTCGCCGGTGGTCCGCGCCAGACGGCCGCGCGCGATGGCGGCGTCGACGTCGACGAGGATGCGGGCGAACGGCTCCGGCACCCCTGCTCCGGTGAGGATCGACAGATGGGTCTCTGCCGGGACCTCGTTGTAGGTGATGGTGCGGCCGGTCTGCCGCGACAGTTCGGCCGCGTACTCGGCCAGTGACCATGCCGTGTCACCGCTCAGCTCGTACGCCCGGCCCAGGTGCCCTTCGCCGGTCAGTACGGCCGCGGCGGCGGCCGCGTAGTCGGCACGCGTGGCGGAGGCGATCCGGCCGTCACCGGCGCTGCCGACGACCGCGCCGTGCTCCAGGACGGGGGAGAGGGCGGCGGTGTAGTTCTCCGTGTACCAGCCGTTGCGCAGGAAGGTGTACGGCAGGCCCGAGTCGAGGATCAGCTGCTCGGTCGCCCGGTGCTCGGCGGCCAGGTCGAAGTCCGCGTCGGGCCCGCCGAGGACGCCGGTGTAGGCCAGCTGGGCGACGCCGGCCGCCTTCGCCGCCTCGATCACCGCGGTGTGCTGCGGCACCCGGCGGCCCACCTCGCTGCCGGAGACGAGCAGGACGCGATCGCCGGGGCGGAAGGCCCCCTCGAGGGTGGCGGGCTCGTCGTAGTCGGCGATGCGCAGCTCGACCCCGCGGTCGGCGAGGTCCGCGCCCTTCTCCTTGTCGCGGACGACGGCGGCGATCCGGTCGGCGGGGACGGCGGCGAGCAGCTCTTCGACGACGAGACGGCCGAGGGCTCCGGTGGCGCCGGTCACGACATTGTTCATGCGGGTCTTCTCCGATTCGCGGGGGCTCGACGTGCTTCGGATCGACCCTAGGGATCGCACTAACTATTCGTAAGTACCCACTTTGAAGTAAGGTACTGGCATGGCTGTAAGTGATGACCGGATCCGCGTCCCCGATGTGAACCGCGAGATGTGCCCGTCCCGGCTGATCCTCGAGCACGTCACCAGCCGCTGGGGCGTCCTCGTGCTGGCCGCCCTGCTGGAGCGCTCGTACCGCTTCAGCGAACTGCGCAGGGAGATCGGCGGGGTCAGCGAGAAGATGCTCGCCCAGACCCTTCAGACACTGGAGCGCGACGGCTTCGTGCACCGTGACGCCAAGCCCGTCATCCCGCCCCGCGTCGACTACTCGCTCACTCCGCTCGGCAAGGAGGCCGCCGAACAGGTGTGGGGGCTGGCCCGCTGGAGCGAGCGGCGGGTGGCGGACGTGGAGGCGGCGCGCGTCTCGTACGACGACGAGAAGGCACGCGCCGCCGCCTCCTTGTGAGGCATGCCGGCCGTCAGCCGACGACCGTCCAGGTGTCGTTGCCGGTGAGCAGGGCGGCCAGGTCGCCCTTGCCGTGCTGTTCGACGGCGGTGTCGAGCTGCTCGGCCATGAGCGTGTCGTAGACCGGGCGCTGAACGCTGCGGAGCACACCGATCGGGGTGTGGTGGAGCGTGTCCGAGTCGGCGAGCCGCGAGAGCGCGAACGCCGTGGTCGGGGACGCCGCGTGCGCGTCGTGGACCAGGATGTCCGCCTCGTTCTCGGCGGTGACGGCCACCACCTCGAGGTCGCCGGTGGACGGGTTGCGGACCACGCCCTTGCCGCCCTCGGCCCCGAAGCGGATCGGCTGCCCGTGCTCGAGCCGGATGACCGCCTCCTGCGCCTGCTCCTTGTCCTTGAGGGCTTCGAAGGCGCCGTCGTTGAAGATGTTGCAGTTCTGGTAGATCTCGATCAGCGCCGTGCCCTGATGGTCGGCGGCCTGGCGCAGCACCTCGGTGAGGTGCTTGCGGTCGGAGTCGACGGTGCGGGCGACGAACGAGGCCTCCGCGCCGATCGCCAGCGACACCGGGTTGAACGGGGCGTCGAGGGAGCCCATCGGCGTGGACTTGGTGATCTTGCCCAGTTCGGAGGTGGGGCTGTACTGGCCCTTGGTGAGGCCGTAGATCCGGTTGTTGAACAGCAGGATCTTCAGGTTGACGTTGCGGCGCAGCGCGTGGATGAGGTGGTTGCCGCCGATGGACAGCGCATCGCCGTCGCCGGTGACCACCCAGACGGACAGATCACGGCGCGACGAGGCCAGGCCGGTGGCGATGGCGGGGGCGCGGCCATGGATGGAGTGCATCCCGTAGGTGTTCATGTAGTACGGGAAGCGGGACGAGCAGCCGATGCCGGAGACGAAGACGATGTTCTCCTTCGCCAGCCCCAGTTCCGGCATGAATCCCTGCACGGCCGCGAGGACGGCGTAGTCGCCGCATCCGGGGCACCAGCGCACTTCCTGGTCGGACTTGAAGTCCTTCATGGACTGCTTGGCCTCGGCCTTGGGCACCAGCGAGAGCGCCTCAGTCATTGATGGCCTCCTGGAGAACGTGGGCGAGCTGCTGCGCCTTGAACGGCATGCCGTTGACCTGGTTGAACGAGCGTGCGTCGACGAGGTACTTCGCCCGGACGAGGCCGGCGAGCTGGCCGAGGTTCATCTCGGGCACGACGACCTTGTCGTACTGCTTCAGTACCGCCCCGAGGTTCTTCGGGAACGGGTTGAGATGGCGCAGATGCGCCTGGGCGATCGGGGTGCCGGTGGTGCGCAGCCGGCGCACCGCCGCCGTGATCGGTCCGTAGGTGGAGCCCCAGCCCAGGACGAGGGTGCGCGCGCCGTCGGGGTCGTCGACGTCGAGGTCGGGGACCTCGATGCCGTCGATCTTGGCCTGGCGGGTGCGGACCATGAAGTCGTGGTTGGCCGGGTCGTACGAGATGTTGCCGGTGCCGTCCTGCTTCTCGATGCCGCCGATACGGTGTTCCAGGCCCAGGGTGCCCGGCACCGCCCAGGGGCGGGCCAGGGTCTGCGGGTCGCGCTTGTAGGGCCAGAACACCTCGGTGCCGTCGGCCAGCTCGTGGTTGGGGCCGGTCGCGAACTGCACCCGCAGATCGGGCAGCTCGTCGACGTCCGGGATGCGCCACGGCTCCGAGCCGTTGGCGAGATAGCCGTCGGAGAGCAGGAACACCGGCGTCCGGTACGTCAGCGCGATCCTTGCCGCGTCCAGCGCCGCGTCGAAACAGTCCGCGGGCGTGCGCGGCGCGACGACCGGCACCGGCGCCTCACCGTTGCGCCCGTACATGGCCTGGAGCAGATCCGCCTGCTCCGTCTTGGTGGGCAGCCCCGTCGAGGGACCACCGCGCTGGATGTCCACCACCAGCAGCGGCAGCTCGAGCGAGACGGCGAGCCCGATGGTCTCCGACTTGAGAGCCACACCGGGACCGGATGTCGTCGTGACGGCGAGGGAGCCGCCGAACGCGGCGCCCAGGGCCGCCCCGATCCCGGCGATCTCGTCCTCCGCCTGGAAGGTCCGCACACCGAAGTTCTTGTGCTTCGACAGCTCGTGCAGGATGTCGGAAGCGGGGGTGATCGGGTAGGAGCCCAGGTAGAGCGGCAGATCCGCCTGCTTGCTCGCCGCGATCAGCCCGTACGACAGGGCCAGGTTCCCGGAGATGTTGCGGTACGTGCCCGTCGGGAACGCCGTGCTCGCCGGGGCCACCTCGTAGGAGACCGCGAAGTCCTCCGTGGTCTCGCCGAAGTTCCACCCGGCCCGGAACGCCGCGATGTTCGCCTCCGCGATGTTCGGCTTCTTGGCGAACTTCTGCCGCAGGAAACTCTCCGTACCCTCCGTGGGCCGGTGGTACATCCAGCTCAGGAGCCCCAGCGCGAACATGTTCTTGCTGCGCTCGGCCTCCTTGCGGGACAGCCCGAAATCCTTCAGGGCCTCGATCGTCAGCGTCGTCAGCGGCACCGGGTGGACGTTGTAGCCGTCGAGCGACCCGTCCTCCAGCGGCGAGGTCTCGTAGCCCACCTTCGCCATGGCACGCTTCGCGAACTCGTCGGTGTTGACGATGATCTCGCTGCCACGCGGCACATCGGCGATGTTCGCCTTCAGGGCCGCCGGATTCATCGCCACCAGCACGTTCGGTGCGTCGCCAGGGGTGAGGATGTCGTGGTCGGCGAAGTGCAACTGGAAGCTGGAGACGCCCGGCAGGGTGCCGGCGGGCGCCCGGATCTCGGCGGGGAAGTTGGGAAGTGTGGAGAGGTCGTTGCCGAACGACGCCGTCTCCGAGGTGAACCTGTCACCCGTGAGCTGCATACCGTCGCCGGAGTCACCCGCGAAACGGATGATCACCCGGTCCAGACGGCGGATCTCCTTTTCGCCGGCGCGCCTGCGCTGCTCGCCGACGAGGGCCTCGTCGGACCCGTTGACCTCATCGGCCTGCTCGGCCGGGCTACTGACCTTGCTGGTCACTGAACTGGACCTCCCTCGAGGCGGTTCCTCGGGCCCGACCGGCCCACCGGCCGTCCCACTGGCCACCCTACGACCGTAAGGGTCGCCTTCCCCGGACCGCTCGCATGTCGGACGCCCAGCAGTGACGCCGTGACGCCCTGGTTCGTCATGCTTTCCCTGCCCTTGGCCTTCCCGGAAGCCGCTCCCCCCTCATTCTCCGGTCCTGGGCCTACCGCATCGCTCGAGGACCGGCGGAGTGCCGGCGGTGACGACCTGCTCGGCGGCAGCCGGCGGGCCGGGACCTCCCGGCGGACCGGACGGTCACGAATTGAGGTACGTCAGCACCGCCAGTACGCGCCGGTGGTCGCCCTCGCTGGGGGAGAGCCCGAGCTTCTGGAAAATGTTGCTGACGTGCTTCTCCACCGCTCCGTCGCTCACGACGAGCTGCTTGGCGATCGCCGAGTTCGTACGGCCCTCGGCCATCAGACCCAGCACCTCACGCTCGCGCGGGGTGAGGCCGGCCAGCACGTCCTGCTTGCGGCTGCGGCCGAGCAGCTGTGCCACGACCTCCGGGTCCAGGGCGGTACCGCCTCGCGCGACGCGCACCACGGCGTCGACGAACTCTCGCACTTCCGCTACCCGGTCCTTGAGCAGATAGCCCACCCCCCGGCTGCTCCCGGCCAGCAGTTCCGTGGCGTACTGCTCCTCCACGTACTGGGACAGGACCAGCACCCCGACCCCGGGATGGTCCCGGCGCAGCTGCACCGCCGCCCGCACACCCTCGTCGGTGTGCGTCGGGGGCATGCGGACGTCCGCGACCACGACGTCCGGCAACGCGCTCTGCGCGGCCAGCTCGTCGATCGTCTTGATCAGGGCCTCCGCGTCACCCACCCCGGCGACCACGTCGTGCCCCCGGTCGGTCAGCAGCCGGGTCAGGCCCTCCCGAAGCAGTACGGAATCCTCGGCGATGACCACCCGCACGCTGTCCTCCACAGTCCCGTGTCCCCCTGTTGATGTGTTTCCCACCCTGTCCGCCCAGCATCCCAGGATCACAGCGCCCTGGGGCCCGCCTCGGGTTTTTCCCGGTCACCGCACCGGGGGACGCAGAAGTGGGGCACAGGGTTGCCGCGGCGACGGGTCGCCGCGGCGGGGGCGGGGGGCGGACAGGACCGCGCCCCCGGCCCGGGGGCATCAGCCGCGCGCCGAGAATCAGCCGGGCGCCTGGGGTCAGCCGCGCGCCGGGGGATCAGACGCTCCCGGGGATCAGCCGCGCCAGGGGAGTTCCGCGGTCACCGTGGTCGGCCCGCCCGCCGGCGAGTCGACCGCCAGGATGCCGTCCACCGCGCCCAGCCGTTCCGAGAGCCCGGCGAGACCGCTCCCGGCCGAAAGGCCGGCGCCCCCCCTGCCGTCGTCCCTGACCTGGAGCATCAGCCGGTCCTGCGAACGCCACACGTCCACAGAGGCGCGGGTGGCCCGCGCGTGCTTGCTCACGTTCTGCAGCAGCTCGGAGACGGTGAAGTAGGCGATGCCCTCTATCGCGGGCGCCGGCCGCGAGTCCAGGTCCACCTCCACCGCCACGGGGACGGTGCAGCGTGAGGCGATGGCGGACAGCGCGGCGTCCAGACCGCGGTCGGTCAGCACCGCCGGGTGGATCCCACGGGCGAGGTCCCGCAGCTCCTGAAGCGCCACCTTCACCTCGCCGTGCGCCTCGTCGACCATCCGGGCCGCGGCCTGCGGGTCCTCGGCCAGCTTCTCCTTCGCGAGGCCGAGATCCATCGCGAGCGCCACGAGCCGGGCCTGCGCGCCGTCGTGAAGATCGCGTTCGATACGGCGGAGGTCCGCCGCCGCGGTGTCCACCACCACGCCACGGTCCGACTCCAGCTCCACGACACGGGTCGCGAGCCGCGACGGCCCGAGCAGCCCGGCCACCATCAGCCTGTCGACGCTCGTCAGACCCCGCATGATCCACGGCGTCATGAGCGTGAACAGCAGGCCGACGACGCTGGTGGCGGCGATCTCCAGGGGCGTGTCGAGGTAGAAGTTGTGCGTCCCGTCCCCGTACAGCTGAAGGCCGTCGACGCCGCCCCACATCGGGAAGGCCCACTGCCACAGCGGGTAGAGCAGCAGCGACCAGCCGGTCACCCACAGGGTCACGGACACAGAGAAGCCGAAGACCGCCCACGGGAAGTGGAGGAACGCGTAGAGCAGGTGCCGCCAGGACACCCCGCTCTTGAGGATGCCGCCGATCCACGCGGCCACACCGTTCTTGCGGCCGCGCTCGCTGCTGAGCACCGGCTCGGGCGCCGCCACGTCCAGATCGAGCAGGGCGCGTGCGCGGGCGCGTTCCAGCGCTCCGTAACCGCGGAGGGCGGCGAGGGACGCGGCGAACACGGGGACGCCGAGGAAGGTGACGAGGAGCCCCGCGCCGAGCGACGTCATGGTCACCGCGAACACGAAGACCGCGGTCGCGAGCGGAAGGTTCAGCACGAGGTAACCGAACTCGCGCCAGGCACGGCCCTCGAAGGGCGCGCGCAGTACGGGAGGGAGGAAATGGTCCCGGCGCGCCGGAGAGCCGTATCCGTGGTCCGTGGCCATCGAAGTCGTCCGATCTGCGAAGCGGGCTGTCATACCCATAAGGCTGCTGTGGCGGCCGGATGCGCACCATGAGGGCGGTATCCGTCTTGGGCGGGGGGTTTTCCCCACCACCCGGGGACGCCGGTCCTCGCCGCCGGCGGCTGGTGGGGACGGCGCGAAGCCGGGGACGGGCCGCCGCAGCCGCCGGCCGGCGACTGTGACGGCCCTCTGGGTCCGTTCAGGGGGGTGGTGTCGGCGGGTGAGGCCGGAGGTGGGTCGTGTGGGGCGGGTGGCCGAGGGGCGCGTACGGGGCCGGTGGGTTCCGGCCGGGGCCGGCCCGACGGCTGCGGGTGCCGGCTCCCGGGCCGACGCGTCCGCACGCGGCCCGGAGCGGCCCGCGTCGCGGGGCACGTCGTGTCCCCGTGAAGCGTCAGTGGGCGCGCGCTCCGCGGGCCTCGCTCGCCTCCCGGACACGCCACGGCAGCTCCGCCGTGACCGTCGTCGGGCCGCCCGGGGGTGAGTCCAGGACGAAGAGGCCGTCCACGG
Source organism: Streptomyces sp. NPDC086835 (assembly GCF_044745705.1). Lineage (NCBI taxonomy): Bacteria > Bacillati > Actinomycetota > Actinomycetes > Kitasatosporales > Streptomycetaceae > Streptomyces > Streptomyces sp. NPDC086835. The sequence goes on from NZ_JBIVAU010000002.1 coordinate 125,161, forward strand.
CGCCCAGCCGTTCGGCGAGACCGGCCATGCCGGTACCGCCGTCGAGCCGGGCCCCGCCCTTGCCGTCGTCCCTGACCTGGAGCAACAGGCGGTCGCCGGAACGCCACACGTCCACGGAGGCACGGGTCGCCCTCGCGTGCTTGCTCACGTTCTGGAGCAGCTCGGAGACGGTGAAGTAGGCGATGCCCTCGATCGCGGCCGCCGGCCGCTCGTCCAGGTTGACGGTGACCGTCACCGGTGCCGTGCAGCGGGACGCGACAGAGGAGAGCGCCGCGTCCAGGCCGCGGTCGGTCAGTACGGCGGGGTGGATGCCACGGGCCAGGTCGCGCAGTTCCCGCAGCGCGAGCTTCACCTCGCCGTGTGCCTCGTCCACCATCGCGGCCGCCGCGTCCGGGTCCTCGAGGAGCTTCTCCTTGGCGAGGCCGAGCCCCATCGCGAGCGCGACCAGCCGGGCCTGCGCGCCGTCGTGGAGGTCCCTTTCGATACGGCGCAGGTCCGCCGCGGCCGTGTCCACGACGACCCCGCGGTCCGACTCCAACTCGGCGATGCGCCGTTCCAGTTCGTCGGACGGCGACAGCAGCCCTCGTACCATCGCGCGGTCCGCGTTGGACAGCCCGCGCGCGATGAAAGGGAGCACGGGCCACAGGACGAAGAGGCCCACCATCATGACGGTGAAGGTGAGGACGCCCCACGGCAGCCGGATGAACGAGTACAGCACCGAGCGCCAGGCCACCGGGTCCTTCAGCCGGGACCACACCGACGCGATCAAGCCCTCACCGCGCGCCGGGCCGGGCAGCGGGCTGGGCTCGTCGATCCGTACCCCGAGCAGCCCGCGGGCCCGCGCCCGTTCCGCCTTGCCGATGCCGCGTGCCCCTATCAGGCCGAGGGCCAGCAGAGGCAGACCGATCACCGTCACGGAGAGCCCGGCGCCGACACTGATCGTGACCGTCACGTAGACGAACCCGAGCAGCGCGATCGGCAGGTTGGCCAGCAGATGCGCGATCTCCTTCCACGTGTGGCGGTCGAAGGCGAAGCGCGCGGGTGGCGGCCGGTCGTTGTCGGGGGCGGTGATGCTCGCGGTCATGGGGGCAAGCCTGCCGGGCCGGACCGCCGTACGCCATGGGGTACATGGGTGGGGCGAAGTAGGGATAACCCCACCCGGCGGCCGACCGATGCGTGACACGACTGCTTACGCTCTCTTTAGCAGGGCCTAGACTCCCGTGCGTACAGAGCGTGCGTAGAGATCGGCGGAGCGGCGACAAGCACAGTCGTAGCGACGAGACGAAGCGCGGCGAAGCGCGACGAAGCAACGCCGACGACAACGCACCGACGAGGTCGACTGGGTCAGGGAGCGAGGGGACGGACGTGCCGGAACCGATCGGAGTCGTGCTCGCGACGGAGTACTTCCGGAGCTACTCCGTCGTGGGGCTGATCGCGCTGATCGGCGTGCTGTTCGTCGCTGTCGCCTTCACCGCGGGCCGGCTGCTGCGCCCCGTCGTCCCGACGCCGGAGAAACTGCTGACCTACGAGTGCGGTGTCGACCCGGTGGGCGAGGGCTGGGCACACACCCAGGTCCGCTACTACGTCTACGCCTTCCTGTACGTGATCTTCGCGGTCGACTCGATCTTCCTCTTCCCGTGGGCGACGGTGTTCGCCGCCGACGGCTACGGCGCGACGACCCTCGTGGAGATGTTCATCTTCCTCGGCTTCCTGGCCGTGGGACTGCTCTACGCATGGAAGAAGGGGGTCCTGACATGGACGTGACCCCGACCTCGAACCAGACTTCGAACCAGGCTTCGAGCCCGGCCTCGGCCCCGACTCCGGTCCCGGCCCCGGAGCTCCTGCCGGAGCCCCGGCGACTGGGCGCCCTCGCGCGCCTGGCCCCGGAACCGATGAAGGTGATCCTCAACTGGGGGCGCCGCTACAGCCTGTGGGTCTTCAACTTCGGACTCGCCTGCTGCGCCATCGAGTTCATCGCGGCGTCGATGGCCCGGCACGACTTCATCCGGCTCGGCGTGATCCCCTTCGCGCCGGGCCCGCGCCAGGCGGACCTGATGATCGTCTCCGGCACGGTGACGGACAAGATGGCCCCCGCCGTGAAGCGCCTGTACGAGCAGATGCCCGAACCGAAGTACGTCATCTCCTTCGGCGCCTGCTCGAACTGCGGCGGCCCGTACTGGGACTCGTACTCCGTCACCAAGGGCGTCGACCAGATCATCCCCGTCGACGTCTACGTGCCCGGCTGCCCGCCACGTCCCGAGGCGCTGCTCCAGGGCATCCTCAAGCTCCAGGAGAAGATCGCCCGGGAGTCGCTCGGCGAACGCTACGGACACGGCGGGGAGAAGACCGGCGCTGCCCGGCCCTCCACCACGGCCCTGCGGAGCGGCCTGATCACTCCGCCGCCGGCTGAGCCCGGGGCCGATTCCGGAGCCGAGTCCGGGCCGGAGGGGGAGCGGTGAACCCGTACGACAGCCTCCCCGACGCCGTCACCGAGATCTTCGGCGAAGAGGCGACAGCCGAGCGGACCTACGAACTGCTCACCGTCGACGTCCCCGTCGGCTCCTGGATCACTGCTCTGAAGATCGCCCGCGACAAGCTGGGCTGCACCTATTTCGACTGGCTCAGCGCAGTCGACGAGCCGGGCACCGGATTCCGGATCTGCGCGCACGTCGTCTCGCTGGAGGGCCGTGCGGTCCGCCGGCTGCTGGTGCGCACGACCGTTCCGCACGGCGCCCCCTCGCTGCCGTCGGCCGTCGACGTCTACGCGGGCGCGAGCTGGCACGAGCGCGAGACGCACGAGATGTTCGGCGTCGACTTCACCGGCCATCCGCACCAGGTGCCGCTGCTGCTGCCGGACGGCTTCGAGGGACATCCGCTGCGCAAGGACTTCGTGCTCGCCGCCCGGGTCGCCAAGGCCTGGCCCGGCGCCAAGGAGCCGGGGGAGTCCGAGCACGGCGGGCCGAAGCGCCGCCAGATGCTGCCGCCGGGCGTCCCGGACCCGAACGAGTGGGGCCCCCTCAAGGGCCAGCTCCCGCCTGCCCCCGCACGGCCGGCCCGCACGCCTCGCGCCGGCGCGGCCGCGGCAGGCGCCGGCGAGCGTCCGCCGCGCCGCACCCGCAGCGCCGGCGAGGGCTCGGCCTCGCAGGGCGGGACGCCTGCGGCGGCACCGCGACGGTCTCGCAGCGCGAGCGAGGGCTCGGCCTCGCAGGGCGGGACGCCTGCGGCGGCACCGCGACGGTCCCGTAGCGCGAGCGAGGGCTCGGCCTCGCAGGCCGGCACCAGGGCCACGCCGTCCGCCGGAGGGACGGGCGCCCCCGAGCCGTCCACGGCACCGGAGGCGCCGGGCGCACCCGGCGCACCGGGCGCAACGGAGAAGGCCCGGCCCACCGGCCCGGCCGAGGGCACGACGCCGCCGCGCTCCCGAAGCTCCGACGCGCCGTGGCACCACGCCCGCCCGGCCTTCGAGGACACAGAGACCGCCTCCGAGCCGCCCGCCCCCAAGGACAGCACCCCCGAACCCGGGACGGGCACCGAGCCCGGGACCGAGCCGGGTGCTGGACCCACGGCCAACGTGGGAGCCGAATCCAGGCCCGAGCCTGGAGCTGGGCCCGGACCCGCGGCGGGCGCCGAGCCTGAAGCGGGGCCCGAACGCGAAGCGGGCTCCGAATCCAGGCCCGAGCCCGGAGCTGGGCCCCGACCTGCGGCGGGACCCGGACCCGAGGCGGGAGCCGACCCCGAGGCGGGACCCGGCCGCGGAGCCGAACCTGACTCCGCGCCGGAGAACCCCACACCCTCACCCCCATCCACGCCCGCGCCCGCGCCCGGATCCGCCGACGGACCGGACGACGACGAGGCGAACCGACCTGCCGGAGGCGACCCCGCGTGAACGACGCACTCGACGTCGCCTTCCGGCTCCTCGTCGTCTTCGCCGTGTTCCTCGTCCTCCCTCTCGTCATCGGACAGACCGAGCACAAGGTGATGGCCCACATGCAGGGCCGTCTCGGTCCCATGTACGCCGGTGGCTTCCACGGCTGGGCCCAGCTCGTCGCGGACGGTGTGAAGTTCGCGCAGAAGGAGGACGTGGTGCCGGCGGAGGCCGACCGCCGCGTCTTCCAGCTCGCTCCCGCCGTGGCGCTCCTTCCTTACCTCCTCGTCCTCGTCGCGATCCCGATCGGCCCGAGCGAGGGCGCGGTCGGCCAGGTCGTCGACGCCGGCATCTTCTTCGTCCTCGCCGTCATGGGCGTCGGTGTGCTCGGCTCGCTGATGGCCGGCTGGGCCTCGGCCAACAAGTTCTCCCTGCTCGGCGGCCTGCGCACCGCCGCCCAGCTGCTCGCGTACGAGCTGCCGATGCTGCTGACCGCCGCCTCCGTCGCCATGGCGGCCGGGACGGTGTCGCTGCCCGGCATCCTCAACGCCTTCGAGTGGTGGTGGCTGCCCTGGCAGATCGTGGGCGCCATCGTCTTCTTCGTCGCCGGTCTCGCCGAGCTTCAGCGGCCGCCGTTCGACATGCCCGTCGCCGACTCCGAGATCATCTTCGGCGCTTACACCGAGTACACCGGTCTTCGTTTCGCGCTGTTCCTCCTTGCCGAGTACGCGGGCATCGTCGTGCTGTGCGGACTCACCACCGTCCTCTTCCTGGGCGGCTGGCACGGTCCGTTCGGCGCTGACGGCCTCGGATGGGTGTGGACCCTGCTCAAGACCGCCGTGCTCGCGTTCATCGTCATCTGGCTGCGGGTGACGTATCCCCGTATGCGTGAGGACCAGTTGCAGAAGCTCGCATGGACGGTCCTCATCCCGCTCGCTCTCGCCCAGATCGCCCTCACCGGCATCGTCAAGGTGGTGATCTAGACGTGTCTCCGATCCCCGGATCCGGCCTCGCCAAGGGCCTGGCCGTCACCCTGCGGACGATGACGAAGAAGACCGTCACCGCCCAGTACCCCGATGTCCAGCCGGAACTCCCGCCCCGCTCGCGCGGAGTCATCGGCCTGTTCGAGGAGAACTGCACGGTCTGCATGCTCTGCGCCCGTGAATGCCCCGACTGGTGCATCTACATCGACTCCCACAAGGAGACCGTGCCGGCGGCGGTACCCGGTGGCCGCGAACGCAGCCGTAACGTCCTCGACCGGTTCGCCATCGACTTCTCCCTGTGCATGTACTGCGGTATCTGCATCGAGGTCTGTCCTTTCGACGCGCTGTTCTGGTCGCCCGAGTTCGAGTACGCGGAGACGGACATCCGCGAACTCACCCACGAACGCGACAAGCTCCGCGAGTGGATGTGGACGGTGCCCGCACCGCCGGCACTCGACCCGGGCGCCGAGGAACCGAAGGAGGTCGGCGCCGCCCGCAAGACGGCGGAGAAGCTCGCCGCCGCGGAGGCGGACGCGAGCACCCCGCCGGACACGAGCACCGCGCCGGGCACGGGCGGCGTTCCGCCGGCCGGCGGTGAACGCCCCGCTGACGAAAGCGGCCCGGCTTCGGGCCAGGGAGGTCCGGCATGACGTTCGCCGCAGCCGCGACGCACGGTTTCCTTTCCCCTGCCGGTGTCGAGATCGCCTTCCTGCTCGTGGGCGTGGTCACGCTCGGCGCGGCCGTCATAACCGTCACGACCCGGCAACTGGTGCATGCCGCCCTCTGGCTGGTCGTGGCGCTCGGCGGCCTCGCCGTCGAGTACCTCCTGCTCACCGCGGAGTTCATCGCCTGGGTGCAGGTCCTGATCTATGTCGGTTCCGTGGTCGTCCTCCTGCTCTTCGGTCTGATGCTCACCAAGGCGCCCATCGGCCGTTCACCGGACGCCGACTCGGGCAACCGGTGGGTCGCCCTGGCCGTGGCCGCCGTTGCCGCAGCGTCCCTCGTGTGGGTCGTCGTCGATGCCTTCCGTACCACCTGGATCGACCTGGACGGACCGGCCCAGGGCTCCACGAAGGTGTCCGGCGAGATCCTCTTCCGGCACTGGGTGCTGCCGTTCGAGGCGCTCTCCGTACTGCTGCTCGCCGCCCTCATCGGCGCGATCGTCCTGTCCCGCAAGGACGGTGAGGAGCCCGGCGCCGCCCCGGCGTCCCGGACCGCCCCGACCGCCGGCAGAGGCAAGGACACCCCGGCGGGCCGTGCGGACCGACCGGCCCGAGAGGGGAACAGCTGATGCACCTCGCCTATCCAGCCGTGCTCGCGGTGCTCCTCTTCAGCATCGGGCTGTACGGGGTGCTCGCCCGCCGCAACGCGATCCTCGTCCTGATGTCCGTCGAGCTGATGCTCAACGCCGTCAACCTCAACCTCGTCGCCTTCGACGTCTGGCTCCGCGACACCCTGCACGCCGGCCAGGCGCTCACCCTCTTCATCATCGCCGTCGCCGCCGCCGAGATCGGCATCGGACTGGCGATCGTGCTGATGGTCTACCGCAACCGCGGCAGCTCCGACGTCGACCGCCTGCGCGACACCGCGGAGACGGCGCACGGACCCGACGCGCCCGGCCCGCACGGCGAGACAACCACCGACCACGAGGAGAAGGCCGAGGCCACCGCGTGACCACCACGACCCTCGCCGTCCTCGTCCCCCTCCTTCCGTTCCTGGGCGCCGCGGCCGGACTGCTCCTCGGCCGCACCGCGCCCGGCTTCGTCCGTCCGCTCGCCGTCCTGCCGACGCTCGCCGCGGCCGTGCTGGCCGTCGTCGTCGCCGTACGCCAGGACGGCGGCAGGGTGATCGACGCGTCCACGCAGCTCACCCCGACCGGCTCGGTCCCGATCGACCTCGCCCTTCATGTCGACGGCTTCGCGGCGCTCGTCGCGATTCTCGTCGGGGTCGTCGCCTCGTGCGTGCAGATCTATTCGACGGGCTACCTCCGCGACGACCCGCGCTACCCCTCGTACGCCGCCCTCGTCTCGCTGTTCACCTCCGCCATGCTGCTCGTCGTCTACTCCGGCGACCTGATGGTGCTGCTGGTCGGCTGGGAGATCATGGGCATCTGCTCGTACTTCCTCGTCGGCCACTACTGGGAGACTCCCGAGGCGCGCGCCGCCTCCCTCAAGGCCTTCCTGGTCACCAAGCTCGGCGATGTCCCCTTCCTGATCGGTCTGTTCGCCCTCGCGACGGACGCGGGCACCTTCCGGATCACCGGGATCCTCGGAGCCGTCGCCGCCGACGCCATCGAGCACCCCACGCTCATCGCGCTGCTCCTTCTCGCCGGTGTCGCCGGCAAGTCGGCGCAGTTCCCGCTGCACACCTGGCTCCCCGACGCGATGGCGGGCCCCACGCCCGTCTCCGCGCTGATCCACGCCGCGACGATGGTCGCCGCCGGTATCTACTTCGTGGCCCGGCTCCTTCCTCTCTTCGCGGCCTCCGCCGCGGCCATGACCGTGCTCGCCGTGATGGCGGCCGTGACGATGGTCGGCTCGGCGCTCGCCGCCCTCGCGCAGGACGACATCAAACGTGTCCTCGCCTACTCGACCATCGGGCAACTCGGCTACATGTCCGGTGCCCTGGCCGTCGGGGACCGTGGCGCCGCCGTCTTCCACCTCCTGTCCCACGGTGCGTTCAAGGCGCTGCTCTTCCTCGCCGCCGGCGTGATCATCCATGCCGCCGGCACCAACTCGCTCGCCGCCATGTCCCGGATGAGCGGCCTCGCCAAGCGCGTCCCCGATGCCTACTGGACGATGACCGTCGCCCTGCTCGCCCTGGCCGCGATCCCTCCCTTCGCCGGCTTCTTCTCCAAGGAAGCCGTCCTCGTGGCCGCCGAGCACACCGCACTCGGCGACTCGGAGACAGCGCCCGCCACCGCAGGCTGGTTCGTGCTCGTCGCCGCGCTGCTGACCGCGGTGCTGACCGCCGCCTACGCGATCCGGCTGTGGCTGCTGACCTTCCGCGGCCGCGGTGCCGAAGCCCCCGACCACGGTCGGCAGCCGCTGTCGATGACCACCGTGCTGTGGGTCCTCGCCGTCCCCTCGCTCGCCTTCGGGCTGACCGCCGGCCGGCTGCCCCGCTGGTTCGACGGCCACGCGCTCACCCCGACGCTCACCACCGCCGTCCTCGGCACGGGCGTCGCCCTCGTCGGCGGCCTGGTCACCTACGGAGCCTGGCGGCACTCCACCGCGCTTGCCGCCCGTCTCCCCATCGGCGCCGTCGCCGCCCACCCGGACGCCGAACCGGCCGTCTCGGAGGCCGAGGCCATCGCCACCCACACCCCTGCATACGGCGACATCGCGGCGGCTCCCGACCCGGCCGACCCCGCACGGCTGCTGCTCGGCCCGCTCCACCGCCACGCCGCAGCCGGCTTCCACGTCGACGCGCTCTACACCGTGCTGTTCGTCCGCCCCCTGCGTGCCGCGGCCCAACTGGTCCGGTTCCTGGACCGGGAGGTCGTCGACACCTACGTACGCGGATCCGGCACCGGCACCCGCTGGCTCGGCACGGCCGTCCGGCGCGCCCAGACCGGAAACGTCCAGACCTACCTGAGCGTGCTGCTCGCCGGCTCCGTCGCCCTGGCGATCGCCGCCGTCGTCCTTACCAACGTCAACGCCGGATCGTGAGCCGTGATCGATATCAGCGAGTCCGTGATGCAGTTCCTTCTCGGGTTCATCGTCGTCGCTCCGCTGGTCGGCGCCGCGGCCGCCCTGCTGCCCGCCCCGCCCGGGCTGCGCGGCAGCAGCCCCGACCAGGCGGTCCTGCGCCACGGCGTGACCGTCACCGGCGCGATCCTGCTCGCGGCGATCGTCCTGGCGTTCGGCTTCGACCACGACCAGCCGTCGAAGATGCAGGCCACGACCGACATCAACTGGATCGCGGCACTCGACGTGCGGATCCACCTCGGCATCGACGGCATCTCGCTCCCCCTTCTCGTGCTGACGGCTCTGCTGACCTTCCTCTGCGCGCTGTACAGCTACTTCAACCTGCCCGCGGGCCCGTCCCCGAAGGCTTTCGTCGCCCTGCTCCTGGTCCTGGAGTCCGGCACCCTGGCGACCTTCGCCGTGCTCGACCTGCTGCTGTTCTTCCTGGCCTTCGAGATGGTGCTCATCCCGATGTACTTCCTCATCGCCCGCTGGGGCGGCGAGGAAAGGCAGTCCGCCGCCTGGAAGTTCATCCTCTACACGCTGCTCGGCTCCGTGGTCATGCTGCTCGGCCTCCTGCTGATCGGGCTGAAGGCCGGCACATTCGACATGGTGGCACTCGCCACTGACAACGGCCGGGGACTGACCACATCGGTCCAGGTCATCGCCGTTCTGGCGATCGGTCTCGGGCTCGCCGTGAAGACGCCGATGTGGCCCCTGCACACCTGGCTTCCCGACGCCCACACCGCCGCACCGACCGTCGGCTCGGTCCTCCTCGCCGGAGTGCTGCTGAAGATGGGGACGTACGGCTTCGTCCGCATCGTGCTGCCGATCGCGCCTGACGGGATGCGGACCTTCGCCCCGTACCTGGCCGCGTTCGCAGCCGTCGGCATCGTCTACGGTTCCCTGGCCTGCCTGGCGCTCGCGCGCAGCGGCGCGGGCGGTGACCTGAAGCGTCTGATCGCGTATTCGTCGGTCGGCCACATGGGCTTCGTGCTGCTCGGCATCGCGACGATGACGCCGACCGGCGTGAACGGCGCACTCTTCGCCAACATCGCCCACGGCCTCATCACCGGCCTGCTGTTCTTCCTGGTCGGAGCGGTCAAGGACCGCTACGGCACCGCCGACCTCGACACGCTCGCCGGCGCCACCGGCGCCGCACTGTACGGTCGCGCGCCCCGCCTCGGCGGCCTGCTCGCCTTCGCCGCCGTCGCCTCCCTCGGGCTGCCCGGACTCGCCGGATTCTGGGGCGAGATGCTCGCGCTGTTCGGAGCGTTCGACCCCGCCGACGGGCTCAGCCGCCCGGCCTTCCTCACCTTCATGTCGATCGGCGCGTTCGGCACCCTGCTCACCGCCGCGTACCTGCTCGTCGTCGTGCGCCGGGTGTGCATGGGCGGCCGGCTGCCGGAAGCCCAGGAAGAGCAGCGGCCCGATCCGGTCGCCGACGTCCGCGCGTACGAGTTCGCGGCCTGGTCCCCGCTCGTGGCCCTCACCGTCATCGCCGGACTGTGGCCCGCGATCCTCCTCGGCCTCACCGACCCGGCCGTGCAGAAGCTCCTCTCAGGAGGCAAGTCGTGACCGTGGCAGCCGACGGCGCCAGCAGCCTCGTCCAGTCCATCGACTGGGCGGCGATCGCGCCGCCCACGATCACCGCGGTCGTCGCGCTGGCCGTCCTCGTCGCCGACCTGTTCGTCGCCGACCGGCAGAGGCCCCTCCTGGGTGCTGTGGCGATCGCCGGTCTCGTCATGTCGATGGCCGCGCTGCTGCCGCTGCGCAAGGGCGACCGCTCGACCTTCTGCCTGACCGACAACCCGGACGTCTGCAGCTACACCGCCGACCAGTTCACGCTGGTGATCCAGTTCCTGGTGCTCGGCGGGGCGCTGCTGACCGCGCTGCTCTCCCTCACGGACACCCGCGAGAAACTGCCGCCGGGCGAGTTCTGGTTCCTGCTGCTGTCGTCCGCCGCGGGCGCGGCGCTGCTGCCCGCCTCCCGCGACCTCGCGACGCTCGTGGTCGCCCTCGAAGTGGCTTCACTGCCCGCCTTCGCGCTGGTGGGTCTCAAGCGCGGCGACAAGCTCTCCAGCGAAGCCGCCCTGAAGTTCTTCCTCTCCTCCGTCACCGCGACCGCCGTGACCCTCCTCGGCGTCAGCTTCGTGTACGCCGCCACAGGAACGCTGCACCTCACCCAGGTGGCGGCGGGGCTGGAGGACGTTCCCGGCCAACTGGACACCCTCGCCAAGGCCGGTGTCGCGCTGACCCTCGTCGGCTTCGCCTTCAAGACGGCCGCGGTCCCCTTCCACTTCTGGGTCCCTGACACGTATGTGGGGGCGCCGCTGCCGATCGCCGGCTACCTCTCCGTCGTCGGCAAGGCCGTCGGATTCACCGGGCTCATCCTGGTCACCGTGATCGCCTTCCCCGGGTACGCCGACATCTGGGGCCCCGCGATGGCGGTTCTCGCCGCCCTGACCATGACCGCGGGCAATGTCGCGGCGCTGCGCCAGTCCGCGTCGCGCACGTGGAGCGCGGTGCGCCTGCTGGCCTGGTCGTCCGTGGCACAGGCCGGATATCTGCTCGTGCCGATCGCCGCCGCTGCCTACTCCAGCGACGACCAGATCGGTGCGACCGTCGCCTACGCGCTGATGTACGCCGTGGTGAACCTGGGCGCGTTCGCGGTGGCGTCCGTCGTCGCCCGCACGCGGCCGCTCAACCGGATCTCCGACTATCGCGGCCTGTACCACCGGCGCCCGCTGGTCGCGCTGGCCATGGGTTTCTTCCTGCTCTGCCTCGCGGGACTGCCGCCGGGCATCGTCGGCCTCTTCGCCAAGGTGACCGTGTTCTCCGCAGCTGTCGACGCGGGTCTCGGCTGGCTGGCCGTCGTCATGGGCATCAACGTCGTGATCGCCCTTTACTACTACCTGCAGTGGACGGCCATCCTCTTCCGGGCGCCCGAGGCGGCGGAAGCGGACGAGGCGGCACGGACGGCGGGGGAGGTCGCCTTGAAGGTGATTCCCGCTCCCGTCACCGTCGCCGTGGCCCTCACCGCGGCGGTGGGCGTCGTCCTGTCCGGCTACCCGCAGCTGGTCCTGCGGTACGCCGCGGAGAGCCTGTTCTAGCCGCGGCGATCCCTGTCCGGATCCCTCCCGGGGCGGCCCGCCCAGCGGGCTCACCCGTACGGCCGTGACGCGGCCCCTGGAGCGCAAGGGAACCAGTGCCCCTCGCCTGGCGTTGACCAGTACAGAAGGGTCCACTGGAGAGTGGAGCACCACGCAAAGGGTTCCCCTGCCGCACCATCTGGAGGGCGTACCGTGCACCGCCGGCACAACGGGCTCAAAACCGCCGTACTCCTCGGGGGACTGTCCGCACTGATCCTCGTCATCGGCAGCTTCTTCGGCCGGACGGGGCTTTTCGTCGCGCTCGTCGTGGCGCTCGGGACCAATGCGTACGCCTACTGGAACAGCGACAAGCTGGCTCTCCGGGCCATGCGCGCCCGCCCGGTCAGCGAGTTCGAGGCGCCCGCCCTGTACCGCATGGTCCGCGAGCTCTCCACCGCCGCCCGCCAGCCCATGCCGCGGCTCTACATCTCGCCGACCCAGGCACCCAACGCGTTCGCCACCGGCCGCAACCCCCGCAACGCGGCGGTGTGCTGCACCGAAGGGATCCTGCGCATCCTCGACGAGCGCGAGTTGCGGGGAGTCATCGGCCACGAGCTCAGCCACGTCTACAACCGCGACATCCTCATCTCCTCGGTGGCCGGGGCCCTCGCCTCCGTGGTGATGTTCCTGGTGAACTTCGCCTGGCTGATCCCCATCGGCCGGTCCGACGACGACGAAGGACCCGGCCTGGTCGGCATGCTGCTGATCATGCTGCTCGGCCCGCTGGCGGCGTCCGTGATCCAGCTCGCCGTGAGCCGCTCACGGGAATTCGAGGCGGACGCGTCGGGCTCCCAGCTCACCGGTGACCCACTGGCCCTGGCCAGCGCACTGCGCAAACTGGACGCCGGTACGAAACAGCTCCCGCTGCCGCCGGAGCCGCGGCTCGAGACCGCGAGCCACATGATGATCGCCAACCCGTTCGGACCGGGCCGCGGCCTCGCCAAGATGTTCTCGACCCACCCGCCCATGGCGGAACGAATCGCCCGACTCGAGCAGATGGCAGGTCCTCGCCGATGAAGACAATCCTGAACGTCATATGGCTGTTCCTGAGCGGCTTCTGGCTGTTCCTCGGCTATCTGGTGGCGGGGCTGATCCTCTGCATCACCGTCATCGGCATCCCGTTCGGGCTGGCGTCGTTCCGCATCGGGGTCTACGCCCTTTGGCCCTTCGGTTACACGACGGCTGATCGCCGCGATTCCGGCGCGCCCTCCCTGGTCGGCAACGTCCTGTGGCTGGTCCTGGCCGGCTGGTGGCTGGCACTGGGCCACATCGTCACGGGACTCGCTCTCTGCTTGACGATCATCGGCATCCCGTTCGGCATCGCCAACTTCAAGCTCATCCCGGTGTCGCTGATGCCGCTGGGCAGGGAGATCGTCCCGACCGATCAGCCGTTCGCGGCGCGTTGAGCGCCTGGACCCCGTCCCTCTGGCTGCTGCTCGTCCGACCGGCCGGCGCGGCGCACGCACACCCACGCCGCCCGCCGACGACCGTTGATCAGCCGTTACGAGCCGCCCGAGCGCTTTTCCGAGCCGCGTACAGCGCCGCGCCGGCGGCCAGCACCGCCGCCCCGGTGATCACGGACGTCAGCGGCAGCGAGATCGCCAGCGCCAGGCATCCCGCCACCCCGCATCCTGCCGTCAGCCTCACGGTCCAGAGCACTCGAACGGGTGTATCCCCGGGCCGTCCGGAACCCAGCGTCCAAGCCGAGGCGTTGGCGATTGTGTAGTAGACGAGCACACCGAACGACGAGAAGCCGATCGCCCCGCGCAGGTCCACGGTCGCCGCCACCACCGCGACGACGACCCCCACAGCGACCTCCGCGCGGTGCGGCACCTGGAACCGCGGATGAACGGTGGCCAGTGCTCCCGGCAGATGGCCGTCCCGGGCCATCGCGAGCGTCGTCCTCGAGACGCCGAGAATCAGAGCGAGCAACGACCCGAGCGCGGCCACGGCCGCCCCCACACGTACCACCGGGGCCAGCCAGGGGACCCCTGCGGCACGCACGGCCTCGGCGAGCGGCGCAGTCGCCTGCCCGAGCTGCCCCGCACCCAGCACAGAGAGGACCGCGACGGCGACACACACATAGACGACCAGCGCGATGCCCAGGGCCAGCGGTACGGCCCGCGGGATGGTGCGTGCCGGATCCCGGACCTCCTCGCCCAGCGTGGTGATCCGGGCGTACCCGGCGAACGCGAAGAACAGCAGACCCGCCGCCTGAAGCACCCCGGCAGCCGACACGTCGCCCGCCGGCTCCAGGTGCCCGAACCGCGCATGCCCGGTACCGAGGGAGACCACCACGACCGCCACGAGAACCGCCAGCACCACGGCCACGATCAGCCGTGTCAGCAACGCCGACTTCTGAACGCCGCCGTAATTCAGGGCAGTCAGCGCCACCACCGCGGCGACCGCCACCGCGTTCGCGTACTCCGGCCAGGCGTACGCGCCGACGGTCAGAGCCATCGCCGCGCACGAAGCCGTCTTACCGACCACGAACGCCCAGCCTGCCAGGTACCCCCAGAACTCTCCCAGCCGCTCCCGTCCGTACACATAGGTGCCACCTGAAGCGGGGTACAAGGAGGCGAGGCGTGCCGACGACATGGCGTTGCAGTAGGCCACCACTGCCGCGAGGGCGAGACCGAGCAGCAGGGCGGAACCGGCGGCCCGCGCCGCCGGCGCGAGAGCCGCGAAGATCCCCGCACCGATCATCGATCCGAGACCGATCACAACGGCGTCGAAGACCCCCAGCGACCGTCGCAACTCCTGTGTCATACGCCGCACCTTACTGATCACCGCAACCGCGGCCACGCCGGTGTACGTCCCCGACAACGACACCCCACGAAAGGCAGGTTCACCTCGATGACCATCATCGGCTGGATCGTTCTCGGACTGCTGGCCGGAGCGATAGCCAAGATCCTGCTGCCCGGACGCGACCCGGGCGGGCTGGTCGGCACCACAGTCATAGGTGTCGCCGGAGCCTTCATCGGCGGCTGGATATCCTCCCGCTACCTGGACCGGGAGATCGCCAACCAGTTCTACGACGGGCCGACCTGGATCGCGGCCGTCGGTGGCGCGCTCGTCCTGCTGATCGCGTACCGGATCCTGTTCGGCCACTCGCGCTCGCGCTGAATCCCGCCTGCCGCCCGCGCGGGATCAGCCCGCCAGTCCGGTCTCGCGCAAAGTGATGTTCAGACGGCCGCCGTTCATGCCGGTCGCAGGATCGGCCGTGGCCAAAAGCACCTTCGGCACGCCGTGATAGGCGTAGCGGGAAGGGCCGCCGAAGACGAACAGGTCGCCGGACGCCAGTTCCACGTCCGTGTAGGGACGCCCCCTGGTCTGCGTGTTCCCGAACCGGAACACGCACGAGTCGCCGATGCTCAGGGAGACCACCGGAGCTCCTGACCGCTCCTCCTTGTCCTGGTGCATCCCCATCCGGGCAGCGCCGTCGTAGAAGTTGATCAGCGCGGTGTCGGGGGTGTACCCCTGATGCTCCCCGTAGGCCTCGACCAGTGCCTCGCGTCCCAGCTCCACCAGCCACCCGGGGAACGGGGCGACCGGCGCACCGTTCACGTCGTCCGCGGTCCGGGAGTACCGGTACGGCTGCCAGTGCCAGCCCACGCACACCGTCCGCACCGACATCACGCCCCCGCCCGGCAGCACGGTGTGCCGGAGCGGGACCGGCCCGCGGGCCCAGCCGCGGCAGGCGTCCACCAGCTCCCGCTGCCGCGCGACGGGCAGCCAGCCGGGCACATGCACCGCGCCCGGGGCGACGACCGACCGGTCACGAGGGAACAGTGCTCCGTTCATGGCACAGGCTCCATCACGGCGCCAGTGCGCCCTCGAGCCCGAGGAGCCGGGCCTTCGACTCCAGACCGCCCGCGTATCCCCGCAGGGCGCCGTCCGCGCCGATCACCCGGTGGCACGGACGCACCACGAGCAGCGGGTTGCGCCCGATCGCCGTCCCCACGGCCCGCACACCGACCGCGGAAGTGCCGACCTGCGCGGCGATCTCCTTGTAGGTCGTGGTCCGTCCGTAAGGGACGTCCTCCAGCGCCTTCCAGACACGGCGCTGGAAATCCGTCCCGCCGTCCGCGTACTCGATCTCGAAGCGGGTCAGCCGGCCCGAGAAGTACGACGACAACTGGCGCCCGATCTCCTCGAACGCCGCCGGGTCGCGGCGCCAGTCGCCCTGGACGACCGCGCGGCCCTTCTGCCCGGGCAGCGAGAGAGAGGCCAGCGCCGTGCCGCCCTTCGCCATGCCCGACGGCCGTCCCACCAGCAGAAGCTCGCCCAGCGGGCTGTCGACGATCTCGTAGACGACGGTCTCCTGAGCACCGGTCATGGCTCGCGCTCCTCCTTGCGGTGTTCCGTCCGGCGGGCTCCCGCCCGCCCTTGCTCTACGAGTCTGCGACCCCGCGGCCGCCGGAGCTGGCGGGATTCGGACATCACGACGGTTGTAGGCGGCAGGCCTCGTCATCGGCCGTGCCACCTCGGGCACGGGGCGGGGGGGGGGGGGGCGGGGGCCCCCCCCCCCCCCCCCCCCCCCCCCCCCCCCCCCCCCACCCCGAGATCAAAAAAAACAACCCGCACAGCAAAAACAACCCCCACAGCA
>NZ_JBIVAU010000002.1:141468-554304 GCF_044745705.1 Streptomyces sp. NPDC086835
GGCCCCCCGGGGCCCGCGGGTGGGGGGGTTTTTGTTAAAACCCGCGGTTTTTGGGGGGGGGGGCGGGCCGCGGGCCGCCCCCCCGGGGGCGGGGGGGGGGGGGGGCGGGGCGGGGCCGCCCCGCCCCCGGTCGCCCCGGCGCGCCCGCAGACGTCAGCGGTAGTTCACGAACTGCAGCGCGAAGTCGAAGTCCTGCCCCTTGAGCAGCGCCTGCACGGCCTGCAGATCGTCCCGGCTCTTCGAGCTGACCCGCAGCTCGTCGCCCTGGACCTGCGCCTTGACACCCTTCGGACCCTCGTCGCGGATGATCTTCGCGACCTTCTTGGCGTTCTCCTGCGAGATGCCCTCCTCGATCGAGGCGAAGATCTTGTACTCCTTGCCGGAGAGCTGCGGCTCGCCGGCGTCCAGCGCCTTCAGCGAGATGCCGCGCTTCACCAGCTTGGTCTGGAAGACGTCCAGGATCGCGTTGACGCGGTCCTCGGAGTTCGCCTGCATCAGGATCTTCTCGCCGGACCAGGAGATCGAGGCACCGACGTTCTTGAAGTCGTAGCGCTGCGAGATCTCCTTGGCGGCCTGGTTGAGGGCGTTGTCGACCTCCTGCCGCTCGACCTTCGAGACGATGTCGAAACTGGAGTCGGCCATGTCCTGTGGCTCCTTGTATCGGGTGAGTGGGGTGCGGCCGGATCACCCCGAACCGCGCGGTCAAGCCTAGCCACCCGCACCCGCCCCCGGCGCTGATCAATCCGGTGGCGAAGCACCCCGGTGCATCAGGTATCGTTTACGTCGTTGCCACGGAGCACCGCCCCACAGCGGTTCCTCCACAGGTGACATCCCATGGCGGTGTGCCCGAGTGGCCAATGGGAGCGGACTGTAAATCCGTCGGCTTAGCCTACCCAGGTTCGAATCCTGGCGCCGCCACGCGAAGAGATGGCCCCTGATCTGCGGAAACGCAGGCCAGGGGCCATCGTCGTCGGGCCGTCGACAGGGCTGGCTGTCTCCCTGTGTCTCGTTCGTGCACGCTCTCTACCAGCTGTTGTGGACGGGGCGTGGACGGCTATCGAGCACTCACCTGCAGGTAGAGGCTTCGCCGCCGCTACGTTGAGCTGCATCCAGCGGAGAACGTCAATGGGGGCGCGCAGATGGCAGCGATTGACGAGTTGAAGCAGCTGCTCGGCCCAGCTATCCCGCGTGTGTGCTCGCCGGACGACTGGGCAGACGTGGAGAGCTACGTGTGGTCGCCGCTGCCTAGCGACTTCAAGGCGTTCATGGATGCCTAAGGGGCAGGCGTCGTATCCGACGAGCTCGTGCTCTTTCACCCGCAGGGCCTCACCCCACTTGCAGCGCATGCGCGAGAAGCATGAGCGGGCCGACGAATCTCGCCGGAGCAGTCCCGAAGACTTCCTGTACCCGATTCACCCTGAGCGCGGGGGCCCATCTACTGGAGTTGCGACCAAGGCGGAGACGAGCATTTCTTTCTGCCCTGTGATCCGCATCCTGATCAGTGGAAGATCGTCACCGCTGCTCACGAGTCCGGCTGCGTCACCTTCGACGGCACCTTCACCGACTTCGTTCTGCGGTTCACCCAGGACCCCTGAGTTCATGGACGAGGACGGCAGCATCGGACCGGCGGTCCCTAGCTTCGAGTCGATCTAGGTTCCGCTCGCCCCTGATGGCGATATCTGAAATTCAACGAGCCTCATCAGGTTCGCCCCCATCGGGTTCCTCGTCCTGCCCCGCGAGTCCGATGCCTACGCCGATGAACAGGATTGCGAGGCCGCCCAGGATGGCCAGCGCAACCTTGACGGCGCGTGGTCTGTGACGCCGTGGTTCTGGCTCGGGCCGCGGCTGCTGCGGTGGCCAGTCCGGCGTGGTGGCCTCCCGGCGGTTGCGGGCTGTACGTCCTCCAGCGTGCGGCGGGATGGCTGACCGCCATTCAGGGGCGCAGTACCGGGAAGGGGGCAGGTTAGCCGTTACGTGCGAGTGTCCCGCGGGCGCTGTTCCGCGGGGCCTCTTCGTGTCTGGTGAGCGACGCGCACCCGCCCCGCCCCATCCTCACCCTCGCGCCTACGTCGAACGCCGGACCAAGGAAGGGTTGTCCAAGAAGGACATCATGCGCTGCCTCAAACGGTTCGTCGCTCGCAAGGAATACTATGACCAGCCGGGACGAATCACTCAAAGCAGCCTCACTCCAGTGGCTTGACAACCACAGGAGCATCCACGGTCAGGCCGACACCACCCATTCAACTTCAGTAGCTAAGGTGCCTCTGTGTCTTCTTTCTCAAGAAGTGTGGCAAATTCCAGATTTGCACGCCTTGCTGCATTTCCGTTTCGGGCCGCTCATGTCGCGCGTTTTGATGCTCGGATCCTGGCGCTGTCCGGTCGCTGGCTCGTCCGTTCTCGCGAGCACACCAACTACACCTTCCATCTTGAGCCGCTGAATCTGGAGCACCTTGCCTGGTGGGTCGCGGATGTGGCCGACGTACATGTGACCGACGCCCGCAAGTACATGGCTGAGGCCGAGGACGACGAGCAGTTGAAGCGCCATGTCCAGGCCGCCACTCTCGACAGCAGCCGACGCCGACTGGCCGACACCGAGGTACGTCTGCACAAGCGGCTCGGTTGGTACGCCCTCGTCCGTGCGCTGCGGCCCCTGCATGTCGTGGAGACCGGCACGGACAAGGGGCTCGGCGCTGTGGTACTCGCAGCCGCACTCCTGCGCAACGGAGAGGGCCGACTCACCACGATGGACGTGAACCCGAACGCCGGTTACCTCATTCAGCGCGAATACGCGACGGTCACAACGCTGACCATTGCCGACTCTCTCCAGGCCATCCCGAAGTTGCCGCGCCCGGTGGACTTCTTCCTGCACGATAGTTGCCACACCCGTACACACGAATTCGCGGAGTACCAGGCTGTGGCACCACTTCTCAGTGAACGGGCGGTCGTCCTCAGTGACAACTCGCACGGCAGTGATGCGCTGCCGACATGGGCGGAGGCGACCGGAAGACGGTTCTCGTACTTCCAGGAACGGCCGGTCGGTCACTGGTATCCCGGAGGCGGCATCGGACTTGCGAAGTCCCTGCTCCAGGCTCGCTATCGATAGCCGACCCTGGTTCTGCTTGTTCCTCCAGCGTTGCCCCGACCCGCCATGCCCATCGGCAACGCTTGACGTGCGCAGAGTCCGGCGGACGACCCCGCGGAGGCGTCAAGGTCGTGGTGCACTCCGCACAGCAGCATCAGGTTGTCGAAGTCCCGCAGATGTTCGACGTCCGTGCCGTCCCATGCCTCGTGCGGGTGCTGCCGGGCTCGGCGCCGATGATGTGGGCGATCTTGCCGATCCAGGCGCCCTCCTTCGTGACCAGGCGCGTTGAGCAGTGCGGGTCGCCCCAGGCGCATTCGTTGCCCGAGAACGCCCACAGCCGGCGCGCAACGCCGGACTGCGGCTCCTTGCGGTTCTTCTCGGAACCGTTCGTACGCTTGGCCACAGTCCGCCTTCCTCCGCCCTGGCGACAGCGCGCAGCGTAGTCCAGCTGGGCGGGGCTCGGCACTCGCTTGTTGGTGCTGGCGGCCAGCTGCTACCAGCGCACGTTCGGGTGGGGTCGCGGGGCGAGTTCAGCCTGCTCGGCGACGGCAGCGAGGCGGTCGGCGGTCTCTTGGCCGACCGCCTCGACGAGACAGTCGATGTTCGAGGCGATCAGGAGCCAGGAGCACCGCGGCAGCAGGCTCAGGCGGGCAACGGCATCTGCCAGTGCTCCCGCTTCCAGGGCCATCATGGCCTGGACGTCGGCAGAGTCCGGCTTCAGCGGCACCGTGTCCTCGCGCACCAGGTCGACAATCGCCTCGGTGGTCTCACGGCGGCGGACCTTGAACCAGCCTCTGGCACCCGGCAGGTAGCGCTGCCTCATGCCCTTGATGACGAGACCCTCCACGCCTGGAACTTCCATCCAGGAGGTCAGCCACTCCTGGGCGACAACCGGATCGGTCGTCATCGGGCACAGCGTCCACGGCGGCGTCAGCCCACACTCGCAAAACAGGCCCTCCAAGGCGGCGCGGCGGTGCTCGTACGCTTCGGCGAGCAGCTCCTGGCCGTCACGAAATGTCCGCCACAGCCGTTTTCAAGAATCCCCATCGGCCCCACGCCGTCTCCGTGGACAGGCGGCTCCTGACCGCGGGAGGCAATCAGGAGCCGCCATGCTCATGCGTGGGCCGCCGCACTATCCGTGCTGGGCGTTGTGCTGGCGCAAGCGGGCAGAGATTTTGGCATTGGCTGCATGGTCGCCGCCCTTGAGGAACTTCGCGTACACCCGGAACAGCACCGCGACGCTGTGGCCGGCGCGCTCGGCTACGAGCTGTGGCTCCACACTGGAGCTGAGTCAAGTCGAGACCGCTGCGTGGCGAAGGTCATACGGGCGCTTGGCCAGCTTCGAAGCGAGCTCGCCGGGCGACAGGACGTCGCCGCGAGCGCGGGCCCAGACTTCGCCGTAGCCGCTCTCCTGCACCATGCCGCCGCGGGCCGTACGGAACATGCGTCCGTCGGGTTCGGTGCCGAAGCGGACGACGTGCCAGCGCAGCAGCGCGACCAGCTCAGGCGGAATGGGCACGTACCGAACCGCCTTGCGTGACCGATGCTTGAGCCCGCGCTGGTCGTGTGCCTCTCCGCTGTCCGTCCAGGCCGTGCCCGAGCGAGCCCGGCTCTCCCGCAGACGCAGCATTCCCCAGCCCCGGCGGGGGAGTTCACAGTCCCGCAGTTTCAGCCCGACCGTCTCGCCGGGGCGAGATGCTGCGTAGTAGATGCACCCGAAGAACGCCTCCAGGTGCCGACCTCGTGCACCTTGTGCCCGGACGGCGCACAGCAGCGCCGCTGCCTGAGCCGGGTCCGGCACGCACTCCGGGTCCACCTCCTCTTCCACACGCTCGGGAGCTCCAGCGAACCGACGGAAGCGGGTTCTCCGTAAGCAGCTCGGCATCGACGGCGAGCCCGAGCGCCGGATGGAAGATGGCTCGCTTTCTGGCGATGAAAGTGCCCGCAGCCGCCTTTCCATCGAGACGCCTGGCACAGGCGTCCAGGGCCTTGCGTACGAGCAGCCGATCCGAGAGGGACGACGTCGGAACGGACTTTCGCTCGATCCACGCGAGGATGCTCTTCACGTCGGCCGGCAGTTCCTCATCCCAGCGCTTGACGTTGAACGCCCAGCTGTAGAGCGCCCGCCGCACCGCGCGGTGATCGGCCATGCCCTTGGTGTCCTTGACCTCAAGCGCTTCGTCAAGCAGAGAGCTTCACTACCGGGGTTCGTACGGGTGCCTCCGGGCGTGTCCACGACGCTCTTGTTGCGCGAGGTGCGGGATGGAACTGGGCGATCCGGCCGGTCAACGGGTCCCAGAGCAGATGCGGCGCGGAGGCCGTCCCGCGCCGGTGAAGTACCGAACATGGTTCTCGAAGGGAACCAGGTCGGCCGGCTTGGCCGCGGTGGCGTTTCTGTCCCAGGTGATGTGCCAGATCACCTTGGGGCGAAGTCGCCCCCGAGCAGGACCCTGTGATGATCATTCAGCTACTAGTGCAGACATTTGGCCACTCAAGCTTCATCATGGCGACATGGCGACGCATCGGCGATGGTGGTTCTGGGGCGGATCAGCTACTGCACTGGGCTTGGTCAGTGTGGGCGCGTACTTCATACGCGTCGGCTTGGAGGATGCAGACAAGGTAGCTAGCGTCCTTGGTTTCTTCATGGGCACGATCGGCCTGGCGATCTCCATATACCTAGGGTTCTCTCGGCGCCACACCGAAGGCACACGTTCGTCAACAGCCCCGGACAGCCCTTCGCCTGGGACGGAAAGCAGGCCTCAGGGAGAGGCCACGAATGTCGTGCGCGACAACGAGTTTCACGACCGGACCTCTTTCATGATAGGCAACGGAAACTCTCAGACGAACCATTGGAAACAACGCGACGAATGAGCGAGGAAGTAAAGGGTAAACGCGACCCCGAACACAGTTACTCCCTCAAGGGTTCAAGTTTCTACGGAAACGCCGCTGTCTTCGTCGGTTCCGGGCGGCAGATCAACTTTTTCGGCATAAGTTTCAGCCTCGGCGTACTCCTCATCGTGCTAGCTGTGCTGATCGCTGGAGGGTTTATCGCTCTAAATATTTATCGACCCTTAGAGGGGGATAAACCCACCCAACGAAGGACCGGTCCCGCGCTATCCAAGACCAACCCAGACGACAGATTCCATGTGGCGGACAATGCGGGGTTCTTAAACGCCTTGGACCCAGCCACCGGAAAGGAGCTATGGACTTTCCATCCCCCTGGAACTCTTCGAGTCAGCCACAAGACCATGGGTTTGCGTATCTACGTACTCGCAACGGGGAGGCGAACCAGCGGATTCTACGCCCTCGACGCAACAAGTGGTGATGAAATCTGGAGCGCCACAGAGCGACAATGCGTGGGCACCCCTATCGGGGCTGCCTCCGACACGGTCTTGGTGGATAACGGCGAACGGGTCTGCGCCCTTGATGAGCAGACAGGGGAAGCGAAGTGGTTTGTTGACGGGTGGTTTCGTACGCACGCGATAGAAGCCAACACGCTGTTCAGCACAGACGGAACTTCAGTAATGGCTACGAACCTAGCCACGGGCTCGCTAAAATGGGAGGAGGATACGGCCGACGGTGAAGAATTGTTCGCTGCAAAGGGAATCCTGTACATCGCCGGAGATAACAGCCTGAGTGCGCTGGATGGCAGGACCGGCAAGCAGCGATGGAATCGCGCATCCGAAGGGCTGAACGCTCAAGATGCGCTCCTGACGGAGACCTCCTTGCTTGTCTCTGATTCGCGGGGCCTGCATTCCCTTGATGTGCACACGGGAGAGGACTTGTGGACCCAAAGGATCACAGAATCCGGCCGCCCAACAGAAAACAGCGGAACGCTCTACGTACCGAGCAGTGAAGGCGCGCGCGCATTCTCCAAGAGCACCGGGGCGGAGCTATGGAGGCAAGGAGAAGGCGCCAGCCATTCAGCCTACATGCATAGCCATGGAAAAGCTCTCGGTCTCCTCTATCTATTCGGGTCAGAGATCACCGCTGTATGGCCTAGCAGCGGAATGGCTCTGTGGAAATTCAATACACCGTCTTCAGAGAGCCCCAAACCGGTGCTGATTGAAGGCGCCATCCTCATTGCGGACGGTAATGTCGTAACCGCGCTAGACCCTTTGAACGGAAAAGTCCGCTGGAAACACACAGCCCAGGGAACCGTTGACGACATGTCTCACAGCTACCTGACGGCGCTGGGCGTCATCGATCGCATACCGTGAAACCCTTATTTGGTGTACTCGCTCACCCAATGCGCGTCACTTGCACATAGGAGCCGGCCGCCAAACGTGTCGCCGTGGAGTGCGAGAAATTCTGGGCCCAGGCAACGCCAAGGTACCTGCGGTCGTCGTCGCGATAATGCCGCTTTCCCTCGCGTGTGCCAGGTTGGTGGCGTGGTTTCGGGTTTCGTAGGCCACTACCGCGGAAGGGACATAGACACCGCAGCGCATCGTCATGTTGTCGGCGTTGGCGTCCGCGGCCGTGCTTCGTGGATGCTTGACTGGCGGGGCGGGCGGTCGCATCAATACAGCGCGGTGTAGTCGAAGCCATTGGGCGGGCCTTCTGTAAGGAGGTGTCCCAGCTGTCCGACTGTCCGGCTAAGACTCTGACCAGCGGATATGGGCCGGACAGCTCCGAGAACAGGTGTCCGGGCTGTCCGGTCAAAGACGGCTGCAACACCAGCACCGGTGTTGCAGCATGTCGGCGCAGCCGCACCACCGGGTCGTGTCGCCGGAGGCGACTCCTCTAGTGCCTCTGCGAGCCCGCCGTGGACGAGACGTGGACGGCAGGTCCGCGCCCCCAGTGCGCTGCTAGCTCCGCCCCAGGTCAGAAGCGGTGCGGGCGCGCGAGCAGCAGGAGTCTGTAAATCCGTCGGCTTAGCCTACCCAGGTTCGAATCCTGGCGCCGCCACGCGAAGAGATGGCCCCTGATCTGCGGAAACGCAGGCCAGGGGCCATCGTCGTCCAAGCTGCCGAACAAGGCCCGCCCGCCTCTGGCAGCACTGCCGTGGACCTCGGCGCCCCGCCCCGCAAGCCTCCCTCCCGCCCCCGCACCACAAGCCTCGGCGCCCCGCGCCACCTACTGGCCTACCTCAGGACGGCCGCGACGACCCCCGTGGTGCCGCCGCCCCGTAGGCCAGACCGCCCGAGGCGGGGCGGCGCGTACGAGCCGGGGGCCGTCGTCGTGCGGGCGACCGCGCCCGTCAGTCGGCCAGGCGGAACGCCAGCTCGATCTCCCACTTGGACATGTCCGGCTCCACCCGGGGATCCGTCTTGTACGTCTCCGTCCGGCACGCCCAGTGCTCGACCCCGTCGACCATCGTCATGTCCCACTCGAGGCCTTCCCGCCCCGCCCACTCGTGCATCGCCGTGACGACACCGGCCAGCTGGTCCGGGTGACCGACGTGGGTGACCGTCGCGTAGCGGCCGGGGGGCAGGACGGCCACGCCGATGTCTCCCTCGGGCTCCGGGGCGGAGACGACGGGCATGCCGGCCTCGACGACCGACTCACCGTCCACGTCGATGGTGTTGAAACGGAAGAACGGCGCTCCGGCGAACTCCGCGCCGTTGCCCGCAAGCCAGTTGATGAGTTCGGGCAGCCGGTCGGCGATCAGGGCGAACGCGTCCATGCGTACGGAGCCGCGGACGTAGGCGTAGAGCTGTTCGCCGCGCTCCACGACCACCGGCCGGACTTCCTGTGTGTGATTGCTCATGACCTCAAGGACCCTCTGGGCAACGGGGATTCATCGCGGGGTTCATCGCGTGGTCCGCCGTGGGGTTCCTCACATGGACCCACGACGGGGATTCAGGCGGGGGATCCGGCGAACGTCCGGCCGGCGGCGACTCGGTCAGTTCCCCGCGATGTCCTTCACCGCGACGGTGACGGGCGTCGAACCACTGACCAGTTCCAGCGTCAGTCCCGCGGTGGCCGGTGTCTCCACCATCTCCGCGAGCACCGCCGCCACATCGTCCCGCGGGACCATGCCGCGTCCCGTCGAGACCTCCAGCCGCACCAGGCCGTTACCCGCGTCGTTGGTCAGCGTGCCGGGCCGCAGGATCGTCCACTCCAGACCCGGGCGGGACCGTACGTAGTCGTCCGCCGCGCCCTTCGCCCGCAGGTAGGCGTCGAAGACGTCGTCACCCTTGTGCTCGGCGTCGGCGCCCATGGAGGAGACGACGATGTACCGCCGTACGCCCGTCCGTTCGGCCGCGTCGGCGAAGAGCACAGCCGCGCCGCGATCGACCGTGTCCTTCCGCTCGGTGCCGCTGCCGGGGCCCGCTCCCGCGGCGAACACGGCGGCGTCCGCGCCCTGAAGCACGGCCGCGACCTGTTCCACCGAGGCCGTTTCCAGATCGAGGAACACCGGTTCGGCGCCGACGGCCCGCAGGTCGTCCCCCTGCTTCGGATCGCGGATGATGCCCGCGACCTCGTGTCCGCCGGCGGAGAGCAGCCGCTCGAGACGGAGCGCGATCTGACCGTGTCCTCCTGCGATGACAATGCGCATGCATACGACGTTACGTCCGAAGCACCGAGCATGCGCAGGGACCGCAAGGGGACACGCCCCGCGATGGCCGGAACGCGCACCCGCCTCCGCTTCGGTGCCCCGGCCGTACCGCGGGTGGACCCTCTCAAGGCCCCGGGTCCGGCCGCCCCTGGCGCGGCAGTTCGAGGGCGACGGCCGCCGCGGAGTCGCAGTACTCGCGCACCGCGCTCGTGCGGGCGACCACCCGTCCGCGGTGGATGACGATCCGGCTGTACGCGAGCGACAGCACGCCCGAGATCCGTTCCCCGCGCACCGCGAGCAGTTCCGCGGGGAAGCCGGCCTCGACCCGTACCGGGGGCAGTCCCATCACCTCCCGCGCCGTGCCGGCGACACAGCCGTAGGCGTCCGAGGGCCGCATCCCCGCCTGCGACGACAGGAGATACGCGGCCTCCAGCGGATCCCCGCGGCCCACCGGGTTGCACACGTCCCGCAGCGCCCCGCTGCCCGCGGCGACGCGCACGCCCGCCGCCCGCAGCAGCCGGACCGGTGCGTTGCCGCGCTGTTCGACGCCGGAGCAGCCGCCCTGCGGCAGGGAGACGACGGTGACGCCGGCCGCCGCCAGCTGGTCCGCGGTCCGGGAGGCGATGTCCCTGGGCAGCCGGGCGAGCCCGGCGCAGGGCCCGACGGTGACGCCGGGCCGCAGCCCGCCGGCCATGGCCGCGAGGCGCGCCAGCCGTGCCGGGTCGTCACCGTGGGTGTGCAGGTCGACGGGGCAGCCGTACTCGGCGGCGATCCCCAGGACCGTCTCCACGTATCCGGTGGGATCGGGGTCCGCGTCGGGGCAGCCGCCCACCACGCCGGCACCCATCTTCAGCGCGTCCCGCAAGAGGGCCAGGCCGTCGGCGCCGGCCACCCCCGTCAGCAGCCTCGGCACGGCGACGGCGGTCAGATCGGCGAGGCCGCGCAGGGACCGCCTGGCCTGGAGCACCGCCTCCAGCGGGCCGAGGCCCTGGACGTCCCCGATCCGTACGTGCGAGCGCAGCGCCGTCGCCCCGTGGCCCAGCTGGAGCAGCGCGGCCTCTGTGGCGCGCCGCTGGACGTCCTCGCTGTCGTACGAGACGGGGCCGGGGGTCTCCGCGCTGAGTGCCGTGTCGCCGTGGAGGTGCGGTTCGGCGGGTGCCGGCAGCAGGAGGAAGCCCGTCAGGTCCACCCGGGCGGAGTGCGGCGGGAGGCTTCCCGCGGTGCCGACGGCCTCGATGCGGCCGCCGCTGAGTCGTACGTCGACCGTGCGACCGTCCGTGAGCCTCGCGCCGCAGAGCAGCAGCGCGGCGGTGTCCGCGGTGGCGCCGCCGGGCGGCTGCGGCTGGCTGTCGGGCATCGCGCTCCTGGGTGGGGCGGGTCGGGCTCGGACGGCGGTCGCACACACTGCCCGGGCGGTGTGGGAGCCGTCGCGTGGGAGCCGGAGAGGATCACACAGCGTGCGTCGAGCGTAGGGGCGCTCGCGGTGCGCTTCGAGGAGGAGCGCAATAGTCGTACCGGCGTGGTCGTAAGTGGCGTACGGGACGGGCGGGGTGCCGTCGCGGGGCTGCGGAGGGCGGGTGCGCGGGGCCGGACCGCGGGCCGTGCGGGCGGGCCGGAAGGAGGGCCGGCCCGGCGCATGGAAACGGATTTGGGCGATCGGCGAGGGACCGTGTAATGTCTTCATCGCTCGCCCCAATAGCTCAGTCGGCAGAGCGTCTCCATGGTAAGGAGAAGGTCTACGGTTCGATTCCGTATTGGGGCTCTGATGTCGAGTGACCTCGCCTTCGGGCGAGGGAACCCTGCATCGCAGCGGTGTAGCTCAGTCGGTAGAGCAAGCGGCTCATAATCGCTGTGTCACCGGTTCAAGTCCGGTCACCGCTACACACAGTAGCCGATTGTGGGGTCGGTCCTCCGATCGGCTACTCTTTTATGCGTTCATCCGTCCTATCCGTCCAAGGAGCACTCACGTGGCTGCCACCGACGTCCGCCCGAAGATCACGCTGGCCTGCGTGGAGTGCAAGGAGCGGAACTACATCACCAAGAAGAACCGGCGTAACAACCCGGACCGTCTTGAGATGAAGAAGCACTGCCCGCGCTGCAACTCGCACACGGCGCACCGCGAAACGCGCTGAATAAGGCTCGTATACGAGGCCGTCCCCTTTGGGGGCGGCCTCGTGTCGTTTGCCGTACCGCCGTTCGTCCGGTGGCCGGCATTCAGTTGTGATCAATATCAGGAGGGACCAGTCCATGGCGCTCGACCAGTCGTTCGTGGGGCGGACGTATCCGCCCACCGCGCCGTACGAGGTGGGCCGGGAGAAGATCCGGGAGTTCGCCGCTGCGGTGGGGGACGCGAATCCCGCCTACACCGACCGTGAGGCCGCCCGCGCGCTCGGGCACTCGGATGTGATCGCTCCGCCGACGTTCGCCTTCACGATCACCTTCAGCGCCGCCGAGCAGGTCGTCCAGGACCCGCAGTTGGGGCTGGACTACAGCCGCGTGGTGCACCGCGAGCAGCAGTTCGCGTACGCGCGGCCGGTACGGGCGGGCGACAGGCTCTCGGTCACCTCGACGATCGAGGCCATCAAGTCCCTCGCCGGCAACGACATCCTGGACGTGCGTGGTGACGTGCACGACGAGAGCGGTGAACTCGTCGTGACCGCTTGGACGAAGCTGGTGGCCCGCGCCGCCGAGGAGGCGTGATGGCAGCGAAGATCTCTTATGCGGACGTCGAGGCCGGCGCCGAACTGCCGGCGCAGTCCTTTTCCGTGACGCGCGCCACGCTGGTGCAGTACGCGGGCGCGTCCGGCGACTTCAACCCGATCCACTGGAACGAGAAGTTCGCCACAGAGGTCGGGCTGCCGGACGTGATCGCGCACGGCATGTTCACCATGGCCGAGGCGATCCGGGTCGTGACCGACTGGGTGGGCGACCCGGGCGCGGTCGTCGAGTACGGCGTCCGCTTCACCAAGCCCGTCGTCGTCCCGAACGACGACAAGGGCGCGCTGATCGAGGTCAGCGCCAAGGTCGCGGCGAAGCTGGACGACAACCGGGTCCGCGTGGACCTGGTCGCGAGCAGCGAGGGCCAGAAGGTGCTGGGCATGTCCCGCGCCGTCGTGCAGCTCGCCTGAGGGCCCGCAGCTGGGCAGGCGCAAGCGACGTAAGGGGCGCCCCTCCGTGGGGGGCGCCCCTTACGCGTGCACCCGTGCGGACACATCCGGCGCGAAGTCTGCGTCCGCCCTTGACAAGTTAGTGATTGGCCAATAACTTCGCTTCATGGTCAGGATGAGTGCAGAAGAGCGACGCGAGAGCGTGATCCGTGCCGCGATCACCGAATTCTCCCGCGCCGGGTACAACGGCACCTCGACCGAGGTCATCGCCAAGCGCGTCGGCGTCTCGCAGCCGTACCTCTTCCGCCTCTTCCCGAACAAGCAGGCCATCTTCCTCGCCGCGTCCTCCCGGTGTCTCGAGGACACCCGGCGTGTCTTCAGCTCGGCCGCGGAAGGGCTCGAGGGTGAGGAGGCGCTCGGCGCGATGGCCGCCGCGTACCAGCGCCTCATCGCGGACGACCCCGAGAAGCTGCTGATGCAGATGCAGATGTACGTCGCCGTGGCGGCCGCGGAGGCGGCGGGCGACCACGAATTCGGCGAGCAGGTTCGAGCCGGCTGGGTGGAACTGTGGGACGCCGTCCATCTGCATCTCGGTGCCGACGTGAACGAGACCACGACCTTCCTGGCCTACGGGATGCTCGTCAATGTCCTCGTCTCGATGGGCTTCCCCGCCGAGCACCGCATCTGGTCCGGCTTCTACCTCGCTGCGCGGCCCGTCCAGGAGTGAGGCGGTTCCGCGTCCCGTTCCGGCTCGTCGGCGTACGCCCTTGCCCGTGAAAGTTAGTCATCGATAACTAACCCTCTGGGGGAGCACAGTGAACCAGCACCAGCACCAGCAGCCCGCACGGCGCACCGGCGCCGTCTGGGCACTCGTCATCACCAGCGTCGCCGGCTTCATGGCGGCACTCGACAACCTCGTCGTCACCACCGCCCTCCCCTCCATCCGCGAGGACCTGGGCGGCGGCCTGGAAGATCTTGAGTGGACGGTGAGTGCCTACACGCTCACCTTCGCGGTCCTGCTGATGTTCGGTGCGGCCCTGGGGGACCGCTTCGGCCGTCGCCGGCTGTTCATCACCGGCCTGGCGATCTTCACCGGCGCGTCCGCCGCGGCCGCGCTCGCGTCCGGCATAGACGCCCTCATCGCCGCCCGCGCCGTACAGGGCGTCGGCGCGGCGATCATGATGCCGCTCACGCTGACGCTGCTCACCGCCGCCGTCCCGGCCGCCCGCCGCGGGGCCGTGCTGGGCATCTTCAGCGCCGTGACCGGTGTGGCCGTCGCCACCGGCCCGCTGATCGGCGGCTCTCTCACCGAGCACATCTCATGGCAGTGGATCTTCTGGCTGAACGTCCCGATCGGACTTCTCCTGCTGCCGCTCGCCCGCCTGCGCCTGAGCGAGTCCTACGCCCCGGACGCCCGGCTCGACGTCCCCGGCACCCTGCTCGTCAGCGGAGGCCTGTTCGGCATCGTCTACGCGCTGGTCAACGGCAACGCCGACGGCTGGACCAGCCCCCGGATCCTGTTCTGCCTGATCGCGGGCACCGTGCTCCTGGTCGCCTTCGCCCGGTACGGCTCCGTCGCGAAGAAGCCCATGCTGCCGATGCGTCTCTTCCGCAGCCGGGCCTTCTTCGGGATCAACGTCGCGAGCCTGCTGATGTTCCTCGGCATGTTCGGCTCGATCTTCCTGCTGAGCCAGTTCCTCCAGGGTGTGGCCGGCTACTCGCCCACCGAGGCCGGGCTGCGGATGCTGCCCTGGACCGGCATGTCGCTGCTCGTCGCACCCGTCGCGGGTCTCCTGTCCGACCGGATCGGCGGGCGCCCGGTCGTCACCGCCGGCCTGGCGCTCCAGGCCATCGGCCTCGCGCTCTTCGCGCTGGTGCTCGAGCCCGGTGTCTCCTACGCGGCCCAGCTGCCCGCACTCGTCATCAGCGGCGTCGGCATGGCTCTGTACTTCGCGCCCGCCGCCAGTGTGGTCATGTCCAGCGTCCGCCCGTCGGAGCAGGGCATCGCCTCAGGCGCGAACAACGCCCTCCGGGAGGTCGGCGGCGCGCTCGGTATCGCGGTGCTCGGCGCGGTCTTCGCGGCCCAGGGCGGCTACGAGTCGCCGCAGGCCTTCTCCGACGGCACGGTCCCCGCGGTGTGGATCGGCGCGGGGGCCCTGGCCGTCGCCGCCCTGGTGGCCCTGCTGATCCCCGGCGGGCGTACCAGGCCGGACGGCACACTGTCCGGCTCCCCGGCCGGGACCACGGACGGCGACCGCACACCCGTCGCGGTCTGAGCCCGCGTACCCGTACGGTCCGTGGCCCCGCCGGGACGCCGGGGCCACGGACCGTACTCTTGTCCCCGTGCAGGAACTTCACGATGCCCCCCTCGCCCCCCTGACCACCTTCCGGCTCGGCGGCCCCGCGACCCGCCTCGTGGTCGCCACCACCGACGACGAGGTGATCGCCGCCGTGCGCGAGGCGGACGAGGCCGGTACGCCGCTGCTGATCATCGGCGGCGGCAGCAACCTCGTCATCGGCGACAAGGGCTTCGACGGCACCGCACTGCGCATCGCGACCAGCGGCTTCGACCTCGACGGGACGCGCCTGGAACTGGCCGCGGGGGAGACCTGGTCCGACGCCGTCGCCCGCACCGTGGAAGCGGGGCTCGGCGGCGTCGAGTGCCTGGCCGGCATCCCCGGCTCCGCGGGCGCGACCCCGATCCAGAACGTCGGCGCCTACGGCCAGGAGGTCTCGTCGACGATCACGGAGGTCGTCGCGTACGACCGCCGCAGCGGCGAGACGGTGGTCCTGCCCAACGCCGCGTGCGGCTTCTCCTACCGCAACAGCCGCTTCAAGCAGGAACCCGACCGCTATGTCGTGCTGCGCGTCCGTTTCGAGCTCGAGGACGCCGGCGGCCTGTCCGCGCCCGTGAAGTACGCCGAGACCGCCCGTGCCCTCGGGATCGAGGTCGGCGACCGGGTCCCGGCCGCCGCCGCCCGTGAGACCGTGCTCGCCCTGCGCGCGGGCAAGGGCATGGTGCTCGACGCCGACGACCACGACACCTGGTCGGCCGGCTCCTTCTTCACCAACCCGATCCTCACCGCCGCCGAGTACGAGACCTTCCTGGCCCGCGTGCGCGACCGGCTCGGCGACGGCGTCGCCCCGCCCGCCTACCCGGCGGGCGACGGGCACACCAAGACGTCGGCCGCCTGGTTGATCGACAAGGCCGGATTCACCAAGGGCTACGGCTCCGGGCCCGCACGCATCTCCACCAAGCACACGCTCGCGCTGACCAACCGCGGTCAGGCCACGACGGAGGATCTGCTGGCCCTGGCACGCGAGGTGGTGGACGGCGTGCGCGACGCGTTCGGCGTGACGCTGGTCAACGAGCCGGTCACGGTCGGCGTCAGCCTCTGAGGCTCCGCACACCCGGGACCTGACAGGACCTGACAGCTCAGGACCTGCGAGCCCAAGACCTCGTACGAGATCCGGCGGGCAAGGACGGTGGCAACTCCCGCAACGGCACACGCTCCACGACGGTCCGGACCGACGTCGGCCCGGTGGAGATAACCGGGCCCCGCGACCGCGACGGCTCCTTCGAGCCGAAGATCGTCAAGAAGCGGCAGGAGCGCCTGACCGGTGTCGACGAGATGGTCATCTCGCAGGCCGCGAAGGGCCTCACCACCGGCGAGGTCCAGGCCCACCTGGCCGAGGTCTATGGGCCGACGTTTCCCGCCGGACCATCTCCACCATTACCTACAAGGTGCTGGAGGGCATGGCCGAATGGCAGAGCCGACCCTTCGACCCGGTCGTCTTCATCGACGCCATCCACGTGAAGATCCGCGATGACGCGGTCGCCGACCGGCCCATGTATGTGGCCCTGGCCGTCACAGTCGAGGGCCGGCGGGAGATCCTCGGGCTGTGGGCCGGTGACGGCGGCGAGGGCGCCAAGCACCGGCTCCATATCCTTACCGAGATCAAGAACCGCGGTGTCAGCGACGTGCTCATGCTGGTCTGCGAAGGGCTCAAGGGCCTGCCCGAGGCAGTGGAGACGGTCTGGCCGCGGACCATCGTGCAGACCTGCGTGGTTGCATCTGCTGCGGAACTCTTTCCGCTATGCAGCCCGTCAGGACTGGGACAAGATCGCCAAGCTTCTCAAGCCCGTCTACACGGCCCCGACCGAGGAAGCCGTCCTGGAGCGGTTCTCCTGGTCTTCTGCCTGCGCGTTCACCCTTTGACGCGGGTGCCTGGGGCGGGTCGGTCCGAGCGCAGGCCGCATGCTGGTGAGCGCGGACGATGGTGGAGTCGACCGAGATGTCCCAGTCGATCTCACCGGCCCCGTCGACCGCGGCCTGGACCTGCTCGAGCAGGCGCTCCCACGTTTCGTCCGCGGACCACAGCCGGTGGCGTTCATAGACGGTCTTCCACGGGCCGAACCGTTCGGGCAGGTCACGCCACTGAACGCCCGTCCGCACCCTGTGCAGAATCCCGTCGATCACCTGCCGGTGGTCTCGCCACCGGCCACAGCGCCTGTTACTGACCGGCAGGAACGGTCGCAGCCGCTCCCACGCGGCATCCGTCAGGTCACCCCGCCTCTTGTCCACATCAACGACGCCGACATGAAGTAGACATGACCGACCGGTCAGATTCTGGGGCGGGCGTCCGATCAGGTGGCGGGGCCGGCGAAGCCGGTGTGCCTGAGTCCCGCCGGCCGGATCCGACCTAGGTTCGTAGGGAGATCAAAGGAGGCTGCCATGGCCGATCACCCGAATATCGGGGTGTTTCACCGGGCTCTGGAGGCGTTTTCGGCTGGCGATATGGAGGCGCTGGCGGAGGTGTTCCACCCGGATGTGGTGTGGCATCTCGGCGGCCACGGTCCGCTGGCCGGCGACTACCGGGGGCGCGACGCCGCCTTCGCTCTGTTCCAACGGGAATTCGAGCTGACAGGCGGCACCTACCGCCCCCAGCTCCACGATGTGCTCGCCAACGACGAGCACACGATCGCCCTGCTCCACGTCACCGCGTCACGAGAGGGCAAAGAGCTGGACATGAACGAGACGATCATCTTCCACATCCGGGAGGGCCGGATCACCGAAGCCTGGGGGCTGTGGTCCGACCAGAAGGCGTACGACGCGTTCTGGTCGTAGAGACGCCGCCCGTTTGCCACGCGCAGGACCGCCCCCGGCACGGTCGCGGTCCGGCGTTCGCGGAAGTCCGGTACCCGCGCCAGGCGTCGTAGACCCGGCCAAGATCCACCGGACAGGGCCTAATAGGCGACGCCGACGCCCTGCCGGAGCATGGCGGGGTCGTCGGTCATCGCGAGCATCGCGTGCGCCACGTCCGCCCGGCCGATCACCCTGGCGCTGCGCGGATTGCCGCCGACCGCGACGCGGTACCGGCCGGTCAGCGGCTTGTCGAGCAGCCTCGGCGGCCGCACGGCGGTCCAGTCGGCCGCGCTCTGCGCGAGCTCGCCCTCCATGACCCGCAGATCGTCGTAGACCGGCTTCAGCACCGCCCCCACGACCGACATCATGGCGCGGTCCCGCAGCGGCTCCCGCTCCGGTGCGCTGCCGAGCGGCGCCGCGCTGACGACCAGCAGCCGCCGCGTCCCCTCGGCCTCCATCGCGGCCAGCACCGATCGGGTGAGCCGGGCCGCGATCCCGGCGTCGGACCTCCTGCGGGGGCCGAGACCGGAGAGCACCGCGTCCTGCCCGGCCACGGCTTCGCGCAGGGCCTGCGGGTCGTCCAGACCGGAGCGGACGACCTCGAGCCGCTCCCCGGTCACCGTGAAACGCGCCGGATCGCGGACCACGGCCGTCACCTGATGGCCGGCCGCCACGGCCTGCCTGACGATCTGCCCGCCGATGCCGCCGGTCGCGCCGAACACTGTGAGCCTCATGGTGCACACCCTCCTCGGGTGGGTAAGTGTTCACTCACCCCTAGGGTGGGTGTGTACTCACCCACCCGTCAAGCCCGGTCTTGGAGCGCGCATGGAACAGAAGCCCACCCGCGTCCGCATCATCGACGCGGCGCGAGACCTGATGCTCTCCATCGGCCTCGCCCGAACCACCACGAAGGAGATCGCCAAGGCGGCCGGCTGCTCGGAGGCGGCGCTCTACAAGCACTTCACCGGCAAGGAGGAGCTTTTCGTGACCGTGCTCCAGGAAAGGCTGCCGAAGCTGGGCCCGCTACTGGCCGAGCTGGCCGCCGATCCGGGCGGCGCGAGCGTCGAGGAGAACCTCACCGACATCGCCCGCCAAGCGGCCCTCTTCTACGAGAAGACCTTCCCCATGGCCGCGTCGCTGTACGCCGAGCCCCGCCTCAAGCGCCGGCACGAAGAGGCCATGCGCGAGATGGGGACGGGGCCGCACAAGCCCATCGAGGGCCTCGACGCGTATCTGCGCGCGGAACGGACCGCCGGCCGCATCAGCGCGGACGCCGACACCTACGCCGCAGCGTCCCTGCTCCTGGGGGCCTGCGCGCAGCGCGCCTTCGCCTACGACATGACCGCGGGCCACCGGCCGCCGCAGCCGCTCGACGAATTCGCGGCGGGTCTCGCGCGCACCCTGCTGCGAGGTATCGCGGTCACCGGCGACCCCCGCTGAGCGAGGTCGCCGGTGCACCGCTCAACGGGAGCGGTGTCACCGCCGCGCGAGGGCCGAGCGGCGCGCCTCAGGCCGGCGCAGACACCAGCCAGTCGTCGATCCCCGCCAGCAGCTTTTCCCTGATGCCCTCGGGCGCCGCCGAACCCCGCACCGACTGGCGGGCCAGTTCCGCGAGCTCCTGGTCCGTGAAGGCGTGGTGGCGGCGGGCCAGCTCGTACTGGGCCGCCAGCCGGGAGCCGAACAGCAGCGGATCGTCCGCGCCGAGCGCCATGGGGACCCCGGCGTCGTACAGCGTCCGCAGCGGCACGTCCTCCGGCTTCTCGTAGACGCCGAGCGCCACGTTGGAGGCCGGGCAGACCTCGCAGGTCACGCCCCTCTCGGCGAGCTTGCGCAGCAGCCTCGGGTCCTCCGCCGCCCGCACACCGTGGCCGATCCGCGAGGCGCGCAGGTCGTCGAGGCAGTCCCGCACGGACGCGGGTCCGGTCAGCTCGCCGCCGTGCGGGGCCGCCAGCAGCCCGCCCTCGCGGGCGATGGCGAAGGCGCGGTCGAAGTCCCGCGCCATGCCCCGCCGTTCGTCGTTGGAGAGCCCGAATCCGACGATGCCGCGGTCCGCGTAGCGCACCGCCAGCCGGGCGAGGGTCCGGGCGTCCAGCGGGTGCTTCATCCGGTTCGCCGCGACCAGCACGCGCATCCCGAGCCCGGTCTCCCTGGAGGCCGTGTCCACGGCGTCGAGGATGATCTCCAGCGCCGGGATCAGACCGCCGAGCCGCGGCGCGTACGAGGTCGGGTCGACCTGGATCTCCAGCCAGCCCGAGCCGTCCCTGATGTCCTCCTCGGCGGCTTCACGTACCAGCCGCTGGATGTCCTCGGGGTCGCGCAAGCAGGAGCGGGCCATGTCGTACAACCGCTGGAAGCGGAACCACCCGCGCTCGTCCGTGGCGCGCAGCTTCGGCGGCTCGCCCCCGGTCAGCGCCTCCGGGAGATGCACGCCGTGCTTGTCGGCGAGCTCCAGAAGAGTGGTGGGCCGCATCGACCCGGTGAAGTGCAGGTGCAGATGGGCTTTCGGCAGCAGGCTGACGTCTCGTTCGCGCTCCATTGAGTGATCCTGCCAAAGACGACCGGAACGGGGCAGCCCCTTTCCCCGATCGGGTTCTTGCCCCGAACACAGAAACGGGCCCCCGGCCGAAGCCGGGGGCCCGTCACACGAGGGAGGGGATCAGTCGCGGGCCTCGGCCAGCAGCTTCTGGATCCGGGAGACACCCTCGGCCAGGTCCTCGTCGCCCAGCGCGTAGGAAAGCCGCAGGTAACCGGGGGTGCCGAAGGCCTCGCCCGGAACGACCGCCACCTCGACCTCGTCGAGGATCAGGGCGGCGAGCTCCACGGAGGACTGCGGACGACGGCCGCGGATCTCCTTGCCCAGCAGACCCTTCACCGACGGGTAGGCGTAGAAGGCGCCCTCGGGGGTCGGGCAGACCACACCGTCGATCTCGTTGAGCATCCGCACGATCGTCTGCCGCCGGCGGTCGAACGCCTCCCGCATCTTCGCGACGGCGTCCAGGTCGCCGGAGACGGCGGCCAGGGCCGCGATCTGCGCCACGTTGGAGACGTTCGACGTCGCGTGCGACTGCAGGTTGGTAGCGGCCTTCACGACGTCCTTCGGGCCGACGATCCACCCCACGCGCCAGCCCGTCATGGCGTACGTCTTCGCGACACCGTTGACGACGATGCACTTCTCACGCAGTGCCGGGACGAGGGCGGGCAGCGAGGTGAACGTCGCGTCGCCGTAGACCAGGTGCTCGTAGATCTCGTCGGTCAGCACCCACAGACCGTGCTCCGCGGCCCACTCGCCGATCGCGCGCGCGTCGGCCTCGCTGTACACGGCGCCGGTCGGGTTGGACGGCGAGACGAAGAGGACGACCTTGGTCTTCTCGGTACGCGCGGCCTCCAGCTGCTCCACGGAAACGCGGTAGCCGGTGGTCTCGTCGGCCACGACATCGACGGGCACGCCGCCCGCGAGACGGATCGACTCGGGGTACGTGGTCCAGTACGGCGCCGGGACGATGACCTCGTCGCCCGGGTCGAGGATCGCGGCGAACGCCTCGTAGATCGCCTGCTTGCCGCCGTTGGTCACCAGGATCTGGGCCGGGTCCACCTCGTACCCGGAGTCGCGCAGCGTCTTCTCCGCGATGGCCTTCTTCAGCTCCGGCAGACCGCCGGCGGGCGTGTAGCGGTGGTACTTCGGATTGCGGCAGGCCTCGACGGCGGCCTCGACGATGTAGTCGGGGGTCGGGAAGTCGGGCTCACCGGCGCCGAAGCCGATCACCGGACGCCCGGCGGCCTTGAGGGCCTTGGCCTTGGCGTCGACGGCGAGGGTCGCGGACTCGGAGATCGCGCCGATGCGCGCGGAGACCCGGCGCTCGGTGGGAGGGGTTGCAGCGCTCATACGGGCCATGCTCCCAGACGCCGGAAGGACCGGGCACACAGGTTTCGAAGGGCGGACAACATGGACCTGCGGCGGACCGCGGAAGGACCCGGACGGGGGCGGCCGGGCTTTGTGTTCGACGCCGGGCCTGGGAACACGTACACTCACTGGCTGTTGGCCCTCACCAGCCAAGTCCGAGCAGGGCACTTAGTGCACCCGGACGGATGCGGTAGGTTGGGGGAGTCACAAAGGGTCGTAGCTCAATTGGTAGAGCACTGGTCTCCAAAACCAGCGGTTGGGGGTTCAAGTCCCTCCGGCCCTGCTACACACACCTTCGCCAGGCTGTGTGCGCATGTACGTACTTCTATGCACCGCCGTGCGGCTCCACCGGGCGCGGCACGGCCACGACCCGGGAATCAGGTGAGAGATCGTGACGGACGCCGTAGGCTCCATCGACATGCCTGATGCCGAGGACGAGACGCCGGAGTCGAAGAAGAAGACCCGCAAGGGCGGCAAGCGCGGCAAGAAGGGCCCGCTGGGTCGCCTGGCTCTCTTCTACCGCCAGATCGTCGCCGAACTGCGCAAGGTCGTCTGGCCGACTCGTCATCAACTGACGACGTACACCACAGTGGTGATTATCTTCGTCGTCATCATGATCGGCCTCGTGACCGTGATTGACTATGGCTTCCAGGAAGCAGTCAAGTACGTCTTCGGCTGATCCGCGGAGGGCGCCGGCAATCGGCGCCCCTTTCGCATGTTCCACCCCATCTGTATCCAGGAAGAAGCCATCGTGTCTGACCCGAACCTGAACGACGCCGACCGTTCCGGCGAGAGCTTCGAGTCCCCTGAGGACGAGCTCGACATCGTCGAGGCGTCGGACGCTGAGGAGCCGGACCAGGCAGAGGCTGCCGACGACGCCGCCGGTGAGCCGGCCGAGGACGAGGCCCTGCACGTCGAGAACGTCGACGAGGACGAGGCCGGCTCCGAGGACGCCGAGGCTCCCGAGGAGAGCGCGGAAGAGGCCGACGAGGAGCCGGCGGCCCCCGTCGACCCGGTCGCCGCCCTCCGTGACGAGCTCCGTGGCCTCCCGGGCGAGTGGTACGTGATCCACACCTACGCGGGCTACGAGAAGCGCGTGAAGGCCAACCTGGAGCAGCGTGCCGTCTCGCTGAACGTCGAGGACTTCATCTACCAGGCCGAGGTCCCCGAGGAAGAGATCGTCCAGATCAAGAACGGCGAGCGCAAGAACGTCCGGCAGAACAAGCTGCCCGGCTACGTTCTCGTCCGCATGGATCTGACGAACGAGTCCTGGGGCGTCGTCCGTAACACCCCCGGTGTCACCGGCTTCGTCGGCAACGCCTACGACCCGTACCCGCTGACCCTGGACGAGATCGTCAAGATGCTCGCCCCGGAGGCAGAGGAGAAGGCCGCCCGCGAAGCCGCAGAGGCCGAGGGCAAGCCGGCTCCGGCCCGCAAGGTCGAGGTCCAGGTGCTGGACTTCGAGGTCGGCGACTCGGTCACCGTCACCGACGGCCCGTTCGCGACGCTGCAGGCCACGATCAACGAGATCAACGCCGACTCGAAGAAGGTCAAGGGCCTTGTCGAGATCTTCGGCCGCGAGACCCCGGTCGAGCTCAGCTTCGACCAGATCCAGAAGAACTAGTTCCTTCTGGACACCAGGTTTCCGAACAGGTCAGACCGCCTCTCGCAGGCTGTCTGACCTGCTCGGTTTTTGGCCGCGCATGGATACCCGTTATCGTTGTGCGGTATGCCTCCATCCGGATGATCGGGTGGCAGGCGGATAACTCTCACTAGGACCCGGAGAGAGCAATGCCTCCCAAGAAGAAGAAGGTCACGGGGCTTATCAAGCTCCAGATCCAGGCCGGTGCGGCCAACCCGGCTCCGCCGGTCGGCCCCGCCCTGGGTCAGCACGGCGTCAACATCATGGAGTTCTGCAAGGCCTACAACGCCGCGACCGAGTCGCAGCGTGGCATGGTCGTGCCGGTGGAGATCACGGTCTACGAGGACCGTTCCTTCACCTTCATCACCAAGACTCCGCCGGCCGCCAAGCTGATCCTCAAGGCCGCGGGTGTGGACAAGGGCTCCGGCGAGCCGCACAAGACCAAGGTCGCCAAGCTGACGGCTGCCCAGGTCCGCGAGATCGCCACGACCAAGCTCCCCGACCTGAACGCCAATGACCTCGACGCCGCGTCGAAGATCATTGCCGGCACCGCCCGTTCCATGGGCATCACGGTCGAGGGCTGACAGCCCCCTCGTAAGCCCCAGTGGTAGGACCAAGCGCTGGTCCGCACCACGACTCCACGCTCAACACATCAGGAGCAGAAGTGAAGCGCAGCAAGACTCTCCGCGCTGCGGACGCCAAGATCGACCGGGAGCGTAACTACGCCCCGCTCGAGGCTGTCCGTCTCGCCAAGGACACCGCCGCCACCAAGTTCGACGGCACCGTCGAGGTCGCCTTCCGTCTGGGCGTTGACCCGCGTAAGGCCGACCAGATGGTCCGTGGCACCGTCAACCTTCCGCACGGCACCGGCAAGACCGCCCGGGTCCTGGTCTTCGCGACCGGTGACCGTGCTGCGGCCGCGGAAGCCGCGGGCGCCGACATCGTCGGCTCCGACGAACTGATCGACGAGATCTCCAAGGGCAACCGCCTGAACGAGTTCGACGCGGTCGTCGCCACCCCGGACCTCATGGGCAAGGTCGGCCGCCTCGGCCGTGTGCTCGGTCCGCGTGGTCTGATGCCGAACCCGAAGACCGGCACCGTCACGATGGACGTCGCCAAGGCCGTCAACGAGATCAAGGGCGGCAAGATCGAGTTCCGCGTCGACAAGCACTCGAACCTGCACTTCATCATCGGCAAGGTCTCCTTCGACGAGACGAAGCTGGTCGAGAACTACGCGGCGGCGCTGGAGGAGATCCTCCGTCTCAAGCCGTCCGCCGCGAAGGGCCGCTACATCAAGAAGGCGACCCTGACCACGACGATGGGCCCCGGCATCCCGCTGGACTCCAACCGCACCCGCAACCTCCTCGTCGAGGAGGACCCGGCCGCCGTCTGATCCCTGGACGGCAGTCGCGGGCATCGCGTCTCCTGAATCCGGCCTCCGCAGCTCCTCGAGCCGCGGAGGCCGGATTTTTCGTGGGCCGCTGTCGGGGGCGGGCGCTAGGCTCGCCGGGAATGATCAGAGCAGGACGGAATCCCATGGGGGGATCGTGAAAGCGACGTTCCGGAAGACGGCCGGCATGGTGCTGGCCGGGGTGCTGATGTTCGGCACGGCGGCGTGCACCGACGAGGACGGCAAGCCGTCGTCCGGGAAGGGGCAGGCCTCCGGGTCCTCGAAGCCCGCGGCGCCCCACCAGAAGCCCGCGGAGGTCGAGCCGGCCGCAGCGATCACACGCGCCGCGGAGAAGAACGAGGAGCTCACCTCGCTGAGCTACTCCATGAGCGGCACTGTCGCCGGCAGCAACTCCATCGACGCCCAGGCCTCCATGAGCATGAAGCCGCTGGCCATGAGCATGGAGATGAAAATGGCCGGCGGGGGCGAGAGCGGCGAGATGGAGGTCCGCCTCGTCGGCGAGGCGATGTACCTGAACAGCGGGGAGCCGCTCGAGGCCGGCAAGAAGTGGATGAAGTTCGACCTCGCGGCCCTCAAGGAGGCCGGCGGCCAGGACCCGCTGGCCGGACTGACCTCCCAGGCCGGACAGAATCCCACCGACGCCTCCGGGGCGCTCGCCGCCGCCAAGGACCTGAAGAAGGTGGGCGAGGAGACCGTCGACGGCGTGAAGACCACGCACTTCACGGGCACCGTCACGCTCGACTCGATGCGTGAGAGCCTCAAGAACGAGGACGCCGAGACCAGGAAGCGCCGCGAGCAGACCATCGAGCAGTACGAGGAGAGCGGCGTCGACCGGCTCACCATGGACCTCTGGGTCGACGAGAACGACCAGACCAAGCAGGTCCGCACCCGGGGCACCACCGACGAGGGCGCGATGGATCTCATGATCAAGATCCTCTCGGTCAACAAGCCGGTGACCGTGACGGCTCCGCCTGCCGCCGAGACCGTCGATCTCGCCGAATTGATGAAGGACGCGGGGGGCGCCTGACGCGAATCCGGCGGATTTGCCTGGCGGGGTTGCGTTCGCGTACTCTTCCGAAGAAGCCAAAGACCGCTGGTCGTTGCCGTGCTCTCCTTCCGAGGGTCCGGTGGCCGAAGGATCCGCTCAGTAGCGGACGTCCTGCGCAGGTGACTGTGGAAAGTTCCCGGAAGCAATTCCGGTCGAGCTCAGCCCCGTGCGCCTGCGCCGGGGCGTTTCGTTTTGTTCGGCCCCTTCTGAGCGGTCCTCATCACCCGGAAGGAGGCCGACGCTCATGGCAAGGCCCGACAAGGCTGCCGCGGTGGCCGAGCTGACGGAGTCGTTCCGCAGCTCGAACGCCGCCGTGCTGACCGAGTACCGGGGTCTCACCGTGGCTCAGCTCAAGGAGCTGCGCCGTTCGCTCGGTGAGAACGCCCAGTACGCCGTGGTGAAGAACACGCTGACCAAGATTGCGGCCAACGAGGCCGGGATCAACTCGCTCGACGACCACTTCACTGGTCCGACGGCGGTTGCCTTCATCACCGGTGACCCGGTGGAGTCGGCGAAGGGTCTTCGTGACTTCGCCAAGGACAACCCGAACCTGATCATCAAGGGCGGTGTCCTTGATGGCAAGGCGCTGTCCGCCGATGAGATCAAGAAGCTTGCGGACCTCGAGTCCCGCGAGGTTCTGCTCGCCAAGCTGGCGGGTGCCATGAAGGGCAAGCAGTCCCAGGCTGCCGCGCTCTTCCAGGCGCTTCCCTCGAAGTTCGTCCGCACCGCGGAGGCGCTTCGTGCCAAGAAGGCCGAGCAGGGCGGTGCCGAGTAATTCGGCTCGCGCATTGACCGCCGCCTGAGGCGACGGTCACAGCGGGCCGAACGTACGCCCGCCTCACATGTACACACGGCACCTGCCGAATGAGTGGAAGGACGCCATCATGGCGAAGCTGTCCCAGGACGACCTGCTTGCGCAGTTCGAGGAGATGACCCTCATCGAGCTCTCCGAGTTCGTGAAGGCCTTCGAGGAGAAGTTCGACGTCACCGCCGCCGCCCCGGTCGCCGTTGCCGCCGGTGGCGCTGCTGCCGCCCCGGCCGAGGCCGAGGCCGAGCAGGACGAGTTCGACGTCATCCTCACCGGCGCCGGTGAGAAGAAGATCCAGGTCATCAAGGTCGTGCGTGAGCTGACCTCCCTGGGTCTGAAGGAGGCCAAGGACCTCGTCGACGGCACCCCGAAGCCGGTCCTCGAGAAGGTCGCCAAGGACGCCGCGGAGAAGGCTGCCGAGTCCCTCAAGGCTGCCGGCGCCTCCGTCGAGGTCAAGTGACCTCGCGAGTCTTCTGACTCCCGCGCTGTAACGCGCACACACGGAAGGGCGATCACCCAAGCGGGTGGTCGCCCTTCGGTGTTCCGGCGGAGGGTGCCTTGTTCTTCTCCCGTCTCGGAGTATGGTGATCTTCGCCGTGCGCCCCTCACGGCGGCCGAGAGGGTCCCGGAGCAGCAGCTCAGGGGCGGGGGCCTTGACGAACCGCACGCAGCGCGCAATTCTCAGGACGCGTCGTCGAGGCGATCCACGTTCCGAGGCATGGATCGACGACCGAACGGGCAGTATCGATGTGCGCCTCACGGCGCATGGGGTTCACGGAGATGAGAAAAACGAGGGTCTCGAGGGTCTCGAAAACCCGCACTGGACATCAGTGTGCCAACTGGCTACACTGACCCTTTGCGCTGCCTGTTAGCTGCCCTCTGCCCGTCACCAGGGGCATGCCCGTGTCTGAGCTTCGGATGAAGAACAGCCCTTAGCTGGGGTTTCTCCCTCCGTTCACGACACGGGACCGGTACGCGCGTAGTGAGTCCGAGCCCTCGGAAGGACCCCCTCTTGGCCGCCTCGCGCAACGCCTCGACCGCGAATACGAACAACGGCGCCAGCACTGCCCCGCTGCGCATCTCCTTTGCAAAGATCAAGGAGCCCCTCGAGGTTCCGAACCTCCTCGCGCTGCAGACCGAGAGCTTTGACTGGCTGCTCGGCAATGCCGCATGGAAGGCTCGTGTCGAGGCGGCTCTCGAAAGCGGACAGGACGTCCCCACCAAGTCCGGTCTGGAAGAGATCTTCGAGGAGATCTCGCCGATCGAGGACTTCTCCGGGTCGATGTCGCTGACCTTCCGCGACCACCGTTTCGAGCCCCCGAAGAACTCGATCGACGAGTGCAAGGAGCGCGACTTCACGTACGCGGCCCCGCTCTTCGTCACGGCCGAGTTCACCAACAACGAGACCGGCGAGATCAAGTCCCAGACGGTCTTCATGGGCGACTTCCCGCTCATGACCAACAAGGGCACCTTCGTCATCAACGGCACCGAGCGTGTCGTGGTGTCGCAGTTGGTCCGCTCGCCGGGTGTCTACTTCGACTCCAACATCGACAAGACGTCCGACAAGGACATCTTCACGGCCAAGATCATCCCGTCCCGGGGTGCCTGGCTGGAGATGGAGATCGACAAGCGCGACATGGTCGGTGTCCGTATCGACCGCAAGCGCAAGCAGTCCGTGACCGTCCTGCTCAAGGCGCTCGGTTGGACCACCGAGCAGATCCTCGAGGAGTTCGGCGAGTACGAGTCCATGCGCGCCACCCTGGAGAAGGACCACACCCAGGGCCAGGACGACGCGCTGCTCGACATCTACCGCAAGCTGCGTCCGGGCGAGCCCCCGACGCGCGAGGCGGCCCAGACGCTGCTCGAGAACCTCTACTTCAACCCGAAGCGCTACGACCTCGCCAAGGTCGGCCGCTACAAGGTGAACAAGAAGCTCGGCGCGGACGAGCCGCTGGACGCCGGCGTTCTCACCACCGACGACGTCATCGCCACCATCAAGTACCTGGTCAAGCTGCACGCCGGCGAGACCGAGAC
This sequence comes from Streptomyces sp. NPDC086835, assembly GCF_044745705.1. Lineage (NCBI taxonomy): Bacteria > Bacillati > Actinomycetota > Actinomycetes > Kitasatosporales > Streptomycetaceae > Streptomyces > Streptomyces sp. NPDC086835. The sequence goes on from NZ_JBIVAU010000002.1 coordinate 170,151, forward strand.
GGTCGGCGAGTCGGGCACCCAGATCGTCGTCGAGACCGACGACATCGACCACTTCGGCAACCGCCGTCTGCGCAACGTCGGCGAGCTCATCCAGAACCAGGTCCGTACGGGTCTGGCTCGTATGGAGCGCGTCGTGCGTGAGCGCATGACGACCCAGGACGTCGAGGCGATCACGCCGCAGACGCTGATCAACATCCGGCCGGTCGTCGCCTCCATCAAGGAGTTCTTCGGCACCAGCCAGCTGTCGCAGTTCATGGACCAGAACAACCCGCTGTCGGGTCTCACCCACAAGCGCCGTCTGTCGGCTCTTGGCCCGGGTGGTCTCTCCCGTGAGCGGGCCGGCTTCGAGGTCCGTGACGTGCACCCGTCGCACTACGGCCGCATGTGCCCGATCGAGACCCCCGAAGGCCCGAACATCGGTCTGATCGGCTCGCTCGCGTCCTACGGCCGGGTCAACGCGTTCGGCTTCGTCGAGACCCCGTACCGCAAGGTCACCGACGGCCAGGTCACCGACGAGGTCGACTACCTGACCGCCGACGAGGAGGACCGCTTCGTCATCGCCCAGGCGAACGCCACCCTGAGCGACGAGCTGCGCTTCACCGAGGCGCGCGTGCTGGTCCGCCGTCGGGGCGGCGAGGTCGACTACGTGCCGCCGACCGAGGTCGACTACATGGACGTCTCGCCGCGCCAGATGGTGTCGGTGGCGACCGCCATGATCCCGTTCCTCGAGCACGACGACGCCAACCGTGCCCTCATGGGCGCGAACATGATGCGCCAGGCCGTTCCGCTCATCAAGGCGGAGGCCCCGCTCGTCGGCACCGGCATGGAGTACCGCTGTGCCACCGACGCCGGCGACGTCATCAAGGCCGAGAAGGACGGTGTCATCCAGGAGGTCTCGGCCGACTACGTCACCGTCGCGAACGACGACGGCACGTACACCACGTACCGCATCGCGAAGTTCTCCCGGTCCAACCAGGGCACCTCGGTGAACCAGAAGGTCATCGTCTCCGAGGGTGACCGCGTCATCGAGGGCCAGGTCCTCGCCGACGGCCCCGCCACCGAGAACGGTGAGATGGCGCTCGGCAAGAACCTGCTCGTGGCGTTCATGCCGTGGGAGGGTCACAACTACGAGGACGCGATCATCCTGTCGCAGCGCCTCGTGCAGGACGACGTCCTCTCCTCGATCCACATCGAGGAGCACGAGGTCGACGCCCGTGACACCAAGCTCGGCCCCGAGGAGATCACCCGGGACATCCCGAACGTCTCCGAGGAGGTCCTCGCGGACCTCGACGAGCGCGGCATCATCCGTATCGGTGCCGAGGTCGTCGCCGGCGACATCCTGGTCGGCAAGGTCACGCCCAAGGGTGAGACCGAGCTGACCCCGGAGGAGCGTCTGCTCCGCGCGATCTTCGGTGAGAAGGCGCGTGAGGTCCGTGACACCTCGCTGAAGGTGCCGCACGGCGAGACCGGCAAGGTCATCGGTGTGCGCGTCTTCGACCGCGAGGAGGGCGACGAGCTTCCCCCGGGCGTCAACCAGCTGGTCCGCGTCTACGTGGCCCAGAAGCGCAAGATCACCGACGGTGACAAGCTCGCCGGCCGTCACGGCAACAAGGGCGTCATCTCGAAGATCCTGCCGATCGAGGACATGCCGTTCCTGGAGGACGGCACCCCGGTCGACATCATCCTCAACCCGCTGGGTGTCCCGTCCCGAATGAACCCGGGACAGGTCCTGGAGATCCACCTCGGCTGGCTCGCCAGCCGCGGCTGGGACGTCTCCGGGCTGGCGGACGACTGGGCGCAGCGCCTGCAGGCCATCGGCGCCGACCAGGTCGCTCCCGGCACCAACGTCGCGACCCCGGTCTTCGACGGTGCGCGTGAGGACGAGATCGCCGGCCTCTTCGACGCCACGATCCCCAACCGCGACGGCGACCGCCTGGTCCAGTCGTCCGGCAAGGCCAACCTGTTCGACGGCCGCTCCGGCGAGCCGTTCCCGGACCCGATCTCGATCGGGTACATGTACATCCTCAAGCTCCACCACCTGGTCGACGACAAGCTGCACGCCCGTTCGACCGGTCCGTACTCGATGATCACCCAGCAGCCGCTGGGTGGTAAGGCCCAGTTCGGTGGCCAGCGGTTCGGAGAGATGGAGGTGTGGGCACTCGAGGCTTATGGAGCGGCCTACGCGCTCCAGGAGCTGCTGACCATCAAGTCCGACGACGTGACCGGCCGCGTGAAGGTCTACGAGGCCATCGTCAAGGGCGAGAACATCCCCGAGCCCGGCATTCCCGAGTCCTTCAAGGTGCTCATCAAGGAAATGCAGTCGCTCTGCCTCAACGTGGAGGTGCTCTCCTCGGACGGTATGTCCATCGAGATGCGCGACACGGACGAGGACGTCTTCCGCGCCGCGGAGGAGCTCGGTATCGACCTGTCCCGGCGTGAGCCGAGCAGCGTCGAAGAGGTCTGACGGGCCTGGCGGGGGCTCCCACGAAAGAGCCCCCGCCATCCCCGGGACCGTTCAGACCATGATTGAGACACGACCCCGAAAGAGGGATTGACGCACAGTGCTCGACGTCAACTTCTTCGACGAGCTGCGGATCGGCCTTGCCACCGCGGACGACATCAGGACCTGGTCCCACGGCGAGGTCAAGAAGCCCGAGACCATCAACTACCGCACGCTCAAGCCCGAGAAGGACGGACTCTTCTGCGAGAAGATCTTCGGTCCTACCCGGGACTGGGAGTGCTACTGCGGCAAGTACAAGCGTGTCCGCTTCAAGGGCATCATCTGTGAGCGGTGTGGCGTCGAGGTCACCCGCGCCAAGGTGCGGCGTGAGCGGATGGGCCACATCGAGCTCGCCGCTCCCGTGACCCACATCTGGTACTTCAAGGGTGTCCCGTCGCGTCTGGGCTACCTGCTGGACCTGGCGCCGAAGGACCTCGAGAAGGTCATCTACTTCGCCGCGTACATGATCACGTTCGTGGACGAGGAGCGCCGCACGCGCGACCTGCCGTCGCTGGAGGCCCACGTCTCCGTCGAGCGCCAGCAGGTCGAGAACCGCCGCGACGCCGACCTCGAGGCCCGTGCCAAGAAGCTCGAGACCGACCTGGCCGAGCTCGAGGCCGAGGGCGCCAAGGCCGACGTGCGCCGCAAGGTGCGCGAGGGTGCCGAGCGCGAGATGAAGCAGCTGCGTGACCGCGCCCAGCGCGAGATCGACCGTCTCGACGAGGTGTGGAACCGCTTCAAGAACCTCAAGGTCCAGGACCTCGAGGGTGACGAGCTGCTCTACCGCGAGCTGCGTGACCGCTTCGGTACGTACTTCGACGGCTCGATGGGTGCCGCGGCGCTGCAGAAGCGCCTGGAGTCCTTCGACCTGAACGAGGAGGCCGAGCGTCTCCGCGAGATCATCCGCACCGGCAAGGGCCAGAAGAAGACCCGTGCGCTCAAGCGCCTCAAGGTCGTCTCCGCGTTCCTGCAGACGTCCAACAGCCCCAAGGGCATGGTGCTCGACTGCGTGCCGGTCATCCCGCCGGACCTTCGTCCGATGGTGCAGCTGGACGGTGGCCGCTTCGCGACCTCCGACCTGAACGACCTGTACCGCCGTGTGATCAACCGCAACAACCGTCTGAAGCGTCTGCTCGACCTCGGTGCCCCCGAGATCATCGTGAACAACGAGAAGCGGATGCTCCAGGAGGCGGTCGACGCCCTCTTCGACAACGGCCGTCGTGGTCGCCCGGTCACGGGCCCCGGCAACCGTCCGCTGAAGTCCCTCAGCGACATGCTGAAGGGTAAGCAGGGTCGTTTCCGTCAGAACCTGCTCGGTAAGCGTGTCGACTACTCGGCGCGTTCCGTCATCGTCGTCGGCCCCCAGCTGAAGCTGCACCAGTGCGGTCTGCCCAAGGCCATGGCGCTGGAGCTCTTCAAGCCGTTCGTGATGAAGCGCCTGGTGGACCTGAACCACGCGCAGAACATCAAGTCGGCCAAGCGCATGGTCGAGCGTGGCCGCACCGTGGTGTACGACGTCCTCGAAGAGGTCATCGCCGAGCACCCGGTGCTGCTGAACCGTGCGCCCACGCTGCACCGCCTCGGCATCCAGGCCTTCGAGCCGCAGCTGGTCGAGGGCAAGGCCATCCAGATCCACCCGCTCGTCTGCACCGCGTTCAACGCGGACTTCGACGGTGACCAGATGGCCGTGCACCTGCCGCTCTCCGCGGAGGCGCAGGCCGAGGCCCGCATCCTGATGCTGTCCTCGAACAACATCCTCAAGCCGGCCGACGGCCGTCCGGTCACCATGCCGACCCAGGACATGGTGCTGGGCCTCTTCTTCCTGACCACGGACGAGGAGGAGCGCAAGGTCATCGGTGAGGGCCGTTCCTTCGGTTCCACCGCCGAGGCGATCATGGCGTTCGACGCCCGGGAGCTCTCGCTCCAGGCGAAGATCGACATCCGTTTCCCGGTCGGCACCATCCCGCCGCGCGGCTGGACCCCGCCGGCGCAGGAAGAGGGCGAGCCGGAGTGGCAGCAGGGTGACTCGTTCCGTCTGCGGACGACCCTGGGCCGCGCGCTCTTCAACGAGCTGCTGCCCGAGGACTACCCGTTCGTCGACTACTCGGTGGGCAAGAAGCAGCTCTCCGAGATCGTCAACGACCTGGCCGAGCGCTACCCCAAGGTCATCGTGGCGGCGACGCTCGACAACCTGAAGGCGGCCGGCTTCTACTGGGCGACCCGTTCCGGTGTCACCGTGGCCATCTCCGACGTCGTCGTTCCCGAGGCGAAGAAGGCGATCGTCAAGGGTTACGAGGAGCAGGACGAGAAGGTCCAGAAGCAGTACGAGCGCGGTCTGATCACCAAGGACGAGCGCACCCAGGAGCTCATCGCGATCTGGACCAAGGCGACCAACGAGGTTGCCGAGGCGATGAACGCGAACTTCCCGAAGACCAACCCCATCTTCATGATGGTCAACTCGGGTGCTCGTGGAAACATGATGCAGATGCGTCAGATCGCCGGTATGCGTGGTCTGGTGTCCAACGCCAAGAACGAGACCATCCCGCGTCCGATCAAGGCGTCCTTCCGCGAGGGTCTGTCCGTGCTGGAGTACTTCATCTCCACGCACGGTGCCCGTAAGGGTCTGGCGGACACCGCCCTGCGTACCGCCGACTCGGGTTACCTGACCCGTCGTCTGGTGGACGTCTCGCAGGACGTCATCATCCGCGAGGAGGACTGCGGCACCGACCGTGGCCTCAAGCTCAAGATCGCGGAGCGTGGCGCCGACGGCACCCTGCGCAAGACCGAGGACGTCGAGACCTCTGTCTACGCCCGGATGCTCGCCGAGGACGTCGTCGTCGACGGCAAGGTCATCGCGCCTGCCAACGTCGACCTCGGTGACGTGCTCATCGACGCGCTCGTCGCGGCCGGTGTGGAGGAGGTCAAGACCCGCTCGGTCCTGACCTGTGAGTCCGCGGTCGGCACCTGTGCGTACTGCTACGGCCGTTCGCTCGCGACCGGCAAGCTGGTCGACATCGGTGAGGCGGTCGGCATCATCGCCGCCCAGTCCATCGGTGAGCCCGGCACGCAGCTGACGATGCGTACCTTCCACACCGGTGGTGTGGCCGGTGACGACATCACCCAGGGTCTGCCCCGTGTCGTCGAGCTCTTCGAGGCTCGTACGCCCAAGGGTGTCGCCCCGATCTCGGAGGCGGCCGGCCGCGTCCGTATCGAGGAGACCGAGAAGACCAAGAAGATCGTCGTCACTCCGGACGACGGCAGCGACGAGACGGCGTTCCCGATCTCGAAGCGTGCCCGTCTGCTGGTCGGCGAGGGCGATCACGTCGAGGTGGGCCAGAAGCTCACCGTGGGTGCCACCAACCCGCACGACGTGCTCCGCATCCTCGGCCAGCGCGCGGTCCAGGTCCACCTGGTCGGCGAGGTCCAGAAGGTCTACAACTCGCAGGGTGTGTCGATCCACGACAAGCACATCGAGATCATCATCCGGCAGATGCTGCGCCGTGTGACGATCATCGAGTCCGGCGACGCGGAGCTGCTGCCGGGCGAGCTGGTCGAGCGCTCGAAGTTCGAGACCGAGAACCGTCGTGTGGTCACCGAGGGCGGTCACCCCGCCTCCGGCCGTCCGCAGCTGATGGGTATCACCAAGGCCTCGCTGGCGACCGAGTCCTGGCTGTCGGCGGCGTCCTTCCAGGAGACGACCAGGGTTCTGACGGACGCGGCGATCAACGCCAAGTCCGACTCCCTGATCGGCCTCAAGGAGAATGTCATCATCGGTAAGCTCATCCCGGCCGGTACGGGTCTGTCCCGCTACCGCAACATCCGGGTCGAGCCGACCGAGGAGGCCAAGGCCGCGATGTACTCGGCCGTCGGCTACGACGACATCGACTACTCGCCGTTCGGCACGGGCTCCGGCCAGGCCGTTCCGCTGGAGGACTACGACTACGGTCCGTACAACCAGTAGTAGGTCGTGAGGAAGGGCGGTCACCCCGTGCGGGGTGGCCGCCCTTCTTCGTGTTTCCTCGCGCTTCTTCGTGGGCCGGAGCCGGCGCGGGCGGACGTGGTGCGCGACAGCCCCAGGCGCGGCTCTCCGGGCCGACGGGACGGCAGCTGCGGAGCGGCTCGCGCGGCGGCAGGCGTGGCTGGAGGGGCTCAGGCGGACGGCTTCCGCCCCCCCGTGCCGGAGGAGCCTCCACCCGGTGACCGGCGATCCGCACAGGCACCGGCGGCCAGGCCGGACACCTCCGCCAAGATGGCCGAAAACCATTGCAAATCAGCCCCGGCCCCGCGTGCGGATCCGGCCCCTGGGCATTTGTTTTGACCGGAGTGGATGCGGTAGGTACGCTCAGACCTTGTGCCTGGGGTGTGCCTGGGCTCGTGTGCGTGTCTTCAACCGCATGGCGAGTCAGATACCGGCCACCGCAATCTGCGCTTCTTCCGCTTGGCGGCGGAGGTCCGCAGTATTCGACACACCCGACCGCGTGGGTCGGCGACGTTCCAGGTTAGCTTCACTGACGGCACACAGAAACCGGAGAAGTAGTGCCTACGATCCAGCAGCTGGTCCGTAAGGGCCGGCAGGACAAGGTCGAGAAGAACAAGACGCCCGCACTCGAGGGTTCCCCTCAGCGCCGCGGCGTCTGCACGCGTGTGTTCACGACCACCCCGAAGAAGCCGAACTCGGCCCTGCGTAAGGTCGCGCGTGTGCGTCTGACCTCCGGCATCGAGGTCACGGCCTACATCCCGGGTGAGGGACACAACCTGCAGGAGCACTCCATCGTGCTCGTGCGTGGTGGCCGTGTGAAGGACCTGCCGGGTGTTCGTTACAAGATCATCCGCGGTTCGCTCGACACCCAGGGTGTCAAGAACCGCAAGCAGGCCCGCAGCCGCTACGGCGCCAAGAAGGAGAAGTAAGAATGCCTCGTAAGGGCCCCGCCCCGAAGCGCCCGGTCATCATCGACCCGGTTTACGGTTCTCCTCTGGTGACCTCGCTCATCAACAAGATTCTGCTCAACGGCAAGCGTTCCACCGCTGAGCGCATCGTCTACGGCGCCATGGAAGGCCTCCGCGAGAAGACCGGCAACGACCCGGTCATCACGCTGAAGCGCGCCCTCGAGAACGTCAAGCCGGCGCTCGAGGTCAAGTCCCGCCGTGTCGGTGGCGCCACCTACCAGGTCCCGGTCGAGGTCAAGCCCGGCCGCGCCTCCACGCTGGCGCTGCGCTGGCTGGTCGGTTACTCCCGCGCCCGTCGCGAGAAGACCATGACCGAGCGCCTCATGAACGAGCTGCTCGACGCCTCCAACGGCCTCGGCGCTTCGGTCAAGAAGCGTGAGGACACGCACAAGATGGCCGAGTCCAACAAGGCCTTCGCGCACTACCGCTGGTAGTCGCTACCCACATCGAGACCGAGAGAAGATTGAGCCTTATGGCCACCACTTCGCTTGACCTGGCCAAGGTCCGCAACATTGGGATCATGGCCCACATCGACGCGGGCAAGACGACGACCACCGAGCGCATCCTGTTCTACACCGGTGTGAGCTACAAGATCGGTGAGGTCCACGACGGCGCTGCCACGATGGACTGGATGGAGCAGGAGCAGGAGCGCGGCATCACGATCACGTCCGCCGCGACGACCTGTCACTGGCCGCTCGAGGACGTCGATCACACCATCAACATCATCGACACCCCGGGTCACGTCGACTTCACCGTCGAGGTGGAGCGTTCGCTTCGTGTCCTCGACGGTGCCGTCACGGTGTTCGACGGTGTCGCCGGTGTCGAGCCCCAGTCCGAGACTGTCTGGCGCCAGGCGGACCGCTACGGTGTTCCGCGTATCTGCTTCGTCAACAAGCTCGACCGCACCGGTGCCGAGTTCCACCGCTGTGTCGACATGATCAGCGACCGCCTGGGCGCGACGCCGATCGTCATGCAGCTGCCGATCGGTGCCGAGGCCGACTTCAAGGGCGTCGTCGACCTGGTTCGTATGAAGGCCCTCGTGTGGTCCGCCGAGGCCACCAAGGGCGAGATGTACGACGTCGTCGACATCCCGGCCACCCACACCGAGGCTGCCGACGAGTGGCGCGGCAAGCTCCTCGAGACGGTCGCCGAGAACGACGAAGAGATCATGGAGCTGTACCTCGAGGGCCAGGAGCCTTCCGAGGAGCAGCTGTACGCCGCGATCCGTCGTATCACCATCGCGTCCGGCGTCTCCAAGGACACCACGGTCACCCCGGTGTTCTGCGGTACCGCCTTCAAGAACAAGGGCGTTCAGCCCCTGCTCGACGCGGTCGTGCGCTACCTCCCCTCCCCCCTGGACGTCGAGGCCATCGAGGGCCACGACGTGAAGGACCCGGAGACGGTCGTCAAGCGCAAGCCGTCCGACGACGAGCCGCTGTCGGCCCTCGCGTTCAAGATCGCGAGCGACCCGCACCTCGGCAAGCTCACCTTCGTCCGGATCTACTCCGGTCGCCTGGACTCCGGCACCGCGGTGCTGAACTCCGTCAAGGGCAAGAAGGAGCGCATCGGCAAGATCTACCGCATGCACGCGAACAAGCGTGAGGAGATCGAGTCGGTGGGCGCCGGCGACATCGTCGCCGTCATGGGCCTGAAGCAGACCACCACCGGTGAGACGCTGTGCGACGAGAAGAACCCGGTGATCCTGGAGTCCATGGACTTCCCGGCGCCGGTCATCCAGGTCGCGATCGAGCCCAAGTCCAAGGGTGACCAGGAGAAGCTGGGTGTCGCCATCCAGCGTCTCGCGGAGGAGGACCCCTCCTTCCAGGTTCACTCGGACGAGGAGACCGGCCAGACCATCATCGGTGGTATGGGCGAGCTGCACCTCGAGGTGCTGGTCGACCGTATGCGCCGTGAGTTCAAGGTCGAGGCGAATGTCGGTAAGCCGCAGGTGGCATACCGTGAGACGATCCGTAAGGGCGTCGAGCGCCACGACTACACGCACAAGAAGCAGACCGGTGGTACCGGTCAGTTCGCCAAGGTGCAGATCGCGATCGAGCCGATCGAGGGCGGCGACGCCTCGTACGAGTTCGTGAACAAGGTCACCGGTGGCCGCATCCCCAAGGAATACATCCCCTCGGTGGACGCGGGCGCGCAGGAGGCCATGCAGTTCGGCATCCTGGCCGGCTACGAGATGACGGGCGTTCGCGTCATTCTTCTCGACGGTGGCTACCACGAGGTCGACTCCTCCGAGCTCGCGTTCAAGATCGCCGGTTCGCAGGCCTTCAAGGAGGCCGCGCGTAAGGCCAGCCCCGTGCTGCTCGAGCCGATGATGGCCGTAGAGGTCACCACGCCCGAGGACTACATGGGCGAGGTCATCGGTGACATCAACTCCCGCCGTGGTCAGATTCAGGCCATGGAGGAGCGGATGGGCGCCCGGATCGTCAAGGGTCTGGTGCCGCTTTCGGAGATGTTCGGCTACGTCGGAGACCTCCGCAGCAAGACTTCGGGTCGCGCAAGCTACTCGATGCAGTTCGACTCCTACGCCGAGGTTCCCCGGAACGTCGCCGAGGAGATCATCGCGAAGGCCAAGGGCGAGTAACTCTCCCGAGTTCACGCTTTAGGCTTGTCACCGGAGCCTCCAGGGGCATTCCAGTCGCATCACGGCGGGAATGCCCCCGGGCCCCGGCATCCCAGCAAAGATCACCTGGCGCCGATGAGTAAGGCGTACAGAACCACTCCACAGGAGGACCCCAGTGGCGAAGGCGAAGTTCGAGCGGACTAAGCCGCACGTCAACATCGGCACCATCGGTCACATCGACCACGGTAAGACGACCCTCACGGCCGCCATTACCAAGGTGCTGCACGACGCGTACCCGGACCTGAACGAGGCCTCGGCCTTCGACCAGATCGACAAGGCTCCTGAGGAGCGCCAGCGCGGTATCACCATCTCCATCGCGCACGTCGAGTACCAGACTGAGTCGCGTCACTACGCGCACGTCGACTGCCCCGGTCACGCGGACTACATCAAGAACATGATCACGGGTGCGGCGCAGATGGACGGCGCCATCCTCGTGGTCGCCGCGACCGACGGCCCGATGCCGCAGACCAAGGAGCACGTGCTCCTGGCCCGCCAGGTCGGCGTTCCGTACATCGTCGTCGCCCTGAACAAGGCCGACATGGTGGACGACGAGGAGATCCTGGAGCTCGTCGAGCTCGAGGTGCGTGAGCTCCTCTCCGAGTACGAGTTCCCGGGCGACGACGTTCCCGTCGTCAAGGTCTCGGCGCTCAAGGCTCTCGAGGGCGACAAGGAGTGGGGCCAGTCGGTCCTGAACCTGATGGCCGCCGTCGACGAGGCGATCCCGCAGCCCGAGCGTGACGTCGACAAGCCGTTCCTGATGCCGATCGAGGACGTCTTCACGATCACCGGTCGTGGCACCGTCGTCACCGGTCGTATCGAGCGTGGTGTCCTCAAGGTCAACGAGACCGTCGACATCGTCGGTATCAAGACCGAGAAGACCACCACCACGGTCACCGGCATCGAGATGTTCCGCAAGCTGCTCGACGAGGGCCAGGCGGGCGAGAACGTCGGTCTGCTCCTCCGTGGCATCAAGCGCGAGGACGTCGAGCGCGGCCAGGTCATCATCAAGCCGGGTTCGGTCACGCCGCACACCAGCTTCGAGGCCCAGGCCTACATCCTGTCGAAGGACGAGGGTGGCCGTCACACCCCCTTCTTCAACAACTACCGCCCGCAGTTCTACTTCCGTACCACGGACGTGACCGGCGTCGTGACCCTCCCCGAGGGCACCGAGATGGTCATGCCGGGCGACAACACCACCATGACCGTCGAGCTGATCCAGCCCGTCGCCATGGAGGAGGGCCTCAAGTTCGCCATCCGTGAGGGTGGCCGGACCGTGGGCGCCGGCCAGGTCACCAAGATCAACAAGTAATTGTTGCTCTGACCTGGTAGCTCGCTGAGCTGCAAGAAGGGCCCCGCACCGTCAGGTGCGGGGCCCTTCGTCATGTCCGGCGGGCACCGGGTGGGCCCGTGCCCGCCGGACGTGGCCGGTCAGCCGGTCGCCGTGGCAGTCCCGGGCGACCAGGTCCACGGGTGCGCGTCCGGGCCCATGCCGACCACCCTGACCTTCCCGGCGGGGGTGACGTCCAGCGTGGGCGTGTCCAGCGCCACGGCCCCTGCGGTACGGGTCACCAGCCGGCCCTCGTGCCGCAACTGCACCCGGCCCAGCAGATCCAGGCCCAGCAGGACGGCACGCTCGGGGTCACCGGCCGTGGCGAGGGGTCCGTAACCGTCGAAGCGGACGGCGGGGAGCAGCCTGCCGTCCGAGCTGAAGCGGGTGAGGGCGGAGGAGGCGCTGCCACGGGAGTCCCGCGGGGCCGCCCGCTTCCAGGGCCGCTCCGTCCGGTACAGCAGATGCACGGAACCGTCGGCCTTCGCGAGCGCGGCGGGTGTGTCGACGGCGGCCGGCAGGTCTGCGCCGGGGCGGTGGGTGAGGGGCAGGCCTGGGGCGTCCTGGCTCCAGTGGTGAACGGTGGCGAAGCCCGCGCCGAACAGATGGACTCGGCCGGCCGCGTCCACGACGGCGGTCAGCCCGTCCTGTATCTCGGCGCTGCCGTCGAGGGTCCGCCAGCCGCTCCAGCGGCCGTCCGTTTCCCGGACCCGTGTGCTCACGCCCTTGTCCGCGTTGCGCACGAACAGGTGAACCCGCCCGTCGTGCGCGGTGACGGCCACCGGCACCCCGATCCGCCGGCCCCGGTCGTCATGGCGCTCGGGGTTGCCCAGACCGCGCCAAGCGAGGAAGGGTCCGCCCGCGGAGCGCTGTTCCAGCAGCACTATCTCCCGGGCGTTGTCGCCACCGTGACCGCTGATCGCCGAGAAGCGCAGGGCGAAGAGGAGCTGCCGTCCGTCACCGAGCGCCGCCTGGCCCAGCGTCGGCGCGAGAGGGCCGCCGCCGAGGTCGGCGGGCTGCCCCCACCGGCCGCTCCCGGCCTCCGTCTCCCGCCAGCGCACCGCGCGCAGCCCCAGCACCCCGTACGCGGCCAGCCGTCCGTCCGGTTCTGCGGCGAGGGCCGTGCGCGGGCCGGGATAGCGGTAGTGGGTGGAACGGACCCAGCCCTTCTTGTTGGTCAGGGGCCGGTCGCCGCCCACGTTGTAGTCGCCGCATCCGCCGCTGTTGCCGCAGCTCCAGTCGGCCTCCCCGCCGTACGGCACCAGATGGCCGGCCTTTCGCCGCAGCACGCTGTCCGGCAGGTTCTTCGGCCAGTGCCGGTTGTAGTAGCCGCGGAAGGAGGTGGCGACGAACGCCGGTATCTCGCCGCCGTCGCGGGCCGACTCGGCCACCCACCGGGCCATCGCCGCCCAGCTGAAGGAGGCCACGGCGGTGTGGTCCCCGTGGTCCGAGTAGCCGCGCTGTTCGCTGTCCTTCTTACGGGTGACCTCGTCGCTGTGCTGGATGTCGGGATCAGGGTCCAGGGTCTGCACGACGGTGGGCCGGTAGCGGTCCATCAGCCCGACGAGGACGTCGACGAGCCGGTCGTAGTCGTAACTCTCGATCCTGCGCACCGGGGAGTCGTCGGCGACGACGGTCGGCAGCTCCAGCACCCGGTCCCGCCACAGGTTCGGCAAACCGAGCCGGGCATGGCGGGTGGTGTGCATGGCGAGGTTGAGATAGATCAGGTCGACGCGCCGGGGGCCGACGGCCAGGCTGTTGATCTCCGCCCGCCGGCCGCCGCGCAGCGTCGTTGTGCCCTTCTGCCAGTCCGTGTACTTGGGCAGGCCGAGCAGGGTCGCGTACGCCTGCCGCAGGCCCTGATGACGGGCGGACGAGTACGCGCTCTTGTCCGCGGGGGGACGGGGCCGCCCCGGTGCCTTGTTGACGCCGTCGGCCTCGCCCGCCGTGACGTACACGCAGACGAGGGGGACGCCGGAGTCCAGCATCCGCTGGGTGTCCGGGTTCATGAAGTACAGGTCGTCGTCGGGGTGCGCCAGTATCTGCATCAGCCGGGCGGGCCGTGAGTCGCTTATGGCGATGCCGGGCGCGGGATCGGTGACGGGCCCGGTGCGCCGTGGCGCGGGCACGGAGCACGATGTGAGGGCGGTGGCCGAGCCGGCCACGGCCAGTGCGCCGAGGGCGGCGACGATGGTGCGCCGCCGGGGCCGGGACCTGCTCGGGCGCAGCCCTGACACAGCTCTGTCTTCCACTTGTGGTGCTCCGTCCGGTCCCCCCGCAGCGGCCGGGCGGTGCCCCCGTCTGCGTACTGTGAAATCCCCATGTGGCGGCCGGGCCGGTCGAGCCGACAGCCGCGATCAACTAGACGGGGCGCGGCTGCCGAGGGTTGCCTGGATGTTCGCCATGTGTTCGATCTGACTCGCGACGTCGGGGGGCCGGCTTCGGCGCGCGGCGGCCGTCCGTCCCGCGAGCGTGGGCACGTCACACGAGAGTCGGTACCTCACCGCACAGCGCGTGCTCGACCGTCGTGCCGGTCAGACCTCTGAGCCAGGGGGCGGTGAGATCCGCCAGTCCGGCCGGGTCCGGCGGGGTGGGGCCGAGGCCGACGGCGTAGCGCACGGGGGAGCCGGCGAAGGGGCGCGGCCATGCGTGGACACCGGGCTGCGGCAGCGCCGCCAGCAGCGCCCGCATCCGGCCGCGGACGCGGCCCTCGTCCCCAGGGGCCACGGTCACGACCGCCCAGGTCGCGTGCCGGCGGTGCATCGGGGGAGGGGCGAGCAGCGGTTCGGGGGAGTGGCCGTCCAGGAGCTCCCAGGCCCGGAACAGTTCCTGCGTGATCAGGTCGCGCATGCCCGCGGTGACCTGGTCGGAGCAGGGGCGCACCGGAGCGGTCGGGGTCATGACCGTGACCGGCAGATCCGGGCGCGCCGGGCCGCCGACCGGCTCGCGCCAGTCCCAGGCCGCCCAGGTCGCGAAGAAGTGGCGGAGCAGATCGCCGGGCGGCAGGTCGCCGGCCTCGCGGACGGTACGCGCCGCCAGCACCGACCAGGCGAGGCCCGGCAGCCCGCCGAACGGAGCGGAGTCCAGCCCGCGGGCCTTCGCCCATGCCTTGACCTGGCGGGCCAGGTTCCTGAACGCCTCCCGTCGGCCCGCGACCTCGTCGAGGAGCGCGTCGGCATCGCTCACCGCGCTGAGCGCGACTGCCGCGTCCTCGCTCAGCTCCGCCCGGCGGACGACCGCTTGTGCCGGGTCGAGCGCACCGGTGGCGACGACGGCGAGGTCCACGGAGAGGCCGCCGACGCTCAGCCGCAGGCCGGGGACACGTGCCCCGACCACCTCCCGCACGTCCGTCGCTTCGGGCAGCGCAGCCGTCAACCGGGCTCGTACGCCGACGAGTTCGGGTGTGCCCGGCAGGGCGGCGACCAGGTCCAGATCGGCGCCGGGAAGGGCGCACCCCGCGCGCCGCGAACCGACGAGGTGCACGCACCCGTCCGCGAGTGCCCGCTCGGCCCGCACCCGCACGTCGTCGGCGACGCGCTCGTCCTCCGGCGGGCCGGGCACCTCCGGCGTGCCCGGAGCCTCCGGCACCCACCGAACCTCGCCCGTTCCGAGCGCGACCGTCGCCCGTACCCGCATCGGCTCGCCCGCTCGGCGCGAGAGCAGCACCAGCTCGCCGACCCCGACGGACACGCCGCCGAGCCGGGACGCGCACTCGGCCACCAGAGGCTGCGGATCGCGGGTCCGGCCCAGGCTCAGGTGCGGGGTGAAACCCTCCCGTCGGCCGCGGCAGCGGGGGAACCGCTGCTCCAGGGCGCGGCGCAGCTCCTGCCACGGCTGCTCGCCGGCCGCCGCCGGGTCGAGCCACACGGTCGCGTCCTCGCGGTGCCCGAAGCTGTGCACGCCCTCCAGCCGGGCGTCGAAGGGGGCGACGCCCGCGGCCGCCTCCGCGAGCAGCGGGGCGGCCTCCTCGAAGGCGGACTCCGGCACGAACCCGAAGAGCAGGTTGACGTGCGGCGGCCAGCGGTGGATCTGCGGGTCGTGTTCGCGGCGGACGTCCTGGATCGGTCGCCACACCCCGGCGGGCGGCAGCCAGGCCACGGCCGTACGTGCCGTCGGCCGTACGTCGAGGACGCGGCCTTCCTCCCTCGCGGGGCTCAGGGCGACCTCCACGCCGTAGTGGTCGGAGATGTGCAGCCCCTCAGGGCCCGGGACGTCCCCGCGCAGGACGGCCGAGTCGACCTGGAGCACGTCCGACCGGAGCAGTACGCGATCCAGCCGGGACGCCCGCCCGGTCAGGGACGAGACCGCGGCCAGCGGATTGGCGGCCGGGTCGAAGGTGGGGGTCGCGTCACCGTGTCCGTGCGCATCGCTCCAGGCGTCGCGCATGCCGAGCGTCGTCTGCGGTGCGTCCGTGCCGTCGTTGAAGTCACCCATGAGCACGACGTCCCCGTCGATGCCCGCCAACCCTTCGGCGATCCGGGCCAGTTCCGCGTTCCGGCGGGCGGCGCCGTCCTCGGAGTGGTCACTGGTGAGGTGGGTCGCGGCCACGGTCACCGGACCGCTGCCGGTCTCCACGACGATCGCCGTCACCGCCTTGTGCGGCCCGAGGACGTGGTGGCCCGCTTCCCGTACGGGCAGCCGGCTGAGCAGCAGCAGCCCGCACTCGTCGACGTCACGGCCGCCGGGGTCGGTCGCCACCGTGTACGTGTCCCGTACCCACGGCGTGCGCAGCAGCATGACGAGCAGCTCGGGCTCGGCCTCCTGGAGCGCGACGACGTCCGCGTCCGCCTCGCGGAGGGCGTCGATCAGCAGGGGGCGGCGCACGGCGGTGGCGATGCGGTCGGAGTCGTAGCGGTCCCACAGCGTGTTCCATGTCAGGACGCGCAGGCTCCCCGCGGTGCCTTTGGGGGCGTGCGCCGGCACCCAGCCGTCCCCGTCCCACGCGTACGGCGTCCGTGCTTCGAAGAACGGCGCCCGCAACCGGCGCGCCTCACGCACCCGCCCGGCCTCGGTGTCGTCGATCCGGTCCACGCCCGTGGCCCGGTCCCACACCAGCTCGCCGTCCGCCTCGAAGAACAGCACCCGGTGCCAGGGGATGTCCCCGCCCGGCACGAAGGCCGACAGCGGCATGCGCTTGGGTGCCGCCTCACGCCGGCGCACGCCGATCACGAAGCGGGCCGGGTCGAAGCGCGCGTCCCAGCGGACCCGGTGGTAGATCTCCTCGCTGGTACGCACGGTCTACGCCTCCTCCTCGACGGTCCCGCTCGCCCCGATGTACCAGGTGCGGTGCGCCTGGCCCGGGTACGGGGGGACGAACCGGTGCAGTTGCGAGGTCAGCACCTGCGGCGGCACGGGGTGCTCTCTTTCCAGATTGCGCCGCGCCAGCTCGTCCTCGTCGACCAGCAGCACGGCGTGGGTCGTCAGCGCGTCACGGCGGCGGGCCACCGCGTGCACCAGCGAACGCTGGTGGGGATTGAGGGACGTGGCGTCCCACACCACGGTCCCGCCGCGCGCCAGGGCGGCGTCCAGCAGGTCGAGCCCTTCGCGGAGCACGTCGCCGTTGGCCCTCTGGTCGGCACGCGATCCGCGGGCGCGGCGCAGTTCGTCGAGGGACACCTGCGTGTCCACTCCGCCGAGGCCCCGCGCGAAGGAACTCTTGCCGCTGCCGGACGGGCCCACGAGATGGATCAGCCGGGGGAAGTCGCCCGAGCGCCATCTCCAGGTCGCGGCGGTGGCCTCCGCCGCGCTGCCGATGCGGCCCTCGGCGTACGCCTCGCGGGCCTCGGCCCGGCAGCGGGCCGCCGCGTCGTCGTCCAGATCGGCGAACGCTTCCGTGAGCCCGTCGAGGGGCGCGACGTCCGCGGCGTGCAGCGCGGACCACTCCACCTGCTCCCGCGCCTCCGCCGTCCCGGCGGTCGCCGCGGCCACCGCGTGCAGCACGCCGAGATCGGCGGCGTACGACATCCGCACGAGCCCGGCGCGGCGCTGCTCGTCCGGGTACGGCCGCTGCAGGCCGGCCTGCAGCCCGACCAGGTCGGCGACGCGCCGCGCGAGCGGCAGGCCGAGCAGGGGGGCCAGGCGGGGCGCGAGCGCGGACCGCCGCTCCCGGTGCAGCATCGCCGCCAGTACGCCGGCGAGCCGGGCGTCCCCCGTGCGGCCGCCGGTGTCCAGCCGCGCCACGGCCTCGGCGTCACCGTCGCCCACGCCCAGCGCCCGGGGGTCCGGCGCGGCCCCGGACCGTACGTCCCACAGCGCGGCGCCCGGGCCGAGCCCGTTCGGTACGACGGCCGCGTGCATCCAGTGCGTATCGGTCCGCACATGCCCGGCCCGCACCCACTTGGCGACCCGCTGCCCGAACTCCTCGGCCATGAAGCCGTCGGCGGTGCGGACGACGAACCCCTCCTGCCGGCCCAGGTCCAGCTTCAGGGCCCGCAGCGACCGCTCGTCGAACACCCCGCGCCACAGCACCCGCGGTACGGGGACGCCCAGGTCGCGCAGGAACGCGACGGTCCGGTCCCAGTCCAGGCACCAGCCGAGTTCGTCCCACACGGAGAACCCGTAGAAGTAGCTCTCCAGGTCGTCGTAGGCGATCGAGTGCCGGGCGAACATGTTCTCCCCGCACACCCGCCAGTCCTCCGGGATGCCGTGCGCGACGCGTCCCTGCAGCGCCTTCACCCACGCCCGGGACGGATGATGGGCGGAGTCCAGCGACCGGGCGTGCAGCCCGTCGCGGTACAGCGTGGTGTTCTCCCCGTCGAGCTTCTCGGTGACGACGACCTCTCGCCCGCGCAGCCCGTCGAGATCCGCGACGCGCACGTCGTCCGAGGTCGCACCGGGCGACCACGGCAGATGAGCCGTGCGTGGATAGTGCGTGCGCATGACAGAACCGGCCCCCGTGTCGAATGACTGTCCGGCCACCTTAGGAGCGGCGAGGAGCCCGACTCGACCGAATATCGCTCATGAGCTCGCGCCGGTTCGGCCGTCCTCCGGGGGAGGTCGGGCGACAGGTGAACCGGGCCGCCGGGCCGCCGTCCGGACTGGGGTTCTGCGCGCCGTTGTTTGACACTTAACCCCCGCGGGGTAGTGTTCTCGGCTCGATTGGCCAGGGCGCGGGAGTGTGTGGCAGACTGTCCGGGTTGCTCGGTTGAGTGCCGATGCTGCGCGCCTCCCGCCGGGAGGACCGGAAGCGAGTCCCACAGTACTCGTCGACCTTCGGGTCGGACGTACGGGAATCTTCCGGGAAGTGTCAGCGGGGTACCGGCCAGGCGCTCGGCGGGAGCTCTTCCCCCGATACGCGGTCGCAGGCCGCACCCCTTGGTTGGGAAATCCTTCGGGAGATCTTCGTAGAGGGAGTGCGACACGCCCGACCGCGTGGGTCGGAGAAGAGAGCAAGACCCACCGAGTACCAGAGCGTTTCACTAGACAAAGGACTACTGAGTAGCCATGGCGGGACAGAAGATCCGCATCCGGCTCAAGGCCTACGACCACGAGGTCATCGACTCTTCGGCGAAGAAGATCGTCGAGACGGTGACCCGCACTGGTGCGTCGGTCGCAGGCCCGGTGCCGCTGCCCACTGAGAAGAACGTGTACTGCGTCATCAAGTCGCCGCACAAGTACAAGGACTCGCGCGAGCACTTCGAGATGCGCACGCACAAGCGCCTGATCGACATCCTCGACCCGACGCCCAAGACCGTTGACTCGTTGATGCGCCTGGACCTTCCGGCCGGCGTTGACATCGAGATCAAGCTCTGAGAGGCGCGGAAGAGATGGCAAAGCAGATCAAGGGCGTCCTGGGCGAGAAGCTCGGCATGACCCAGGTCTGGGACGAGAACAACCGTGTCGTCCCGGTGACCGTCGTCAAGGCCGGGCCCTGTGTCGTTACCCAGGTCCGTACGAATGACATCGACGGCTACGAGTCGGTCCAGATCGCCTTCGGCGAGATCGACCCTCGCAAGGTGAACAAGCCCCTCAAGGGCCACTTCGCCAAGGCCGACGTGACCCCCCGCCGCCACCTGGTGGAGCTCCGCACCCCTGACGCCAGCGAGTACACGCTGGGCCAGGAGATCACTGCCGAGGTGTTCGAGTCCGGCGTCAAGGTCGACGTCACGGGCAAGAGCAAGGGCAAGGGCTTCGCCGGTGTCATGAAGCGTCACAACTTCAAGGGCCTCGGCGCCGGTCACGGCACCCAGCGCAAGCACCGCTCTCCCGGCTCCATCGGTGGCTGCGCCACCCCGGGCCGCGTGTTCAAGGGCCTCCGCATGGCGGGCCGCATGGGCAACGAGCGGGTCACCACCCAGAACCTGACCGTTCACGCCGTTGACGCGGAGAAGGGCCTGCTCCTCATCAAGGGCGCAGTTCCTGGTCCGAACGGCGGCCTGGTCCTGGTCCGCACTGCGGCCAAGGGGGCCTGAGGACTATGAGCACCATTGACATCCTGTCGCCCGCGGGCGACAAGTCCGGGACCGTTGAGCTCCCGGCCGAGATCTTCGACGCCAAGGTCAGCATCCCGCTGATCCACCAGGTCGTCGTCGCGCAGCTGGCCGCTGCCCGTCAGGGCACGCACAAGGTCAAGACGCGTGGCGAGGTCCGCGGTGGTGGCAAGAAGCCTTACCGCCAGAAGGGCACCGGCCGCGCCCGTCAGGGTTCGACCCGTGCGCCTCAGTTCGCCGGCGGTGGCGTCGTCCACGGCCCCGTGCCGCGTGACTACTCGCAGCGGACCCCGAAGAAGATGAAGGCCGCCGCCCTGCGCGGTGCCCTCACCGACCGGGCCCGTCACTCCCGTATCCACGTCGTCTCCGGCGTGGTCGAGGGCGAGGTCTCCACCAAGGCAGCGAAGACGCTGTTCGGCAAGATCAGTGAGCGCAAGAACCTGCTCCTGGTCGTCGACCGCGCCGACGAGGCCGCGTGGCTGTCCGCCCGCAACCTGCCCCAGGTGCACATCCTGGAGCCGGGCCAGCTGAACACGTACGACGTGCTCGTCTCCGACGACGTGGTCTTCACCAAGGCCGCTTTCGAGTCCTTCGTGTCTGGCCCCAAGGCCGCTGAGACCGAAGGGAGCGACGTCTGATGTCCGAGGCGACCGTAACCAGCAAGACCTTCACGGACCCGCGCGACGTTCTCGTCAAGCCGGTTGTGTCCGAGAAGAGCTACGCCCTGCTCGACGAGAACAAGTACACCTTCATCGTCGCGCCTGGCTCCAACAAGACCCAGATCAAGCAGGCCGTCGAGGCGGTCTTCTCGGTCAAGGTCACCGGGGTCAACACGATCAACCGTCAGGGCAAGCGCAAGCGCACCCGCACCGGTTTCGGCAAGCGCGCCAACACCAAGCGCGCCATCGTGACCCTTGCCGAGGGCGACCGTATCGACATCTTCGGCGGTCCGACCGCCTGACGGCGGTCGAGATCGTCCAGATTTCGGAATAGTTTCCGAGGACTGAGAGACAATGGGTATCCGCAAGTACAAGCCGACGACTCCGGGCCGTCGTGGCTCCAGCGTCGCCGACTTCGTCGAGATCACGCGGTCCACGCCGGAGAAGTCGCTGGTCCGCCCCCTGCACAGCAAGGGCGGCCGTAACAACACCGGTCGTGTGACCGTCCGTCACCAGGGCGGTGGCCACAAGCGCGCCTACCGCGTGATCGACTTCCGTCGTCACGACAAGGACGGCGTTCCGGCGAAGGTCGCTCACATCGAGTACGACCCCAACCGCACCGCGCGCATCGCGCTTCTGCACTACGCAGACGGCGAGAAGCGCTACATCATCGCCCCCCGTGGCCTGAGCCAGGGCGACCGGGTCGAGAACGGCCCCGGCGCCGACATCAAGCCCGGTAACAACCTGGCGCTGCGCAACATCCCGGTCGGTACGACCATCCACGCCATCGAGCTGCGGCCCGGCGGCGGCGCGAAGTTCGCCCGCTCCGCGGGTGCCTCCGTGCAGCTGCTGGCGAAGGAGGGCCAGATGGCCCACCTGCGTATGCCGTCCGGCGAGATTCGCCTGGTCGACATCCGCTGCCGCGCCACGGTCGGCGAGGTCGGCAACGCCGAGCAGTCGAACATCAACTGGGGCAAGGCCGGCCGTCTGCGCTGGAAGGGCGTTCGCCCGACCGTCCGCGGTGTCGCGATGAACCCGGTTGACCACCCGCACGGTGGTGGTGAGGGCAAGACCTCCGGTGGTCGCCACCCGGTCTCCCCGTGGGGTCAGAAGGAGGGTCGTACTCGTTCTCCCAAGAAGGCGAGCAACAAGTACATCGTCCGCCGCCGCAAGACGAACAAGAAGCGCTAGGAGCGGGTTTAGATGCCGCGCAGTCTCAAGAAGGGGCCCTTCGTCGACGACCACCTGATCAAGAAGGTGGACGTACAGAACGAAGCCGGCACCAAGAACGTCATCAAGACCTGGTCCCGTCGCTCGATGATCGTCCCGGCCATGCTGGGCCACACGATCGCGGTGCACAACGGCAAGACGCATGTCCCGGTGTTCGTCACCGAGTCCATGGTCGGCCACAAGCTCGGCGAGTTCTCGCCGACTCGCACCTTCCGCGGCCACGTCAAGGACGACCGGAAGTCGAAGCGCCGCTAACCGCGGGGTGGAACGACTAATGACTTACACCGAAGGGACAACCATGGAAGCCAGGGCCCAGGCGCGGTACATCCGCGTCACGCCCATGAAGGCCCGCCGAGTGGTGGACCTCATCCGTGGCATGGATGCCACGGAGGCTCAGGCGGTCCTGCGTTTCGCCCCGCAGGCCGCGAGCGTGCCGGTCGGCAAGGTGCTGGACAGCGCCATTGCCAACGCCGCGCACAACTACGACCACACCGACGCCTCTTCGCTGGTCATCAGCGAGGCGTACGTGGACGAAGGTCCGACCCTGAAGCGGTTCCGTCCGCGTGCTCAGGGCCGTGCCTACCGGATCCGTAAGCGGACCAGCCACATCACCGTGGTCGTCAGCAGCAAGGAAGGAACCCGGTAATGGGCCAGAAGGTAAACCCGCACGGGTTCCGGCTCGGTATCACCACGGACTTCAAGTCCCGCTGGTACGCCGACAAGCTGTACAAGGACTACGTCAAGGAAGACGTCGCCATCCGTCGGATGATGACGTCCGGCATGGAGCGCGCGGGCATCTCGAAGGTCGAGATCGAGCGCACCCGTGACCGCGTGCGGGTGGACATCCACACCGCGCGTCCCGGCATCGTCATCGGCCGCCGTGGCGCCGAGGCCGACCGCATCCGCGGCGACCTCGAGAAGCTCACGGGCAAGCAGGTCCAGCTGAACATCCTCGAGGTCAAGAACCCCGAGGTCGACGCTCAGCTCGTGGCCCAGGCCGTTGCCGAGCAGCTGTCCTCCCGCGTCTCCTTCCGCCGCGCCATGCGTAAGAGCATGCAGTCGGCGATGAAGGCCGGCGCCAAGGGCATCAAGATCCAGTGTGGCGGCCGTCTCGGCGGCGCCGAGATGTCCCGCTCGGAGTTCTACCGCGAGGGTCGTGTGCCGCTGCACACGCTGCGCGCGAACGTCGAGTACGGCTTCTTCGAGGCCAAGACGACCTTCGGCCGCATCGGCGTGAAGGTCTGGATCTACAAGGGCGACGTCAAGAACATCGCCGAGGTCCGCGCCGAGAACGCTGCTGCCCGCGCCGGCAACCGCCCGGCCCGTGGTGGCGCTGACCGCCCGGCCCGTGGTGGCCGCGGTGGCGAGCGTGGCGGTCGCGGTCGCAAGCCGCAGCAGGCTCCGGCTGCCGAGGCCCCCAAGGCCGACGCTCCCGCCGCCGCTCCGGCTGCTGAGAGCACCGGAACGGAGGCCTGACCGAAATGCTGATCCCCCGTAGGGTCAAGCACCGCAAGCAGCACCACCCGAAGCGCCGCGGTATGGCCAAGGGTGGTACGACGGTTGCGTTCGGCGAGTACGGCATCCAGGCCATGACTCCGGCGTACGTGACCAACCGCCAGATCGAGGCGGCTCGTATCGCGATGACCCGCCACATCAAGCGTGGCGGCAAGGTCTGGATCAACATCTACCCGGACCGCCCGCTGACCAAGAAGCCCGCCGAGACCCGCATGGGTTCCGGTAAGGGTTCCCCCGAGTGGTGGGTCGCGAACGTGCACCCGGGCCGGGTCATGTTCGAGCTGTCCTACCCGAACGAAAAGATTGCACGTGAGGCTCTGACTCGCGCGGCCCACAAGCTGCCGATGAAGTGCCGGATCGTCAAGCGCGAGGCAGGTGAAGCGTGATGTCGGCCGGTACCAAGGCGTCCGAGCTGCGCGAGCTGGGCAACGAGGAGCTTGTTGCCAAGCTCCGCGAGGCCAAGGAAGAGCTGTTCAACCTCCGCTTCCAGGCGGCGACCGGTCAGCTCGAGAACCACGGCCGGCTGAAGGCCGTCCGCAAGGACATCGCGCGGATCTACACCCTGATGCGTGAGCGCGAGCTGGGCATCGAGACGGTGGAGAGCGCCTGATGAGCGAGAGCAATGTGACTGAAGACAAGACCGCCCGCGGTTTCCGCAAGACCCGTGAGGGTCTCGTCGTCAGCGACAAGATGGACAAGACCGTCGTCGTCGCCGTCGAGGACCGCGTGAAGCACGCGCTGTACGGCAAGGTCATCCGCCGTACCAACAAGCTCAAGGCGCACGACGAGCAGAACGCTGCCGGCGTCGGCGACCGCGTCCTCATCATGGAGACGCGTCCGCTGTCGGCGACCAAGCGCTGGCGCATCGTCGAGATCCTCGAGAAGGCCAAGTAATTGCTTGAAGGGGTAACCCTTCGAGTTCGTTCCGCCAGGCTCGGTGGGGGTCTTTCCTCGTAAGAGGAGAGCCCCCGCCGGGAACCGGCAGACAATCAGGAGATAGACGTGATCCAGCAGGAGTCGCGACTGCGCGTCGCCGACAACACTGGTGCCAAGGAGATCCTTTGCATCCGTGTTCTCGGTGGCTCCGGTCGCCGCTACGCGGGCATCGGTGACGTCATCGTCGCCACCGTCAAGGACGCGATCCCCGGTGGCAACGTGAAGAAGGGTGACGTCGTCAAGGCGGTCATCGTTCGCACCGTCAAGGAGCGTCGTCGTCAGGACGGCTCGTACATCCGCTTCGACGAGAACGCCGCCGTCATTCTGAAGAACGACGGCGACCCTCGCGGCACCCGTATCTTCGGCCCGGTGGGCCGTGAGCTGCGCGAGAAGAAGTTCATGAAGATCATCTCGCTCGCGCCGGAGGTGCTGTAAGCATGAAGATCAAGAAGGGCGACCTGGTTCAGGTCATCACCGGTAAGGACAAGGGCAAGCAGGGCAAGGTCATTCAGGCCTTCCCCCGCGAGGACCGCGTCCTGGTCGAGGGTGTCAACCGGGTCAAGAAGCACACCAAGGCCGGCCAGACCGCTCGTGGTTCGCAGACCGGTGGCATCGTCACGACCGAGGCCCCCATTCACGTGAGCAATGTTCAGCTCGTCGTGGAGAAGGACGGCAAGAAGGTCGTGACCCGCGTCGGTTTCCGCTTCGACGACGAGGGCAACAAGATCCGCGTTGCCAAGCGGACGGGTGAGGACATCTGATGGCTACCACCACCACTCCGCGTCTGAAGACGAAGTACCGCGAGGAGATCGCGGGCAAGCTGCGTGAGGAGTTCTCCTACGAGAACGTCATGCAGGTCCCCGGCCTCGTCAAGATCGTGGTCAACATGGGTGTGGGCGACGCCGCCCGCGACTCCAAGCTGATCGACGGCGCGATTCGCGACCTCACCACGATCACCGGCCAGAAGCCGGCCGTCACCAAGGCCCGCAAGTCCATCGCGCAGTTCAAGCTGCGTGAGGGCCAGCCGATCGGTGCCCACGTCACGCTTCGTGGCGACCGCATGTGGGAGTTCCTGGACCGCACCCTGTCGCTCGCGCTTCCGCGCATCCGCGACTTCCGTGGTCTGTCCCCCAAGCAGTTCGACGGCCGTGGCAACTACACCTTCGGTCTCACGGAGCAGGTCATGTTCCACGAGATCGACCAGGACAAGATCGACCGCGTCCGGGGTATGGACATCACCGTGGTCACCACGGCGACCAACGACGACGAGGGCCGAGCCCTTCTGCGTCACCTCGGCTTCCCGTTCAAGGAGGCGTAAGCGAGATGGCGAAGAAGGCTCTTATTGCCAAGGCTGCTCGTAAGCCCAAGTTCGGTGTGCGTGCGTACACCCGCTGCCAGCGCTGCGGCCGCCCGCACTCCGTGTACCGCAAGTTCGGCCTGTGCCGCGTGTGCCTTCGTGAGATGGCTCACCGTGGCGAGCTGCCGGGCGTGACCAAGAGCTCCTGGTAGTCCCCTTAATCGGGACAACCGGAGTCTCTCGGTAAGCAGAGGGTTGGCAGGGGCCCTTCTCTCCATGGCTTAGGCTAGGAGGGTTGGGCGTCTGCCGCCCGTACGACTTACTACGCCGTAGGTCCCCGCGCCGCACCCGTCCCGCCCCAGTGTGGGGAGAGGGATGGCGCATACAGGAAACCCCGGCGAGAGAGGCCGAAGGCCAATTCATGACCATGACTGATCCGATCGCAGACATGCTGACGCGTCTGCGTAACGCGAACTCGGCGTACCACGACTCCGTGGTGATGCCGCACAGCAAGATCAAGTCGCACATCGCCGAGATCCTCCAGCAGGAGGGTTTCATCACCGGCTGGAAGGTCGAGGACGCCGAGGTCGGCAAGAACCTCGTCCTCGAGCTGAAGTTCGGCCCGAACCGTGAGCGTTCGATCGCCGGCATCAAGCGCATCTCCAAGCCGGGTCTGCGTGTTTACGCGAAGTCCACCAACCTGCCGAAGGTTCTCGGCGGCCTGGGCGTGGCGATCATCTCCACGTCCCACGGTCTCCTGACCGGCCAGCAGGCGCAGAAGAAGGGCGTGGGTGGGGAAGTCCTCGCCTACGTCTGGTAGTCGGGAACGGAGGAAAAGCTAATGTCGCGAATCGGCAAGCTCCCCATCCAGGTTCCCGCCGGTGTGGACGTCACCATCGATGGCCGCACGGTCGCGGTGAAGGGTCCGAAGGGCTCCCTCACGCACACCGTCGCTGCGCCGATCGAGATTGTTAAGGGCGAGGAGGGCGTGCTCAACGTCACCCGTCCCAACGACGAGCGTCAGAACAAGGCCCTGCACGGCCTGTCCCGCACGCTGGTGGCGAACATGATCACCGGTGTGACCCAGGGATACACCAAGGCGCTCGAGATCAGCGGTGTCGGTTACCGCGTCGCCGCGAAGGGCTCCAACCTGGAGTTCCAGCTCGGTTACAGCCACCCGATCCTGGTGGAGGCGCCGGAAGGCATCTCCTTCAAGGTCGAGTCGCCGACCAAGTTCTCGGTCGAGGGCATCGACAAGCAGAAGGTCGGCGAGGTCGCCGCGAACATCCGCAAGCTGCGCAAGCCCGACCCGTACAAGGCCAAGGGCGTGAAGTATGCGGGCGAGGTCATCCGCCGCAAGGTCGGAAAGGCGGGTAAGTAAGCCATGGCATACGGTGTGAAGATTGCCAAGGGTGACGCGTACAAGCGCGCCGCCATCAAGCGCCGCCACATCCGCGTCCGCAAGAACGTCTCCGGTACGCCGGAGCGTCCGCGCCTGGTCGTGACGCGTTCCAACCGCCACATCGTGGCCCAGGTCATCGACGACATCGCGGGCCACACGCTCGCTTCGGCGTCGACCCTGGACACCTCGATCCGTGGTGGCGAGGGCGACAAGAGCGCCCAGGCCAAGCAGGTCGGTTCCCTGGTCGCCGAGCGCGCCAAGGCCGCCGGCGTCGAGGCCGTCGTGTTCGACCGTGGTGGCAACAGGTACGCCGGGCGCATTGCCGCTCTGGCTGACGCCGCCCGCGAAGCCGGGCTGAAGTTCTGAGCCCCGGTTCCGGGACTAACGGACGTAACAGAGAGAGGTAAATCCAATGGCTGGACCCCAGCGCCGCGGAAGCGGTGCCGGTGGCGGCGAGCGGCGGGACCGGAAGGGTCGCGACGGTGGCGCAGCTGCCGCCGAGAAGACCGCGTACGTTGAGCGCGTTGTCGCGATCAACCGCGTCGCCAAGGTTGTCAAGGGTGGTCGTCGCTTCAGCTTCACCGCGCTCGTCGTGGTGGGTGACGGTGACGGCACCGTAGGCGTCGGTTACGGCAAGGCCAAGGAGGTGCCGGCCGCCATCGCCAAGGGTGTTGAGGAGGCCAAGAAGCACTTCTTCAAGGTCCCCCGTATCCAGGGCACCATCCCTCACCCGATCCAGGGTGAGAAGGCTGCCGGCGTCGTCCTGCTCAAGCCGGCTTCCCCCGGTACCGGTGTTATCGCCGGTGGCCCGGTGCGCGCCGTGCTCGAGTGCGCGGGCGTGCACGACATCCTGTCGAAGTCGCTCGGCTCGGACAACGCGATCAACATCGTGCACGCGACCGTGGCGGCCCTCAAGGGCCTGCAGCGTCCCGAGGAGATCGCGGCTCGCCGTGGTCTGCCCCTCGAGGACGTCGCCCCCGCGGCTCTGCTCCGTGCGCGTGCGGGAGCGGGTGCGTAATGGCCCGCCTCAAGATCACGCAGACGAAGTCGTACATCGGCAGCAAGCAGAACCACCGTGACACCCTGCGTTCGCTCGGGCTCAAGCGCCTGAACGACGTGGTCGTCAAGGAGGACCGCCCCGAGTTCCGCGGAATGGTTCACACCGTCCGCCACCTCGTGACGGTCGAGGAGGTCGACTGACATGGCGGAGCAGAACCCGCTGAAGGTCCACAACCTCCGTCCCGCCCCGGGCGCCAAGACCGCCAAGACCCGTGTGGGTCGTGGTGAGGCGTCGAAGGGTAAGACGGCCGGTCGTGGTACCAAGGGCACCAAGGCCCGTTACCAGGTTCCGGAGCGCTTCGAGGGTGGGCAGATGCCCCTCCACATGCGTCTCCCGAAGCTCAAGGGCTTCAAGAACCCGTTCCGCACCGAGTACCAGGTCGTGAACCTGGACAAGCTCGCTGCCCTCTACCCCGAGGGTGGCGAGGTCACCGTTGCCGACCTGGTCGACAAGGGTGCCGTGCGCAAGAACAGCCTCGTCAAGGTCCTGGGCCAGGGCGAGATCTCCGTGGCGCTGCAGGTGACGGTCGACGCCGTCTCCGGTTCCGCCAAGGAGAAGATTGCCGCCGCCGGCGGCACCGTCACCGAGCTCGTCTGAGACGACTCGATGGCTTGAACATCCGACCGGGGATGCCTCTCATAAGGGGCATCCCCGGTTGGTCGTTCCTTGGGGGGCACGGTCGCCGGTAAGGTGTCGTGCGTTGTTAACTTCAGCCCGGTGTGCCTACTGGCGCCCCGTGCGGATTTTGCCTGATACGTATTCGTCGATCCTCAAGACCGTCACCTCTGACGCAGTAGCGCGGGGGTCGCAGGAGGCACCGTGCTCACCGCGTTCGCCCGGGCGTTCAAGACGCCCGACCTGCGCAAGAAGCTGCTCTTCACACTGGCCATCATCGTTCTGTACCGACTCGGGTCACACATCCCGGTACCCGGTGTCAGTTATCAGAATGTCCAGATCTGTGTCGACGCGGCCACGAAGGGCAACAACAGCCTGTTCGGGCTGGTGAACATGTTCAGCGGCGGAGCGCTGCTGCAGATCACCATCTTCGCGCTCGGCATCATGCCGTACATCACGGCGAGCATCATCCTGCAGCTGCTGACCGTGGTCATCCCGCGGCTGGAGGCCCTCAAGAAGGAGGGTCAGTCCGGCACGGCGAAGATCACGCAGTACACGCGTTACCTGACGGTGGCGCTCGCGGTGCTGCAGGGCACCGGCCTCGTCGCCACCGCCCGGAGCGGGGCGCTCTTCGCCAGCTGCCCGGTCGGGAACGAGATCGTGCCGGACCGCTCGATCTTCACCACCATCGTGATGGTCGTCACCATGACCGCCGGTACCGCGGCCGTCATGTGGCTCGGTGAGCTCATCACCGACCGCGGCATCGGCAACGGCATGTCGATCCTGATGTTCATCTCGATCGCCGCCGGCTTCCCGGGCGCCCTCTGGGCGATCAAGGAGAGCGGCAAGCTCGCCCAGGGCTGGATCGAGTTCGGCACGGTCATCCTGATCGGCTTCGTGATGGTTGCGCTGGTCGTCTTCGTCGAGCAGGCCCAGCGGCGCATCCCGGTGCAGTACGCGAAGCGGATGATCGGTCGCAGGTCGTACGGCGGTACGTCCACATACATCCCGCTCAAGGTGAACCAGGCGGGTGTGATTCCCGTCATCTTCGCCTCGTCGCTGCTCTACATTCCGGCGCTCGTCGCGCAGTTCTCGAACTCGCAGTCGGGCTGGAAAACCTGGATCGAAGCCCACTTCGTCAAGGGCGATCACCCCTACTACATCATCACGTACTTCCTCCTGATCGTGTTCTTCGCCTTCTTCTATGTGGCGATCTCGTTCAACCCCGAGGAAGTCGCGGACAACATGAAGAAGTATGGTGGCTTCATCCCGGGTATCCGGGCTGGTCGACCTACTGCCGAGTATCTGAGCTACGTGCTCAACAGGATCACTTGGCCGGGCTCGCTGTACCTGGGTCTGATTGCTCTTGTCCCGACGATGGCGTTGGCAGGCTTCGGCGGCGCGAACCAGAACTTCCCGTTCGGCGGGACGAGCATCCTCATCATCGTGGGTGTGGGTCTGGAGACCGTGAAGCAGATCGAGAGCCAGCTCCAGCAGCGCAATTACGAAGGGTTCCTCCGCTGATGCGAATCGTCCTCGTCGGACCGCCCGGTGCCGGGAAAGGGACGCAGGCTGCGTTCCTCGCCAAGAACCTGTCGATCCCGCACATCTCCACGGGCGACCTGTTCCGCGCCAACATCTCCCAGGGCACCGAGCTGGGGAAGCAGGCCAAGGCGTACATGGACGCCGGCAACCTGGTCCCCGACGAGGTGACCATCGGGATGGCCAAGGACCGCATGTCCCAGCCGGACGCCGTGGGCGGCTTCCTGCTCGACGGCTTCCCGCGCAACGTGGGCCAGGCCGGGGCGCTGGACGAGATGCTCAAGGGCGAGGGCGTCCAGCTGGACGCCGTGCTCGACCTGGAGGTCCCCGAGGACGAGGTCGTCAAGCGGATCGCCGGACGTCGTGTGTGCCGCAACAACAGCGCGCACGTCTTCCACGTGACGTACTCCCCGGCCAAGGCCGAGGGCGTCTGCGACGAGTGCGGCGGCGAGCTGTACCAGCGCGACGACGACTCGGAGGAGACGGTCCGCAAGCGGCTCGAGGTCTACCACACGCAGACCGAGCCGATCATCGACTACTACAGGTCGCAGGGCCTGGTGGTCACCATCTCCGCGCTCGGCAAGGTCACCGATGTGACCGCCCGGGCGATGGAGGCCCTCCAGGTGGACAAGGCCGCCCAGGCCTGAGCACCTGCGAGGCAGTTTCTTGAGAGTCACGGCCGCGGTGTCCTTCGGACGCCGCGGCCGTATCGTTGATAAGCCCGGTACCACTTGTCCAGAAAGGCGCCCGCCGCAATGGTGCAGATCAAGACCCCCGAGCAGATCGCGAAGATGCGCGAGGCGGGACTGGTCGTCGCCGCCATCCACGACGCGACCCGCAAGGCCGCGGTGCCCGGCGCCACGACCAAGGATCTCGACGAGGTCGCCCGCAAGGTGATCGCCGACCACGGCGCGAAGTCGAACTTCCTCGGTTACGGGGGCTTCCCCGCGACGATCTGCACCTCGGTCAACGAGGTCGTCGTCCACGGCATCCCGGACGACAAGACCGTCCTCAAGGACGGCGACATCATCTCCATCGACTGCGGGGCCATCGTCGACGGCTGGCACGGGGACGCCGCCTACACAGCCTTCGTGGGCAGCGGCCACGCTCCGGAGCTCCTCGAGCTGTCCCGGGTGACCGAGGAGTCGATGTGGGCCGGCATCGCCGCGATGAAGAACGGCAACCGGCTCGTCGACGTCTCCCGCGCCATCGAGACGTACATCCGCCGCCAGCCGCGTCCCGCGACCGGTAAGTACGGGATCATCGAGGACTACGGCGGCCACGGCATCGGCACCGAGATGCACATGGACCCGCACCTGCTGAACTACGTCTCGCGCAAGCGCGGCAAGGGCCCCAAGCTGGTCCCCGGCTTCTGCCTGGCCATCGAGCCGATGGTGTCGCTCGGCACGCCGCACACGGAGGTCCTGTCCGACGACTGGACGGTCATCACCACCGACGGCACCTGGTCCTCCCACTGGGAGCACTCGGTCGCGCTGACGGAGGAGGGCCCGCTGGTCCTGACCGCCCACGACGGCGGCAAGGCGAAACTGGCGGAGCTGGGCATCACGGCGGCGCCGGACCCGCTGGCATGACGCGCGGCGGCCGCGGCGCGTCTTCGGGCGCGCGCGCCGCTTAACGATCTCTCACGTTGGGCACACTTGCCGGATTCGTCTTTTCGAAAGGCCTGACGTAGACTGATGCGTCGGCTCTCGTGTACCCGTGTGTCCTCACACGGTGGCGGGAGTCGATCAAGGTAGCCGATTCGAAAGGCGAAGCGTGGCCAAGAAGCAAGGTGCCATCGAAATCGAGGGCACCGTGATCGAGTCCCTCCCGAACGCCATGTTCAAGGTGGAGCTCCAGAACGGTCACAAGGTCCTCGCGCACATCTCCGGCAAGATGCGGATGCACTACATCCGTATCCTCCCGGACGACCGGGTCGTCGTGGAGCTCTCCCCGTACGACCTGACGCGTGGCCGGATCGTCTACCGGTACAAGTAGATCTTGTCGCACCCCCCTCGCGGGGTGTCGGCACTGACCCGGAGAACCTCACATCCCATGAAGGTCAAGCCGAGCGTCAAGAAGATCTGCGACAAGTGCAAGGTGATCCGCCGTCACGGCCGGGTCATGGTCATCTGCGACAACCTGCGCCACAAGCAGCGCCAGGGCTGACGCACGCCGACCGACCTGCACCCGCAGTTCTTCGCGCGACGCAAGCAACGTACATACGCAGAGCCCGCCCAGCCCGCAAGGGTCGGCGGCACCTCCGGCGGGGGCCGGGGACCTCGCTCGTACCTCATACGGCGAACGGGGAGCGGTTCTGTGGCAGACCCCCGAACACACAGGAGCCATTGAATGGCACGCGTTTCCGGTGTTGACATCCCGCGCGAGAAGCGTGTGGAGATCGCACTCACCTACGTCTTCGGTATCGGGCGTACCCGGTCCAAGGAGATCCTCGCCTCGACCGGCGTGAACCCGAACACCCGCGTTCGTGACCTGGCCGAAGAGGACCTGGTCAAGATCCGCGAGTACGTGGACGCCAACCTCCAGACCGAGGGCGACCTCCGCCGCGAGATCCAGGGCGACATTCGCCGCAAGATCGAGATCCAGTGCTACCAGGGCATCCGTCACCGTCGTGGCCTGCCCGTGCACGGACAGCGGACCAGCACGAACGCCCGTACCCGCAAGGGCCCGCGTCGCGCCATCGCCGGTAAGAAGAAGCCGGGCAAGAAGTAGTCCTCAGCGGACGCTTTACCAAGCGGTCTTCGCTGTAGGACCGACCACCTCCCCGTAGGAGTTATAGATGCCCCCCAAGGGTCGTCAGGGCGCTGCCAAGAAGGTGCGCCGCAAGGAAAAGAAGAACGTCGCTCACGGCCACGCGCACATCAAGAGCACGTTCAACAACACGATCGTGTCCATCACGGACCCGAGCGGCAACGTGATCTCCTGGGCCTCCGCCGGCCACGTCGGCTTCAAGGGCTCGCGCAAGTCCACCCCCTTCGCCGCGCAGATGGCCGCCGAGTCGGCCGCCCGTCGCGCGCAGGAGCACGGCATGCGCAAGGTCGACGTCTTCGTCAAGGGTCCCGGCTCCGGCCGTGAGACCGCGATCCGCTCCCTCCAGGCCACCGGCCTCGAGGTCGGCTCGATCCAGGACGTCACCCCCACGCCGCACAACGGCTGCCGTCCCCCCAAGCGGAGGCGCGTCTGACCTCAGGTGCGTGACGCATCTGGGTCGACGTAGGGCTTTCGGGCGGTAGGTCCCACGTGGGGCGTACCGCCCGTACCCTTGCAGTACGCAGTACCTGTCGGGTGTCAAATAGCGGGCATCCATGACTGAAGGAAACACACCATGCTTATCGCTCAGCGTCCCTCGCTGACCGAAGAGGTCGTCGACGAGTACCGCTCGCGGTTCGTGATCGAGCCCCTCGAGCCGGGCTTCGGTTACACCCTCGGCAACTCGCTCCGCCGTACGCTCCTCTCCTCGATCCCGGGTGCGGCCGTCACGTCCATCCGCATCGACGGTGTCCTGCACGAGTTCACCACCGTGCCGGGCGTCAAGGAGGACGTCACCGACCTCATCCTGAACATCAAGCAGCTGGTCGTCTCCTCGGAGCACGACGAGCCGGTCGTGATGTACCTGCGCAAGCAGGGTCCCGGCCTGGTCACCGCTGCTGACATCGCCCCGCCGGCCGGTGTCGAGGTGCACAACCCCGACCTGGTGCTCGCCACGCTCAACGGCAAGGGCAAGCTGGAGATGGAGCTGACCGTCGAGCGCGGTCGCGGCTACGTCTCCGCCGTGCAGAACAAGCAGGTGGGCCAGGAGATCGGCCGGATCCCGGTCGACTCCATCTACTCGCCGGTCCTCAAGGTCACCTACAAGGTCGAGGCGACCCGAGTCGAGCAGCGCACCGACTTCGACAAGCTGATCGTCGACGTCGAGACCAAGCAGGCCATGCGCCCGCGTGACGCCATGGCGTCCGCCGGTAAGACCCTGGTCGAGCTGTTCGGTCTGGCCCGCGAGCTCAACATCGACGCCGAGGGCATCGACATGGGCCCGTCCCCCACGGACGCCGCCCTTGCCGCCGACCTGGCGCTGCCGATCGAGGAGCTCGAGCTCACCGTTCGTTCGTACAACTGCCTCAAGCGTGAGGGCATCCACTCCGTGGGTGAGCTCGTGGCGCGTTCCGAGGCCGACCTGCTCGACATCCGCAACTTCGGTGCGAAGTCGATCGACGAGGTCAAGGCGAAGCTGGCCGGCATGGGCCTGGCCCTCAAGGACAGCCCGCCCGGATTCGACCCGACCGCCGCCGCCGACGCCTTCGGCGCCGACGACGACGCGGACGCGGGCTTCGTCGAGACCGAGCAGTACTGAGAAGGCTTGCGGGGAGCCCCGGCTCCCCGCACACCCTCCGGCGACCGCCGGGAGGGAACTGACACCGGTACCTGATACGGCCGGTGCAGATCACAAGGAGAAACCCCATGCCGCGTCCCACCAAGGGAGCCCGTTTCGGTGGCAGCGCCGCTCACGAGAAGCTTCTTCTCGCGAACCTGGCGAAGTCGCTGTTCGAGCACGGCCGCATCACCACGACCGAGGCCAAGGCCCGCCGCCTGCGTCCGGTCGCCGAGCGCCTGATCACCAAGGCGAAGAAGGGCGACATCCACAACCGTCGTCTGGTGCTGCAGACGATCACGGACAAGGGCATCGTGCACACGCTCTTCACCGAGATCGCTCCGCGTTACGCCGAGCGTCCGGGTGGCTACACCCGTATCACCAAGATCGGCAACCGTCGTGGCGACAACGCCCCGATGGCCGTGATCGAGCTCGTCGAGGGCGAGATCGCGAAGAAGGCGACCGTGGCCGAGGCCGAGGCCGCCACGAAGCGCGCGGTCAAGGAAGACGCCCTGAAGAAGGACGACGCCGCCGAGGCGAAGGCCGACGAGGCCGCTGAGGCTCCGGCCGAGGAGTCGAAGGACGCCTGAACCTGATTTCAGGTTCGTCGAGCGGGCCCGTTCCCCACTGGGGGCGGGCCCGTTCCGCGTGAGTTGAGAGGATGGATCGCGTGAGCGACGAGGTGGAGCCCGGCTTCGTACGGGTGCGGCTGGATCTTTCGTACGACGGCAAGGACTTCTCCGGCTGGGCGAAGCAGGCCGGCGGCCGGCGGACCGTGCAGGGCGAGATCGAGGACGCCCTGCGCACGGTCACGCGCTCGCGGACGACGTACGAGCTGACCGTCGCCGGACGCACCGACGCCGGGGTGCACGCGCGCGGCCAGGTGGCGCACGTGGATCTGCCCGTGGAGCTGTGGGCGGAGCACCGGGAGAAGCTGCTCAAGCGTCTGGCCGGCCGGCTCTCGCGCGATGTGCGGATCTGGAGCGTGGCGGAGGCGCCCGAGGGGTTCAACGCGCGCTTCTCGGCGATATGGCGGCGCTACGCGTACCGGGTGACGGACAACCCCGGCGGCGTCGACCCGCTGCTGCGCGGTCATGTGCTGTGGCACGACTGGCCGTTGGACGTGGCCGCGATGAACGAGGCCTCGGCCGGACTGGTCGGGGAGCACGACTTCGCGGCGTACTGCAAGAAGCGCGACGGTGCGACGACCATCCGCACGCTCCAGCAACTGTCGTGGGAACGCGACCCGTCCGGCGTCATCACCGCGACCGTGAAGGCCGACGCCTTCTGCCACAACATGGTGCGCTCGCTGGTGGGCGCGCTGCTGTTCGTCGGCGACGGTCACCGGCCCGCCGAGTGGCCCGCGAAGGTCCTGGCCGCCGGTGTGCGCGACTCGGCGGTCCACGTCGTACGGCCGCACGGTCTCACGCTGGAGGAAGTCGGCTACCCGGCCGACGAGTTGCTTGCCGCGCGGAACAAGGAGGCGCGCAACAGGCGTTCGCTGCCCGCCGCGACCGGCTGCTGCTGAGTCGGGGCAGGGCCGAGTCAACTCCTGGAACTCCGGCTGTACTTGCCGCGAAGAGGCCGTGCGTGAAGGGGGGCGGGCGCCGGTGGTGCCCGCCCCCTTCGGCGTACCGGTCAGGCGGTGCGGCGGCCGCGGGCCCAGAACCACCGGGCGCCGCAGAGTGCCCGGTGAGCGCCGCGATCCCGTCGGCCGTCAGCGCGGACGAGCCCGTGGAGGGACCTCCGGCGACGGGCGCGGAGGCGCGGACTGGGCGGCCGTCCTCAGGGGCCGCAGTGTTCCGGCCGCCACCGTGCCGGCTGTCCGGCGCAGAGCGCCGCGGAAGGCGAATCACATCGTCCACCCGTCCTGCGTGAAGCCCTTGGAGGCCGGACAGCCTCCGACGACGGGATCGCCGGGCGGGCCGGAAGGCTGCACGGGCGGGTGACGCGAGTTGTCTGTCGGGCCGGGGCACCGTCGGCCGGTCCCGCCGCCGCGCCGGCGCGGGACCGGTGGTGCCGCCCTCGGCCGGGCTACCCGGCCGGGGCGGAGGCCGCCGCGGAGGCCTGCGCCTCGCCACGGCGGACGATCTGGCGGAACGTGAACTCGCCCAGGTCGTCGCCGGTCTGGAAGGCCTTGGTGTCCTGCTTGGTGACGGACTTGGCCTTGGTGTAGCCGGTGGTCGTGAAGTAGGCGTAACGGCCGTAGGCGTTGAAGGTGGAGCGGCACACCGGACCGCCCTTGCAGAACGCGGGCACGCCGGCGCCCGGCAGCGGCACGACGCTGCCCGAAGCCTGCTGGAGGGCCTTCTTCGCCTTCGCCTCGTTCTCGAAGGTGGCGACGGCGATCGTGACCGCGATGCCGTCCTTGCTGTAGGTGGCGCGGAAGACCTGCTCGCAGCCGTTGCTCTCGAGGGCGGTCGCCAGGGCGCCCTTGACGGCGGAGGCGCAGTTGCCGGTGCGGGCCAGCGCGCCCTTGTCGTAGACGCGGTCGCCCATCGTCAGCTTCTTGCCGGGGAACAGCGTCTCGGCGCTCAGCGGCAGAGTGTCCTTCTTGCGCTCGGAGACGAAGTCCTTCGGGTTCGGCGGCGGCAGGGGCGCCACGGAGGAGAAGGACGGCTCCGGCGCGGTGGTGTTCTGCGGCAGTTCCGGCGGCGCGGGGAGCTGGCTGCTGTTCTTGTCCGAGGCGGTGTCGTCGCCGTCCTTGTTGGACGAGACGATCGCGGTGGCGACGGCGCCGGCTATGAGCGCGGTCGCGAGTGCGCCGCCGCCGACCATGAGCCAGCGCCTGCGGCGGGCACGGGCGGCCGAGGCGTCGGCGAGCGCGGCCCAGTCGGGCGTGCCGTCACCGCCCGACCGGTCGCCGAACGGGTCGAAGGAGTCCTGCCCGTACTGGTTCTGACCGTACCGGCCCGGTCCCTGGCCGTACTGGTTCTGTCCGAACTGGCCCTGGTTGTACGGGTTCTGGTCCTGTCCGCCGGACCCCCACTGTGGTCCCCCCTGCCCGAAGCTCATGCCGCGCATCCTAAACCTGTTGGGCGGGGCCGGTCCCGGCAGTCAGAATCGGCCCCATGGGACATGTAGAGGCCGCGCATCTCGAGTACTACCTGCCGGACGGGCGTCCGCTCCTCGCCGACGCCTCGTTCCGGGTCGGCGAGGGCGCGGTGGCGGCGCTGGTGGGGGCCAACGGCGCCGGCAAGACCACCTTGCTGCGGCTGATCGCGGGGGAGATCCAGCCGCACGGCGGTTCGGTGAGCGTCAGCGGCGGACTCGGCGTGATGCGGCAGTTCGTCGGCTCGGTGCGCGACGAGCGCACCGTCCGCGATCTCCTGGTGTCCGTGGCCCAGCCGCGGATCAGGGAGGCGGCGGCCGCGGTGGACGCCGCGGAGCACGCCATCATGACGGTCGACGACGAGGCCGCGCAGATGCGGTACGCGCAGGCGCTGAGCGACTGGGCGGAGGCGCGCGGGTACGAGGCGGAGACCGTCTGGGACATGTGCACCACGGCGGCGCTCGGGATGCCGTACGAGAAGGCGCAGTGGCGCCTGGTGCGGACGCTGTCCGGGGGCGAGCAGAAGCGGCTCGTGCTGGAGGCACTGCTGCGCGGCCCCGACGAGGTGCTGCTGCTCGACGAGCCGGACAACTATCTGGACGTGCCCGGCAAGCGCTGGCTCGAGGACCGGCTGAAGGAGACCCGTAAGACCGTTCTGTTCGTCTCCCACGACCGGGAGCTGCTGGCCAGGGCGGCGGAGCGGATCGTGGCGGTGGAGCCGGGTCCGGCCGGGTCGGACGTGTGGATCCACGGCGGTGGCTTCGCCACGTTCCACGAGGCGCGGCGGGAGCGCTTCGCGCGCTTCGAGGAGCTGAAGCGACGCTGGGACGAGGAGCACGCCCGGCTCAAGGCACTGGTGCTGCGGCTGCGGCAGCAGGCGGCGAACAGCCCGGACATGGCCTCGCGGTACCGGGCGATGCAGACCCGCTTCAAGAAGTTCGAGGAGGCCGGCCCGCCGCCGGAGCCGCCGAGGGAGCAGGACATCAGGATGCGGCTGCGGGGCGGACGCACCGGTGTGCGCGCGCTGACCTGCAAGGGGCTGGAGCTGTCCGGTCTGATGAAGCCCTTCTCGCTGGAGGTCTTCTACGGGGAGCGGGTGGCGGTCCTCGGTTCCAACGGGTCGGGCAAGTCCCACTTCCTGCGGCTGCTGGCGGGCGACGCCTCGGTGGCCCATGCGGGGGAGTGGAAACTGGGGGCACGGGTCGTGCCCGGGCACTTCGCCCAGACCCACGCCCACCCCGAGCTGCTGGGTCGCACGCTCGTCGACATCCTGTGGACGGAGCACGCCAAGGACCGGGGCGGGGCGATGTCGGTCCTGCGGCGCTACGAACTGGAGCGCCAGGGCGACCAGCCCTTCGAGAAGCTCTCCGGAGGGCAGCAGGCGCGCTTCCAGATCCTGCTGCTGGAGCTCGCGGGGACCACGGCCCTGCTGCTCGACGAGCCGACGGACAACCTGGACCTGGAGTCGGCGGAGGCCCTTCAGGAGGGGCTGGAGGCCTACGACGGCACGGTGCTGGCCGTGACGCACGACCGCTGGTTCGCGCGCTCCTTCGACCGGTACCTGGTCTTCGGATCGGACGGGGTCGTCCGCGAGACTCCGGAGCCGGTGTGGGACGAGCGCAGGGTGGAGCGGGCACGGTAGGCCGCGCAGCTCTGTGCGGGGCCTGAGCGCCCCTTGGGCGGGGCGGCTGCCCCTCGGGCGGGGCTGTGCCTCGGCCCGGGACCGCGGCCGCTCCCGACGCGCCGCCGGAGTCGTGCGGCGTGCCCAGACCCGGTGCAGGGTGCCGTCGCAGTGGGTAGGTTGAGCGGCAACGTGGTCTCCGGGGGGCGGACATGCAGAGCGACGGTGTGGCCGATGCGGTCCGTCCGGGCGTCAGGTTCGGGGCGTTCACGGTGCTGGACGAGCTCGCCAGCGGAGGCATGGGCCGCATCTATCTCGCCCGCTCGCCCGGCGGTCGCACTGTCGCGGTGAAGACACTGATCACCGACAGCAAGGACGACCGCCGCCGTTTCGCCCGCGAGGTCGTGCTCGCCCAGCGCGTGCAGGGTGTCTTCACCGCGAGTGTCGTGGCGGCGGACGCGGCGGCCGCCGTGCCGTGGATGGCGACCGAGTACGTCCCCGCCCCCTCCCTGCGCGACCTCGTGGAGAGCTGCGGGACGCTGGACGCGAGCGCTCTGCACTGGGTGGCGGCCGGGATGGCGGAGGCGCTGGTCTCCATCCACGCGGCAGGCCTCGTGCACCGGGACGTGAAGCCGTCGAACGTCCTCCTGCCGGTGGAGGGCCCGCGGGTCATCGACTTCGGGATTTCGCAGGCCCATGACGTCACCCGGACCCAGACCGCCCTCGGCACGGTCGCCTACGCCGCTCCCGAGCAGGCCCGCGGTGAGGAGACCACCCCCGCGTCGGACGTGTACTCGCTGGGCGCGACGCTGTTCTGTCTCGCCGTCGGCCGGGCTCCGTACCGGGACGGCGGCGCGGGTCCGGCCCTGGAGCAGCTCGTCCGCGCGGCGACGGGCGACCTGGACGTGTCGGGGCTGCCGGCCGAGCTGGAAGGGCTGGTGCTGCCGTGTCTGGCGCTGGACCCTGAGGACCGGCCGGCCCCCGCGGAGATCCTCGCGTACTGCGCGGACAGGCTGGGCGAGCGCCCGGACGCCCGCGGCGGCGAGGACTGGCTGAGCGCGGCGTGGATCGAGGCGATCGAGAGGTACCGCGAGCGGCGTGTACGGGCGGTGGAGGCCGCCCGGCGGCGCATCGACCCGGACGCGGCGACGGCGGCGGTGCCTGCGCCTGGCCGGACGTCCCGCCTGAGGCTCCCGCCGCCCGCCGCCCTGCGGACCCGCCTGTGGTGGGCGACCGGCGCGGCGGCCGCCGTCGTCGCGCTCGCGGTCGTCCTGGTGGTACGCCCCTGGGAGGCAGGTGCGGAGAATGCCGCTGCGGGGGCGCCGGACGACCCCGTGCGCATCCTGGAAGTGGAGGACGAGTTCGAGGGTGTGTGTCCGACCGGCTCGCCCGATCCTGCCGCGTGGCCGCCGCAGAGTTCCGCTCCCCCGGGACGGGCCTTCACCTCGGACGACCGTCAGAACTGTGTCGTCGTCTCGACAGCTCCCGGGATGACGGTCAACCGGTTCAAGGAGGTCGCCGCCTACGAGGAGAAGGCGCCGGGGTTGGAGGGCTGGTCCGTCCGCGTCGCTCTGAAGGACTCCGACCGGGCGACGTTCGCCGAGCTGACGGAGAAGATCGCGGGACGGAAACTGCAACCGGACGATCCGAAGGCCTGGCTGGCGTTCGTCCAGGGTGACAAGAGGCTGCTGGCGAGTTTCGCGATCATGACCAAGCTGCCTGGGGGGACTGCGATCATCGCCACGGGACTCGGTGAGAACGAGGCGCGGTTCCTGGCCGAGGCGCTGGGAGCGCCCTGACCTCTCCGCCCGTACTGTCGTCTTCGCCCCTTCTGTGCCTGTGGCCCTCCCGTCCCCCGGTCCGCCCGGCACCGGCGGTTTTGACCCGCCGGGGGGCAGACGGGTATTCTGCTGGTTCGTTATGCGTATTGGCTTGCTCTATCTCACGTGAGGGGCCCTTACGCCGGTCCACCGGGCCGATGACCAGCGGCAGGCATTCGGGTTGCGTCCCCGCGTGCCGCCAGGGCTGTCGTGATCGTCCGGGTGGCCTTGTCAGGACCACACTCACTGAAGAAGCGAAGGCTACGACCGTGCGTACGTACAGCCCCAAGCCCGGCGATGTCACGCGCCAGTGGCACATCATCGACGCGCAGGACATCGTCCTGGGCCGTCTGGCGACTACGGCAGCGAACCTCCTCCGGGGCAAGCACAAGCCGACCTATGCCCCGCACATGGACATGGGTGACTTCGTCATCATCATCAACGCCGAGAAGGTCCACCTCTCCGGCAACAAGAAGACTCAGAAGATGGCGTACCGCCACTCCGGTTACCCGGGTGGTCTGCGTTCCGTCCGCTACGACGAGCTTCTTGCCAAGAGCCCGGAAAAGGCTGTGGAGAAGGCCATCAAGGGCATGATCCCCAAGAACACCCTGGGCCGTCAGATGCTCTCGAAGCTGAAGATCTACGCGGGTGACCAGCACCCGCACGCTGCTCAGCAGCCGGTCCCGTTCGAGATCACCCAGGTCGCGCAGTAGTTCCGGCCACCCCCTAAGACGAAAAGAAATCTGAGGAGAATCGTGGCCGAGACCACTGTTGAGACCCCCGTCGAGGGCGAAGAGACCTACGCGGAGGTCACCACCTTCGAGTCGGACGCTCCGGTCGAGGGTGAGTACACCACCGAGTCCATGGCGTCCCGCTTCGGCGACCCGCAGCCGGCCGCCGGCCTGGGCCGTCGCAAGAACGCCATTGCCCGCGTCCGGATCGTTCCGGGCACCGGCAAGTGGAAGATCAACGGTCGCACCCTCGAGGACTACTTCCCGAACAAGGTGCACCAGCAGGAAGTCAACGAGCCCTTCAAGGTGCTCGAGCTCGACAACCGCTACGACGTCATCGCCCGTATCTCGGGTGGCGGCGTGTCCGGCCAGGCCGGCGCCCTGCGCCTCGGTGTGGCCCGCGCGCTGAACGAGGCCGACGTGGACAACAACCGCGGCGCCCTCAAGAAGGCCGGCTTCCTCTCCCGCGACGACCGTGCGGTCGAGCGCAAGAAGGCCGGTCTCAAGAAGGCCCGTAAGGCCCCGCAGTACAGCAAGCGCTAAATCGCACGCTGGCCTGCAGACATCCTGTACGGCTTTTCGTTCGCCCCGGCGGCACTCCGTGCTGCCGGGGCGTTCGTCTATCGACTGCCTCGGGCGAACAACGGTTCGAGCATTCAGTATTCTCGGAGGAACAACAGTGGGACGACTCTTCGGTACGGACGGTGTACGCGGCGTCGCCAACGCGGATCTGACGGCAGAGCTCGCGCTCGGTCTGTCGGTCGCGGCGGCACATGTGCTCGCGGAAGCGGGCACGTTCGCGGGCCATCGCCCGACCGCGGTGGTCGGCCGTGACCCCCGCGCATCCGGAGAGTTCCTGGAGGCCGCCGTGGTGGCCGGCCTGGCGAGCGCGGGCGTCGACGTGCTGCGCGTCGGCGTGCTGCCGACCCCGGCCGTCGCGTACCTCACCGGCGCGCTCGGCGCCGACCTCGGCGTGATGCTCTCCGCGAGCCACAACGCCATGCCGGACAACGGCATCAAGTTCTTCGCGCGCGGCGGCCACAAGCTCGCGGACGAGCTCGAGGACCGTATCGAGCAGGTCTACGACCAGCACCGGACCGGTGAGCCGTGGGAGCGGCCGACGGGCTCGGGCGTCGGCCGGGTGACGGACTACGACGAGGGCTTCGACAAGTACGTCGCCCACCTCATCGCCGTGCTGCCCAACCGCCTCGACGGACTCAAGGTCGTCCTCGACGAGGCGCACGGAGCCGCCTCCCGTGTCTCGCCCGAGGCGTTCGCGCGGGCCGGTGCGGAGGTCGTCACGATCGGCGCGGAGCCCGACGGCCTCAACATCAACGACGGCTGCGGGTCCACGCACCTGGAGATGCTGAAGGCCGCCGTCGTCGAGCACGGCGCCGACCTCGGCATCGCGCACGACGGCGACGCCGACCGCTGCCTCGCGGTGGACGCGCAGGGCAACGAGATCGACGGGGACCAGATCCTCGCCGTGCTGGCGCTCGCCATGCGCGAGGCGGGAACGCTGCGCGGCAACACCGTGGTCGCCACCGTGATGTCCAACCTGGGCTTCAAGCTGGCGATGGAGCGCGAGGGCGTGGAGCTGGTGCAGACGGGGGTCGGCGACCGTTACGTCCTCGAGGCGATGAAGGCGCACGGCTTCGGCCTCGGCGGCGAGCAGTCCGGCCATGTGATCGTGCTCGACCACGCCACGACCGGCGACGGCACGCTGACCGGTCTGATGCTCGCGGCACGGGTCGCGGCGACGGGCCGGACGCTGGCCGACCTGGCCGGCGTGATGGAGCGCCTGCCGCAGGTCCTCGTGAACGTGCCCGACGTGGACAAGTCCCGGGTGCAGACCTCCGCCGAGCTCTCGCACGCGGTCACGGAGGCCGAGCGCGAGCTCGGCTCCACCGGCCGGGTGCTGCTGCGTTCCTCCGGCACGGAGCCGCTCGTGCGGGTCATGGTCGAGGCCGCGGACATCGAGCAGGCCCGGTGCGTCGCGGGACGGCTGGCCGACGTGGTGAAGTCCGCGCTCGGCTGAGTCACGCCGTAGGAGTGCGTACGCCCGGTCAGGGACCTGTGTCCCTGACCGGGCGTCCGTGTGTCCGCGCCGGTGTCACCCGGTTTCCGCGGTCGCGGTGCGCAAGCTCTTCCTGGCCCAGAAGAACTTCTGCGCCAGCAGTGTCAGCGTCCCGGCCAGCACGATGCCCAGCAGGTTCAGCAGCAGTTGCTCGGTCGAGCCCCAGGCCTGCCCGTAGTAGCTGTAGCTGAAGGCGACTGCCGCGTTCGCCGCGGCGGGCACCGTGGTCACGGAGATGGCGACGCCGACGAGGGCGCCCGACTTCGACGAGGTGAGCGACAGCATCCCGGCCGCCCCGGCCAGCAGGGCGACGACGAAGGAGAACCAGTCCGGGTTGTAGATGAAGCTGGTGTTGGGGCGT
Source organism: Streptomyces sp. NPDC086835 (assembly GCF_044745705.1). NCBI lineage: Bacteria > Bacillati > Actinomycetota > Actinomycetes > Kitasatosporales > Streptomycetaceae > Streptomyces > Streptomyces sp. NPDC086835. The sequence goes on from NZ_JBIVAU010000002.1 coordinate 214,297, forward strand.
TCCGCCTTCAGCTTCGACAGCTCGAAGAGGTTCACCGCGTCCATGAAGAGGCTGAAGCCCACCGTCACCAGCATCGCCGCAGCGAACCCGGCGATCAGTGCCACGAACGAGCGCATCGCCAGCCGCGGGGTGCGGCGGACCACGGCCGTGCAGAAACCGGCCAGCGGGCCGAACTCAGGACCGACCGCCATCGCTCCCACGATCAGGATCGCGTTGTCCAGCACCACACCGCAGGCGGCGATCATCGTCGCCAGTGTGAGGAACGCGATGTAGGTGACGCTGAGCGTGGACTCCTCGTGCGTGGCGTCCGTCAGCTGTTCCCACAGGACCGCGTCCGCGGCCTCGCCGGGCGCCGCCTTCTCGGCCCGGTCCGCGCGGTGCGACATCGAGAGATCGATGTTCTCCACGGCGACGGAGCCGCATTCGTCGATGCCGAGGTCGCGCAGTCCGGCGAGCAGCTCGTCGCCCGCCTCGCGGGCCACGTCGCACATCACCAGGTCGCCCTGCGGGTCACGGGCGGCCCCGGGGACGACCGCGAGATGCGCCGTGCCCACGGTCTTCTCGAGCAGGCCGAGCACCTCCGCGGTGCGGTCGGCCGGGGTGATCAGACGCAGATGCAGCACGCAGGTGTCTCCTATAGCTTGCGCAGAGACAGCCGCTGCACCTTGTGGTCCGGGCCCTTGCGCAGCACCAGTGTGGCGCGGCCTCGGGTGGGAGCCACATTTTCCAGCAAATTGGGCTTGTTGATGGTCCGCCACATGGTGCGGGCGTAGTCGAGTGCCTCCTCCTCGGAGACCTGCGTGTACTTCCTGAAGTAGGAGAAAGGATTCTGGAACGCCGTCTCCCGCAGCTTGCGGAAACGGTTGAGGTACCAGGTCTCGATGTCCTCGGGTCGCGCGTCGACGTACACGCTGAAGTCGAAGTAGTCGGCGAGACCGACCCGGGTCCGGCCGTCCTTGCCGGGCAGCGCCGGCTGGAGGACGTTCAGACCTTCGACGATCAGGATGTCCGGGCGGCGCACGGTCAGACGCTCGTCCGGGACGATGTCGTAGATGAGGTGGGAGTAGACCGGCGCCGTGACCTCGTCCTTGCCGGCCTTGATGTCGGCGACGAAACGGGTCAGCGCCCGGCGGTCGTACGACTCGGGGAAGCCCTTGCGGGACATCAGCCCGCGGGCCTGGAGCTCCTTCATGGGAAGCAGGAAACCGTCGGTGGTCACCAGCTCGACCCGCGGATGCTCGGGCCAGCGTGCGAGCAGGGCCTGGAGGAGGCGGGCGACCGTCGACTTGCCGACGGCCACGGAGCCGGCGACCCCTATGACGAAGGGGGTGCCGCGCTGTTCGCCGTGGCCGCCTCCCGCGTCGCCGAGGAACGTGTTGAGAGCGCCGCGGAGGCCGGCGCTGGCCTGGACGTAGAGGTTCAGGAGTCTGGACAGCGGGAGGTAGACGTCCCGCACCTCGTCGAGGTCGATGACGTCGCCGAGCCCGCGGAGCTGCTCGACCTCCTCGGCACTGAGGGGCAGCGGGGTTCTCTCGCGCAGGGCGCTCCACTCCGCGCGGGTGAGGTCGACGTACGGCGTCGACGCGTGCTCGGCCCGGCGGTGGGCGCTTCGTGGCGGCGAAGTGATCACAGGGTCATTGTCGTGCGTGCGACTCGGTTATGGGTGGTGTGCTCGGTCACGCGGAGCGGACCCGCCGCGGCGGCCCCGCGGTGCCTCCGCGACGGAATGTCAGTGGCGTGCGTCACAGTTATGCGTGAGGTGGGCGCCGACCCGCGACGTCCGCGGAACCGGAGGTTGTCTCATGACCTATGCGATCCAGGCGGAAGGACTGGTCAAGCGTTTCAAGGACACCGAAGCGCTGGCAGGCGTCGACCTGGCGGCCCGCACCGGCTCGGTGCTGGGCCTGCTGGGGCCGAACGGGGCGGGGAAGACGACTGCCGTACGGATCTTCGCCACACTGCTGACCCCCGACGGCGGCCGGGCGACGGTGGCCGGCCACGACGTCGTCCGCGAGGCCGGCAAGGTGCGCTCCCTCATAGGCCTCACCGGGCAGTACGCGGCGGTGGACGAGAATCTCACCGGCACGGAGAATCTGCTGCTCATCGGCCGTCTGCTCGGCCTGCCGAGACGGGACTCCAAGGCGCGGGCCGGTGAACTGCTGGACCGGTTCCAACTCAGCGACGCGGCGGGACGGGCCGTCAAGACGTTCTCCGGCGGCATGCGGCGCAGGCTGGACCTCGCGGCGAGCCTGGTCGGCCGGCCGAGCATCCTGTTCCTGGACGAGCCGACGACGGGCCTCGATCCGCACAGCCGCGGGGAGCTGTGGGACATGCTGCGGGCCCTGATAGCCGACGGCGCGACCGCACTGCTGACCACCCAGTATCTGAACGAGGCGGACATGCTCGCCGACGACATCGTGGTCGTCGACAAGGGCCGGGTCATCGCCGAGGGCACGCCGGACACGCTGAAGTCCGAAGTGGGGGGCCAGGTTCTCCAGGTGAGGCCGGTGGCCAGGGAAGACCTGGCGCGTACCCGCGCGCTGGTGGCGGAGACCGCCGGTTCGCAGACCCAGACCGAGGGCGAGGCGGTCACCGTGCCGGTCAACGACGCGGAGCTGATGCCGGCGGTCGTGCGCAGGCTGGACCGCGAGGGGATAGCGGTGGGCGAGCTGACGCTGCGCCGTTCGTCCCTGGACGAGGTCTTCCTGGCGCTGACCGGGCACCGGGCCGAGCCGGCGCAGGACTCCGACCAGCCGGACGAGTCCGCCCGCGAGGCGGAGGAGGCAGGCCGGCCGGTCGACGAGGACGAGAGGGAGAAGGCGGTGAGTTCGACATGACCGCGACCACGATGCCGCTCGCGCCGGGCCGGTCGTCGGGACGGGTGAAACCGCTCGACGGGATCAGGCAGACGTTCACGATGGCCTGGCGCAGTCTCGTGGCGGTCAAGCACAATCCGCTGGAGCTGGTCGACTACAGCATCACGCCGATCATGTTCGTCTTCCTGTTCACCTATGTGCTGGGCGGGCAGATGGCCGGCTCCCCGGAGGCGTATCTGAAGTACGCATTGCCCGGGATCATCGTGCAGAACACCCTCTTCATGACCATGTACACGGCCATGGCGCTGAACACCGACCTCACCAAAGGCGTCTTCGACCGGCTGCGCAGCCTGCCCATAGCGCGCTCCGCCCCGCTCGTCGGACGTATCACCGCGGACCTCGCGAAGCACGTGTGGGCCATGCTGCTGATGATCGGTCTCGGGCTGCTCCTCGGCTTCCGCGTGACCGGGGGACTCGGCGGGTTCCTGCTCGGCTCGCTGTTGCTGGTGGTGTTCGCGGCGGCCGTGTCGTGGAGCGCCGTGCTCATCGGGATGCTCGCGGGGGACGCGGAGAAGGTGCAGGCGTTCGGCTTCACGCTGATCTTCCCGATCACGTTCACCAGCAGCGCCTTCGTGCTGGTCGACACGATGCCCGGCTGGCTCCAGGCCTTCAGCGACGTCAATCCGGTGACGCATCTGTCCGACGCGTTCCGCGGGCTGCTGCTCGGCGGTCCGGTCGCCGAGCCGGTGATGTGGTCGCTGGTGTGGGCGGCCGGCATCACCGTGGTCTTCTATCCGCTGGCCATGCGGGCCTACCGGGCGAAGGTGTGAGCAGGGCGGCCGGACGGCGGTGTCGGCGGGGCGGGTTATCGTACGGCTCACCAGCAGCGATTCGGGGCGGGACAGGCGTGGGCCGTCGCCTCGGGAGGGGTCGCTGCGATCACGCGAGGAAAACCGCACATGCGAAGCACCGCTGTACGCCGTACTGCTCTGGCCGCCGCCGCGGCCTCACTGGTTCTCCTGGTCACCGCCTGCGGTGGCGAGGGTTCCGACGGGGGGACGAACGAGAAGGGCAACGGCAAGGACTCCGCTGCCAAGGCTCTGACCGCCGCCGAACTGGAGAAGCTCGCGCTCGCCGAGGGCGACGTCAAGGCGCACAAGATCGTGAAGGCCGGTCCGCAGGACGACATCGCGGCCAAGGACGTCAAGACGGAGAAGGCCGAGTGCGAGCCGGTGGCCCGGGCAGTGGCCGGTACGCCCATGGGAGCGCCCGCAGCGACGGTGAAGCGGAGGGCCACCGCGGAGCCCGACGTCAAGGACGCCGGCAAGGACGGCGCGATCGAAGGCGCCTTCGACATCACGACGTCGCTGGTCGCGCTCTCGTCGTACGAGGGCGAAGGGGCCGCTGACGCCTTCGCGGCGCTCAAGGGCGCGGGGACGGCCTGCGCCGGTGGCTTCACCATGACGATGGCCGGCACGGAGCAGAAGATCGTCAAGATGACCGAGGCCAAGGTCTCGGGCGGCGACGAGGCCGTGGCATGGACGATGACCGCCGAGCAGGACGGCGAGAAGCTGCCGTTCAACGTGGCCGTCGTGCGCAAGGGCGGCACGTTCGTGTCGTTCTCCTCGTTCAACCTCATGGCACCCGAGGGCGAGCTGCCGCTGCCCAGCGCCGTCATCGAAGCCCAGGTGGCCAAGCTCGGCTGACCCGCCCTCGGCCGGCCACTCGCCCGCCCACCTGAACTGCCCGCACGGGTCCGGAACCGTAGGCTGCCGACATGTGCGGAATCGTGGGTTACGTCGGCGGACAGTCGGCGCTCGATGTGGTCATCGCCGGGCTGAAGAGGCTCGAGTACCGCGGCTACGACTCGGCCGGAGTCGCGGTACTCGCCGACGGGGGGCTCGCGGCGGCGAAGAAGGCGGGCAAGCTCGTCAATCTGGAGAAGGAACTGGGGGACCGGCCGCTGCCGAGTGGTTCCACCGGCATCGGCCATACGCGCTGGGCCACGCACGGCGGTCCCACCGACGCCAACGCGCATCCTCACCTGGACAACGCGGGGCGCGTGGCCGTCGTGCACAACGGCATCATCGAGAACTTCGCCGCCCTGCGCGCCGAGCTGGCCGAGCGCGGACACGACCTGGAGTCGGAGACCGACACCGAGGTCGTCTCGCATCTGCTCGCGGAGTCGTTCTCGTCCTGCGGTGACCTCGCCGAGGCGATGCGCATGGTGTGCAGGCAGCTCCAGGGCGCGTTCACGCTGGTGGCGGTGCACGCCGACGAGCCGGACGTGGTGGTCGGCGCACGGCGCAACTCCCCGCTGGTGGTGGGAGTCGGTGACGGCGAGTCCTTTCTGGCGTCGGACGTGGCCGCGTTCATCGCCCACACCCGGTCGGCGATCGAGCTCGGCCAGGACCAGGTGGTCGAGCTCCGCCGGGACGCCGTGACGGTCACCGGCTTCGACGGGGAGCCCGCCGAGGTGCGGGCCTACCACGTGGACTGGGACGCCTCCGCCGCAGAGAAGGGCGGCTACGACTACTTCATGCTCAAGGAGATCGCCGAGCAGCCCAAGGCGGTCGCCGACACACTTCTTGGCCGCGTCGACGGGTCGGGGTCGCTGACCCTCGACGAGGTGCGCATCCCGCAGTCCGTGCTGCGTGAGGCGGACAAGGTCGTCATCGTCGCGTGCGGGACCGCCTTCCACGCCGGGATGATCGCCAAGTACGCCATCGAGCACTGGGCCCGTATCCCCTGCGAGGTCGAGCTGGCGAGCGAGTTCCGCTACCGGGACCCGATCCTGGACCAGCGGACGCTGGTCATCGCCATCTCGCAGTCCGGCGAGACCATGGACACCCTGATGGCCCTGCGGCACGCCCGTGAGCAGGGCGCCAGGGTGCTGGCCATCTGCAACACCAACGGGTCGACGATCCCGCGCGAGTCGGATGCCGTGCTGTACACCCACGCCGGGCCGGAGGTCGCGGTCGCCTCCACCAAGGCGTTCCTGACGCAGCTGGTGGCCTGCTACCTGGTCGCCCTCTATCTGGGGCAGGTGCGCGGTACCAAGTGGGGCGACGAGATCAGGGCCGTCGTCCGTGACCTGGCGCAGATCTCCGGACAGGTCGAGCGGGTGCTGGAGACGATGGAGCCGGTACGGGAGCTGGCGCGTTCCCTGGCCGGCAAGAACACGGTGCTCTTCCTGGGTCGTCATGTGGGGTATCCCGTGGCGCTGGAAGGCGCGTTGAAACTCAAGGAACTGGCCTACATGCACGCGGAGGGGTTCGCCGCGGGTGAGCTCAAGCACGGGCCGATCGCGCTGATCGAGAAGGACCTGCCCGTGGTGGTCGTCGTGCCGTCGCCCCGCGGGCGCTCGGTGCTGCACGACAAGATCGTGTCCAACATCCAGGAGATCCGCGCACGCGGCGCCCGTACCATCGTGATCGCGGAGGAGGGCGACGAGGCGGTAGCGCCCTACGCCGACCACCTGGTGCGGATCCCGGCGACGCCGACGCTGCTCCAGCCGATGGTCGCCGCGGTGCCGCTGCAGGTCTTCGCCTGCGAGCTCGCCACGGCCCGTGGCAACGAGGTGGACCAGCCGCGGAACCTGGCCAAGTCCGTGACGGTGGAATGAGCGTCGAATGATCATCGGGGTGGGGATCGACGTGGCGGAGGTGGAACGCTTCGCCGCGTCCATGAAGCGGACACCGGGCATGGCCGAGCGGCTCTTCCTGGAGCGGGAGTTGCTGCTGCCGAGCGGTGAGCGCAGAGGCTACGCCTCCCTCGCGGCGCGGTTCGCCGCGAAGGAGGCGCTCGCCAAGGCGCTCGGCGCACCGGCGGGCCTGCTGTGGACGGACGCCGAGGTGTACGTGGAGGACTCGGGCAGGCCGCTGCTGCGCGTCCATGGCACGGTCGCCGCCCGCGCGGCCGAACTGGGCGTGCGCTCCTGGCACGTGTCGCTCAGCCACGACGCGGGAATCGCCTCGGCGGTCGTGATCGCGGAGGGCTGAGCCGGAACCCGCCGGGCGTCCGGGACCCGGCCGCAACCCGGGCCCGGCGGGCCGCACTCGGGCCGGGCTCGTGAGCGCCGGGCCGCAACTCCGGCCGGGTCCCCGGTAAGGCGCCCCGCGCTTCGGCCGGGCTCGCGGGGCGGCGGGCCGTATCTCCGGCCGGGCTCTCCGTGCGCCGGGCCGTAACTCCCGCCGCAGGCGGAGCACTTGTGCGTGGTGCCCGCGCGTCGTGCCGTGCGCTGCGGCAGACTCGGGGGCATGCGTACTGCGTACAGCGTGGAGAGCGTGAGGCACGCCGAGGCACAGCTCATGGCCCGGCTACCGGAGGGGGCACTCATGCAGCGGGCCGCCGCCGGACTGGCCGCGGCCTGCGCCGGGCTGCTCGGGCGGGTGTACGGGGCCCGGGTCGTCCTGCTCGTGGGCGGCGGCGACAACGGCGGTGACGCCCTGTACGCCGGGGCCCGGCTGGCCCGCCGCGGCGCCGGGGTCGTCGCCGTGCCGCTCGCCCGCGACCGTGTCCACGAGGGCGGTCTCGCGGCGCTGCTCGCCGCCGGCGGGCGGGTCGCCGACGACCCGTTCGAGGTGCTCGCCTCCGCCGACCTGGTGCTGGACGGGATCACCGGCATCGGAGGACGGGGCGGGCTGCGTCAGGACGCCGTGCCCGTGGCGCGCGCGGCCCGTGGTTCCGACGCCGTGATCGTGGCCGTCGATCTGCCCAGCGGTGTCGAGGCCGACACGGGCCAGGTCCAGGGCGAGGCGCTCCACGCGGACGCGACCGTCACGTTCGGGACGTACAAGCCGGGGCTGCTCATCGACCCGGCCAAGGAGTACGCGGGCACCGTGCGGCTCGTCGACATCGGGCTCGAGGAGCACCTGCCCTCCGTGCCCGCGCTGGAGGCGCTCCAACACGCGGACCTGGCCCGGATGTTGCCGGTGCCGGCCGCCGAGAGCGACAAGTACCGGCGCGGAGTCGTCGGGGTGGTCGCCGGGTCCGCGCGCTATCCGGGTGCGGCCGTGCTCTGTGTCGCCGGCGCGCTGCGCGGCGGCGCGGGGGCCGTGCGGTACGTCGGCCCGGCGGCCGACGCGGTGATCGCCCGTTTCCCGGAGTGCCTGGTCCACGCCGGGCCCCCCGGGAAGGCGGGCCGGGTCCAGGCATGGGCCGTCGGCCCGGGGCTCGGCGACGACGCCGGTGTGGTGGAGGAGGTGCTGGCGTCCGACGTCCCGGTGCTCATCGACGCGGACGGTCTGCGCCTGCTGGACGCCGCGGCCGTCCGGGAGCGCTCTGCGCCGACCCTGCTGACCCCGCACGCCGGGGAGGCGGCGGCGCTCCTGGGCGTGGGGCGGGAGGAGGTGGAGGCCTCGCGGCTCGACTGCGTGCGGGAACTGGCCGCGCGGTTCGGGGCCACGGTCCTCCTCAAGGGCTCCACGACGCTGGTCGCCGCGCCCGACGGGGAGGAATCACCGGTCCGGGTCAACCCAATGGGCTCCTCGTGGCTGGCGACGGCCGGCAGCGGCGACGTGCTCTCGGGCCTGGCCGGTTCCCTTCTGGCCGCCGGTCTCGGCGCGCGCGACGCGGGTTCCGCCGCCGCCTATCTGCACGGTCTGGCGGCCCGTCACGCGGCGGCGCACGGCACGCCGATCACGGCGCTCGAAGTGGCAGAGGCGCTCCCGGCCGCGTGGCGGGACGTGAGCGCCGCCTGACGGGGTGCGGCGCCCGCCCAAGGGCCGCTGCGGCCGGGCCGGCGCACCCCGAGTGACGCACGCGACCGCCTGCCGTACGGATCCGGCCGTACGGCTCTGAGACACTGGGCGCGATGAGTCACACAGCACCGAGCAGCCGTTCCGCACCACTGCGCGCACGGGCCGAGATCGACCTCGCGGCCCTGCGCGCCAATGTGCGCGCCCTGCGCGCCCGCGCGCCGCGCGCCGCGCTGATGGCCGTCGTGAAGTCCGACGCGTACGGCCACGGCATGGTGCCGTGCGCCCGCGCGGCGCTCGAGGCCGGCGCGACCTGGCTCGGTACGGCCACGCCCCACGAGGCGCTCGCGCTGCGCGCGGCCGGTGTGGAGAGCCGGATCATGTGCTGGCTGTGGACGCCCGGTGGCCCCTGGCGTGAGGGCATCGAGGCGGACCTGGACATGTCCCTGAGCGGCATGTGGGCGCTGGAGGAGGTCACGGCAGCGGCGAAGGCGGCCGGCCGCCCCGCCCGTGTCCAGCTCAAGGCCGACACCGGTCTGGGCCGTAACGGGTGCCAGCCCGCCGACTGGCCCGAGCTGGTCGCCGCCGCCCGTACGGCGGAGGACGACGGGCTCGTCCAGGTCACCGGTCTGTGGTCCCACTTCGCCTGCGCCGACGAACCGGGCCACCCCTCGATCGCCGCCCAACTGGCCCTCTTCCGCGACATGGTGGACCACGCGGAGAAGGCCGGCATCGAGCCCGAGGTCCGGCACATGGCCAACTCCCCGGCGACGCTCACGATCCCCGAGTCGCACTTCGACCTCGTACGCACCGGCATCGCGATGTACGGCATCTCGCCCGCCCCGGAACTGGGCACCCCGGCCGACTTCGGGCTGCGGCCGGTGATGACGCTCACCGCGTCCGTCGCCCTGGTCAAGCAGGTTCCCGGCGGCCACGGTGTCAGCTACGGCCACCACTACGTCACGGACGGCGAGACGACCCTCGGCCTGATCCCCGTGGGTTACGCGGACGGCGTCCCCCGGCACGCCTCCGGCCGCGGTCCGGTCCTGGTCGCGGGGGAGTGGCGGCGGGTGGCCGGACGGGTCGCGATGGACCAGTTCGTCGTCGATCTCGGCGGGGCGACGGTTCCGGAGGGCACGGAGGCCGTCCTGTTCGGTCCCGGCGACCGGGGGGAGCCGACGGCCGAGGACTGGGCACAGGCGGCGGACACGATCGCGTACGAGATCGTCACGCGGATCGGAACCAGGGTCCCGCGCGTCTATCTGAACGAAGGCCCGGAGGAGCGCGCCCACGACTCCCACGACTCCCACGACTAGGAGAGCGGCACGGTGAGCGAGACCGGTACGGGGGACGCGGCCGAGGCCGCGGTCGAAGCAGCGGCGGCAGCCGTGGCTTCGGACAGCTGGCGTCGCGCGGGCTTCGCGGGAGCGGCGATAGGTGTGGTCGCAGCCGGCGCCGCGGCCGGCGTCGCGCTGGAGCGGCTGACCGTCGGCCGCGGAATGCGCAGGAAGGCACGTCTCGCGCTCGACGCGTCGGGTCCGTACGGCGCCCTGCGCGGCACGCCGGGGCAGGCCCTCGCCGACGACGGCACCGCCCTCTACTACGAGGTGGACGAGGTCGACCCGGAGGCCGCCGCGCCGCGCCGCCGCAGGCTCTTCGGGCGCAAGGCCCCGGCTCCCGTCACCGTCGTCTTCAGTCACGGCTACTGCCTCAGCCAGGACTCGTGGCACTTCCAGCGCGCCGCGCTGCGCGGTCTGGTCCGTACCGTCCACTGGGACCAGCGCAGCCACGGCCGGTCGGGCCGGGGCGCGGCGCAGGCCGGTTCCGGCGGCCTGCCGGTGACGATCGACCAGCTGGGCCGGGACCTGAAGGCGGTCATCGACGCGGCGGCCCCTGAGGGGCCGCTGGTGCTGGTCGGCCACTCCATGGGCGGCATGACGATGATGGCGCTCGCGGCCCACGCTCCCGACCTGGTGCGCGAACGCGTGGTGGCGGCGGCGTTCGTCGGCACCTCGTCCGGGAAGCTGGGCGAGGTGAGCTATGGGCTCCCGGTGGCCGGGGTGAACGCAATACGGCGGGTCCTGCCGGGCGTGCTGCGCGCGCTCGGCTCGCAGGCCGAGCTGGTCGAACGGGGGCGCAGGGCCACCGCGGACCTGTTCGCCGGGCTCGTCAAGCGGTACTCGTTCTCCTCGAAGGACGTCGACCCCGCCGTCGCCCGGTTCGCGGAGCGGATGATCGAGTCGACGCCCATCGACGTGGTCGCCGAGTTCTACCCGGCCTTCGCCGAGCACGACAAGGCCGAGGCGCTCGCGGTCTTCCAAGGGCTCCCGGTGCTCGTCCTCGCGGGTGACAAGGATCTGGTCACCCCGAGCACGCACAGCGAGGCGATCGCGGACCTGCTGCGGGAGAGCGAGCCGGCGGCCGAGCTGGTCATCGTGCCGGACGCGGGCCATCTGGTGATGCTGGAGCATCCGGAGGCCGTCACGGACCGCCTCGCGGACCTTCTGGTGCGGGCCGGAGCGGTGCCGGCAGCGGCTACCGTTGGTCGGTATGGAAGCACCGCACAGCCCGGCGGCTGAGACCGCCGCCGCCGCTCGGGCCCGACTGACGGTCGACTCTCCCGAGGAGATGCAGAACCTGGGCCGCAGCCTCGCGAAACTGCTGCGCCCCGGTGACCTCGTGATGCTCACAGGAGAGCTCGGCGCCGGAAAGACGACGCTGGCCCGTGGCCTCGGGGAGGGACTCGGCGTCCGTGGCGCGGTCACGTCCCCGACGTTCGTCATCGCCCGTGTCCACCCGCCGCTGACGGGCGGTCCGGCGCTGGTGCACGTCGACGCGTACCGCCTGGGCGGCGGCCTCGACGAGATGGAGGACCTCGACCTCGACGTCTCGCTGCCCGAGTCGGTGGTGGTCGTGGAGTGGGGCGACGGCAAGGTCGAGGACCTGTCGGAGGACCGGCTGCACGTGATCATCGACCGGGTGGTGGGCGACACGGACGACGACCGCCGTGTCGTGACCCTCGTCGGGTACGGGGCCCGCTGGGCGGACACCGACCTGGCGGCGACTGCCGCGTAGGGACGGCCCGCCTCCCGGGCGTGTGTCTCCGGAGAACCGTGTGTTCCGACAAGACGTCGGGAAAATGTTGCGCCCACGACGCCGCGCGTGATGACATGGTACCGAGCCCTGGTTAGGTCTACCTAACCTAGCCTGCCCCCGGAGCCCCAGGAGGCGTCCATGCCGGCATCGGAGCGTGAAGCGCAGTCACGTCAGCAGCCGTCCAGGCCCACACCGGCGACGCCGCTGCCGGCGGCCGTGTCGATGCGGGACCTGCTGGCGTCCTGCGCCGCGGCCAGCGCGGTATCCACCCCGCCCCGCGACAACGAGACGCACCCCGACAAAGAGGCGCGCCGCCCCGCGCACAGCCCGGAGACCCATCGGGACGCCGCCTGATTCGCACGGGGGTCGTACGCGACCACCCGTACGGGTAACGGCCGCGCGGGGGCTAAGGAACGACGACCACCTTCGAGCCGATCGTCGCGAAGACCCACATCGCGTCACCGTCGGCCCGCTTCATCCGCACGCCGCCCGTCTTCTTCGTCGGGTCGGGGCTGGCCATCGAGCCGTCGACCGCCGCGCTGAAACCGACGGACACGCCGCCCTCGTTCGCGAACCGCACCACATGCTCGACCGGCACCCCGTCGGAGCCGGGCACGTTGCCCGACCGCGAGGTGACCCTGTAGGAGCCCGGCTTCGGGCTGACCGTGGAGGGCATGACCTCGAAGGTCCGGCCGGCCTTGCCGTTCGCGTCCACGAGCCACACCCGGCGGTCGCCGAGCGCGTACACGACACGCGTCCCCGTGCCGGAATCGGCCGGGACGGCCAGCGGGTCCTGCGGCTTCCGGGACGCCGCGGCGCCGGGAGTCGTCGCGGAGGGGGCGGCGCTCGGCGGCTTCGACGCGGCGAGATCGTCGGGGACGTCCGCCGCCGCCTGATAGGCGAGGAATCCGACGACGGCCAGCGCGGCCGCCGTGAGCCCGGCCACGAATCCCGAGCTGCTCCGTGCCACCCTGCCCACCTCTTGGATGCGTGTGTGTTACCGAATACCTGTGCTCGTGGTGACGGTAGCACCGCGGCTTCGTTCGACGGTGCCGCCATGGCCCCCTCGCCGGAGCCGTAGGCTGTTTGCGTGCTCTTGCTCGCCATGGATACCGCCACGCCCGCCGTCACCGCCGCCCTCCACGACGGCTCCTCCGTCCTCGCAGAGTCCAGCAGTGTGGACGCGCGCCGCCACGGGGAGCTGCTGCTGCCCGCCGTCGACCGGGTGCTCGCAGACGCCGGGGTGAAGCTCGACGCCGTCACCGGCATCGTGGTCGGCGTCGGCCCCGGGCCGTACACGGGACTGCGGGTCGGTCTGGTCACGGCCGCGACGTTCGCCTCCGCGCTCGGCGTACCGGTGCACGGGGTCTGCACCCTGGACGGCCTCGCCTACGCGGCCGGTCTCGCCACGCCCTTCGTGGTGGCGACCGACGCCCGGCGCAAGGAGGTCTACTGGGCGCGGTACGAGAACGCCCGCACCCGTGCGACCGACGCGGCCGTCGACCGCCCCGCCGACATCGCCGGCCAGGTCGCCGGACTGCCCGCCGTCGGCGCGGGTGCGCTGCTGTACCCGGAGACGTTCCCGGACACCCGCGGCCCCGAGCACGTGAGCGCCGCGGCGCTCGCCGCGCTGGCGGCGGAGAAACTGCGGGCGGGCGAGGAGTTCCTGCCGCCCCTGCCGCTGTACCTGCGCCGTCCCGACGCGCAGGTCCCGAAGAACTACAAGGTGGTCACGCCCAAGTGAGCGCCACCACCTTGCGTGAGATGCGCTGGTGGGACCTGGAACCGGTGCTCGAGCTCGAGCACGAGCTGTTCCCCGAGGACGCCTGGTCGCCCGGCATGTTCTGGTCCGAACTCGCGCACTCCCGGGGCCCACAGGCCACCCGCCGCTACGTGGTGGCCGAGGACGACGACGGCCGGATCGTCGGCTACGCGGGCCTGGCGGCCGCCGGCGGTCTCGGCGACGTACAGACCATCGCGGTCGACCGCGGCCAGTGGGGCACCGGCCTCGGCTCCCGGCTGCTGACCGACCTGCTCCAGCACGCCACCGCCTTCGAGTGCGACGAGGTGCTCCTCGAAGTGCGGGTGGACAACACCAGGGCCCAGAAGCTGTACGAGCGATTCGGCTTCGAGCCCATCGGATTCCGCCGCGGCTACTACCAGCCCGGCAACATCGACGCCCTCGTCATGCGACTGACCGTACAAGGAACAGAGACCTCTGATGGCTGACGAACCGCTCGTACTCGGTATCGAGACCTCCTGCGACGAGACCGGAGTCGGCATCGTCCGCGGCACGACCCTGCTCGCCGACGCGGTCGCCTCCAGCGTCGACGAGCACGCCCGGTTCGGCGGCGTCGTGCCCGAGATCGCCTCGCGCGCCCACCTGGAGGCGATGGTCCCGACCATCGAACGCGCGCTGAAGGAGGCGGGCGTCAGCGCCCGCGACCTCGACGGCATCGCGGTGACGGCGGGGCCCGGCCTCGCCGGCGCGCTGCTCGTCGGCGTCTCCGCGGCGAAGTCGTACGCCTACGCCCTCGGCAAGCCGCTGTACGGGGTGAACCACCTCGCCTCCCACATCTGCGTCGACCAGCTCGAACACGGCCCGCTGCCCGAGCCGACGATGGCGCTGCTGGTCTCCGGCGGCCACTCCTCACTGCTCCTCGCGCCCGACATCACCGCCGACGTACGGCCCATGGGCGCGACGATCGACGACGCCGCCGGCGAGGCCTTCGACAAGATCGCACGCGTGCTGGACCTGGGCTTCCCCGGCGGTCCGGTGATCGACCGGCTGGCCAAGGAGGGCGACCCGGCGGCGATCGCCTTCCCGCGCGGCCTGAGCGGCGCCAAGGACCCGGCGTACGACTTCTCCTTCTCCGGCCTGAAGACGGCCGTGGCCCGCTGGATCGAGGCGAAGCGCGCCTCCGGCGAGGAGGTGCCGGTGCGGGACGTGGCGGCCTCCTTCCAGGAGGCGGTCGTCGACGTGCTGACGCGAAAGGCCGTGCGCGCCTGCAAGGACCAGGGCGTGGACCACCTGATGATCGGCGGTGGCGTCGCCGCCAACTCGCGGCTGCGCGCCCTCGCCGAGGAGCGCTGCGAGCGGGCCGGTATCCGGCTGCGCGTCCCGCGGCCGAAGCTGTGCACGGACAACGGCGCGATGGTCGCCGCCCTGGGCGCGGAGATGGTGGCCCGCAACCGGCCCGCCTCCGACCTGGACCTGTCCGCCGACTCGTCGCTGCCCGTGACGGAGACGCATGTGCCCGGCAAGCACGGGCACGACCACGTGCACGAGGTCAGCAAGGACAACCTGTACTCATGACCGTCGTGGCGATGATGTGGGAGGCCCGCGCCGTCGAGGGCCGGGGCGCGGAGCTGCTGGAGTGGGCCCGCGCGCAGCAGCTCGGGCGCGAGCCGCTGCGCCGTGAGACGTTGCGGGCGAGCGGGGACCGGGTGCTGGTCATCACCTGGTGGGAGGCGCCGGGGACGGACGCCGACCTGCCGGAACTGCCCGAGCCTGCCGCCGACCTGATCACCCGCCCGGTGCACCGCTGGCGTTTCGAATCGCTCGGCTGAGATTTCTCGGAAAAACTTCGGCGAGTGTGTCGAACGGCGTCCTGCCCGTTCGACGCATGGGTGAGAGGCGGGGAACGGCCCCGTACTCACGAACCGAGGAGTTCGCCATGCCGCGCTTTCTGTCGATGATCCGCATCGAGGAGAACCAGATCCCCGAGGACGAGTTCCCCGAGGGCTTCGACAAGCAGATGGGCGCCCTGCTGGAGGAGATGACCAAGGCGGGCGTCATGCTGGACACCGCCGGGCTCATGCCCACCTCCGACGGCACCCGCGTGAACTGGTCCGGCGGCAGGATCTCCTACACCGACGGGCCCTTCACCGAGACCAAGGAGGTCGTCGGCGGCTACGCGATCGTCCAGTGCAAGGACAAGGCGGAGGCCGTCGAGTGGGCGAAGCGTTTCCTGGAGATCCACCCCGCGCAGTGGAACGTCACCTGCGAGGTCCGCGAGATCCAGGAGGGCTGACCGCGGGCCGTGCTTGCCCGCCGTTCCCCGCGCTGCTCTGATGGGTGGCCGTGACGGCAGCAAGTGCAGTGGAAGCGGTCTACAGGATCGAGTCGGCGCGCATCATCGCCGGTGTCGCCCGCATCGTGCGGGACGTGGGCATCGCGGAGGAGCTCGCGCAGGACGCTCTGGTCGCCGCGCTGGAGCAGTGGCCGGAGTCGGGCGTCCCGGACAGACCGGGAGCCTGGCTCATGGCCACCGCCAAGCATCGCGCGGTCGACCTCGTACGCCGCAAGGAGACGTACGCCCGCAAGCTGGCCGAGGTGGGGCGGGCCGTCGAGGACGTCGTGCC
This sequence comes from Streptomyces sp. NPDC086835, assembly GCF_044745705.1. Taxonomy (NCBI): domain Bacteria; kingdom Bacillati; phylum Actinomycetota; class Actinomycetes; order Kitasatosporales; family Streptomycetaceae; genus Streptomyces; species Streptomyces sp. NPDC086835. The sequence goes on from NZ_JBIVAU010000002.1 coordinate 230,273, forward strand.
GCCGGTCGAGCCGGCGGACCCCGACGACATCGACGACGACCTGCTGCGGCTGATCTTCACCGCCTGCCATCCGGTGCTGTCCACCCAGGCCCGTATCGCGCTCACGCTCAAGCTCCTGGGCGGCCTGACGACGGAGGAGATCGCCCGCGCCTTCCTGACCGCCGAGTCGACCGTCGCCCAGCGCATCGTCCGCGCGAAGAGGTCACTGGCCAAGGCGGGCGTCCCCTTCGAGGTCCCGTACGGCGCGGACCGCGCCGCCCGGCTCGGATCCGTGCTCGACGTCATCTACCTGATCTTCAACGAGGGTTACTCGGCGACCGCGGGCGACGACCTGGTCCGTCCGGCCCTGTGCGAGGACGCGCTGCGGCTGTCCCGGGTGCTGGCCGGGCTGATGCCCGGCGAACCCGAAGTGCACGGCCTGAACGCCCTCCTGGAGATCCAGGCCTCCCGGATCCCGGCGCGCACCGGCCCCGGTGGGGAACCCGTACTGCTCGCCGACCAGACCCGAACCAAGTGGAACCGGCTGCTCATCCGCCGGGGCGTCGAGGCGCTCCACCGGGCGGGCGGCGGCCCGTACGGCCCGTACGCCCTGCAGGCCGCGATCGCCGCCTGTCACGCGCAGGCGGTGCGTTACGAGGACACGGACTGGGCGATGATCGCCGCGCTCTACGGGCAGTTGGCGGCCGTGGCCCCGTCCCCGGTCGTGGAACTGAACCGGGCGGTCGCCGTCTCGATGGCGGAAGGACCGGCCGCCGGACTCGAACTCGTCGACGCACTCGCCGACGAACCGGCCCTGAAGGATTACCACTTGCTGCCGAGCGTCCGGGGGGACCTGCTGGCCAGGCTCGGACGCGCCGAAGAGGCACGGACGGAGTTCGAACGGGCGGCCTCCCTGGCCCGCAACGCCCGTGAACGGGACCTGCTGCTGGAACGGGCGGCACGCTCCGCGCCGGAGACCGGCCGGTAACCTCCTCGCATGTCCCCACGTGCCCTCCCGCCTCCGCCCCCGCCTGCCGAAATACGGGCATGGCCCGACCGGGAGGCCCTGCTGGCGGACCGGGCCAGGGCGATGGGTGAGCTCCTGCGCCTGAGCATCGGCCCGGTGCGGCTGCTGTTGCTGTGGCTGACGGCGGCCGGGTTCGCGATCGGGTGGGCGATGTTCGGAGCGGCACTGCAGATGTTCGCCGAAGGGGTGGACGTCTTCAGCCACCTCTTCGGCGTGATCGCCGCCGCCATCGGTCTCGCGTCCATGATCCCGACCGGACTGGTCATCGGTTTCGGCATCGCCCGCGACGCCGAGGTGCGCGGGCGGCTGCGCTGCTGGAGCGCGCTGACCCGCGACCCGGCGGGCGACGCCCGCTACGGCGCACCGGGCCTGAGCCTGCTCTGGTTCCTGCCCTCGTTCCTGCTGTGCGCGTACGGCCTGTGGCTCTCCTTCACGGTCCCGGCCGGCGCCCGCCCGGGCAAGGACACCCTGGCCGGTGTCGCCCTGCTGATGGGCCTCGGCCTGATCCTGTGGATCACCGGCCTGATCGGCATCACGAAGGCGGTGAGCCACTACCGCTGGGCGCTCCGGCTGGTGGCCCGGCATCCGGTTCCGGCCGCGGAACGGGGCGGCGCGCACCGCTGAGCAATCCCGGTCCGGGGCGGCCGACGGACGGCCTCAGCGGTGATGGCGGACCATATGGGCGTGGCCGAGGTCCACGACGACGGCCAGGGCAGCGGGCGTCACACTGGCGTCGAACCCGAGGAAGTCCCTTCTGAAGTGCTCGCAGGCGGCACACAGGGCGAGTGCCTGCGAAGCTTGCGCGACGAACGGCACGACCTCGCAGTCGCAGCAGGGATGCTCGCCGTCGATCCGACCCTGGAACGCGCTCTCGAACGAGTCGTACTCCCCGTCGTACGCCCAGGAGTCGAGGTCGCGCAGCAGCGGGAACCGGGCTGCCGCCTCCCACCTGGCGAGCGGCACGTCACCGTAACCCGCCGGCCTCTGCCGGTCCGCGAGCCGCAGCAGCGCGGCGAGCCCGGTCATGAACCCGGGGACCGTGTCCTCGCCGGCGGCGGCCAGCCAGGTCTCCTGCGCGTCCTTCGGGCAGCTTTGGAAGAAGTCCTCGTCGAAGGTCAGGGCCAGGTGGTCGAGCTGTGAGGCGAGCGGCTGGAGCGGATGCCGCCAGGCGGGGTCCCAGTGCTCGGTCTGCAGGACCCTGGCCATCCGCAGCACCTCCCACTCGAGAGGATCACCACCCCGTGCGGCGGCGAGGCCCACGAGCTGGAACAACGGCCCGCCGGTGAAAGCCCCTTCAGGGTGCAACGGCATCGTCAGGCCCGTCCCCGCAGCCGGCCGGCGAGTTCGGTGAGCCAGGCGCCGGGTGTGTAGGGGGCGGGTGGGTCGACCTCCATGCCGAGTTCGGTGAGGGCCAGTGCGTGGTCGGAGTCGTCGAGCGGCAGGGTGAGCAGGTCGTGGAGTTCGCCGGCGAGTTGGGCGACGAGTCCGGAGTCGGTCGTGTCGAGGTAGTTCTGGAGCGCGGCGTCGTGGTCCTCGAACTCGTCGGGCATGTCCTGGGAGAACCAGCCGCCGAGGAACTGGGCGAGTTCGGGGAAGCGGGCGTGCCATTCCCAGCGGGTCCGGGGGGTGGCCGGGGGCGGGGCCTGACCGGTGTCGACGCTTTCCTTGAGCCGGTCGGCCAGGCGGACGAGCCACGCCTGGATCTCGGAGTCCGGGAGGCCGATGTCGGGTACCGGGTAGAACTCGCCGAGGCGCAGGCGGAGCCGGCCGGGCGGGTTGCCCGCGTAGGCGCGCAGCTGTTCCTCGGCGATGGGGATGGCCCAGGGCCGGGTGCGCCAGGTGTGGCGGAGGTAGGCGGTGAGGGGCTCGTCGTCGTCGGCCCTGTGGCCGAGGTAGGCGCGGATGACGTGGTCGAGCTCGCCGTACTTGCGGTCGTGTTCGCGTGGCTTCAGGGACACGGGTGCGGCCTTCAGAGGTAGATCGGGAAGGTGGCGTGGACGGTGAAGCCGTGCGGGGCGGTCTCGTCGCGCTTGAGGATCACGCGGGCCGCCCGGACGTCGACCGGCTCACGGCCGGCGAGCATCATCGCCTGGAGCAGGACGCGCCCGACGGGCTCGGGGCGGGACGGCCAGGCGGCCTCGATGGTCAGCCTCTGTCGGGTCGACTGCGCGAGCCAGCGGTGGATGGCCTGCTCGTTGGCGGTCACGACCTGCTGGGTCGCCCACTGGGCGGTCTCCCGGTCGGGGTAACTGGCGGCGCGGTTCTGAGTGACGGCGGCGGTCATGAGTGCTCTCGTTGCATGTGATCGTTGACGGTGTCGATGAGCTCACGGAGCCGGTCACGGTCGGCCCAGGAGAGGCGTGGCCTGAGTGCGTCCGGTCCCGGGAAAAGAGAGAGGGCCCGCTGTGCCTCGGTCGAGTAGGCGGCCGCACGCTCGTGGCAGTACGGGTGCTCGTTTGTCAGCATCGACCGGACGATTTCGGAGAAGGGTCTCTCACCCTCGTCCATGAGGATGGCGTCGAAACCGAAAAGGTACGGGAACGTCTGCAGGAATTCCTGGCTGCCCATGGGAAGTTCAGAGTATTCCGGGACCCCCTGGCGATCGAGGATCCGCACCAGTTCGGCCAGTGTGCGCAGATAATCGGCAGGCTCCATGTCCCCCGCCGCCCGTGCGGCCACTTCCCGGAACCGCGGCGGGAACGGGTCGAGTCCGCCCGCCCGTTCGACGGAATCCGCGGCGAATTCGAGCACTCCCGCCGCCGCGTGGACCGAGCAGTTCCAGTGGGCGATCCAGTCGTTGCGGACGAGGCGGATGTAGCGCTGAAGCTCCTCGTCCAGCGAGAGCTGCCCGCCCGACTCCTGTGCCGCGACGGCGATGTCGAGGAGCCGCAGGGCCGGACCGTCGGAAAGCAGCGACACGGGCGACGGCTGCATGGGGTGCACCTCTCTCATGGGCCTTTGTGCGGCATCGCGGTGAGCACGATGAAGGGCGGCTCCAGGCCTTCCTTGTAGATCAGACGTACCTGGACCCAGCTCTTGTCCTCGACCTGGGCATTCATGCCGTCCGCAGCATAGTCGTCGCGCGAGACACTGCGGCCGGTGGTCTGACCTGGGAATTCCATGTAGAGGGGCGGCTGGATTTCCGATTTGTTCGGATCGTAGTTCGGGTTGTTCTGGATCTTCTTCTCCACGCTGTCGATCCAGTCCGCGATCCGGTTCTCGTTCGCATCGTTCTGGATCGCCGCCTGGGTGAAGCGCTGCGCCGACGCCAGGTCCGGGAAGGAGGACGCGGCCGGAGCGCCTGCCTGGTCCCGCAGACGCATCTTGAGCTGGTCGTCGTCCAGGCCGACGTGCTTGTCGATGGGATGGCTGCCGTACAGCCCTTCCTGGTTCGCCAGGTCCATGGGGTAGTAGATGTTGTCGGGGTCCACCCCAGGGACCGTGAAGTGATGCTGCGGCTTGAACTCGTTGAGGGCGCGGGCGCCGAAGGCCTGCGCGCGGGCGTCCTCCGACTTGAAGGTGGGCGCGCTGCGGAATGCCTCGTGCAGCGGCTCCATCAGGGCGTTCAGCTTCGGCACCAAGCCGTTCACCCGCGTGTTGTACGCCTCGACCACCCGGTTGATCGCTGCGGTGTCGATGTTCAGGGTGATTTCCACACTGAGCTCGGCCGCGCCTTTCGCGAGGCCCTTGAGGAAGCGCCCGGCGGCCTTGGCGCCCTCCTTGACGTCGCCGAGGTCCACGCCGTCGCTCAGGTCGATCTTGCCGACCGCCTCGCGTACGGCCTCCATGTAGATGTCCCAGACCTTGCCGTTGAGGTCCACGGCGGCTTCGGCGAACTCGTACAGCAGGTCGCTGACCTTCATGGCCGTGTCGAAGAGCACGGTCATCACGGGGTGGGTGGCGCCGGTGGTCGCCGACGCCGAGTCGTGCTTCCACTCGTACCCGGCCGTGGACGTGCCCCAGGCCGTCGTGCCCCACAGCGAGCTGCAGAACTGCCGCATCGCGTCGTGCCACTCGCTGTTGGTCTGCTGGGTGATGCTGCTGACCTGCCCGGTCAGGGCGCTCTCGGTGATCGAGAGCGTCATCGTCATGTTCCGCCAGGCCTTGGACAGGTCGTTGAGGTAGTGCTGATGGGGGTACGGGTAGACGTCAGCGACCTTGCCCCAGCGGAAGGCGTGCTTGAGGACCGGTCGGAAGGCATCACGTACGACCTCGGGAATGCACTCAAGGATGCTGCGCAGCCAACCGTCGCCGCCGTCGTCGTCCCCCCACTTCAGGTTGGGGACCGTCCCGTAGACGGGAACGGTGTCGATCACCTGCGGGGGCGGCTGGCCCCCCGGCTTCTTCTTGCCGGTCGGGTCGGCCGCCGCTTCGGCCTTGGAGTAGTTGTTGGCCGTGGTCGTGAATCCGACCGCAGCGCCGCCGATGCTGACGACACTCTTCGCCCAGACTTCGAGGAAGCGGTTGCCGACCTTGACGTAGGCAGAGGCGAACGCCTGCGCGGCGGTGCCGTAGCCGCCCGCGTCGGGGTGCTTCTGAAGCTCGGTCAGCAGGTTCTTGGCCGCCTGGTTGTACATCGGCTGCTGGCCGGCGAAGCCCCCGGAGACGCGGAACAGGTCCGAGGGCTTGACGTCGATGGTGCCGTTCTGTGGTGGAGGCGGGGTGCCCATCAGGCGGCTCCCCAGCCGCGCAGGACCGCGCGGTGGGCCTCTGCGTAGTTGGCGTGGCCGGTGGTGACGACCTCGTGGAGCCAGGCCTGTGCGGCCTGGAGATCGGCCATCTGCTTGTCCCACTGGTCGAGTTCTTCCACGAACGCGTCGCGGGCGTCGCCCTTCCAGGTGAGGACGACCTTCTCGGTTCGGGTGTACAGGTCTTCCAGGCGCAGGTTGAGCTGTTTGAGGATGTCCTCGAGTTCGCCGGCGGCCTCGCGCAGCGTGCTGAAGCTGACGCCGATGTAGTCGTCTGCCATGTGGTGCCCCCGTGGAATCGTGTGTGTCAGACGTCGAGGATGCGGCTGGCCGGTGTGAGGGGGGCGGTGCCCTCGGAGAGCTTGGCCGCTTCGAGGGCGGCGTCGACACCGCTCTCGGCCTGGCGCATCCGGCGCAGGGTGTCCAGTTCCTGGTCGGTGAAGCCGTCCCGGCTCATCCGCATGGCCTCTTCGAGGACCTTGAGGATCTCCCGGATGCGCACGGCGTCCTCGGCCGCTCCCTGGTGCAGGGCGCGGTAGCCCTTGGCCGCCTCGCCCTTCCAGCCGGCCTCGATGCGGTCGACGACCGCGTCCATCCGCCGCACCTGGTTGTCCAGGTGGCGCTGCATCGCGTCGAGGTCGCCGGCGAGTCTGGTCAGGTCGTCGTCGGAGACGTCGAGATGGGCTTTGTCGACCATGGTTCCCCCTCCACGCGGTCGATGAAAGTCTCCTGAACCGTAACAACGCCCGCTGACAGCAAGGACTTTGCAAAGGCAGAGACGAATGTGACGTCTGCTACACCGGCCGGCCGATCAGCATCGTCGGCGCCCCCGCCACCCGCGTCAGGAAGACCGTCGCCGCGTTCGGCCCCTGCGGCTTCACCTTACGGCGGACCTCTTCCGGTTCGACCGCTGAGCCGCGCTTCTTCACGGTGAGGTTGCCGATCCCGCGTTCCCGGAGCAGCGCCTTCAACTTCTTGAGGTTGAAGGGAAGTTCGTCGGTGATCTCGTACGCCGTCGCATACGGGGTCGGGCGCAGTACGTCCGAGGTGATGTACGCGATCGTCTCGTCGAGAAGACCGCCCGACACGTCCTCGGCGACCTCCGCGACCAGGTGGGCGCGGATCGCGGCCCCGTCGGGCTCGTACAGGTAGCGGCCGACCGGGCGCACCGGCGGGTTCGGCAGCCCGCGGCCGGTCAGGGTGTGCGGGCCCGGGAGGAGGGTGGCGCGGACGGCGGACGGGGCCGTGCCGAACCAGAGCACCGCCTCCTTGACGTCGCCGCCGTCCGAGATCCACTCCGCCTCGGCGTCCTCGGGGACCGCCTCGTGGGGGATTCCCGGGGCGACCTTCAGGGCCGCGTGGGGGCGGGTGCGGGCCGCGCCGATCGCCCAGGACAAGGGCGGGGAGTACGCCTCCGGATCGAAGATGCGGCCACGTCCGCCGCGGCGCGCCGGGTCGACGAAGACCGCGTCGTACGGAGAGGTGTCGATGTCCGTGACGTCCGCGCAGCGGACCTCGACCAAGGCGGACAGGCCCAGCGCCTCGGCGTTCGCACGTGCGACTTCCGCCGTGAGCGGGTCGCGGTCGACGGCCAGGACCGAGATGCCCGCCCGGGCCAGGGCGATAGCGTCACCGCCGATGCCGCTGCACAGGTCGGCGACGCCGCGCACTCCGAGCGCGGCGAACCGCGCGGCCCGGTGGTCCGCGACCGAGCGGCGGGTGGACTGCTCGACGCCGTTCGGGGTGAAGAACATCCGGCGGGCGTCCTCCTCGCCGAACTTCGCCGCCGCCCGCTGCCGCAGCCGTGCCTGCCCCAGCGCCGCCGAGACCAGGGCCGCCGGGTGCTCGCGTCGCAGGCGTGTCGCGACGGCCAGTTCACGGGCGGGGTCGTAGGAGGCCAGCGAGGCCAGCAGCGCTTCGCCCTCCTCGGTGCGCAGTGCGGTGAAGGCGGCGAGCGGATCGAGGTCGTTCACCGGGCCATTGTGGGCCAGGTGGGGGATGGTGCGCTCATGGCGGCGGTGTCGGACCGGTGAGCGGGCGGCGCGCTGACAGGATGCGTCGCCATGCAGCTAGTACGACAAAAGGGAAAAATGGGAGCGTATCGGGTCCGTGCGGCCCTTGTCTCGCTCGTTGTCGCCGCGCTCGGCTCCGGCTGTGCGGCAGAGGGGCCGCCCGAGGCGCCCCGCCCCGCCAGGCCCGCCGCCGAGAAGGAAGCGCGGCAGGGGGCACAGGCGCAGAAGCAGGATGCCCGGAAGGCCCGCGAGGCCGCCGGCGGTCCGGCGCACCGGGAGAAGGTCGCGCAGAGCCAGAAGGCCCGAGCCGCCGCCGCGAAGAAGTGGGGGCTCGAGCAGACGCCGCTCGCGGCGCCACCGCCGCCCACCGTCAAGCCGCGGATCACCACCCGCAAGGGGTTCGAGGTGGAGGGCGGGGAGGGGCTGCCTCCCGTGTTCACCACCGTCCCGACGAAGGAGAAGATCGTCTTCCTGACGATCGACGACGGCGCGGAGAAGGACCCCGAACTGCTGCGCATGATGTCCGACCTGCGGATCCCGTACAGCGCCTTCCTGAGCGACTACGTCATCAACGACGACTACGGCTACTTCGAGAAGATGCGGGACAGCGGCGTGGCGCTGCACAACCACACGCTCAAGCACCCTTATCTGCCCGGCCTTTCGTACGTCGAGCAGAAGCGTGAGATCTGTGGCCAGCAGGACAAGCTGGAGAAGCGGTACGGGAGCCGGCCCCGGCTGATGCGCCCGCCGTACGGGAACTACAACAAGGACACCCTGCGCGCCGCCAAGAAGTGCGGGATCGCGGCCGTCCCGCTGTGGGCCTCGGAGGCGTTTCCCGACCGCATGGAGTGGCGCGAGTGGGACCGGGACCTGCACCCGGGCGACATCATCCTGACGCACTTCCGTGGCAAGGAGGAGTGGGCGGGCAGCATGCCGGACGTGATCCGGCGGGTGATGCGGACGATCACGGCGAAGGGGTACGCCGTCGCCAGGCTGGAGGACTACGTCTGAGCCGGGGGCCGGCGGACGGAGCCCGGGGGCGTGACCGGGAGAGGCGGGGCCGTGGCCGGACCGGAGGCCGAATCAGAACGCCACGCGGTCTCGCATTGGCACTCCGCTTGACCGAGTGCTAATCGCAGTCATAGTCTCGGCCCTGGCACTCACCAAGTGAGAGTGCCAACACAGCGACGGGCAGGTCCGGCACCCGCGACGACGGATCCACCTGGTCGCCACCTCAGATCAGTTAACCCCGTGATCTCCGAAGGGGGAGGTCGGATCGTGACGACCGCCAGCTCCAAGGTTGCCATCAAGCCGCTCGAGGACCGCATTGTGGTCCAGCCGCTCGACGCCGAGCAGACCACGGCCTCTGGCCTGGTTATTCCGGACACCGCCAAGGAGAAGCCCCAGGAGGGCGTCGTCCTGGCCGTGGGCCCGGGCCGCTTCGAGAACGGCGAGCGCCTGCCGCTCGACGTGAAGACCGGCGACATCGTGCTGTACAGCAAGTACGGCGGCACCGAAGTGAAGTACAGCGGCGAGGAGTACCTCGTCCTCTCGGCCCGCGACGTGCTCGCGATCGTCGAGAAGTAGAAAGCAGGGGCGCGCTCAGGGGTCATCGACCCTTGGGACTCCGCGCCAGTTCTGCCTCGAGCTGCGCCCCTGGCCACCCCGCTGATGCCGGGCGGCGAGGGGCGCAGTTCTTTGAACACGAAATCCGAGAGGGCTGAACCGCTCCCATGGCGAAGATCCTGAAGTTCGACGAGGACGCCCGTCGCGCCCTCGAGCGCGGCGTCAACAAGCTTGCCGACACGGTCAAGGTGACGATCGGCCCCCGTGGCCGCAACGTCGTCATCGACAAGAAGTTCGGCGCTCCCACCATCACCAACGACGGCGTCACCATCGCCCGCGAGGTCGAGATCGAGGACCCGTACGAGAACCTGGGCGCCCAGCTGGTGAAGGAGGTGGCGACCAAGACCAACGACATCGCGGGTGACGGTACGACCACCGCCACCGTGCTGGCCCAGGCGCTGGTCCGCGAGGGTCTGCGCAACGTCGCCGCCGGTGCCTCCCCGGCCGCCCTGAAGAAGGGCATCGACGCCGCGGTCAAGGCCGTGTCCGAGGAGCTCCTCGCGACCGCCCGCCCGATCGAGGACAAGGCCGACATCGCCGCCGTGGCCGCGCTCTCCGCGCAGGACCAGCAGGTCGGCGAGCTCATCGCCGAGGCGATGGACAAGGTCGGCAAGGACGGTGTCATCACCGTCGAGGAGTCCAACACCTTCGGTCTGGAGCTCGACTTCACCGAGGGCATGGCCTTCGACAAGGGCTACCTGTCCCCGTACATGGTGACCGACCAGGAGCGTATGGAGGCCGTCCTCGACGACCCGTACATCCTGATCCACCAGGGCAAGATCACCTCCATCCAGGACATGCTGCCGCTGCTGGAGAAGGTCATCCAGGCCGGTGGCTCCAAGCCGCTGCTGATCATCGCCGAGGATGTCGAGGGCGAGGCGCTCTCCACCCTCGTCGTGAACAAGATCCGCGGCACCTTCAACGCGGTGGCCGTCAAGGCCCCCGGCTTCGGCGACCGCCGCAAGGCGATGCTCGGCGACATGGCCACCCTCACCGGTGCCACCGTCATCGCCGAAGAGGTCGGCCTCAAGCTCGACCAGGCCGGTCTGGACGTGCTGGGCTCCGCCCGCCGCGTGACGATCACCAAGGACGACACCACGATCGTCGACGGTGGCGGCAAGAGCGAGGACGTCGCGGGCCGCGTCAACCAGATCAAGGCCGAGATCGAGTCCACCGACTCCGACTGGGACCGCGAGAAGCTCCAGGAGCGCCTCGCGAAGCTGGCCGGCGGCGTGTGCGTGATCAAGGTCGGCGCCGCCACCGAGGTGGAGCTGAAGGAGAAGAAGCACCGTCTCGAGGACGCCATCTCCGCGACCCGCGCCGCGGTCGAGGAGGGCATCGTCTCCGGTGGTGGCTCCGCGCTCGTCCACGCCGTGAAGGTGCTCGAGGGCAACCTGGGCAAGGAGGGCGACGAGGCCACCGGTGTCGCCGTCGTCCGCCGCGCCGCCGTCGAGCCGCTGCGCTGGATCGCCGAGAACGCCGGCCTCGAGGGCTACGTCATCACCGCCAAGGTGGCCGAGCTCGAGGCGGGTCAGGGCTTCAACGCCGCGACCGGCGAGTACGGCGACCTGGTCAAGGCCGGCGTCATCGACCCGGTCAAGGTCACGCGCTCCGCTCTGGAGAACGCCGCGTCCATCGCCTCCCTGCTGCTCACGACCGAGACCCTGGTCGTCGAGAAGCCGGCCGAGGACGAGGGCGACGCGGGTCACGGCCACGGTCACGGCCACAGCCACTGACGCGACAAGCGCCGAGAAGGCCCCCGTCCCCCGCAGCGCGCGGGGGCGGGGGCCTTCCCCGTTGGGGCGTGGCCTACATGGCGCCGAGCTGGCGCATCAGCCGCATCATGTCCATGTGCCACCAGCCTTCCTTGATCTTCCCGTCCTCGAGCCGGAAGATCGTCGTGCCGGTCATGGTGCACTGCTCTCCCGTCGCCGGGATGCCCTGGAACTCCGCCTTGTGCCTGCCGCTCCAGGTCCACAGCGTCACGACGTCGTCCCCTTGGGTGATCTGCCGGTCGAGCTCGAAGGTGAAGTCGAAGGCGCCGCGCCACATGGTGAGGTCCCGGCGTATGACCTCCACGCCGACCTCGGTGTCCTCCTCGTTGGCGATGTCGTGGTCGATGTAGTCGTCGGCGAAGACCTCGCCGATGGCGTCCAGATTGCCGCCGGCCGCGATCTCGTGGAAGAAGCGGCGGGCCGTCGCCGCGTTCAGCTGTTCCTCACGGACCACGTCGAGGTCGGTGAACGAGGGCATGCCGTCGCAGAGGGCCACCATCTCCTGGAACATCTTGTCCGTCTCCGGGAGATGCGAGTTCTTCATCGCCTCCTCGTAGGAGGGGAACTCGACGATGTCCACGTAGTGGTTGCTGTCGCTGCGGTCCTTCCCCGTGACGGCGTGGCCGGTGGTCCGCTTGCCTTGGGTCTGCTCGACCCACTTGTCCATGACCGCGTTCACGTCGTCGAACCTGGCGGTCTTGTAGTCGATGATCTGCACGAACTTCATGGCGTCTCCCGAGCCGCTGAGGCCCCCGATGGGATACGTCCATTTTAGTGACGCGGGTCACATACTGTTCGGTATGCGGCTCCTGCGGCCCGTTCCGGTGCGGCCCGGCCCCCTACTGCGGGCCGTACTTCCGGCCCGTCTTCGACGTGAGCCCGCCCAGCAGCCCGCGCGGCGTCAGCTTCACCACGCCCATCAGCGCCTTGTAGCGGGGGTCGGGGATGGAGAGGGACTTCCCCTTGGCCAGGTCCGAGAGCGCCGACGCCACCAGCTTGTCGGCGTCCAGCCACATCCAGCCGGGAATGTTGTCCGTGCCCATGCCGGCCCGCTGGTGGAACTCGGTCCGTACGAATCCGGGGCACAGCGCCATCAGCCGCACCCCGGATCCTGCCAGGTCCCTGGCGGCGCCCTGCGTGAACTGCACGACCCACGCCTTGGACGCGCCGTACGTGCCACGGGGCACGAAGGCGGCGACCGACGCCACGTTGACCACGCCGCCCCGGCCGCGTTCCCGCATCGGTCCCGCCGCTGCCGCGGTCAGTCGCAGCACCGCCTCGCAGTGCACCTTCAGCATGGTCAGCTCGTCGGCCATGGAGACTTCGAGGAACCGGCCCTTGTTCCCGAAGCCCGCGTTGTTGACCAGCAGATCGACGGGGTGCGTACGGTCGGCCAGGCGCTCCTCGACCGCGCCGATCCCGTCTTCCCGAGACAGGTCGGCGGTCAGTGCCTCCGCCTCGATGCCGTGCCGGTCGTGCAGTTCGGTGGCCTGTTCCTGCAGCCGCTCGGTGTCCCGGGCCACGAGCACCAGGTTGTGGCCATCGGCCGCGAGCCGCCGCGCGAAGGCGGCGCCGATGCCCGCGGTCGCTCCCGTGATCAGTGCAGTCGTCATAGGCGGCACGTTAATGCCCCGCGGGTGGGTGCGGCGCGGGCGCCTTCCCTGACCACTGCCCGTCCCTCGGCCGCGAACTGCACCGAAGTCCCGGGTCCGTTCCGCTTCCCGGCGCCTCTCCGCGCGGCCCGAGGCCCCTCGCCTAAGCGGCGCCGGAGCCGGAGAGGGGGCCGGGACCGGCCGCCGTGCCGTATTTCGCGACGTACGCGCGGGCGCTCCTCAGCAGTTCACTGTGCAGGGTGTCTCCTGCCTCGAGGACCAGGGGCAACAGGTCACGCTCGGTCGTCTCCGCCCGGAACGCCATCTCCACGGTCACCTCGTGCTCCGGCCGGTGCACCACCTCCACCGGATCGCCGGCGCGGATCTCGCCCGGCTCGACGACCCGCAGATACGCGCCGGAGACGCCGCTCTGGGTGAAACGCCTGACCCAGCCCTTCTCGCCCAGCCGGCCCGCGAAGGTACGGCACGGGACACGGCCCGAGGTGACCTCGAGCACCACGAAATCGCCGATGCGCCACCGTTCGCCGATCTTGGCCCCGGTGACATCGACGCCGATGGTGGTGAGGTTCTCGCCGAACGTGCCGTTGGGGAGCGGGCGCCCCAACTCGCGTTCCCAGGCGTCGAGATCCTCACGGGCGAAGGCGTACACGGCCTGGTCGCTCCCGCCGTGGTGGCGCAGATCGCAGACCGCGTCCCCCGACAGTCCGCTGCCGCCCTGGCCCTTGGGGCCCGGGTCCGCCACCCGGACGGGCCCCTCCGCCGGGCGCTTGTCGATTCCGGTCATGCCGCCGGGCGCATCGGTGTAATCGGCCGCCTTCGGACGGCCCACGTTCACGGTCAGAAGCTTCATGCCTCGCACGCTAACCGACACCGCCTCAAAGCAGCCGGCAGTTAATCGCTCGTCACCCCAAGCGCCCCTTATGCTTGAAGGGTGATCGAAGCCCGCCACCTCCGCGTCCTGCGTGCCGTCGCCACCACCGGCTCGTTCTCCGCGGCCGCCCGTGAACTGGGATGCACCCAGCCCGCGGTCAGCCAGCAGATGAAGGCGCTCGAAAGCTCCGCCGGGACCCCGCTGCTGATCCGGACCGGCCGCGAGATGCGCCTGACCCAGGCCGGCGAGGCGCTCGTACGCCATGCCTCCGGCATCCTCGCCGGGCTCACCGCGGCGGAGGAGGAAGTGGCGGCGATCGCCGGGCTGCGGGCCGGCCGGGTCCGTCTCGTCTCGTTCCCCAGCGGTAGTTCCACCCTCGTGCCCACGGCCCTCGCCGCCTTGCGCGCGGCCCATCCCGGCACCCGGGTCTCGCTCGTCGACGCCGAGCCGCCGCGCTCGGTGGAGATGCTCCGCGACGGCGACTGCGACGTGGCGCTCGCCTTCCGTTACGACACGGCAGGGGCCGAGTCGGAGTGGGACGACCTCGTCGTCCGGCCGCTGCTCGTCGACCGGCTCGTGGGACTGGTGCCCGACGGTCACCGCCTTGCCGAGGCGGGCAAGGTGGCCATCGGCGACCTCGCGGAGGAGTCGTGGATCGCCGGCTGTCCGCGCTGCCGGCGGCAGCTGGTGGAGGTCTGCGAGAGCGCGGGCTTCACCCCGCGCATCGACTTCGCCACCGACGACTACCCGGCGGTGATCGGGCTGGTGGGCGCGGGGCTCGGCGTGGCCGTGCTGCCCGAACTGGCGCTTGAGTCGGTACGGCCCAAGGGGGCCCGGCTGGTGACCGTCGAGCCGTCCGTCCACCGCGAGATCGTCGCCCTGACGCTGCCCGACCTGGCGCATGTCCCGGCCGTCTCGGCGACGTTGTCGCAGCTCACCCTCGCGGCGTCCCGCTGACGCGTCCGCGGCGACCGCGGTTCCACGGCGTCGGCGGCAATGAATGTGTTCACGATGTACGTCCTGCGTGGCGGCCGTCGGCCCCCGTCGGGAGATCGGGGGCCGGGACGCCGGAACAACTTGCCTGTGCACGGGGCCGGATTGCCGGTAGGGGAGCAGGCGAAGTGCAGGAACGTTTCTTCGGTTCGTGTGCGTGGCGCTCTCGTCAGCCGCGCACCGCACCCCCCGCGCTCGTGGCGGGGATCAGCCGGTGGCGTGCTCGTCCCATGAGCTCCTCGCGCTCGTCCTCGGTCAGTCCGCCCCAGACGCCGTAGGGCTCGCGCACGGCCAGTGCGTGCGCCGCGCACTCGGCCCGTACGGGGCATCGCATGCAGACCTCCTTCGCCGAGTTCTCGCGAGCGCTTCGCGCCGCGCCGCGCTCACCTTCCGGATGGAAGAAGAGCGAGCTGTCGACCCCACGGCATGCCGCGAGGAGCTGCCAGTCCCACAGATCGGCGTTGGGTCCGGGAAGGCGAGAGAAATCTGCCATGGCGCATGTCCCCTTGAAACCGTGCTGGGTGGATACAGGACCAGGTCGGAAACGGGCGGGACGCCGACCGGACGTGCGCCGGATCCGGCACCAGCACCGTGCCAACGACCGTACATCTGCTGTGTAAGTAGATGTAAATATGACTCATTGCGAATCTAGCCATAGACACCGGAAAAAGGGAAGAAAAGCCGCTGAATGGGGCAGGGCCCCTGTCCGATGGGCACGAGTGCTCCGCCCGCGACCCGTGAAACCTCCGCCTTGCCCCGCGCCGCGCCGCCGAGCCCGCTGTCACCGCGGGAGAACCGGTGCTCACGGATGCCGAGCGACCCGCTCACGGAGCGTGCCGAAGTGCTGTCTCCGACCCGTAACTCTTTCGAGTGACCGTCGTTGAGAAGGCGGAGGCGGTTGAAAGAACAAGCTGTCGGGCACATGTCCGACTGCGTTCAACCGCACAGGTGAAGAAACGTATCCAGCCTGGAGGCTCAAGGTGACGCGCATCAGCTGCGGAGGGCGGCCATGACATCCGTCCTCGTCTGCGACGACTCCCCGCTTGCCCGAGAGGCGCTTCGCCGCGCGGTCGCGACCGTGCCCGGCGTCGAGCGCGTGACGACCGCGGCCAACGGCGAGGAAGTCCTCCGCCGCTGGGGTGCCGATCGTTCGGACCTGATTCTGATGGACGTACGCATGCCCGGTCTGGGCGGGGTGGAGACGGTGCGCCGGCTGCTCTCCGCGGACCCCGGCGCCCGGATCATCATGCTGACCGTGGCCGAGGACCTCGACGGCGTCGCGCTCGCCGTCGCCGCCGGTGCCCGCGGCTATCTCCACAAGGACGCCTCGCGTGCCGAACTGCGCGCGACCGTCACCCAGGCGCTCGCCGACCCCACGTGGCGGCTCGCCCCGCGCCGGCTCCGTTCGGCCGAGATGGGGGCCGCTCCCACGCTCACCGCGCGTGAGATCCAGGTCCTCGAAGGCATGAGCCACGGCCGGTCCAACGCGGAGATCGGGCGTGAGCTCTTCCTCTCGGAGGACACGGTGAAGACGCACGCCAGGCGGCTGTTCAAGAAGCTCGGCGCCTCCGACCGGGCGCATGCGGTGGCCCTCGGATTCCGCTGGGGCCTGGTCCGCTGAGGACCGTAGGAACGG
The DNA here is from genome assembly GCF_044745705.1 of Streptomyces sp. NPDC086835. NCBI lineage: Bacteria > Bacillati > Actinomycetota > Actinomycetes > Kitasatosporales > Streptomycetaceae > Streptomyces > Streptomyces sp. NPDC086835. The sequence goes on from NZ_JBIVAU010000002.1 coordinate 246,493, forward strand.
GACGCTGCGGGGGTTACGGATGCCCGAGGGCATCCGTTTCCCGCGCGATGCCGCATCCTTGAGGTGTGGAGTTCCTCGGGGACGAGTCGGTCGAGCGGGAGGGGAGGGCGCAGGGGATGAGTTCCGGCGCACCTGCTCATAACGCTTCGGTGCACAACACAGGACGCAGTGCCACGGATGGTCGCGGGCCAGGGCACCATGGACCGATGCGTGACGACGAGGCGGCGACCGGCCAAGGAGCCATCGGTGCGCTCGTGCACCGTGCCGTCGACGGCGACGAGCAGGCGACGCACGACCTCCTGGCGCACGTCCACCCCCTCGCGCTGCGCTTCTGCCGCTCGCGCCTCAGCAGGCTGCCCGGTGACGCTCGTCACTTCGTCGAGGACCTGGCGCAGGAAGTCTGCGTCGCGGTGCTGATGGCGCTGCCGCGCTACAAGGACACCGGACGGCCCTTCGAGGCCTTCGTCTTCGCCATCGCCTCCCACAAGGTCGCCGATCTGCAGCGGGCCGCGATGCGCCACCCGGGTTCGACGGCCGTGCCGTCCGACGAGATGCCGGAGCGGCCCGACGACTCGCTCGGCCCCGAGGAGCGGGCGCTGCTCAGCGACGACGCGGAGTGGGCCAAGAGGCTGCTCGCCAATCTTCCGGAGAACCAGCGGGAGCTGCTGGTGCTGCGGGTCGCCGTCGGGCTGACCGCGGAGGAGACCGGTCAGATGCTGGGGATGTCCCCGGGCGCGGTCCGGGTCGCCCAGCACCGCGCGCTCAGCAGGCTGCGCGCGCTGGCGGAGCAGTGAACCGTCCACCGGTCGTCTGCGTATGTGCGCGTATGACTGTGGTGTGAACGTACAAAGCTGCTCGACGATCTTGATCGTGGAATGAGACGGCTGCTCGGGCCGTTAGCATGGACATCCGCACCGATCAAGGCCATTTGGGGAAGGTGTCATGACCAACGTCGACGGAGTGCCCGAGAAATTCGCGACACTCGGGCTGACCTACGACGATGTGCTTCTGCTGCCTGGTGCGTCGGAAGTGCTTCCTAACGCAGTCGACACCTCGTCCCGTGTCTCCAGGAACGTCCGGGTGAACATCCCGCTGCTCTCGGCGGCGATGGACAAGGTCACCGAGTCCCGCATGGCGATCGCGATGGCGCGCCAGGGCGGCGTGGGTGTGCTGCACCGCAATCTGTCCATCGAGGACCAGGTGAACCAGGTCGACCTGGTGAAGCGTTCCGAGTCCGGCATGGTGACCGACCCGATCACGGTCCACCCGGACGCCACGCTCGCCGAGGCCGACGCCCTGTGCGCCAAGTTCCGCATCAGCGGTGTGCCGGTGACCGACGCCGCGGGCAAGCTGCTCGGCATCGTCACCAACCGTGACATGGCCTTCGAGACGGTCCGCACGCGTCAAGTGCGCGAGGTCATGACCCCGATGCCGCTGGTCACGGGCAAGGTCGGCATCTCGGGCGTCGACGCCATGGAGCTGCTGCGTCGCCACAAGATCGAGAAGCTTCCGCTGGTCGACGACGCCGGCATCCTCAAGGGCCTGATCACGGTCAAGGACTTCGTCAAGGCCGAGCAGTACCCGAACGCGGCGAAGGACGCCGAGGGCCGTCTGCTCGTCGGCGCGGCCGTCGGTGCGAGCCCGGAGGCGCTGGAGCGGGCCCAGGCGCTGGCCGGGGCGGGCGTGGACTTCCTGATCGTCGACACCTCGCACGGACACAACAGCAACGCCCTCAACTGGATGGCGAAGATCAAGTCGAGCGTCGACGTCGACGTCATCGGCGGCAACGTGGCGACGCGCGACGGCGCCCAGGCCCTGATCGACGCGGGTGTGGACGGCGTCAAGGTCGGCGTCGGACCCGGTTCCATCTGCACCACCCGTGTGGTCGCCGGCATCGGTGTCCCGCAGGTCACCGCGATCTACGAGGCGGCGCTGGCCTGCCGCGCCGCGGGCGTCCCGGTGATCGGCGACGGCGGCCTGCAGTACTCGGGAGACATCGGCAAGGCGCTCGCCGCCGGTGCCGACACGGTGATGCTGGGCAGCCTTCTCGCGGGCTGCGAGGAGTCCCCCGGCGAACTGCTCTTCATCAACGGCAAGCAGTTCAAGTCGTACCGGGGCATGGGCTCGCTCGGTGCGATGCAGTCCCGCGGCCAGGGCCGTTCGTATTCCAAGGACCGCTACTTCCAGGCGGAGGTGGCCTCCGACGACAAGCTCGTCCCCGAGGGCATCGAGGGCCAGGTGCCCTACCGCGGTCCGCTCGCGGCCGTGCTGCACCAGCTGGTCGGTGGCCTGCGTCAGACCATGGGCTACGTCGGAGCGGCCTCCGTCGACGAGATGGAGAGCAAGGGCCGGTTCGTGCGGATCACCTCGGCGGGGCTCAAGGAGAGCCACCCGCACGACATCCAGATGACGGTCGAGGCGCCGAACTACAGCAGGAAGTAGTCCCGCACATGACAGGGGGCGGTCCCGGGGTTGCCGGGGCCGCCCTTCATGTGTGCGTCGGGGATACTGGTAGGGCCCAGGCGCAGATGCAGAAGGAAAGGCCACACACGTGACTGAGATCGAGATCGGGCGCGGCAAGCGCGGCCGCCGGGCGTACGCGTTCGATGACATCGCCGTCGTACCGAGCCGGCGCACGCGGGACCCGAAGGAGGTCTCGATCGCCTGGCAGATCGACGCCTACCGCTTCGAGCTGCCCTTCCTGGCCGCTCCGATGGACTCCGTGGTCTCCCCGCAGACCGCCATCCGCATCGGCGAGATGGGCGGCCTGGGCGTTCTGAACCTCGAGGGCCTGTGGACCCGCTACGACGACCCGCAGCCGCTGCTCGACGAGATCGCCGAGATGGACGAGGCCAACGCCACCCGTCGGCTCCAGGAGATCTACTCCGCCCCCATCAGGGAGGAGCTGATCGGCCAGCGCATCAAGGAGGTGCGCGACGCCGGAGTCGTGACTGCCGCCGCGCTCTCCCCGCAGCGCACCGCGCAGTTCTCGAAGGCCGTGGTGGACGCGGGTGTCGACATCTTCGTCATCCGCGGTACGACGGTCTCCGCCGAGCACGTCTCCGGCGCCGCTGAGCCGCTGAACCTGAAGCAGTTCATCTACGAGCTCGACGTGCCGGTCATCGTCGGCGGCTGCGCCACGTACACGGCCGCGCTGCACCTCATGCGTACCGGCGCGGCGGGCGTCCTCGTCGGCTTCGGCGGCGGAGCCGCGCACACCACCCGTAACGTGCTGGGCATCCAGGTGCCGATGGCGACCGCCGTCGCGGACGTCGCCGCGGCCCGCCGGGACTACATGGACGAGTCGGGCGGCCGGTACGTCCACGTCATCGCGGACGGCGGCGTCGGCTGGTCCGGCGACCTGCCGAAGGCGATCGCCTGCGGTGCCGACGCCGTGATGATCGGCTCCCCGCTGGCCCGCGCGACCGACGCGCCGGGCAAGGGCCGCCACTGGGGCATGGAGGCCGTCCACGAGGACGTGCCGCGCGGCAAGCTGGTGGACCTGGGCATCGTGGGCACGACCGAGGAGGTCCTCACCGGTCCCTCGCACAGCCCCGACGGTTCGATGAACTTCTTCGGCGCGCTGCGCAGGGCGATGGCCACGACGGGCTACAGCGAGCTCAAGGAGTTCCAGCGTGTCGAGGTGACGGTGGCGGACTCGCAGCACAGCCGCTGACCTGCTGTTCGCACACATGGGAAGGGCCCGGCACCTCGGTGCCGGGCCCTTCCCATGTGCCGCGTGCGCGTCAGGCGTTGGCCTTCTTGGCGCCGGCGAACGCGGTGACGGCGGCGATGGCGAGGAAGACGTACGTCATGCCCTCCGCGGCCTCCTTCCACACCGACGTCAGGTCGCCGAAGTGCTGGAAGAAGATCTCGCCGAACGAGCTGCCCATGTCGCTGAGGATCAGCGCGATGCCGACCAGCTGGCCCAGGTACACGGCACCGACGCCGAGCACGGCGCTCACGACGGCCAGCACGGGGCTCGGGCCGCCGGCCTTGGCCGCGGCGAAACCGATGAGGAAGCCGACGGCGACGGCCGCGTAGCCGACCTCGGCGTCGATGGCCTTGGCGAGGGCGCCGTAGATTCCCGCGGTGACCAGCGCTGTCACGATGGCGGCGACAATGCCGAGGCCCAGGTTGTTGCGGACCGGGGCCGGCGGCGGCGCGGGTGCGAACTGGTCGCCACCGGCGAACGGGTTGCCGGACGGCGGGACGGGCTGACTCATGGTGGATTCCCCCTGGGATCAACGGCATCGCACGAGCGTGCGAGCGGCGGTCCCGGAGACTAGCAGTCCGGTACGACGGAACGGCACTCGGTTATGGGACCGTTGCACGGCCGTACCGGAGTCTGAAAAGGCGTCAGAGTCGGTGTGCCGCCCCGGCCGGAGTCGCCCCCCTTGTGTCGAGAAGGAGTTGGGCCTTGACCGCCAGGCCCTGGAGGTCGTACGTGCGGTGGTGCTGGACGAGGACCGTCAGATCCGCCGCGGCGGCCGCCTCGTAGAGGGAGTCGGCGCGGGGGACGGGAACCTGGTCCATGCGCCAGTCGGGGACGTAGGGGTCGTGGTAGCTCACGGACGCGCCCAGGTCGGTCAGACGGCGGGCGATCTCGGTGGCCGGCGAGCCCTGCTGGTCGGCGAGGTCCGGCTTGTAGGTGACGCCGAGGAGCAGGACGCGGGCGCCACGGGCCGACTTGCCGTGTTCGTTGAGGAGGGTGGCGCAGCGGCGGACCACGTACTGCGGCATCCGTGAGTTGATCTCCTGCGCGAGGCCCACCATGCGCAGCGGGCGGCAGGGGGTGGGGCCGGGGTCGAGGGGGACGCCGTGGCCGCCGACGCCGGGGCCCGGGCGGAAGGCCTGGAAGCCGAAGGGCTTGGTCTCCGCGCAGCGGATGACGTCCCAGAGGTCGATGCCGAGGTCGTGGCAGAGCACGGCCATCTCGTTGACGAGGGCGATGTTGACGTGCCGGAAGTTCGTCTCGAGGACCTTGACCGTCTCGGCCTCGCGCAGACCGCGGGCGCGGACCACCTTGTCGGTCAGACGGGCGTAGAAGGCGGCCGCGGACTCCGTGCAGGCGGGGGTGAGGCCGCCGATGACCTTCGGTGTGTTGGCGTAGCCGTGCGTGCGGCGGCCGGGGTCGGTGCGGCTGGGGGAGTAGGCCAGGTGGAAGTCCCGGCCGGCCCGCAGGCCGGAGCCCTCTTCGAGGAGCGGACGGAGGAAGCCCTCCGTGGTGCCGGGCTCGACCGCCGATTCCAGCAGGACGGTGGTGTGCGGCCGCAGCCGGGACGCGAGCGCCCGCGCGGCGTCGGCGAGCGGGGTCAGGTCCAGTGTGCCGTCCGCGCCCATGGGCGTGGGCGCACAGATGACGGCGGTGCGTACGCGGCCGAGTTCGGCCGCGTCGGTGACGGTGCGGAAGCCGCCGGAGAGCATGCGCCGGATGTCGGCGGGCGTCACTCCGGCGGCGGGCTCCGCGAGCTGGCGGGGGTCGGGGTCGTAGCCGATGGTTTCGATGCCTGACGCCACGGCGGCCTGGGCGAGCGGCAGACCGAGGTGTCCGAGTCCGATGACGGCGAGATCTGCGGGCATGGCTGTGGCCGTCCTTCCCGTAGCCGAAGGGGACAGTGAGCGCAAACCCTGTGGGCGGAACGGGCAGGCGCAATGTCAGACTAGGCGTAAATATGACCGTTCTGCCGGATTGTGGGCTCCTGGTCGAGCGAGTGTTATCCACAGGCGGTGGCTGAAGTCGGCGAGTACGGACAGAATCGACGGTGTGAGTCCGACTTTGTGAGTCCGGCATTGCGGGTTCGACGTTGTGAGACCGACCGCAGGAAATACACGGGGGCGACGGGAGGCAACAGTGAGGACAGCGACACTGGGACCCGCGGAGCGCGCCGAAGCGCTCGCCGGGATGGCCGAGCGCGAACTGGACGTGCTGGTGGTGGGTGCCGGCGTGGTCGGAGCGGGCACCGCGCTCGACGCCGCGACACGAGGACTGTCGACCGGGCTGGTGGAGGCGCGCGACTGGGCTTCCGGCACCTCGAGCCGGTCGAGCAAGCTGATCCACGGCGGACTGCGCTATCTGGAAATGCTCGACTTCGCCCTGGTGAGGGAGGCCCTCAAGGAACGCGGTCTGCTGCTCGAGCGGCTCGCCCCGCACCTGGTCAAGCCGGTGCCGTTCCTCTATCCGCTCCAGCACAAAGGATGGGAGCGGCTGTACGCGGGCTCCGGTGTCGCGCTGTACGACGCGATGTCGGTGTCCTCGGGGCACGGGCGGGGGCTGCCCGTCCACCGGCACCTCTCCCGCCGGCGCGCCCTGCGGGTCGCCCCCGCGCTGAAGAAGGACGCCCTCGTCGGCGCCCTGCAGTACTACGACGCCCAGATGGACGACGCCCGCTTCGTGACGACTCTGGTGCGGACCGCCGCGAGCTACGGCGCCCAAGTCGCCAGCCGGGCGCGGGTGGTCGGCTTCCTGCGGGAGGGCGAGCGGGTCGTCGGAGCACGGGTGCTCGACGTCGAGGGGGGCGGTGAGTACGAGATCCGGGCACGCCAGATCGTCAATGCCACCGGGGTGTGGACGGACGACACGCAGGCGCTGATCGGGGAGCGCGGGCAGTTCCATGTGCGCGCCTCCAAGGGCATCCACCTCGTGGTGCCGAAGGACCGCATCCACTCCACGACCGGGCTGATCCTGCGCACGGAGAAGTCCGTGCTGTTCGTCATCCCCTGGGGACGGCACTGGATCGTGGGCACCACAGACACCGGCTGGGACCTCGACAAGGCGCACCCCGCCGCCTCCAGCGCCGACATCGACTATCTGCTGGAGCACGTCAATTCGGTGCTCGCCGTGCCGCTCACCCGGGACGACGTGGAGGGGGTCTACGCCGGGCTGCGGCCCCTGCTCGCCGGCGAGTCGGACGCCACCAGCAAGCTGTCGCGCGAGCACACGGTGGCGCATCCCGTACCCGGGCTCGTCGTCGTGGCCGGCGGCAAGTACACGACGTACCGGGTGATGGCCAAGGACGCCGTGGACGCGGCGGTGCACGGCCTCGACCAGCGGGTGGCCGCCTGCGTCACGGAGGACACGCCGCTGCTCGGCGCCGAGGGGTACCGCGCCCTCTGGAACGCCAGGGCGAGGATCGCCGAGCGGACAGGTCTTCATGTGGTGCGCATCGAGCACCTGTTGAACCGCTACGGCGCCATGGCGGAGGAACTGCTCGCCCTCATCGCCGAGGACCAGACGCTCGGCGATCCCCTGGGCGGCGCGGACGACTATCTGCGGGCCGAGATCGTCTACGCCGCGTCGCACGAGGGCGCTCGCCATCTCGACGACGTGCTGACCCGGCGCACCCGTATCTCGATCGAGACCTTCGACCGGGGGACCCGCAGCGCACGCGAGTGCGCCGAGTTGATGGCCCCGGTACTGGGCTGGGAGAAGGCGCAGATCGAGAAGGAGATCGAGCACTACGAGAAGAGGGTGGAGGCGGAACGGGAGTCGCAGCGGCAGCCTGACGACCAGACGGCGGACGCGGCGCGGCTGGGCGCGCCGGAGATCGTGCCGCTCTGATCCGGTCCTGATCCGGTCAGGCCGTCCCTGATTGCCCGTCGGCCGGGGAAATCCGGCCCGCTGCGGGGGTGGTTACGGAATCCGTACACGCCCCCGACCAGCGCGGGGGTGGGCTTCACTCCATGTGGTGGCATGGTGGGTGGCGTATTCGGGTGTGCCTGGTACGCCACTGGGTGGACCCGGACGACGTACCGGTCCTGGGGTGAGGGACAATGGGCGCTCTGCCAGGGCGGGTTACCGCATCGCGCGGAAAGCGGCAGGCGCGGGGCGAAGATCAGGGATCGCAGAGGGGACGCATGTCGGAGGCTGAGCAGTCGCGGAAGCCCCAGCGGGGGGCCGGCTTCGCCGGCGAGGATGCGGACTCTGCCGCGGGCGCGGGGGCCGGTTCCGCCGGTGGGGGCGAAGGTTCTGCCGCCGGCGCGGCGGACCCGAAGACGGCCGAAGCGGACGCGGCCCCTGACCTCCAGGACGCCGTCCCGGAGGTCAAGGACGCCGTCCCTGAGGACAAGGCCGAGGACGGCGACGTCACAGCGGGCGCCGCGGACACGGATGTTTCCGGCGCGGGCGAGGCCGATGAGGGCGACGTGGCAGCGGGCGGTGCCTCTGCCGAGGCGGAAGACGCCCACAAGCCCGGTCGCGGCGCGGGGAGCCCGGCCGTGACGGCTGCTCAGGACGACGCGCAGAAGGACGCGCAGGGCGATGCCCGGGGTGATGCCCCCGCGGACACGAAGCCTGCCGCCGCCGAGGACGCGAAGCCCCTGTCCATCACGAAGGCCGGGACGCGCCCCGCGGAGCCGGCGAACACGCCGGCCGTGAAGGCTGCCACCGGTGTGAGCGCCGGCAGGTCCGCCGCGTCGCCCGCCGACGGCGACAGGAGCGCGGGCTCGCAGGCCGCCGCGGCGAAGTCCGCCCCGGCGGACCGGGCCGACCGTGCCCAGGGCGCGGGTGCGCCGGTTCCCAAGGGGCGCGGCGCCACCGGTTCCGAGGGCCGCCTGCTCGCCGGGCGTTACCGTCTCGGCGGCGTCCTTGGGCGCGGCGGCATGGGCACGGTGTGGCGCGCGGTCGACGAGACCCTCGGCCGTACCGTCGCCGTCAAGGAACTCCGCTTCCCGGGCAGCGTCGACGACGACGAGAAGCGCCGGCTCATCACACGCACCCTGCGCGAGGCCAAGGCGATCGCCCGCATCCGCAACAACAGCGCCGTGACCGTCTACGACGTCGTCGACGAGGACGACCGCCCGTGGATCGTCATGGAGCTCGTCGAGGGCAAGTCCCTGGCCGAGGTCGTAAGGGAGGACGGCGTCCTCACGCCCCGCCGGGCGGCCGAGGTCGGTCTGGCGATCCTCGACGTGCTGCGCTCCGCGCACCGCGAGGGCATCCTGCACCGTGACGTGAAGCCGTCCAACGTGCTCATCGGCCGTGACGGCCGCGTCGTGCTCACCGACTTCGGTATCGCGCAGGTCGAGGGCGACCCGTCGATCACCTCGACCGGCATGCTCGTCGGCGCGCCGTCGTACATCTCGCCCGAACGCGCCCGCGGCCACAAGCCCGGTCCGGCGGCCGACCTCTGGTCGCTCGGCGGCCTGCTCTACGCGAGCGTCGAGGGCTGCCCGCCCTACGACAAGGGCTCGGCGATCGCGACGCTGACCGCCGTGATGACCGAGCCGCTCGACCCGCCGAAGAACGCGGGCCCGCTGGAGGAGGTCATCTACGGCCTGCTCGCCAAGGACCCCGCCCAGCGGCTGGACGACGCCGGCGCCCGCGCCCTGCTCACCCAGGTGGTGAACGCGCCCGAGGCGCCGGTACTCCCCGCGGAGCCCGAGCCGTCGCCCGAGGCGACCCGCGCCATCCGGCTGCCGTCCGTGCCTCCCGTCCCCCCGGCCGTGCCGAAGGACCCTGCCGCCGACCGGGTTCGTGGCGCGCTGCGTTCCGTGCGCAACGCGGCCGCCGCCGTGAAGGCGGAGTCGAAGCCGCAGCCCGCGCCTGGCGGACCCGCCCGGCGGGCCGCACCGGTGCGCGCCCCGCTCACCGACGTGGTGCCCCGCCGCACCCTGGTGATCATCGCGGTCGTGGCCCTGCTCGCCGTGCTGTCCACCGTGCTGGTCTTCGCCCTCGGTGACGACGACCCCGGGAACCGGAGCAAGGGCAAGGACGAGACCGCGGCTTCGGCCGGCTCCACCGCCGGTGGCGGAGAGGACAAGGCGACCGAGGGCGCCGACGCGAGTCCCGACAACGGCGACGACACCGGCAAGGACGACGGCAAGGAAGAGGACGGCGGGCAGGGCGGCAGCACCGGCAGCCCGGACGGCCCGCCGTCGGGCGACCCCAAGGGCGACGACTCCGCGGGCGGCGACACGCTGCCCGCCGGGTACGTGATGGTCTCCAACGACCGCTGGCACTTCACCATGGCCATGCCCGCGAACTTCAAGCTCACCGGTGTGGCCGGCCAGAACTCGGGCGGCAAGTTCAGCGTCGACGGTGGAGTCCCGCGTGTCCAGGTCGACTTCAACAACAGCCCCAAGGACGACGCGGCGGCCGCATGGGCTGCGGCGGTCGCCGGTGTCAGCGCTACGAGCAACGGCTACAAGCACCTCGGGATAGGGACGGTCGAGTACAACGGCTATCCGACCGTCGCGGACTGGCAGTTCGAGCGCAACGAGAACGGCCAGCGGGTACGTATCCTGAACAGGGGCTTCAAGGTCGACGCCAGGCGCGGCTACTCGATCATGATCACGTGCAAGGCGAGCGAGTGGCGCAGCGAGGAGTGCGAGACGCTGCGCAAGACGGCGTTCGCCACGTTCAGCCCCAAGGACTGACCCAGGACACGTATCGTGAGAACCCGCGGACGGTACGCAGCGACAAGAGGCCGGTGAGCGACCGGATGTGACGGCTTCTTGCGTTGTTTCTGTACCGGCCGGGGACAGCGCGCTCGGGGAGGCGTCGTGGACGACTATGCGGGAAGGGTGCTCGCCGACCGCTACCGCCTGCCGTTGCCGCCGTCCGACGAGTACGAATTCGCGGAGACCCGCGCGTTCGACACCTACAGCGGCCATGAAGTCCTGGTGCGGCAGATTCCGTTGCCGGAGATCGTCGACGCCGAGGTGCTCGACGCCGACGACCTCGCCGGCGCGGCGGTGCCGCGGCAAACCCACGGCGGCAGGGGCGGCGGCACGACACGGCGCCCCACGGACCCGGCGGTCCGGCGGGCGGTCGAGGCGGCACAGGCCGCCGCGCAGATCCCCGACCACCCACGACTGGACCAGGTCTTCGACGTCTTCGCCGAGGACGGCTCGTTGTGGATAGTGAGCGAACGGGTCGCGGCCCGGCCGCTGGCGGCGCTGCTCGCGGAGAAGCCGCTCACCCCGTACCGGGCGGCGGAGATCGCCTCCGACGTCCTGACCGCCCTGCGCGTCCTGCACGCCCACGGCTGGACGCACCGGAACATCACGGTGCGCACGGTGCTCGTCTGCGAGGACGGACGTGTGGTCCTCACCGGACTGGCGTCCGGCGCCGCGGAGGAGGCGCTGTGCGGTTACGCGCCGGTACCGGAGCCGGACCCGGACCCGGACACCGACGACGTGGCAGAGCCGGACGAGTTGCCGGGGCCAGGGCCCGGGCCGCGACTCGGCGCCGGTGACGCCCCCGCCCTGGGACACGAGGTCGAGGCCGCGCCCGGCCGTCCCGTCCTGCCGCAGCAGAGCGGCCCGTCCACCGGTGTCCCGGACGTGCGCGCCGCCCGTGCCGGGGCGATCGCTGCCTACCGCGCCGGGGCCCGAGCCGGGGCGCGGTCGGGCGAGAGCCGGCGCCAGGACGAGGAGACCGACGCCCGTGACCGCCTGGAGCAGGACGGCCTCGACCCCGACTGGTGGGCCCGCCGCCCCGACGAGGGACGCCGTGGTCTGCTCGGGCTCGGCGGCGTCCGGGACGAGGACGACGACGACTTCGAGGACCTGGGACTCGGCCTGCTCGGCGTGCCGCCGCGCGACGCGGAGGCCCACGGCCGTGAGGAGTGGCAGGAGGACCGCTACGACGCGGACCGGTACGAAGACCCGTACGGCGAACGCCGGGACGAGGACCGCTACGGCGCGGATCGTCATGAGGACCGCTACGGCGCGGGCCGGTACGAGGACCCGTACGGCGAACGCCGGTACGAAGACCCGTACGGCGCGGAACGTGACGAGGGCCCGTCCCGGGACGGCGGTGACCGGGGCCGGTTCGGCAGTGGCCGGCACGAGGAGCGTCACGGCGAAGGCACCTACGACCGGGGCCGGGACGGAGAGGGGCCGTCGCACGAGGGCCCCGGTCGGGTCCGGCTGACCGGCACCTGGCACGACGCGCCGTTCGCCGGCCGGGAGGGCACCGGTTCGCTGCCCGCCGGAGGCGGCGGCCCTCGGGGCATCGTCGGGCGCCCCGCGCTGCCGGGCCCGCGCCCGGACGACCCGTACCGCGACGACCCCTACGGCGTGCGCAGGGCGGGCGCGGAACCCGGCCGTGGCGTTCAGCCCGCCCGTCCCGCGCTGCCCGTCGCACGGGCGGACAGCGGCCCGGGCGGTGGTGGCCGGCCGGCCGGCGGACAGCGCCCCGCCCTCCCCGCGGCGCGGACGGACAGCACGGCAGGCGGCAGTTGGCACCGCGGCGGTGACGCGCTGCGCGCCGACGCACAGCGCCACCCCGCGGCCACGGACGGCGCGGCGGCCCCCGGCCGCTGGGACGAGGTCGTCGCCGGTGGCGGCTCCGCCCCGTACCGAGGTCCCGCGACACCGCTGGCCGCGGAGCGGGCACGCCAGGCACGGATCACCGTGGTCGGTGCCGTGACGGAACGGTGGGCGCCCGAGCAGGCGGGCCCGGTCCACGAGAACTGGCAGCTGGCCGCGCCCGTGGGCCCGGCGACCGACCTGTGGGCGCTGGGGGCGCTGCTGTACCGGGCCGTCCAAGGGCACGCCCCCTACCCGGAGGAGAGCGCCGCCGAACTCGTCCAGCTCGTGTGCTCGGAGCCGCCCGCCTTCGCGGAGGAGTGCGGCGCGCTGCGGCCGGTCGTCGAGTCGCTGCTGCGTCAGGACCCCACGGAGCGCCCCGACTTCGAGGAGCTGCGGGGCTGGCTGCGTTCCCTCGTCCGTTCGGCGCCGGAGCCCGAGGCCGGGACGGACGTCGTTCCGCTGCCGGCCGGCGCGGTCGACGGGTCGCGGCTGCCGATCGTCCGCCGCCGGGGCGAGCTCGTCCGCAGGCGCCGCGGAGGCGGCCCGGACGCGCACGGCCGCCACCGCCACAAGAAGACCAAGGGCCGGGACAGAGCGGGAGGAAGGGCCGGGGGCGACGAAGGGCGCGGGGAGCGGCCCGTCGCCCGGATCCAGCCGCCCAGGCGTGCCTACGAGGAGCCGTACGAGAGTTCCTACGACACGTCGTACCCGCGGTCCTACCAGGCCGCGGGTCGTAAGCCGCGCGCGCTCGGCCGCACGCTTGTGCTGCTGATCCTGCTCGCCCTGGTGGCCGCGATCACGTACGCGGTGCTGTTCATGCCGAAGGCGGACGACGCGCAGCGGTCGCCGCAGGGCAGGGAGACGGGCGTACAGCCGTCGCAGCAGGATCCGAGCCCCGGCCGTACGGGCGCGGGCACCGACCCGGAGCCGGCGCCCACCGGCACGCCCGGGTCCCAGCAGCCGCAGACCTCCGCCCCGGCCGGTGAACTTCCCGAGGGATATGTGCTCCAAGACGACCCGGAGGGCTTCCGGATCGCCGTCGACCGGACGTGGCAGCGCCGGCCGATCAACGATGCCGGACAAGTCCGCTACACCGGCGGCGATTTCACGCTCATCGTCGTGCCCGGCCGGGACACCGTCCAGGCGAACGGCGACGACCCGCTGGTCTATCAGCGGGACAAGGAGCCGGAGCTCCAGCCCTTCCGCGACTCCTCATGGGCGAGCGCCACCGGGCTGCGCCGTATCGACGTCGGCCGACAGGCCATGGCCGAGGGCCAGTTCACCTGGCAGGACAGCAACGGCCGCGAGGTGTACGTGCGTAACCTCGCGCTCGCCGTCGACGGCACCTACCACGTCGTCCAGGTGATCGGACCGGAAGCACAGCGTGACAAAGTGACCGAGGTCTTCGAGCAGGCCACGGCGAGTTACCGTTCCGCCCGCTGAGTGCGCGGGCGCGTACGGAACGCGCATCACAGTGCGGTCACTTGAGGCGTCCGATGTTCCGTGGTCGTACATCCCCTCCGTAACCTGTCATTCCAAGGAACGGGGCGGGGTACGTGGAACACACTCACAGCACAGGCACCGGTCTGCTGCTCGCCGGGCGTTACCGGCTGGGCGAGACCATCGGCCGTGGCGGTATGGGCAAGGTATGGCGCGCCCATGACGAGGTGCTCCACCGGGTGGTGGCGGTCAAGGAGTTGACGGCGGGGCTCTACGTGTCGGAGGCCGACCGGGCCGTCCTGCACGCCCGCACCCAGAAGGAGGCCCGTGCGGCCGCGCGCATCAGCCATCCCGGCGTCGTCACCGTGCACGACGTGCTGGAGCACGACGCACGGCCCTGGATCGTCATGCAGTACGTCGACGGCCCCTCCCTCGCGGACGCGGTGAAGGAGCCGGGGCGGATCGACGAGACGGAGGCGGCCCGGATCGGGCTGCACATCCTGCGGGCGCTGGGCGCCGCGCACGCCGCCGGGGTGCTCCACCGGGACATCAAGCCGGCCAACGTCCTGCTGGCCAAGGACGGCCGGGCGCTGATCACCGACTTCGGGATCGCGGCCATCGAGGGCGACTCGACGATCACCAGGACGGGCGAGATCGTCGGTTCGATCGACTACCTCGCGCCGGAACGGGTCCGCGGCCACGATCCCGGACCCGCCTCCGACCTGTGGTCGCTGGGCGCGACGCTGTACACGGCGGTGGAGGGACGGTCGCCGTTCCGGCGGTCCTCGCCGCTGTCGACCATGCAGGCCGTGGTCGACGAGGAGCCGCCTGCCCCGGTGCGGGCGGGAAGGCTCACGCCGGTGATCCTGGCGCTGCTGCGCAAGGATCCGTCGCATCGGCCGTCCGCGGCCGAGGCGGAGCGGATGCTGACGGACGCCATGGAGGGCCGTGGCCCCGTGGAGACGGGGCGTACGCGGGTGCCCACGCAGCGGCTGCCGCAGCCGGGCCCCGCGGTGGACCGCTCCCGCACCGTCCCGGCGCCCGGGCCCTCACAGGCGCCCGCCCGTCGCGGCGGGCGGGTACGCACGGCGGTGATCGCCGTCGTACTGGCGGCCGTGCTGGGCGGCGCCGCGGGCCTCGCGATGCAGTACGCGAACGAGGGCGCGGGCGGCCGTACGGGAGAGTCCGCGGCCGGAGGCCCCGGCACGGGCGGCGCCGAGAGCGCCGCACCGGGAGACGCCTCCGGGCTTCCCGAGGGCTGGCGACGGGTCGACGACGTGGAAGGCTTCAGCCTCTGGGTGCCCGACGGCTGGCGGCGTCAGGCGGACGGCAACCAGATCGACTACACCCCGGACAACGGCCGCCACCGCATCCGCATCAGCATCGACCCGGCGCCCGACCACGAGAACCCGTACATGCACATGCTCGACATGCAGAAGAGCCTGAAGAAGCGCCTGCCCGAGTACCGCAGGGTGCAACTTCACCCGAACACCTTCCGGGACCGGACGCAGTCCGCGATCTGGGAGTTCACCTGGACGGAGAGCAAGGAACATCCCGGACCCCGGCGGGCGATCGACCAGATGTACTACGAGGACGACGGCACCGAATACGCCCTCTACATGTCCGGCCCCGCACACGACTGGGTGACGACCCGCGAGCAGTTCGACACCATGCTGCGGGGATGGCGGCCCCCGGCGCCGTGAACCGGGCCGCGGGACTCCCCGAGGCGGCCGGGAAAGTTGCCGGACGTGCCTGCGGGCCGATGAATAGGGCCTGATCAGGGGTTATGTGCCAGTGATCGCTGGCGCGGTCGTGTGTGCATGGTGAAAAGGTGTTACCGACGGGTACCCAAAGTGCTGCTCTGCGCCTACTCTCGCCCCCATGACGGACTCGCAGGCCACCACGGCCGCCCTCGGCACCAACCCGACAGCCGCCGCTCCGGCCGGCGCGCGCACCGCCGCGGACGTGGTGACCCCCGACCTGGTCGCCCGACTGACCAAGTCGGTGGCCGGCTCCGGCCGCACGGCCAACCACGCGCCGTTCACCGGTGAGCAGCTGGCCGAACTCCCCGAGTCCACCCCCGAGGACGTGGCCACGGCCTTCGAGCGGGCACGCGCCGCCCAGCCCGCATGGGCCGCTACCCCGGTCCGTGCCCGCGCGGCCGTCCTGCTGCGCTTCCACGACCTGGTCCTTCAGCGCCAGGCGGAGGTCCTGGACCTGATCCAGCTGGAGACCGGCAAGGCCCGCCTGCACGCCCACGAGGAGGTGCAGGCCGTCGCCGTCGCCGCCCGCCACTACGGACGCAAGGCGCCCTCGTACCTGAAGGCCAAGCGGCACACCGGTGTCGTCCCCGTCCTGACGAAGACGACCGAACTGCGCCATCCACGCGGTGTCGTGGGGCAGATCGCGCCGTGGAACTACCCGCTGGAGCTGTCCGTCGGTGACGCGCTGCCCGCCTTCGTCACCGGCAACGCCGTCGTGATGAAGCCCGACACCGAGACGGCGCTCACCGCCCTGTGGGCGCGCGACCTGCTCATCGAGGCGGGGCTGCCGGCCGAGGTCTTCCAGGTCGTCATCGGCGACGGTCCCGTCGTCGGCCCGGAGGTCGTCAAGCACGCCGACTACGTGTCGTTCACCGGCTCCACCCGCACCGGCCGCGAGGTGGCACAGGGCGCCGCCGCCCGCCTCATCGGCGTCTCCCTCGAACTCGGCGGCAAGAACGCCATGCTGGTCCTGCACGACGCCGACGTGGAGAAGGCCGCGGCCGGAGCGGTGCGCGCCTGCTTCTCCTCCGCCGGCCAGTTGTGCATATCCATCGAGCGGCTGTACGTGCACGAGTCCGTCGCCGACGACTTCCTCGAGCGGTTCGCCGCGCGGACCAAGGCCATGCGGCTCGGCAACTCCCTCGCCTACGGGGCCGACATGGGCTCCCTCGTCGGCGAGCGCCAGCTCGAGACCGTCACCCGCCATGTCGAGGAGGCCGTCGCCAAGGGCGCCAGGCTCCTCGCCGGCGGTGTCGCCCGCCCCGACATCGGCCCGCTCTTCTACGAGCCCACCATCCTCGACGGCGTCGAGGCACCGATGGCCGTGTGCACGGAGGAGACCTTCGGCCCGGTGGTCTCCGTGTACCGCTTCACCGACGAGGACGACGTCATCGCCCAGGCCAATGCCACCCCGTACGGCCTCAACTCGAGCGTCTGGACCAAGGACGCCCGGCGCGGACACGCCGTCGCCGCCAAGCTGCGCACCGGCACCGTCAACATCAACGAGGGCTACGCGCCGGCGTACGGCAGTGTCCAGTCCCCGATGGGCGGCATGAAGGACTCCGGACTCAGCCGCCGCCACGGCTCCGAGGGCATCCTCAAGTACACGGAGGCGCAGACCGTTTCCCAGCAGCGTCTGCTGCCGCTCGCACCGTCGTTCGGCATGGACGACGAGAAGTACGCGGCCTTCATGAGCGTCAGCCTCAAGGCGATGAAAGCCCTCCGTCTGCGCTGACCGCGACCCGCACCCGCACGCCCGCACCTTCATGAGGAGAGCCATGTCCGAGGTATCCCCTGCCCGAAACCGGGCCGCGGACGACGACACGCAGTACGACTACGACGTGATCGTCGTCGGCTCCGGCTTCGGCGGCTCCGTGTCCGCGCTCCGACTGACCGAGAAGGGCTACCGGGTCGGCGTCCTGGAGGCGGGCCGTCGCTTCACCCGCGAGTCCCTGCCCAAGAACTCCTGGGACCTGCGCAACTACCTCTGGGCGCCGGCCCTGGGCCTCTTCGGTATCCAGCGCATCCACCTGCTCGGCAACGTGATGGTGCTCGCGGGGGCAGGCGTGGGCGGCGGCTCCCTCAACTACGCGAACACGCTCTACGTGCCGCCCGCGCCGTTCTTCAACGACCCGCAGTGGAAGGACATCACGGACTGGCAGGAGGAGCTGAAGCCCTACTACGACCAGGCCCGGCGCATGCTCGGCGTGCGGCTCAACCCGACGATGACCCCTTCCGACGTCCATCTGAAGGCGACCGCGGAGGCGATGGGCGTCGGCGACAGCTTCCACATGGCCCCCGTCGGAGTGTTCTTCGGGGACGGCGACGACGCCGACGGCACCGTGCGGGCCAGGCCCGGCCAAGAGGTGGCCGACCCCTACTTCGGCGGCGCCGGTCCCTCCCGCAGGGCGTGCAGCGAGTGCGGCGAGTGCATGACGGGCTGCCGGCACGGAGCGAAGAACACGCTCAACGAGAACTACCTGTACCTCGCGGAGAAGGCGGGCGCCACCGTGCACCCGATGACGTCCGTGGTGGCCGTCACGGAGGACTCCCTGGGCGGTTTCGCGATCAAGACCCTGCCCAGCGACAACAGGCGCAAGGGGAAGGGCCGTACGTTCACGGCCCGCCGCGTCGTCATCGCCGCCGGGACGTACGGGACGCAGACCCTGCTGCACCGGATGAAGGACGGCGGACTGCTGCCGCGTCTGTCCGCACGGCTCGGCGAGCTGACCCGCACCAACTCGGAGGCGCTCGTCGGCGCCCAGACCGACAACCGGCGCTACCGCAAGCGGCACGGCGCGGAGCGGGTCGACTTCACCCGTGGCGTCGCCATCACGTCCTCGATCCATCCGGACGAGAACACCCACATCGAGCCCGTGCGCTACGGCAGAGGGTCGAACGCGATGGGCGGCATGACCGTCCTTCAGGTGCCGTACCGGGTGAAGGGCCGGGTCGCCGGCTGGCTCGGCAACATGGTCAGGCACCCGTTGCTCGCGGTCCGCGCCCTGTCCAACCGGCGCTGGTCGGAGCGGACCATCATCGGCCTGGTCATGCAGTCGCTCGACAACTCGCTGACGACGTACCGCAAGCCGAAGGGGATCGGCAAGGGGCTGCTCACCGCCCGCCAGGGCCACGGCGCACCCAACCCGAACCAGATTCCTGAGGCGACCCGCGCGGCGTCCCTGCTCGCGGAGGAGATCAACGGCTTCGCGGGCTCCAACATCGGCGAAGTGATGGGCACCCCGCTCACCGCGCACTTCCTCGGCGGCTGCCCGATCGGCGCCACGGCGGCGGACGGCGTCATCGACCCGTACCACCGGCTGTACGGCCACCCGGGCATCTCCGTCGTGGACGGCTCCGCGGTGTCGGCGAACCTGGGCGTCAACCCGTCGCTGACCATCACGGCCCAGGCGGAGCGGGCGATGTCGTTCTGGCCGAACAAGGGCGAGGAGGACCCGCGCCCGGCCCAGGGCCGCGCGTACGAGCGCCTGGCCCCGGTCGCGCCCAAGGCCCCGGCCGTACCGGCGGACGCCTTCGGCGCGCTGAAGCTGCCGTTCCTCGGCATGCCGGCCCTCCCGCCGAAGAAGACGGCAAAGGCGGTGGCCGAGCAGGCTGCGGCTACCGAGAAGGCGGCCGAGGTCATGGCCGAGAAGGCTGCGAGCGCCGAGAAGACGGCTCTGCCCAAGCCCCAGGAGGCCTGACCGCCCCTCGGCGCTCCGCACGCACGAAGGCCGCTGCACCCCCCTCCGAGTGCAGCGGCCTTGGTGGCTCTGTGCGCCTGAGCTTCAGGCGTTACGCGGTGGCGTCACCACGGCGGCGCTTCATCGCGAAGACGACACCGGCGCCGGCGAGGATCGCGACACCGCCGACCGCGCCGATGACCGGCAGGGTCGAGTCGGAGCCGGTCTCGGCGAGGTTGCCGGTGACCGGGAGCTCCTTCACGTCACCCTGGGGCTTGGTGTCGGGGCCCTTGTCCTTGCCCTCACCGTCACCCGGCTTGGCCTCACCGGGGTTCGGGTTCGGGGAGCCCGGCTTCAGGACGGTGAAGTCGGCGTACACGCCGGCGTTCTCCGCGATGCACTCCTGGCCGTCGACGTCGCCCAGGTATCCGCCGGAGCCGAACGAGTAGCTTTCGGCGGCCGGAGCGGTCTTGGCCACGTTGATGCGGAGGTCGATCTTCACGAAGTCCTTGGACTTCATGGTCTCGACGCCCCAGAAGTAGTCACCGGCCCACTCCGAGTCGCCGATCCGCTCCCACTGGTCGGTGCCCGGGAGACGGAACTGCAGCTCGACGTGCTTGCTGAGCCACTTGTCCTCGTCGAGCTGGTCGTTCTCGACCTCGGCGTAGAAGGCGACCTCCTTGAGGTCGGCCTTGGAGTTGTTCGTGACCGTGAGGTTGAACTCCTCCCAGCCGCTGCCGGCCACGATCTGGCCGGGCAGGCCGCTGATCTTGAGGCCGAGCGCCTTCTCCTCGAAGTCCTCGTCGAGCTCCTCGCAGTACGGCGGAACCGGGACCTCCGGGTCCTCGGTCGGAGCGGAGTCGGAGGGCGACGGCGCGGGGGAGGTGGTCTGCGACTCACTGGGAGCCGGGGAGGTGGTCTCGGACTCCGACGGCGCGGGCGACGTCGTCTCCGACTCGCTCGGAGCCGGGGACGTGGTCTCCGACTCCGACGGCGCCGGGGACGTGGTCTCCGACTCGCTGGGAGACGGGGACGTGCTCTCGGAGGCCGAGGGGGTCGGGGTCGCGAACGCGGCCGGCGCCGCCAGGAAAGTGGCAGGGGCGATGACAGCGGTCGCGGCGGCGACGGCCATGGCACGGCGAAGCTTCATTGAGTCCTCAGTGAAGTCCGGGTACCGCCGGACGCGGTACGAAGGCTGGTTGTGACCCCCGGCACCGCGATGGGTGCGAACAACTGAGGTCCTTGTTACGCATGCATGACCTGTGACCAGGGTGATTGGTTGCACGCCGACTCACGGAATCTTTATGTGACCTGCGCCACAGGCGTGACCATGGCCGGAACGAGAGGGATTTGTGATGCCCCGCGGTGCCACGGACGGCACTCGCCGGCCTGGTCGCCGTGGTTGCCCTCCGCGGGTGGCGTGCTCGTTCGTGGCGGCCCGTCGGCGCCGCTGCGTAGCGCCGACACACTGAGAAAGGGCCCCGTGGACGTCATGTCCGCGGGGCCCTTCCGGTCGGCACCGGCGACAGGGAAGCACCGGTGCCTGGTCGCGGGGCCGGGGGCGCCCCGCGTCGAGGGGAGAGGGGCGCGAGAGGGCGCGCCGGGTGGGTCGGCCTCGGTCACGTGGTCGCGCGGAGAGGGACGTGCTCGTGTCGCGTCGTGCGGGACGGGACGACGGGCCTGTGCGACCGTCGGAACCGGATGCGGCCGGCGCCGGGCGTCCCCGGAGCCGACCGCTTGGGGTGACCGGGCTGCTGTCCCCTGCCGACCGGTCACGCGCGCTGGTGCGAGGTCCCACGACGTACCTGCAGTACGTCACACGCACCAGCGGAGCCACGCGTGGTTTTCTTTCGAGGCCGCCCCTGGCTGGCACGGACAACGGGACCAACGAAGACCGGCAGGGCGCGTCACGCGCCGTACGGGTGAGGATGCGCCCGAACGCAGATACGCAGGAGTACCCGGGGCGGTCAGATCCGGCCCCGGCACAGCTCCAGCATCGTCATCGCGATCGACGTGCCCGGCTTGCCCAGCGCGTCCCTGTAGTGCCCCAGCACCTCCATCTCGCGAGCCAGGTTCACCCGGCGGCCACCGGAGGCGATCCGGGCGTCCTGGATGACGGCGGAGACGGCCATCCGTTCCTGGATCAGGCCGATGATCCGGTCGTCGAGCGCGTCGATGCGCTCACGCGCTCCGGTGATCACCGTGGCGGCCGTCTCGGTGCGGGCGCCGGTCTTCTCGGTCTCGGTGACGGACATCTCATGGGCTCCTCGGGTATCGGTGGGGCCCCGGATCGGCACGGCCCGGAAATGCACAAGCGCCCCGGGCCTTGTCGGCCCGGGGCGCCTGGGAAGTCGCTGTCTGAAGCTAGGCAGCACGACCATGGCAGCCGGACGGGCCGGTGCCATAGGTAAAGACGAAGGTCAGCTGCTTCTGCATGCGGCCAGTATGGACCCGGCCCGGCCGCGCCGGGCAAACCGGGTTCGGATGGTGAGACGAAATGGGATCTCCGGCGCGCCGGTAGAATCGACATAGCAGACCCTCTCTCCCCGCCGGAAGGCCGCCACCAGTGCCAGCAGCACCCTCCGCCGCCGCCGACCACTCCAACCCGGACGTAGTCCTCGTTGTCGACTTCGGTGCCCAGTACGCCCAGCTCATCGCCCGCCGCGTCCGTGAGGCCCGGGTCTACAGCGAGATCGTCCCGTCCACCATGCCGGTGGCAGAGATGCTGGCCAAGAACCCGAGGGCGATCATCCTCTCCGGCGGCCCCTCCTCGGTCTACGCGGAGGGCGCCCCGCGCCTGGACCGCGCGATCTTCGAGGCCGGGGTCCCCGTCTTCGGCATGTGCTACGGCTTCCAGCTGATGGCGACGACGCTCGGCGGCACCGTCGACAACACCGGCGCGCGGGAGTACGGCCGCACGCCCCTGCATGTCTCCAAGAGCGGCTCGACGCTCTTCGAGGGCACGCCGGACGAGCAGTCGGTGTGGATGTCGCACGGTGACGCCTGCTCCGCCGCTCCCGAGGGCTTCACGGTCACCGCGTCCACCGACGTGGTGCCGGTCGCCGCCTTCGAGAACGACGAGAAGAAGCTGTACGGCGTGCAGCACCACCCCGAGGTGATGCACTCCACCTACGGCCAGCAGGTCCTCGAGCACTTCCTCTACCGGGGCGCCGGCATCGAGCCGAACTGGACCACGGGCAACGTCATCGAGGAGCAGGTCGAGGCCATCCGCGCGCAGGTCGGCACCAAGCGCGCGATCTGCGGTCTGTCCGGCGGTGTGGACTCCGCGGTCGCCGCGGCGCTCGTGCAGAAGGCGATCGGCTCGCAGCTCACCTGCGTGTACGTCGACCACGGTCTGATGCGCAAGGGCGAGACGGAGCAGGTCGAGAAGGACTTCGTCGCCGCAACCGGCGTCCAGCTGAAGGTCGTCGACGCGGCGGACCGTTTCCTCAAGGCGCTGGCCGGGGTCTCCGACCCCGAGGAGAAGCGCAAGATCATCGGGCGCGAGTTCATCCGGGTCTTCGAGCAGGCACAGGCCGAGATCGTGGCCGAGGCCGCCGGCGGCGAGGACGTCGCCTTCCTCGTCCAGGGCACGCTCTACCCGGACGTCGTCGAGTCCGGCGGCGGCACCGGCACCGCCAACATCAAGTCGCACCACAATGTGGGCGGTCTGCCGGAGGACCTCGAGTTCGAGCTCGTCGAGCCGCTGCGCAAGCTGTTCAAGGACGAGGTCCGCATGGTCGGCCAGGAGCTCGGCCTGCCGGACGAGATCGTCCAGCGTCAGCCGTTCCCGGGACCGGGTCTGGGCATCCGTATCGTCGGCGAGGTCACGCGTGAGCGGCTCGACCTGCTCCGCGAGGCCGACGCGATCGCCCGCGAGGAGCTCACGGCGGCCGGTCTCGACCGCGACATCTGGCAGTGCCCCGTGGTGCTGCTCGCCGATGTCCGCAGCGTCGGCGTCCAGGGCGACGGCCGCACCTACGGCCACCCGATCGTGCTGCGCCCGGTCTCGTCCGAGGACGCCATGACGGCGGACTGGACGCGGATGCCGTACGAGGTGCTGGCGAAGATCTCGACGCGGATCACCAACGAGGTCGCGGACGTGAACCGCGTGGTCCTGGACGTGACGAGCAAGCCGCCGGGCACCATCGAGTGGGAGTGACCTCTCCCCGGACTCACCGCCGACGCCGTCGCTCATTCGTCCGAGCGGCGGCGTCGTCGTTCCGGCCGTCGACCGAAGAGGGGGCGTCGACCGAAGAGGGGGCGTCAACACGGTGATGCCGTGATTCACCCGGCCTGGCCTCGGCCATCGGGGTGGCGGCGGCTTGCGTGCGGCACAATCCCCATGCATCACAAGGCGGTTGTTCTTACTGATGCGTGAGAGGTGGCGTTCGGTCGTGGCGGTGCAGGAAGCGGGACGGTGCGACGAGTGCGTGCACGGCGCGCGTGAGAGCCACCGGCGTGCGGTGGCCGAATTCGTCGGCCTGCGCGAGGGGTTCGCAGCCGGCCAGGGACTGCCCGCGGGCGTGGCCCACTCGCCCGGCGCCTCGCGCCAGTGGGTGTCGGACGAGCTGACCCAGGCCGCCCGTACGGTCTGTGACCGGGGCCGGGAGGCGGACGGCTCCCGGCTGCGCCGGCTCAGGCTGCGC
Source organism: Streptomyces sp. NPDC086835 (assembly GCF_044745705.1). Taxonomy (NCBI): domain Bacteria; kingdom Bacillati; phylum Actinomycetota; class Actinomycetes; order Kitasatosporales; family Streptomycetaceae; genus Streptomyces; species Streptomyces sp. NPDC086835. The sequence goes on from NZ_JBIVAU010000002.1 coordinate 270,283, forward strand.
TCGCTGGTCGCCGTGTGGGCCTGCTTCGGTCTCCTCGCCACCGTCCAGCTGGTGACCGCCATGGGCGCCGGCTGGACCGGCGCCCGTACGGCGGGACTGCTCGCCGCGCTGGCCGTCGCCGGTGCTCTCACCGCCGGGGCCCACGCCCACCGGGCGCGCGGTGGGCTCCTCGCGCCGCTGGCCGGGGAGGACAACCGGCTCTCCACCTCACGTTCCGTCGCCACCGCCTGGGTGCTGGCCGTCTGCTACGCGGTGCTGGTCCTCGCGCTGCAGCAGGCATGGTCCTCCGCACCCGCCGACCACGACCGCCTCGCCGGCGGCCTCGCCCTCGGCCGGGGCGCCGCCCTGCTGACCGTCCTCGCCCTGGTCTGCGCGGTCGCCGTGCTGGTGCGCCGGGTCGTCGCCGTGCGCGTCCACGGCCAGCGGCTGCAGAAGGTTCCGGCCGACCGGCCCCACCCCCGCGACCTCGTCTGCGACGACGACGGCCGCGCCGCCTTCGCCGATGTGCAGTACGTGCTGGTGAGTGCCGCCTCCCTGACGTACACGCTGGTGCAGCTCGGGCGTGGCCCGGGGCAGTTGCCGGAGCTGCCGTGGGGCGCCGTCCTGCTGATGGCCGTCTCCGCGGCGACGTACCTGGCGGCCAAGTACGCGGAGGGCGGCAGGCCCGTGGTGATGTCGGTGGTGCGAGCACGGGAGGCCGGTGACCTGGACGGACCCATCCGTACCGGCGACGACATCGAGCTCCGCGGTTCCGGCTTCGTGCCGCCGGGAGCGGGCGCACCCGACCGGCTGGCCCGCCTGGTCGTCCGCATCGGGGCCGTGCATGTGCACGTCCCGCTGATCCCCGTGCCCGGCGGGTTCGCCAACCCGACGGACACGGTGCTCACCGTGCCGGTGCCGGCGGAGGTCGAGCCCGGGCAGGTCGATGTGCAGGTGGTGACGGCCGCCGGCGTGGAGAGCAACCGCTGCCTGATCGAAGTCACCTACTGACCCCGGCCCTCGCTCCTCTCCCGTGTGTCACAGGACCCGTGCGTCACAAGGTCCGTGACTAGTCTGGTGAGCGGCGCGGCCGCGCCGTACGTATGGTCGGGCGACGGGTCGACTGAAGGCGGGGACCAGCGATGACACACACTCATCGGGCGACGGCGGACCATGGGGAGCTCGACGACGGACGGCGCGGATTCAGGGAGCGGGCCGGCCGGTACGCCCTGCTGCCGCTGCGTGTCTTCCTCGGCGTGACGTTCATCTACGCGGGCATCGACAAACTCACCGACAGCGCGTTCATGTCGGCGACCGGCACCGGCTCGATCGGCGAGATGATGAACGCCGTGCGCGACTCGTCCGCCGTGCCGGCGCTCGTCGATCTGGCGCTGAAGAACCCGGAGGGCTTCGGCTACGCCATCGCCCTCGGTGAAGTGGCCGTCGGTATCGGCACCCTGATCGGGCTGCTGGCGCGGCTCGCCGCCCTCGGCGGGGCGCTGATCTCGCTGAGCCTCTGGCTGACGGTCAGCTGGCAGACGGACCCGTACTACTACGGCAACGACCTCGCCTACCTGATGGCCTGGCTGCCGCTGGTGCTCGCGGGCGCCTCCCTGTTCTCCCTCGACGCGCTGATCGCGGCCCGGCGCCGCACCCCGTAGTGCACGGCGGCCACGACGCCCGCCACGAAGAAGCCGCCGAGGACCACGGGGAACGCCACCCACCAGGGTGTGTGCCAGGCGCCGCCCGCGTCGCCGCCGTAGAGCAGCGCCGTTGAAAGTACGCACAGCCCCGCGACGAATCTCGCGGGGCGAAAGCCGTGCCACCACTCGCGACGGGACCCGCCCTCCCCGTGACGCACGGCTCCATGACCGGACTCATGACGCTGCACGGGTCACCTCCACCTGTCCGATGCCCACTTCCAGCTTCAGTTCCAGCGTGCCCGCCGGCTCCGCCCCGGCGGGCGGCGGCAGCGTGCGCCGGCGGTCCTGGCTCGGGCCGACGTCGATGTCGTTCGGGGTGTCCCCGGGGAGCCGGACGTCGCCGACGCCCACCTCGGCGTCCAGCTTCACCGTCGCGTCCTTCGGCAGCACGACCTTGAGCTGCCCCGCCCCGATCTCGGCCCGTGTCGACACCGCCTCACCCGCGGGGACGGAGAGCGTGGACAGGTCGAGGGTGCCGACCCCGGTGCCCAGTTCGTAGAGCGGCTCGACGGCGGTGACCGACGCCGGCCGCCAGTGCTGCTCGCCCCAGCTCGTGCCGATGTCCTTCGGCAGCGCCGAGGCGCCGGCGAGCAGCCCGGCCGTCACCAGAGTCAACAGGATCGTGCCGAAGCCCGTACGGCCCAGCAGGGCGCTGACCAGCAGGCCGAGCCCGAACACCGACAGCGCGGCCACCAGCCCGATCTGCAGCGCGGTGCCCAGGGGTTGCCCCTCCCAGCTCAGTCCCGTCCCCAGCCCGCCCGCGACGAGTGCCAGGAGGAACACCGCGCCGCCGATTCCCCGCGGACCGCGGTTCTGCGGCGGCACCTGCCCCCGTCCGCCCCGGCCGTGCGGCGCCGAGGCCTCCGCCACCGCCGAGTCGGGGCCCCACAGATAGCCGGTCGGCACCGGGCCGGTCGTGCCGTCCTTGACGATCGGGTCGCGCCACCAGGACGGGCTCTCCGGCACCGGCGGGGCCTTGGTCTCCGGCGGCGCCTCCGCGACCGTGTGCGCCGTCGCGGTGTCCATCGGTGCGCCCTCGGTCGTGGCGAGCCGGCGGCGCTGGGACCACACGGCCGCTCCGGTGACCGCCAGCGACAGCAGCGCGGCGAAGGAGAGCGCGCTGTCGTTGCCCAGCATGGAGAGGAAGATCCCGCAGCCGATCAGGGCGAGGAGCACGGCGGTCAGCGACGCGCCGTCGACCCGGCCCGACAGCAGCCGGCGGAACTCGTTCTCCTCGTCGTCCTCTGAGGGGACCAGCAGCCAGGCGAAGCCGTAGAAGATCAGCCCGATTCCGCCGGTCACCGAGAGCACGCCGACCGCGATCCGGAAGATCACCGGGTCCACGTCGCAGTAGCGGCCCAGTCCGCCGCACACACCGGCCACCACCTTGTGGTGCGGGGAGCGGCGCAGCTGGGGTGCCTCCGGGGGCGGGACGGTCGGCTGCGCTGTCATGGGTCCATGGTGACGGGCCGGGGGGTGGGGCGGGAGCCGTGGCGACCCTGGCCGTTCCCTGATTTCCGTCCCTGAGCCTCCTCGGGACGGCGTCCGAGCGCCCTCGGGAACCCTCCGCGGGTCCTCGGGACCGAAGGATGTGCCCGGGGAAACGGGGGATCAGGGACGGTTGGGGGACGACCCTGATACCGCGTCCCGTTCCGCCGTGTGACGATCGGTGCATGCCAGTCGCCACGCCCGGAACCACCGGCCCTTCGCGCGCCCCGCTGCCGGAGGAGCCGGCTCTGCGCAAGCTGTACCGCAGTGCCGACGGGCGGATGCTCGGCGGTGTGGCCCGCGGTCTGGCCGGGCATCTGGGACTGCCGGTCATCTGGGTGCGCCTGGTCTTCCTCGGGCTGTTCCTCGCCGACGGCCTGGGCGCGGTGCTCTACGCGGTGTTCTGGATCGTCGTCCCCCTCGGGGTCGGCGGCAGGGCGGCGGAACCGCGCTCGGTGTTCGAGACCACGCCGGACGGGCGCCGCCGGCTGCGCAAGCCGGACAAGGGCCAGCTGTTCGCGATGGTCGCCCTGCTCTTCGGGGCCGCGATCTTCGTCGGCAACGTCGACATGCGCGGCAGCAACCGCTACGTCTGGCCCACCCTGCTCATCGGCGCGGGTGTGGTCCTGGTCTGGCGGCAGGCGGACAACGCCCGCCGTGCCCGCTGGACCGACGTGGGCCGCCGGCGGCGGCTGCTCCAGCTGGCCAGGGCGCTGGCCGGCGTCGCCCTCGTCGGCATGGGACTGACCGTCTTCATGGTGGTCCGCGGCTCCGCCGCCCAGCTGGGCAATGTGCTGACCGCCGCGGTCGCCGTCATCGCCGGTGTCGCCCTCCTCGCGGGTCCCTGGCTGGTGCGGATGACGCAGGACCTCTCCGAGGAGCGGACCATGCGCATCCGGGCCCAGGAGCGGGCGGAGGTGGCCGCCCACGTCCACGACTCCGTCCTGCACACCTTGACCCTGATCCAGCGGAACGCCGACGACGCCGGCGAGGTGCGCCGGCTCGCCCGCGCCCAGGAGCGTGAGCTGCGAAACTGGCTCTACAAGCCGGAGGGCACCGGCAGGGACGAGGACGAGGAGCCCGACACCCTCGCGGAGGCGGTGAAGAAGGTGGCCGCCGAGGTCGAGGACAAGCACGGGGTCCCGCTCGAGGTCGTCGTCGTCGGTGACTGCCCGCTCGACGACCAACTGGGCGCACAGATGCAGGCCGCCCGCGAAGCGATGGTCAACGCCGCCAAGTACGGTGGCGCGGGAGGGGCGGTGCAGGTGTACGCGGAGGTCGAGGGCCGTACGGTCTTCGTGTCCGTACGGGACCGGGGGCCGGGATTCGACCTGGACGCCGTACCGGAGGACCGGATGGGCGTCAGGGAGTCGATCATCGGGCGTATGCAGCGCAACGGCGGGACGGCACGACTGCGCTCCGTGCCCGGAGGGGGCACGGAAGTGGAGCTCGAGATGGAGAGGGCGGACGGATGACCGAGGCGGCCGGAGAGACCACAGAGCGTCGAGTGCGGGTCGTACTCGTCGACGACCACCGGATGTTCCGCACGGGGGTGCAGGCCGAGATCGGACAGACCGAGCGCACCGGCGTCGAGGTCGTCGGGGAGGCCGCCGACGTCGACCAGGCGGTCACCGTGATCACGGCGACCCGCCCCGAGGTCGTCCTCCTCGACGTGCACCTGCCCGGCGGCGGCGGGGTCGAGGTGCTGCGCCGCTGCGCCTCGCTGATGGCGGCGGCGGAGAACCCGGTGCGGTTCCTGGCGCTGTCGGTGTCCGACGCGGCGGAGGACGTGATCGGCGTCATCCGCGGCGGCGCCCGCGGCTACGTCACCAAGACGATCACCGGCAGCGACCTGGTCGACTCGATCTTCCGGGTGCAGGACGGCGACGCGGTGTTCTCGCCGCGGCTGGCCGGCTTCGTGCTGGACGCCTTCGCCTCGACGGACGCGCCGCCGGTCGACGAGGACATGGACCGGCTGACGCAGCGGGAGCGGGAGGTGCTGCGGCTCATCGCGCGCGGATACGCGTACAAGGAGATCGCCAAGCAGCTCTTCATCTCGGTGAAGACCGTCGAGTCGCACGTGTCCGCGGTGCTGCGCAAGCTTCAGCTGTCCAACCGGCACGAACTCACCCGGTGGGCGACGGCACGCCGCCTGGTGTGACGCGCCGGCCGCTGCGTCAAATCAGGGACATGTCGGTCTTGTTGCCGACCCGGACGTAGCCGACGGCGGCGTAGACCCGTTCGACGTCCGCGTCGCCGGGCTCCAGCCACACGGTCCGGCAGCCGGCGTCGAAGGCCTTCGCGGTCAGGAACGCGGAGAACGCCGCGCCGATGCCCCGGCGGCGGTGGGTCGCGGCGACCGCGAGGCCTGTCAGCTCGCAGAGACCGTCGACAGGGACCGAGCAGCTGCCGGCCGCGACCGGGGTGCCGTCGGTGTCGTCCGTGGCGAGGGCCGCGACCCCGCCGCCCTCCACCACGCTGCGCAGCGCGCCGACCTCGCCGTCCGTCGCCTCGCCCTCGAAGCCGTATCCGGCATGCTGCACCCCGGCCGCGGCCCGGTAACCGGCCTCGTCCGACACGACGGTGAAGGTGATGCCCGGTACCGGCGGTGTGACGAGCGCGTCGGGGGAGCAGGCGAGCAGCGGTGCGCGGCGCTCGACCGTGAAACCGGCCGCCAGCAGGGCGGGTTCGACGTCCGGTGCGCAGGACGGCAGGAACTCCAGACGCGGCAGCCGGTCCTTCTCGCGGAACACCTCGACCAGTGCCCTGATGTCGTCCGCCGTCGGGCTGGCGGCGTGGTCGGGGACGGCGTAATTGACGGGCGGGATGGGCCAGTCGGCGTTGTAGCGCACCGTGAAGGGGCCCACACGTACGTGGCCTCGTGAGCGGAGTGCGAGCGTGCGCACATAGTTCTGGACGTCGAGGTCCACGTACGGCTCCTGCTGGTCGGGGCTGGAACGGACCCCGGGATCGTGGCACCGGCCCGGGGAACGGGCAACCGGTTTGGTGCCGGGCCGCCGTGCCCGGCCGGGTCACGCGGGGCGGGTCGCTCCCGCGAACGGCATCCGGTCGATCGGCGCGACCCGCACCGGGGCACCGGGGCGCGGGGCGTGGATCATCTGCCCGCCGCCGATGTAGAGGCCGACGTGCGAGACGCCGGAGTAGAAGAAGACCAGGTCGCCCGGCGCCATCCGGGAACGGGGCACCCGCGCTCCGGCGTTGATCTGGGTGTAGGTGGTGCGCGGCAGGGAGACCCCGGCGGAACGCCAGGCGGCCTGCGTCAGCCCGGAGCAGTCGTAGGACCCGGGGCCCGTCGCCCCCCACACGTAGGGCCTGCCGATCGCTCCGTACGCGTAGGCGACGGCCTGCGCCGCGCGGCTGTTCGGGGCCTTCAGGGTGCCGCGCGGAGTGCCGGCGCGGTCCGCCCGCGCAGGTCCGTTTGACTCGGCGCCGCTTTCGTACCGGGCCCGCTGCTCGGCGGTCAGCCTGGCCAGCAGGCGTTCCGCGGCGGCGAGTTTGCTCCGCACGGCGGCCTTGTGGCCGGCCAGTTCCTTGCGGCGCGCCTCGAGTTCGGCGATCCGGTCACCGGCCTGGGCCCTGAGCTGTGCGAGTTCCCTCAACTGCCGCCGCACGTCGGAGACCGCGGCGGCCTGCAGCGCTCCGGCCCGTTCCGCGAGAGCGGCGCGCCGGAGGTACTCCTCCGGGGCGGAGGTCAGGGCGAGCCGCAGACCGGGATCCATGCCGCCGTCGCGGTACTGGGCGGTGGCGAGGGAACCGAGGGCGTTACGGGAGGTGTTGAGGCTGTCGGTCCGGCGCGCCGCCTCGTCGCGCAGCGAGTCCAGCGATCTGCGGGCGCTCTCCGCCCGTTCCTTGGCTCCGTTGAGCTTCTCGGTGGCGACCTCCGCCTCCTGGTACAGCTTGTCGACCCTGGCCTGGATCTGCGCCGGGGTGAGGCCCGGCTCCGCGTGCCCCGTGCCGTCGAACGCTGTCGTGGCCGCCGCGCCCGCCAGGGCGAGCGTGAGCGCGGTACGGGCGGCCGGTCCGTCGAGCCGGCGTTCACGGGGTTTTCGGTGTTCCCGGTGTGCTGCCACGAGGGCTTCCACGTCCTTCCGTCGTCCCTGCCGCCGCACTTGCGTCCGGCGGCGGGCCGCACAGGGGGAGCGGTCCGCCGCAGGACCTTCCGGCGGTGGTGGCCGAGTGCCGTCCGGCTGTGCGACGGCTCGCGGGGAGTCGGCCACCTGGCGCAGGACGCTACGACCGCGTCGACGGGGGCGGGACACAACGACCGTAAATCTCCGGAAATGGGCGTCCGGCAACCGTTGATGAACGGCCGTCCGTCGTCGCGGACGCGCATCGCGTCGGTCCCTGGACCGATGCCGCGGACAGGGCCACCTGCCCGGCTGACGGTGGTATGGGCCCAGCTAGGCTCCGGCCCATGGACGTACTCATCAATGTCTTCGTCGCACTGCACATCATCGGCATCGCCTCGCTGCTGGGCGGGTTCCTGACCCAGATGAAGGCGATGGGCGAGGGCACCGCCCGCTTCAGCCCCGCGATGCTGCACGGTGCGCTGACCATGCTGGTCACGGGTGTGGCCCTGGTGGGTCTGAACCAGGCGGACGACCAGACGGTCAACAACCTCAAGATCGGCATCAAGCTGGCGGTGCTGGTCGTGATCCTCGGCCTCGTGTACGTCAAGAGGGACGAGGAGAAGGTCGACAAGGCGCTCTTCGGCGCGGTGGGCGGCCTGACCTTGGCCAACATCTTCATCGCCACGCTCTGGACCTGACCCGAGCGCGGACATGACGGTGCCCGGGCGGCTCGGCCGCCCGGGCACCGGTGCGCCGGGGCACCCCGCGTCGGCCCCGCAGGGCTTCAGGCGGGGCGGACGCTGCCGTAGATCGGCATGTAGTAGATGGACTCCTCGCGGACGTTCGTGCCCGGCTTGGGCGCGTGGATCATCTTGCCGTCGCCGATGTAGATGCCGACGTGGCTGATGTCGTCGTAGAAGAAGACCAGGTCGCCGGGGAGCAGGTCGGCCGTCTCGACACGGGTGCCGACCTTCACCTGGTCCCAGGTGGTGCGCGGCAGGTCCACCCCCGCCGCCTTCCACGCGGCCGCGGTGAGGCCGGAGCAGTCGTAGGAGCTCGGGCCCGTCGCGCCCCAGACGTACGGCTTGCCGATCTGGGCACGGGCGAACGCGAGGACCTTGTCCGCCTTGGCCGCGTACGTGCCGTCGTCGGTGCCGGTGCCCGGATCGGTGGTGCCCGTGTCCGGGGTGGTCTCGCGCTCCTGCTGCTGCCGCTCGGCCTCCGCCCGGGCGGCTGCCTCCGCCTTCGCCTTGGCCTCGGCCTTGCGGCGCGCCTCCTCTTCCTTCTCCCGCTCGATCGCGGCGAGGCGTGCCTTCTCCTCCGCCGTCAGCTTCGAGAGCAGGGCGCGTGCCTCCGCGAGCTTGGTCTGCACCGTCTGCTTGCTGGTGCGCAGGGCCTCCTGGGAGTCCGTGAGGGACTCGAGGCGCTTGGTGGCCTCCGCGCGCTGCTTCGCGGCCGCGGCCCGCTCGGTCTCGTACTCACTGACGGCCCTGCGCTGCTGGTCCGTCATCCGGTCCATCAGCTGGGTCTGGTCGAAGTACGCCTGGGGGCTGTCCGCGAACATCAGCGCGGCGGTGGGGGTGACGGAACCGGTGCGGTACTGCGCCGCCGCGTAGTTGCCGAGGGCGCGGCGGGACTCGTTCAGCTTCTCCGTGCGCTTGGCGGCCTCGTCGAGCAGCTGGTCGACCTCTTGGCGCTTCTCCGCCGTGGCTTCCTTCGCCTTGTTGAACTCCTGCGTCGCGCTGCCCGCCTGCCGGTACAGGTCGTCGACCTTCTTCTGCACCTCTTCGATGCTGGGCTTCGGGTCGGACGGCGCGGCGGTGGCACTCTGGGTGGAGAGCAGTGTCACACCGGCGAGGGCGGCCGTGGTGAATCCGACGGCGGTGGACGGTTTTGCGGTACGGCTGCGGGTCTTGCGATGCGACGCCAACGCCGGCATCTCCTTCTTCCGTGGACCGCCTACCGGGTTAGCTGTCGGGTTCGGGCGAACGGAAGACGCCCTACGGACCGAGCGGGGCACGGTCCGATTCACCCCGGTGGTGCTTGGTGGGTCCCCGGTTCCGAACTCCCTCGGGAGGAGCCCGGATTCGGCGCAGGCCGCCCGTTCGGCGTGGTTCGCCGGGAGGGGTGCGGGCCGCCTGGTCGAGCACGCTAGCCAACTCGTGCGCCTGCTGTGAAGGTTGATGTTCGATATGTCCGATACATTTTCGTGACCTTTTCGGTGGCGGGTCGCCTGCCCGTCCGCCGGTCGCCCGGCGGATCCGCCCTGTCACCTACCGTGGCGTCCGCCGGTGTGCCGGTGCGGCCACGGTTGTCGGTCCGGCCGCCTAGACTCGTTAAGCGATGAGCAGCCTCTTTGACGACAGCTTCCTGGCGGACCTCCGGCCCGACGCGGACGGGCCCCCGCCGCCGCCCGAGGACCCGGCTCCGGAGCAGCTTCCGGACGACCTCTTCCAGGGCGCCTTCGACGTGCCTCCGGCCCGCGACGGGTACTACCGCGACGGCGCCCCGCGCCCCGTCGTGGACCCCGCCGCCCTGCTCGACGGGCTGAACGAGCAGCAGCGCGCCGCCGTCGTGCACACAGGGTCACCGCTGCTCATCGTGGCCGGCGCCGGCTCCGGCAAGACCCGGGTGCTCACCCATCGCATCGCCCACCTGCTGGGCACGCGCCGGGTCCACCCCGGCCAGATACTGGCGATCACCTTCACCAACAAGGCCGCCGGCGAGATGAAGGAACGCGTCGAGCAGCTGGTGGGCCCGCGCGCCAACGCGATGTGGGTCATGACCTTCCACAGCGCCTGCGTCCGCATCCTGCGCCGCGAGTCCAAGAAGCTGGGCTTCACCTCGTCGTTCTCGATCTACGACGCGGCGGACTCGAAGCGCCTGATGTCGCTGGTCTGCCGCGATCTCGACCTCGACCCGAAGAAGTTCCCGCCGAAGTCCTTCAGCGCCAAGATCTCGAACCTGAAGAACGAGCTGATCGACGAGGAGACCTTCGCCGACCAGGCGGTCGACGGATTCGAGAAGACGCTCGCCGAGGCGTACCGGATGTACCAGGCGCGGCTGCGCGAGGCCAACGCCCTGGACTTCGACGACATCATCATGACCACCGTCCACCTGCTCCAGGCGTTCCCGGACGTCGCCGAGCACTACCAGCGGCGGTTCCGGCACGTCCTCGTCGACGAGTACCAGGACACCAACCACGCTCAGTACACGCTCGTGCGCGAACTGGTGGGCAAGGGGTACGAGGACCTGGAGCCCGCGGAGCTGTGCGTCGTCGGTGACGCCGACCAGTCGATCTACGCCTTCCGCGGCGCGACCATCCGCAACATCCTCCAGTTCGAGGAGGACTATCCGGACGCGACGACGATCCTGCTGGAGCAGAACTACCGCTCCACCCAGACGATCCTCTCCGCCGCCAACGCCGTCATCGAGCGCAACGAGTCCCGTCGCCCCAAGAACCTGTGGACGAACGCAGGCGCCGGCGCCCAGATCACCGGCTATGTCGCGGACACGGAGCACGACGAGGCCCAGTTCGTCGCGGACGAGATCGACCGGCTCACGGACGCGGGCGAGGCGAAGGCCGGCGACGTCGCCGTCTTCTACCGCACGAACGCCCAGTCGCGTGTCTTCGAGGAGATCTTCATCCGCGTCGGCCTGCCCTACAAGGTCGTCGGCGGTGTCCGCTTCTACGAGCGCAAGGAGGTCCGCGACGTGCTGGCCTACCTGCGGGTCCTCGCCAACCCCGAGGACAACGTCCCGCTGCGCCGCATCCTGAACGTGCCCAAGCGCGGCATCGGCGAGCGTGCGGAGGCGATGATCGACGCCCTCGCGCTGCGCGAGAAGATCACTTTCCCGCAGGCGCTGCGCCGCGTCGACGAGGCGTACGGCATGGCGGCCCGCTCGGCCAACGCGGTCAAGCGGTTCAACGTGCTGATGGAGGAGCTGCGCACGATCGTCGACTCGGGCGCGGGTCCGGCCGTCGTGCTCGAGGCCGTGCTGGAGCGGACCGGCTATCTCGCGGAGCTCCAGGCGTCCACGGACCCCCAGGACGAGACGCGCATCGAGAACCTCCAGGAACTGGCCGCCGTGGCGCTCGAGTTCGAGCAGGCCCGCGGTGAGGAGGAGGGCACCGGCACACTCGCCGAGTTCCTCGAGCAGGTGGCGCTCGTCGCCGACTCCGACCAGATCCCCGACGAGGACGAAGAGGGCACCGGCGTCATCACGCTGATGACCCTGCACACCGCGAAGGGCCTCGAGTTCCCGGTCGTGTTCCTCACCGGCATGGAGGACGGCGTCTTCCCGCACATGCGGGCCCTCGGGCAGACGAAGGAGCTCGAGGAGGAGCGGCGCCTGGCCTACGTGGGCATCACCCGCGCCCGCGAACGGCTCTATCTGACCCGGTCCTCGATGCGCAGCGCCTGGGGACAGCCGTCGTACAACCCGCCGTCGCGGTTCCTCGAGGAGATCCCCGGTCAGCACCTGACCTGGAAGCGGACGGGCCCGATGGCGGCCCCCGCCGGACCGACGTCCGGCATCGCCTCGTCACTGTCCTCCTCGCGTTCGCGTGGCGGCGCCTCCGGCTTCGCCACGCGGCGTACGAGCGACAAGCCGGTGATCTCGCTGGCGGTGGGCGACCGGGTCACGCACGATCAGTTCGGCCTGGGGACCGTGGTCGAGGTGAAGGGCTCGGGGTCCGAGGCACAGGCGACGATCGACTTCGGGGACGAGAAGCCGAAGCGGCTGCTGCTCAGGTACGCCCCGGTCGAGAAGCTCTGAAGGCGCCCGGCCCCCGCGGGGGCCGGCACGCCGGAGATCCCAGGACGCGTACGTGCGTACGTCAGGCGTGTGCGGAAGCCTGTCCCGAGGACCGCGCGTGCACGCGCGCGCCGACAGCCGCCCGTGCGGGCAGGCTTGACGCGGCTTTCGGCAGACGGACGGGGCTACGCGGGGTCGAGGCCGTGGCTGCGCAGCCACGGCAGCGGGTCTATCGCCGCGCCGCCGCCGGGCCGGACCTCGAAGTGGAGGTGCGGTCCGGTCGAGTTGCCCGAGTTGCCCGAGTAGGCGATGACGTCGCCGGCCTTGACGGAGCCGCTACGGATCTTGGTGCTGCTCAGGTGGCAGTACCAGGTCTCCGTGCCGTCGGCCGCGGTCACGATGGCCATGTTGCCGTAGGCGCTGTTCCACTGGGTGCGGACGGTGCCGTCCGTCGCGGCCATGACCTCGGTGCCGTACTGGACGGGGAAGTCGATACCGCTGTGCAGGGACATCCAGTTGACACCGGACTGGCCGTAGTACGCGCTGAGTCCGTCCTGCTTCACCGGCAGCACGAACTTGGGGCGGAGCGCCTCGCGGCGGGCTGCCTCTTCCTCGCGCTTCTTCTTCTCCGCCGCCTGGCGCGCCTTGAGGTCGATGCGTTCCTGGGTGCGGGAGGCCCGGTCCCCGAAGTCACGGGCGTCGGCGCTGAGCGCGGCGAGCTGCGTGTCCATGGCGTTGTTGGCGGCGACCGGCTGCACGGAGGTGGGGTCGGTTGCCGCCACGGTGCTCGTGTCGTCCTTGGTCCCGCTGTCGCTGCCGAGGCCGCTGACGGACGCGGCGGCGATGCCGGCGACGCCCATGACACAGGCGGAGGGAACGGCGACGGTCAGGAGCGCCGAGCGCTTGGCGGGGGTGCGGCGGCGGCCGCGGCTGCCGCCGGAGCGGCGGACCGGGCGGGGAGAGACGGGTGTCGCGGGCACCACTGGCACGGCGGTCATGGTCCGGGTCAGCGCGTCGTGATCCGGAACGTCGTCGCTCTGCGGAGCGTCCGGGCCGGCGTCGGCTTCAGCGCCGTACTCCGCCTCGTAGCCGGTTTCCGCGTCCGCCTCCGCGGCCTCGGGCCCGGCGTCCTGCGGGGCCTCGAAGGTGTAGCCGTACGCTTCGCCTGCTTCGTACCCAGGGCCGGTCTCGTACGCTTCGCCGGTCTCGTACGCCGGGACCGACTCGTAGGCGTCGCCCGTCCCGTACACGGCGTAGGTCTCGTACGTCTCGTGCTCGGCCTGCGGGGTGAACTCCTGGTCCGGAACGAACTGTTGCGGGACGAGCCCTTCGGGCGTGGCCGTCGCGGAGTTCCAGGCCGTGGCGTCGTAGGCGCCGCTGTCGAAGGTGCCGGGCGCCCACTGGCCGGTCGTGTCGTACGCGAAGGCCGCGGCGGCAGTCTCGTACTGGCCGGTGCCGCCCGCCTCGTTCCAGGCGCTCGCGTCCCACTGGCCGGTGGTGTCGTACTGCGCGTACTGCTGCTGCTCGTACTGCGCGTCGTACTGGGGCTGTTGGGTCTGCTGGGCCGTCGCATAGGCGTCGTGCCCGGTGCTTCCGTCGCCGCCGGCGTTCCACTGGGACGAGTCGTACTGGCCGCTGTGGCCCGCTTCGTAACTGCCCGGCATGGCGCCGAAGAGCGGGTCGGAGTCGAAGCTGCCGGTGGCGTACCCGCCGTACCCGGCGTTGGTGTGCTGGTCGTTCACCAACTTCTCTCTCGCCTCGACAGCAGGACCTGTTTCCGGTGCCACCTGTTTGCACAGGGGGTCCCAGGGGGAAGCAGTGGCGCGACTGTACCCGGCGGTACGCGACGGCGACAATCTTCGGCGTCATCTACGCAATCAGGAAACGGGCATTCGGTTGCGTTTCGGCGGTCCAAGGGCAGAGCTTTGGCCCTACGTTCGAGAAGTGTTCGATGAATCGGTCTCGAAGGGTCACCTCAAGCGACGGACGCGGCCCCCGAAGAAGAGCCCGCTTCCGACACGCCCGACTCGAGAGCCGCGCGGATGCCGTCGGCGACGGCGGGGTGAACAGGCAGTGCGAGATGGCCGATTCCGCTCACCTGCACGTTCTGTACGAGAAGGTCCGGATGGTCGATGCGGGCAGTCTCGACCGGGGACATGATCCGGTCCAGATCGCTCCAGAAGCTGACGAACCGGGTGCGGCAGCCGGGCGCGGGCATGCGCAGCTCCTCGATCACCGGCGAACCCGGCCGCATCTGCCGCACGATCGGGTGGGCGCTCGCGAGCGGGGCGACAGTCGTGCCCGAGTGCGGGGTGCCGAGCGTGACGAGGGTGCGGACGTGGCGGTCGCCGCCCAGACGCTGGACGTAGTAGCGGGCGATCAGGCCGCCGAGGCTGTGCCCGACGATGTCGATCTCGGGGTGGCCGGTGCGGGCGCAGATCTCCTCGACATGGCGGCCGAGCAGATCGGCGGCGGCACGGACGTCGCAGGTGAGCGGCGAGTAGTTGAGGCACTCGACATGGTGCGAGCCCTGCCGGGCGAGGGCGCGGCGGAGCAGTACGAACACCGAACGGTTGTCGACGAATCCGTGGAGCAGGACGGTGGGGACGGCGTCCGGTGCGCCCGGGAGGCGGCGCGCGGCCCCGGTGTCTGCACGGGCGCCGTCATCGGCTGCCGCGGGGCGGGGGCGGGGGCGGCGCTCCGGAGTGAGGCCGGTCGGATACAGGAGCAGATGCCCGGCCAGGATCGCCAGCTCCAGAACGGTTGCGCGCAGCAGCGCGGCGGGCCACTTCACCGGCAGCGTCATGGGAAAGGGAGGCAGGACCCTCATGACGACCTCCTCCCGTACGGCACGACGGGGGCGGCTCTGCCCCGCGTGCCCTCATGGGAAGCGCCTCGGGACCGGTGCGGTCGTCTGCCCGCGCCGTCGGTGTCGCATCACCGTGCCGTGCGGCTGTCGGCACGGTGATGCGACGACCCGTTGTGGACCTGCGGCGGCTCCCCGTGCGACCGTGCCCGCGGGGCTGCGCGTGGGTGGCGCGCGATGCCTGAAGCCGGTACGACGCTCGGTGAAAATGTCCTACGTGTGATTTCCCCCTCCCCGCGCACCGCGAAACGGCCGCTTGCGGGATGCTGGAGATAACGTTCGTTCACTCTTCGCGCGCCCTCACGGGCCGCGGGGACCCAGGAGGCAGTGATGGGTGTGACTGGTCCGATCCGTGTGGTGGTGGCCAAGCCGGGTCTCGACGGCCACGACCGCGGGGCCAAAGTGATCGCGCGGGCGCTGCGCGACGCCGGTATGGAGGTCATCTACACCGGGCTCCACCAGACACCGGAGCAGATCGTCGACACGGCTATCCAGGAGGACGCCGACGCGATCGGTCTGTCGATCCTCTCCGGAGCGCACAACACGCTCTTCGCGAAGGTCATCGAGCTCCTCAAGGAGCGCGAGGCGGAAGACATCAAGGTCTTCGGCGGCGGAATCATCCCGGAGGCGGACATCGCACCGCTGAAGGAGCAGGGCGTCGCGGAGATCTTCACGCCGGGCGCGACGACGGCGTCGATCGTCGACTGGGTCAACGCGAACGTCCGGGCGACCGCGGAGGCGTAGTCGGCCGCGTGCGCGGCGGCGGTCGGTTCTTGCGCTCGCGGGCCGCGCACCACTGCCTGGCGTGGTCGTGACGTGGCCGGCGCGGCACGGACCGCGGGGTGTTCGCCTCTCGGGGCGCGCCGGCACGCCCGCACCCGCCCGCACCACTCCACGCGCCGGGACGCCCGCACCGCGCACCACACCTGCGTACCGCGCCCCGTGCCCCCGCCCGCACCGCCTTCCGGCGGGACCGGGCGGCTGGTGGGCGCGCGACGCCAGGGCAGGTGCAGCGCGCGGCTGCCGGTCCGTGCGCCTCGGCCCCGTGTGCTTCGGGGCATGGGCACCTCGTGTACGTCCGCACCCACAATCCCGCACCACCCTCGGCCGGACCGGCGACGCCCGTGCCTCCGCACTCGCCCGGGCCCCCTCTCTGCGCACCGCCTTCGGGCGGACGGCCGGCGCGGACGCCAGCGGGGGCGGTCCGGTGCTGGCGGGCCGCCCGGTGGTGCGGGCGGTCGGTGCAGGCGGACGGGGCGGTCAGGCGGCGGCGAGTTCCTCGTGCATCGCCGCCCGCAGGCGCAGCGTCGAGACCAGGCGCTGGAACGCCTCCGACCAGTAGCCGCCCGCGCCCGGCGACGCGTCCTCCTGTTCGTCCGGTGTGGCTGTGAGGATCTCCAGCCGGTCCGCCTCTTCCGGCGACAGGCAGCGTTCCGCGAGGCCCATCACGCCGCTGAAGCTCCACGGATAGCTGCCCGCGTCCCGTGCGATCTCGAGCGCGTCGACGACCGCCCGGCCGAGCGGTGCCGCCCACGGCACCGTGCACACACCGAGCAGCTGGAACGCTTCCGACAGACCGTGCGCCGCTATGAACTCGGCCACCCACGCGGCCCGTTCGCCGTCGGGCAGGGCCGCGAGCAGCTTCGACCGCTCGGCCGGCGACGTCGTCCCCGGACCCGTCGACGGCGGTGCGGCGGGTGTGCCGAGCAGGGCGCGCGACCATTCGGCGTCGTGCTGCCGTACCGCTGCCCGGCACCATGCCGCGTGCAGTTCGTCCGCCCAGCCGTCCGACACCGGCAGCGCGACGATCTCGCGCACCGAGCGCCCGCCCAGCCGGTCCCGCCAGACCGACAGCGGGGCGGCCTCCACCAGCTGGCCGAGCCACCAGGACCGTTCGCCGCGTCCTGACGGCGGGGCCGGGACGATGCCGTCACGCTGCATGTCCGCGTCGCATTCATGGGGCGCCTCCACGACGATCGTCGCTTCGGCGCCGCCGCTGCGATCCATGGCGACGCAGGACGCGGCGCGAGCGGCCATGCGGCCGGCGAGCGCGGAATGCGGCAGGGCGGAGAGGAGTTCGGCGGCCGTGGAGCGGACGTTGCGGCTGCGGTCGGACAACGCCTGTTCCAGGAAAGGCTCGTCGGCGTCGGACAGTCCCGCACGCAGGGAGTCGAGGAACATCAGCCGGTCCTCCGCCCGCTCGGTGGCCCATGTCGAGGCGAGCAGCTCCCGCGCGGCGCCGGCGTCGTGGGCGCGCAGACCCGCGAGCAGCGCGACGCGTTCGGCGAACAGGCCTTCCTCCCACAGCCTGCGCACGGCCTCCGTGTCGTCCATGTCCGGCAGCGTGGAGCCCGCGGAGCCGCCGCGCAGCGCGAACTTCCACTCGGGGTTCAGCCGGGCGAGCCACAGTCCGCGCGGTCCGGCGAATGTCAGCGCATGGGGGCGCAGGTCCGTGCGGGCACGGGCCGCGTCGAGCAACGCGGGCAGCACGGACGCCGGTGCCTGGTAGCCGCGTTCGTTGGCGGCCGCGAGCCACTGGGGGAGCAGCTCGGTGAGGTCCGGTGCGGTGCCGCGCCTGCCCCCTGATCCCGAGGACCCGGATCGGTCGGCCAGCAGCTGGACGAGCCGTCGCCGCGCGGGCAGCGGCAGGGCACGGCGCCCGTCGTGCGGCGCCGGCTCCGGCAGCGTGCCGCCCGCCGCCGGCGGCGCGGGACTCAGTCCGGCCCGGCGCCGCACGGTGTGCAGGGCGGCCGCGTCGAGCAGGGCGACGGGCGCGTCCTTCCCGGCGGGTGTCGTACCGGTCGGCGGCGTCCGGCGGTCGGTGCCGAGCAGGGCCGAGGTGACGAGCTCTTCCCACGGTGACGCACTGGCGGTGGTGGTCATGAGGTCTCCCTACGTTCAGATCAGCGGGACCGTCTCGGACATGTCCTCCGGCCAGGCCGTGAGCGGCACGAAGCCCCGGTGGCCGAACTCGCCGAACACGGTGACCGGCCGGCCGCCGGCGAGGGCCACGAGCTTCCACAGGCCCGGGCGGGTGAGCGCCGCGGCGGCGACGGGCAGCGCCGCGCCGCCGTCGGCGTCGACGAGCTGCCATCCCGTCCCGTCCGGGACGGGTATGACGCCGGTGAGGGTGACCGGCCAGGAATCCAGCCACGGGTCGTCGCGCAGGGCCTGCCCGTACGCGTCGGCCGCCGAGGCGCACGGCCCGCCCGGGGGCGGCGCGTCGATGGCGACGGGCGGACCGAACTGCGTGCCCAGCTCCGCCCTCGGCCGGCCGGCGCCGTACGGGGTGACCTCGGCGTCGATCATCAGCCCGACCGGCAGGGCGAGTTGCGGAGGCCGGCCCGCCGCGCCGAAGGAGAGCAGCAGCGCGGTTTGCCCCGACCCACGCCCGTGCAGCCAGACGCGGCGAGTGGTGAGCTTGCCGTCGGCCGAGTCGTACTGGGCGAGGACCAGCCAATGGTCCCGGACCGCGGGGCCTTCCGCGGCCGACGGCAGGCCGACCTTGCCCCGGACAGTGGCGGCCAGCGGCTCGGGCAGCCGCTCGCGGCCCAGCCAGGCGGAGCCCAGCAGGTGGATCAGGGAGCACTCCTCCAGCAGCCGCACCGGCCAGCCGGGCCCGGAGCCCGGGATCGCGCCGAGTTCCCTGACGCGCGCGGCGAGCCCCGGTGCCTGGGCGTCGACCATCCGTGCGGCGGTCTCCTCCCACAGTCCGTATCCGGACCGTTCGGTGGCCGCGAGACCGCCGCGCAGCAGATCGGCGAGCCGCTGTTCCAGTTCCGTGGCGCCCGCGGTGATCCGCTCCGCCCTGCGTTCCGCGCGCCGCCGGGCCGCTTCCGGGTCGGCGCTCTTGGCGGCGCCTGAGCCGGTGCCCGGCTGTTCCTTGACCGCGGCGCGGCTCCTGCGTCCCGACAGCCATTCGTCCGCCCACTCCGGCACCTCGGAGTGCGGCACGGTCTGCTCGTCGCACGCCCAGAGCAGCAGCAGGCCCAGCGCGTGCTTGCACGGGAACTTCCGGCTCGGGCAACTGCACTTGTACGCGGGGCCGGTGGTGTCCACGACCGTCTGGTACGGCTTGCTGCCGCTGCCCTTGCACAGGCCCCACACGGCCCCGGACGAGTCGCAGCCCGCGCCCGACCAGGGGCCGGCCGCGCCGAGCTTGCTTCCCGCCTTGCGTGATGCGTTGTCAGGAGCCAGCGACAGCACCTGCTCCGCGGCCCAGCGCGCCACCCCTTGATCCATGGAGGCAGGGGCCGTTCCCCCGTTTGAAAGCAGCATGGGAACGACGCTAAGGGGGACCACTGACAATCGCTCTGACCTGCGAATCCGCCCATGCCGAGCGGGTGTTGGCCCACCGTTGTCCTGCTACTTTTGACGCAGTGTCGAATTCGGTAGATCCGGGGGGATCCAGTATGAAGCGCTCCATCCGTGCGGCGGTCCGCGCCGTCACGGCCACCGGCATCGCGGCCGGCCTGGCCTTCGGTCTCACCGCCTGTTCCGAGGCGGTCGACCAGGTCGACAAGGTGGTCGACGAGAAGTACGAGGTGACGTACGAGGTCACGGGCAAGAACGTCGACTCGATCCAATACCACGGCGGTGGCGGCGAGGCGATGAACCCGAAGATCGAGACGGTGGACAAGCCCACCCTGCCGTGGACGAAGACGGTCACGCTGCGCGGCATCATGCCCGCCGCGGTGATGCCGGTCGCCGCCGACCTCACCGGCACCGAGGTCACGTGCAGGATCACGCACAAGGGCAAGGTGCTCACCCAGGAGACGGGCGAGGGTCTCACCTCCGCGGGCGGCTGCATCGCGGAGTCCCCGGTCGGCGGCTGACTCCCTTTCTCCACACCGGCTTTCGGCCTCTGACCTGCGGTCATGCCGAGGCCGGGCCGATTGTCAGTGGCATGGTGCACGGTGGATCCCACATCGGGTCGAACGATCTGGAGGGGGATCCATGACCGTGTCAGAAACCGTCGCCAAGGCGGGCAACGAAGCCCTGCGGCCGCACGCGGAGGACGCTTTCGCCGACGAGCTGAAGGCGCTGGCCGCGGCCGACGACCGGCCGCGGCCGGTGAACTGGCGGCTGTCGCCCTGGGCCGTCGCCACCTATCTGCTCGGCGGCACGCTCCTCGACGGCACGGTGATCACACCGAAGTACGTGGGGCCCCGCCGGATCGTCGAGGTGGCCGTCACCACGCTCGCCACCGACCGTGCTCTGCTGCTTCTCGGCGTGCCGGGCACCGCGAAGACCTGGGTGTCGGAGCATCTGGCCGCGGCCGTCAGCGGCGACTCCACCCTCCTTGTGCAGGGCACCGCCGGCACGCCGGAGGAAGCCATCCGCTACGGCTGGAACTACGCCCAGCTGCTGGCGCACGGCCCCAGCCGGGACGCGCTGGTGCCCAGCCCCGTCATGCGCGCCATGTCCGAGGGCATGACCGCCCGCGTCGAGGAGCTCACCCGCATCCCGGCCGATGTGCAGGACACGTTGATCACGATTCTTTCCGAGAAGACGCTGCCCGTACCGGAGCTGGGCCAGGAGGTGCAGGCCGTCCGCGGCTTCAACCTCATCGCCACCGCCAACGACCGTGACCGCGGGGTCAACGACCTGTCCAGCGCCCTGCGCCGGCGCTTCAACACCGTCGTCCTGCCGCTGCCCCTGACGCCGGAGGCGGAGGTCGACATCGTGTCGCGGCGCGTCGACCAGATAGGGCGTTCGCTCGACCTGCCGGCCGCGCCCGAGGGGCTGGAGGAGATCCGCCGGGTGGTCACGGTCTTCCGTGAGCTGCGCGACGGGGTGTCCACCGACGGCCGCACGAAGATCAAGTCCCCGTCCGGGACGCTGTCGACGGCCGAGGCGATCTCCGTGGTCACCGGCGGCCTCGCCCTGGCGGCGCACTTCGGTGACGGCGTGCTCCGGCCGGGGGACGTGGCGGCGGGCATCCTCGGCGCGGTCGTGCGGGACCCGGCCGCCGACCGGGTCGTCTGGCAGGAGTATCTGGAGACGGTGGTGCGCGAGCGGGACGGCTGGAAGGACTTCTACCGCGCCTGCCGCGAGGTGAGCGCATGACCTCCCTCCTGCTCGGGGTCCGCCACCACGGGCCCGGCTCGGCCCGGGCGGTGCGGGCCGCGCTGGAGGCGGCCACCCCCGCGGCCGTACTGATCGAAGGCCCGCCGGAGGGCGACGCCCTGCTCCCGCTGGCTGCCGACGCGCAGATGCGTCCGCCCGTCGCCCTGCTCGCGCACGCCGCTGACGATCCGGGCAGGGCCGCGTTCTGGCCGCTGGCCGAGTTCTCCCCCGAGTGGGTGGCGATCCGGTGGGCGCTGGCCAACGGCGCGGCCGTGCGCTTCATCGACCTGCCCGCGGCGCATTCGCTCGCGCTGACCGGGGAGGCCGGGCCGGGGCCGGAGGACGCCTCGCAGGACACGCCGGACGTGCGGGTCGACCCGATCGCGGTTCTCGCCGGAGCCGCCGGGTACGACGACCCGGAGCGCTGGTGGGAGGACGTCGTCGAGCTCCGGGGCACCCGCCCGGCACCGAACCGAGGACCGGCGGACGACGCCGCCGGCGAGCCCGACCCGTTCGCGCCGTTCGCCGCCCTGGCGGAGGCCATGGCGGCCCTGCGGGAGACGTACGGCCACGGCGGTCACGACCGTGACCTGGTGCGTGAGGCGTTCATGAGGCTCCAGCTCCGCGCCGCGAAGAAGGAGTTCGGGGACGACGGCGTCGCCGTCGTCTGCGGCGCCTGGCACGTGCCGGCGCTCATGACCGCGACGACGGTCGCCGCGGACAAGGCCGTCCTCAAGGGGCTGCCCAAGGTCAGGACGGAAATGACGTGGGTGCCCTGGACGCACCGCAGGCTGGCGCGCCGCTCCGGCTACGGGGCGGGCATCGACTCGCCCGGCTGGTACGGCCACCTCTTCGGTGCCCCCGACCGGCCCGTGGAGCGGTGGATGACGAAGGTGGCCCGGCTGTTCCGGGACGAGGACCGGATGGTGTCGTCCGCCCATGTCATCGAGGCCGTCCGGCTCGCCGAGACCCTGGCCGTGATGCGGGGCCGACCGCTCGCCGGACTGACCGAGACCGTCGACGCCGTCCGGGCGGTGATGTGCGACGGCTCGGACGTGCCGCTCGACCTGGTCAGGGACCGGCTCATCGTGGGGGACGTCCTGGGCGAGGTGCCCGACACGGCGCCCGCCGTGCCGCTCCAGCGTGACCTGGCCCGGCAGCAACGCAGTCTGCGGCTCAAGCCGGAGGCCCTCGAGCGCGAACTGGACCTGGACCTGCGCAAGGACACCGACGCGGCCAAGAGCCGGCTGCTGCACCGGCTGCGGCTGCTCGCGGTCGGCTGGGGCGAGCCGGCCGCAGGCCGGGGAAGCACCGGCACGTTCCGGGAGAGCTGGCGGCTGCGCTGGGAGCCCGAGCTGTCCGTGAAGGTCGCGGAGGCCGGCGTCTGGGGCACCACCGTGCTCTCCGCCGCCACGGCCAAGGCCGAGGCGCAGGCCGGCTCCGCGACGGCGCTCGCCGAGGTGACCGCCCTCGCCGAGCAGTGCCTCCTGGCCGAACTGCCCGACGCGCTCCCCGTGGTGATGAAGGCCCTGGCCGACCGGGCCGCCCTCGACACCGACGTGAGCCATCTCGCGCAGGCGCTGCCCGCGCTGGCCCGTTCCCTGCGGTACGGCGACGTGCGTGCCACGGACACGGCGGCACTCAGCGAGGTCGCCGCCGGACTCGCCGAGCGGATCTGCGTAGGTCTGCCGCCCGCCTGCGCCGGGCTCGACGCGGACGGCGCGGACGAGATGCGCGGCCATCTCGACGGTGTGCACGCGGCCGTCGGCCTGCTGCCGGACGCCGAAGGCATCGGGGAGCGCTGGCGTTCCGTGCTGCGCAAGCTGTCCGGCCGGGACTCCGTCCCCGGGGTGATACGCGGCCGGGCGGCCCGTCTGCTGCTGGACGAGGGGCACCTCGAGGAGGACGAGGCCGCACGCCTGATGGCCCTCGCGCTCTCCCCGGGAACGGAGCCGGCCGCGGCGGCCGCCTGGATCGAGGGCTTCGTCGGCGGTGCGTCCGGCGGAGGGCTGCTGCTCGTCCACGACGAACGCCTGCTGGGGCTCGTCGACTCGTGGCTGACCGGCGTGTCCGCGGCCGCGTTCACCGATGTGCTGCCGCTGCTGCGCCGCACCTTCTCGGCCTACGAACCGGGCGTCCGCCGCACGCTGGGTGAACTCGTCCGGCGCGGGCAGGGAACGGCGGCCGCGCAGACACGGAGCGACGCCGGGATCCCCGGCTTCGGACCCGGCCTGGACACCGCCCGCGCGGACGCGGTGCTTCCCGTGCTGGGGCTCCTCCTCGGCATCGACGACAACGAACTGAACGACCTGGCGGGAGTGGCCGGATGACTGCGAGCGTGAACGACGAGCGGCTGCGGCGCTGGCGGCTGGTGCTCGGCGGAGAGTCGGGTGCCGACGGCACGGGCCGCACCCTCACCGGTACCGACGCCGCGATGGACGGCGCGCTCACCTCCCTCTACGGCCGATCCGCCGGCAGCTCCGACGGCAGTCGCAACAGCAGCCGTTCGGCCGGTCTGGGTGCGTCCGCGCCGTCCGTCGCCCGCTGGCTGGGCGACATCCGTACGTACTTCCCGAGCTCCGTGGTGCAGGTCATGCAGCGTGACGCGATAGACCGGCTCGGCCTCTCGGCGCTGCTGCTCGAGCCGGAGATGCTGGAGGCGGTCGAGGCCGACGTGCATCTCGTCGGCACCCTGCTCTCGCTCAACAAGGCGATGCCGGAGACGACGAAGGAGACGGCCAGGGCGGTCGTGCGCAAGGTCGTCGAGGAACTGGAGAAGAAGCTCGCCACCCGCACCAGGTCCACCCTGACCGGTGCGCTCGACCGCTCGGCGCGGATCAACCGGCCGCGTCACCGGGACATCGACTGGGACCGCACCATCCGGGCGAACCTCAAGAACTATCTGCCGGAGTTCAACACGGTCGTGCCCGAGCGGCTCATCGGCTACGGCCGGGCGTCCCAGGCGGTGAAGAAGGAGGTCGTGCTCTGCATCGACCAGTCGGGCTCGATGGCCGCGTCTGTCGTCTACGCGTCGGTCTTCGGCGCGGTGCTGGCCTCGATGCGCTCCATCGCCACCCGCCTTGTCGTCTTCGACACGGCCGTCGTCGATCTGACCGACCAGCTCGACGACCCGGTGGACGTCCTGTTCGGCACCCAGCTCGGCGGCGGCACGGACATCAACAGGGCGCTGGCGTACTGCCAGTCGCAGATCACCCGCCCCGCCGACACCGTCGTCGTCCTGATCAGCGACCTCTACGAGGGCGGCATCCGCGACGAGATGCTGAAGCGGGTCGCGGCGATGAAGGCGTCCGGAGTGCAGTTCGTCACTCTGCTGGCGCTCTCCGACGAGGGCGCCCCCGCCTACGACCGTGAGCACGCGGCAGCCCTCGCGGCCCTCGGGGCACCGGCGTTCGCCTGTACGCCGGACCTTTTTCCCGACGTCATGGCGGCGGCCATCGAGAAACGCCCCCTGCCCATACCGGACATGGCCGCCCATCAGTAACAGGACGTGACATGGTGACCCATCGGTAACAGGGGACTTGCGTCGCCCAGGGAGCTTCGTGCGAGCATCGTCGCGATCCCGGCTGATGCCGACCGAGAGAGAGCCCCTCCACCGTGACTGCCGCAGCGCTTCGCACCGCTGCCGTCCCGCGCGCGCTGCGCCGGGCGGCGGCCGGTTCGCGGATGCTGCGCCTTCTGCTGCTCCTCGGGGGAGTTCTGACGCTCGGCCTGCTCTTCTGCGGGCCGGCCCAGGCTGCCGAGCCCCCGGCGGGTGACGTCACCGCCGAGGTCCAGGCCGGCGCTCGGCACGGAAGCGGCACCGACACCGTCGCCGTGCCCCGGCCGACCGGTGCGGGAGACACCGTTGCCGCGCCGATCCCTTCGGGCCCGTCGGCGGGAGCGGCCGCACCCGGCTCCGCCGGACCGTCCACCTCCGCCGGGACTCCGGCTGCGGTGGAGCGCGCCGAGCAGCGGGCAGCACAGGAACTGCGGCGCGTGGCCGCCGGATCCCTGAGCGCCGCCGGCGCCGCGGGCGCCGGGCAGGCCGTGGAAACGGTCCGCGAGGCGGCCCGTCCGGTCACCGACGGCGTGCGCCGGCTCGCCGGTCCGCTGCTCGGTCTCATCACCGGGCCGCTGCCCGGCGGCCAGTTGCCGGGACCCGGCGGCGCGCTGCCGGGCGACGGTGGCGTCGTGGTCCCCGACGACCTTCCGGCACGGCAGTACGCGCCGGGTGGCGAGGCGTTCACCGTCGCGCCCGCCGGTACGGACCCGGCGGCCGGCGACACGAGCCCTTCCGTCGCAGGTCCCAGCGTGGCCGCCGGCGCTCCGGGCCGTGACTGCGGCGACGCGCACGGCGGTCACTTCGGCGCGACGCGTGCCACGTCCGCGCAGTCTCCCGCGCCCGCACCGGCCCCTGTGGACCCGTGCAGGGATCAGCCGGGCGCCGTGCACCACTCCGGCGAGACGCACACGCCCCGCGCGGGCGACCAGCCGGCGGCCACGTCGGCCGGCAACTCCCCGGACGCGTTCGCCTGCGGTCCCCGCTGCCCGGCGGCCGAGCCGCCGACCCGCGACAGGCCCCGAGACGTACTCGAATTCCCCGGCTAGGGCAGGCCTTCCCCCGCCTCCTGACCTGCCACGCGGGGGTGGGCAGGTCTGCCCGCCACTCCGGAGCCCTGTTCTCCGGACCGCCGAACGAATTCGAAGGAACCACCGAGCATGCACAAGAACATCCGCCGCTCCATCGCGGTCGCGGCCACCGCCACCGGTATGTGGGCCATCGGGACCGCCGTGGCCAGCGCCGACGAGGCGCCCGTCTCCGTGCCGCTGTCCACCCCGGACCAGGCCGTCGACGCCACCGTCGACGTGGTGACAGACGTGGACGCCGCCGCCGGCCTGGCGGAGCGGCTGCCCGCGGCCGACGTCCAGGACGTGGCGACCGGCTCCGCCGAGCAGGCCCGTGAGTACGTCGAGGGCGAACTCCCCTCGTACGAGGCGCCGTCCGTTCCCGACGTGCGCCTGCCGTCCCCCGAGGCCCCGTCGGTGGACGTCCCCGCCGCCCCGGCCGTCGACGCCGACATCGACTACCTCTTCGGTCCCCTCTCCGCGTTCGCGCACGAGCTGGAGCAGGCCCCGGCCGCTGCCGAGGCCGGCGTGCAGGGCGCGGTCGACGCGTCCGGCCCCATCGTCGACGAGACCTCCGCGGCCGTGCTGCCGCCCGTCGTCGCGACCGCCGTGGCCGGCGCGCAGCCGGTCGCCGCCCAGGCCGCCGGTGACGCGGGCGTACTCGCCCAGGGCGTCGTCTCCGACGTGCAGCCGTTCGCCGGCTCTGTCGCCGGCCAGGTGCAGCCGTTCGCGACGGGCGTCGTCTCCGAGGTGCAGCCGTTCGCCGGCGGCGTCGCGGGCGAGGTGCAGCCCTTCGCGGCCGGTGTGGTCGCGGAGGTCCAGCCGCTGGTCGACACCGTGGCGGGCCATGTCCAGCCGCTCGCGCAGGGCGTCGGCCACAGCGCCGGTGACCTGGCCTACGGCCTGACCGGCCAGGTGGACCCGTTCGCGGCGGGCGTGGTGTCGGAGGTCCAGCCGTTCGCGCAGGGTATTGCGACGAACGTCACGGGCGACGCGGTGCCGCTCGCCGGCAACGCGGTCGGCGGGGTGCAGGGCGTCGTCTCCGACGTGACCCCGAGCTACCTCCCGTACGGCATCTGAGCAGCCACTCGCCGAGGCACCCGTCAGGTGCCTGACCAGGCAACCAGTAGCAGGGGCGGGACGCCACCGGGATCCGGGTGGCGTCCCGCCCGGCTCTGCGGGGGAGGCCTTCGGCCCCGGTCCGGCCGTATGATCGGGGTGCGCTCTGTGACCGTAATCACCGCTCAGGTGTGATCTGCGATTTAGGGGCGCACCTCCGGCGGGGATAACCTGCCAGGCGGACATGCCGCGCCCACGGACACCGTGTGTGCCTCCCTTGTGACAAGAGCAGTCACGTTGCCCTTCGCGGCACGCCCACGCAGACAACGAACCGCGATCATCAGAAAAGGGACGGACGCGCGTGGACCTGTTCGAGTACCAGGCGAGGGACCTCTTCGCCAAGCACGGTGTACCGGTGCTGGCCGGTGAAGTCATCGACACGCCTGAGGCGGCGCGCGAGGCCACCGAGCGACTGGGCGGCAAGTCGGTCGTCAAGGCGCAGGTGAAGGTCGGCGGCCGCGGCAAGGCCGGCGGCGTCAAGCTGGCCGCCACTCCGGACGAGGCCGTCGCCCGTGCGACGGACATCCTCGGGATGGACATCAAGGGCCACACGGTCAACAAGGTGATGATCGCGGAGACCGCTCCGGAGATCGCCGAGGAGTACTACGTCTCGTACCTCCTCGACCGCACCAACCGCACCTTCCTGGCCATGGCCTCGGTCGAGGGCGGCATGGACATCGAGGAGGTCGCGGCCACCAAGCCCGAGGCCCTCGCGAAGGTCCCGGTCGACGCCAACGAGGGTGTGACCAAGGAGAAGGCCGCCGAGATCGTCGCCCAGGCGAAGTTCCCGGCCGAGGTCGCCGACCAGGTCGCCGACATCCTGGTGACCCTGTGGAAGACCTTCATCGCCGAGGACGCGCTCCTCGTCGAGGTCAACCCGCTGGCCAAGGTCGCCGACGGCCGCGTCATCGCGCTCGACGGCAAGGTGTCGCTCGACGAGAACGCCGACTTCCGCCAGCCGGAGCACGAGGCCCTCGAGGACAAGGCCGCAGCCAACCCGCTCGAGGCTGCCGCCAAGGCCAAGAACCTCAACTACGTCAAGCTCGACGGCGAGGTCGGCATCATCGGCAACGGCGCGGGCCTGGTCATGTCGACCCTCGACGTCGTCGCCTACGCCGGCGAGGCCCACGACAACGTGAAGCCCGCCAACTTCCTCGACATCGGTGGCGGCGCCTCCGCCGAGGTCATGGCGAACGGCCTCGAGATCATCCTCGGCGACCCGGACGTCAAGTCCGTCTTCGTCAACGTCTTCGGTGGCATCACCGCCTGTGACGAGGTCGCCAACGGCATCGTCCAGGCCCTGGAGCTGCTGAAGTCCAAGGGCGAGGAAGTCACCAAGCCGCTGGTCGTGCGCCTCGACGGCAACAACGCGGAGCTGGGTCGCAAGATCCTCTCCGACGCCAACCACCCGCTGGTGCAGCGCGTGGACACCATGGACGGCGCGGCCGACAAGGCCGCCGAGCTCGCCGCTGCTGCGAAGTAAGGGAAGAGGGATCTAGAACCATGGCTATCTTCCTGAACAAGGACAGCAAGGTCATCGTCCAGGGCATGACCGGTGCCACGGGCATGAAGCACACCAAGCTCATGCTGGGTGACGGCACCAACATCGTCGGCGGCGTGAACCCGCGCAAGGCCGGCACGTCCGTCGACTTCGACGGCACCGAGGTACCGGTCTTCGGCTCCGTCGCCGAGGCCATGGAGAAGACGGGCGCCGACGTCTCCGTCCTCTTCGTGCCGCCGGCCTTCGCCAAGGCCGCCGTCGTCGAGGCGATCGACGCCGAGATCCCCCTCGCGGTCGTCATCACCGAGGGCATCGCCGTCCACGACTCCGCCGCCTTCTGGGCCTACGCGAAGTCCAAGGGCAACAAGACCCGCATCATCGGCCCGAACTGCCCCGGCCTCATCACGCCGGGCCAGTCCAACGCCGGCATCATCCCGGGCGACATCACCAAGCCCGGCCGCATCGGTCTCGTGTCCAAGTCCGGCACGCTGACCTACCAGATGATGTACGAGCTCCGTGACATCGGCTTCTCCTCCGCCGTCGGCATCGGTGGCGACCCGGTCATCGGTACGACGCACATCGACGCCCTCGCGGCGTTCGAGGCGGACCCCGACACCGACCTGATCGTGATGATCGGTGAGATCGGCGGCGACGCCGAGGAGCGTGCGGCCGACTTCATCAAGGCCAACGTCACCAAGCCGGTCGTCGGCTACGTCGCGGGCTTCACCGCCCCCGAGGGCAAGACCATGGGCCACGCCGGCGCCATCGTCTCCGGCTCCTCCGGCACCGCCGCGGCGAAGAAGGAGGCCCTCGAGGCCGCGGGCGTCAAGGTCGGCAAGACGCCGACCGAGACGGCCAAGCTGGCGCGCGCCATCCTCGCCGGCTGACCTTCCGCAGTACATGTGTGGGCCCGCCCCGGGTGACCGGGGCGGGCCCACACGCGTTTCGGAAGGAGCCTGTCAGCCGTGCAGCGGGACGAGGCGCCCAGGTCCGCTCGCCGGTTTTGAACGGAGCTTGTCGCGGAGTTCCTTGTCCTTGTCCGTCAACCGGTGCGGCCCGTGCTGGGGCGCGGGCACGCCTTCGATCTGCTGGGCCGGTGAGACGGGCGGATCGTACTGGCGTGGCGCCGTGACCAGCGTGAAGGCGGTCGCGGCGACGATCAGCGCGGTCGCCGCGACGACCGCCCGTGTCCACATCTGCGCCCGGCGCTCGCACCCGCTGCGCACGTCGCACGCCGGTGTCATCAGGGGTGCGGGTCCGGCGCCGGCCAGTCCCCTCATCCGGTCCCGCAGCACGCTGGTGTCCGCCAGTTCGGGGAGCCGCTCGGCCATGGCCTCACGCGCGTGCACGAGACGGTTCGCGGCGGCCGGGGTGCTGGCCTCCGTCTCCGCCGCGGTCTCCGGCAGCCCGAGCCCGAGGCCGTCGTGGAGCAGCAGCGTGCGGCGGTAGGCCGTGGGGAGTTCCAGCAGCGCCTCGAGCAGCTCCCGCCGGGGCTCCTCGCCGGGCAGTTCGTCGGGGTACCGGTGCGCGGGCCGCAGTCGGTTCCACGGGGACACGGCGTACTCGTACGCGACCGCCCGCACCCAGCCGGCCGGGTCGCGGTCCACGGCGACCTCCGGCCAGCGCTGCCAGGCGTGGTGGAAGGCCCGCTCGACCGACTCCTGGGAAAGACGCCGGCGTCCGGTGAGCAGATACGTCTGGCGCACCAGGTCCGGGGCGGCGCCCGCGTACAGCACGTCGAACGCCTCCTCCGGGCTGGGCGGCGGCACGGTCAGGGCCGCCGGGCCGAGGGAGCCGACGACACGGGGGCTGTCGGCGGAGGGCGCCGTCGCGTACGGCTGTCCGGGCCTGCCGACGGGCCTCGGACACAGGGCCGCGGGCGGCTTCGCTGCGCGCTTCGCGGCGGGGCGGGGACGGGTGTTCGCCGTGGGCTGCGCCGTGCGGGTCGGCGGTGCGGTGCGGACCCGGCCGTCCCGGTCCTCTCCGTCCCGGTCCCTTTCGTCCCTGCCGTCAGGGTCCCGGTCGTCCTTCAGGGGCCCGGCGCCCGGGGCCCACTCCCCGGTCCGCATGTCGAGGACGGCGAGCAGCCTGGCGTACGCCTCGCGTTTGCGCCCCCTGGGGTCGGTGCGCCCGGTCTCCCATGACCGGATCGTCGCCCGGGTGACTCCGATCGTCGTCGCGACCTCGTCCTCGGAGAGGGCCTTCCCCTCTCGAAGCCTGCGCCGTTCCTTCGGGGGCGGCAGGGGGGTGCCGGACGCGGAGCGGGTGATGCTCTCGGTCATGAAGGGCCCCTCACAGCACTGCACTCGACAAAAAAGCACATAAACGTATCTTGGGCGACACATCGGTCATTCGCCCGTTACGTGGATAAAGCGCGTGTCGTTGGCAGCATGGCCGCGTGACCCAAGTGACCGAACAGAGCCACTCAGTGCCCCAAGCCCCGGTCGCCGTGCAGGGCGGCGCGTCGGTCGCGCTGGTCGCGTCGTTCGTACGCGGCGCGACGGCGGCCGGACTCGGGCTCGGCGTGATCACCGTGCTCGTGATGGTGATGTGGATCAGCTCGCCCTTCCCCGACAGCGACCCGGCCGACGCGCTGCACGTCGCGGCTGCGCTGTGGCTGCTCGCGCACGGCACGGAGCTCGTACGGACGGACACGCTCTCCGGGGCGCCCGCGCCGATGGGGATCGTGCCGCTGCTGCTCGTCGCCGTGCCCGCCTGGCTGGCCCACCGGGCGGCACGCGACGCCTTGGAGCCGGCGGAGGGCAGGCCGAGGCCGTCCGCCTGGAGCGCGCCGACGATGGTGGCCAGCGGTTATGTGATGGTCGGTGCGCCGGTCGTGCTCTACGTCGCCGGTGGTTCCTTCGCGGCCGACCCGATCAGCGCCCTGGTCCATCTGCCGCTCGTGACCTTCCTGGCCGCCGCCACCGGGGCCTGGACGGCGAGCGGCCGGCCGCTGGGTCCGTTGCCGGCCTGGGTGCCGCAGCGGCTGCGGGCGGCCGTCGCCCGAGCCAGGGTGACCGCCGCGCTGCGGTCCGCCGTTGCCGCCACGCTCACGCTGCTCGTCGGCGGCGCGGTGCTGGCCGTGACCTCCACGGTCTGGCACGGACGGGCCGCGCAGGAGTCGTTCCTGGGCCTGTCGGGGGAGTGGTCGGGCCGGGCGGCCGTCGCGCTGCTGGCGCTGGCGCTGCTGCCGAACGCGGCGGTATGGGGTGCGGCCTACGGGCTCGGGCCGGGCTTCGCCCTCGGTACGGGCGCGACGGCGGCGCCGCTCGCGGCGACCGGCACGCCCGCGCTGCCCGACTTCCCCCTGCTCGCGGCGGTACCGGGTGAGGGGCCCGGCACGCCGCTGCACTGGGCGGCGGTCGCGGTGCCCCTCGCCGCGGGAGTGGTGGTCGCCTGGTTCACGGTGGGAGCGGCGGCCCCGCGACACGGGGAGCGCGCGAGCGCCTGGAGCCCCGGCGGGACCGCCCTCGCGGTGCTGCTCGGCGCGGTCGGCTCCGCCGGGCTCATGTGCCTGCTCGCCGCGGCGTCCGGAGGCCCGCTCGGCACCGGCCGCCTCTCGGAGTTCGGCCCCGTGTGGTGGCTCACCGGCGGCGCGGCCCTGCTCTGGACGGCCGGCCCGGGGATCCCGCTGGCGCTGGCCCTGCGGGCGTGGCGGCTGAGGACGCCCGGCCGAGGATGGCGGGGACTGCTGCGCCGTCGCGACGCCGAGGCCGAAGGGCCAAGGGAATCGGTGCTCTTCGCAAAGGCACCGGCGACGTCCCCGGCGCCCTCGGCTCCGGCGGCGGGGCAGGAGCCGTCGGACACGGACCTCGACGGCGGGTCCGGCCCGCTCGACGACGAGTCCGAGCTGTACGACTTCCTCCCGGCGGACACCTGGACCGCCCGCGGACCCCGTGAGGACCGGTGGGCCGCGCTGAAGGAGTCCTCCGGCGGCCTGATGCCGGACTTCCCCCCGCTTCCGGTACCTGCCCCGCCGACCGGGCCCGAGCCCGCCACCGTTCCCGAGCCTGCCACCGTTCCCGAGCCCGCCACCCGTTCGGGGCCCGCCCCGGCGCCCCCGTCCGCGTCGCCGACCATGTCGCCGCCCGCCCCGCCGCCCGCGTCGCAGGCGGCGAAGGGCCCGAGCGGGGAACCGCCCGAGCCCTTTGAGGAAGCCGCCCGCTGACCCGCGGCGCGGCTCCCGCGCGCTTTCGCGCGTTACTCCTTGACGCCCAGCACGCCCCGCAGGGGCTCCGGGAGCTCTTGGTTGCAGGCCAGCTGCCCCGACTTGGTCAGTGCGTCGTTCACGCAGGTGTAGTAGTCGCGGTAGACCAGCTGCGCCGTGAAGGACGCCGCCACGATCACCAGCGCGATGCTCGCCATCACCAGGCCGCTCACCGCCGCCGTGATCTGCGGCCTGCCGGGGCCGGCGGGCGGCGCGGACGCGGGGGCGTGCTGCGGTGGGGCCGGGGCGTTCGCCGGGGTTCCCCCCGTGGTCAGGGAGGTGGTGTCCACCCGGCGCTGGGGCTTGGCGCGCAGGGAGCTGATGCTCCAGTACAGCGCCAGCGCGCCGAGCAGCAGGGCGATCTCGGGGAAGTCGAACAGGGCGAAGAAGAACGCCCACATGCCCGACAGCAGCGCGTACCGCGCCCGCCGCTGCGCGGGGTCCGTCGGGTCCCAGCGCAGGCCGCCGGGAGTGCCCGGACCGCCCTGGCCGCCGTTGCCGTCGGGGCGCGGACGGCCGCCGAAGCCGCCACCCGAAGAGCGGCCGGGCTGCCGGCTGCTCCACTGGCTGCCCCAGTTCGAGCCCGAGCCCGAGCCCGAGCCGCTGTCCGGGCCGTCACCGCCGGACCGGCCGGAGGACGAGGAGGAGTCGTCGTCGGACGACGGGTGGCGCGGCTGCCACGGCTGGTCCGGCCTGCCCTCCGGCGGCGGCGCGAAGGGGTTGTTGTCGTCCGTGGACTGGCGCTCCCGCGGCAACAGGAGGTCCGTACGACGGCGTCGGTCCGGCATCTGGTGAACGTCTTCCCCTCGTCATGCCCTTGATCGGGACCGCCTGGGCGCGGGCCCTGCCCCCAGACGCTACCTTCCGGCCACGCCCCCGTCCCGTGGGGGCCGTGCTGTGTGCCGGTATCGTTGCTGACGGTCGACCGCTTCGTAGAGTTCCCCGTATCCGGGGATGCGCTCCATTTGTACGACCGCACAAAGCTGCACCGTAAGCCGCACCGTAACGCGAAAAGAGTCCCCGTGGCCGCCGCCCGCATCGTCGTCCTGGTCTCCGGGTCCGGTACCAACCTCCAGGCCCTGCTCGACGCCATCGCCGCCGACCCCGAGGGGTACGGCGCCCGGATCGTCGCCGTCGGGGCCGACCGTGACGGCATCGCAGGTCTCGACCGGGCCGAGCGCGCCGGACTGCCCACCTTCGTGTGCCGGGTGAAGGACCACGCCACCCGCGACGAGTGGGACCGCGCACTGGCCGACGCCACCGCCGCGTACGAGCCCGACCTCGTCGTCTCCGCCGGCTTCATGAAGATCGTCGGCAAGGAGTTCCTCGGCCGCTTCGGCGGCCGGGTCGTCAACACCCACCCGGCGCTGCTGCCCAGTTTTCCCGGTGCCCACGGAGTGCGGGACGCACTCGCGTACGGCGTGAAGGTCACCGGATGCACCGTCCACTTCGTCGACGACGGCGTCGACACCGGCCCGATCATCGCCCAGGGCGTGGTCGAGGTACGGGACGAGGACGATGAAGCCGCTCTCCATGAGCGCATCAAGGAAGTCGAGCGCTCCCTGCTCGTCGAGGTCGTGGGGCGTCTGGCCCGGCACGGCTACCGCATTGAGGGACGAAAGGTAATGATCCCGTGACCGCCGAAGGTACGAAGCGCCCCATCCGCCGCGCACTCGTCAGCGTCTACGACAAGACCGGCCTTGAGGAGCTGGCCCGCGGCCTGCACGAGGCGGGTGTCTCCCTGGTCTCCACCGGTTCCACCGCCTCGAAGATCGCCGGGGCGGGCGTCCCGGTCACCAAGGTCGAGGAGCTCACCGGCTTCCCCGAGTGCCTGGACGGCCGCGTCAAGACCCTCCACCCGCGCGTGCACGCCGGCATCCTCGCCGACCTGCGCCTGGAGGACCACCAGCGGCAGCTCGCCGAGCTGGGCGTCGAGCCCTTCGACCTGGTGATCGTGAACCTGTACCCGTTCAAGGAGACCGTCGCCTCCGGCGCCACCCCGGACGAGTGCGTCGAGCAGATCGACATCGGCGGCCCGTCGATGGTCCGCGCCGCCGCCAAGAACCACCCCTCGGTCGCGGTCGTCACCAGCCCGGCGCGATACGCGGACGTGCTGACCGCGGCCCGCGAGGGCGGCTTCGAGCTGGCCGCCCGCAAGCGCCTGGCCGCCGAGGCCTTCCAGCACACCGCCGCGTACGACGTGGCCGTCGCGTCCTGGTTCGCCTCCTCCTACGCGCCCGCCGACGAGAGCGACTTCCCCGACTTCCTCGGCGCCACCTGGGAGCGCGAGAACGTCCTGCGCTACGGCGAGAACCCGCACCAGCCCGCCGCGCTCTACACCTCGGGCAGCGGTGGCCTCGCGCAGGCGGAGCAGCTGCACGGCAAGGAGATGTCGTACAACAACTACACGGACACCGACGCCGCGCGCCGGGCCGCGTACGACCACTCCGAGCCCTGCGTCGCGATCATCAAGCACGCCAACCCCTGCGGCATCGCGATCGGCGCGGACGTCGCGGAGGCGCACCGCAAGGCGCACGCCTGTGACCCGCTCTCCGCGTTCGGCGGCGTGATCGCGGTCAACCGCCCGGTCTCCGTGGCGATGGCCGAGCAGGTCGCCGAGATCTTCACCGAGGTCATCGTGGCCCCGGCGTACGAGGACGGCGCGGTCGAGGTCCTGGCCCGCAAGAAGAACATCCGCGTCCTGCGCGCCGAGGGCGCCCCGGCGAACCCGGTCGAGCTCAAGCCCATCGACGGCGGCGCGCTCCTCCAGGTCACCGACCGCCTCCAGGCGGACGGCGACAAGCCGGAGAACTGGACCCTGGCGACGGGCGAGGCCCTGTCCGCCGAGGAGCTGGCCGAGCTGGCCTTCGCCTGGAAGGCGTGCCGCGCGGTCAAGTCCAACGCGATCCTGCTCGCCAAGGACGGCGCCTCGGTGGGCGTCGGCATGGGCCAGGTCAACCGCGTCGACTCCGCGAAGCTCGCGGTCGAGCGGGCAGGCGAGGACCGGGCACGGGGCGCGTACGCCGCGTCCGACGCGTTCTTCCCGTTCCCGGACGGCCTGGAGATCCTCACCGCGGCGGGCGTCAAGGCCGTGGTCCAGCCGGGCGGTTCGGTCCGCGACGAGCTGGTCGTCGAGGCGGCGAAGAAGGCGGGCGTGACGATGTACTTCACGGGAACGCGGCACTTCTTCCACTGAGCCGTGCGAGCACGGCGTGCGGCCCGCCGGTCCGGACGACCGGCGGGCCGCACGCGTGCCGGGAGCCGCGGTCAGCTCATGAAGCGCGAGCACCCGCTGGTGAACACCCACTGGTGCGACGAGATGCTGTTGTTCATGCTGTAGCCGGTGGTGTACGTGTTGAGGGACAGGTTGTCGACGTACAGCTCGCCCCGCTTGAGGCAGTTGTAGCCGCCCGCGTAGCCCGCGTGACGGTAGAACGCGACGACGTCCTCGCCGCCGTAGTAGCCGCTGTTCATGACGGACGACGCGCGGTCGTTGTCGGACCCCGTGAACGGGCCGGAGCCGTCGGCCCAGTTGGAGTCGTCCCCCTGCGTTCCGCCGAGATAGGTGCCGGAGCAGTCGTAGCCGTCCCAGGCGCGGACGTAGCCGTCGCTGCCGGGCCACGCGTTGTCGCAGCCGACCCCTGCCGGGGCGGCCGGGGCGGCATGGGCCGCCGTGGCGGGTGCGGCGAGGCCGACGGCCGCCAGGCCGAGCGCGGCGAGGGCCATGGTGAACTTGCGCATGATGAACTCCCGTTCGTCTTCGTGTGAAGTGGTGCGGGTGTGCTGTGGGCCGCCCGTCAGGCGCGGGGGCCCACGATCTCCTCGGCACGCGCCAGGGCGTTCCGCTGGAGACGGCGATGGGTGTCGAGCGCTTCGCGGTACTCGGCGCGCAACGTGCCGATGTAGTGGGCCTGGCGCTGCCGGCCGACAGCTCTGAGCGAGGCGTCGCGGGCGCACAGGGCGTCGGCGGTGGCGATCCTTTTCTCGACGGCGAACGCCCTGTCCGGCGGCAGGTCCCGGGCCGTCCGCCGGGTGCCCTCACGGGCGGCCTCCGGGTCGCGGTAGGGGTGGCCGGCTCGTGCCATGCACGCCGCCCATGCCTTGACGGCCTGGCCGAACTGCTGGTCCCGCAGCAGATCCGCGACATACAGCGGACGGAGATTGAGCGCCGCCTTCTCGGCGCGGAACCACGTCTTCTGGTCGCCGTACAACTGCTTCCGGGCCTCGCCGACGCAACCGCCGGTGCGCCCCCGGATGGTTCCGCCGCCGCCCGGCACCTCGACCGTGAGCACCGTGGCGTCCCGGCCGCCGTCCAGCGCGGTGTCGTAGAGCGCGCGCCGTTGGGCGGAGAGTTCGTTGCGGTGGACGAGGTTCGGGTTGTGCCGTCGGGCCCAGTCGCTCTTGGCCTCGATACGGCTGCCGTAGCCGTGCTCGCGGGCCCAGTCGGCGTCGTCCTGGACGTAGCCGACCGGGCGGCTCTCCTCCAGGGTGAGCGGCCGGTGCTCCGAGAACGGGAAACCGCGCCGGTTCATGCACTGCTTGACCAGGCGCTGCTCGGCGTCCGAGATCCGCAGCTCGTCGGCGTGGCCCAGCTCCGCGGCCGGGCCGTTCACGTCCGTGTGCCGGCCCGGCGCGGCCGCGCCGGCCGCCCCCTGCCCGCCGCCGTCCTGTGTGCACCCGGTCACGGCGGCCGACAAGGCCGCCGCGACCGCACACGCGGCGATGAACCTGCGTTTCATGTACCTGCCCCCCGTCGCGCGCCGCCCGTTCGGCGGCGCACCGACACCATCCCGCCGGAGCCGGGCGGGAGGTACCTCGTACGTCAGAGGGTGGCGGTCAGCAGGACTTGGCCCACGTGTGCGACAGCACGCTCGAGTCCAGGGCCAGATCCTGCCGCTGTCCCTTCTCGACGCAGCCGAGGCGCTGTTCCAGTCCCGGCTTCGCGAAGTACGCGACGTGGATGAAGTTGTCGGGGTCGGGCAGGCCGTTGTTGAAGAGGGAGCGGGGGCGTTCGGTGGCTGCCCAGGAGCAGTCGTTCTCGCCGTCGAACCAGTCAGGGTCGTCGCCCGACCAGGCGCACATCCTGCCTTCGCCGCCGGCCTCGGAGAAGAAGCAGACGGCGCCCGGCTCGCAGCGGTCGTAGCCCGTGGCCGCCTGTGCCGTCCCGGTGCCGCTGCCCGCGCTCGGGCTCGGGGTGTGCCCGGCGGCCGCGTCGGCGCGCGGCTTCGTGGCCGGGTCGTCGGCCATGAGCATCCGCACCCCGAAGCCCGCCGTCGCCAGGGCGAGTATGCCGGCCGCCACGGCGAGCAGCGGACGGCGCGCGCGTCTTCGGCGCGGTACCAGTCCGGCCGCCGCGTCCGCCGTCCGCCGCAACAGGGACGTCGCGTCGTGCCTGGCCCGTTCCTCATGCGTGCGTGCCAGGCAGTCCTGGACGATCTCCCGCCAGAGCGCGGGCAGTTCCGGGGAGAGCCGCAGTTCCTCCTCACCGCGGGCGTAGCGCACCGCCGCGTCGCGGCGCGCCGAGGGGGAGCCCCCCGGCATGGGGAACGACCCGGTCAGGACCAGGTGCGCCAGGACACCGAAGGCCCAGATGTCCGCTGTCTGCCGTACCTTCCGGCCACGTTCGCCGATCTCCGACCACAGCAGCTCGGGCGGCGTGTAGTCGGCGGTCGCGAAGGCCGGCGCGTACGCGTGGGTGCCGTCCAGTTCCGCCGCCATGTTGAAGTCGCCGAGACGTGCGGTGCCGTCGGGCATCAGCAGTACGTTGCCGGGTTTGAGGTCGCCGTGCACCCAGCCCGCGCCGTGCAGTTGGTGCAGCCCCTCACAGACCTGCGTCAGCAGCGTGGGTCCCGCCTGTGGCCGGTTCTCCCTCGCGAGCAGTGTCTCGAGCGAGCCCTGTGCGGCCTCCAGCACGAGCACGGTGGCCCCGTCCAGCTCGGGGTGCGCGGCGTCGTCGACCGTCAGCGCCTCGTACATCCGGATCAGGCGTGGCGAGCGCAGCTTTTGCAGGAGCGCCACCTCGCGCTCGGCGAGCTCCCGCAGATGCCGCAGCTGGCGCGGGGTGTGCGTGCCGGTCGGCAGGAACTTGAGTGCGGCGCGGGCGGGACCGCCGGGCTCCGGAGCGGTGTGGTGGGCCGCGTACACATTGCCGAACGCCCCGGCGCCCAGCGGTTCGTCGACGATCCATGCCCCGACGCGGTAGCCCGCGGGCACGGCGGCGATGCCGTACGGCCCTGGGGCGGTCATCGCCCGGCCCCGCCCGTTGCCGCGGCCGCGAGCGCCGGCAGGTCGTCCTCGCGCACGAGGTCGAAGCGGAGCGCCAGCGAGACGAGGGACTCCTTCTTGCCGTTCAGCCGCGGCCCTTGGTCGACGGTGTCAGGACCGGGCTTGAGGCGCAGCTTCACCGCGAGGTAGTCGATGTTCCACTGCACGGCCGCCCGGTTCGCCGCGGGCCACACCGGCCGCAGCCGCTCCACGACCTGCTCGACGGTGGGCAGTGGCGCATGGGGCGCGCCGCGCAGCCGGGGCTCGCAGAGGGCCGCGAGCACCAGGAAGTAGCGCTTGGTGCGGTCCAGCGCGAAGGCCAGCACGGTCGGTTCGCCGTCCGGGTCGGGCCCTTCGGCCTCGGCGTAGTCGTGGCGCGGGGCCCAGACGTCGAAGCTGACCGGTTCGTCCGCGGCGGGCAGCACGACACGGGAGAACTCGAACGGCACGGGTGCGCCGATACGCCCCGGCGCGATCTTGATGTGTTCCCCGGCGCCCTCCGGGTTCTCCACGACATAGGTGGACGTGCCGCTGAGGTTGCTGAGCGACCAGTAGGTGCCCGCGGCGGTGATCTCGCCCGCGGTGCGCGAAACGCACGGGTGCGGGATGGTCAGTTGCCGGCTGCCGCCGCCCGGCGCCGGTGTGCGGCCGAAGCGGAGCGTGTCCCCCGGTGCGAGCCTGATCTGTTCCTGTGCGGTGACGCAGGATGCCGGTACGACGACGATGCTGTACATCCCAATCCCTTTCCCCCGACGGAATCAGCGCCAGGGTAGGGACAGGTACGGGCAGGGGCACGGCGTTCGCCCGGTGTGGCACGAGAGTGGACCGGCCGGGAAAGGCCGAAGGCCGTGAAACCCGGGGGTTTCACGGCCTTCGACCTGTGCGGGGTGCGTGACTCACACGCGCTGGCGGTTGAACCAGGCGCCACCGTCGGACTTGCCGACGAACACGGTCACGAGGATCGCCAGGACGGTGTGCACGAGGCCCACCAGGATGAACGGGTAGATGCCCAGGATGGCGGTGATGATGCCGAACACCATCGCCGCGATGCGGATGCCGTTGCCGCCGCTGCCGAACTTGACGGCGAGGACTATGGCGAAGACGCCCCAGGCCAGCACCAGCAGCGTGAGCAGCCACAGGACACCGGACGAGTATTCGGCGAGGTCCTGGAACTGGACGTCGTCCCTGAGCGCCGGGTCTTCCTTCGCCTTGCCGATGGCCACCGCGCTGAGCGCGAACAGGATCGTGCCGATCAGCTGGAAGCCGGCGATGATGTAGAGCATCACGCGGGCCGCCTTGACGCCGCCCGGCATCTCCTGCGGGCCGGTCGGGAGACCGCCGCCGTAGGGCTGGACCGGCGGGGCCTGCGGGTAGCCGTAGCCGGGCTGCTGGCCCTGCTGCTGGCTGTAGGGGTTGTTCGGGTCGCCGAAGCTCATGGCGGGTTCCTCCGTGTGGAAATGCGGGGACGACGCGGCCCGAGCGGAGGAACTGTGCTGTTTTTACTGTTTTGCCCCCCGGCACTGCCCGCGGCACTGCGCGGCTCATCGTCGTCTGAGAGTGGACTTTTTGTCCAGCCGGTATCCACAGGTGTTGTGCAAGTGCAACCTCCCGGCCATCCGCCCGTCGAGACGGAGACCGGGCGGATTGGAACCGGGGCGGGTCCATCCGGGAGGATGGGGGTATGACTGCCCAGATTCTCGATGGCAAGGCCACCGCAGCCGCGATCAAGTCCGACCTGACCGCCCGGGTGGCGGCCCTCAAGGAGCGGGGGATCACGCCCGGTCTCGGAACCCTGCTCGTCGGGGACGACCCGGGCAGCCGCTGGTACGTCAACGGAAAGCACCGTGACTGCGCGCAGGTCGGCATCGCGTCGATCCAGCGCGAACTGCCCGGGACCGCAACGCAGGAAGAGATCGAGGCGGTCGTACGGGAGCTCAACGAGAACCCCGAGTGCACCGGTTACATCGTCCAACTCCCGCTTCCCAAAGGCATCGACGCGAACCGCGTCCTGGAGCTGATGGATCCGGCCAAGGACGCGGACGGGCTGCACCCGGTGAGCCTCGGCCGGCTGGTGCTGGGCATCGAGGGACCGCTGCCCTGCACGCCGTACGGCATCGTCCAGCTGCTGCGCCACCACGGCGTGGAGATCAAGGGCGCGAACGTCGTGGTCGTCGGGCGCGGCATCACCATCGGGCGGCCGATGCCGCTGGTGCTGACCCGTAAGTCGGAGAACGCGACCGTGACGCAGTGCCACACCGGTACGCGTGACCTCTCCGCCCACCTGCGCCAGGCGGACATCATCGTCGCCGCGGCCGGTGTGCCGCACCTGATCCTGCCCGAGGACGTCAAGCCCGGCGCGGCCGTGCTCGACGTCGGCGTCAGCCGTGACGAGAACGGCAAGATCGTCGGCGACGTCCACCCCGGCGTCGCTGAGGTGGCCGGCTGGGTCGCCCCGAACCCCGGCGGCGTGGGACCGATGACGCGCGCGCAGCTGCTGGTGAACGTGGTCGAGGCCGCCGAGCGAGCGGCGTCGGCCGAGTCCGCGGCCTGACGGGAAGAGGCTGACCCATGGTGGTACGCGCGGACAGCAGCGGCACCCGCGGGCCGGGCGACGGCGACGGCGCCGGCGCGCCGGGTCCGGACGAGGCCGGCCCGGCCGGCACCGCTTCCGGCCCGGCCGCCGCCTCGGCGGCGGCCGGGCCGGCGTCGCGCCCCGGTGCGGCCTCCGCGGACGCCGCACCCGACACTGCCGAGGACGGCGCGGGAGCGGCACCGGGCGACCCAGCAGCGGCCGACGGGAACGGCGTCGACGACGCGGACAACGACCGCAGGACCGGCTCGCGCAGGCCGCCCGCCGTCACGCTGGACACCGCCCGGCCCGAGGGCGGCGGGCGGGCAGCGCCCCGGGACGCGCCCGCCCCGGCACGGCAGTGGCCGCTGCTGGCGGTGCTCTCCCTGACGGGAGCAGGCCTGCTGATCGTCGGCACCAACGCCTTCGCCGACGCCTTCCGTGTGGGCACGATGCTGATCGGCGCCGCTCTCGTCCTCGGAGCCGTGCTGCGCCGCGTCACGCCGTCCGTCGGCATGCTCGCCGTCCGCTCCCGTTTCACGGACATGATCACGTACGGGCTGCTCGGAACGCTGATCGTCATGCTCGCCCTGGTGGCGCAGCCGAAACCGTGGCTGGACGTGCCGTTCCTCGAAGGCGCGGTTCATTTCACGGTGCGTTAGCGCCCGGGTCCAAGGGGTCGGCCACTCACGCGAGTAGCTTGAAGTCGAGATGGCCCGGTGTCACTCAACGTGACATCGGGCCGGTCGACGCGCGAGAGGGACGTTCACCCGATGGCCAAGATCAAGGTAGCCGGTCCCGTCGTCGAGCTCGACGGCGACGAGATGACCCGCATCATCTGGCAGTTCATCAGGAACAAGCTGATCCTGCCGTATCTCGATGTCGAGCTGATCCACTTCGACCTGGGCATCCAGCAGCGCGATGCCACCGGTGACCAGGTGACACTCGACGCCGCCGACGCCGTCAAGAAGTACGGCGTCGGCATCAAGTGCGCCACGATCGCACCGGACGAGGCGAGGGTCGAGGAGTTCAACCTCAAGGCGATGTACCGCTCGCCGAACAGGACCTTCCGCGACATCCTCGGCGGCGTCGTCTTCCGCGAGCCGGTGCTCATGGAGAACGTCCCCGGGCCCGTCGCCGGCTGGACGAAGCCGATCGTCGTCGGCCGGCACGCCTTCGGCGACCAGTACCGGGCCATCGATCTCAAGGTTCCCGGCCCCGGCACGCTGACGATGACGTACACGCCCAGGGACGGCTCCGACCCGGTCGAGCTGGAGGTCCACGACTTCCCAGGCCCGGGCGTGGCGCTCGGCATGTACAACCACGACGACTCGATCCGCGACTTCGCGCGCGCCTCGTTCCGCTACGGGCTGGCCCGTGGCTACCCGGTCCTGCTGTCCACGAAGAACACGGTGCTCAAGCGGTACGACGGCCGGTTCAAGGACATCTTCCAGGAGGTCTTCGACGCAGAGTTCAAGGCGGAGTTCGCGCGAGAGGGCCTGACGTACGAGCACCGGCTGATCGACGACATGGTGGCCGCCGCGCTCCGCGGGGAGGGCGGCTACCTCTGGGCGTGCAAGAACTACGACGGCGAGGTCCAGTCGGCGCTGGTCTCGCAGGGATTCGGTTCGCCGGGGCTGATGACCTCGGTCCTGATGTCGGCCGACGGCGGGACAGTCCTGGCCGAGGCCGCCCACGGCACGGTCACCCGCCACTACCGCCGGCACCAGCAGGGCCGGGAGACGTCGACCAACCCCATCGCCTCCGTCCACGCCTGGACACGCGGACTCGCCCACCGGGGAAGGCTGGACGGCACGCCGGAGGTGACCTGGTTCGCCCGGGTGCTGGAGCAGGTGTGCGCGGAGACCGTCGAGGGCGGCCAGATGACCCGGGACCTCGCCCTGCTGATCTCGGCCAACCAGCCGTGGCAGACCACGGAACAGTTCCTTCACACGCTGGACGCCGGTCTGCAGAAGAAGATGGCCGACCGCCTGGCGCCGTGACCCGCGCCGGTCCGGGACGCGGCCGGGGCCGGCCGGCGCGGACGCGGCACGGCGAAACGGGCGACGGCGCCCGTCCTCTCCCCCGAGGGAGGACGGGCGCCGTCGTGTTTCAAGAGTCATGGACGCGCCAAATCCGTTCAAGGGACGACTGTGGCCTGTGGCACGGAAGTGACCATTCCGCCACGGTGTGATCGTCGTGCTACGGATGCGACACTGGGGCCGCATCCGAGGACCGTCGGCTGCACGGGGAGCATACAAAGCACATTCGGGGGACAAGGGGGAAGTACCAATGCCTCGTTGGAAGGAATTGCCCGAGGGGCTGGACCCGGAGGTACGCGAGTTCACCGGCCAGCTGCGCGGGCTCGTCGACCGCAGCGGCCTGAGCATCGCGG
Organism: Streptomyces sp. NPDC086835; assembly: GCF_044745705.1. Taxonomy (NCBI): domain Bacteria; kingdom Bacillati; phylum Actinomycetota; class Actinomycetes; order Kitasatosporales; family Streptomycetaceae; genus Streptomyces; species Streptomyces sp. NPDC086835. Next base: position 313,918 of record NZ_JBIVAU010000002.1, read on the forward strand.
CGGTCTCCGACCGCACCGGGTACAGCAAGACGTCCTGGGAGCGTTATCTCAACGGACGGCTGCTCGCGCCCAAGGGCGCGGCCGTCGCGCTCGCCGAGGTGACCGGCACCGACACCGGCCATGTGACCACCATGTGGGAGCTGGCGGAACGCGCCTGGAGCCGCGCGGAGGCGCGCCACGACATGACGATGGAAGCGATACGGATCTCGCAGGCGCGTGAGGCGCTCGGCGGTGTCGGCGGCCAGGGCCCGACCATGCCGTCGGCCGCGCGGCCCGGCGGCGCGGGACGTGCCGCCGGGCCCAGGGACGCGGCGGGACGCGTGCCCGCCGGCGGGTACGGCCCCGGACCGCACGGCCGCACGGGAGGACCCGCCGCCGACCCGTACGGCGGCCCCGCCGTCGCCGACCCGTACGGCGGCCCCGGCGGCGCCGGCGCGTACGGCGATCCGGCCCGCCCCGGCGGGTACGGCGGCCCCGCCGCGCCCGGGGGCGGGGACGGGCGTCCGGCCAGGCGTGCCCGTAAAGGCCCGTTCGTCGTAGCCGCCGTGGTGAGCGTGCTCATCGTGGGCGCGGGCGGCTGGTTCCTCGTCAACGGCGACGGCGGTGACGGGCGTGAGGACCGGGCGACGCGAAGCCCGTCGGCCGCGCCCACCACCACCGCCCCGGAACTGCCGGCCGGGGTGAAGTGCAACGGCGCCGACTGCGCGGGCCAGGACCCGGAAATCATGGGCTGCGGCGGCGAGTACGCCAAGACCGTCTCGACGGCCACCGTCGGCACGGCGGTGATAGAGGTCCGGCACAGCCGGGTGTGCGGCGCGGCATGGGCCCGTATCACCAAGGCGGCCGTGGGGGACTCGGTGCAGATAGCCGTCGGCGGCAAGACCGCTCAGAGCGCCCTGGTCAACGCGGACAAGGACGCGTACACACCGATGGCGGCCGCGCCCGACCCGGCCGACGCCAAGGCGTGCGCCACGCTCACGACCGGCACCAAGGGGTGCACCACCGCGCCGTGACACACGCCTTGTGGCGCGGCCGGGTGAGACGCGCCACAAGGGGGCGGGGATCGGTCCGTGCCCGGGTCGGATAGCCTGACCGCTGGAAATCTCTTCACGTCAAGATTCACCTCGGGCGTGGACGAGAGGTCCCGTACGAGGGGCAGTGTTGCCCACCGCCAGCTGTCTTACGGAGATCGCCATGACCCGCACTCCCGTCAACGTCACCGTGACCGGCGCGGCCGGCCAGATCGGCTACGCGCTGCTCTTCCGTATCGCCTCCGGCCACCTGCTCGGCGCGGATGTGCCGGTCAAGCTGCGCCTTCTCGAGATCCCGCAGGGGCTCAAGGCCGCCGAGGGCACCGCCATGGAGCTCGACGACTGCGCCTTCCCGCTGCTCAAGGGCATCGAGATCACCGACGACCCGAACGTCGGCTTCGACGGCGCCAACGTCGCCCTCCTCGTCGGCGCCCGCCCCCGCACCAAGGGCATGGAGCGCGGCGACCTGCTGTCCGCCAACGGCGGCATCTTCAAGCCCCAGGGCAAGGCCATCAACGACAACGCCGCGGACGACATCCGCGTCCTCGTCGTCGGCAACCCGGCCAACACCAACGCCCTCATCGCCCAGGCCGCGGCCCCGGACGTACCGGCCGAGCGCTTCACCGCGATGACCCGCCTGGACCACAACCGCGCGATCTCGCAGCTGGCCGCCAAGACCGGCGCCTCCGTCTCCGACATCAAGCGCCTCACCATCTGGGGCAACCACTCCGCCACCCAGTACCCGGACATCTTCCACGCGGAGATCGCCGGCAAGAACGCCGCGGAGATCGTCAACGACCAGCAGTGGCTGGCCGACACCTTCATCCCGACCGTCGCCAAGCGAGGCGCCGCGATCATCGAGGCCCGGGGCGCGTCGTCCGCCGCCTCGGCCGCGAACGCCGCCATCGACCACGTCCACACCTGGGTCAACGGCACCGCCGAGGGTGACTGGACCTCCATGGGCATCCCGTCGGACGGCTCCTACGGCGTCCCGGAGGGCCTCATCTCCTCCTTCCCGGTCGTCTGCAAGGACAGCGAGTACGAGATCGTCCAGGGCCTGGACGTCAACGAGTTCTCGCGTACGCGCATCGACGCGTCCGTGCGGGAGCTCGAGGAGGAGCGCGACGCGGTCCGCGAGCTCGGCCTCATCTGAGCCCCGCGCCGCGGACGTCCGCGGCGTCCGGCGCTCGCACCACGCCCCGGCAGCCCCGCGCTGCCGGGGCGCACGTGTGTGCGGGAACTACGGGACCGGTTTCCGCAGTCTCGGCTGTCATGCGCGTGATGATGATCCTCCCGGCCCTGACCGAAGCGACCAGTCCGCTCTTCCGTCCCATCAAGTACTCGCTGTTCCCGCCGCTCGGTCTCGCGACCCTCGCGGGATACCTCGACGAGTCGGACGAGGTGACGCTGTACGACGAGCACGTCGAGCGCATCGACATCGAGGCCCTGCCCCCCCCGACCTGCTGGTGCTCCAGCCGTACATCACTTCGGCGCGCCGCAGTTACGAGATAGCCGACCACTTCCGGGCGCGGGGCGTGCATGTGGCGATGGGCGGGCTGCACGTCACCTCGCTGCCGGACGAGGCCGCGCAGCACGCGGACACCATCTTCACCGGACCGGGGGAGGAGCAGTGGCCGCTGTTCCTGAAGGACTTCCGCGACGGCGCGGCGGCCCGGCGCTACGACTCCACGGCCCAGCGCACCCTGGCCGGTCTCCCGCCGGTGCGCCGGGACCTGATCAAGCGTCACCTGTATCTCGTGCCCAACTCCATCGTGGTCTCGCGCGGTTGCCCGCACCACTGCGACTTCTGCTACAAGGACGCGTTCTTCGAGGGCGGCAAGTCCTTCTACACGCAGACCGTCGACGACGCCCTGTCGGAGATCGAGCGGCTGCCGGGCCGCCACCTCTACTTCCTCGACGACCATCTGCTGGGCAACCGGCGCTTCGCGGAAGCCCTGTTCGACGGCATGGCGGGTATGGGCCGCCTGTGGCAGGCGGCAGGCACGGTCAACTCCGTGCTTCAGCCGGGTCTGCTGGAGCGCGCGGTCGACGCGGGCCTGCGCAGCCTGTTCGTCGGCTTCGAGACCGTCAACGACGCGAACCTGGCGGAGCGCCGCAAGAACCAGAACATCGGCAAGGACTACGGCGCGGCGGTCCGCCGTCTCCATGACGCGGGGGTCATGGTCAACGCCAGCTTCGTCTTCGGCCTCGACCAGGACGGCCCGGACGTCTTCGACCGCACGGTGGAGTGGGCCGTCGAGCAGGGCATCGAGACGGCGACGTTCCACATCATGACGCCGTATCCCTCCACGGGGCTGTGGAAGCAGATGGAGGCCGAGGACCGCATCGTGCACCGCGACTGGGACCTGTACGACACCCGTCATGTGGTCTACCGGCCCAAGGGCATGACCCCCCGGCAGCTGGAGGACGGCTACTGGCGCGCCTACCGCGACTTCTACCGCTGGTCCAACATCTGGCGCGGCGCCTCCGCCCAGCCCGGCCCGCACGAGCGGATGCGGCACCTCGCGTACGCGGGCGGCTGGAAGAAGTTCGAGCCCGCGTGGGACATGCTGATCCGCTCCCGGCGGACGGTCCGCGCGATGCCCGCGCTGGAGCGCACACTCGCCGCGTTCGGCGGCCGCAAGGCGGCGTGAGCCGCCGCGCCACCGGGCCGGGCGCCCGTGACGGCCGCCCGGCCCGGCGGCTCAGCGGCGGTCCGGCTCGAGGCCCGCGCCCGGTGACGGGGCCGGCCGCAGCCAGTGGCCGTCGGTGCTCCGACCGAGCAGACGCCGCGCCCGTCCGCCGTCCGCCGTGCCGTCCCCGTCGAAAGTCCCGCCCGCGACGACAAGGCGCAGCCCCGCGATCGCCGGGGCGAGGCGGGCGGCGACGTACCGGGGGGACGAGCCGCTTCGTCGTCAGCTGACCGAGCCCTCGCTGCGGGCCGGTGACGAACCTGCCGGGGCGTCAGCCCGCCGCCGCGGCCGCCGTCATCACGGTGACCGCGACCATCGCCGCCTGCATGTCGTGGATGGCCTTACGGAGGCTGTCGCCCGCCCACTGCCCCTCGGAGATCTCGGACATCCGCGCGGTGAGCTCCTTGCGCGGCACGCCGGGGAAGGCGATGCGGTGCAGCTTGGCCGAGTGGATCAGCGCGACCAGACCCGCCGTCCGGTCGTCGGGGTCGCTCCCCTCGAGGACGACGGCGGCGAGGCGCTCGCGGAGCTCGCGCTCGGCCGCCCCGTCCGCCTCCGGGTAGCGCTTGACAGGGAAGAGGCCCAGCAGCTTGTGCTGCTCCTCCGCCACGAGACCGCGCTCACGCAGGCTCTTGATCGTGGCGGTCACGGCCTTGGAGTGGTCCTTCGTCAGCCACTCCGTGACCTTCGGGGGCCTGCGCCTGCGGCCCGCCCAGGCCGTGAGCTGCTCCAGGCGGTCGTCGAGGAGGGGGACACCGGTGGGTGACCGGTCCGTGACACGCACCCGGCCGTCGTCCACCGAGACCCGCCCGGCCATGACCAGGTCGAGCAGGATGCCACCCGCCACGGCCCATCCGGCGGACTGCCGGTCCTTCGCCGCACCGGACTCGTCGTCCAGCGACAGCAGCATGATCTCCTCGCCCAGCGTGACCGCCATGCGGGCCCCCTTTTTTCTGTTCTTTGTTGGTGGTCCGATCATTGGGACGGCCGGGTCCGCCGCTCAGTTCCCCCGGCGGCAGGCGCCGGGCGGAGCAACCGGCGCGGGCGTGCCGGGCGTTGCCGTGCCCGCGGCCCACCGGTCCGCCGACCGCCGGCCTTCAGCCCGTGGCCAGGCCCAGACCGTAGTACGTGACGCGGTAGTCGCCCACGTACGTGCCCTCACCGCCGACGATCAGGCCCGCCGGCTCCCGCACGCCGACCGCCTTCGCCGTGGCCACCAACATCTCCGCGAGCGCCCGGCCCTTGGGCTCGCCGGGGCCGCCGGCGTCGACCCGCCGGACCGGGTCGTCGTCGTCCCACCTCTCGGCGGTGGCCGGATGGTCGGCGACCGTGCCCCAGCCGAGGGCCGCCGCAGCGGCGTCGTCCTCGGCGAAGCAGGCGATCGAGAGCCGTTCGCCGCAGGCGATGTCGAAGAGGAGCGGTGCGCCGTCGTCCGTGCGGCCGTAGACCGGCATGCCGACGCTCATGCCGAGCGCGACCGTCTCGGCGGGCAGCGGGCCGAGGAAATCCGCCAGGGACGAGGTCACCGTCTCCCAACTGCGGGCGGACCAGCCGCCTGGGAAGCCCAGGCCGGCGTTGGCCGGGTCGCGGCGGTGACCGAAGTACCCGCTGATCGAGTGCTCCTCCCCGATCCCCTGCCGCCAGAACCAGTTCTCGGCCGGCCCTGTGGGCTGCAGCAGGAGCTCGGGGCCGCTCTTCCCGGCGCGCAGCTCCAGCGTGTTCGGCTCCCCGCGCCAGCGCAGGAACGGGTTGCCCCACAAGGGGCCGCTCGTGAAGAACGGGCCCATCTCGCCGTGCGAGCCCATGACCGGCGCCTTGCCGAGGGCGGCCGTCAGCTCCTCGCGCACGGCCGCGAAGGCGGCCGCCTGGGCCGCGTCGCCCGGCTCCGGCTGTCCCAACGGGATCACCAGCCCGACGTACTCCTCACCGTCGGTGTAGCGCTCCTCGTACGTGCCGGCCCGGATCGGCCGGGCCTCGCCGGTCGCCGGGCCGGTGCCGAGGACGGGCCCCGCGGCGCCCTCGGCCCAGGTCCAGCCGAGCGAGGCGGCCATGGCGCGCAGCCCCTCCGTGCTCCAGCCGCCCGTGTCCGCGGCGACGAGCCGTTCCGCCAGCTCGCTGATCGATCCCATTTCCTGCTCCCCGTTGTCGTGCGTCGTGCGCGTGCGTCGTGCGGTGTCTGCGTCAAGCGGGCGTGGGCGCACCCGAGTTGACGTGCACGGAGGCTATCCGGTCGAGATCGTCGAAGAGGACGTCGACCGTGCCTCCGTCGGGGAGCCCCGCGCTCATCCGGTCCTCGGTGCGGCGTTGCGGAAGGTCGTGGTGGCCGAAGTACCCGGAGACGACCCGGCGTGCGGATCCGCCGACGAGGCCCGCGCCGGTGAGCAGGACGCGCGGCAGGGTGATGGCGTCCGGTTCGGCGCGGGGGACCTGCGGATCGTCCGGAACCATGTAGGCGCGGCCGTCGGCGCTCGCCTGTACGCCGATGTACCCGGCGGCGCCGAGCACGCCCATCGCCGTGAACGCGAGCGTCTCGACGGCGCGGCGGGGGTCGTCGTGAGCGGCGAGGGGGACGAGTTCCTCGGTGAACTCGCTCAGGCCGTGAGCCTGCCCGTACGTGCGGAGCCGTTCTGCGGCCGCGACCACCGGTGAGCCGGCGAAGCCGGGGTTGGCCCAGGCCCACAGCCATGAGTGCTCGTTGACATCGAAGGTCCCGAGGAGCGAGATCCTCAGCTCCCGTCCGGACTGCCGGTACAGGCACTGCCCGAGGTCGGCACTCCACTCGCCGATCGGCATGAACTCGTTGAACGTCTCGAGTTGTTCGGCGCCCCAGGCGGCGTGCTGCTCGGTGAGGCTGAGGAACGGATCACTGAACTTCGCGGTCATGTACCTGACCCTATGAGGCCGGGTGGTGAGAACTTCAGGTGGGCGGTGACCCCGGTCACATTCGCCCCGTGATGCCTGTGTTGACCCCGCCGTGGGCCCGGGGTCCGGGCGGTCCGGGCGCAGCGGACGTTTCGTGAGTCAGGTCACGTTCCGTGAACCGTTCCGCATGGTTCTTGGTTCCGGGGGCAGGCGGCCAGACCGCCGGGGTGTGACCGGCGTCGGAACAAAACGGGAATGAAAGGCCAAAACGCGACGTGTCGGCAGTACAACAGACCATCCATGTGGGCGGGGAGTGGCGTTTCGCGCTGTCCGGCGCCACCCGCGACATCATCGACCCCGTCGACGGGAGCGTCTTCGCCGTCGTGGCGGAGGGCGGTGTCGCCGACACCGATGACGCTGTCGCCTGCGCGCGGGCCGCGTTCGACGACGGCACCTGGCCGCGCACCCCGGTCGCGGAGCGGGCCGCGCTGCTCCGACGCGTCGCGACCCTGCTCGAGCGGGACCGGGAGAAGATCGGCGCGCTGGAGAGCCAGGACGCGGGCAAGACCCTCGAAGAGGGGCGCGTCGACGTCGACTGCGTACGCGACGCCTTCGTCTACTTCGCCGACCTCGTCATGAACGAGAGCGGCGGCCGTGTCGTCGACGCCGGGTCGGACGACATCCACAGCGTGGTCGTGCACGAGCCCGTCGGCGTCTGCGCGCTGATCACCCCCTGGAACTACCCGCTGCTCCAGGCCAGCTGGAAGATCGCCCCCGCGCTGGCGGCGGGCAACACCCTGGTGATCAAGCCCAGCGAGATCACGCCGCTGACCACCGTCGCCCTGATCGAGCTGCTGATCGAGGCGGGACTGCCGCCCGGCGCCGCGAACATCGTCACCGGCGCCGGCGACCCCGTCGGCGCCCGGCTGGCCGAGCATCCCGACGTGGACCTCGTGTCCTTCACCGGCGGGCTCGTCAGCGGCACGAAGGTCGCCCGCGCCGCGGCCGACAGCGTCAAGAAGGTCGCCCTCGAACTCGGCGGCAAGAACCCGAACGTGGTCTTCGCCGACGCCTGCGCCACACCCGACGGGTTCGACACGGCCGTCGACCAGGCGCTCAACGCCGCGTTCATCCACAGCGGGCAGGTCTGCTCCGCGGGCTCACGGCTCATCGTCGAGGAGTCGTTGCGTGAGCGGTTCGTCGCCGAACTCGCGCGCAGGGCCGAGAAGATCCGCCTCGGGCGCGGCACCGACGACGGTGTCGAGTGCGGCCCCCTCGTCTCCGCCCAGCAGCTCGCCAGGACCGAGGAGTTCGTGGCCTCCGCGCTGGCCGAGGGCGCGGTGCTGAGGGCGGGCGGCGAGCGGCCGGAGGGACCGGGCTTCTTCTACCGGCCCACCGTCCTCGACCACTGCCACCGCTCCATGCGCGTCATCCGCGAGGAGATCTTCGGCCCCGTCCTGACGGTCGAGACCTTCCGCACCGAGGAAGAGGCCCTCGCCCTCGCCAACGACACCGAGTACGGCCTCGCCGGCGCCGTCTGGACGTCCGACGCCGGACGCGCGCGCCGGATGGCGCGGCTGATGCGGCACGGCACCGTGTGGATCAACGACTTCCACCCCTACCTGCCGCAGGCGGAGTGGGGCGGCTTCGGCAAGTCGGGCACCGGCCGTGAGCTGGGCCCCGCCGGACTCGCCGAGTACCGCGAGCCGAAGCACATCTACCAGAACCTCGCCCCGCGCCCCGTGCGCTGGTTCGCGGGCTGAGGCAGGGAACCCACCATGACCGACCACATTCACGAGTACGACTATGTCGTCGTCGGCGGCGGCACCGCCGGCTCGGTGATCGCCTCCCGGCTCACCGAGGACCCGGGCGTGAGCGTCGCCCTCATCGAGGGCGGCCCGAGCGACGTCGGCCGCGACGACGTGCTGACCCTGCGGCGCTGGATGGGCCTGCTCGGCGGTGAGCTCGACTACGACTACCCGACCACGGAACAGCCGCGCGGCAACTCGCACATCCGCCACAGCCGCGCCCGCGTGCTCGGCGGCTGCTCGTCCCACAACACCCTCATCGCCTTCAAGCCACTCCCGTCCGACTGGGACGAGTGGGCCGGAGCCGGTGCGGAGGGCTGGGACGCCGCGGCCATGGACCCGTACTTCCACAAGCTGCGCAACAACATCGTCCCCGTCGACGAGGCGGACCGGAACGCCATCGCCCGCGACTTCGTCGACGCCGCGCGGACCGCCCTCGAAGTGCCGCGGATCGAGAGCTTCAACGAGAAGCCCTTCCACGAGGGCGTCGGCTTCTTCGACCTCGCCTACCACCCCGAGAACAACAAGCGTTCGTCGGCGTCCGTCGCCTATCTGCACCCCTTCCTCGACCGGCCGAACCTGCACATCGCCCTGGAGACCTGGGCGTACCGGCTGGAGCTGGACGGCACGCGCGCCACCGGGGTGCACGTACGCGCCAAGGACGGCGAGGAGCGGACCGTACGGGCCCGCCGCGAAGTGCTCGTCTGCGCGGGAGCCGTCGACACGCCCCGGCTGCTGATGCACTCCGGCATCGGGCCGCGCGCCGACCTGGAGAGGCTCGGCATACCCGTGGTCCACGACCTGCCGGGCGTCGGCGAGAACCTGCTCGACCACCCCGAGTCGGTCATCGTCTGGGAGACCCACGGGCCCATCCCGGAGAACTCCGCGATGGACAGCGACGCCGGGCTGTTCGTACGGCGGGACCCCGCGTCCGCGGGCCCCGACCTGATGTTCCACTTCTACCAGATCCCCTTCACCGACAACCCCGAGCGCCTCGGCTACGAACGCCCCGCGCACGGCGTGTCGATGACCCCCAACATCCCCAAGCCCCGCAGCCGCGGCCGCCTGTACCTGACCAGCGCCGACCCCGAGGTCAAACCGGCCCTCGACTTCCGGTACTTCACCGACGAGGACGACTACGACGGCCGCACCCTCGTCGACGGCATCCGGATCGCGCGTGAGATCGCGAAGCAGGAGCCGCTGGCCGGCTGGCTGAAGCGGGAGGTCTGCCCGGGGCCCGAGATCACCTCCGACGAGGAGATCAGCGAGTACGCGCGCAAGGTCGCGCACACCGTCTACCACCCCGCCGGTACCTGCCGGATGGGTGCGCCCGACGACGAACTCGCCGTCGTCGACCCCGATTTGAAGATCCGCGGCCTCACCGGCGTCCGGATCGCCGACGCGTCCGTCTTCCCGACGATGACGGCCGTCAACCCGATGATCACCGTCTTGATGGTCGGGGAGAAATGCGCGGACCTGCTGGGAGGTAATGCCTGATGAGTACGCCGCCGACACCTGTGTTCTCCGTACGCGACCTGTGGAAGGTCTTCGGTCCGAAGGCGGGCCGGGTGCCCGCCGACCCCGAGCTGGGCGCCCTCGACGCCGCCGGCCTGCGGGAGCGCACCGGTTGCACCGCCGCCGTGCGTGACGTCTCCTTCGACGTCCGCAAGGGCGAGGTCTTCGTCGTCATGGGCCTGTCCGGCTCCGGCAAGTCGACGCTGGTGCGTTGCCTCACCCGGCTGATCGAGCCGACGTCGGGCGCCATCTCCATCGACGGCGAGGACGTCATGTCGATGGACGCCGGACGGCTGCGCGAACTGCGCCGCCACCGCGCGTCCATGGTGTTCCAGCACTTCGGGCTGCTGCCGCACCGCTCGGTGCTCGACAACGTCGCCTACGGTCTCGAGATCCAGGGCGTCGGCCGCGCGGAACGCCGGGCACGGGCGGCGGAGTTCGTCACCAAGGTCGGCCTCGAGGGCATGGAGTCCCGCCGTCCCGGCCAGCTGTCCGGCGGCCAGCAGCAGCGCGTCGGCCTGGCGCGGGCGCTGGCGGTCGACCCTGAGGTCCTGCTGTTCGACGAGCCGTTCAGCGCGCTGGACCCGCTGATCCGCCGCGACATGCAGGAGGAGGTCGTGCGGCTGCACCGCGAGGAGGGCCGCACCATGGTCTTCATCACGCACGACCTGAGCGAGGCGCTCAAGATCGGCGACCGGATCGCGCTGATGCGCGACGGCCGGATCGTGCAGCTCGGCACCCCCGAGGAGATCGTCGGCGAGCCGGCCGACGAGTACGTGCGCGACTTCGTCCGCGATGTGCCGCGCGAACAGGTCATGACCGTGCGCACGGCCATGCGCCCCGCCCGGGCGTCGGAGGCGGAGACCGGCCCGGCGCTCGCCCCCGGGGCGACGGTCTTCGAGGCCATCGAGGCCGTCGCCCGCACCGGCGAGACCGCGCGCGTCGTCGAGGACGGCAGGTGCCTGGGGGTGGTGGACCACGCGGCGCTGCTCGGCGTGGTCGCCGGCGTACCCGGCGGCAAGGCGGTGGCCGCATGACACGCACAGCGCGTACGCGCCACCACCGGGCAGCGGAGGGGCGGTGGCCGCGATGACCACCGCCGTCACCACTCCCGCTTCCGACAAGACTCCCGACCAGGCTCCCGAGAAGGTGAAGGCGCCCGGAAAGGCCGGCCGTCCCGCCGACGGGCGGCCGTTCCAGGACCTGATGCGTCATCCCGTCAAGGGCAAGCTGCTGGTGCTCGCCGCGCTCGCGGCCGTACTCGTACCGCTCTCGGCGGTCGTGTGGGGCAGCGGCCCGTGGCCCGGCGCGCTGAGCGTCGACATCTCCGGTCCGCTCGACGACGCCAACAAATGGGTCATCGACAACCGGGACAGCCACCCGCTGTTCCTCTACTTCCTGCTGCACCTGTCCAACACCGCCACCGATGCCGTCAGCGCCGTCTACACCGTGCTCGACGCGATGGGCTGGACCGGTGTGTTCGCCGCCGGCGTGCTGTTCGCCTGGCGCGCGGCCGGGCTCGGACGCGCCGGCGTCAAGGTCGCGGCGACGGCATTCGGCGCGTTCGCCGTGTGCGGGCTGCTCGGCATGTGGGACGCCACCCTGCTCACCATCGCCCTGATGGTGGTGGCGGTGACCTGCGCCGCGCTGCTGGGCGTGCTCATCGGACTGGCCGCAGGGCTCTCCGACAGGGTCGACCGCCTGCTGCGGCCGGTGCTCGACACCATGCAGGTGCTGCCCGCCTTCGCCTACCTGCTGCCGTTCGTGCTGGTCTTCGGCACCGGCACGCCCGCCGCCCTGTTCTGCACCGTCATCTACGCGGCCCCGCCGATGGCTCGCCTGACCACGCTCGGTCTCCGCGGCGCCGACCCCGCGGTGCTCGAGGCGGCCACGTCGCTCGGGGCGAGCCCGTGGCAGCGGCTGCGCACGGCCCGGCTGCCGCTGGCCCGCAAGCAGATGCTCCTCGGCCTCAACCAGACGATCATGATGGCGCTGTCGATGGTCGTCATCGCCGCGCTCGTCGGCGCTGGCGGCCTCGGCGAGGAGGTCTACTCGGCACTGTCGACCGTGGACGTGGGCAAGGCGCTCGCAGCCGGCATCCCCATCGTGCTGATCGCCGTCTGGCTCGACCGTACGACCGCGGCCGCCGGCGACCGGATCGGCCGGAGCACACCCGGTGGCGGCCTGCTGCACGGCCGCTCCGCCTGGGCGCTGGCAGGCGGCGGCATCGTCGCGGCCGTGCTGCTGCGCTTCGTGGCCGGCACGGCGTGGCCGGAGGGCTGGACGTTCGCCATCTCCACGCCCGTCAACAAGGCCCAGGTCTGGATCACCGAGAACCTGTCGTCCGGCATCCCGGTGCTCGGCGGCACGGAGACATGGTCGGAGCACTTCACCCTGTGGGTCCTCAACCCCATGAGGGACGGCCTGACCGCGCTGCCGTGGTGGGCGGTGCTGCTGCTGGTCGCCGCCCTGGCCTGGCTCGTCGGCACCTGGACGACGGCATTGACCGCCACGCTCGCCATGGCCGCGATCGGCGTGCTCGGCGTGTGGACGAAGTCCCTCGACACGCTCTCCCAGGTGCTCGCGGCGCTCGTCGTCACCCTCGTCCTCGGCGTGCTCGCGGGCATCGTCTGCGCCCGTGCGGGACGACTGGAACGCTGGCTGCGGCCGGTGCTCGACGCCATGCAGACGATGCCGCAGTTCGTCTACCTCATTCCGGTGGTCGCCCTGTTCGGAGTCGCCCGCGTCTCCGCGATCGTCGCGGCCGTCGTGTACGCGCTGCCCGCGGTGGTCCGCATCACCGCCCAGGGCCTGCGCGAGGTCGACCCCGCGGCGCTCGAGGCGTCCAGGTCGCTCGGCGCGTCCACCCGGCAGCAACTCCTCCGGGTCCAGCTGCCGCTCGCCCGCCCCGCGCTCCAGCTCGCTGTCAACCAGGGGGTCGTACTGGTCCTGGCCGTGGTCGTCGTCGGCGCGCTCGTCGGCGGCGGGGCCCTCGGCTACGACGTCGTCAAGGGCCTGTCCCGCGGCGAGATGGGTCTCGGAATGACGGCCGGAGTGGCGATCGTCTGCCTCGGTCTCGTACTGGACCGGATCACCCAACCGGCCCGCAAACGCGGCTGACGGCCGTGCGCCGCACCCGGCGCCTCCGCCCCACGTACCACTCACGTCCCTCACTCACAGCAGGAGCACCACCATGAACCGCACCAGAACCTTCCGCACCGCCGCCGTCGCCGCCGCCCTCGGCGTCCTCTCCCTGAGCGCGTGCAGCGCCGCGGAGACCGGCAAGAGCCAGGAAGCGGCCGGCGGTGAGAAGACCGTGAAGCTGACCGTCCCCTCCTGGGTCGGCGCGCAGGCCAACACGGCCGTCGCGTCCTACATCCTGGAGGAGGAGCTCGGCTACAAGGTCAAGACCCAGCAGATGGGTGAAGTGCTCGCCTGGGACGCCCTCTCCAAGGGCGACATCGACGCGATCATGGAGGACTGGGGTCACCCCAAGGAGGAGAAGCAGTACGTCGAGGACCGCAAGACCGTCGTGAAGGGCGGTGACCTCGGTGTCGAAGGCCACATCGGCTGGTTCGTGCCGAAGTACTTCGCCGACAAGCACCCCGACGTGACGGACTGGAAGAACCTCGACAAGTACGCCAAGGAGTTCGCCACCGCGGAGAGCGGCGGCAAGGGTGAGCTCCTCGAGGGTTCGCCCGACTACGTCACCAACGACGACGCGATCATCAAGAACCTCGGGCTGAACCTGAAGACCAACTACGCGGGTTCCGAGGCGGCGCAGATCACGGCCATCCAGAAGTACGTGAAGGCGAAGAAGCCCTTCCTCACGTACTGGTGGACCCCGCAGTGGCTGAACGCGCAGGTCGACCTCGTCGAGGTGAAGCTGCCCGAGTACAAGGAGGGCTGCGACGCCGACCCGAAGAAGATCGCGTGCGCCTACCCGAACACACCTCTGCAGAAGTTCCTCAACGCGGACTTCGCCAAGAACGGCGGCGAGGCGGCCGAGTTCCTGAAGAACTTCAAGTGGACGACCGAGCAGCAGAACGAGGTCGCGCAGATGATCGCCGGGGAGAAGATGAGCCCCGAGGCGGCCGCCGAGAAGTGGGTCAAGGCCAACGAGGCGACCTGGAAGCAGTGGCTGCCGAAGAAGTGACACCCGCGGCCCCGCCCGCACGGGCGGGCCGCGTCCGGCGCCCCGCCGGCCCTACGGACGGCGGGGCGCCGCGCATCCTCACGCGCCGCGGCGCACGGACTCCGCGGACTTCGCCAACTGCACCGCCGACAGGAGACTGAGGCCCGGAGCGGCCTCGCGCAGCGCCTTGATCGCCTCGACCGAGTCCGCCGGGCCCCGCACCCCAGCCGCCTCCATGCGCTGCCTGACCCAGCGGGCCCGCAGCTCCTCGTCCGTCGCCGCGGACGCCTCCGCGACGACGGCCAGGGCCCGCTCCAGCCCCGGCCGTTCCTCCGGGGCGGCCTGCGCCAGCGCGGCCTGGAGGGCGGCCTCGACACCGTCCGCGTCGCGCAGCACCACCACCGACAGTTCCTTCTTCGTGAGTCCGAGCATGAAGTGATCGTCTCCCGGGACCGGCCCGGAGCAACCCAAGTTGAGCGTCTTCAGAGCTTGGCCGGACTCAGCTCGTACAACTCGCGGGCCATGTCCGCCACCACCGCCTGCGTCCGCCGGTGCAGACCGGGGCCGAAGGTGATCCGGGTCGCGCCCAGCCGGCCGAGTTCGGCCAGCGGCGGGTCCGACGCGGGCGCGGAGACGTTGATCGGTGCGTCGGTGGCGGCACGCAGCAGCGGCAGCCGCGCGGACGGCACGGTGATCGGGTAGACGCAGTCCGCGCCCGCCTCGACATACAGCCGGATGCGGGCCACGGCCTGCTCGGGATCGCTCACCCCGCGCAGGAACGTGTCGACGCGGGCGTTCACGAACAACTCGTCACCCGCCTCCGCACGGACCTCGGACAGCCAGTCGGCGTGCGCCCGCGGGTTTTTGAGCCGCTTCGTCGAGCGGTCCGTGTCCTCCAGGTTGCAGCCGACCACGCCCGCGTCCAGGAGCCGTGCCACCAACTCCTTCGGCGGGAGGCCGTAGCCGTCCTCGACATCGGCGCTCACGGGGACGTCGACGGCCCGTGCGATACGGGCGACGGCCGCGAACATCTCGTCCGCGGGAGTCTCGCCGTCCTCGTGGCCGAGGGACGCGGAGACCCCCGCGCTCGGCGTCGCCAGCGCGGGGAAGCCCGCGTCGGCGAAGGCGCGGGCGCTCGCCGCGTCCCACGGCCCCGGCAGTACGAGCGGGTCTTCGGCCTTCCGGCCGTGGTGAAGGGCGCGGAACGCCTTCGCTGTCGCGGTCATCGTGTCCCCGTCAGTGCTTCAGCGAACCGGGCGTGTAGTGGCCGGGAACCAGGCGGGACGTCACGCCGAAGCGGTTCCAGGCGTTGATGACCGTGATGGCCGCGACGAGATGGGCCAGTTCGGTCTCCTCGAAGTGCTTGGCGGCCTTCTCGAAGACCTCGTCGGGCACGAAACCGTCGGTGAGCACGGTGACGGCCTCGGTCAGCTCGATCGCCGCGATCTCCTTCTCCGTGTAGAAGTGCCGCGACTCCTCCCAGGCGCTGAGCTGCACGATCCGCTCCACCGACTCGCCGGCCGCGAGCGCGTCCTTGCTGTGCATGTCGAGGCAGAACGCGCAGTGGTTGATCTGGGAGGCGCGGATCTTCACCAGCTCCAGCAGCACCGGGTCGAGGTGCCGGCGGGACGCCTGGTCGAGTTTGACCATGGCCTTGTAGACGTCCGGAGCCAGCTCCATCATGGCCAGACGGGGGGTGTGTTCGGGGACGTTGATCTCGTTCGTGGTCGTCATGGGTTCGACCGTAGAGGGCCGGTGGCGCACCGGTATGGTCCATTTCCATGACGGATTCCTGGTCCACTTTCGGTACGGACCTCCACCTCGAGGTACGCGGGCCGAAGCTGCGGCAGGGTCTGACGGACGCGCTGCGGGAGGCCGCCCGCACGGGCAGGCTCGCACCGGGGACCCGGCTGCCCTCGTCCCGCTCGCTCGCCGCCGACCTGGGGATCGCCCGCAACACGGTCGCCGACGCCTACGCGGAACTGGTCGCGGAAGGCTGGCTCACCGCACGGCAGGGATCCGGCACCCGGGTCGCCCGCCGCTCCGCGCCCCGCAAGAGCGCACCCGGCACGGCGAGGACCCGCCCGGCCCGCGGCCGGCCCGCCTACAACCTGCTGCCCGGCAGTCCCGACCTGGCCTCCTTCCCCCGCGCGGAGTGGCTCAAGGCGGCCCGCCGGGCGCTGGTCGCCGCTCCCCACGAGGCCTTCGGTTACGGAGACGCGCGCGGACGCGTCGAGTTGCGGACCGTGCTGGCCGACTACCTGGCGCGCGCCCGTGGCGTGCACGCCGACCCCGATCGCATCGTGATCTGCTCCGGCTTCGTGCACGGGCTCATGCTGATGGGCAAGGTGCTGCGGCAGCGCCGGGTCAGAGAGGTGGCGGTCGAGTCGTACGGACTCGACGAACACCGCAACGTGCTGACCGAGGCGGGACTGCGCATCCCGGCCCTCCCCTTCGACGAACTGGGCACCGACCCCGCCGGGTTGGGCGAGGGCGCGCTGCGGGGAGTCGGAGCGGTGCTGATGACACCCGCCCACCAGTTCCCCGTGGGGATGCCGCTGCACCCGGACCGGCGGACCGCCGCCGTCGACTGGGCCCGCAGGACGGGCGGCCTGATCCTCGAGGACGACTACGACGGGGAGTTCCGCTACGACCGCCGGCCCGTCGGCGCGCTCCAGGGCCTCGACCCGGAGCGCGTCGTCCACATGGGCACGGCGAGCAAGTCCCTGGCCCCCGGACTGCGGCTGGCGTGGATGGTGCTGCCCCAGAGCCTGGTGGGGGAGGTGCTCGCGGCCAAGGGCGGCGTCGAGTGGACGTCGAGCTCACTCGACCAGCTCACCCTGGCCGAGTTCATCGCGTCCGGCGCCTACGACCGGCATGTACGGGGCATGCGGCTGCGTTACCGGCGACGCCGCGACCATCTGGTGCGGCAGCTGGGGGAGCACGCTCCGGGAATCCGGGTGAGCGGGATCGCCGCCGGGCTGCACGCGGTCCTCGAACTGCCGCCCGGCACCGAGCAGTCCGCCGTGCGGGCCGCGGCCTGGCACGGTCTGGCCGTCGAGCCGATGGGCCGCTTCCGGCACACGGACGCCCCACCACGCGGCGACGCGCTCGTCGTCGGCTACGCGACCCCGTCGGACAGCGCGTGGTCGGGCGCGCTGGACGCGCTGTGCCGTTCGCTGGCGTAGGCAACGTTCCGACCGCACGCTTCACGGTCCCGCGTACGCGTCGCCGGGCCGGGGCGGCCCGGCCCGGCGACGTCCGGCCCGGCTCCCTCCGGCCCGGCACCGGCCCGGCCGGTCACGTCGTCGGCGCGGACGCGTGTGCGGCTCGGTCCGTCAGTACCGCCCGGAGCTGGGCAAGCCCCCAGTCCAGGTCCTCCTCGCTGATCACCAGCGGCGGAGCGATCCGGATCGTGGCGCCCTGCGTCTCCTTCACCAGCACCCCGCGGTCCATCAGCTTCTCCGAGACCTCCCGGCCGGTGCCGCGGTCCGGCGCGATGTCCACGCCGGCCCACAGCCCGCGTCCCCGCACGGCCGTCACCGCGCCGTCGGCGGCCAGCAGGCCCAGCTCCCGGTGGAGACGCTCACCGAGCTCGGTGGCCCGCCGCTGGAACTCGCCGGTGCGCAGCATCGCCACCACCTCCAGCGCGACGGCGCACGCCAGCGGGTTCCCGCCGAACGTCGAACCGTGCTCCCCCGGCCGGTGGACGCCGAGTACCTCCGCCGAGGACACCACCGCGGAGACCGGAACCACTCCGCCGCCCAGCGCCTTGCCGAGCACGTACATGTCCGGCACCACGCCCTCGTGCTCGCAGGCGAACGTCCTGCCCGTGCGGCCGAGGCCGGACTGGATCTCGTCCGCGACGAACAGCACGTTCCGCTCGCGGGTGAGCGCGCGGACGCCCGGCAGGTACCCGGCCGGTGGCACCAGCACCCCGGCCTCACCCTGGATCGGCTCCAGCAGCACGGCCACCGTGTTCTCCGTGACCGCCGCGGCCATCGCGGTCAGGTCCCCGTACGGGACGATCTCGAACCCGGGCGTGTAGGGCCCGTGGTCGGCCCGAGCCACCGGATCGGTCGAGAAACTGATCAGCGTGGTGGTCCGGCCGTGGAAGTTGTTCGCCGCCACCACGATCTTGGCCATGTTGTCCGGCACCCGCTTCACCCGGTACCCCCACTTGCGGGCGGTCTTGACGGCCGTCTCCACCGCCTCCGCACCGGTGTTCATCGGCAGGACCGTCTCCATCCCGCACAGCTCCGCGAGCTGCGCGCAGAAATCCCCGAACCGGTCGTGATGGAAGGCGCGCGAGGTCAGCGTGACCCGTTCCAGCTGCGCCTTCGCCGCCTCGACGAGCCGGCGGTTGGAATGTCCGAAGTTGAGGGCCGAGTATCCCGCGAGCAGGTCCAGGAAGCGGCGTCCTTCGACATCCGTCATCCAGGCGCCGTCCGCCGAGGCGACGACGACCGGCAACGGGTGGTAGTTGTGCGCGCTGTGCGCCTCCGCGGCGGCGAGGGCGGATGTCGAGCTCGGCACGGGGCCTCCGATCGTCGGGACGGACCTCCGGCGCCGGCGCGGCCGGCGCTCCCCTCCATCGTCGCTCGCCGGCCACGGCTCGCAGTGTGGACGAAACCGCGCGGCGGCCCGGCGGGCCGCTAGTGTGGGCGGCACGCACGGTGACTGGCGTACGGGGAAACGACCCCGAGGAAGCCGTGCGCGGGCTTTCGCACGAGGTGTCGCCCCGCCTGGGCACCCCGGGAACACGACCGACGACCACGGATCGCCCCGGAGGACCATTCCCATGACCCTTCCCCTCTCCCACCCCGCCCTCTCCGCGACCGACCCGGAGCTCGCCGCTCTCGTGGGCGCGGAGGAGCAGCTCCAGTCCGAGACGCTGCGGCTCATCCCCAGCGAGAACTACGTCTCCCAGGCCGTGCTCGAGGCCTCCGGCACGGTGCTCCAGAACAAGTACAGCGAGGGCTACGCCGGCCGCCGGTACTACGAGGGCCAGCAGAACATCGACCAGGTCGAGCGGCTCGCCGTCGCCCGCGCCAAGTCGCTCTTCGGCGTCGAGCACGCCAACGTCCAGCCGTACTCCGGCTCGCCCGCCAACCTCGCCGTGTATCTCGCCTTCGCCGAGCCCGGTGACACCGTGATGGGCATGGCCCTGCCCATGGGCGGCCACCTCACCCACGGCTGGGGCGTCTCCGCCACCGGAAAGTGGTTCCGCGGCGTCCAGTACGGCGTACGCCAGGACACCGGCCTCATCGACTTCGACGAGGTGCGCGAGCTCGCCCTCAAGGAACGGCCCAAGGTCATCTTCTGCGGCGGCACGGCGCTGCCGCGCACCATCGACTTCGCCGCCTTCGCGGAGATCGCCCGGGAGGCCGGCGCCGTACTCGTCGCCGACGTCGCGCACATCGCCGGCCTGATCGCGGGCGGCGCCCACCCCTCGCCCGTGCCGCATGTCGACGTCGTGTCCACCACCACCCACAAGACGCTCCGCGGGCCGCGCGGCGCGATGCTGATGTCCCGTGAGGAACACGCCAAGGCCATCGACAAGGCCGTGTTCCCCGGGCTCCAGGGCGGTCCGCACAACCAGACCACCGCGGCCATCGCCGTCGCCCTCCACGAGGCCGCGCAGCCCTCCTTCCGCGACTACGCCGCCCAGGTCGTCGCCAACGCCAAGGCACTCGCCGAGGCGCTGCTCGCCCGTGGTTTCGACCTGGTGTCCGGCGGGACCGACAACCACCTGATCCTGATGGACCTCACCTCCAAGGACGTCCCCGGCAAGGTGGCGGCCAAGGCGCTCGACCGGGCCGGGATCGTCGTCAACTACAACACCGTCCCTTACGACCCGAGGAAGCCGTTCGACCCGTCCGGCATCCGCATCGGCACGCCGTCCCTGACCTCCCGAGGCCTCGGCACGGAGCACATGGCCGCCGTCGCCGCGTGGATCGACCGGGGTGTCACCGCGGCCGGCAAGGGCGACGAAGACGAGCTCGCCGCGATCCGCGCCGAGGTGACCGACCTGATGGCCGCGCACCCGGCGCCTGGCCTCCCGGCCTGAGCCGTCGAAATCCGGGTCGCGCCGGGCCGGGCCGACGAGGCCCCGGTCCGGCCGCCCGCCCGGCCGCGTCGCCGCGCTCCTAGGGAGCGTCCAGCAGTTCTTGGCGCGGGCCCGGGTCGCCGGTGCCACGGCGGAACGGGAAGGACGGCAGCAGCCGACGGAGGAGAAGAGCGAGGGCCGCGCCGGCCGCCAGGCCCGGTATCGACCACCACCAGCCGGTCGTGGGGGTCGACGCCGCCGCCGTCGGCCGGAGCCGGTCCTGTGCCGCCGAGGTGTCGGCCGAGCCGGCCGAGGTTTCCTCCGCCGCGCCGGCGTCCTGCTCCCACGGCGCCGGGTATCCCGCGCCCCCGCCCCCGGACGGCGACTTCTCGCCCATCAGCCCCAGCTCGCCCAACAGCTCGACCAGCTCTCCGGGCCGCTGCGCCGTGTGCCAGGTCCCCTGCTCCCCGCCGCTCTCCCTCGAGGTGTGTATCCACACGGTGTCGCGCTCGTCGCCCGGATACACACGGTCGACCCGCCACGGATCCACGTCGTGGACCATCCACGTCACTGTGATCTGCCGTGTCCCTGTCGCCATGTCGAGGGACGGCGGCCGCTCCTTCGTGCCGTCGGAACCGGTCGGCCCCAGCAATTCCGTCAGCGTCGCGTACTCCTTGTCGGAGTGGTACAGCGAGGCCGTCTCGCCGCTCTCCGGAGAGGTGAGGAACACGCTCGTCGGCCCGCCGGCCGCGGCCACAGGCGCGAACACCCACGTGAGCGCGACCAGGACCGTCAGTGCGGCAACTCGTCGTAGCAGTCGCATACTTCCCCCAGCCGACGCACGGCCCGGACCGTCCGCACCCGCGTCACCTCTGGTACACCGCCCGAGCGCCTCGGGTTCCGTCCCGGCAGCGAAAATCCTTGACGGATCTCGCGGGTCTCGCCGGTCTTGCGGTCACGAAGCCGGCGGCAATGAGGCCACGAAGCCACCGGTCCACCGGTTCCGCGGCGCTCGCGGGGCGTGCGGGCCGGCCGTCACAGGGCCGACTCGGCGATCTCCTCCGCACGCCGCACCGACGCCACACCCTCCAGCCGCAGCGTGGTCACGGCGTCGGCCGTCGTCCACAGCAGCGTCGGGCCCGCCGTCCGCTCGGCCTGTACCCAGTCGTCGCCGTGGGCGTCGGTCATCATGAAGCGCAGCCGGTGCGGTTCGGAGAACCACAGTCCGGTCGACTTCAAAGTGCCTGTCCCCGTCCCGTCGTCGCCCAGCATCAGCCACTGCGGCATCAGCCTGGCCTGCTTGGCGAAGCCGATGTCCAGCCGCGCCGGGAACTCGTCCAGCCGGACCGTCCTGCCGTCCTCGCGCCAGCACAGGCTCACCACCGAGCGCCCCTCCGGCCCCACCGCCACCGACACCGCCTCCGGGTCGCCCAGCGCGCCGGGCACCCGGGGCGTGAACCCGGCCCGCCGGCCCGCCTCCGCGAGTCCGACCGGGTCCTGGCACCAGGGCACGGCGGCGGCCTTCGACGGCCGGGCGGTGGGGTCGTGGTGCACCTCGACCCCACCGAAGCCGAACCAGTCGGCGACAGCCGCCCGCACGGGCGGGGTCAGCACCAGGACCACCAGCACTCCCGACAGGCCCACCGACAGGGCGCGCCACCGCCGGCGCAGCCACCGCACCGCCCGCTTCCTCCGGGCAACGGCCGGGGCCCGGGGGCCGCTCAGCGCCACCGCCTCCGGCGTGGCCGGCGTCGCGTCCGACTCGGCGAGGAGCTGCGCCAGGACCCGTTCCGCCATGGTCTCGCCGTCCACGTCCGGGATGCGGATGCCCCGCCCCAGCCCGCGCAGCTCCTCCACCAACTCCTCGTGCCCGCCGTGCGCCGGCCCGCGCTGCTCGCGGCCGTCGTGCCCCTCGCGGGCCTCATGCCGTCCCTCGTGGCGCTCCTGCCCGTGCTGCGCCGGCGCCCGTGGTGCCTCCTCACGGGCCTCACCGGCGCCCGTGCCCCGCTCCTCGCGCCCTTCGGCCCCGTCAGCCATGCCCCTCACCTCCCTCACCCCTCATCAGCTGCCCCAGCCGGGTCAGCGCGCGGTTCAGCCGGGACTTGACCGTGCCCCGCGGGCAGCCGATCGCCTCCGCCGTCTCCGCCTCGTCCATCTCCAGCAGATAGCGGTAGGTGACGACCTGTCGCTGCTCCTCGGTCAGCTCGGCCAGCGCCGTGAGCAGCACCCCGCGCCGCTCCCGCGCGACGGCGGCCAGCGCCGGATCTGCCGACTCGGGTATCAGCGGCTCGGGTCCCAGCAGCAGTGCCTCCCGGCCGGCGACCGCACGTAACCGCACCACCGAACGCACTGTGTTCCTCGTCTCATTGGCGACGATCCGGAGCAGCCACGGCCGGAACGCCGCCCCTTCCCGGAAGCGCCCCAGCGCCTGATACGCCTTGAGGAACGCGCTCTGCACCACGTCCTCCGCGTCCGCGCCCGCTCCGAAGGCCACCGCCGCCCGCAGCGCGACCGCCGTGTGCGCGCGGACCAGCTCCGCGTACGCCTCCGGCTCTCCGGCGCGCACGCGGGCGATCACCGCGCCCTCGGCATCGACGAGGCGGCCCCCCTCCGGACCCCGCTCGAGGGTCCCCTCCCGCGTCCTCACACCATTGATACACCGGCGGCCGGAGATCGGTTCCGCACCTGAGAGAATGGTGTGCATGGCCTCATCCCGACCCCGCGCGCTCTCCGGTATCCAGCCCACCGCCGGTTCGTTCCACCTCGGGAACTACCTCGGCGCCATCCGCCAGTACGTCGCGCTGCAAGAGACCCATGACGCGTTCTACATGGTCGTGGACCTGCATGCGATCACCGTGCCGCAGGACCCGGCAGAGCTGCGTGCGAACACCCGGCTCGCCGCTGCCCAGCTGCTCGCGGCCGGTCTCGACCCCGAGCGGTGCACCCTGTTCGTGCAGAGCCATGTTCCGGAGCACGCCCAGCTCGGGTGGGTCATGAACTGCCTCACGGGCTTCGGTGAGGCCTCGCGCATGACCCAGTTCAAGGACAAGTCGGCCCGGCACGGCGCCGACCGTGCCACGGTCGGTCTCTTCACGTACCCGATCCTCCAGGTCGCGGACATCCTGCTGTACCAGGCGGACGCGGTGCCGGTCGGCGAGGACCAGCGCCAGCACGTCGAGCTCACCCGCGACCTCGCGGAGCGCTTCAACGGCCGCTTCGGCCGGACGTTCACCGTCCCCGCGCCCTACATCGTCAAGGAGGTCGCCAAGATCTACGACCTCCAGGACCCGACGATCAAGATGAGCAAGTCGGCCTCCACGCCCAAGGGCCTGATCAACCTCCTCGACGAGCCGAAGACGACGGCGAAGAAGGTCAAGAGCGCCGTCACCGACACCGACACGGTGATCCGCTTCGACGCCGAGGAGAAGCCGGGCGTCAGCAACCTGCTCACGATCTACTCCACCCTCACGGGTACGGCGATCGCCGATCTGGAGCAGAAGTACGAGGGCAAGGGCTACGGTGCGCTCAAGACGGACCTGGCTGAGGTGATGGTCGACTTCGTCACACCGTTCCGGACCCGTACGCAGGAATACCTGGACGACACGGAGACGCTGGACTCGATCCTGGCCAAGGGCGCGGAGAAGGCCCGTGCGGTCGCGGCGGAGACGCTGGCCGACACGTACGACAAGTTGGGATTCGTCCCCGCCAAGCACTGAGCCGGAAAGAGTCGGAGGACCTGTGTCCAAGGACTCTGGCCACAGCGAGGGTGCAGCCGCCACACTGGCGGCTGCACACCCTCTCACCGATCCGTACCGAGGACTGAGGAGAACGACGTGGGGACCGTAACGCTCGGCGTTTCGATCGCGGTCCCGGAGCCCTACGGCAGCCTGCTCCAGGAGCGGCGCGCGGGCTTCGGTGATCCCGCCGCGCACGGCATTCCGACTCACGTCACCCTGCTGCCGCCCACCGAGGTCGACTCGTCGCTGCTGCCCGCGGTCGAGGCGCACCTCGCGTCCGTCGCCGCCGCCGGGCGGCCCTTCACGATGCGGCTGTCCGGCACCGGCACGTTCCGTCCGCTGTCGCCCGTGGTCTTCGTCCAGGTCGTCGAGGGCGGCTCGGCCTGTACCTGGCTGCAGAAGCGGGTGCGGGACGCGTCCGGGCCGCTGGTACGCGAACTGCAGTTCCCCTATCACCCGCACGTCACGGTGGCGCACGGCATCTCCGAGGAGGCGATGGACCGGGCGTACAAGGAGCTGTCCGAGTACGGCGCCGAGTGGACCTGTGCCTCCTTCGCGCTCTACGAGCAGGGCGCGGACGCCGTGTGGCGCAAGCTCAGCACCTTCGCCTTCGGTGGCGGCATCTCCGGGGTGCCCCCGCAGGGCGCACCGGTCGACGACCACGTCACCACCCTCTGACCTCGCGCGCCGGTCACGGCGCGTAGCGTTCGACGCCATTCCGGCGTGCCACGTGCCTGCGAGGCGTCACGGCGGGTAGGCGTAGCCCATGGACTGGCTGATCAAGCTCCCCGTCATCGGCCCGATCGCGCAGCGGCTGATGCGCACCCATGCCTGGCGGTCCTACGAGACGCTCGACCGGGTCCACTGGACGCGTCTGGCCGCCGCGATCACCTTCCTCAGTTTCCTGGCGCTCTTCCCGCTGATCACCGTCGCCGCGGCGATCGTCGCCGCCGCGCTCGACCAGCAGGCGCTGGACAAGCTCGACGACAAGATCGCCGAACAGGTGCCGGGCATCTCCGACCAGCTCGACATCCAGGCGCTGGTGGCCAACGCGGGCACCGTGGGGGTCGTCGCCGGCGCGCTGCTGCTGCTGACGGGTGTCGGCTGGGTCGGCTCGATGCGGGAGTGCCTGCGGGCCGTCTGGGAGCTCGACGACGAGGACGAGGGCAACCCGGTGGTTCGGAAGATCAAGGACGTGGGGGTGCTCGCCGGTCTCGGCTGCACCGGCCTCGCCTCGTTCGCGGCCTCCGCGCTCGGTTCCATGACCGTCGGCCGGACCGCCGAACTGCTCGGCCTCGACGAGGGCGGCGTCGGCGGGGTGCTGCTGAAGATCGCCGCCGTCGCGGTCGGTGTGCTCGCGAACTTCCTGATCCTGCTCTACGTGCTGACCCTGCTGCCCGGGGTCCAGCCGCCGCGCCGTCGTCTGTTCGTCGCCGCGCTGGTCGGCGCGGTCGGCTTCGAACTGCTCAAGCTGCTGCTCGGCGGCTACATCAGCGGGGTCGCCTCGAGGAGCATGTACGGCGCGTTCGGCGTGCCGATCGCCCTGCTGCTGTGGATCAACTTCACCGCCAAGCTGCTGCTGTTCTGCGCCGCCTGGACGGCGACGCAGAGCAAGGAGGAGCCCGCCCGGTCCGCTACGGACGCGGCGCGCGCCGCACCCGGTCCGGCAGCGGCCACCGGCGCTTGATCAGGAACGCCCCGGCCGCCAGCAGCACCAGAACCCCGCCGGCGACGCCCAGCGCGATCCCCATGCCGCTCGAGCCTGCCTGCGAGGCGGCGACCGGCTTCACCTGGCCGTCCTTGCCGACCTGGCCGTCCTTGACCTGCTCCGGGTCGCCGGACGACGCGGGCTCCGCGGACTTCGGCGGGACCAGTTCGCCCACCGGCTTCACCTTGCCGGACGCCGCGAAGCCCCAGTCGAGGAGCCTGCCCGCCTCTTTGTAGACGGCCTGGCTCTCGCCCGAGTCCGGGTTCATGACGGTGACGAGCAACACCTTGCCGTTGCGTTCCGCGACACCGGTGAAGGTCGAGCCGGCGTGCGTGGTGGTGCCGTTCTTCACGCCCGCGATGCCCTTGTACGGGCTGATGCCGCTCGCCCCGGTGAGCAGCCGGTTGGTGTTCTGGATCTTGAAGGTGCCGCGCTTCTTGCCCTTCTTCTGCTCGCCGGGGAAGTCGGCGCTCACCGTCGAGCAGTACTCGCGGAAGTCCTTCTTCTGCATACCGCTGCGGGCGATCAGTGTGAGGTCGTAGGCGGAGGACACCTGGCCGGGGGCGTCGTAGCCGTCGGGGGAGACGACCTTGGTGTCGAGGGCCTGGAGCTCCTCCGCGTGTGCCTGCATGTCCGCGACGGTGCGGGGGATACCGCCGTTCATCGCCGACAGGACATGGACGGCGTCGTTGCCGGAACGCAGGAAGACGCCGAGCCACATGTCGTGGACCGAGTAGGTGTGGTTCTCCTTGATCCCGACGAGGCTGCTGCCGGCGCCGACGCCCGCGAGCTCCTCGGGGGCGACCTTGTGGACGGTGGTCTTCGGCAGCCGCGGCAGCAGCGTGTCCGCGAAGAGCATCTTCATGGTCGAGGCGGGGGGCAGCCGCCAGTGCGCGTTGTGCGAGGCGAGCACCTCTCCGCTCTCGGCGTCCGCGACGATCCAGGACCGGCCGCTGACGTCCTTGGGAAGGACCGGCGCGCCGGGGCCGAGGCGGACCTGCGTACCCGGCTTCGCCAGCAGGGACCCGCCGACCGAGGACATGACCGCCGGCGGCTTCGGCTTCTTCCGCTCCGGATTGGTGTCCTGCGTGGCCGCCAAGGCCGGAGCAGCGGTCATCGCGGGCAGCAGTGCGGCGGCCAGGACCGTCAACGCGGTCCTTCGCGCGGTGGTTTTCAGAGCAGACACGGACGAGAACGTACAGGGCCGATCTGAAAATATGGAGATCGGCCCGCTGGTCGTGCGGAACTGACGCCAGGACAGCCCACCCCGAACAACCCGGTCGGCGGACGGCCGCGATACTTGCTTCATGAAGCTCAGCCGCTCCGTCTCCTGGTTCCTGCTCGCGTTCGGGGTGTGGAGCTGGTTCATCTGGATCACTTTCGTCAAAAACCTGTGGAAGGACGGCAGCGGGCTCGCCTTCGACGACGCGGGCGACCCCACCGGCTACTTCTGGGTCCATCTGCTGCTCGCCGTTACGTCCTTTGTTCTGGGGACGGTCATCGGGGTCATCGGGTTGCGCGGCGTACGCGCTTCGCGCCGTGAGCGCGGTCAGAGAACGGGGAACTGATTGTGGCGGCAGTCGTCGTGCTCGTGATCATTCTGGTCGTCTCCCTGCTCGCCGGGGTGCACTGGTACGTGTGGCGGCGGCTGGTTCGCGACACGACCGCTCCGGGCGGACTCGCCCGCCGGCTCGGTACGGCGGCGATCTGGGTGCTGCCCGTGCTGTCCTTCGCCGCCCTCACCTCGGGGCGCGTCGGGGCGCCCTTCTGGCTGGAGCGGGTCCTGGCCTGGCCGGGCTACCTCTGGCTGGCGGTACTGCTCTACCTGGTCCTGGCGCTGCTGGCCGGCGAGGCGGTACGCCCCGTGCTGCGCAGGGTGCTGGATCGCCGTGACCCCGCTGTACCGGGCGGCCGGGACGAGAACGGCGAGCCCTCGAAGCCTTCCGGTGCCACGGCCACAGCCGCGGCAGGCGCGGCGCAGGCGTCCGGGGCGGCGGGGGACCGGCGGCGCCCGGCCGGTGCCGGTGCCGCCCTGGGAGGGACGGCGGAGGCCGGGGCCGATCACGGCCAGGCTGCCGCGGTCGCCGTCGACAGCGCCCCCGCGGCACAGCCGTCCGCCACGGACGCAGCCCTCGACACGGACACCGGAGCGGAGACCGGCGCCGGCGGCCCCGCGGCACCCGGCGGGGACACGGGCGTCACCGCCGGGGCCGGCGACGCCGCCGGCCCCGGCGGCGTGTCGCGGCGGCTGTTCGTGTCCCGCATCGTCGGTGGCGCAGCCGCCACCGCCGCGCTCGGCACCGTCGGGTACGGCACCTACGGTGTGCTCCGGGGCCCGCGCGTCAAGCGGGTGACCGTTCCGCTGGCGAAGCTCCCTCGGGCGGCGCACGGCTTCCGTATCGCCGTCGTCAGCGACATCCACCTCGGGCCGATCCTGGGCCGGGCCCACACGCAGCGCATCGTCGACTCCATCAACGCCACCCAGCCCGACCTCGTCGCCGTCGTCGGCGATCTCGTCGACGGGTCGGTGGCCGACCTCGGGTCCGCGGCCGAGCCGCTCGCCCGGCTGCGTTCCCGTCACGGCTCGTTCTTCGTGACCGGCAACCACGAGTACTTCTCCGGCGCGGACGAGTGGGTCGACCACGTCCGGGAGCTCGGCCTGCGCCCCCTGCGCAACGAACGCGTCGAGATCGCCGGCGGCTTCGACCTGGCCGGCGTCGACGACGTGGCCGGCGAGGACGAGGGCCAGGGCCCCGACTTCGTGAAGGCCCTCGGCGACCGGGACCGCGCCCGCGCCGCCGTGCTCCTCGCCCACCAGCCCGTCGTCATCCACGACGCCGTCGAGCAGGGCGTGGACCTCCAACTGTCCGGGCACACGCACGGCGGTCAGCTGTGGCCCGGCAACCACCTGGCGGAACTGGCCAACCCCACCGTGGCCGGCCTGGAGCGCTACGGCGACACCCAGTTGTACGTGACCCGGGGCGCGGGCGCCTGGGGCCCGCCGGTGCGGGTCGGGGCGTCCTCGGACATCACCGTCGTGGAGCTGGCGTCGCGTCGGGCGTAGGGTGCTCCCGCCCCGCGGGCGGGGTCAGCTCTTCTTACGCGCCGCCACGGTCTCCGCCATGCCGGGGAGGAAGTCCGTGAACAGCTCGTGCACTTCGCGTACGAGCGGGCGCAGCACCCGGAAACGGGCCAGGGCCACACCCCGGGCGGTCAGCCGGGCACCGCGCTCGGCCAGCCGCCTGCTGCGCTCGCTTCCCTCCGAACGGTCGAAGACCCAGTACAGGACCAGTCCCATCTGGGAGAGCCACATCAACTCGGGGAGGATCTCCCGCAGCTCCTCCGCCACCTTCGACTTCGACCCGGCCAGTACCTCCCGATGGACGTCGATGGCGGCCTCGCGGGCGTGCTCGGACTCGGGGGAGAAGGGACTGAGCGGGCTCTCCGGGTCGGCCGCGTTCTTGAAGAACTGGGCCGCGAACTCGTGGTACGGCGCGGCGATGTCCAGCCACGCGGTCAGCACGCCCGCCATCCGCGACTCGAGGTCCGTCTCCTTGTCCAGCACGGGCCGGACCGCCGCCTGGTGCTCTGCGGCGATCCGGTCGTAGAAGCCCTGGACGAGGTGTTCCTTGGAGCCGAAGTAGTAGTAGGCGTTCCCTACGGAGACTCCGGCCTCCTTGGCGATGGCCCGCATGGTCGTCTTGTCGTAGCCGCGCTCCTGGAAGAGCCGGAGCGCGGTCTCGAGGATGAGCGTCCGGGTCTGCTCGCTCTTGGGGGCCCTCGTGTCGGCCGGGTCGTTCGCTTCAGTCACGGTGTCCGAGCCTAGTCGGGTGCGGAGCACCGGTCGTCGCAGGGAGCGGCGCCCGCCGCCGCCCCGGTCATCTCCCGGTACTTGGCCGCCGCGAGCATCGTGACGCGCACGAACGGGGCACCGGCCGGGGTGGCGAGCCAGTGGGCCTTGGGCCGGTGCTCGGCCAGTGCCCACAGGCACACGATCCAGGCTGCCTGGCCCGAGTAGACCTGGCCGCGGTCACCGATGACGGTGATCTCGCGCATCGTGCGGGCGTGGTCGAGCTCGGGATAGTCGCGGCGCGCCGCGTCCGACCCGGCGGGCACGAACCGGAGCGGCACGAGCTGGGGCTGCCGCAGCAGCCAGCTCCGCAGATGCACGCACAGCGAGCAGTCGGCGTCGTACAGGACGGTCAGTGCCCGGACCGCGAGGCTCATCGGTGTCACGCTCCGGCCCGGCCGGGAGCCGGCGGGGTCCACGGACCCGCGGGAGCCTGCTGGGTCCACCCCTGGGGGCCGACCGGCGGGGTCTGCCGGTCCTCCATCACTCCGCGACGGCGGATCTTGTTGAGGACGTAGACGTTGCCGAGGTGCATGACGCCGAGGACGAGCAGGACGACACCGATCTTGACCGACAGTGCCTCCAGGAGACCGCGGGTCTCCTCGATCGCGTCGGCCGTCTTGAGGTAGAGCGCGACGAAGCCGAGGTTCACCAGGTAGAAGCCCACCACCAGAAGGTGGTTGACGGCCTCCGCCAGCTTCTCGTTCCCCTTGAGTACGTCGGCGAGGAATATCCGGCCGTTCTTGCTGAGGGTGCGTGCGACCCAGACGGTGAGCCCGACGCTGATCAGCAGGTAGGCGACGTACGTGACAACAGTGAGGTCCATGCCCCACCCTCCCTTGAACATGTTCAAAAGCTGGCGGTCCTGACTGTAGACCTCCTTTTGAACATGTTCAAGCACCGCGGGAAAATGTGGGTGCCCGGCGGCAAGGACCCCTAAGGTCAGGTCCCATGACGATCTCTTTCGACCGGACCGGCCAAGGCCCCACCGTCGTACTCCTGCACTCGGGCGTGTGCGACCGGCGGATGTGGGACCTCCAGTGGCAGTCGCTCGCGGACGCCGGGTACGAGGTGGTGCGCTGCGACTTCCGGGGCTTCGGCGAAACGCCCGCGGGAACGGGCCCCTACAGCGACGCCGACGACGTCCTCGAACTCCTCGACAGCCTCGGCACAGGCCGGGCCACCCTGATCGGGTCGTCCTACGGCGGCAAGGTCGCCCTGGAGCTGGCCGCGCGCAGGCCGGAGCTGGCCGCCGCACTGGTACTGCTCTGCGCCGGGCAGCCGGGCCGGCCACCGGGCCCGCAGCTCAGGGCCTTCGGTCGGCAGGAGGACGACCTGATCGAGGCCGGTGACCTCGAGGCGGCCGTCGAACTGAACGTGTCCACCTGGCTCGGACCCGATGCCGACGACGAGACACGCGAAGCCGTGCGGCGGATGCAGCGGCACGCCTTCGAGGTGCAACTGGCCGCCGAGAAGGCGATCGCCGACGCGGAGGCCGCACAAGGCAGCGCCGAGGGAGAGGAGGCGGACGGCGCCGGAGAGGCCGAGGCCGGTGCGCAGCCGCCCGAGCCCGACCTCTCCCGCATCGACGCGCCCTGCCTCGCCGTCTCCGGCGCCAACGACGTCGAGGACTTCCGGCAGATCGCGGCCGGTCTGCCTGCCCTGATCCCCGGCGCCCGCCACGTGGAACTGTCCTGGGCCCAGCATCTGCCCAGCCTGGAACGGCCTGCGGAAGTCACCCCCCTCATCACCGGATTCCTCGCCGAACACGCCACGCGGTAGATCCGCGGCCCGCGGACCCGCCGCGCACCCGTCGGGCCCGCGGCGGATCCGCGTCCGTCCAGGAAGCAGCCGGTCGGCAGGCGGTTCACCCGGGACGTCATCAGTCCGTCGGAGGAGGGCGCCGAACAAGCTTCGGCCCGCCATGGGTGAGTCGGGAGGCGCTATGGTCGCGAACCATGGACGCCGTGGACCGTGAACTCATCGCCCTCCTCCAGGAGGACGCCACCTCCGCCTACGCGGCCCTCGGCAAGGCGGTCGGCCTGTCCGCCGGCGCCGCGCACGAACGCGTACGGAAACTGCGGGAACGCGGCGTCATCCGCCGCACCACGGTCGAGGTGGACCCGGCGGCCCTGGGGCGCGGAGTGCTGGCGTTCGTGATGGTCGAGTCCTCGGCCTGGATGGGCGAGTCCGCGGAGGCGTTCGCCGCGATCCCCGAGATCCAGGAGGCCCACGTCATCGCGGGCAACGCCTCCGTGCTGGTGAAGGTGCGCACCGCCACCACCGAACAACTCCAGGACGTGCTGCGCCGGCTGTACGCGATCGAAGGCGTCAGCGGCACCCAGGCCACGGTCTCGCTGGAGACGTTCTTCGAACGTCCCGTCTCCCCGCTGGACACGCCCCTCGGGACCTGACTGTCAGTAGGGCGCCCTACTGTTCGGTCATGGCAATGGTGACCTTCGTCGACGAGACGACATCGGGTGACCGGCGGGACGCCCTGGGGCTGCCCGTCGCGGAAGAACGCTTGGCCCTGCGCGAGTTGATCCGCCGCCGGGTCTTCCAGGAGACGCCTGAGGGCGCCCAGGAGGCGTACGAGCGCGCCCTCGCCGCCTTCGGGAGCAACGGCTTCCTGGTGCTCGTGGGGGAGCGTCAGCTCACCGACCTCGACGAGCGCGTGGACATCACCGCCTCCACCGAGGTCACCTTCCTCCGGCTCGTCCCGCTGGTGGGTGGCTGATGGCGACGACGCGGGAGCATGACGCGGTCCGCCGGGTCGAGACGCGCATCGCGGACGGCGACATGGGCGGGCTGGCCCGCGACCTGGTGCGGATCGGCACCCTCGCGGGCAACCGCTGGGACGGCGAGCGGGCACGGATCCCACAGCTGATCGGCGGTCTGGCCACCGACCGGCGCAAGCGTCTCGCCGATGCCCTGGTCCGCCGCTACCAGGAGGGCACGGACACCGAGCAGGTGCGCGGCGTGGTGATGACCCTCGCCGGCATCGCCGGCCGCGGCCTGCCGGAGGGGGAGCTCAGCATCGAACGGCTGCGGCGCATCGATGAACTCGGCACCGTCTACTCCCTGCACACCTACGCCGAGCTGGTCTCCCTGGCCCGGGGCGAACTGGACGCCGGACGCAGCCTGCCCGGCCCGTTCGTGGCCCTGCTGCGGCGCACGATGACGGACACCTACGCCCACTCGCCCGAACTGGCCGTGCTGCTCAAGGGCATCGAGGACCCCCTGCTCAACCCAGGAGAGGCATGGGCCGACCAGGCACTCGCGGACGCCGAGCGTCTCGGGGACGCCGGAAGGCGGCTGCTGAAGCACCTGCGTACCGCGACATCGGCCCGGCCCACCGCGAAGTGGCAGCAGGCCGCGGCCGCCCTGATAGGCGAGATCGGACCCGGCGAGCTCCAGCAGGCAGTGCTGGGCTGGCTCCGGCTGGCCGCCGCTCCCCGCACCCTCACCCTGTACACGCGGCCCGGATGGCCCGACCACAACGCCCTGTTCGACCCGTGCAACACCGACGCCCTCCGCGGCGCCGCCTGGCTCGCCGCGCTGCTGCCCGCCTCACCGGACATCACCCGTGCACTCGGCGCCCTCGTGGAGACGGCCCTGCGCAAGGTCCCCGGCGTCGGCCCACGGGCCCCGAAGATCGCAGGCGCGGGCGTCACCGCCCTGTCGGCGACCACGGGCGAGGCGGCACTCGCGGAGCTGGCCAGACTGTCGGTCAAGGTCACCTACAAGGGCACGCTCAAGCAGCTCGGCGCGGCGCTCGACGCCCGGGCGGAGGCGATGGGTCTGCGGCGCGAGGACATAGAGGAACTGGCCGTCCCCGCCTACGGCCTGACCGAAGTCGGCCGCGGCGAACAGCCGCTCGGCGACACCACCGCCGTCCTCGGCGTGCACGGCGGCAAGGCGGAGCTCACCTGGCGCACGGCCGCAGGCAAGGAACTCAAGTCACCACCGGCCGCAGTACGGCGCGACTTCCCGGACGAGGTGAAGCAACTGCGCGCCACGGCCAAGGACATCGACAAGATGCTCACGGCCTGCTCGGAGCGGCTCGACCGGCAGTTCCTGGCCCGCAGGAGCTGGGCGTACCAGGCGTGGCGCGAGCGGCTGCTGGACCACCCGCTCGCGGGCACGGTCGCCCGCCGCCTCGTCTGGCTGGTCGGCGGCACACCCGCGGCCTTCGACGGCACGGACCTGCGCACCGTCGACGGTGACCCGGTGTGTGCCGCGGCCACCGCGCCCGTGGAGCTGTGGCACCCGGTCGGCAGGCCCGCCGCAGAAGTCGCGGCCTGGCGGGAGCGGCTGGACACGCAGCAGGTCACGCAGCCCTTCAAGCAGGCCCACCGAGAGGTCTACCCGCTCACCGACGCCGAGCGCGCCACCGGGACGTACTCGAACCGCTTCGCGGGCCATGTGCTGCGCCAGCACCAGTTCAACGCCCTGGCGGCGGTGCGCGGATGGACCGCCCGGCTCCGGCTGAGCGTCGACGACAGCTACCCGCCCGCCTACCGCGAGCTGCCCGAGTGGGGCCTGCGCGCGGAGTACTGGGTCGAAGGCATCGGCGGCCAGGAGGACGGCGACCTCACGGGCGCCGGCGCGTACAGCCGGATCTCCACCGACCAGGTGCGCTTCCACCGGCTCGGCGCCCCGGCCAACTGGGCGCACGCCGGTGGCGGCGACTACCGCCCCGACCTCCGCCGCTCCCACAGCGGTGAAGCGCACGAACCGGTCCCGCTCACGGAGATACCGGACCTCGTCCTCTCCGAAGTCCTGCGGGACGTCGACCTGTTCGTGGGCGTGGCCTCCATCGGCAACGACCCCTCCTGGCAGGACGGCGGCCCGGGCGGCCGCCACCGCGACTACTGGACGTCGTACGGCTTCGGGGAGCTCTCGGAGACGGCCGCGACCCGCAGGGACCTGCTGGCCCGCCTCGTGCCCCGGCTGGCGATCGCCGACCGCTGCACGGTCGACGGCCGCTTCCTCCGCGTCCGGGGCGACCGCCACGAGTACCGCGTCCACCTCGGCTCCGGCAACGTCCTCATCGACCCGCACGAGCGGTATCTGTGCATCGTCCCCCAGGAGGGCGCCACCACGGCGGACCCGGGGCGTCTGCCGTTCGAGGGCGACCGGATGATCTCCGTGATCCTCAGCAAGGCGATGCTCCTGGCCCGGGACACGGAGATCACCGACCCCACGATCCTGAGCCAGCTGTGACGACGCCCGCGCGGCCGTGACTACATGGTGCTCAGCGAGCGCGCGTAGTTGATCTGCCCCATCACCATCTGGAACGTCTCCGGGCCCTGGGCCGGAATCATCGTCGAGTGGTGCTTGCCGCCGCTGGTCACCGTGACCTGGATGAAGCCCGTGGTGGTCTTCTCCTTCATCAGCAGGAACAGCAGCCCCAGCAGACAGAAGATGAAGAAGACGATCGCGAGCACGATCGCGTGCGTCGGGATCTTCTCCTCGGTGCGCGACATGTCCGTCGCGTTCCACACCGAGCCCTTGAGCGGCATCGTGCCGGCGGGGGTGACGATCGAGTCACCCATCACCGTGATGTCCCCGATCGACACCAGCGGCGCGCCGCCCGTGGGAGCGGGAGGGCCCGTGTACGGCATGGGGACGCCCGCGGGCTGGGTCTGCGAGTAGCCCGGTGCCGGGTCCTGCGGATAGCCGTACCCCGGTGCGGCGTTGGGGTAGCCGTAGGCCGGCGTGCTGCCGGGCGGCTGGCTGGGCCCCCACTGGTACTCGGGCTCCCCGTCCCTGTACGGATTCGGCGTGCTCATGTTCTCGTCCCCGCTTTCCGTCCCACTGCGTCAGGTCAGACGTCCCCTGATCCTGCCAGGTGCGGACCCCAGGGGTGAAGTCCGCGCCGGTACCCGTACGGACACGACAGGGCCCGCGTCCCCGAGGGAAGCGGGCCCTGTCGTGCTGAGGATGTGTCAGAAGCGGCGCGTGATCAGGGCGCGCTTCACTTCCTGGATCGCCTTGGTGACCTCGATACCGCGCGGGCAGGCGTCCGTGCAGTTGAACGTGGTGCGGCAACGCCACACGCCGTCCTTGTCGTTGAGGATCTCCAGACGCTGCTCGCCGGCCTCGTCACGCGAGTCGAAGATGAAGCGGTGCGCGTTGACGATCGCCGCCGGGCCGAAGTACTGGCCGTCGTTCCAGAACACCGGGCACGAGGACGTGCAGGCGGCGCAGAGGATGCACTTGGTGGTGTCGTCGAAACGCTCGCGGTCCTCCGCGGACTGCAGACGCTCACGCGTGGGCTCGTTGCCCTTCGTGATCAGGAACGGCATCACGTCGCGGTACGCCTGGAAGAACGGCTCCATGTCCACGACCAGGTCCTTGAGGACCGTCAGGCCCTTTATGGCCTCGACCGTGATGGGCTTCTCCGGGTTGATGTCCTTGATCAGCGTCTTGCAGGCGAGCCTGTTCTTGCCGTTGATCCGCATCGCGTCGGAGCCGCAGATGCCGTGCGCGCACGAGCGGCGGAAGGTGAGCGAGCCGTCGACGTCCCACTTGATCTTGTGGAGGGCGTCGAGGACGCGCTCCTTGGGGTCGATCTCGATCTGGAAGTCCTCCCAGACCGCGTGCTCCGACACCTCGGGGTTGAAGCGGCGGATCCGGAAGGTGGCGGTGATGTACGGGGAGTCGGCGAAGCCGGCTTCC
This sequence comes from Streptomyces sp. NPDC086835, assembly GCF_044745705.1. Classification (NCBI taxonomy): domain Bacteria; kingdom Bacillati; phylum Actinomycetota; class Actinomycetes; order Kitasatosporales; family Streptomycetaceae; genus Streptomyces; species Streptomyces sp. NPDC086835. The sequence goes on from NZ_JBIVAU010000002.1 coordinate 349,990, forward strand.
CGCTTCTCCAGGGTCGGGGTAGCCATCAGTACTTACGCTCCATCGGCTGGTAGCGGGTCTGGACGACCGGCTTGTAGTCGAGACGGATCGACTGGGTGCCGTCGTCGCCCACCTCGCGGTACGCCATGGTGTGGCGCATGAAGTTGACGTCGTCGCGGTTCGGGAAGTCCTCGCGGTAGTGACCGCCGCGGGACTCCTTGCGGGCCAGCGCGGAGACGGCCATGACCTCGGCCAGGTCGAGCAGGTTGCCCAGCTCGATGGCCTCCAGCAGGTCCGTGTTGAACCGCTTGCCCTTGTCCTGGATGGACACGTTGAGGTAGCGCTCGCGCAGCTCGGCGATCTTCTCGACCGCGGTCTTGATCGTCTGCTCGGTGCGGAACACCATCACGTTGGCGTCCATCGTCTCCTGGAGCTCCTTGCGGAGCACGGAGACCCGCTCGGAGCCGGTGGAGTTGCGGAGCCGCTCGACCTGCTCGGCGACGAACGACGCGGGGTTCTCCGGAAGGTCGACGTAGTCGGACTTCGCGGAGTACTCGGCGGCGGCGATACCGGCGCGCTTGCCGAAGACGTTGATGTCCAGCAGCGAGTTGGTGCCCAGACGGTTGGCGCCGTGCACCGACACACAGGCGACCTCACCGGCGGCGTACAGACCCGGGACGACGGTGGTGTTGTCGCGCAGGACCTCACCCTCGACGTTGGTCGGGATGCCGCCCATGGCGTAGTGCGCGGTCGGCTGGATCGGGATCGGGTCCGTGTAGGGCTCGATGCCGAGGTAGGTACGCGCGAACTCGGTGATGTCCGGGAGCTTGGCGTCCAGCTGCTCCGGCGGCAGGTGGGTGAGGTCCAGGTAGACGTGGTCACCCTCGGGACCGCAGCCGCGACCCTCGCGGATCTCCGTGTAGATGGAGCGGGAGACGACGTCACGGGACGCGAGGTCCTTCATGACCGGCGCGTACTTCTCCATGAAGCGCTCGCCGTCCTTGTTGCGGAGGATGCCGCCCTCACCGCGGGCGCCCTCCGTCAGCAGGATGCCCATGCGCCAGATGCCCGTCGGGTGGAACTGGAAGAACTCCATGTCCTCCAGCGGCAGGCCGCGCCGGTAGCAGGCGGCCTGGCCGTCACCGGTCAGCGTGTGCGCGTTGGAGGTCACCTTGAAGAACTTGCCGGTGCCGCCGGACGCGTAGATCACGGCCTTCGCCTGGAAGACGTGGATCTCGCCGGTGGCCAGCTCGTACGCGACCACACCGGCGGACTTCTTGACGCCGTCGACCTCGGTGATCAGCTGGTCCAGGACGTAGAACTCGTTGAAGAACTCCACGCCCTCCTTGACGCAGTTCTGGTACAGCGTCTGGAGGATCATGTGGCCGGTGCGGTCCGCGGCGTAGCAGGACCGGCGGACCGGGGCCTCGCCGTGGTTGCGGGAGTGGCCGCCGAAGCGGCGCTGGTCGATGGTGCCGTCCGGGGTCCGGTTGAACGGCAGGCCCATCTTCTCCAGGTCGAGGACGGCGTCGATGGCCTCCTTCGCCAGGATCTCAGCGGCGTCCTGGTCGACCAGGTAGTCACCGCCCTTGACCGTGTCGAAGGTGTGCCACTCCCAGTTGTCCTCTTCCACGTTGGCCAGCGCGGCGGCCATGCCGCCCTGCGCGGCGCCCGTGTGGGAGCGGGTGGGGTAGAGCTTCGTCAGCACGGCGGTGCGGCTGCGCTTCGTCGCCTCGATGGCGGCGCGCATACCGGCGCCGCCGGCGCCGACGATGACGGTGTCGTACTTGTGGATCTTCATGGGTGGATTACCTCAGCCCCGTGCCTAGCGGATGTTCGGGTCGAAGGTGAAGATCACCAGCGTGCCCAGAAGGATGGTGAACACCGTGGCGGTGTACAGCAGGCCCTTGAGCCACAGGCGCGTGTTCGGACGCTCCGCGTAGTCGTTGATGACGGTGCGGAGGCCGTTGGCGCCGTGCAGCATGGCAAGCCACAGCATCAGCAGGTCCCAGGTCTGCCAGAACGGGGACGCCCAGCGGCCGGCCACGAAGGCGAAGCCGATCTTGGAGACGCCGCCGTCGAGCACCAGCTGGATCAGCAGGTGGCCGATGACCAGGACGACGAGGACCACACCGGACAGGCGCATGAACAGCCATGCGGCCATCTCGAAGTTGCCGCGGGTCGAGCGCGGGGTCTTCTTGGTGCGCTTGCGGGGGGCCTCGATGAGCGGGGCCGGGTTGTCCACGTCGTAGACGTGCGCTCCCTCGACGGGACCGACGGCGGAAGTGGTGTCAGCGGACATTTCTGGCCTCAGCTCCCGAAGACTTCGCGGACGGCGTGGCCGAGCACGGGGTAAAGGGCGCCCACCATCAGCACGAACCAGATGGCCATGACGGACCAGAGCATCTGCTTCTGGTAGCGCGGGCCCTTGGACCAGAAGTCCACGGCGATGACGCGCAGGCCGTTGAGCGCGTGGAAGAGAATCGCGGCGACCAGGCCGTATTCGAGTAGCGCGACGATCGGCGTCTTGTAGGTGGCGACAACCTCGTCGTACGCCTCGGGGGAGACGCGGACGAGAGCGGTGTCCAGCACGTGTACGAACAGGAAGAAGAAGATGAGGACGCCGGTGACTCGATGAGCCACCCAGGACCACATTCCTTCCCGGCCGCGGTACAGCGTTCCAGCCGGCACGGAAGAACCCTCCGGGAGCGGGGATTGGGGCCATGCCGGCTTGTGGGTGTCGGTCTGGCCCGGCCGGGTACGGTCCACCGGCCCCGGCCATCGTAGCGACGTGTTGTCGGTTCGTTCGCCCGGGGGCCACCGGTGTGATCAAACAGGCAATCAATCAGCCTCGTACGGACTAAGCCGCGGACTCCTCGGAGGCGCCCGCGACGTCGCTTTCCGGATGGTTGGCCACTACATGTGCCAGCCGTGACCGGGCCAGGGCGCGCAATTCCTCCGCGGAGATGGCGCGCTCCTCGTCCGGTTCGTGGGACAGTCTGCTCCGGATACCGGCCAGTACCTGATCGAGATACTCGTCGGGCCGGTATCCGTCGAGGCAGGTGACGAACGCATGTCCGAATCTGCTCTCGTAGGCGGCGAGCGCGGCGGCAAGCGCGGTGTGGGCGGCCTGCGGGGCGCTCGGCGGCAGTCCGGTGGACGACTCGCCGGCCAGGGCCTCGTGCACATCGGCGGGCGTGAGGTCGTATCCGGCCTCGTCGCAGGCGGCGAGGAGGGACTCGAGATCGGGGTACGGGCGGTGTGCGGCCACGCGCCAGGCCCATCGGTGGCTGCCGCAGCAGGCGAGGACGATCGCTTCCGCCTCGTCGGCCGGGGCGGTGTTGAAGTGCTCGAGCCCCGGCTCCGCGCGACGCTGGGACGGTATGGCAGAAGGGGCGCCCGCGCCCCGGGTGTGGTGGAGTGTCGGCGGTCGCTTCGGGGAGCCGGCGTGGGAATCGCTGGACAGCGGGGACTCCTCGAACGGGACAGCGGGGCGGCAGGGAAGGGAGAGAAGGGTGTGTCGTAACGGTATCGACCTGGACGCGAGGGTGTCCGACGGATACGCGAACTTCACCCGGACGGGAGAGTTTGACCGTAAGTAATGGATGCAGGAGGGGGTGCTTCTACGGGGTTTCGCCACTTATGGGAGGTATCAGAACGATGTGGCTCTCTCGCAGGACCCGGCTCGCCGGTGTGTCGGCAGCCTCGGCCGCCGTCTTCTCGATGACGCTCGCCGGCTGTTCCGACGACGGCTCCGGTGAATCCGGCAGCGCACCGCCCGACCGGGTCGGAACGACATCCGGGGCCGCCGCCCCCAGCCCGACGCCCAGCCCCACCCGCAGCTACGCGCTCTCCGAAGCGCCGGCCACGATTCCCTCCGTACGGAGCCACCAGGCCGCCCGCGGCCCCGGGTGGAGCAGGACCGCCGACAGCGGGGTCGTCGTCGCGAAGGGCAGCGAGGAGCTCTCCGACGAGGGCCGGCTGCTCGCCCAGGAGCTGAAGCTCACCTATCGGGGCACCGTCGCCGCCGGACCGGGCGACGTGGAACTGGCACTCGCCGGGAACGGCGCCGCGGAGTCGTACACGCTGACCACCAGCGGCGGGAAGGTCCGCATCACCGGGCCGGACGAGGCCGGGGTCTTCTACGGCACCCGGACCCTGAAGCAGTCCGTGCGCTCCGGCGGATCGATGCCCGAGGGCGTCGTACGCGACCGGCCCGACCGCCCCCAGCGCGGACTGAACCTCGACATCGCGCGCAAGCACTTCACCGCCGGGTGGATCGAGGACCGGCTGCGGGAGATGGCCGACCTCAAGCTCAACCAGCTCGGGCTGCACTTCTCCGACGACCAGGCCTTCCGCATCGAGTCCGACTCGCACCCCGAGGTGGTCTCCGAGCAGCACCTCACCAAGGACGAGGTCCGCCGGATCCTGGCGCTCGCCGAGCGGCTCCACATCACCGTCGTCGGCGAGATCGACTCCCCGGGACACCTGGGCGCCGTGATGCGGGCGCACCCCCAGCTCCAGCTGCGCAACACGCAGGGTGTGCCCCGGCAGGGCGCCATCGACATCTCCAAGCCCGAATCGGCCCGCATCGTCGACGACCTGCTGCGTGAGTACACGGCGCTCTTCCCCGGGGCGTGGTTCCACGTCGGCGCCGACGAGTACCAGGCCCTCACGGTGAGCAACCCGCAGGCCTCCTACCCGCAGCTCGCGCAGGCCGCCCGCCAGAAGTACGGCGACGGCGCAACCATCCAGGATCTCGCGGAGGGCTGGCTGAACGACCGGGCCGCGGTGGTACGCGAGGCGAAGAAGATCCCCAAGGCGTGGAACGACGGCTTCTTCAGCGGCGGGGCGGTCACCGCCGACAAGGGCATCGAGGTCGAGTACTGGACGGGCAAGGAGATCGGGGCCCGCCCGCCGCAGGAGTATCTGGCAGAGGGCCGCCGCGTGGTGAACCTCAACGACGAGTTCCTCTACTACGTGCTCGGCGAGCCCAACCAGTTCACCTACCCGACGGGCCGCCGCATCTACGAGCAGTGGACGCCGCTGGTGCTGCGCGGTACGGAGCCCGTACCGGAGAAGTACTCGGACCAGATCCTGGGCGGCCGCTTCGCGGTCTGGTGCGACCTGGCCAACTCCCAGACCCAGGACCAGGTCGCGGCCGGTATCCGCCGCCCGCTCCAGGCGACGGCCCAGAAGCTGTGGGACCCGCGGCAGCCGTCGCGGAGCTGGGAGTCCTTCGAGTCGCTGGCGCAGAAGCTGAGCTGACCGGCGCGGACTCCTGGACGGCGGCCGTCCCGCGGACATATGTTCCGCGGGCGGCCGCCGTTCGTGGCGGCCGCGTGGCTTGTGCGACACATCCTGGGGCCGCGGACGGTCGCGGTGTGAGGCCACCCGGGGGCGTGCGGCCTCACACCGCGGTCCGCGAGGCCGGGCCAACAGCCGTGCGGGCGGGCCCTGTTCCTGTGGAGGGAAAGTAACAGAGGCGTGGCGTATATGTGTGCGTACGGATCGAGCCGACGGTAACGTTCTGGCCACGGAGTGACGCAATCGCGCCAACGGACGCAGTAGAGACAAGTACAAGGGCTAGTACTGCGTCCGCGACGGAAGGCGTCCCGCATGACCTCCAAGAGCCTGACGGTACTCATCGCACAGGCGGATGAGCGTGGCCTGGCCGCGAGCGGGCTCGCGTGCCTCGACCGCTGTCTGCCGCTGCTCGCGGTGGAGGACGACACGCTGCGTCCGCTCTGGGCGGGGCTCGCCGGAGGTGAGGAGGAGTGGGCCGGCGCGCTCGCGGCAGCGCGGCAGGCCATGGAGACCACGCCGCCGGGCGACGAAGACGCCGCCCTCGTACGGGGGATGCTCGGCGCGGCCCCCTCCGACTGGGCCGTGGCGTCCCTGCGCGAGTGGGCCGACGGCTGCTCCGTCACCGCCCTCGAGGTGCACCGGCGTTTCGACATGGGCGACTGCGCGGCCGAGAGCATCGAGCGCTGCCGCGAGGGCGAAGGCGAGCCGGACGGCGTCGGTCCCCTGGTCGAGGGGGAGTTGCGGCGCCAGGCCCAGGTGCTGGAGATCCTCGCGGAGCCGCCCGGCGGCAACGGCCTGCGCCACGCGCTCGAAGTGTCGACGGAAGGACGCCGCATCCTGCGCGCGGCGGTCTCGCGCCGGGCGCGCGTCACGGGCTGAGGCGGCGGGCCGCCCGGCCGGGGCGCCGGGCACGCGGAACGGCCGCCCCCACCACGAGGGCGGGAAGCGGCCGTCGAGGCGGTCGGTCAGTGCGCGTACACCGACGAACCCGCCGTGCGGCGGATCTCCGGCAGCGCCGAGTAGAGCGTGGCACCCGGGCAGAGCGTGGCGAAGCCGTCGCGATGTCCGGAGACGGTGTTGAGCGTGGCCTGTTCGCCGTTCTTGTAGACGCCCGTGTCGCCGGCCGCGGTGAGCGTCACCTTTGCCTCGGGGTCGACTCCGTGCAGGCCGAGCTTCCACGCGGCGATGTCGGCGATGGCCTGCTTGGCCGCGGGGGTCGGCGTACCGCCGTTCTCGTAGTCGCCGAGGAGCGAGACGCCGGACGAGTAGCCGTTGAAGCCGTATGTGTGGGCTCCGCGCACCGGCTTGTCCACGCCACCCGCGCGGCCCTCGAAGACCGTTCCGCACTTGTCGACGAAGAAGTTGTAGCCGATGTCGTTCCAGCCGTTCGTCTTCACGTGGTACGTGAGGATCGCGCGGATGATGGCGGGCGACTCGGCGCAGTCGTAGCTGTTCGTGCCGGCGGTGTGGTGGACGAAGACCGCGTCGACCTTGCTCAGGTACGAGGGAGGGTCGGCGACGAGCGACTCGTCGGCGCCCCAGGCCGCGCGGCTGACGATCGGTGGCACGGATGGTGTCGTGGCGGTGGTACTCGGGCTGGTGCCGGGCTCCGGGTCGCTGCTCGGCTCCACGGAGGTCTGTGTGGGCGACGGTTCGGGAGAGCCGGCCGGCGGGGGCGTCGGTTCCGTGCTCGCCGTCGGCACGGCCGGGTCCTCGCTCGGGGACGGAGGAGGGGTCGACGGTTCAAAGGACGGCGCCGGCGGCGACGAGTCGCCGGGCTCGGCGGTGGTCGGGGCCGTGCTCGGCCCGGGCAGCGACGGATCGCTGGACTCCGGCGGTGAGCTCGGGGTCGGCTCGAGGCTCGGTGAGGGCGGCGGGGAGCTTGTGTCGCCGGAACCGCCGGTCGGGGTCGCCGCGGGCGTGCCGGGCTCGGTGGTGGCGGGAGTGGTCGAGGGCGCCGGCGTCGGCGTCGGCGTCGGCGCCGGCTTGCGGGTGGTGGTCCGCTGCGGCTGCACCACGCCGCGCCCCGGCTTGACGGTCTGCGTGGCGTCCTTGCCCGCCACGCCAGGGTCGATCATGTCGAGCCGCAGTGCGTCGGGGACCGCGGTCTCCTCGCCGCCGGCCACGACCCGCGCCTCGACGGCGTCCGAGGCGCCGACCCACAACGGTTCGGAGGCGCCGCGTACGCCGGACGCGCTGCCTTCACCGGTCTCCGGTGCCCGGACATCGAATTCGAGATCACGCCACTCGGACCAGGCTCCGCCGTCCGCGGCGCGTGTGCGTATCTGGGCCGTGCCCTCGAAGTCGTCGAGGCTGTCCTCCCAGGAAACGCCCACCAGGGAGAACAACTGCGTCTCCGTGCGGCCGAGTTCGCGCTTCTTCGGGTCCTTGCCGTCCAGCGCCAGCGTGTGGGCCTTCACGGGGCGGGAGTTGTCGTCGCCGCCGGTGTTCCCGGAGCCGCCGGTGACGGCCACGGCCGTCACGCCCGTGCCCGCCAGGACCACTGCCCCGGCTGCCAGCCAGACGGTGCGCGGTGCTCTTCTCGCCCGCCGCGCGCGGGTCCCTCTCGGATTCATGCCCATCCTCGTAAACCTCGTACGCGCATCGTGTGCGCGATGGTCAGTTGTCGGCGGCGGGCAATTCGCCCGCGCAGGTGGCACGGCCGAACTCGCCCATGGCCGTGGCCCGTTGGACGTGATTGCCGCGGATCGCGAGCGTGCAGGACGCCTGGCCGCCCTTCTCGCCGAGGACGATGGCGATGGTCGGCGGCTTGCCCAGGGGCACCTGGACGGTCTTCTTCCACGGAAGCTCGGCATCCCGGACGACGGTCGCCGTGCCGTCCTCGCTGCGGGCGAGGTACGAGATCTCGACCGGGCCCTCGCCCGTGACCTCGTACGTCACCGCGGCGGTCGGCACAGGCGGGGGCTTCGGCTTCTCCTCGGTGTCGAGCACGCCGTAGCCGACGAGGCCGCCGCAGGCGAGCAGCAGGACGGCTGCGATCGCCACTCCGGCCCGGCCGCCGCCGGCGCCCTGCTTCGGGCTCTCGTCCACCGTCCCGGTGTCCGGCGTTCGCTCCGTGTTCGCTTCCGCGTGAGCCTTTTCCGCGCCGGTCGTCTCCGCGCCGGTCGTCTCCGCTTCAGCGGTTTCCGTGACCGGCGTCTCGTCGGACTTGGCCTCCGGCTCTGCGCTTTCCGTGGATTCCTTGGATGACATGAGCGGGGCTCGGCTTTCGGTTAGTCGGCTGCATCGGATGACGTCGAACCGGGCGGTTATACACCATGGGCGGCACGCCGCGCGAGCGACCGGTCAAAAGGGGCGAAGCGACTGGCGATCCTGCGCGTTGCCCTGAATGTCCGTGCGCTTGACGTGGCGTCACTCCGATGATCAATAATCCCCTGCCGCGCTCGTGAGCTGGGCAGATCCTCACTCACATGCAGATGAGCGGCACGGATTCAGGCTGCATCGGAAATCCCCGATGGGGCTTACTCGGCGTGCCGCTTTTCCGTGTGCGGACCCCTTCCGCGTGCGGGAATTCGGCCCGCAGTGCGGAAAGGTAATGACGTGAAAGTTCCATTCAGGAGATATATCTCCTGTTTGGTGGTGTCGGCGGTGGCGGGAACGCTGCTGCCGCAGGTCGCATATGCGGCCCCGTCGTCAGGGCCCGAAAAGGACGACGACAAGGGCGTTGTCGACACCATAGCGGGCTGGTTCTCGGACGAGGACGAGAAGGAGGACCCGAAGCCTCCGGTCGGTGGAAAGCTCGAGATACCGAGCCGGGAGAAGCTCCCGAAGGGCCAGAAGCTGCCGCCGGCGCAGCGGGTCAAGGAGCTGACGGAACGGCGCACGCCGCAGGCGCGGTTCTGGCGGATGTCGGACGGGCGGGTGGAGGCCGAGCTGTCGGCGAAGCCCGTGTCGTACCGGTCGGGTTCGTCGTGGAAGCCGATCGACACGACGGTGCGCGCGTCGGACACGAAGGGCTTCGACTTCGCGAACACGACGAACACCGGCCGCAGCTGGTTCGGTTCGGACGCCTCGAAGCTGGTGCGTTTCGAGACGGCCTCCGGCCAGGCGGTCGTGCTCGGTCTGGAAGGTGCGGCCAAGGGTGTCGCGCCGTCCGCGAAGGGTGACACGGTCACCTACAAGGGCCTGGCGTCCGGTGCGGATGTGTCGTACCAGGTGGGTGCGGGCCGGGTGAAGGAGAACATCACCCTGGCCGAAGCGCCGAAGACGCCGGTGAAGTTCGTCTTCACGCTGGACGCCGGCGAGCTGGAGCCGAAGGAGCGGGCCGACGGTTCGATCGCCCTGTTCGGCGAGGACCCGGCGAACCCGGTGCTGGTGATTCCGCCGGCGTTCATGACGGATGCGAAGAAGGACAAGGCGTCCCCGTACGGCACGTCCTACAGCGCGAAGGTGTCGCAGGAACTGTCCCGGCACGGCAAGCAGTGGCGGCTGACCGTCACTCCCGATGCCACGTGGCTGGCGGCGCCGGATCGGCAGTACCCGGTGGTGATCGACCCGACGATCACGATCGCGCCGTCGCCGACCCAGTCGCAGGACGTCATGGTCCGCTCGGACGCGCCGACGACGAACTTCAACAGCACATGGGACATGTCGGCGGGCAAGACCAGCAGCACGGGCATCGCCCGGTCGCTGATCAAGTTCCCGCTGGACGAGATCCCGGCCGGTTCGAAGATCGACACCGCGCAGCTGTCGATGTACTTCGACCAGGTCCACACCTCCGGTTCGACGAACGTCGACGTGGAGGTCCGCCGGGCGACCGGCGCGTGGGACGAGACCACGGCGACGTGGGAGAAGACCAGCACGTTCGTCGGCGAGCAGTCGGCGACCACGGTCCTGATGGACGACGGTGACACGGGTACGGCCGCGGTCGGTGAGTGGCCGCGGGTGACCGGCACCGGCCACGCGAGCGACTACGCGTACAACAAGAACACCGCGACCGGTGAGTCGTACACCTGGCAGCCGATGGTCCCCGAGGCCGCCGACTACAAGGTCGAGGTCCACACCCCGGTGCAGGCGGACGGCGCGACGGCCGCCCCGTACACGGTGACGTCGGCCGAGCCGGCCGCGAACTTCACGGTCAACCAGGCCACCGGGACGACCGGTTGGCGTCAGCTCGGCACCGCGCAGATCAACTTCGCCAAGGGCAACACCGGCAAGATCGTCCTCGGCGACACCGGTGACTCCACGAAGCGGACCATCGCCGACGGGGTCCGGCTGGTCAACCCGGCGCAGATCCGCAAGGACATCGGCGAGTACAACGAGTGGCACAACTTCCGGGTCGGCGACACCGTCCAGAAGTGGGTCTCGGGCACCTCGCCCAACTACGGCTTCGTGATCAAGGCCGTCGACGAGTCCTCCACCGCGCCGCTCGGCGGTCCGCAGTACGAGGCCGGGGACTACGACTACGGCGGCGAGACGTCCACCATCCCGCGCCTGACGGTCACCTTCGGCAAGGTCGGCACCTCGCTGGACTCGCCGACCGTCGTGCACGGCACCGGTCCGGAGCTGTCCTGGGCTGCGTACAAGAACACCACCGGTGACACCAACCTCGACATCGTCGAGTACCAGCTGCACCGCTCCACGCAGCAAGTGTTCACCCCCTCCGCCGCGACGCTGGTCGCGCCGATCGCCAAGACGGCGACCACCTACACCGACACCACCGCGGTCCCGACCCCGGACTCCAGCAGCGCGGAGATCGGCAAGTCGTACTACTACCAGATCGCGGTCAAGACGGCTGACGGCCAGGTGCTGGGCTCCCCGACCCGCGTGGTCGGCGTCCCCAAGGCCGGCCGCACCATGCGGCTCATCCAGGCCGGCGCCGGTGTCACCGACACCACGCTGTCCTCGGCCAAGCCGACGACCAACCTGAACACCATCGAGCAGGGCACGGTCGGCCAGGACTGGCTGACGGTCGGCAACAACTCGGGCACCTACGGCAAGACCCGTTCGGTGATCAAGTGGCCCACCACCACGATCCCGACCACCGCGACGGTGCTCGAGAGCCGGGTCTTCCTGTGGTCCACGCTCACCGAGCGCACCACCACGACCAAGGCCCAGTACAACCTGCACGGACTGACTCGGGACTTCACCGAGACCCAGGCCACCTGGAACAACGCCAACTCCACCACCGCGTGGACCACGGCGGGCGGTGACCACTCCTCGGTCGTTTCCGACTACGTGCCGGCCTTCAACACCGACCTCGGCCGTCACTGGTGGGACGCCACGTCCCTCACCCAGAGCTGGGTCAAGACGCCCACCAGCAACAAGGGCACCCTGATCAAGCTGAAGGACGAGTCCACGGCCGGCCCGCAGGAACGCTCCATCTTCCTGTCCTCCGCCGCGCCCGACCCCCAGCTGCGCCCGCTGCTGCGCGTGATCTACGTCGACTCCACCACGGAGGACACGTACTACGCGCCCACCACCCCGGCCCGGATGACCCCGAACACCACCTACACGGTGGAGTTCACGGTCACCAACACCACGTCCTCGGCGTGGGCCGCGGGTGAGCGCGAGCTCTCCTACACCTGGAAGCTCCCCGACGGCACGGACGTGACCACCGGCGGCAACCAGCTGGAGACCCCGATCCCGGCCCTGCTGCCGGGCAAGTCGGCCACCATCCAGGCCAAGGTCGCCACCCCGATCAACTCCGACTCGGGCAACAAGCGCAACGAGTACGTGCTCGGCTGGGACGTCCGCAAGATCGCCGACGGCACCTGGCTGTCCGCCGGCACCGGCGGCATTCCCTCGCTGAAGCAGAACGTGGCGGTGGAGGACCCGACGTCGAACACGCTGGGTCTGGAGAAGTTCTACAGCTACACGGGCAAGAACACCGGCGCCGGTTCGAGCTTCATGAACAACCTGGCGTCCGGCAACGGCGTGTGGCAGTACAACGCCATCAACAACCCGGGTCGCGGCCTCAACACCTTCGCGCGTCTGGCCTACAACACCCTGGACACCTCGGACACCGTCCTCGGACACGGCTGGTCGGCGCAGGTCTCCGGCCCGACGCGCCTCGGCGCGCCGCTGGACTTCCACCCGAATCCGAACCCCACCGAGGTCCGGCTTCCCGACGGTGACGGCACCACGCACGTCTTCCGCTGGGACAGCGTCAACAGCGTGTGGAAGGCGCCTGCGGGCGTCCACTTCAAGCTCACGAAGAAGTCGGGCCTGGACTGCAAGCCGACCGCGGACCCGGTCCCGGACGCCTGGACGCTCACGCGCCCCGACGGCACGCGGTTCCTGTTCGGCTGCGACGGCTATATGACGTCCGCGGTCGACAACGACGGCAACACGCAGACGTTCACGTACGAGGAGCGCAAGTCCAACAACAAGCCGACCAAGTTCCTGACGTACATCACGGACCCGGCCGGCCGTCAGACCCTCACCCTCGAGTACTACAAGAAGGGTGACGCGTCCTACCAGTACATCGACGACACGGGCGCGAAGGTCTCCGGCACCAACCTGACCAATTCGAAGATCTACGACCACGTGAAGTCCATGACGGACATCTCGGGCCGGAAGATCACGTTCTACTACACCACGAAGGGTCTGCTCGGTCAGATCATCGACGGTGAGTCCTGGTCGCAGCCGAAGGTGTTCAAGTTCACCTACGACGCCACGCAAGGCAACAAGAACGTCAAGCTGGTCAAGGCGACCGACCCGCGGGGCAACGCGACCTCCCTCGCTTACTACGCACCGCAGGTGGGCGACGACCCGAAGTACCACTGGTGGACCAAGACGATCACCGATCGCCGGAACTTCGCCACGAACTTCGCGTACAAGCCCAATGTCCTGAACACGAAGTTCACCGACACCAAGGTCACCGACGCCGAGTCGCGCGCCACGGACCACGTCCTGGACGACTTCGCGCGCCCGGTGCAGATGACGAACGCCAAGTCGCAGACCACCAAGCTGAGCTGGGACGCGGACAACAACGTCGTCTACATGGAGCAGGCCAACGGCGCCAAGACCGCGTCCTGCTACGACCCGAAGACGGGCTACCCGCTGCGGACGTGGGACGCGGAGGTCACCAAGTCCTGGTCGCAGTTCAACCCGACGGACTACTGCAACCCGGCTTCCTACCCGGCCAATGCGACGAAGTTCGAGTACACGACGCGGATCGACGGCTACTCCGCCGACCTGTGGCGCAAGACCTCGCCGCTCGGCAACATCTGGGAGTTCGGATACGACCAGTTCGGCAACCAGACGTCCGTGACGGACCCGGAGGGCGTCGCCTCGGCGACGGCCGGTGACTACACCGCCACCACCGAGTACGACGCGTACGGCCAGCCCACCAAGCAGACCGACGCGAACGGCCACGCCACCACGTACTTCGGCTTCGGCCCGCACGGCTACCCGACGAAGATCACGGACGCGCTGAACAACTCCACGAACTTCGTCTACGACGAGCGCGGCAACACCAAGGAGGTCATCAACGCCAAGGGCGCCAAGGTCACCCAGTCCTACGACTACTTCGGCCGCCCGCTGGAGCAGAAGCAGCCGAAGGACCAGGCAGCAGGCGTCTACATCACCACCCCGGCGCCCGAGTACGACGCCAACAACAACCTGCTGAAGGTCTTCACGCCGAGCGGCGCCGAGTCGTCCTCGGTGTACGACGCGGCCGACCAGGTCACCGACTCGCTCGCGCCGAAGGACGTCACGACGGATCCCGAGCGGCGTACGACCACGACGTACGACAAGGTCGGCAACGTCAAGACCGTCACCGAGCCCAAGGGCAACCTGACGGCCACGGTCGGCGACTACACCACGACCTACACGTACGACGAGATCTACCAGCCCGTCTCGGTGGTCAATGCCAAGGGCGACAAGGTCTCCAGCGAGTACGACAACGTCGGCAACGTGGTCACGGTCATCGACCCGAAGAAGAACGCGACAGCGGACACCGCCGACTTCACCACCACGTACACCTATGACCTGAACCACCGGGTCACGAAGACGACGGACGCGGCCGGCAAGTTCACGACGGTCGAGTACGACCTCGACGGCCGCTCGCCGAAGGCGACGGACGCCGAGGGCAACACGAGCGAGACGGTCTTCGACCGGCGCGGCCTGGTCAAGGAGATCAAGGTCCCGTACTCGAAGGACGGCTCCGGTGTCATCACGTACCGGACGACCCGCTTCGAGTACGACGAGGTCGGAAACCAGACGAAGGAGATCAGCCCGCGCGGCGTCGAGACCACCGACGACGCGACCGACTTCACATCGGAGACGGTGTACGACGAGCTGAACCGGGTCAAGGAGCAGCTGCGCCCCTTCGACAAGGACAACGCGAAGTACGCCACCCCGGACAAGACCTTCTTCTTCTACGACACGGTCGGTCAGCTGGAGCGTGTCTCCGCGCCGCCGTCGCAGGGGCAGACGGTCCGCAACGACACCGAGTACACCTACTACGACAACGGGTGGACGAAGTCCGCGAAGGACCCGTTCGAGATCACCACGTCGTACGACTACAACGCGCTCGGCCAGCAGACCAAGAACACGCTGACCTCGGCCGGCGGCTCGTCGCAGCGCACGATGACGTGGGACTTCTACCCGTCGGGCAACCAGAAGTCGCGCTCCGACGACGGCATCCCGGTCGGCAACCAGGTCGTGGTCGTCGACTCCAGCGACGTCCACAACACAGCGGCGCAGGGCAGCTGGGGCGCGTCGCAGGCCATGGGCCAGTGGGGCTACGACGTCCGCACCCACCCCAAGGGCACTGGCACGGACTCGTTCACCTGGCAGCTGAACATCCCGCAGAACGGCACGTACGAGGTCTTCGTCCGGCACGGTGCCGTGACCGGCGCGGCGACCAACGCCCCGTTCAAGATCACCCACGCGGGCGGTGAGGTCACCAAGCCGGTGAACCAGACCACCCGTTCCGGTGAGTGGGTCTCGCTGGGCTCGTACTCCTTCACGGAGTCCGGCACCCAGAAGGTCACGCTGACCGACAACGCCGACGGCACGGTCGTCGCCGACGGTCTCAAGCTCGTCCGCTCCAACACGGGCGAGACCGACAACGAGAAGAAGGACTTCACCTACCGGTACGACGTCAACGGTCTGCTGGCCGAGGTCAAGGACCTCTCGCCGGGCGCGAAGGCCGACGCGTATGCGATGACCTACGACGATCTCAACCAGCTCACGAAGGTCGAGGAGAAGCTCGGCACGACGGTCAAGAACACGACCGCGCTGGCCTACGACGTCAACGGCAACCCGGTCGAGACCACGCACGACGTGACGTGGTCGAAGGCCGAGTACGACGTCCGCGACATGATCAACAAGATCACGAACGCGGACTCGCCGACGGCGGGTAACCAGCAGATCAGCACGTTCACCTACACCGACCGCGGTCAGCCGCTGAAGCAGACGAAGCCGAACGGGAACACCGTCGACTACGCCTACTGGCTCAACGGCGCGGTCAAGTCGCAGGTGGAGAAGAAGAGCACCGGCACCGTCGTCGCCTCGCACGACCTGGAGTACGACCCGAACGGGAACCGCTCCAAGGACACGTCCAAGGTCATGAACGCCGACAACGCGGCGGACTACCTGGACACCGTCTCGACGTTCGTCTACGACCCGCAGGACCGGATCGACACGGTCACCAAGACCGGTGACGCGGCGGGTACGGAGAAGTACACGTACGACGGCAACTCCAACATCGTCGAGCAGACGGTGGGCACTGTCACGTCGACGTCGACGTACGACCGCAACCGTCTGCTGAAGACGGCTGGGGGCGGTGTGGCCGCCACGTACAACTACGACCCGCTGGGCCGCCTGGACACTGTGTCCTCGAACGGGTCGGTGCAGGAGAAGTACACGTACGACGGCTTCGACCGGATCGCCAAGCACACGGCGGGTACGGGTGCGGCGGCGAAGACGACGTCGTACGTGTACGACGCGTTCGACCGTACGGCGCAGGAGACCACGTCCGGGACGGGCGGGAAGACCACGCTCTTCACGTACTTGGGCATGGAGTCGAAGGTGCTGCGGGAGGAGGTCGCCGGCAAGGCGACCAAGTCCTACCAGTACTCGCCGTGGGGCCAGAAGCTGACCCAGATCAAGCACAACACCGATGCGACAAAGGAGTACTCGCAGTTCCTCTACCACCCGAAGGGTGATGTGGAGGCGATCACCAAGGCCGACGGCAACACCCGGGCCACGTACGGTTATTCGGCGTACGGCTCCGACGACGAGAAGCAGTTCACCGGCGCGGACAAGCCGGACGCTGCGAATCCGGACAAGGAGCAGTACAACGACTACCGCTACAACGCGGCACGTCACGACGACGGCTCCGGCACCTATGACATGGGCTTCCGGAACTACGACCCGGGCCTGAACCGGTTCCTGACGCGTGACATGTACGGCGGCGCGCTGGACGACATGGGCCTGGCGACCGACCCGTACACCGGCAACCGGTACGCGTTCGCCGGCGGCAACCCGATCTCCTTCGTGGAGCTCGACGGTCACCTCTTCGGCTTCGACGTCTCGCTCTCGGACGTGGGCCACGCAGCCCTGGACGTGGCGGGCATGGTGCCGGTGATCGGCGAGGTCGCGGACGTCGCCAACGGCATCTGGTACGCGGCCGAGGGCAACTACGCGGACGCGGCCCTGTCGATGGCGGCAGCGATCCCGGGCATCGGCGCGGCGGCGACGGCGGCCAAGTACGCGAAGAAGGGCGCGAAGGCCGCGGACGCGGTGAAGGGCGGCAAGAACGCCCCGAAGCCCAAGCCTGCGGCGAAGCCCAATGCGTCCAAGCCCAAGCCCAAGTCGGAGAAGGGCACGCACCGGAAGGCCTCCGGCAAGAAGGAAAAGACGAGCTGCAAGACGAACAGCTTCGTCCCCGGCACGCAGGTGTTGATGGCCGACGGGTCCACGAAGAACATCGAGGACCTGAAGGAGGGCGAGTACGTCCTGGCCTCCGACCCGGAGACCGGCGACCTGCAGATCCGCGAGATCACCGACACCCGTAACCACAGCGGTGTCAAGCACCTGATCACCCTCACCGTCGACCCCGACGGCAAGGACGGTGATGCGAAGCCGGAGACCATCACGGCCACGGACGAGCACCCGTTCTGGTTGCCGGACTTCGGTAAGTGGGTAAACGCGGAGGACCTCGAGCCCGGCATGTGGCTCCAGACCTCCGCCGGCACCTGGGTCCAGATCACCGCGATCGATGACGCTCATCGAAGTGAGCGTGTCCACAACCTCACAGTCGAGGGCGTCCACACGTATTTCGTGGCCGCTGGTGAGGCGTCGGCTCTCGTACACAATTGCCCGTCCATCGATCGGAAGGACGTAGAGCACCTCTACGAGAGGGCGAAATCTGTCTATAACGCCAGCGGTGGTGGCAACGCCACGGTTGCCGTCGCGCGGGTCTGGAACAAGAACGCGAAGAAGTATGAGGACTGGGTGGCGACCCACAACCCCGACCTGCCGGCGACGGTGAAGAATAATCTCCGGCCTGGCGAGGAGTACAAATTCGGGGAAGGGCATGCGGAGGCAACGATTGTTGGGGCACTCGGGGACAATTACGACCTTCTCGGAATTGCCTCCAGTACCCGCATGTGCCCCGGATGCTTCGATGCGGTGAGGGGGGTGCCCGGCATGGTTCAGACCACCGTCGGTCAGGGCCGAGCGGCTCTTCCTACCTATACGGGATGGCGGACCGCAGTGAATCGCAACTTCTGGTCCGGGTCGTAGGACAGCAGGACCTCTAGGGCGTTGACTCAGCCTCTCTCCTGGGCTGACGCCATCAGGTGTGGGTCGGATCGGCGGTCGCCGGTCCGGCCCACACCAGCACATGGGGCAGGAAATCGCATGTGGTGATAAACTTCAGCGATTTGCGCAGCCGGTATAGAGTCCAACCAGAGTGTAAGGTGACACGGTAGATGCAGAAATTGGCCGCGGATCACGGAGTGTACAGCCTGATTCGCATGCTGCCACTGCTGGATGCGTTGCAATCGCCTATTGAGGCCGCAGTGAGGAACGTTGTGGAAGCGTCCTTGTCGGGAGCCCCGGTTCCTGATGAGGTGTTGATAACTCTCGACGACTACCGTGAGGCATCCGTTGATGTACGCGATGTCGAGAGCCCGGTGTATCTGCAGTCAGAAATGGCAACCGCTGCGATCAATGCCAGCGAGGCCCAATGGCCGAGGTACTACCTGGCGACCACCCGCGCGGACCTGAGCGCGGAGTCGTTGTGGCAGTCGTTCGACGCGTGCCTGGCGCGGGCGAGGGGAGTCTCCGCTCTCACGCTGTCCGGCTCTGCCTTTGCCCAGGAGGAGCGTTCCTGGCAGGCGGCCGATGCCCAGGCCATCGAGCGCAGCGAAACGGACCCTTCGGCGCTCTCCCACCATCTGGAGCTGTTGAGGAGCAAGTTCCCGGAGGCACGGAGGGTGCTGGCCGAGCTTGTCGCGGAGTTCGGATGGAAGACGCCGAGCGGGCCGTGTGGTGACTCCTGCGACTGGCCTTCGTGTGGCGGTGAAACGCCCGAATGCGTGCGTCATCGCCGGTTCCAGCAGACACTCGCCGCTGAGTTGCGCCGAAGGCAAGGGGCGGAACCGAAGGCCTGGTTCGTGCAGGTGTCGTACTCGTCGGCTCGCGGAAGCGATGAACCTTTCGAGACCATCAGCGAGATCAGCTCCGAAGGATTCGAGGTGCGCAAGTTGGCCTACTACGACGACGAGCGCGTGGAGTGGGCAGACGCGAGCGGCGGCAACGGGAGGCTCGTGCTCGACAAGGATCCGATGCCTCCCTTCGTGGAGTTCTGCGCCCAGGACGGTCTCTCAGTCGAGGAGATCAGCCGACAGGACTTCGAGGCATGGTGGATCGAGGCCAGACAGAACCCCATCAGGTCGTTCTTCCCCGAGTAGGCTCGCCAAGTCCAAGCCCCCCGATGGTGGCACCTCTGGCGGATCGAAGAGAGGCGACAGGCGCCACGATGTGGGCTGGTTTGCTCCGTCACCCAGCGGCCCATAGTGCGGGCCGCTCCGCTGGCAGCGTCTTCGCAAGGAGGACGGCAACGCCCGCGCCACGTACGGTTATTCGGTGTACGGCTCCGACGACGAGAAGCAGTTCACCGGCGCGGACAAGCCGGACGCTGCGAATCCGGACAAGGAGCAGTACAACGACTACCGCTACAACGCGGCACGTCGCGACGACGGCTCCGGCACCTATGACATGGGGTGATCGGCGAGGTCGCGGACGTCGCCAACGGCATCTGGTACGCGGCCGAGGGCAACTACGCGGACGCGGCCCTGTCGATGGCGGCAGCGATCCCGGGCATCGGCGCGGCGGCGACGGCAGCCAAACAATTTCGGCCGCAGCGGCTTCAGCTAGTTTTAGTCGCCTATGTTCCCAAGTGCCTGATGAGCTTGTGTCGGAAATATTGGCGCCAATGGGCGAGGTTGACTTCGGGGGATAGAGGTGGCCTCGCCCGGGCCATCGAATCTTCATGAGTGAAACGCTTATTGCGGACATCGGTCCAGCGATGGAATTCAGGAGACCTTGGTGTAACAGGGAAGGCTTCTCAGGTGTGAGCGTTTCCGGAGTGTCCTCGGAGGATCTTGCCTACTTGGATGGGATGCCTTCGTTGAAGTGGCTGAATGGAAGCAGTTGGTCCTCTCCGTGAAAAAGCCTTTCCCAGATGTTCTTCGTGCCGCCCTGGCGGTGCGTTACTTGTTCGGCACGCCGAAGCCCGTCCCGGCGCTGAAGGACAGGTACCTCGAGAAAAGGCTCGGGATCGTCGTCAACTATGTTTGTGACGACTGATGTGCGGAGGAGTGAAGAATGGCTTTCGAGTGCGGCGCCCTCGGCGAGTCGGGAGGGCGATCTCCACGGGAGGCGCTGAACGTTCTTCTGACTCACCTGCGCGACGAGGATGTGGACGTCTCCAGCGGTGAGGTGAACGAGGGAGAGGGCTGGGCGAGCAGCACGGTACGTATTTCCCGCCCTGCCGAACCGGTCCTCGAGCAGTACGTCCAAGTGAGCGTCGGGGGTGAGATTCTCGAAATCTTCCTCGAGGAAGCACGTTCCGCATTGGGAGAAGATGCCACCCGCGGCAAGGATCTGATGTTGACCACTATTCTCAGTGGGGTGACGGATCCTGTGTTCAATGACCGCCTCATGGCTTACGCCTTGACGGAATGGCACGGAATCCCTTGGGATGAGACGTCAGGGTTCCGTTCCTGAAGTCCGTGGCTGAGGTGGGAAAGATGTGGGCGTCCTGCTGGCAGGACGCCTCGGAATCGCCGGCGTCAAGGCGATGAAACGGGAAGCCCCGCCGGTCTCCGGCGGGGCTTCTCGCTGACCGTGGCCCGAGGGCCGGCGACTGGCGGGGTGGGGAGGCGGAAGCCTTCTCGTCCACGGCGGTGAACACCAGGACCGGCATCGGCTCGAAGCGCTGGAAGGGATATGAGCGTGGCAACGCTTTCAGAGATCCAAGCCCTGTTGGGCGAACCCCGGTTCAACTGGTCGGACCCGGCGCCATGGATCGAACTGGAGCGGGAGCTCGGTATCGAATTCCCCGCGGACTTCCATGAGATCGTGAACGCATACGGTTCGATCGAGATCAACGGACAGTTGTATCTGAAGCATCCCGCCGTCCATCTTCTGCACGATCTCGGAACGATGATCAGGGGAGATCTCGAGCTCTGGCGCGAGGAGGACATGGCGGAGTTCCTGCCCAGTCCGGTAGGAGCGAAGCCCGGGGAACTGATGCCGGTGGCGACGGCCACGACGGGGGAAGCCATATTCCTTCGTGTTCCCGATGATCCGTCGTCGCCCTGGCGCGTTGTTGTCCAGGAGTTCGACAGTCCGGCCTGGACTCTCTACGAGATGACGTTCGGCGAATGGTTGCTGGCTTATCTCAAGGGTAGGGACGTGACGTTGTGTTCTCGCGACCGCGCGCCTGACGGCCCGTTCTGGGAGTTCCTCCCCTGACAGTGAACGCGGTGGTATCTCCTGTCCTGGTGACCGGGGGTACCACCGACCGGCGGAGCCCCACCATCCACTGGTGGGGCTCCGTTGTGTGCGTGGGTGTGTTCGTGGTGTCTGACACGGTGGACCCCAAGCCGCTCGTGGATGTAAGCGTTGTGGTGGTCAGGGGGAGGGGGCGGTCCCGCTGCGGGGAAACGGGGAAGAAGCCGCGACCGGGGCGAAAGCGCCGGGCGCGAGAGCCGGCCTGTGGCTGCGCGCAGTGGCTGCGGGAGGTCTCTACGCCGTCGCGCTGTTCCTGCTGGTGCTGGCCCTGCCCGCCGTGGGCGCCCGGACGACCGCTACCAGCGACCCCGACACGGCCGCCGGCGCCTTTGTCTGCTCGGTCGGGTCTGTGGTGTCCCTTGCCGCCATGGCCGCCGTGGCCCGAAGGTGGCGCAGCGCCCGGGTGCTGTGTCTCGTGCACCTGGGGCTCATCATGGTCGCCTGGTCGTGTGGACGCAGGTGCCGAGCCCGTTCATCGCGCCGCGCGTTCCGTGAACAGCGGCACGCGGACGGGCCGAAGGGGCGGGGCTCAGGCCGCAGGCCACGGTGACACAGCCTCGGTCGGCCGCCGGGTACGTCGCCCGGCCACGTACGCCCCGATCCCCAGGCCCGTCCCGACCAGGGTCATCACCATGCCGAGGATGCCCAGCGCTGCTGACACCACCGGCACGGTGGAATTGTTCTGCACGCGCCCGTGCACTCCGGACGCCGCGACGCTGCCCGACTGCTCGCCGAGGAAGAAACGCGAGTCGTGCGAGTTCGCCCGGTAGTCGCCCAGCAGGAACAGCCGCCCGTCCGGCACGGTCACGTCGTATTCCCCGGCCCCGGGGTTCACTTCGCCGCGCATCACATACGGTTCGTCGACCGGTTTCCCGTTCACCGTGATCCGGCCCCCGTCGCAGCACACCACGTGATCGCCGCCGACGCCGATGACCCGCTGGAGGACCGGCCTGCCCTGATACCGGTCGGGCACATCGACGAGTACGACGTCGCCCCTGCGTATCTCGCCCGCCTCCGTCCGTTCGATGAGCAGCCGCTCGCCCGGACGGTACGTGGGCGTCATCGCCTCGCTCATGACGGTGGCGCCTTCGTAGTTCGTCCAGGTGTACCCGATGCCACCCAGCATCAGGACCAGCCCGAGTGGTACCAGCACCCAGGCCGCGACTCTCAGGCCACTTCCCGCTCTCCGCTGCCGCATGAACGCCCCTTCCTCGCCACCCGACGGCCGGGCGGCCAGCAGAGGGTAACCACCCCGTGCGTGACGGTTCTCGGTGGCCCGGCGCAGTAGCGAGTGAGCCGACTGGTCATCGGGCGGACAGAGACCCACCGATGCCGGCAGGTAGTCCCGGTCGGGTGGGCCCGGCCCGCCCGACCGCCGGTACACCGTCCACGGGAAGGATCCATGGCCAGTCTCGACCACATCAGGGCGCTGCTGGGCGAGCCGCGGTTCGGGTGGTCCGACCCGGCTCCCTGGCACCGGCTCGAGGGAGATCTCGGGATCGTGTTCCCGGACGACTTCCGTGAGTTCTGCGACGCGTACGGGCCGGTGCGGATCAACAATCAGGTGTACACCGCTCATCCGGGCGTGGCGAACGGAAACCTCGGGCGGCTGATCAGGTCGGACCTCGACGCCTGGGCGCACGCGCCGGAGGACATGGTGACCCGACCGGTGGGCACGGGCCCGGGGGAGCTGTTCCCCTGGGGGTCGGCCGCATCGGGGGAGACCATGTTCTTCCGGGTCCCCATGGACGCCTCCGAGGCGTGGTCGGTCTTCGTCCACGAGAGCGACGAAGGGGAGTTCCTGGAGTACGCCATGTCGTTCGGCGACTGGATGCTGGCGTATGTGAGGGGCGAGGACGTGGGCGTCTGCTCACGCGACTTCGCTCCTGATGGTCCGTTCTTCCAGCGCGTCGGCTGACCCATTCCTGGCGGTCGCCATCCCGTGCGTCCTCGCCCTGCCTGCTTCACCGTCGTCGACACGATCAGGCGTGCGATGGGGAAGGATGGGACTGACGGCGTCTGTAGGAGAGCCTGGATCCGGTGACCGGGCTACGAAATCCTCTGCCGGGGCTCGGACTTGAGGGACGTGACGAACGACGTCCAGGCCGGGGTCGTGACGGTGAGGACCGGGCCGCTCGGGACCTTGGAGTCGCGGACGGGGACGACGCCGGTGTGGGCGTCGCACACCTCGACGCAGTCGCCGCCGGTGCCGTTGCTGTAGGTGCTCTTGCGCCAGGCGGCCGCGCCGGGGAACGCTTCCGCGACCTCGACGCAGTTGCCGCCGCTGCCGTTGCTGTACGTGCTCTTGCGCCAGACGGCGGTGCTCAAGTCAACCCCGTTGCTTGCCACTTCGGTCATCGTCAGCCGCTTCCTCGATCATGGCGAGGGACGCCTCCGGTGGTAGTGCGGCGGCCCTGAGCCAATCGTACGACCGGCGGTACTCCTTCACGAGGGCCGGATCGTCGATGGTGTCCCCGCTGTGCAGTGCCTCCGTGTAGACCAGGGGAGGAGCGTCGGAGAACGTCATGATCATGGCCGTGCCGAGCATGAACGGGTGCGCCCCGCAGTTCCACGGCAGGATCTGGGGAAGGATCCGGCGGCGGCGTGCCAGCGCCGCGATGTGTTCCAGTTGTTCAGCCGTCTGGTCCGGCGGAAGGATCGGCTGGCGCAGGAGCGACTCGGAAAGGATCACCCAGTACATCGGGGTCTTGTGGTTGTCCTCGAAGAGGCGTGCGCGTGCCATCCGGGCGCTGGCCTTCTCCTCCACCTCCTCGTCCGGGGCAAGAGGATGTGTCGCGCGCACCACCGCCCGCGCGTACGCGTCCGTCTGCAACAGCCCCGGGATCAGCGTCGGGCACCATTCCTCAATGGTCTCCGCGTGCTGTTCCGCCTCCAGGACCCGCTCGAAGTAGCTCGCGTGGCCCCGCCGTTTCGCCCGCCGCACGTCCTCGCAGCGCCGCCGGAAGAAGCCGTCCGTGCCGAGCACCTGGTCCACGTGCTCGGCCAGTTCCGCCGGCATCCGGCGCGTGCCGCGTTCGATCTCGCTGAGGTGGCTGGGGCCGTAGAAGCTGCCCTCGACCAGTTGCTGGAGAGTGAGTCCCGCCTCTTCCCGTTTCCA
This sequence comes from Streptomyces sp. NPDC086835, assembly GCF_044745705.1. Taxonomy (NCBI): domain Bacteria; kingdom Bacillati; phylum Actinomycetota; class Actinomycetes; order Kitasatosporales; family Streptomycetaceae; genus Streptomyces; species Streptomyces sp. NPDC086835. The sequence continues at coordinate 374,393 of NZ_JBIVAU010000002.1, forward strand.
GCGCAACTCGCTGCCGTAGAAGGTCGGGACGCCCGCCGAGCCGTCGATGTCCTTGCGCTGCCCCATCGCCCACCGTCCCTGGTGCCGTGTACCGCCCGTTCCCCGGGGTTCCCGCGCCCGTACCAACTGCACCGCGTGTAGGTGCAGTTCAGGGCGGGGATCCCGAACCACTTTCACGCTACGCGGCCCGGCATCACGCTGTGAGCAGTTCGTCACACAGCGCACTGGAAGGTGTGAACCCGCCCATGTACGACCACTCCGAAGCCGACGACTGCGCCGAGGAGCTGCGTGCCGCCCTCGCCGAGCACGGCATCACGCTCCCGTCCCTCCGCGTCGACCTGCCGACCTTCGCCGCCCGCTACCCGACCCGGCCGCTGATCTCGCTCGGCAACTGCAACCTGCTGACCGCCCGGACGCTGGTCGCCGCCCTCCGTAAGGGAGCCGCGTGATGAGCCGGCCACCCCTCACGCTGGACCTGTTCGCGACCCCGGCCGCCGTGTCCGGCGTACGGCGCGCACTGTGCGACTACGGCGCCGACCTCCAGCTCTGCGCGAGCGAGCTCCTCACCAATGTGATCCGCCACGTCGGTGAGGGCACGCCCGTGACGGTCCGGGTGTCGTGCGGCGGCGGCCGTACGCGACTGGAGGTCACGGACCCCGACCCGCGTGCCCTGCCCGTCCTGTGCGTGACGGCCACCGCCGACGACGAGTCGGGCCGGGGCCTCGCTCTGCTCGACGCGCTGACCCTGCGGTGGGGCGTGGGGCAGGGACCCGGCGGCAAGACCGTGTGGTGCGAGCTGACGGAGCGGCGGTCAGGGGGCGCGACCGGCTCCGGCCAGGACAGGGCGGGAGCCATGAAGTGCCCGTCGTCCACGGCGAGGAGCTGCGGCGCAGAATTCGCACGAACCCTTGATCGAGGCGATCCGGATCAGGCGGTCGTCCAGCGCTGCACCGACTCGTCGTCGCGGACGAGCCACGTGCCGTCGCCGAGCGGCACGGCAGTGACCCCCGGCGTCTGCGGGTAGTCGAGTTCGGCGAGGGGCCTGAGTGTGCGGGCGTCGAGGAGGAGGTGGGTGCCCTCCTCGGCCCACTGTTCCTCGGCCGTCACGACCAGAATCCGCTCGTCGTCGACGAAGCCCGGGGTGTAGCCGACGAAGACCCTTTCGGCCGGGAGGACATCGCCGGCCTCGACGATCACGTCGTCGGCGCCGTCCTGCGTCCGGCAGAGGTATCCGCCGCCGACGTCCTGGCTGACCAGCGCCCCGTCCGCCCCGAGACCGACGTAGGGTTCCTCGGCGGTGCCCGCTGCCCGGACGTCGAGCCCGGCAGCCGTGCAGGCGATCAGGAGGCAGTGAGTACCGTCCTGGCCCATAGAAGCGGTGAGGAGAACCTCAGGGCGTGCGTCCGGGAACTGCTGGAAGGCGTACGCCGCTGAGAAGGACGGCAGGACGTGCTCGGCGAGCACCTCGCCGGTGGCCAGGTCGAGGGCGCGGCAGATGTCGCCCTTGGAGAGCCCGTCGGCTCCGAGGGGTCCGGCCATGGTCGCCAGAAGGACACGGCCGGCCGGGTCGGGCGTGCACGCGCCGGTGGCCCCGGGCGACTGCTGCCAGTCCCGGTGGCGGTGCTCCCAGCGGACGGTTCCGTCGGGCTCCTGGACGGTGACGGCCTCCCGGGTGCTCGTGGCCAAGGCGCCGTCGGGCAGCGGCGAGCAGTACAGGCTGGGGTCGTCGGGAGCCGGGTCGCTCCACGTGGCGCGTGCAGCGACCACCTGAGAGCGATCGGTGCTCAGCCTGTGCGTGGTGATCGTGCCCTCGTGCCGGGTCACGAGCCAGTGTGCGCCGTCGCGCAGGAGCCAGCCGTCCAGGTTCCCCAGTGCCTCGGTGATGCCGGGCAGGGACTCATGCGCGAGCAGTCGTACGGGTACATGGGGGTAGTTCATGTGCTTTTCCTAGTCCGTGTCCGGGGTGTAGCGGCTGGGCCAGTAGAACTGCCGCCGGTGGGTGGGTTTGTCGTCACCGTACGTCGGCCCCGCGAGCATGCCCTCGATGCGGATGATGGGGGCGCAGAAATCGGGGCAGACGCTGCGCATGGCCGCGCCGTGGGTGGGCAGCCAGTCGTCCGAGCCTTTGCTGTGCAGGCGGCTGAGGTAGTGGAGGATGTTCTGCTCTGCGTGCCCGCCCGGGACCTTGGGCGGTGTCGGGGGGAGGTACTGGTCGTTCGGGAGCGGGTAGAGGCCCATCTCCTCGGCCAGTTTCCGCTGGGCGGGGGTCAGCTTGCTCTTGCTGGTCCCGGCGACGATCAGCACGTCCTTCCCCTTGTGACGCGTGGCGATGATGGCGACGGTCTGGCCCTCTTGTCCGCGCTTGGGCAGGACCTGGGAGATCTTGTGCGCCATGTTCTCCAGGCTCTGCATGCAGGGCGCCAGCCCGAGGGGATCGGCCTCGGTGGCGGGGTTGGTGACGTAGCCGGCGGGGTTGGGGGCGGGGTCCAGGCCGAGGGGGTCGGGGCTGACGTAGCGGCCGGCCTCGGGGTCGTAGTGGCGGAAGAAGTTGTAGTGCAGACCGGTCTCGGGGTCGGCGTACTGGCCGGGGAAGCGCAGCGGGGTGTGTGCCGTGGCGTCCCGGTTCCAGGCGGTGGCGCCCCACTGGGTGGCGCGGCTGTGCCAGGCGGTGGCGCCGGTGTGGTCGACGAGTTCGGTGGGTGTGCCGACGAGGTCGGTGACGATCGCGAAGAAGCGGGCGTCGACGGAATCCTGGTCGCCGCCGGGGTCCTGCTTCGTGCGGCGCTCGGCCTGGGCGATCGGGCGGTGGCCGTCGTACTCCCAGGTCAAGGTGGTGCCGGTGGAGGAGTCGGTCTGTTCCGCCAGACGGCTGCCGTCCCAGCTGAAGAGGGTCTCGGCAACGACGGTCCCGTCGGAGGCGTGCCGGCGCTTGGCTGTGCGGCGGCCCAGCGGGTCGTACCGGTAGGTCCATCGGGTGCCGTCGGGTGTGGTGCATGCGGTCAGCCGGTCGGCAGCGTCCCATTCGTAGCGCCAGATGTCCGGCTTGCGGGATATCCGCTTCTTGCGCCGTTCGACGATGCGGCCGGCCGCGTCGTAGGTGTAGTGCAGCGCGCCGGCGGATCGCAGCCGGTTGCCGCTGTACGCACGCGGGCCCCGGGACTCGGCGTGCGGGGCCTTGTCGGGCCAGTGGGCGGAGGTCTGGTTGCCCTCGCTGTCGTAGGCGTAGGTCTCGGTCCAGCCGTGGGACTCGACGCGCAGAGGCCGTCCGGCCGGGTCGAGTTCGTAATGCCTGCGGTTGCCGGTCAACCCGTCGGTGACGGTCTCCAGCCGGTCGTCGGCGCGGTAGGCGTAGAGGCGACGGCTGAGGGTCCGGTCCTGGGCGGTGAGGCGTTGCTCCCGGATCCGGCCCGCGGCGTCATAGGCGGTGCCGAGGACCACGGGCTGCTCGGGGCCGCCGAAGGACCGGGCCACCTCCCGGCCGGTGGCGTCGTGGTCGAACGCGATGCCGTGGCCGTCGAGGGCTACGTGCGTGCGGTTGCCCGCCTCGTCGTGGGTGAGGCGCGTGGTGGACCCGCTGGGGGTGACCCGCAGGGTCCGGCGCGAGAGAGCGTCGTAGCCGTAGCGGCTGGTGTGTCCGTCGACGGTCTCGGCGACGGTGCGGCCCATGGCGTCCCACTCGAGGGCCAGGACGGAGTCGGCGGAGCGCGCCTCGGTGAGGCGGCCGGACCGGTCGTAGGTGTACGTGGTGACGGCGCCATCGACGTCGCGGGCGATGACGCGGCCGGCGTCGTCCAGGTGGGTGGTGACGGTCTGCCCCAGCGGGTTGGTGCGGCTGTGTCCGCGGCCCGAGGGGTCGTAGCGGTAGTGCAGGGTGCGGCCGTCGAAGTCGGTCTCGCAGACCAGGCGTCCCACGGTGTCGTATGTGTAGGTCCAGGTCAGTCCGGCGGCGTTGCGCACTTCGGTGAGGCGCAGTTCGGTGTCGTAACGGAAGTCGTAGCGGGCGCCGTCGGGAGTGGTGCGGGAGGCCGGCTGGTCGAAGTGGGTGTACTCGTAGGTCGTGACGCCGCCGTTGGCGTCGGTCTCGGTGAGGCAGTTGCCCTCACCGTCGTAGGTCCACCGCTGGGTGGCGCCGTCGGGGCGGGTGTGTGAGGTGAGGTGTCCTTCGACGGTCCACGTGCTGGTGGTGGTGGCGCCGTCGGGATCGGTGACGGAGACGGGCCGGCCGAACGCGTCGCGGACCAGGGTGGTCGTCCTGCCCTGGGCATCGGTGTGGGCGAGGACCATACCGGCATCGTCGTTGCGGTAGGTCCGGCTGTTGCCCAGCGGGTCGGTGACCGCGGCGAGGGCGCCGTTCGGGTCGTACGCGTAGCGGGTGGTGACCCCGTCCGGTGTGGTCAGGGAGACGTTGTTGCCGCGGTCGTCGTAGGTACGACGCCACACGCTTCCGTCGGCGGCGGTCACGACGGTGGGCAGGCCCCGCTCGTCGTACTGCGTGGTGGCGAGGGAGCCGTCCGGCTCGCGTACGGACGTGGGGTTGCCGTCCTCGTCCCAGGTGTAGGTGACGCTGCGGCCCTGGCTGTCGGTGCGGCTCTGGAGCCGGTCGTAGCGGTCCCAGACCTGGCTGACCGTGTTGCCCAGGGGGTCGGTCTCGGCGACGACCTGGAGGAGGCGGTTGAAACGGAAGACGCTTGTGGCGCCGGTGGAGTCCGTGTAACGGGTGATGCCGCCCTCGCTGTCGTAGGAGAAGCGCGACGACAGGAAGCCGTCGGGTCCCACGGTCTGGACCACCCGGCCGGCGGCGTCGTAGACGTACAGGTAGGTGGACCCGTTGCGGTCGGTCCATGCGGTGATGCGGCCGGTGGGGTCGTAGGTGAAACGCGTCGCCGTGCCGGAGGAGTTGGTGACGGCATCGAGGTTTCCGTCCGCGTCGTATCCGTACGACATGACGGTGACCGGCCCCTGCGGGGTGTGCAGACTCAGGGCGGTGATCCGCTTGTCGGCCACGTCCACCTTGACCGTGTAGCCGCCGCTGTGGGAAACCGTGGAGGGCGCGCCGTCCGGGCGGCGGGCGAGGACGACGGTGTTGTCGTGGCGGTCCCTGATCTCGGTGAGCCAGTAGGCCGGGGAGGTGCGGTACGGACTCCCGGTGAACGAGCGGGTGAGCCCCGCGGGTTCTGACAGGGTGTAGGTGGTTTCGTCCTCGTGCACGCCGCCGTGGGCGAGGGCGATCCGCGGTCCCTCGGTGGGCAGGACCCGATCGTCGCCGGGCTGCGGGAGCCGGGGGTAGACGAGGCACGATCCGTCGCTGCGCGCCCAGACGACACCCGGTCCTACGGGGTCGGCCTCCAGGCGCTCGTCGAACAGCGAGGACCAACTGCGGCCGAACCAGTGACCGTAGCGGTACTTCGACAGGTGCGTACGGTCCACGACGAGGGGGAGCACCCCAGGCAGCGAGAGGTCGACCTGCGGCAGGGTCATCTCCCCGGTCGCGATGTCGACCGGGTCGGACTTGCACGTCTTGCGGTCCAGCGGGATGGAGTGGCGACGCGCGTCGTCACGGACCTCGCGCAGCCCGTTCGGCCTCGTTCGGGCGCTGTCGTCGTCACCGCGGCGACGACGGTGGTCGCCCGCGCCGCCGGCACCGTTCCGGCCGTCGTCGTCCTTGCGCCGGCGGGCGAGGCGTTCGCGGATGTCGTCGTCGTTGTTCTTGTGGTCCTTGGATATCTGCTTCACGGCCTTGGGCAGGGTCTCGCCGACATGATCGCCCATGGTCTTGGCCGACTTCACCAGAGCGCCCATGGCCTTCTCGATGACCGGGTCCAGTGCGTCGGCGATGTCGTCCCGGCCCTTGTTGCGGCCCTGGGCCGTCTTCGCCTTCGTCAGTTTGCCGGCGGTCTTGCCGTGGATGCCGACGCTCACCAGGTTCAGCCTGGTGCCGGCGTGATCGTGCTCGGCGTGCTCGATGTGGAAGCCCGGGCCCTTGGGGCCTCCGCCACCACCGCCTCCGGCGGAGGCGAGGTTCATGCCCTCCTTGGCACCCTGGACACCCTGGTCGAAGCCGTCCTTGCCGGCCTGCTTCGTCTGGTCGAGGTTCACACCGTTCTGCACGCCCAGTGCGTTCGCCCCCAGTTGGACCACGAGGTCCGCGGCCATGTTCTCCAGCGCCGCCACGGCCGGCTCGGTCATCACCGCCACGATGTGACCGACCGCCTCCTCCATCGCTCCCGTGATGAGCTTCAGCAGTTGCTTCTTCGTGAACGCGATCGCTCCGGCGCCGAGCAGCGCCGACAGGCCACCGGTCACCGGGATCAGCGCCAGGGCGAGACCGGTCTGGCCGGCCAGGATGCCGAGCTCCGCGACCGCCTTCCACTTCATGGCCTCGATCGCGCCCGCCGCCATGTCGAGTGCGCCCGCGATCGTCCGGGCCGCGGAGATCATGTCCTTCAGGTGCTTGCCCTTGACCTTGCCCCAGTGCTCGTTCAGCGCGTCCATCGCCTCGCCGTGACCCGACGACAGCAAACGCTCCATGTGGTTGTTGGCGAGCTGACCGTCGTCGGCGAGGTCGTCCGCGAACTCTCGCAACGCGTCCGCCATGTCCCGATAGGCGTCCTCGTCCACGTTGGGCCAGTTCACCCCCACCAGATCCAGCAGCGTGTCCGCCCAGTCCGGCACCGTGACAGCCATGACCCCGTTCCCCCGTATCAGCTGAAGATCATCAAGCCGAACAGTCCTACCACGACCGCCGGCCTTGGAATAATCCGTGATACGGCCAAACCAGGCCACGGGCGGGCCGGTTGGCGGACGGCTCGCCTACGTACACGGGTGGGGACGAGGTCCGCGCTGTTCGTCACGGGCGACATCCTGGAGCGGCCGCCCGGGCCGACGTCAGCGGCGTCCGTTTCAATGTCCGCCATGGACGAACGGGAAGAGCCTGCGCTCCATCTGGACGAACTCCTGTCAGTAGTGCACCGGGTGGCCGCCCCGGGAACGGGCGACCTCAACTGCGGTACGCCGGGGCATCCTTCGGGGCACATATGCCTGGCGCCCTCGGAGGCGATCGGCCTTCCCGCTCTCCAAGAGGCGCTCGGCGGGCGGTACGGCCGGCCGCGGAACCTCGCCATGGGCGGGTTCGTCGATCCGACGGTGACCGCGCGGACCGGGCTGCCGCTGCTGGCCCCGTTCGGCGAGCGGATCGTGGAGATGCGCGGATGGGCGTTCGCGGACCGGTGGATCGGGTGCGGCAGCGCGCGGGCAGGGGACGGCGTCCGGCTCGTGGCGCTGGTGGCCGAACGGGAGGACCCTGCGGCCCGGACGGCGGAGCGGACGTCATGGGTGGACGGGGTCGTCGCCGTCACGGGGTGGGACACGAGCCGGTTGCGGACGTTCGACTGGGCGGCGGTCGAGAACCGGCTCGGGACGGCGCTGCCGAGCGACTACAAGCAACTGGCCGAGATCTTCGGCACCGGCGCGTTCGACGGCTTCCTCGCACTCCAGACGCCGGATGCGTCCTGTGCGAGCGCGGACATCGTCCGGCACACCGAGTGGCTGGGCGAGTGGGCCAGGACGCGCGGCAGTGAGCTGTGGAGGCCGTACGAGGTGTATCCGGTGCCGGGCGGGCTGCTGCAGTGGGGGAGTACGGAGCAGGCGCACGGGTTCTACTGGCTCACCGAGGATCCCGACCCCGACAGGTGGCCCGTCCTCGTGGCCGAGGACATTCCCGACTCGTGGGTCCGATTCGACGGCACGACCGCCGAGTTCGTCCACCGGATGCTCACCGAACGGGAGCACCCCTTCTCGACGGCCCGCTACTTCGACACCCACTGGTTCGAGAGCTACGAAAGCGAGTCGCCGCCGTGACACCCCTGTGGTCCGCTACGAGACGGAAGTTCCCGATCGGAGCCGAGATCCGGGGCACCGTCGAGTAGGTCGCTCCCTTCGGCATCTTCGTCTCCGTCGAAGGTGTGCGGCCCTACGGTGTGGTCGCGGATGTCGCCGGAATGCGCAAGGAGGCAGCCGACGCTTCGGTGGTGATCCGGCCCGGCGAGGGCGACCCGGTCACCGGAGTCGTGGTCGGGCACTCGGATCACAACGAGCAGTTGAAGATCCACCTGACGTGACGTCCCCGCACTGACGTGACGCCCTCGAAGCGTGACGTCCTCGGAGGTGGCGTGCCGGGAATGTCCGTCGGGGTGATCAAGCGGCGGGAGCTGTTGTACAGTCCGCGCCCCGTCGTGACGTAAGGAATCCGCCCATGCGAACCCGCCCCATCCGGAGTGCCGCCGTGCTCGTCCTCCCGCTCGCGATCACGCTGGCAGCGTGCGGCACGGAGGCGGAGCCGGCCGGGAGCCGGGAGGCGGCGGCAGCGTCGTCCCCGTCGACCGCCTCTTCCGAGCAGGCCGAGGCGCCCGAGACGGCGGAGGACTTCCTGGACCTCGCCGAGAAGGCGATGGCCGAGGAGTCCGCCTGGTCCTTCTCCGTGAAGGGGGAGGAGGGGCTGACGTCCCAGGGGCAGAAGAGCGCCGCGACCTACGAGGGCACGGTCCAGCGTGCCGTCGGGCGGGCGGCGCTGCATTCGCAGGGCGTCAGCACCAGCAGCAAGGGCAAGAAGAAGACCGAGGAGCTGTACGTCATCGGCGAGGCGGGCCATCTGAAGGAAGGCACGGCCGGCTGGAAGGCCGTGTCCCCCGCCGATCCGGAGATGCGGAACAAGGCCGACGACCCGATCGCGGTCATCCACGAGTTCCGGATGTACGCGCAGGCCGCCGGTGGCGCCGTGAAGGTGACCGAGAAGGACGGCGGCGGCACCGTCGAACTCCGCGTCACGAGCGACGAGCAGAAGCTGAGCGCCGTCCAGCAGCACGCCTGGGCCAAGAAGGCGAAGCGCGAGTTCGAGCCCACGGCCGAACAACTGCGCAAGGCCGGCATCCCGGTGGACGACGCGCGGCTGACCCTCTCTGGCCTGGAGGAGGTGCTGGTCCTGGACGCGAAGACGTACCGGATCAAGAGTCACCGCCTCGACTTCGACTTCCTGATTCCGTACAACGGGCAGGACATGGCCTTCGAGCAGCAGGTGACCACGGAGAACCAGGGCGTGTACGACGGCAGGATCGAGCTCCCCGCGGACCTGCGCCGCTGAGCCGGTCGTGGCAGCGGGGGCCGCGCCGCCCGTGTGACGGCTCGGCGGCGGCCCCCGCGACAGGCTCAGTACCAGAACGCCTTGATCACGGCGTCGCCCCTCGCCGCCGCCCGCGTGTAGAAGGCGAGCAGGCCCGAGTGGTGCTCGAAGAAGACGTTCTTGACGTCCGCCTCGTCCCAGGCGGAGAACGGCGCCCGGAAGGCCGTGCCGGCGCGGTCCCAGAACGCGTCGAACCTCAGCCCGTCGAGGAACGCGGCCGCCCGCGCCACCCCCAACGGGCACAGGAGCGCGAACGGCGGTTGCTCCTCCGACGGATGGTGCACGATCCGGCCTCCGAACACAGGCAGCTCCCAGAGTCCGTCCACGCCCTCCGGCCGGCCGGCGGCCGTCCCGTAGAACTCGTGGACCATGGCGAAGTCCTTGTTGACGGACTCCGCGAGCCCGGCCTCGTACTCCTCCGCGTGTATCTCCCAGGCGGCCGGCATGAACTCCGTCAGGCCGACGTGATCGCCCCTGACCTCGGACTCCGGTACGGCGCGCAGATGCATGGAGAACGACACGGGTCTCCCCGGGGCCGGGGCGACCCGTTGTCCGGGCCGCGGAGAAGGAACGGATCGGAAGGGAACGTAGCGCGGGCCACCGACAACGGTCCGCGCCCCCCGAGTTGCTTGTGTCCGGAATGTCTGTGGCCTGGTTTTCGGCCGGGCCGGCGATGTATAACCGGCCAGCCTTGAGGCGCGGCACGTGCTGCCGCGCCGTTCCGACGAGCCAAGGATCACCCCGTGCTGCGCTCCTCCGTCAAGTTCTCGTCCGCGCTCGCCCTGGTCGGCGTGATGTCGTTGGTGTCGGCCTGTGGTGGGGGAGAGGAGCCGGCCGGCTCTGCCGCCCCCGCCTCGACCGGTGCGGCGGCACAGGGGGACAAGGAGGTGACGGGCGGTTCGGCGTCGCCGAGTACGTCCGCGTCCGCTTCGGCCTCCCCGTCCGCCTCCGCGTCACCATCGGGCTCGGCCTCCGCTTCCGCTTCCGCGTCGGCCAAGGCGTCCGGCAGCACGGCCCCGAAGGCCACGGCCACGAGCGGCGGCAACGCGGGCCCGGGCAGCGGTTCCGGGGACGAGCCCGCCGCGCCCTCCACGCCGAACTTCCCGGTGCCCGTGAACGTGGGCAACGCCACTCAGGTCATCACGGTCAAGGCCAGCGGCTCGTACGCCACGGTCACCGCCTGGCAGAAGGGCTCCGCCGGCTGGAAGGCGCAGTTCTCGACGAGCGCCGGACGCGTCGGGTCGAACGGGGTGACCGACGGCGCCACCCGCAGGCAGAACACGTACACCACCCCCACCGGCACCTACACGATCACCGAGGGCTTCGGCGTCGAGTCGAGCGGCACCGCCATGCCGTACACGAAGGTCAACGACAGCCACTGGTGGGTCCAGGACCCGGAGTCGAAGTTCTACAACTCGATGCACACCGAGGCGGGCGCCGACTTCCCGCTGACCGAGTCCGGCGACCGCGGCAGCGAGCACCTGATCAACTACCCGACGCAGTACGCCAAGGCCCTGGTCATCAACTTCAACCGCTGGCCGGCCACCCCGGGCCGGGGCGCCGGGATCTTCCTGCACGTCAACGGCAGCGGCGCCACCGCCGGTTGTGTGTCGGTGCCGCGCGCGACGATGGAGCAGTTCATGGGCTGGGTCAAGCCGTCCGCGAACCCGCGCATCGCGATCGGCTGACAGGACGGCAGAACGGCAGAACGGCAGAGGCTGGAGAACGGCCGGCAGGACACATGTGACATCTCGGAGATTCAGGTCGTACATGGAGATAACTCCTCGATCCGGCATGTCCGGTGCCCGCTTCGGGCAGAAACGCGCCTCGGTGCGGGCAGCGCGCGGCGCACCGGACACCGCGTTCCGGCGGGGTGCCGAGGCGACCCTGACGGACATGTACGTGACGGACGCGGACGGGCACGAGGACGGCGACGACTTCCTCGAGTTCCTCGAGTACGACGACGCCGACGTCCTGCATGCCGTCGAGGTGGCCTCACCCGCGCCCGTCACCTTGGACGGGATCCGGCTGCTCGGGCGGCCCGCGGCCGAGGTGGTCGCGGAACTCCGTCGCGCCGGCCACGAGGTGGTGGCCCAGGAGGCGGACGGATGGGCGCTGCCCGCCCTCGGTGTGGTGCTCGGCGGCACGGCGCAGGACGTGGACGGCTTCGAGAGCGTGCGGCTGCGGGCAACCGCCGTCCGCGACGACGCGTTCGAGTTCTTCGAGCCGTCGGGCGGCGCCGGCCCGGCGGCCGCCGGCCCCGCCGAGGTCGTCGCGCACCGCGGCATCGGCCCCGTACGCCTCGGAGCGGCGCGCGCGGACATGCGACGGCTGCTCGGCGGCGGAATCGGTTCCGTCCCCGAGTTCGGCGGCGCCCGTCAGGACAACTTCTTCGCGGCCGGGGTCGTGCTCACGTACGACGCCGACGGGACCGTCGTCCGCATCGCGTTCATGCGGCCGGCGTCGGTCGGCCACGGCGGCGTGCCGCTCCTCGGCCGGCCGATACATGACGTACGGGCGCACGCCCTGGCGCAGCGGATGCGGGTCGTCGACCGGGAGGCTGAGCTGTTCTTCCCCGATGCCGGGTTCAGTGTGCTGAGCGCACGTGACGCGGTGGACGTGCCCACCACGGCCGTGGTGCTGGCGGCCCGGCAGGGCGGCGGCGGGGAGGCCGGAGCGGGCAATGCGGGGACGGGTCTTCTGTGGTGATGTGTCCCGTCCTGGTGGCCGTTGCGCCACGGGTGCTGTCGGCCGGGACGAGCCGGCGCGCCACGGGTTCGGCCTTCAAAAAGGACGACCGGGGCCGCCACCCCCCACAGGAGAGGCCCCGGTCGTCGTTCGTGCCGGGGACCCAAGGGCACCCCGTACTAACCTCAGCGCCGAGAGTGCTGTTTCTGTCACACCGCGCCGAGTCGCAAACTTGTTGCAAGTTGTACGAGGCGTGGACGCGGGACCTTAAAAGGACGTAGCGTGCTGATTCGCGCAGGACAGCGCGGCAGTGGTGACCAGCTGCGGTACGGAACGACGGGTTGAGGTAGTGCTGGGGGACGACGCGGAGCTGACCGCCGCCGTGCTCGCGGCTCAGGACGGGGGCGAGGACGCCTTCCGGACTGTGTACCGCGCCGTGCATCCGCGGTTGATCGGCTATGTGCGCACGCTCGTGGGCGACGCCGACGCGGAGGACGTAGCCTCCGAGGCGTGGCTTCAGATCTCCCGGGACCTCGACAGGTTCAGCGGGGACGCCGACAGGTTCCGCGGCTGGGCCGCGCGGATCGCCCGCAATCGTGCGCTGGATCACATCCGGATGCGGGGCCGTCGGCCGGCCGTCGGCGGTGACGAGACCGAACTGACCGGCAGGGCCGCCGACTCCGACACGGTCGACGAGGCACTGGAGTCCATCTCCACCAGCAGCACCATGGCGCTCATCGCCCAACTGCCGCAGGATCAGGCCGAGGCGGTCGTCCTGCGGGTCGTGGTCGGCCTCGACGCCAAGAGCGCGGCCAAGACCCTCGGCAAGCGGCCCGGTGCCGTCCGGACGGCCGCGCACCGCGGCCTGAAGCGGCTGGCGGAACTGCTGGGAGCCGACGGTGCCGCCTTCGAAGGCGGGGACCGGCTCCCCGCGGACGTGACTCGCCGGGGCGGGGAGGACCCCGCGGAGAGCGCTTCGGAACTGGGCGGGCTGCCCACCCAGCGCGGCTCCCGCCCCGGTGCGACGGCACCCGCCGGTGTGACGCATTCACGCCTGCGGACGCAGAAGGACATGTGATGGCCGACGAGCGGTACGAGTGGCTTGACAGGGACGCGGCGGAGAAGCTGCTGCGTGGCGAGCCTGTCGAGGTCGCGGACGAACACGCCCGTACCGAGGCCGCACGGCTCGCCGCCACCCTCGACAGCGCGGCGCGGAACCCCGGCTACGGCTACGACGACGGCGAACTGCCCGGTGAGGCGGCTGCGATGGCCGCGTTCCGCAAGGCCAGGGCCGAGTCGACGGCAGCAGCGGGGACTTCGCTCGGCACCGTCCGGGTCACCCGTTCCCGCCGCGGCGCCCGGCCGGCCCGCGGCGTGGGATTCGCCCGGCCCGTCCGGTTCGGGATCGCGGCGGCGTTCGCGGGCTGTGCCATCGGCGGTGTCGCCGTCGCGGCCGGCAGCGGTGTGCTGCCCACCTTCGGTGACGACCGTCCCACGCCCGCGTCCTCCGTGTCGGCGGCGGCGACACCGGGACCGCTCACGTCCCCGTCGCCGAGCGGCGGTGAGGCCGGGGCGGCATCCCGTCCTCCGGGCGCCACCGGCACGACGCCGGGACTGCCGCCCGTCCCGGGCAGCGCGACGCCGCGCCCCGGCGATGCGGGCGGCAGCACGCCCGGTCTGCCGACCGGGGACGGCGCGGCCACGCCGGGCGGCGAGGACCCGTCGAAGGCCGACCTGTACCGCAGGTCCGCCGAGGCATGCCGTGACTACCGCAGCGGCCGGATCGACCCGGACCGCCAGCGCCGGCTGGAGGCGGCCGCCAAAGGCGCCGAGCGGGTGGAGCGGTTCTGCGACGAACTGCTCGGTGGCGGCGCGGGCGACGGCGGCAGCCCGGGCGGCGAGAACGGCAACGAAGGCGACGATCGCGACGAGGGCGACGGCGACGGGACCGGCAAGGACGGCGGGAAGAACTCCGGCGGCTCCGGCGGGGATCCCGACTCTGGCAGCTCCGACGGCTCCGAGGGCGCCCCGCAACTCGTCCCCGACACCCCGCAGGTGTCCTACTCGGTCGTTCCCGACACGGCCGTGACGCCGTGGTCGACCGGCTCCGACTCCTTTGCGGGCGCCACCACACGAGCGCTCTGACCTGCGCTTTCGCGGCGCCAGGCGCGGGGTGTGACGTTTTCTTGGTCCATGGCGCAGTAGATAGTGAGCCGACTGGTCATCGGCGGCGCAACGAGCCGGGGTTCCCCCCGTACCTACGGCTCAGCGCAATGGCGCGGGCGGGACACGTTCCCCCGGTCCCGCCCGCGCCCTTCTTCCTCGACCGCTTCCGCTCCCCGCGCGTCACCAGTAGACGACGACCTTGTCGCCGGTCCGCACCTGGTCGAACAGCGCCGCGATGGCACCCTTGTCCCTGACGTTCACGCAGCCGTGCGACGCGCCGTTGTAGCCGCGGGCGGCGAAGTCGGAGGAGTAGTGCACCGCCTGGCCGCCGCTGAAGAACATGGCGTACGGCATGGGCGTGTCGTAGAGGGTCGAGACGTGGTCGCGGGACTTCCAGCCCACGTTGAACACGCCTTCACGGGTCGGCGTGTACTGCGACCCGAAGCGGACGTCCATGGTGGACAGCACCTTGCCGTCGATCATCCACGACAGCGTGCGGGTGGTCTTGCTGATGCACATCACCCGGCCCGTCATACAGCGCGGATCGAGCTTCGCCTGCGGCTTCTTGACGTCCTTGCCGTCCAGCTCGGCGCGCGTCGGCTTCGTCGTCATGCCGAGCAGCCGCTGCCAGGTCACGGTGTCCGTGCTGCCCGTCGCGGGAAGGCCGCGCTTGCCCTGGAAGCCCTTCACGGCCGTGGTGGTGACCGGCCCGTACGTGCCCGTCGGCTTGTCGTCGAACCAGCCGATCTGCGCCAGCCGCGCCTGGAGCTCGCGCACCTGCTCGCCCTTGGCGCCCGGCGCCATCAGGACCTTGGGCGCGGGCTGCTCGGTGGAGGGCGACGGCGACGGCTTCTTCGACGGCTCGGCCGACTCCGAAGCCGATGCCGACGGTGACGGCGATGCCGGCGGCGTGGAGGCGGACGGTGTCGGTGCCGCGCTCGGCGTGCTGCCGGCGGTCGGTGTGTCGGTCGCGGCCTCCGCCTTGCAGCCGGCCGTCACCGCGGCCACGACGATCGCGGCCGCTGCGGCCAGCGTTCTCATCCTGGCGTTCCTGAGCATGTCGCCCCCCACTTGTCTCGTCCCCCACGTGTGTCTGTGCCTGATGAGACAAATTCCCGTCCTGCCCGGTTGCGCAATCCCGCGCATCATGGGGGTAACGGTTCGGGGACGGGCGGGCCACGAGCGCTTCGCCGGTACGGGCTGTGAGCAAGGTCCCAGGGCGTGGCTCTCCACCCCTCCCACGCCCGCCGCTACAGTCCGTCGCAGAGGTTGTTACCTGTCAGTAGGCCCAGCGGGAGGCACAGTCACATGGCGCGCGAGTCCGAGTCGGGACTGCCCATCGAGCCGGTGTACGGACCGGCGGACCTGGAGGGCTGGGACCCGGCAGAGAAGGTGGGCGAGCCCGGTGAGTACCCCTTCACCCGCGGCGTGTACCCGTCGATGTACACCGGCCGGCCCTGGACGATGCGCCAGTACGCCGGCTTCGGCACGGCCGTCGAGTCCAACGCCCGCTACAAGCAGCTGATCGCCAACGGCACGATGGGTCTGTCGGTCGCCTTCGACCTGCCGACACAGATGGGCCACGACTCCGACGCGCCCATCGCACACGGCGAGGTCGGCAAGGTCGGCGTCGCCGTCGACTCGATCGACGACATGCGGGTGCTGTTCGGCGGGATCCCGCTGGACAAGGTCTCCACGTCCATGACGATCAACGCGCCTGCCGCCCTGCTGCTCCTCCTCTACCAACTCGTCGGCGAGGAGCAGGGCGTCCCCGCGGACAAGCTCACCGGCACCATCCAGAACGACGTGCTCAAGGAGTACATCGCCCGCGGCACGTACATCTTCCCGCCCAAGCCGTCCCTGCGGCTCATCGCGGACATCTTCAAGTACTGCAAGGCCGAGATCCCGAAGTGGAACACGATCTCGATCTCCGGCTACCACATGGCGGAGGCCGGCGCCTCGCCCGCGCAGGAGATCGCGTTCACGCTCGCCGACGGCATCGAGTACGTCCGCACCGCCGTCGCCGCCGGGATGGACGTCGACGACTTCGCGCCCCGCCTGTCCTTCTTCTTCGTCGCCCGCACGACCATCCTTGAAGAGGTCGCCAAGTTCCGTGCGGCCCGCCGCATCTGGGCCCGGGTGATGAAGGAGGAGTTCGGCGCCAAGAACCCGAAGTCGCTGATGCTGCGCTTCCACACCCAGACCGCGGGCGTGCAGCTCACCGCACAGCAGCCCGAGGTGAACCTGGTGCGCGTCGCCGTCCAGGGCCTCGCCGCGGTCCTCGGCGGCACCCAGTCGCTGCACACCAACTCCTTCGACGAGGCCATCGCCCTGCCGACGGACAAGTCCGCCCGCCTCGCGCTGCGCACCCAGCAGGTCCTGGCGTACGAGACCGACGTGACCGCCACCGTCGACCCCTTCGCCGGGTCGTACGTCGTGGAGAAGATGACGGACGACGTCGAAGCCGCGGCGCTCGCCCTCATGGAGCGCGTCGAGGACCTCGGCGGCGCGGTCAACGCCATCGAACAGGGCTTCCAGAAGAACGAGATCGAACGCAGCGCCTACCGCATCGCCCAGGAGACCGACTCCGGCGAACGCGTCGTCGTCGGCGTCAACCGCTACACGCTGGACACCGAGGACCCGTACGAGCCGCTCCGGGTCGACCCCGCGATCGAGGCCCAGCAGGCGCAGCGGCTGGCGAAGCTGCGCGCGGAGCGGGACCAGGCGGCGGTCGACACGGCGCTCGCCGAGCTGAAGAAGGCCGCGGAAGGCACGGACAACGTCCTCTACCCGATGAAGGACGCGCTGAAGGCGCGCGCCACGGTCGGCGAGGTCTGCAACGCGCTGCGCGAGGTGTGGGGCACGTACGTCCCCACCGACGCCTTCTGACATACGGAACAGAAAGGCGGAGTGTCGTACCGATGTGCGACACTCCGCCGCATGCTGGGTGTCACCGACCTTCCGACCTATCTCGCAGGACTTGTCCTGATCGTCCTGCTGCCAGGACCGAACTCGCTGTACGTGCTCTCCGTCGCCGCGCGCCGCGGTGTGCGTACGGGCTACCAGGCCGCCGCCGGTGTGTGGTGCGGCGACACCGTCCTGATGGTGCTGTCCGCCGCGGGCGTGGCCTCGCTGCTCCAGGCCAACGCGGTGCTGTTCGGGATCGTGAAATACGCCGGCGCCGGCTATCTGACGTGGCTGGCGATCGGGATGCTCCGCGCGGCCTGGTCGATGTGGCGCACCCGCGGCGAGCGGACCCCCGACGGGGTCTCGGCGGAGGTGTCCGCCGAGGGCCCGGCCGCTGAGCGGCCCTTCCGCAAGGCGTTCGTGATCAGTCTGCTCAACCCGAAGGCGATCCTGTTCTTCATCGCCTTCTTCGTGCAGTTCGTCGACCCGGCCTACGCGTACCCCGCGCTCTCCTTCACGGTGCTCGGCGCGCTCGCGCAGCTGGCGAGCGTCCTGTACCTGAGCGTGTTGATCTTCACCGGCACCCACCTCGCGGCCGCGTTCCGCCGCAGGCGGCGGCTGTCGGCGGGGGCGACGTCGGCGGCGGGAGCGTTGTTCCTGGGCTTCGCGGTCAAGCTCTCCCTGAGCGGCACCTGACCGTTCCCCACCCCGCCCCGCCCCTTCCCGTACCGGGCTCCCGCCCGGACCCGTACCGGGCTCCGCGCGGTGCCCTCGAGCTCCCCCTACGGCCTGGCGGCCGTGGGAGGTGCCCCCAGGCGGGCTGGATTTTCGCTGAGCGAGATCAGCCTCGTCGTGCGGAGGCATTTCCAGTCTCGCCGGCGTTCGAGGCGCGGGGGCCCGGTGGGGGTCCCCCCACCGGGCCCCCGTGGGGGTCTCCCCACGCCGCCAGGCGTAGGGGGAGGAGCCCCCGAAACACCGCGCGGAGCGCGGTACGGGTCCGGGCGGAGCCCGGTTTCGGGAAGGGGCGGGTGGGGGACAGCCCCGCGCAGCGGCACGCACGCACGCGCGGAGCGGTGACGGCCAGGGGCAGCGGCACGCACACGCGCGTCAGCCCAGCGCCGCCACCCGCTTCAGGACCCGTCGCATCCGGCGCCCCCTCACCACCCGCCGTACCGCCCTGTGGCGGGGCAGCGGGACACCCCCCGGCAGCCCGAGCACCGTCAGACGGCGGCGCTTGAAGTAGCGGGCCGTGCCCGCGTGCAGGCTGCCGCGCAGATAGCGTTCGGCCGCCGGCCGCAGGTCCGCCCGTAGCTTCGGCTGCATCGCGAAGCCCACCGCGGAGAGCAGCCCGGTGAGCTGCCCGTCCGCCGCCGCGGGCGGCCCGGCCTCGCCCGACGCCAGGTCCGGCAGCAGCGCGTCGGCGATCGTCAGCGGCACCCGGTTGCTGTTCTGGTACGGGCTGAGCCGGTCGAGGAGCGGCTCCGTGCCGATCCGGGCGACCGGGATGCCGTAGAAGGTGCCCGCGGTGAACAGGGCGGTGGAGAAGCATCCCGCCACCAGCGCCGGACGCATCTGTTTGAACAGCACCTCGGCGAGCACCGGCCGCTCCACCACGGTCAGTTCGACCCCGAGGGACGCGGCCTGGCGCTCCAGTGTCCGCGTCCACGCGGCCGGAGCCGTCGGGTGCGGCTTGAAGACGACCCGGCGGTGACCGAGCGCGGCCACGCCCGCCAGCATCCGCACGTGCAGGCCCTCCTCCTCCACCGGCGTGAGGATGCCCAGGGCCGCGAGGTACTGGCCCAGCAGCAGTGCCGGGCCCTCCGGGGCGCCGTCGCAGGCGTCCGGCACGGCGTCGGAGAGCTCGCCGACGACCTTGACGAAGGCCTCGGTCGGCACGAGCTGCGGCTCCACGCCGAACTCCGCGAGCAGCAGCGGTTTCAGGCCCGGCACCAGGTCGAGGTGGAGGAGCCGCCGTACCCGCTCGCCGACCAGCGGGTCGATCTTGTTGCGGGTGGGGCCGTAGCTCATCAGCCCGTCCGCGTACACGTCCAGCGCGGCGTCGGGGAAGAGCTGCGCGACCGCCAGCGCCGGGTTGACCTGGATGGATTCGACGGCGAGCTCGATCCGGTCGTCGCCCAGGTCCCACAGCTGCCGCAGATACCGCTCCCACAGGGGCACGTCGTCGCCGCGGGGCGCCCAACCGCTGGGGTGGAAGGGCGAGATGGTCCCGTTCCAGGAGAGCACGTCGTCGAAGCGGTCGCGCAGTCGCTCGAAGCCGGCCATCTCGTCGAGGGCCGGTGTCGTCTCCGGTGTGGCCGCGTTGTTGGAGACCAGCAGCAGCCGGCGGTCGGCGGTGGTGAAGCCGCCGCTGTCGATCGCGGCGGCGAGCGTCGCCGCGCCGTAGAGGGAGGAGGCGAAGAAGATCTGGGTCGTGGCCATCAGGCTGCCGCCTCCACGGAGAGGGGAGCGGGCCGCCGGCGGACCTTGCGCAGTCGCGAGGCGCGGTCGGCGTCCATGGAGTCGATGGCCTCGTTCAGCACGTCCTGCGGCATACGCTTCAGCGCGGCCGCGCTCATCGTGCGCAATTTCCGTGCCACGGCCGGTTCGTACCTTTCAATGGATCCCAGGTGATGGGAAATGACCGCGCAATATGTGCGTACCGCCTTGGGCAGCAGTCTTTCCGCGTCGGCGTCCTTCGCCGTTTCCTCGATCACCTGGTCGAATGCCTTGATGAAATCGAGCTGCCTGCTGTCGCCGATCTGGGTGAGCGAAGAAGCGATCCCGCGCCGGTAGAAAATGCCCAGGTGGCTTATCACGGCGAACGAATTCGCCTCCCGGTGCAGCCGCCATATCCAGGGTCGGTCCTCCGCGGTACGTAGCCCGTGCGTGAAGTGCAGCAGTCCGCGGTCCACGAGCCGCCGGTGGTACATACCGGCCCAGGCGTACGGGTAGTCGACGGCGGTCGAGCGGGAGGCCGGCAGGATCGCGTCCCGCGGGCGCAGCACCTCGCCGCGCCGGCCGACCGGCACCCGGTGGATCGAGCGGGACCGTCCCGTGCACTGCACATGGTCGGTGCGGACGAAGTCGCACCTCAGGTCCTCCATGGCGTTCAGCAGGTGCTCGAAGTGGCCGGGCGCCAGCCAGTCGTCGCCGTCGAGGAAGGTGAGGTATTCGCCGCCGGCCGCGTCCAGACCGGTGTTGCGGGCGGTGGCCAGCCCACCGTTTTGTTCGTGTCTGACCAGAACCGCGCCCGGAAGCTCACGTTCCGCGCGCTGGAGGATCTCCGGAGTCCCGTCCGTCGAACAGTCGTCGACGAGCACGAACTCGAAGTCGGCGCGGGCGTTCGCGCGAAGGCTTCGCAGTGTGTCGGGGGCATATGTCTGCACGTTGTAGAACGGCACGATGACGGAGAGCTTAACCACCCGCGTGACGCTAGGGGGGCGCTCGGCATTCGCATCGACGCATAAAAGGATGTCAGGTGAACGTAGGGCGACGAGCTTGTTAACCGACCCGTTCCCCGGCCTGCTTCGCCGTCCGTAGGTGCTCTGTTAACCGTTTGTTGCTGCCGAGTTGGGCCGTGAAACCACATGCCTTTCTAACGTCCTCGACGTGCCAACAAGTACCAGCGAGGCCGTACGGGTCGCCGTACTCGCCGACTCCGACACCCGGTGGAAATGGGGTGCGCTCACCGCGCGCCGCATCGCGCCGAGCACCTCCGTCGAGCTGAGCGGCTTCCTGCTGCGCGGCCGGGCCACACCCACCGCCCGCCAGCTCGCGGAAGTGGGCGTGAGCGCCGACGAGTTGCGCGAGGTGACGGGCAACGAGTTCCTGCGGGCGATGAGGGACGGGTCCTACGACATCGTCGTCCTCGCGCTCGTCGGCGGCGGCGTCCAGGCCATGCTGCACGGCCTTGCCGCACTCGGCCAGGACCGCCGGCCCGTCGTCGTCACCGGCTACGTCGGTGTCGTCTACGAGAAGCTGTCCGACGGACTGCTGCTGCGCCACGGCGCCGATGTCGTGCTGGCCAACTCCCGCCACGACGCGACGCGTTTCCGCGCCGTCTACGAGGGAGTGGGCGCCGACGCCGGCTCCGTGACCGAGGCCGCGCTGCCCTTCCTCGGCGGGGCGCCGTACCGGCCGCAGGAAGGCCGCGACACGGTCGTCTTCGCCGTCCAGCCGTCCGTGCCCGAGTCCCGCGCGGACCGTGCGTACCTGCTGCGCAGGCTCGTCGAGCACGCCCGGCTGCACCCGGACCGCGAGGTGCTGCTCAAGCTCCGCTCCAAGCCGGGCGAGCACACCACCCACCTCGAAGAGATCCCGTACCAGAAGCTCGCGGAGAAGCTGCCCGGTGGACTTCCGCCCAACTTCCGCCCCGTGTACGGCAACATGGGCGAGGTGCTGGACCGCACCGACCTGCTGGTCACCGTGTCGTCCACCGCCGCGCTCGAGGCGCTCCACCGCCGTATCCCCACCGCCGTGCTCACCGACCTCGGCGTGCGCGAGGCGCTCGGCAACCACCACTTCCTCGGCTCGGGGCTGCTCGCCTCCTGGGACCGGCTCGACGGCGGTCACCGCCCCACCCCCGACGCCGACTGGCTGTCGCGGCAGGGCGTCGCCGCCGAAGGCTCGTACGAGAGCGCCTTCGACGAGGCCCGCAAGCGGGTCGCCGAACTGCTCCTCGTACCGCGGCTCCCCGCGATCGCCCCGTACTACACGCCGGCCACCGCGCCCGGATACCTGCCGGGCCTGCTCGCCCGCCACCACCTCGCCCCGGACGGCACACCGCTCGCCGGCGCAGCCCCCAAGGCGGAGGCCACCGGCGTACGGCGGGTGGTGCGCGACGCCGTACGCCAGGCCGCGCGCGGCGCGTACCGCCACGGCGTGCAGCGCGTCGCGCCCGTGATCCGCCGGATGGGCGAGCTGTGACCCCCCGCCTTTCCCGCTTCCAGTCCCGATGCGTCAGGAGCCACCGATGACCGTTCTCGCCGTGATCCCCGCCCGTGGCGGATCGAAGGGCGTCCCGGCCAAGAACCTGGCCGCGGTCGGCGGCGTGCCGCTCGTCGCGCGGGCCGTCCGCGCCTGCCTCGACGCCCCGTTGGTCACGCATGTCGCTGTCTCCACCGACGACCCCGAGATCGCTGCGGTCGCACGCGGCGCCGGCGCAGAGGTCGTGCTGCGCCCCGCGGCCATCGCGGGGGACACCGCCACCAGCGAGTCGGCGGTCCTGCACGCCATGGACGCGCACGAGGCCGTGCACGGCGCACCCGTCGACGTGGTGCTGCTCGTGCAGTGCACCAGCCCCTTCATCGCCCGGGAGGACATCGAGGGCGTCGCCCGCGCCGTCGCCCTGGACGGCGCCGACAGCGCGGTGACCGTCGCGCCCTTCCACGGCTTCGTGTGGCGCGAGGCCGACGAGCCGGCGAGCCCGTCCGGGAAGAGCGCCGAACAGGCCGGCGGTGCGGCCGTCCTGGTCGACACCGCCACGGCCACCGGCTCCGGATACGGCGTCAACCACGACTCCTCGTTCCGGCCGCGCCGCCAGGACCGCCCGCAGGACTTCCTGGAGACGGGAGCCGCGTACGCCATGTCCGCCGCCGGCTTCCGCGAGGCGGGCCACCGGTTCTTCGGCCGCACCGCACTGGTGCGCACCGATCCGGCGCGGGTCCTCGAGGTCGACGACCCGCACGACCTCGCCCGCGCCCGCGCGCTGGCGCCCCTGCTCGACACCGCCGCGGTACCCGGCCGCGACGACATCGACGCCGTCGTCCTCGACTTCGACGGCACCCAGACCGACGACCGGGTCCTCATCGACGCGGAGGGCCGTGAGATCGTCTCCGTCCACCGCGGGGACGGCCTCGGCGTCGCCCATCTGCGCAAGGCCGGCGTGGAGCTGCTGATCCTCTCCACCGAACAGAACCCGGTCGTCGCCGCCCGCGCCCGCAAGCTCAAGGTCCCCGTCCTGCACGGCATCGACCGCAAGGACATCGCACTCAAGCAGTGGTGCGACGAGCGGGGCCTCGCGCCCGAGCGGGTGCTCTACGTCGGCAACGACGTCAACGACCTTCCGTGCTTCCACCTCGTCGGCTGGCCCGTGGCCGTCGCGAGTGCGCACGACTCCGTACGCGCCGCCGCCCGTGCCGTCACTGCCACACCCGGCGGCGAGGGGGCGATCCGCGAGATCGCCGCCTGGCTGCTCGGCCCGACGCTCAACACCCCTGAACCCGCCCCCATGTCCCCCAAGAAGTAAGGAACCACCCCCATGAGCACGTCCCGTCTGCGCGCCCTCGGCAACAAGATCGCGGGCCCCGGCCACCCCGTCTACGTCACCGGCGAGATCGGCATCAACCACAACGGCGACCTGGACAACGCCTTCGCCCTGATCGACGCCGCCGCCGAAGCCGGCTGCGACGCGGTCAAGTTCCAGAAGCGCACCCCTGAGATCTGCACCCCGCGTGACCAGTGGGACATCGAGCGCGACACCCCTTGGGGCCGGATGACGTACATCGACTACCGCCACCGCGTCGAGTTCGGCGAGGACGAGTACCGCCGGATCGACGAGCACTGCAAGGAGCGCGGCATCGACTGGTTCGCCTCCCCGTGGGACACCGAGGCCGTCGCCTTCCTCGAGAAGTTCGACGTCCCCGCCCACAAGGTGGCCTCCGCGTCGCTCACCGACGACGAGCTGCTGCGCTCCCTGCGCGCCACCGGCAAGACGGTGATCCTCTCCACCGGCATGTCGACGCCGAAGCAGATCCGCCACGCCGTCGAGGTCCTCGGCAGCGACAACATCCTGCTCTGCCACGCCACCTCCACCTACCCGGCCAAGGCGGAGGAGCTCAACCTGCGGGTCATCAACACCCTGAGGGACGAGTACCCGAACGTGCCGATCGGCTACTCCGGCCACGAGACCGGCCTGCAGACCACCCTCGCGGCCGTCGCCCTCGGCGCCGCGTTCGTCGAACGCCACATCACCCTCGACCGCGCCATGTGGGGCTCCGACCAGGCCGCCTCCGTCGAGCCGCAGGGCCTCACCCGCCTGGTCCGCGACATCCGCACCATCGAGACCGCGCTCGGCGACGGCGTCAAGAAGGTCTACGACTCCGAGCTCGCCCCCATGAAGAAGCTGCGCCGGGTCACCGGTGTCGTCGCCGAGGCGGGCGACCGTGAGCCGGCCGCGGTCTGACGACCGGGCGGTGACGCGCGGAAGCGCCCGCGCGTCCGCGGCGGGCGGACACCGCCTGCCCGCCGCACCGGGCGCCACCGGACACATGGCCGCCGGGCGCGGCACGGGCGGCTTCGAGCGCCGCCGTGCGGCCGCCCCGGTGGCCTGCCGGCCGGTGCCCTCGGCCGGAACCGTTCCGGGCGGACGGGCCCCGGCGGTGCCGGTGCCGGCCGGATCCGTCTCAGCAGGTTCTGCTTCGACCGGTTCCGTGACGGCGGGTTCCGTGACGGCCGGTTCCGTGACGGCAGGGTCGGTCAGGGCCGGGTCTGTCTTGGCAGGACCGCGTCGGGCCGGATCCGTCTCGGCGGGTTCCCGTTCGGCAGGACGGGCCCAGGCCGGATCCGTCCCGGCCGTCGACACCGCCGCCGTGGCCACCGGCCGCGGGCAGCAATCCACCAGCGCCCTGCGGGGTGGTCAGCCACGGACCCGGCTGAAGGCCGGCCCGGCATCACGAGGTGACAACCAGTGAATCTCGCCTTCGTCGAGAGTCCGGTCCAGCTCCTGAACGTCCTGGAGTGGGCCCACGCCACGCCGGCCGTG
The DNA here is from genome assembly GCF_044745705.1 of Streptomyces sp. NPDC086835. NCBI lineage: Bacteria > Bacillati > Actinomycetota > Actinomycetes > Kitasatosporales > Streptomycetaceae > Streptomyces > Streptomyces sp. NPDC086835. The sequence continues at coordinate 399,091 of NZ_JBIVAU010000002.1, forward strand.
CCCGGCCCCGGCGATCTCACCGTGGTCGTGCTCTCGCCCACGGACCCCATGTCCCGCGGCCAGCTCCGCCGGATGGCGGAACTGGCCCGTGACGCGGGCTTCGCCGTCCGCTGGCAGGAGGCGCGCGGCGGCATGGGCGCCCCGCTGCGTACCGTCCGCGAGCTCGGCCCGGTACTGCGCCGCGCTGAGCGGATCGTCATAGGCGACCCGTTCTCCCGCTACGTACAGCTCCTGCTGACCCTGGTCGGCAGGAAGGACGTCACCGTCGTGGACGACGGCACGGCGACCATGGAGTTCGTCGCCCAGGTCTCCCGCGGGGAGCAGCTGGTGCGCTGGCACCGGCGCGGCAGCCGCCGCGGGCCGCGCGAGCTGGTGCTCGCACCGGTCACCTTCCTGGCCCGGCGCAGACTCGCCCCGTCGAGGACCCGCTCGGTCGAGGTGTTCACCTCGATGCCCGTGGAGCCGCCGCCGGGGATCACCGTCACCCGCAACGACTTCGCCTGGACCCGCGCGCGATTCGGCCCTCCGACGATCACCCGTGGCGCGGACATGGTCGGCACCTCCCTGGTGGAGACCGGCGTCGTCGACCTCGGGCAGTACCTGGAGGCGGTCTCCGCCCTCGCCCGCACCCACGGCGCGACCCGCTACTTCGCGCACCGCAGGGAGAGCGCGGACAAGCTGCACCGGCTCGCGGTCGAGACCGGCCTGGAGGTGGTCCGCCCGGAACTCCCCCTGGAGCTGATCGCCCGGCGCGGCCCGATCGGAGCAACAGTGCTCAGTTTTCCCTCCACCGTGGTCCACACCCTGCCCCTGGCCCTGGCGGGCACGGGAATCAAGGTGGCGGTCTGCGACATCGCACCCGAATGGCTCAGGGAGAACGCCTCACCGCGCGCGCAGGGCTTCCTGGCGGGCGTCACCGGCACGGCCCGCGATGTGCAGCGGCTGCCGGCGCCGGCTTGAAGAGCCGAGGAGGGGCGGCAGTGAGCGGACGAGCACCGTCCGGAAAGGAAAGATCGACTCAAGAGCGAGCCGCGTGAGTTTACCCACTGCCGCGAGCAGTGAACCTCGGTGAGCCCAGAATTCTGTCCCCTGTGTGGCTGATGTTTTGTTGATCGCACGGCAGTTGAGGCATGAAGGGGCATACCCTTCACTGGGTGAACCAGTTGATGTCCCGCGAGTCCGAAGAAGTCGAACGGCCCGGCGCAGTCGCACTGCACGGCACGCTGTCCGAGTCGCTGCGTGCCGAACTGATCGCGTTCCGGCGCGACTTGCACATGCATCCGGAGCTCGGCAACCAGGAGTTCCGTACCACCGCCATGATCAAGGAGCGCCTCGAGCAGGCCGGGCTCGAGCCCCGGGTCCTCGCCGCCGGCACCGGCCTGATCTGCGACATCGGTACGCCGGCTCCAGGCAGCGTACGGCCCTTCTTCGCCATCCGCGCCGACATCGACGCACTGCCCATCCCCGACACCAAGACCGGCGTCCCCTACCGCTCCACCGTCCCCGACCGCGCCCACGCCTGCGGCCACGACGTGCACACCACCGTCGCGCTCGGAGCAGGGCTCGTGCTCGCCGAGCTCGACCGGCAGGGACTGCTGCCGCAGCCCGTCCGGCTGATCTTCCAGCCCGCGGAAGAAGTGCTGCCCGGGGGAGCGGCCGACGCGATCGAATCCGGCGTGCTCGAAGGCGTCAACAAGATCATCGCGGTTCACTGCGACCCCAAGGTCGACGCGGGCGTCATCGGGCTCCGGCCCGGACCCATCACCTCCGCCTGCGACCGCCTCGAGGTGACCCTCGACGGCCCCGGCGGCCACACCGCCCGCCCGCACCTGACCACCGACCTGGTGACGGCAGCGGCGAAGATCGTCACCGAGGTCCCCGCGCTGCTCGCCCGCCGCGTCGACGCGCGGTCCGGGCTCGCCGTGACATGGGGACGCATCGAGTCCGGCCACGCCTGCAACGTCATCCCGCAGCACGCCGAACTCTCCGGGACCGTGCGCTGCCTCGACCTCGAAGGCTGGCGCGAGGCCCCCGACCTGGTGCACGCGGCGATCGACGAGATCGCGACGCTGCACCGGGCCAAGTCCCAGATCGACTACGTGCGCGGTGTGCCGCCCGTCGTCAACGACCCGGTCGTCACCGAGCTGCTGCGCGACGCGCAGACGGCGCGGCGCGGATCGTATGCGATCGAGGACACCGAACAGAGTCTCGGTGGCGAGGACTTCTCCTGGTACCTGGAGCACGTTCCGGGCGCGATGGCACGCCTGGGCGTGCGGGTACCGGGCGACACGGTCAGGCGCGACCTGCACCGGGGGGACTTCGACGTGGACGAGTCGGCGATCGCGGTGGGCGTGGAGCTGTTCACGGCGGCGGCGCTGCTGGATGCGCGCATCGCGCTCTGACCCTTCGGGGGCGTGAGCTGGGGCCTGGCCGCCCGGGCTGTGGTCGCGGCGGTCTCCGGGCCGGCCCAGCCCGGTCCGCGTGTGCGGCGTCCTCCGGGCGTGGCCGCCGGCCGGGCTCGTGGGTGTGGCGGTATCCGGCCGGCCCGGCCCGGTGACGTTGTGCCCCTGCGGGGCGGGCCCGGTCCGTGCGTGTCGCCCCTGGCGGGGCGGGCCCGGTCCGTGCGTGTCGCCCCTGGCGGGGCGGGCCCGGTCCGTGCGTGTCGCCCCTGGCGGGGCGGGCCTGGTCCTGGTGCGTGCGCCTCCGCGGGGCGTGGCTGCGCCGGTTGTGGGTGCGGGGGGCGGGGCCTGCGGAGGGGGGTGTCCGGAATGGCTGTCCTCACCGCGCTTCGCGCGAGTTGCGACGCTTTACTTCCGGACACCCCCCTCCTCCGACCCCGCCCCCTCCCGCCGTGGGGCCCCTTCCGGCCGGCGGTCCGGTTTTCTGGGCGGGGTAGCTCGGTGGGGCCGCAAGGTGGTGCTGGCCGGTGTCCGTCACCTCTCACGCCGGAGGGGCTTGTTCCGGCCGGTGGTCGCTCCATGTGGGGCGGCGGTCCGGTTTTCTGGGCGGGGTAGCTCGGTGGGGCCGCAAGGTGGTGCTGGCCGGTGTCCGTCACCTCTCACGCCGGACGGGCCGTTCCCGGCCGGTCGCTCCATGGGGCGGCGGTCCGGCCTCTGGGTGGGGAGCAGCTCGGTGGGGTCGCATGTGGGTGTCCGTCCGGGGCGCGGCGCGCAGCTGCCGCTTCGGGGGCGTGGGGCGTCAGCCCCACCATCCCCCTCCCTGGGAGGGGGTGACCTCCAAGGGTCCGGGGCTTGCCCCGGTTCAGGGGAGCGGGCGGGGCCCACGGGCCGGGCCTGCCCCGGTTTCGCGGGCGGGCGGGACCCGGGACGGGAAATGGCGCGACACGCCGGGCCCGTACGGGGAGCGGCGTCAGCCGTCCCGGCCTACCGTGGTGTGTGGCCTGTTCGCGACGATCCGATAACGACTGATGAACGGGTCTTTAACTGACATCTACGCGCGTTACGATCGCCGCGAACCCAGCGCCGGAAGTGGCGCTTTCGGTCAGGTTTAAAGGAGCCCCCCAGTGCGCCGGATCACCAGGATCGCCACCGTGGGCATCGCGTCCGCGGCTCTCGCACTGTCTGCCACCGCGTGTGGCGGCAACAAGTCTTCCGAGTCGGGCGGCTCGGACGACAACGGCGGCAAGGCCGCCATCGCGTACGACATCGGTGGCCGCGGCGACCAGTCGTTCAACGACGCCGCCTTCGCGGGCCTGGAGAGGGCCGAGAAGGAACTCGACATCACGGGCAACGACGCTGAGCCCAGCGAGGGCGAGGGCGACCCGGACAAGATCCAGCGCCTCACCGCGCTGGCCCGCGCCGGCAACAACCCGGTGATCGGTGTCGGTTTCGCCTACGCGCCCGCCATCGCCGAGGTCGCCCCGAAGTTCCCGGACACCACCTTCGGCCTCATCGACGACACTTCCAAGACCGGCAAGAACATCGCCAACCTGGTCTTCAACGAGGAGCAGGGCTCGTACCTCGCCGGCGTCGCCGCCGCCAAGGTGACGAAGACCAACACCGTCGGCTTCATCGGCGGTGTGGAGACCCCGCTGATCAAGAAGTTCGAGGCGGGCTTCGTCCAGGGCGTCAAGGACACCAAGCAGGGCGTCAACGTCAAGGTCCAGTACCTGACGCAGCCGCCGGACTTCGGTGGCTTCTCGAAGCCGGACCTCGGCAAGGCCGCCGCGCAGGGCCAGCTCGACGCGGGCGCCGACGTGATCTACGCGGCCGCCGGTCTCGCGGGCTCCGGCTCGATCGAGGCGACCGCCAAGGCCGGCAAGTGGGCCATCGGCGTCGACTCCGACCAGTACAACCAGAAGGGTCTGGCCGCCTACAAGGCCCAGATCCTGACCTCGGTCACCAAGAACGTCTCCGGTGCCGTGTTCAACCTGATCAAGTCGGTCCAGGACGGCAAGCCGCAGACCGGTGAGGTCCGCTACGGCCTCCAGGACAACGGCGTCGGCCTGTCCGACTCCAACCCGGCCTACACCAAGATGACGGACGTCATCGCCGCGGTGGACAAGGCCAAGGCCGACATCGCCGCCGGCACGGTCAAGGTCAAGACCGCTCCGTAACCGAGCGGCCGGAACCGCAGTCCGCGGGCCCCGGGGCGCAAGCCCCAAGGCCCGCGGACCGTTTCCGGCCCCGGGTTTTTGGTATTCGGGAGCGCTACGCGCGTAGAAGACGCCCAGGCGCGATAACTTCGCCCCGCCCCCTGCCACTCACAGCCCGCCCCTTCCGCCTGCCCTCCCTGCTCCTCCCGCCAAGGAGAGTGCGTCATCAACGCGTCCAGCCCTCCTGCCGCCGTAGAACTGCGCGGCATCACCAAGCGCTTCCCCGGCGTCGTCGCCAACCACGACATCGACATCACGATCCGTCAGGGCACCGTGCATGCCCTCGTCGGTGAGAACGGTGCCGGTAAGTCGACCCTGATGAAGATCCTCTACGGCATGCAGAAGCCGGACGAGGGCACCATCACGGTCGACGGCGAACAGGTCACCTTCTCGAGCCCCGCCGACGCCATCGCACGCGGCATCGGCATGGTGCACCAGCACTTCATGCTGGCCGACAACCTCACCGTCCTGGAGAACGTCGTTCTCGGCGGCGAGAAGCTGTACGGCATCGGCGCCAAGGCCCGGAAGAAGATCCAGGAGATCTCCGACGCGTACGGTCTGGGGGTCCGCCCGGACGTCCTGGTCGAGCAGCTCGGCGTCGCCGACCGCCAGCGGGTGGAGATCCTCAAGGTCCTCTACCGCGGCGCCCGCACCCTGATCCTCGACGAGCCGACCGCCGTCCTCGTCCCGCAGGAGGTCGACGCTCTCTTCGCCAACCTCCGCGAGCTCAAGGCCGAGGGACTGACCGTCATCTTCATCTCCCACAAGCTGGGGGAGGTGCTGTCGGTCGCCGACGAGATCACCGTCATCCGCCGCGGTACGACGGTCGGCACGGCCGACCCGAAGAACACCACGACCAAGCAGCTCGCCGAGCTGATGGTGGGCAGCGAGCTGCCGTCGCCCGAGACCCGTGAGTCGACGGTGACCGATGTCCCGATGCTGAAGGTCGACGACCTCCAGCTCACGGTGACGGACCCCGACGGTGTGGTCCGCGAGGTCCTCGCCGGGATCGGCTTCACCATCCACAAGGGCGAGGTCATGGGCATCGCCGGCGTCGAGGGCAACGGCCAGACCGAGCTCATCGAGGCCCTGATCGGCCTGCGCGACCCCGACGGGGGTGTCGTCACCCTCGACGGCGCCGACATTTCCCACGCGCCCACCCGCAAGCGGCGTGAGAGCGGCATCGGCTACATCCCCGAGGACCGGCACCGGCACGGGCTGCTGCTCGAGTCGTCGCTGTGGGAGAACCGCATCCTCGGTCATGTCACCGAGTCGCCCAACAGCAAGAAGGGCCTGCTCGACCTCAAGGCCGCCCGTCAGGACACCGAGCGGATCGTCCGCGAGTACGACGTGCGCACCCCCGGGATCGAGGTCACCGCGGCCTCCCTGTCCGGCGGCAACCAGCAGAAGCTGATCGTCGGCCGCGAGATGAGCCACACCCCCAAGCTGCTGATCGCCGCCCACCCCACCCGTGGTGTGGACGTCGGCGCGCAGGCGCAGATCTGGGACCAGATCCGTGCGGCGCGCCGCGAGGGCCTTGCGGTCCTGCTGATCTCGGCCGACCTGGACGAGCTCATCGGGCTCTCCGACACCCTGCGGGTCATGTACCGCGGCCGCCTCGTCGCGGACGCCGACCCCGCGACGATCACTCCGGAGGAGTTGGGCTCGGCGATGACCGGTGCCGCATCCGGCCACCTCGAGCACGACGAGAACGGTGAGAGCCGATGAAGAAGTTCGACAAGGACCGGCTGATCCTCGGCCTGGCGGGCCCGGCGCTCGCCCTGGTCGTGGCCTTCCTGCTCAGCTCGGTGGTGCTGCTGCTCTCGGACCTCAGCCCGATCGAGCCGTACCGGCTGATGGTGGAGCAGATCGAGTTCACCGATGTCCAGGTGCTGGTGATCAACCAGACCGGCATCTACTACCTGGCAGCTCTGGCCGTCGCCATCGGCTTCCGGATGAACCTGTTCAACATCGGCGTCGACGGCCAGTACCGCCTCGCGGTCATGCTCGCCGCCGTCGTCGGTGCCGCGGTGGAGCTGCCCGGCCCGCTGCACATCCTGCTCATCGTGTTCGTCGCCATGGCAGTCGGAGCCTTCTGGGCCGGTATCGCGGGTGTCCTCAAGACCACCCGCGGTGTCAGCGAGGTCGTCTCCACGATCATGCTGAACGCCATCGCGACCAGCCTCATCGCCTGGATGATCCTGCCGGCGAACCTCGGCGTGCGGCCTGAGGGGTCCAACGACCTGACCACCGGTGAGATCGCCGAGTCCGGCTGGTTCCCGGGTCTGGCGCTGGACGGCGGCACCATCTACGGCTTCACCTTCGTGGCCTTCGCGCTGGGCATCGTCTACTGGTTCGTGCTCGGACGCACCCGCTTCGGCTTCGACCTGCGCGCCACCGGCGCCAGCGAGTCCGCCGCCCAGGCGAGCGGCGTCGACGCCAAGAAGATGGTCCTCACGGCCATGCTGATCTCCGGCGCCATGGCCGGCCTCGCCGGTATGCCGATGCTGCTCGGACAGACCCACACCTACAGCCTGAGCTTCCCGGTCGGTGTCGGCTTCACGGCCATCGGCATCGCCCTCCTCGGCCGCAACAACCCGATCGGCATCCTCTTCGCCTCGCTGCTCTTCGCCTTCCTCGACAAGACGGCCGAAGGCATCGGGCTCGAGGGTTACCCGAAGGAACTGGCGCTGATCATGCAGGGCCTGATCGTGATCGCGGTCGTCGTGTCCTACGAGCTGGTCCGTCAGTACGGGCTCCGCCGCCAGCAGCAGAAGGTCGGCGAGGAGCTTGCCGCCCAGGCCCGCAAGAACAAGGAGGTGGCGGCGGCATGAGCGAGTCCACGAGCACTGTCTCCATGGCGAGCACCGCGCCCAAGAAGGGCGGCGGCCGCCGCAAGCTGTCCCTGCCCGTGATCCTGCTGATCGTCGCGGGCGGTCTGGCGCTGTTCTCCCTCGTACGGGTGATCAGCGGCGCCGACGACCTCACCTCCGTCGGCCAGGTCTCCGGCGCGCTCCAGCTGGCCGTGCCGATCGGCCTCGCCGGCCTCGGCGGTCTGTGGGCCGAGCGGGCCGGTGTGATCAACATCGGCCTCGAGGGCATGATGATCCTCGGCACCTGGTTCGGTGCCTGGGCGGGCTACCAGTGGGGCCCGTGGACCGGTGTGCTGCTCGGTATCGCCGGCGGCGCGCTCGGCGGTCTGCTGCACGCGGTGATGACGGTGACGTTCAAGGTCAACCACATCGTCTCCGGTGTGGCCATCACCATCCTGGCCACCGGCCTCACCCGGTACATGTCGAACTTCACCTTCGCCGAGACCGAGGGCGGCTCCTCCAAGCAGTCGCCGCGTATCGACGCCATCGAGCGGATCACGATCCCCGGGCTCTCCGACTGGCTGGGGGACCTCCAGGCCAAGCACTGGTTCTTCGTCTCCGACCTGGCCGGCGTCCTCGGCGGCTTGGTGACCAACCTGTCGCTGCTCACCGTCGTCGCGCTGCTGCTGGTGCCCGGCACCTGGTGGCTGCTGTGGCGGACGTCGTTCGGTCTGCGTCTGCGTTCCTGCGGCGAGAACCCGATCGCCGCCGAGTCGCTCGGTGTCAACGTCTACAAGTACAAGTACATCGCCGTCATCGTCTCCGGCGGACTGGCCGGCCTCGGCGGCGCGTTCCTCGCGATCATCACCGGCATCTACCAGGAGGGCCAGACCGGCGGCCGCGGCTACATCGGTCTCGCCGCCATGATCTTCGGAAACTGGATGCCCGGCGGTATGGCGCTGGGAGCCGGCCTGTTCGGCTTCACCGACAGCCTCAAGCTGCGCGGCGGTGCCGTGAACGTCCACGCGATGCTGCTGCTGCTCGCCATCCTGCTGCTGATCGCTGTGGTGTGGCAGCTGTACAAGAAGAAGTACCTCGGTGCCGTGATCTCGGCGGCCTTCTCCGCGCTGCTGTTCACCTGGTACGCGCTCACGGACGAGCTTCCGAGCCAGTTCGTCGACGCGGCACCGTACGTGGCCACCCTGCTCGTGCTCGCCGTGTCCGCACAGCGGCTGCGCATGCCCAAGGCCAACGGCCAGCCGTACTTCAGGGGCCAGGGCAAGTGAGCACGGAGGCCGGCTTCGACTGGGAGGTCCTGCGGGCGCTGGCGCGTGAGGCGATGTCGCACGCGTACGCCCCCTACTCGGGCTTCCCGGTCGGTGTCGCCGCCCTCGTCGACGACGGCCGCACGGTGACCGGCTGCAACGTCGAGAACGCCTCGTACGGGCTCGGGCTGTGCGCCGAGTGCGGCCTCGTCTCGCAGCTCCAGGCGACCGGCGGCGGCCGGCTGACCCACTTCACCTGTGTGGACGGCCGGGGTGAGCTGCTGGTGCCGTGCGGCCGGTGCCGTCAGCTGCTGTACGAGTTCGGCGGCCCGGAGCTGCTGCTGGACACCCCGGGCGGGATCCTGCCGCTCTCCGAGATGCTCCCGCAGGCCTTCGGCCCCGGTCACCTCGACTAGGAGCCTGTGCCGGGCTCAGGCCCGGCGCCCCGCGGCCCTTCCGCTTCGGTGGAGGGGCCGCTCCCTTACCCTCTCTCTATGCGCGTAGAGCGCGGCAGACCAACCTGGAGGAATGCCATGGACGTCATCTCCGTCATCCGCACCAAGCGGGACCGCGGCGAGCTGAGCCCCCAGCAGATCGACTGGGTCATCGACGCCTACACCCGCGGCGAGGTCGCGGACGAGCAGATGTCGGCCCTGGCCATGGCCATCTTCCTCAACGGCATGAACCGCACCGAGATCGCCCGCTGGACCGCCGCGATGATCGCTTCCGGCGAGCGGATGAACTTCGACACGCTCTCCCGCCCGACCGCCGACAAGCACTCCACCGGCGGTGTCGGCGACAAGATCACGCTGCCGCTCGCCCCGCTGGTCGCCGCGTGCGGCGCGGCCGTCCCGCAGCTGAGCGGCCGCGGCCTCGGCCACACCGGCGGCACGCTCGACAAGCTGGAGTCGATCCCCGGCTGGCGCGCGCTGCTCTCCAACGAGGAGATGCTGAACGTCCTCGACACCACCGGCGCGGTCATCTGCGCCGCCGGCGACGGCCTGGCCCCCGCCGACAAGAAGCTCTACGCGCTGCGCGACGTCACCGGCACCGTCGAGGCGATCCCGCTGATCGCGTCCTCGATCATGTCGAAGAAGATCGCGGAGGGCACCGGCTCGCTGGTCCTCGATGTGAAGGTCGGCACCGGCGCGTTCATGAAGAACATCGACGACGCCCGCGAACTGGCTTCCACCATGGTCGCGCTGGGCACCGACAGCGGCGTGAGGACCGTCGCCCTGCTCACCGACATGTCCACCCCGCTCGGTCTGACGGCCGGCAACGCCCTCGAGGTCCGTGAGTCCGTCGAGGTCCTCGCAGGCGGCGGTCCCGCCGACGTCGTGGAGCTGACCCTCGCGCTCGCCCGCGAGATGCTCGACGCCGCCGGGATCAAGGACGCCGACCCGGCGAAGGCCCTGGCCGACGGCTCCGCGATGGACGTCTGGCGCCGAATGATCGCCGCCCAGGGCGGCGACCCGGACGCCGCGCTGCCCGTCGCCCGCGAACAGCACGTCGTCACCGCGTCCGCCTCCGGCGTGCTGACCCGCCTCGACGCCTACGACATCGGCATCGCCGCCTGGCGCCTCGGCGCCGGCCGCGCCCGCAAGGAGGACCCGGTCCAGGCGGGCGCGGGCGTCGAGCTCCACGCCAAGCCGGGCGACACGGTGACGGCGGGTCAGCCGCTGCTGACCCTCCACACGGACACCCCGGAGAAGTTCGACTACGCGCTCGAGTCCCTCGGCGCCGCCTACGACATCGCGGAGCCGGGCACGGCCTTCACGGCGAACCCGATCGTGCTGGACCGCATCGCCTGACCCGTCCAGAAAGGTGCCTGACCTCGAGCGACGGCGGCCCGCGACCGCAGGGGAAGGAACGGGGCCGGTGACAGTCACCGGTCCCGTCCCAGGCGCCGCGATGAGTTCCCGTCGCGGCGCCGGTCTCTACCGGTGTGGACGCCATGAAGCCTGCTGTCATGCACATCGCGGGGAGGATCACCCCGGCCGATGTGCCGCGCCTCTGCGAGGAACTCCGGCGCCTGCTCCGTGACGACGGACCGGGCGACGGACCTCCTTGTGACGTGTATTGCGACGTCGGAGGGCTGGCCCAGGTGAACCTCGCCACCGTGGACGCCCTCGCGCGACTGCATCTCACGGCGCGGCGGCACGGCAGCCGGCTCAGGCTCATGGACCCCGGACCCGAACTGCTCGCCCTGCTGAACCTGGTGGGCCTGCCGGGACTGGCCGACGCCGCCTAGGCGGGTTCCGCTTCCTCGACCTCGACCGGCGCGCCCGCCTTGTCCAGCCGCGCCGGCAGGTCGAACAGCGGGAACCAGCGCTTGGTGTCCAGGAAGAAGTCCATCCCGCCGATCTTGCCGTCCGACAGCTCGAGGACGATGAGCGCCCACGGCTCGTACCCCTCGCCGTCCGCCGACGGGTGGTAGTGGGCGAAAGCCGGGACGCCGTTGGCCACGGTCGGCACCAGGCGAGAGCCACGGCAGACCTCGCCGACGCCGAGCATCCAGCCCACGATGTCGTCGTGGCCGCGCAGCCACAGGTCGTAAGGGGGCATGGACATCGTCGCGTCCTCATGGAGCAGCGCCGTCAACGCCTTCATGTCGTACCCCTCGAAGGCGGCGACATAGCGCTCCAGCAGCTGCTGCTGCTCCTCGTCGAGCGGGTCCGCCGCGTCCGACGCGGCCGGGCCCTGCTCGCTGAGCGTGGCGCGGGCCCGCTGGAGCGCGCTGTTGACCGACGCGACCGTCGTGCCGAGGAGCTCGGCGACCTCGCTCGCCTTCCAGGCCAGCACCTCCCGTAGGATCAGCACCGCCCGCTGCTTGGGCGGCAGATGCTGGAGTGCCGCGACGAACGCCAGCCGGATCGTCTCCCGCTCCACGGCCGTCTCCGCCGGGTCCGCCACCGAGGGCAGCACCCGCCCGTCGGGTACCGGCTCGAGCCAGGTGATCTCGGGGCGGGCGTTGAGCTGGGCCTGTGCGACCGGTGTGGGACCGGACAGGTCCATCGGGCGGGCACGGCGATTACCGGCGTTCAGCATGTCCAGGCACACATTCGTCGCGATGCGGTACAGCCATGAGCGCAGGGAGGACCGGCCTTCGAACTTCTCGAAACTGCGCCACGCCCGGACCATCGTGTCCTGGACGGCGTCCTCCGCCTCGAAGGACGAGCCGAGCATCCGGTAGCAGTAGCCGGTCAGCTCTCTGCGGTGCTGCTCCAGCCGCGAATCCAGGTCCTGCGTCGCTGCCAGGTCACTCATCGGGTCCACCCCTGTCACCCATCGGTACCACCGCTTCGAAAGCTACCGCAGGCCACTGACACTCACCGCCGGACGGGAGAATCAGGGGTGGAACGAGGAGTGTTCAGTGGCGCGCGCCCGCCGGCACGAGCCGTTCCTGGGACCGTGCCGCGTGCGACCCGTAGAGGGTGATCGACACGACGCCGAGGACCGCGAGCAGCCCGAGCAGTACCGTGCCGCCCCAGCCGCCGGTGTGGAAGGCGACCGCGCCGAGCGTGCCGCCGGCGCTGCTGCCCAGGTAGTACGCCGACTGGTAGAGCGCGGACGCCTGGGCGCGGCCCGTCTTCGCCGTACGGCTCACGGAGGACGAGGCCACCGCGTGGCCGGCGAAGAATCCGGCGGTGATCAGGACGAGCCCGAGGAGCACCGACACCAGCGTGTCCGAGAGGGACAGAAGCAGACCGGCGGCGGTCGTGGTGACCGCGAGGTACAGCGCGCCCCGGCGCCCGAGCCGGGCGACGAGCTGTCCGGCCGCGGCCGAGGAGACCGTACCCACCAGGTAGACCAGGAAGATCGAGCCGATGACGCCCTGCGGAAGGCCGAAGGGCTCCGCGACCAGCCGGTAGCCGATCACCGTGTAGACGGCGCCGAAGACGGTCATGAACAGCGCGCCGATCGCGTACAGGCGCAGCAGCAGCGGATCGGCGAGGTGACCGCGGACGGTCCTCGCGAGGGTGCGTGGGTCGAGCGTTCCGGGCGTGAAGTGCCGGGCCTTCGGCAGCAGCGCGCGGAAGACCAGTGCGCAGGCCAGTGCCATCACGCCGACCGCGGCGAGCGCGACGCGCCAGCCGAAGGCCTGTGCCACCCAGCCCGTGAGGATCCGGCCGCTCATGCCGCCGATGCTGTTTCCCGCCACGAACAGCCCGATCGCGCCGACCAGCGCCTTCGGCCTGACCTCCTCGGCGAGGAACGCCATCGCCGACGCGGGCAGACCGGCGAGCGCCGCGCCCTGCACGGCGCGCAGCGCCACCAGCCACTCGACGTTCGGCGCGAACGGCACCAGCAGCCCCACCACGACCGCGACCGCGAGGGACGCGTTCATCACGGCGGTCCGCCCGAAGCGCTCCGACAGCGCGCTCATCGGCAGGACGCACAGAGCGAGCGCGCCGGTCGCGGCGGACACGGTCCAGCTGGCGGCCGACGCCGTGACGCCGAAGTCGGCGGAGACGGCGGGCAGCAGCGCCTGCGTGGAGTAGAGGAGGGCGAAGGTCGCCATCCCGGCAGCGAAGAGCGCGAAGCTCATACGGCGGTAGCCGGCCACGCCGGGGGAGAGAAGGTCGGGGGACGACGGGGCGGCGCCCACGGAGGTGGGCGCCTTGGTACTGGCAGGAGGCATATGTCGAAGGTAGGCTCCGGTTTTTCATGCGTCCAATGCATGAAACGGCGATAATCGTTCCCATGGTGCATGAACGCAGCTCAGGGCCACGCCTGTCACCCAGTAGTTACGAAGAAGACATCACGCTGGAGCTTGCTCCCCGCCTCGCGTACTTCGCGGGCGTCGCCCGGCACGAGCATGTGACGCGCGCCGCCCAGGACATGGGCGTCCCCCAGTCGACGCTGTCGCGGGCGATGGTCCGCCTCGAAGCGAACCTCGGCGTCACCCTGTTCGCCCGCAAAGGCCGCACGGTCTCGCTCACCCCGGCCGGCCGGACGTTCCTCGTCTCCGTCGAGCGGGCGCTGGCCGAGGTGGAACGGGCCGCGGAGTCCGTCCGGGCCGACACGGACCCGCGGTCGGGCAAGGTCGCCTTCGGCTTTCTGCACACCATGGGGTCCGAGACGGTGCCCGGACTGATCCGGGCATTCCGCGCGGACCACCCGCGGATCCGCTTCACCCTCGTCCAGAACTACGGCGAGGCGATGATCGAACGGCTCCGGGCGGGCGAGTTGGACCTGTGTCTCACCTCGCCCGTGCCCGACGCCCCCGACCTCGTCGCCCGCCGCCTCGACGAACAGCGGCTGCGGCTCGTGGTCCCCGACGACCACCGGCTCGCCGGCCGTAAACGCGTCCGGCTCGCGGAGGCGGCCGACGAGAGCTTCGTGACCCTGGAACCCGGTTACGGGCTGCGGCGTATCACCGACGACCTGTGCGCCGAGGCCGGGTTCACGCCGCGCGTCGCCTTCGAGGGCGAGGAGGCGGAGACACTGCGCGGGCTGGTGGCGGCCGGTCTGGGCGTGGCGCTCCTGCCGCCGCCGGCCGTCGCCCGTCCGGGCGTCGTGGAGCTGACGGTGACGGCGCCCAGGGCGGCCCGCGAGATCGGCGTCGCCTGGCTCGACGGCCATCCGGAAACACCGCCGGTGGCGGAGTTCAAGCGATTCCTGCTGTCCCGGCGCGGCCGGCTGCTGGCGCAGTAACCCGGTGGCCGTGGCCACCGAAGCCCGTCGCGGCGACCGGCCGGCCGGGACCGTGCGGCGAAAGAACTCCGCCGGGACCGCCGGGCGTCAGTGAGCCGCGTCCAGCCTGGCGCGCTGGTCCTCGGTCAGTTCCAGGTCCACCGCCGCCAGGTTCTCCTCCAGTTGCGCCACGGAGGACGCCCCCGCCAGCGGGATCACCGGCATCGTGCCGCCGATCTGCCAGGCGAGGACCACCTGGTTCACGCTCGCGCCGCTCTCCTTCGCGACCTCGCGCAGCACCGCGAGCCGGGCGGGCGTGCCCGGGTGGTCGTAGTCCGGCGGCAACGGCTTGTCCTCGCGGGAGTACGCCCCGCCGAGCAGCGGCGAGTACGCGACCAGGGTCAGAGCGGGCTCGGCCCGCAGATAGCTCAGCAGCTCCGCACCGGCGTGGCCGAGACTGCCGTCCTCGAAGAGCTCGAACGGCACGTCGAGACGCGGCCGCAGATGGCTGTGCTGGTACTGCAGAACCTCGTATCCGGGCACACCGGCGGCAGCGGCGAGCGCGCGTGCCCGCTCGACGCGCCAGATCGCGTGGTTGCTCGCCCCGAGCAGGCCGACCGTGCCCTTTGCCACCAGCTCGCCGAAGGCCTCCACGGTCTCCGCGAGCGGGACGGTCCGGTCCTCGATGTGCGCGTAGAGCAGGTCGAGCCGGTCGACACCGAGCCGCTCCCGGCTGCGCTCCGCGGCCTCGCGGACCGCCTTGGCGGACAGGCCCTCGGCGTTGTCCACGTAACCGGTGCCGGGCGCGAGCGGCGCGGCGCCCAGCTTGGTGGCGATGACCACCTCGTCCCCGATGCCGCGGCTCCGGCGCCAGCGGCCGAGCAGCGCCTCGCTCTGCCCGCCGATGTCACCGCCGACCCAGAACGCGTAGTTGTCGGAAGTGTCGATGAAATTCCCACCGGCCTCGACATAGCGGTCCAGGACGGCGAACGAGGTCTTCTCGTCGGTCAAGGTGCCGAACAGCATGGCGCCCAGCGCCAGCACGCTGACCTTGCGCCCGGTGCTCCGGTCGGTGCCGATGGTGCGGTACTTCATGATGGGTCGCCTCCCCTTCAGGCCCGAAGTCCACGGGCTCGCAAGGGAGTCTGGATTTTGGAGCGCACTTCAAGTCAAGCCCGTCAGGCCCGCAGCGACCGCCCGAATCCCGCCGCCAGCGGCATCCGCAGCCCGAGCGGCGGCGGCGCCGCGAGGGCGTCGGCGACCGGGCGGGCGTAGGACCTCGTGAAGAGGGAGCCGCGGACGAAGTCCACGGCCAGCGCCTGCACTTCCTCCTGGTACTGGCGCAGGGCGTGCCCGTCGGAGTGGACCTCGAAGCGGCAGATGTCGCGGTTGGACTTCTTGGCGCGCTCGGCGAGCCGGTAGGAGAGCTCCGGGTCCGTGCGCGCGTCATTGGTGCCGTGCACGATCAGCACCTGGCGGCCGGCGAGCTGCCGTACCGGCTCGGGGTCCGCCGCCATGTCCTCGTCCGGCAGCCAAGGTGCCAGCGCCAGCACGGAGTTGACGGCCGGGTGCCCGGCCGCGTGCAGCGCCGCCCGCCCGCCCATGCCATGGCCCACCAGGCACACGGGCACATCTCCGTAGCGGCGTACGACCTCCTCCACCGCCCAGGTCGCGTCCGCGGCGAGCCGGGCGTCCGCCCCGTTCCAGCCCCGGCCGCGGTAGCGGACGCTGTGCACGACCAACCCGTCGTCGCGCCCCGCCTTCGCGAGCGTCCGGCCGAGCGGCAGCACGGCGGCGTACGACCACGCGGACGCCCGGCGTGCCGACTCCGGCTCGCCGTCCGGCAGCAGCAGCACCGCCCCCGCCACCGCCGGGTCCCTCCCGTCGTTCCGGACGCCGGAACGCCCCGGCAGGCTGCCGAGCTTCGCCCGCGGTGTCCGGCCCCCTTGTTCCGCCCGTGCGACGGTCGTCCCACCGAGGTCGTTCGCCGCTGCGGCCTCAGCGGCCGGACGCCCCCACCACCGGGGCAGTGCGTGGTGTGCCATGGCAGAACAGTCTCAGAAGCCGAGGTGTACTCCACCCGTACGCACGGTCACTGTTACGTATCGACAGGCGATCCGAGGGGGCGCGCTCTACGCGCGTAGGGGCTAGAGTGCGCAGATGACGAGCCAGACCCTCAATTCGCCCACCGCGGACCAGATCCGCCGCGCCCCGAAGGTGCTGCTCCACGACCACCTGGACGGCGGTCTGCGGCCGGGCACGATCATCGAACTCGCCCGCGACGCCGGGTACGAGGCCCTTCCGGAGACCGAACCCGACAAGCTCGGCATCTGGTTCCGGGAGGCCGCGGACTCGGGCTCGCTGGAGCGCTACCTGGAGACCTTCGCGCACACCTGTGCCGTGATGCAGTCCCGTGACGCGCTGTTCCGCGTGGCCGCGGAGTGCGCACAGGACCTGGCGGAGGACGGGGTCGTCTACGCCGAGGTCCGCTACGCCCCCGAGCAGCACCTCGAAGGCGGCCTGAGCCTCGAGGAGGTCGTCGAGGCGGTCAACGAGGGCTTCCGCGAAGGTGAGCGGCTGGCCCGCGAGAGCGGGCACCGGATCCGGGTCGGCGCGCTGCTCACCGCGATGCGGCACGCCGCCCGTGCGCTGGAGATCGCCGAGCTCGCCAACCGCTACCGCGACAACGGCGTCGTCGGGTTCGACATCGCCGGCGCCGAGGCGGGTTTCCCGCCCACCCGGCACCTCGACGCCTTCGAGTACCTGAAGCGCGAGAACAACCACTTCACCATCCACGCGGGCGAGGCGTTCGGGCTGCCGTCGATCTGGCAGGCGCTCCAGTGGTGCGGCGCCGACCGGCTCGGGCACGGCGTGCGGATCATCGACGACATCGAGGTGGCGGACGACGGCTCGGTGAAGCTGGGCCGGCTCGCGGCGTACGTACGGGACAAGCGCATCCCCCTGGAGATGTGCCCCACCTCCAACCTGCAGACGGGCGCCGCCGACTCCATCGCGGCCCATCCCATCGGGCTGCTGCGGAAACTGCACTTCAGGACCACGGTCAACACCGACAACCGGCTGATGAGCGGCACCAGCATGAGCCGCGAGTTCGAGCTGCTGACCGAGGCGTTCGGATACACGCTCGACGACATGCAGTGGTTCACCGTCAATGCGATGAAGTCCGCGTTCATCCCTTTCGATGAACGACTGGCGATGATCAACGACGTCATCAAGCCGGGCTATGCCGAACTCAAGTCCGAATGGCTGTTCCGGCAGACCGCCACAGGCGGGAACTGACACCTCGTCGTCACCCGACGGCACCTACACCGAAGCGGCCGGAGCCGTCAATCTCCGGCCGCTTCGCGGTGTTTGCGGGGCATGTGCAAGCCTGACTAGCTTGCAGAGCCGCTCATGTTCCCGTCCCCAAGGATTCGTTCCTGATGAAGCAGTCTGCTGCAAAGACCCTCGGTGTCGCCGCTCTCGGTGCCGCTTTCGCCGCTGCCGCCGCGGGTACCGCCTCCGCGGCCCCCGCCGTACCCGACCTGACGGCTGCACCCGGCAACCTCTCCACGACGCTGCCGCTCGACGAGGTCACCGAAAAGCTGCCGGCGGGCGCGGCCGCGGCACCCGCCACCGTCCAGGATGCTGCGGCCGCGGCGCCCGCCACCGTCCAGGATGCTGTCGAGAGGGCCGTTCCCTCGACCGCGACCGACCCGGTCAGCGGTCTGCTCGGCGGGCTCCCGGTGACCGGTGGCGGCCCCCTCGGCAGCCTCCCCGGTGGCCTGTCGATCGGCGCCTGACCCCGCAGCCGGCCCACGGACCTGCTCACGCCGGTGGGGCGCACTCCCGAACCGGGTGTGCGCCCCACGGTGTTTGTGCCAGGATCGCCGCCATGCGAGCCAAGACCGGCCGGATCCCCGCGCTCGGCGCCGTCTGCGCGCTGCTCCTGACCACGGCCGCCTGTACGAGCGGTGACGACGAAGGGCCCGGCAGGTCCCAGGGCGCACCGCCCTCGGGAACGAGCGCCGCGACCGACAGCGGCAAGGGCGGCGGCCCCGGCGGTGACGCCTCCGTACCGCTCACCGCGCCGGAGCTGGAGCGTGCGGCGCTCACCACCAAGGACCTGACCGGTTTCCAGGTCTCCACCGGGAAGAGCGCGCTCGCCGCCTCCGGGCAGCCGACGGCCGACAAGGCCCGGTGCCGGCCACTGGCCGACGCCATGGGCGACGCGCCGGACGGGCGCGCCCGGCACACCGTCAACCGTGGCCTCGGGTCGCTCGACGAGCTCGGCCTCGCGATCTCGGCGTCGCTCAGCTCGTACAGCGAGACCGACGCGAAGAAGCTGATGGACGGCCTCGAAGCGGCGATCGCCGCCTGCGGCGGCGGCTTCGAGGCGACGCTCGACGGCCGCGGCGCCTCCTACCGCGAGGTGAAGGCCGCGCCGCTCACCGTCCGGGGCGGCGACGAGACGGTCGGCTGGACCACGGTCGCCACCGGCGAGCACGGCGCGTCGCCCGTCCATCTGGTCGTCGTCCGCAAGGGCGCGACGGTGGCCCGCTTCATGGCGTTCGACCTCGCGGGCCGCAAGCCGCCAAGGGTCCCCGGGGCTGTCGCGGACAAGCAGCTGGCGAAGGTCGCGCAGGTGCTCGCCGGCTGACAGCCCAGGAAACGGGTCACCAGGCGCCGGCGGCCGGCTTCTCGGCGGGCAGCAGTATCCACAGCGCCAGGTAGAGCAGGAACTGCGGGCCCGGCAGCAGGCAGGAGGCCACGAAGATCACGCGCATCGTGGTGGCGGACGTACCGAAGCGCCGGGCCAGCGCTGCGCACACTCCGCCGATCATGCGTCCGTCACGGGGGCGGGCAATTGCGGCCATGGTGGGCTCCTTCACGAGAGCTGTCGCCGGGAGCCTCTCGGTGTGCTCCCGATGACTCCATGGTGGCTTCGCGAAGGGGGACGAAGCGTCGCTCTACGGGGCGATCCCGACCCTGGGAATCGTCGGGGTCGCCCCCTGAGAACCCTCGTCCCTGAGCACGGCCCCGCGTCGTACCCCGCGTCCGTGGCCGCGCAGCGCGGTCCCGCCGCGTGCACGCAGCAGTCTGCGGCGCAGCCGGGCACGGCCCGCGGGCACGACCGCGAGGTGGGCGAGCGCCACGCCGGTGGTGTTCAGCAGGAGCGAGTCGATGTCGACGACCTGACCGGGCACCCCGGTCTGCAACAGCTCGATGCCGAGCGACAGCAGGGCGCCGGCCGCGACCGTACGGGCGAGGGATGCCCACGGGGACACGGCGAGACGGCCGCTCGCCATCGGCAGAAGGACCCCGAGCGGCGCCAGCAGGAGCAGTCCGCCGCCGATGTGCCGTGCGGCTTCGACGGGTCCGAGCTCCAGGGCGGCCTTGATCCCGGCCAGGGGTTCCAGGTTCGCCGCCGTCACCCACATCACGTCGAGTGGTCGCAGCGTCAGCCAAGAGACGAGCAGCAGATGGGCGAGGACGAGGACGACGCCCGCCACGCGGAAGCGAATGGCGGCACTGCCGCCCGAACCTTGACGCTGCACGCACCCCAAGACGCAAGCCCGCCGGGAATCGGTTCCGCCGTTGTTCCGAGAGGGTGGCCGGACCCTCTCGGAGGGTCTGGCCCGTGCCGCCGGCGGGGTTCTTTCGGCGGACTTCCTACGAGGCGCCCGGCCCCGGTGAGGGCAGCGCATCGAGCGTCGGAACCGCGCCCTCCGGCCGCTCCTTGGTCCGCGCCGAGCACACATAGGCGTGCGGCGCGTAGTCCCCGGGACCGCCGAGCACCACGGCCCCGCCGGCGTCCATGGCCCTGCTCTCCGCCAGGGTGCACACGATCTGGGCGAGAGCCGGTGTCGGCAGGTCCTCCGGCTGACGGCTCAGCCGCAGGGTGCCCTTGGGATCGCCCTCCCTGGCGCCGTTCACCAGCAGCGGCCCCCGCACATACGTGGTGAAGCCCGCCTCCTGCTCCGGCGTGGACGGCTCCCTCAGCAGCTCGTCCAGGAGCGCCTGGGCGAACTCGGGCGCGCTGTCGGCAGCCTTGCTCTCGGAGATCCTCGCCGTACGGTCCACGGACTCCAGCTGCGAGGCGCACACCATGTAGACGCGGACGGGTACGCCCTGCTCCTGCGCCTGCGGGGCGATGCTGCCGCCGGACACCTCGCACGGCACCCGTGAGGGCGCGGCCCCGGCGTCGACGGGCACCTGGGTGGTCCTGATGCCGCAGCCCGCGAGAGCCAGGGAGCCGGCGAGCACGACGAGCGCCCCGAGGGCCCTGCGGCCGCCGCCCGTACCCCTCACCGGACGCGCTTGTGGGCTTCCCGTGCGTGCCGTGACGCGTACCGCTTCACCGCCGACCGCTGTCACAGCGTGTCTTCCTCTCCCTGCGGGCGGCTGTCGTCCGCCGCCGCGCGGCCTTCGGCGCCCGCTGCCCCGGGGGCGTCCGCGTCGCCCGTCCCGACCGCCTCGCAGTCCTCGATCGAGGACCCGTCGCGCGGCAGCGTCAGCACGAAGACGGCGCCGCCCTCGGGCGAGTTGGACGCGGTGATGTCGCCGCCGTGGATATGGGCGTTCTCCATGGCGATGGACAGGCCGAGTCCGCTGCCCTCGGAACGCGGCCGTGAGGCGCTCGCCTTGTAGAAACGGTCGAACACGTGTGGCAGGACCTCCTCGGGGATACCGGGTCCATGGTCCCGCACCTCGATGACCAGCTCGCCGTCGACGGGCCGGACACAGACCCGCACCGGCGAGCCGCCGTGCTTGAGCGCGTTGCCGATCAGGTTGGCCAGGATCACGTCGAGCCGGCGCGGGTCGAGGCGCGCCATGATGCCCCGTTCCGCGTCCAGCTCCACCGCGTCCAGCCAGGCACGGGCGTCGATGCAGGCGGTGACCTGGTCGGCGACATCCACCGTGTCCAGCACGAGCCTCGCGGTGCCCGCGTCGAAGCGGGTGACCTCCATCAGGTTCTCCACCAGGTCGTACAGCCGCCGGGTCTCGCTGACCACGAGGT
This sequence comes from Streptomyces sp. NPDC086835, assembly GCF_044745705.1. Lineage (NCBI taxonomy): Bacteria > Bacillati > Actinomycetota > Actinomycetes > Kitasatosporales > Streptomycetaceae > Streptomyces > Streptomyces sp. NPDC086835. The sequence continues at coordinate 420,439 of NZ_JBIVAU010000002.1, forward strand.
TCACGGCGGGCGCGATCATGGGGTCGAGGCTGTCCGCCTCGTCCTCGAGCACCTCGGTGACCGCGGTGAGCGCGGTCAGCGGCGTGCGCAGTTCGTGCGACATGTCGGCGACGAAGCGGCGGCTCGACTCGTCGCGGGCGCTCATGTCGGCGACCTTCTTCTCCAGCGACGCCGCGGTCTTGTTGAAGGTCCGTGCCAGCTCGGCCAGTTCGTCCGTGCCGGAGACACGCAGCCGGGTGTCGAGCTTGCCCTCGCCGAGCCGCCGGGCCGCCTCGCCCAGCCGGTGCACCGGCCGCAGCACGGTCGTCGCGGCCGCCTGCGCGAGCAGCGCGGAGCCGACCAGGGCGAGCAGTGTCGCGATGCCGAGCGACCACGCGAGCGAGTTGAGGTCCTGCCGCTCCTGGTCGAGGGACTTGAACATGTAGCCGGTCGGCCCGCCGCCCACGATCCGGGTGCCACCGACCAGATACGGCTTGCCGCCGCGCTCGGTCCGCTGCCAGTAGAGGTGGTAGGGCACGGTGTTGCCGGCGCCGATCTCCTGCCGTTCGTTCACCGCGTCCTGGAGCGACTGCGGGACATCCTCCTTGGTGAACATGTCGGGGTCGGACACGCCGACGATCGGCTTGCCCTCCGCACGCTCACCGATGAGGAGCACGCTGTAGCCGCTGCCGCCGTTCCCCATCTGCTCGGCGACGCGCTGCAGCTCGTCCTGCGTGGGCCGCAGCGGCAGCGACGCGGCACGGTTCTGCATGTCCTGCCGGAAGTCGTCGAGGGCAGCGTCCTGCGTACGCGTCAGCACCGCCTCGCGGTTGAGCCAGTACGCGATGCCGGAGGCGGACACGGCGGCCGTGAGCGCGACGAGCGCGAACACCACCACGAGGCGCAGCCGCAGGCTGGTCAGGCGGATTCCGGTGAGTATGCCGCGCCGTGGAGCGCCGCCGCCGTTCGTGCCGTCGCTCACCGAACGGTCCCGCCCGCGATGTGCGTTCCGGTCACTGCGGGACGTCCAGCCGGTAGCCGACACCACGCACCGTACGGATCAGGGTCGGTGAGGACGGCACGTCCTCCACCTTCGCCCTCAGCCGCTGCACACAGGCGTCCACCAGGCGTGAGTCGCCGAGGTAGTCGTGCTCCCACACCAGCCGCAGCAGCTGCTGGCGGGACAGGGCCTGCCCAGGGCGCCGGCTCAACTCCAGGAGGAGACGCAACTCGGTCGGCGTGAGCTGCAGATCCTCTCCGTTCTTGGTGACCGTCATCGCGGAACGGTCGATCACCAGCGAGCCGAACGTCGCCGAGTCGGTGGACTCCCGCTCGCCACGGCGCAGTACGGCGCGGATACGGGCGTCGAGGACCCGTCCCTGCACCGGCTTGACGACATAGTCGTCGGCGCCGGACTCGAGCCCGACGACGACGTCGATGTCGTCGCTGCGGGCGGTCAGCAGGATGATCGGCAACTGGTCGGTGCGCCGGATACGGCGGCAGACCTCGAAACCGTCGATCCCGGGCAGCATCACGTCCAGCACGATCAGGTCGGGCCGCTGCTCACGCAGCAGTTTCAGGCCGTCCTCGCCCGTCGCCGCGGTGGCCACTCGGTGGCCCTGGCGTGACAGCGAGAGTTCGAGGGCCGTGCGGATGGCGTCGTCGTCCTCGATCAGCAACAGGAAAGGCACGGGGGTCATTCTGGCCCATGGGGAGCCCCAGTTCGACTCCCCGTACCCCCCAGGCCCGTACTCACACCACTTCTTCCCTTGTGACGCGCCTGTGACAGTCGGCGGACACCGCGATGAAAGAGCCCGGGCAAGCTTCTTCTCACACGAACGAAACCAGACTCCACTCGACGGGGGGCGCGAGATGAACGCACTGCACAGCACCACCTCAAGCGCAGTTGTGACGCGTCTCCACGACGTCGCGCGGAGCACCGAGAAGTCCGGCGCCGTGAACGGGCGGGGGTGCGTTCGCGGCGCCGGGCGTCAGCAAAGGCCGCCGTACATGGCGGTGGTTGACGCACCCACGGGGGGAAGCGGCGCCGCGTACGGGGAGCCGAAGCCGACGGGGGAGCGGGCGTCCTGCTCGGAGGCCGAGTTCACGGCCTACGTCCAGGAGCGCCGGGCCTCCCTGTACGCGACCGCCTACCACCTGACCGGTGACCGGTACGAGGCGGAGGACCTGCTCCAGAGCGCGCTGTTCTCGACCTACCGGGCCTGGGAGCGGATCAGTGACAAGGCCGCGGTCGGCGGCTATCTGCGCCGCACGATGACGAATCTGCACATCAGCGCCTGGCGTCGGCGCAAGCTCAACGAGTACCCCACGGAGGAGCTGCCGGAGACGGCGGGCGACACCGACGCGATGCGGGGCACCGAGCTGCGCGCCGTCCTGTGGCAGGCGCTCGCCAGGCTTCCCGAACTCCAGCGGACGATGCTGGTCCTTCGCTACTACGAGGGCCGCACCGACCCGGAGATCGCGGAGATCCTGGACATCAGCGTCGGCACGGTGAAGTCGAGCATCTGGCGGTCGCTCCGCCGGCTGCGTGAGGACGAGGTCCTCAGCTTCGGCCGTGACGAAGAAGAGTCCTTCGGCGAGCTGGTGGCCTGAAGGCAACGGGGGAAACACGGGGGAAGTACGGGGGCTGCCGTTTCGGGGGAGACGGCAGAGACCGCTGTTTCGGGGGAGACAGCGGAAGGATCCACGGGGGACACGGGGATCCACGGGAAAGAGGATCCACGGGGGACACGGGGATCCACGGGGGAAAAACGGAGTGGGGCCGGGCAGGCCGGGGGGTTCTGTCCGGCCCCACTCCCATGTCCGGGCGCTACACGGGCTGCCGCGCCGAGGGGAGCCGGCAGTGACCGGCCGCCGCGGCCGCGAGGCGGCCGAGGGCCTCGGCCTTGCCGCAGGGGTGCGCGCCCAGGCCCGCCTGGCGGGCAACGATGCCGCGCTCCGCGCGCATCAGACGCCACCCGCGCCGCAGCAGGAACGGCACGGACTTGCGCCCCTCGCGCAGATCGCGCGCGAGGCGGCGGCGGAACGTCGTGGAGGGCCGGCCGCGCAGGCACAGTGCGTCGGCGAGGACGCCCAGTTCCTCGCAGCGCCGCACGATGTCGGCCGCGAAGATGCCTTCGGCGACGAACAGGGGTGTGCGGTCGATGTCCAGCGTCTCGGTCCCGGTCCGGGAGCTGGTGGCGATGTCGTACACCGGCACGGCGGTCCGTCCGCTGCGGCACAGCTCCGCTATCGCCGCGACCGCGGCGTCCGCGTCCCAGGACGAGGGCGAGTCCCAGTCGATGTCGGTGCTGCCCGTCACGAGGGGAAGCGTCGGGTCGTCGCCCTCTTTGTAGAAGTCGTCCAGGCGCAGGACCGGCAGGCCGGTACGGGCGGCGAGAGAGGACTTTCCGGAGCCTGAGGGGCCCGCGAGCAGCACGACGCGGGTCGGGAGGGGTTGGGAACTCACGGGAGACAAGTGTGACGCATCCAGCGGCTCCTGGAACCCCCTGGAGGCCCGGTTGGTACGAGCATCACACCGCCGGCCACTTTCCGTACGCGCACGGTCACTTGATGGGGAACGGAATCGCGCCGGACACACGGGAAGCCCCCGCCTCCGGACGGAGAGGCGGGGGCTTCGGCCGGTGCCGGCAGCGTCAGTACGCCGAGCCGGAGGCGCCCAGCGAGCCGGTCGGGTGCCAGACCGTCTTGGTCTCGAGGAACGCCGTCAGCCGGTGGGTGCCGGGGTCCGCCGAGAAATCCACAGCCTGTGGACGGAAGATGCGCTTCAGGTTGTCCGCCGCCGCGACCTCGAGCTCCTTCGCCAGGACCTCGTCCGCGCCGGTCAGATCGATGCCGTTGACGTCCTGGTGCGCGGCGAGCGGGGCGGCGATCTCCTCCGTACGGCCCGAGAGCACGTTGACCACGCCGCCGGGCAGGTCGGAGGTGGCGAGCACCTCGCCGAGGGAGAGCGCCGGGAGCGGGGCCCGCTCGGAGGCGACGACGACCACGGTGTTACCGGTGGCGATCACCGGGGCGACCACGGAGACGAGACCGAGGAACGACGACTCCTGCGGCGCGACGACCGTCACGACACCCGTCGGCTCCGGGGTGGAGAGGTTGAAGAAGGGGCCCGCGACCGGGTTCGCCCCGCCCACGACCTGGGCGATCTTGTCCGTCCAGCCCGCGTACCAGACCCAGCGGTCGATGGCCGCGTCGACGACGTCCGCCGCCTTCGACCTGGACAGTCCCTCGGACTGCGCGACCTCGCGGACGAACTGGTCCTTGCGGCCCTCCAGCATCTCGGCGATGCGGTAGAGGATCTGGCCGCGGTTGTACGCGGTCGCGCCCGACCAGCCGCCGAACGCCTTGCGGGCGGCGACCACCGCGTCCCGCGCGTCCTTGCGGGAGGAGAGCGGCACGTTGGCCAGCCACTTGCCCTTCGAGTCCGTCACCTCGTACACCCGGCCGCTCTCGGAGCGGGGGAACTTGCCCCCGACGTACAGCTTGTAGGTTTTGAAGACGCTGAGTCGCCCGTCAGACATCGAGGTAGGCCTCCAGACCGTGACGGCCGCCCTCGCGGCCGAAGCCCGACTCCTTGTAGCCGCCGAAGGGCGAGGTCGGGTCGAACTTGTTGAACGTGTTGGCCCACACCACACCCGCGCGGAGCTTGTTCGCCACCGCGAGGATGCGGGAGCCCTTCTCCGTCCAGATGCCGGCGGACAGGCCGTACTGGCTGTTGTTCGCCTTTGCGACGGCCTCGTCCGGAGTGCGGAACGTCAGCACGGACAGCACCGGGCCGAAGATCTCGTCGCGGGCGATGGTGTGCGCCTGCGTGACGTTCGTGAACAGCGTCGGCGCGAACCAGTAGCCGGAGGCGGGCAGCTCGCACGCGGGCGACCAGCGCTCGGCGCCCTCCGCCTCGCCGGCCTCGACCAGGGTGGTGATCCGGGACAGCTGCTCCTCGGAGTTGATCGCCCCGATGTCGGTGTTCTTGTCCAGCGGGTCGCCGAGGCGCAGCGTGGACAGGCGGCGCTTGAGGGAGTCCAGCAGCTCGTCCTGGATCGACTCCTGGACCAGCAGGCGCGAGCCCGCGCAGCAGACCTGCCCCTGGTTGAAGAAGATGCCGTTGACGATGCCCTCGACGGCCTGGTCGATGGGGGCGTCGTCGAAGACGATGTTGGCGCCCTTGCCACCGAGCTCGAGGGTGACCTTCTTCTTCGTGCCGGCGACCTGGCGGGCGATGGCCTTGCCGACCGCGGTAGAGCCGGTGAAGGCGACCTTGTTCACGTCCGGGTGCTCGACCAGGGCGGCGCCGGTGTCCCCGTAGCCGGGCAGGATGTTGACCACACCGTTCGGCAGGCCGGCCTGGCGGCAGATGTCCGCGAAGAACAGGGCGGACAGCGGTGTCGTCTCCGCGGGCTTGAGGACGACCGTGTTGCCGGTGGCGAGCGCCGGGGCGATCTTCCACGCGAGCATCAGGAGGGGGAAGTTCCAGGGGATGACCTGGCCCGCGACGCCGAGCGGGCGCGGGCTGGCGCCGTAGCCCGCGTGGTCGAGCTTGTCGGCCCAGCCCGCGTAGTAGAAGAAGTGAGCGGCGACCAGCGGGAGGTCCGCGTCGCGGGTCTCCTTGATCGGCTTGCCGTTGTCCAGGGTCTCCAGGACGGCCAGCTCGCGGCTGCGCTCCTGGATGATCCGGGCGATACGGAACAGGTACTTGGCGCGCTCCGCGCCGGGCAGCGCCGACCACTTCCCGAACGCCTTGCGGGCGGCCTTCACCGCACGGTCCACGTCCTCGGCGCCCGCCCGGGCGACCTCGGCCAGGACCTCCTCGCTCGACGGCGAGACGGTCTTGAAGACCTTGCCGTCCGCGGCCTCGGAGAACTCGCCGTCGATGAACAGCCCGTAGGACGGGGCGATGTCGACGATCGACCGCGACTCGGGTGCGGGTGCGTATTCGAATACGGAAGCCATGATGATCAGTCCACCGTCACGTAGTCAGGGCCGGAGTAGCGGCCGGTCGCCAGCTTCTGCCGCTGCATCAGCAGGTCGTTGAGCAGGCTCGACGCGCCGAAGCGGAACCAGTGACTGTCCAGCCAGTCCTCGCCCGCGGTCTCGTTGACCAGGACAAGGAACTTGATCGCGTCCTTGGACGTACGGATACCGCCGGCAGGCTTCACGCCCACCTGTACCCCAGTCTGCTCCCTGAAGTCGCGCACGGCCTGAAGCATCAGCAGGGTGTTCGCCGGGGTGGCGTTCACCGCGACCTTGCCGGTCGACGTCTTGATGAAGTCCGCGCCGGCGATCATGCCGAGCCAGGAGGCGCGGCGGATGTTGTCGTACGTGGAGAGCTCGCCGGTCTCGAAGATGACCTTGAGCCGGGCGCTGCCGGAGGCCTCCTTCACGGCGCGGATCTCCTCGTACACCTTCATGTAGTTGCCGGCCAGGAAGGCGCCGCGGTCGATCACCATGTCGATCTCGTCCGCACCGGCGGCGACCGCGTCACGGACGTCCGCGATCTTCACGGGGAGGGCGGCACGACCGGCCGGGAAGGCGGTCGCCACGGAGGCGACCTTGACCTCGGAGCCCTTCAGGGCCTCCTTGGCGGTCGCCACCATGTCGGGGTAGACGCAGACCGCCGCGGTGTGCGGGGTCGTGCGGTCGATCGGATCAGGATTGACGGCCTTGGCGGCGAGCGCCCGGACCTTGCCCGGGGTGTCCGCGCCTTCGAGCGTCGTCAGGTCGATCATGGAGATGGCCAGATCGATGGCGTACGCCTTGGCCGTGGTCTTGATGGAACGCGTGCCGAGGGACGCCGCGCGCCCTTCGAGGCCGACGGCGTCGACGCCGGGCAGCCCGTGCAGGAAGCGGCGCAGAGTGCTGTCGGACGCGGTCACGTCGGCGAATGCAGGTGCGGTGGTGGGCATGGTCACCAGACGAGCATATCTACGCGCGTAGCGACCTGTACAGGGGGTGCGCGAAAACTCTGCCCGAAACAGGGCAGAAGCCGCGGCCACCGCAGGGCCACCCCGTGCCGGGGACCTGGAACCGGCGTGCGGCAGAATCGGAACCATGACGAGCCCCCAGCAGCCCGAGCCCTCCACCGCCAGCGACCGGATCTTCCGCTCGCCCGCCGGAATGGCGGGTGGTGCCGTACTGCTCGGGCTCATCGCCTGGATCGTCGTCGACGCCGTCGTCCGCGGTGAGGGCCGCACGCCGTGGCTCGCCCTCGCCGGCGCGCTGCTCGCGGTGCCGGTCGTCGTCGCCTTCACCTTCCGCCCGGCCGTCTTCGCCGGCGAGGACCGCATCCGGATCAGGAACCCGTTCCGGACCATCGTCCTGCCGTGGGGCAGCGTGGCCGACGTGCGGGCCTCCTACTCCAGCGAGATCTTCACGCAGGGAGGCGCGAAGTACCAGCTCTGGGCCATTCCGGTCTCGCTGCGCAAGCGCAAGGCCGCGGCCCGGCGGCAGGCCCAGGCCGCCTACGACGACCCGCACGGCACGACGTCCGTGCACGCCGACGTGAGCGACGCGAAGTCCCGGGTCGCCCCTGCCGACCGGACCATCGCCGACCTGCGGGAACTGGCGGAACGGCGGTCCTTGGCCGCGGAGGCCCAGGGCGAGCCCCGGATCCGCTGGGCGTACGAACTGCTGGCGCCGGCCGCCGCGGGCGCCGTTCTCCTCACGGTCCTCCTCGCGACCGGCTGACACCCCGGTCACCAGGCGCCGTGAGCGGGCGGGGCGGGGACCCCACGCAACGGCGCCCGCCGTGGTCCGGATCGGACCGCGGCGGGCGCCGGACACCGGGCGGATGTCAGATACCGGCGGCGGCGGACAGGTCCCGCTTGATGCCGTCGAGCACCTGCGCGGCGCGCGCCCTGGACCCGGCCAGCGCGCTCGCGTCGGCGACCGGGACGACCACCTCCAGGTAGCACTTCAGCTTCGGCTCCGTACCGCTCGGGCGGACGATGACACGGGCCTTGAACTCGCCGTCGAGGTAGTAGCGCAGACCGTCGGTCGGTGGGAGCCTGTCCGTCCCGACGGCCAGATCCTCCGCCGCCGTGACCCGCAGGCCGGCCAGCGCGGTCGGCGGCTGCTCGCGCAGCGCCCTCATGGCGTTCGCGATGATGCCGAGGTCCTTCACCCGCACCGACAGCTGGTCGGTGGCGTGCAGACCGTGCTCGACGGCGAGGTCGTCCAGCAGGTCGCCGAGCGTACGGCCCTGCTCCTTGAGCTCCGAGACCAGCTCGGCCACCAGCAGCGCCGCCGTGATGCCGTCCTTGTCGCGTACGCCCTCCGGGTCGACGCAGTAGCCGAGCGCCTCCTCGTAGCCGTACCGAAGGCCCTCGACGCGGGCGATCCACTTGAACCCCGTCAGCGTCTCCTCGTGTCCGAGCCCGGCGGCGGCCGCGATCCGGCCCAGCAGCGACGACGACACGATCGACTCGGCGAAGACGCCGGTGGCGCCCTTGTGGACGAGGTGCTCGGCGAGCAGGGCGCCGACCTCGTCGCCGCGCAGCATCCGCCAGCCGCCGTCCGCCGTGGCGTCGGGGACGGCGACGGCGCAGCGGTCCGCGTCCGGGTCGTTGGCGATGACCACGTCGGGCCCGGTCCGGCGCGCGGTCTCGAAGGCGAGATCCATCGCCCCCGGCTCCTCCGGGTTGGGGAACGCGACCGTCGGGAACGCGGGGTCCGGCTCCGCCTGCTCCGCCACCAGGACCGGCTCCGGGAACCCGGCGCGCGCGAAGGCGGCCGTCACCACGTCCTTGCCGACGCCGTGCATGGCCGTGTAGACGACCCGGGCGGTACGGGGGGAGCCGGCCGTCAGCACGGCGTCCGTACGCGCCAGATACGCCTCGAGCACCTCGTCACCGAGCGTCTCCCACCCCTCGTCCGTGCGCGGGACGTCGGCGAGGCCGCGGATCGCGTCGATCTCGGCGGCGATCTCCGCGTCGGCGGGCGGCACGATCTGCGAACCGTCGCCCAGGTAGACCTTGTAGCCGTTGTCCCGGGGAGGATTGTGGCTCGCCGTCACCTCGACGCCCGCGACAGCGCCCAGATGCCTTATGGCGAAGGCCAGTACGGGGGTGGGAAGCGGGCGAGGCAGCACCGCTGCGCGCAGACCCGCGGCGACCATCACCGCGGCGGTGTCCCGCGCGAAGTCGGCGGACTTGTAGCGGGCGTCGTAGCCGACGACGACCGGGCCGTCCGTCTGCCCCTTGGCCTTCAGGTAGGCCGCGAGTCCGGCCGCCGCCCGGATCACGACGGCCCGGTTCATCCGCATCGGCCCGGCCCCGAGCTCACCACGGAGCCCGGCGGTGCCGAACTGGAGCGTCCCGCCGAACCGGTCGGCCAGCTCGCCGAGATCACGCGCCTCGATGAGCCGCGCGAGCTCGTCCCGCGTCTCCGCGTCCGGGTCCTCCGCGAGCCATGCCTCGGCCCGGGCGATCAGGTCCTGCTCCTGCTGCACGGTTGTCCGCCTCTCGTCTTCGCTGTGTCGAGTCTGCGCGGGGCGGGCCGGGGCCCGCGAGTCGCGACGCCTGCGGGGCGTGGTCCTCGGCCTCCCCCTACGGCCTGGCGGCCGTGGGGACCCACTCCTGAAACCGGTCTCCGCCCGGATCCGGTGCCTGCCCGTCAGGCGGGGCCCCGCGCCTCAATCGCCGCCGGGGCCGGAAAGGCCCCGGCCCGGTGCTGCCCTTCGGGCGGTGTCCTGGGAGCTCTGCCCCGGGGACCCCGCGCCTCAATCTCCCCCTATGGCCAGGTGGCCGTGGGAGTGCCCACCAGGGGCTGGGAAATGCCTCCGTCGGCGTGGCCGGGGAGTGCTTGCGCCCGTAGGGCCGCATTCGCCGCCCCTGGGCGAGGCCGGAGCCGCCGCCAGGGCCGGAGCCGCCGGTAGGGCCGGAGCCGCCGGTAGGGCTACGTGCCGCCGCCAGGGCCGGAGCCTCCGGTAGGGCTACGTCCGCCGCCAGGGCCGGAGCCCGCCGGCAGGGCCGGGCCGCGCAGTGGCATCCCAGCCCCTCGGGGCGTACCTCCCACGGCCGCCGGGCCGTAGGGAGATCGAGGGCACGGCCGAAGGCCCTACGGGTCAGGGCCTGCCCCGGCTCCGTGGGATCCCTGCGGCCGCAAGGCCGCAGGGGGTGGGAAAGGGCGCGCCGCGCCGCGGCCACGCCCCCGCCGCCTCAGATGCGTTCCAGCACCCGCGTCAGCAGCTCACCCATCCGCGCCGCGGAATCCCGTCCCGCCTGGAGCACTTCCTCGTGGTTCAGCGGCTCGCCCGAGAGCCCCGCCGCCAGGTTCGTGACCAGCGAGATGCCCAGCACCTCCGCGCCGGCCTCGCGGGCCGCGATGGCCTCGAGGACGGTGGACATGCCCACCAGGTCGCCGCCGAGCACGCGGACCATGTTGATCTCGGCCGGGGTCTCGTAGTGGGGACCGGGGAACTGGACGTACACGCCCTCCTCGAGCGTCGCGTCCACCTCCTTGCACAGCGCCCGCAGCCGCGGGGAGTAGAGGTCGGTCAGGTCGACGAAGTTCGCGCCGATGATCGGCGACGCCGCGGTGAGGTTGATGTGGTCGCTGATCAGCACCGGCTGCCCCGGACGCATGCCGTCGCGCAGGCCGCCGCAGCCGTTGGTCAGCACCACGGTCTTGCAGCCGGCCGCGACCGCGGTGCGCACGCCGTGGGCGACGGCGGAGACGCCGCGGCCCTCGTAGAAGTGCGTACGGCCGAGGAAGACCAGCGCGCGCTTCTGGCCGATGCGGTACGAGCGGATCTTGCCGCCGTGGCCCTCGACCGCCGGGGGCGGGAAGCCGGGCAGTTCGGTGACGGGGAACTCGGCCTCGGGGGTGCCGAGCGCGTCGACGGCCGGAGCCCAGCCGGAACCCATCACCAGTGCGACGTCGTGGGTCTCGGTGCCGGTCAGCTCGCGCAGGCGGGCGGCGGCGGCGTCGGCCGCGGCATGGGGGTCGGCGAGAGCGCCGACGAGGTCCGGATTCACAGATGCGTTCACGCGGATGAGGGTAACCCGGGAATTCCTACGCGCGTAGATGACGCAGCCGACGGTCTTCGGATCGTTGTCTTGTCGTTTCCGACGAACGGCGCGGCAACGCGCGCCGACGACGGGCCCGAGCCGCCCCGCCGACTCGGCCGACGGCCTGGGCAGCCGTTCAGCAGGGGCGCTTGCGGAGTTCCATCACGTAGTCGTGCGGCGCGCCCGCCGACTCCGCCGCGTCCGCGAGTTCGCCCAGGTAGCGGGCGGACGGGAGGCCGCCCTCGTAGCCGTTCAGGACGTACACCCAGGCCGGCTCCTCGCCGTCCAGGGTGTCCACGCGGACCCGCATGCGCCGGTATATGTCGAGACCGACACCCTCCCAGCGGTCCATGGAGTCCTCGTCCATGGGGGCGATGTCGTACAGCGCGACGAAGACCTGGGAGCGCGGGGCCTCCACGATCGTGGCCAGCGCTCCTTCCCAGCCCATCTGCTCGCCGCCGAAGGTCAACCGCCAGCCGTTGAGCCAGCCGGTGCCGCGCAGCGGTGAGTGCGGTGCGCGGCGGGTCATGAGCCGCGCGTCGAGGTTGCCGGCGTACGCGGCGTAGAGCGACATGGGGTCGAGGGTACGGGAGGCGAACGAGCGGCCGCCCCCGCCGCGAGGTACGGCGGGGCCCGGTCGGCGGCCGAGCGGGAGGGCCGTGGTGGTCGCGGCCGTATGGAGGCCCCGGGGGGAGAACGCCTGACCGATGCGGGACAATGAAGTACGTACTGCATTCCACCGGGGGCACCCCCGGACCCCGGCAGAGCGGGCAGGCGGGCCGGGAACGACAATGCGAGGCGGACTTTTTCGTGACCCGGATCGTGATCATCGGTGGCGGACCCGGCGGATATGAGGCGGCCCTTGTCGGCGCTCAGCTCGGCGCGGAGGTGACCGTCGTCGACTGCGACGGTCTGGGCGGGGCGTCGGTGCTGACCGACTGCGTACCGTCGAAGACCCTGATCGCCACCGCCGAAGTCATGACGACCTTCGACTCCTCCTACGAGGAGCTCGGCATCATCGTGGCCGACGACACCCCGCACATCGAGCAGGCCGCCCGCGTCGTCGGTGTGGACCTCGGCAAGGTCAACCGGCGTGTCAAGCGCCTCGCGCTCGCCCAGTCGCACGACATCACCGCCTCCGTCACCCGTGCCGGCGCCCGCGTCATGCGCGGCCGCGGCCGCCTCGACGGGCAGCAGGCGATGGACGGCTCCCGCAAGGTGATCGTGCGCGCGGCGGACGGCACCGAGGAGACGCTCACCGCGGACGCCGTCCTGATCGCGACCGGCGGTCACCCGCGCGAGATCCCCGACGCGCTGCCCGACGGCGAGCGCATCCTGAACTGGACGCAGGTCTACGACCTGAACGAGCTCCCCGAGGAGCTCATCGTGGTCGGTTCCGGTGTCACGGGCGCCGAGTTCGCCGGCGCCTACCAGGCGCTCGGCTCGCGCGTCACCCTCGTCTCCTCCCGTGACCGCGTGCTGCCCGGCGAGGACCCGGACGCCGCCGCGGTCCTCGAGGACGTCTTCCGCCGCCGCGGCATGAACGTCATGGCCCGCTCCCGCGCCGAGTCCGCCAAGCGCGTCGGCGACCGGGTCGAGGTCACGCTCTCCGACGGCCGCGTCATCAGCGGCTCGCACTGCCTGATGGCCGTCGGCGCGATCCCCAACACGGCGGGCATGGGCCTCGAGGAGGCCGGTGTCCGGCTCAAGGACTCCGGTCACATCTGGACCGACAAGGTGTCCCGTACGTCGGCGCCCGGCGTGTACGCGGCCGGGGACGTCACCGGCATCTTCGCCCTCGCGTCCGTCGCCGCCATGCAGGGCCGGATCGCGATGTACCACTTCCTCGGCGACGCGGTCGCCCCGCTGAACCTGAAGACCGTCTCCTCCAACGTCTTCACCGACCCCGAGATCGCGACCGTCGGCTACAGCCAGGCCGACGTCGACGCCGGCAAGATCGACGCCCGAGTGGTCAAGCTGCCGCTGCTGCGCAACCCCCGCGCCAAGATGCAGGGCATCAGGGACGGCTTCGTCAAGATCTTCTGCCGTCCGGGGACCGGGATCGTGGTCGGCGGTGTGGTCGTCTCGCCGCGCGCCTCGGAACTGATCCACCCCATCTCGATCGCGGTCGACAACAACCTGACGGTCGAACAGATCGCAAACGCTTTCACGGTGTACCCCTCCCTGTCCGGGTCGATCGCGGAGGTGGCACGTCAGTTGCACACCCGGAAGACGTCGGGCGAGGGCTGACCGCACCCGCGCACGGAAGAAACCCGGCGAACCCTGGGCACTTCACTCGTCGCGCGATCAACTTGGGGGCCGTCTATACCACTTGGCGGCCTCTTAAGTGCGCAATTTCCGGTATCCGGCGCATAGAGCTGAAAACTGACGGGCGGTGGGGTTACTGTCAGTTTCGTGTTCGCTGCAGAACGTCGTCAGTTGATCCTCGAAATGGTGCGTGCCAACGGTGCCGTGTCGCTCCGTGAGCTCGCCCGCGTCGTCCAGACCTCCGAAGTGACCGTACGGCGTGACGTGCGGGCACTGGAGGCAGAAGGACTCCTCGACCGCCGGCACGGCGGTGCGGTACTGCCGGGCGGGTTCACCCGCGAGTCCGGCTTTCCGCAGAAATCCCTGTCCGCCACCGCGGAGAAGACGGCCATCGCCGACCTCGCGGCCGCCCTCGTCGAAGAGGGTGAGGCCATCGTCGTCGGCGCCGGTACCACCACGCAGGAGCTGGCCCGCCGGCTCGCGCGCGTCCCCGGGCTGACCGTGGTCACCAACTCCCTCCTCGTCGCCCAGGCGCTCGCCCATGCCAACCGGGTCGAAGTCGTCATGACCGGCGGCACGTTGCGCGGCTCCAACTACGCGCTGGTCGGGAGCGGTGCGGAGCAGTCCCTCCAAGGGCTGCGGGTCTCCCGCGCGTTCCTGTCCGGGAGCGGGCTGACGGCCGAGCGGGGACTGTCCACGTCCAACATGCTCTCCGCGAGCGTCGACCGGGCGCTCGTCCAGGCCGCGGCGGAGGTCGTGGTCCTGGCCGACCACACCAAGCTCGGTACGGACACGATGTTCCAGACCGTGCCGACGGACGTGATCACCCGCCTGGTGACGGACGAGCCGCCGGCGCACGACGACCGGGCGGCGACGGAGCTTCAGGCGCTCGCGGACCAGGGTGTGCAGATCGCGGTCGCCGGGGCGGGGGCGGCGCCCGCGCCGCGCCCTGAGGTACCGCTGCCCGGCCAGCGCCGCACCCGGGCGGGCCTCCGCAGCGCGGCGGGGGCGCTGGGGCCGGACGCCCTTGCGGACCGGTCGGCCCGCGTGGCGGACCTCCGCCGTCGCTGACGCGGTCCTTTTCGGGGGGTGGGCCCGGGCTCGCTCGGTCCGCGGTGTTCTCACCGCGCTTCGGGCGAGTTGCGACGCTTCACTGCCGGACACCCCCCTCCTCCGACCCCGCCCCCGTCACGTCCGGTCCTTCCCCTCGGGTCGGTGGGCCCGCGGCGGGAGGGGGTGCCGCCCCGTGCGGCCGCACGGGGCGGGGGAGTGGCTGACGCCAGTCGCCGAGCAGTGTGACGAGAAAGCGGCGGGCGAGGGTCCGGACGTCTTCCCAGGCGGGATCCGTGGCCAGGGCGTCGGCCCACTGGGCGGTCCGGCGGTCGGCGTCGATCTCGCCGACGCGGCGGCCGAGGGCCTGAAGGTCGCGCAGGTTCTCGGGTTCGAAGGCTCCGCGGTCCGTGAGTCCTTCGGCTATGAGGCAGGCGAACTCGACATCGTCGACCACGAGGCACGTCTCCAACTCGCGCTCGCCCAGCCAAGTGAGCTGATCCGGTTCGTCAGCCGCGAGGAGGGACAGGAAGAGGCGTGTCCACGTCCGCCAGTGTTCGTCGTTCATGCGCGGAGAATCGCATGGAGAGAACGATCAGCAGCCCGAAGGCGGCGAACGCGGCGCCCGTGCGTGCGTAGTTGAACACCTCCCAGCGAGCGAGTATCTCGGCGTGATCGGCGGGGGCCGAGGTGGCCGCCCACTGCTTGATACGGCCGTTGATGGGGACGTTGCCGAGACGGGTGACCAGGAAGGACACGACAGCGAGGAGCCCGGCCCCCAAACCGCGCACGCGCACTTCGGCACCCGTGACGCGCTGCTGGACGTTGTCGCCGACCGGATCACGGACCAGGCCATGGCCGCCATGGACGAGGCAGAAGAGAACGGCGGTCCCGCCCTGGACGCGCTGCTGCGGCTCCAGGACATCGGCTGGCGGCTGTTCGAACGCAACCCGGTACTCCTCCAGCTCGGGAGCACCCGCGCCGGCGCCGACCAGGCTCGGCACGAGCCCGTCGCGGCCCGCATGGCCCGGCTGATCGAGCAGGGCCAGGCGTCGGGCGAGTCCGATCCCGCACCACCGGCCACCTGGCCGGTGGCCGCGGTCACCGCTCTCGGCCACGCGGCAGGCGACGAGGTCGGGGCGGGACGCATGTCGGTCCAAGAGGCGGCGACATGGCTACGGACCGCCACACTTGCCCTGCTGGGCGTCGGTCCCCGGAACCCTAGCCTTCGATGTCGAGCGCTGTTCCGTACAGCCGGTCCACCTTCAACCGGACGACCACCCGCCGCTCGGCGACCAACTGCTCCAGGAACGCATTGCCGTCCTCGGGCTGCGCGGCCTTCGGGATCATCCCGAGCAGTTCCCGTCCGACCGCGTCGCCGGGGACGGTCGTGATCTCGGAGACCTCGGCTTCGCCTTCGGCGACGGCGAACGACCAGACGTCGCCACCCTGCACGTGCAGCGCGGCACGCGGATCGCGCCGCAGGTGCGCGACCTTGACCCGGTCGGCCGTCGTGGAGAACCGCACGATGCGGGCCTCAGGGTCCCAGCTGTACAGCATGGTGGTCAGGTGGGGGTGGCCGCTGCGTTTCACGGTGGCGAGCGTGCCGAACTGCTGCCGGCCGAGCAGCTTCGAGAGGGCTTCGTCGGACAGTGCGCGAGGTGCTGGTCCTTGAGTCATGACGTGACCAACAGCCTTGACCGCACAGGAATTTCACGGACGCCGAACGCGCGGCAGCTAGTGGGGTCGCAGGCCCCGCAGGGTCAGGTTCAGCAGGCGGTCAGCCAACTCCGGGTCCGCCGGGTCCTGTTCCGCCGCCAGCGCGATCGCGTTCGTCAGCTGCATCAGGTCGCCGATCGAGACGTCCGTACGGACCGACCCCGCCTCCTGCGCCCGGGACAGCAGGCGTTCGCCCGCGTCACGCAGGGGGACGCTGCAAGCCGACAGGGCCGAGTTCCTGTCGTGGGACGCCGAAAGAAGCGCACGGGCGAGGCCGCGGTACTCACCCGCGTGGGTGATGAGGGCGCGCAGCCACTCCACCAGCGCCGTGCACGGCTGCTCCGCGCCCGCCAGTGCGTGTGAGCGCTCCAGCAGGGCGGCGACGGCCTCCTGGAAGACCGCGTTCATCATGGCGTGACGGTTCGGGAAGTGGCGGTACAGCGTGCCGATGCCGACGCCCGCGCTACGGGCGATCTCCTCGAGCGAGGCGTCTGTGCCGCGCTCGGCGAACGCGGCCCGCGCCTCGGTCAGCAGCCGGTCGTAGTTGCGGCGCGCGTCGGCGCGCTTGGGCCTGGTCTCCGTCACACGTCAAGGATGCCGGACGTCAGGGAGCGGGCGGCGGCGGAGTGCAGCAGCAGCCCGGCTGGGCGGGCGCGGCCCGGTAGGGGGCGAGGGCGGCGTCCGCGGCGGGGCGGTAGGGCCGCCGGGACATCCGCGTCACGAGCAGCCACATCTCGCGTTCCTTGCGCAGGTCCTGCGGCAGGACGAGTCCGAGCGCCTCCGCCAGCGGCTTGCGGCCCGCGTTGACCAGGGCGCGTACCGCGGCGGCCCACTCGTCCGTGGCGGCCACCGCCGCGCGGTACCAGGCCGGGATCAGCACGATCAGCACCGTGGCCGTGACGGCCGACAGGGGCACGTCGGCCTCTTCGAAGGGGAGCGAGGCGAGCGCCGCCGCGGCCATGACGGCGTGCCCGAACAGCAGCGCCACGAAGAAGTCGGCGCTGCTGCGCGCCGTGTCGACCTGGCGGCCGAGCTCCTTCGGGGCGGTGCCGGTCAGCTCGTTCCAGAGCACCTGCGTGTCGAGCCGGTAGCGGTCGTGGCCGTACTCCTCGAAGCGGCGGATGGCGTTGCCGAGCCGGGTCGGGGCGATCTGTTCGTCGGCGGCGGGATAGCGGGCGAGGCGTTCCTGGAGCAGGGCGGCCTGGATGGGGGCCCGGGCGTCCGCCCCGGCGATACGGTCGGTGATCCGCTGCCTGCGGGCCCGCTGGATCCGGCAGCCCCTGTCGTACGCCCGGCGCGGCCACAGCAGGTAACCCTCCAGCAGCCGGTACAGGGGCGCCTGCAGGGCGTTGAGGAGCAGCCCGAACATGACCGCGGCCACGAGGAGCAGCAGGGCCGTGTCGGCGGACGACTCCGGCCAGATCCGTTCCATGAGGGCCGTGTGGCGCAGGCTCGGCGCCACGGCGAAGAAGAACACGGCGAGATTGAGCGCGGCGGGCAGCACCCAGCCGACGACGAGCGACCAGCCGCCCCCCAGGACGCCCTTGGCGATGTCCCCCAAGGCTCAGTCCCGGTCCCAGTCGTCGTCCGGGTCGAGGATCGGACCGGGCGGGCCGCCGAAGTCGAGGTCACGTTCCGGGGGCCGCGCGTGGTGGACGGCTCCGGGAACCCGGTCGTCCGGTTCGAGCACCGTGACGGCGCCGCCCCCGTGCGGTGGGGACTCCTCGGCCAGGATCCGGACGAGCTCCCGCGGTACGGGCGTGCCGCCGGCCGACTCGGCCACGACCACCGGCGTGCCGGTGCGCCGGCCGCGCCACTCCACGACCGACCAGGCGAGGCGCGCCGCTGCCCCCTCGTCCAAAAGCAGTACGGCCACGGTGTCCGTGCCGTACTCCAGCGCGGTCTCCCACCGGTCGCCGTCCTGTCCGCGCAGCCAGTGGTGCAGTGAACGGGCGTGCTCCGCGGCGAGGTCGACGTCCACAACCCTCAGCCGGATCTCCATACGCGTCCCCCGGTAGATCGACATCGCGTGGCACGAGCAGCATAGGACGCGCCCGAGCACGAAGGGCCCCCGGCACGGATGCCGGGGGCCCTTGAGCAGACGGTCGGACGTGTCAGTCCTTGATCTCGCAGATGGTGGCGCCGGAGGTGAGGGAGGCGCCGATCTCGACCGCGAGGCCCTTGATGGTGCCGGAGCGGTGCGCGTTGAGCGGCTGCTCCATCTTCATGGCCTCCAGGACGACGACGAGGTCGCCCTCCTTGACCTCCTGGCCCTCCTCGACGGCGACCTTGACGATGGTGCCCTGCATCGGGGAGGCGAGGGTGTCACCGGAGGCGGCCGAGGACGACTTCTTCGCGGCCCGGCGCTTGGGCTTGGCTCCGGCGGCGAGGCCGGTGCGCGCGAGGGTCATGCCGAGCGAGGACGGCAGCGACACCTCGAGGCGCTTGCCGCCGACCTCGACCACGATGGTCTCGCGGCCCGCCTCGTCCTCGTCCGTGTCGGCGCCGGCAGGCGCGAACGGCTTGATCTCGTTGACGAACTCGGTCTCGATCCAGCGGGTGTGGATACGGAAGGGGTCCGCCGTGAACGCCGGGTCGGCGACGACCGCACGGTGGAAGGGGATGGCGGTGGCCATGCCCTCGACCTCGAACTCCGCCAGCGCACGCGCGGCGCGCTGCAGGGCCTGCTCACGGGTGGCGCCGGTGACGATCAGCTTGGCGAGGAGCGAGTCCCACGCCGGGCCGATGACGGAGCCGGACTCGACACCGGCGTCGAGGCGGACACCCGGGCCGGTGGGCGGGTTGAAGGTGGTGACGGTGCCGGGCGCGGGCAGGAAGCCCCGGCCGGGGTCCTCACCGTTGATGCGGAACTCGAAGGAGTGACCGCGCACCGCGGGGTCGTCGTAGCCGAGTTCCTCGCCGTCGGCGATGCGGAACATCTCGCGGACCAGGTCGATGCCGGTGACCTCTTCGGTGACCGGGTGCTCGACCTGGAGGCGGGTGTTGACCTCGAGGAAGGAGATGGTGCCGTCGACACCGACGAGGAACTCGACGGTGCCGGCGCCGACGTAGCCGGCTTCCTTGAGGATGGCCTTCGAGGCGCGGTACAGCTCCGCGTTCTGAGCCTCGGACAGGAACGGCGCCGGGGCCTCCTCGACCAGCTTCTGGTGGCGGCGCTGGAGCGAGCAGTCACGGGTGGAGACGACGACCACGTTGCCGTGGGAGTCGGCCAGGCACTGGGTCTCCACGTGGCGGGGCTTGTCGAGGTAGCGCTCGACGAAGCACTCGCCCCGGCCGAAGGCGGCGACCGCCTCGCGGACGGCGGAGTCGTACAGCTCCGGGACCTCTTCGAGGGTGCGGGCGACCTTCAGGCCGCGGCCGCCACCGCCGAAGGCGGCCTTGATGGCGATCGGCAGCCCGTGTTCCCGGGCGAAGGCGACGACCTCGTCGGCGCCGGAGACCGGGTCGGGGGTGCCGGCGACCAGCGGCGCGCCGGCGCGCTGGGCGATGTGACGGGCGGCGACCTTGTCACCGAGGTCGCGGATGGCCTGCGGGGGCGGGCCGATCCAGGTCAGGCCGGCGTCGATGACCGCTTGGGCGAAGTCCGCGTTCTCGGACAGGAAGCCGTATCCGGGGTGGATGGCGTCCGCCCCCGAATCGGCAGCGGCCTGGAGCACCTTGGC
The DNA here is from genome assembly GCF_044745705.1 of Streptomyces sp. NPDC086835. Taxonomy (NCBI): domain Bacteria; kingdom Bacillati; phylum Actinomycetota; class Actinomycetes; order Kitasatosporales; family Streptomycetaceae; genus Streptomyces; species Streptomyces sp. NPDC086835. Next base: position 440,168 of record NZ_JBIVAU010000002.1, read on the forward strand.
CATGTCCAGGTAACTGGCGGCCGGGGTGTCACCGCCCAGGGCGAACGCTTCGTCGGCCGCGCGGACATGCAATGCGTCCCGGTCAGGATCGGCGTAGACGGCTACGCTTGCGATCCCGGCGTCCCGGCAGGCACGGGCAACGCGGACAGCGATTTCGCCACGGTTGGCGATGAGCACCTTGCGCACGATGGCTCCCTCCTTGAAACAAGCTGAGTTTAGGGACTGCCGACACGGCCTTTCGACCCGTCCCCAATGGTGAGCTTGCCCACACGGAGCGTGATTCGAGGCTCGCTCGATCGCGAAATCCCTTGTCGCACCACGGTACGACGGGTTCCTCCCCCGCACAGTAGCCCTCTGGTGTGGTCAAGGTCTCTGTCTGCGGGGCCAGCGGCCCGACACGTTTCTTTGTGGAGTCCCTACGAATGGCCCAACGATTCTTTGCCTCGGGACCGAGCGTGCCGCAACCCTTGTCCCCGCGTTTACCGGTCAGTAGCCTCGCGGCTGTCGTACGTACTTCCGGTACACAGAGGGTTGGGGGCGCCGTGGTGCGCAGACCGGTGGCCGTGGTGGCTGCGCTTGTCCTGCTGATCGAGGCCGTCGGCATCGTGGTGCTCAACGGTGTCATGGCCACGTTCGTCGGGGCTCAGCGGATGTCCCTGGACGGCATGGACCCGGACGTGATGGTGACCGCGACGTGGGGACTGGGCATAGGGTCCGGCCTCTTCCTGGCCCTGTGCGGCGTGCTGCTGCTCGTGGCAGGCATACGCGACCGGGCTCCCGGCCGCTTCGCCCGCATCGCCCTCATCACCCTCGCCGTCGTGCACGGGGTGCTCGGCGCGGTGGCGGTGGGCCTGGTCGGCTGGAGCGCCTTCGCGTTCCTGATGGTGGTGCTCGGCCTGCTGGTCGCGTCCCTGATCGTGTACGGCAAGGAGCAGCCCCCGGCCGCGCCGTCCGGGAGCGCCGACGGCGACGACCCGGTCGCACCCGTCAGCGGTCCGGCGCCCGCCTGACCCGTCGTCCGCTCAGGCGGCCCAGAGGTCCGTGATCGAGACGCCCAGCTCCGCCAGGAGCCGGCGCAGCAACGGCAGCGACAGTCCGATGACGTTGCCCGGGTCGCCTTCGATGCCGTCGATGAACGGGGCCGAGCGGCCGTCCAGCGTGAACGCCCCCGCGACGTACAGCGGTTCGCCGCTCGCGACGTACGCGGCGATCTCGTCGTCGGTCGGCTCGCCGAACCGCACCGTCGTCGACGCGGTCGCCGAAGCGCGGCGGCCGGTCACCGTGTCGATCACGCAGTGCCCGGTCTGCAGGACGCCCGTCCTGCCGCGCATCGCCTTCCAGCGGGCGGTCGCCTCCTCGGCGTCGGCGGGCTTGCCGAGCGCCTCGCCGTCGAGCTCCAGGACGGAATCGCATCCGATCAGCAGCGCCCCGGCGGCCTCCGGCCGGGCTGCGACGGCCGCGGCCTTCGCCTCCGCCAGCACGAGCGCGAGCTCGGCGGGGGTCGGCGCGGTGAGCGCGTCCTCGTCGACGCCGCTGACGATCACGTCCGGCGCGAGACCGGCCTGCCGCAGCAGATTCAGCCGCGCGGGGGAGGCGGAGGCGAGGACGAGACGGGGGCGGTGGGGTGACGGGGTGGTCATGGGGGACATGGTAGGTGGCGGGGTGTGGTCGCTGGGCGGGGTGGGGAACACGCCCGCCGCAGGCGGCACGCGCACCCGCCGCGCCCCGGGCTCACCGTAGGCCCGCCGCGAACATCGCCACCACCATCGCCAGCGCCAGCACCAGCCCCGCGCGACGCAGCATCGTCTGCATGTCGCGGAGTTCCTTGGGCGGTTCGTTCTCCGGGTCGGACCACAGCATGCCTTCGATGGTGCTGGTGCAGGCGGCCTCGCGCCTGAGTATGCGTACTCAAACCACGAAGGCACCCGCCCGCGCAGCCGCCAGCGCCGCCGACGCCGCTCTGTCGGCGGCGTCGGCCGTCAGGGGCTCGTGGCTGACGGCGAAGCGGTAGTACAGGGGCGCGGAGACGGCCCGCAGGACCTCCAGCGGGTCGGTGCCGGCCGGGATCTCGCCGCGGCCGAGGCCGCGTTCGACCGCCGGGGCCCATTCCGCGAGCCGGGTCGCGTAGAAGCCGTGGAGGGCGTCCGCGCACTCCTGGTCGCACGCGGCGGCCGCGATGACGGCGGCGAAGACCGGGCCCATGCGCGGGTCGTTGAGGGTGTCGCGTACGAGCGCGGCGTTGGCGCGCAGGTCCCCTTCCAGTGATCCGGTGTCCGCGGCGGGCAGGGACTGCTCGGCCATGTCGCGCAGCAGGTCCGCGACCAGACCGGCCGGTGACCGCCAGCGCCGGTAGACGGTGGTCTTGCCGACGCCCGCGACTGCCGCGACCCGCTCCGGCGTCAGGGCGTGGAACCCGCCGTCGACCAGCGCTTCCTGGGTGGCGGCGAGGACGGCCGCGCGGACTTTCGCGGTGCGGCCGCCGGGGCGGACCGTACCCGGGACGGCTTCCAAACGGGTCTCCTGTTCCATTAGTGGCGCGAACTCTGTTAGTGTGCCCCCATCCTAATGGAACTCACCGCCCATTAGTGGCGGAAGGGGCTACGTCATGAGCGAATGGACCGCGGCCTGGGCCGCCTCTCCCCAGATGCCCAGCACCGGCTTCACCCCGAACTGGTCCCAGGAAGGCTTCTCGCACCAGACCGTCCGCCAGGCCGTGCGCGTCACCGCGGGCGGCGAGCGCCTGCGCGTCCGTCTCTCCAACGCCTACGGCACGTCCCCGCTGCACCTCACCGGCGCCACCGTCGCCCGCTCCGCCGGCGGCGCCGCGATCGAGGAGGGGTCCCTCCGGGAGCTCACCTTCGGCGGAGCGCGGTCCGCCGTGGTCCCCGCACGGGCCGAACTGCGCAGCGATCCGGCCGGCCTGCCCGTCGAGCGGCTCGGGTCCGTGACGGTCACGCTGTACTTCGCCGGCACCACCGGCCCCGTGACGTTCCACTCCCAGGCATGGGCGGACTCCTACCGGGCCGACGGCGACCGTCGCGCCGACGTGTCGGGAGCGGCGTTCACGGACGCCAGCGCGTCCTGGTACCACCTCGCCGGCGTGGAGGTGGACGCCGGACGCGCGGACGGGATCGTCCTGTTCGGCGACTCCGTCACGGACGGCTTCGGATCGACGCCCGGGGCGAACCGCCGCTGGTCCGACGCGCTCGCCGAACTCACCGGCCGGCCCGTCCTCAACGCCGGCATCGGCGGCAATCTCCTCCTCAACGACTCGGCCTGGTACGGGGAGAGGGGCACCGCGCGGTTCCGTCGCGACGCCCTCGCCCAGCCCGGCGTCTCCACCGTCGTCGTCCTCGAAGGACTCAACGACATCGGCTTCAGCGAGGCCCTTGGAGAGCCGACCTACAAACCCGCCCCCGTCGTCAGCTCGGCGGAAGTCGTCGCCGGCCATCGGGAGCTGATCCGGCAGGCCCGCGCCGCGGGCGTGCGGATCGTCGGTGCGACGCTCCTGCCGCTGGCCGGGTCCGACCACTGGGGCGCGCACTCCGCGCGCGTCGGCCCGGAGATCAACCGGTGGATCCGCACGGGCGGCGAGTACGACGGCGTCGTCGACTTCGACCGGGCCCTCGCCGACCCCGCCGACCCAGGACGTCTGCACCCCGCCTACGACTTCGGCGACCGCCTCCACCCCGGCGACAAGGGCTACCAGGTCATGGCCGAACTGCTGGCCGACATGCTCTGAACAGCGCGGAGGCCGGACCCCGTGCAGGGCCCGGCCTCCGCTCACCGTGCTGTCACACCGGCCAGTAGCTGCGTGCCCACGCCCGCGGGCCGGGCAGCGGCCTGCTGCTGCGGGCGATGCGCGCCGGATCCGACCAGCCCTCCGGCATCCGCGGCTCCCCGGCCGCGGCACCGGCGCTCGCCGCGGCGCGGGCCTGGACCACCGCCAGTGCGGCGGCCAGCTCCTCGGGAGTCGGGTTTCCTCGTACGACCCTGATCATCGTCGCGTCCCTTCCTCGTGCCTCGGAGCCCCTACAGGGGGATGTTCCCGTGCTTCTTGGGGGGCAGACTTTCCCGCTTGGTGCGGAGCTGGCGCAGGCCCTTGACGATCTGCGCCCGGGTCTCCGAAGGCATGATCACGGCGTCGATGTAGCCGCGTTCGGCCGCCGTGTACGGGTTGAGCAGCGCGTCCTCGTACTCCTGGATGAGCCGCGCCCTGGTCGCTTCCTGCTCCTCGGCGCCCTCGACGGCGGCGATGGTGCGGCGGTGCAGGATGTTGACCGCGCCCTGGGCGCCCATGACGGCGATCTGGGCGGTGGGCCAGGCGAGGTTGAGGTCGGCGCCCAGGTGCTTGGAGCCCATGACGTCGTAGGCGCCGCCGAACGCCTTGCGGGTGATGACGGTGATCAGCGGGACGGTGGCCTCGGCGTACGCGTAGATCAGCTTGGCGCCGCGGCGGATGATGCCGCCGTACTCCTGGTCCACGCCCGGCAGGAAGCCGGGGACGTCGACGAAGGTCAGCACGGGGACGTTGAACGCGTCGCAGGTGCGCACGAAGCGTGCGGCCTTCTCGGAGGCGTTGATGTCCAGGCAGCCTGCGAACTGCATCGGCTGGTTGGCGACGATGCCGACCGGGAAGCCCTCGACCCGGCCGAAGCCGGTGACGATGTTCGGGGCGAACATCGACTGGGTCTCGAGGAACTCGCCCTCGTCCAGGACGTGCTCGATGACGGTGCGGATGTCGTACGGCTGGTTCGCCGAGTCCGGGATGAGCGTGTCCAGCTCGCGGTCCTCCTCGCTGACCGCGGTGTCCGCCTCCTCGGGGAAGGACGGCGGCTCGGAGAGGTTGTTGGACGGCAGGTACGACAGCAGGGACTTGACGTACTCGATCGCGTCCTTCTCGTCGCCCGACATGTGGTGCGCGACACCGGAGGTGGTGTTGTGGGTGCGGGCGCCGCCCAGTTCCTCGAAGCCGACGTCCTCGCCGGTGACGGTCTTGATGACGTCGGGGCCGGTGATGAACATGTGCGAGGTCTGGTCGACCATCACCGTGAAGTCGGTGATCGCCGGCGAGTAGACCGCACCGCCCGCGCAGGGGCCGACGACCAGCGAGATCTGCGGGATGACGCCGGAGGCGTGGGTGTTGCGGCGGAAGATCTCGCCGTACATGCCCAGCGCGCTGACGCCTTCCTGGATGCGGGCGCCGCCGGAGTCGTTGATGCCGATGACCGGGCAGCCGGTCTTCAGCGCGAAGTCCATCACCTTGATGATCTTCTGTCCGAACACCTCGCCGAGAGCGCCGCCGAAGACGGTGAAGTCCTGCGAGAAGACCGCGACCGGGCGGCCGTCGACCGTGCCGTAGCCGGTGACGACACCGTCCCCGTACGGCCGTGTCTTCTCCAGCCCGAAATTGGTCGAGCGGTGGCGGGCGAACTCGTCGAGCTCCACGAAGGAGTTCTCGTCCAGCAGCAGATCGATCCGCTCCCGGGCCGTCAACTTGCCCTTCGCATGCTGCTTTTCCACCGCGCGGGCGGAGCCGGCGTGCGTCGCCTCTTCGATACGGCGCTGAAGATCCGCGATCTTTCCCGCGGTGGTGTGGCTGCTCGGATTCTGGGAGAGGGCGTTTTCCGGCTCGGACATCGGGATGCGGCTCCCTGGCTGGTCACGGGGACGGCTTACGGGGACTGGTAACCGGGACGTGTTAACGATCGGTTGCTACTGACTCGTAGCGTATCGGCGCGGATACGGTTCAGCAGTGCGGCGTTGGCCACACCTAACCTGGCTTGCATGACGCCTCCGAATGCGCCCGAGAGCCGCTGGTCCGATCTCGAGCGGCCCCCTCTGAACGCCTCCGTTCTGCGCCGTGCCGTCGTCGTGCCCGGCGGCCTGTGGACCTCGCTGGACGTGGTGGCGTCCACCGGCTCCACCAACTCCGACCTGGCCGCACGGGCCCTCTCCCTACCGGAAGGGGCGGTGCTCGTCGCGGAGGAGCAGACCGCGGGACGGGGCCGGCTGGACCGCACCTGGACCGCCCCTGCCCGCTCCGGCCTCTTCTTCTCCGTACTCCTGCGGCCCGGCGCCGACGTGCCCGTGACGCGCTGGGGCTGGCTGCCGCTGCTCGCCGGTGTCGCGGCCGCGACCGCGCTCGCGCGGGCCGCGGGCACGGACATGTCCCTCAAATGGCCCAATGACCTGCTGGTCGTCGTCGACGGCGAGGAACGCAAGGCCGGCGGCATCCTCGCGGAACGCGCCGGGGACGACGGTGTGGTGCTCGGACTCGGCATCAACGTCTCCCTGCACGCCGACGAGCTGCCCGTCCCCACCTCCGGTTCCCTGGCCCTCGCCGACGCCGTGTCCACCGACCGTGACCCCCTGCTGCGGGCCGTCCTGCGCTCCCTCGAGAAGTGGTACACCGCCTGGCGCACCGCCGGCGGCGACCCGGCCGCCTGCGGGCTCCAGGAGGCGTATGCGGCGGGCTGCGCCACCCTCGGCCGCTCGGTGCGGGCCGAGCTGCCCGGCGGCACGGCCCTGATCGGCGAGGCGGTCGCCCTGGACGGCGACGGCAGGCTGGTCCTCGCCACCGCGGAGGGCGAACGGCACTCGGTGAGCGCGGGCGACATCGTGCACCTGAGGCCGGCGCGCTGACCGCCGCCGCACCGTCCCCGGCGGCGGTGGACGAACCTCCTCGGCCGCCGGGACGTGAGCTGGGGCACACCTGCCGTATCGTTGAGGCGATCGCGCGACAGATCGGCAGGGCATTGCGCAGGGAACGGGCAGGAGGCGGCTGGTGACCGTCGACGACACCACTTCCGGCGCGGGCGCGCAGCCGCCGTCGGACGGCTCTTCCGGCGCGTCCGCCTCGTCATCGGGGTCCTCGGGATCCGGGTCCGGGTCCTCGGGGTCGGTGCACCCGAAGCCCCACCACGAGGTGGACCACACGGCGGAGCCGTCGGACGACCCGCTGGCCATACGGCTGGAACAGCTGATCCTCGGCGCCGAGCGCCGCTACACCGCCTTCCAGGCGGCCCGCACCGCCGGTGTCTCCATGGAGCTCGCCGCCCGCTTCTGGCGGGCCATGGGCTTCGCCGACATCGGGCAGGCCAAGGCCCTCACCGAGGCGGACGTGCTCGCCCTGCGCCGGCTCGCCGGCCTTGTCGAGGCCGGCCTGCTCAGCGAACCCATGGCGGTCCAGGTCGCCCGCTCCACCGGGCAGACCACCGCGCGGTTGGCCGACTGGCAGATCGACTCCTTCCTCGAAGGGCTCACCGAGCCGCCCGAACCCGGCATGACCCGCACCGAAGTCACCTATCCGCTGGTCGAGCTGCTGCTCCCCGAGCTCGAGGAATTCCTCGTCTACGTCTGGCGACGGCAGCTGGCGGCGGCGACCGGCCGCGTCGTGCAGGCCGCGGACGACGAGGAGATGGTCGACCGCCGTCTCGCCGTCGGCTTCGCCGACCTGGTCGGCTTCACCCGGCTGACCCGCCGCCTGGAGGAGGAGGAGCTCGGCGAGCTCGTCGAATCCTTCGAGACCACCTGCGCGGACCTGGTCGCCGCCCACAGCGGCAGGCTCATCAAGACCCTTGGCGACGAGGTGCTGTACGCCGCGGACGACGCCGGCACGGCCGCCGAGATCGCCCTGCGCCTCATCGAGACGATGACGGACGACGAGTCGATGCCGGCGCTACGGGTCGGCATCGCCTTCGGCACGGTCACCACGCGCATGGGCGACGTCTTCGGCACGACGGTCAACCTGGCGAGCCGGCTGACGTCGATAGCTCCGAAGGACGCCGTACTGGTCGACGGGGCGTTCGCCGAGGAAGTGATCAGGACAGGGGACGCGCCGGCCTCGGAGGCGGAGGCGGCGGAGGAAGCGGTCAAGGCGGAGAAGGAGGGCCGCGAGGTTCCCACGTACCGCTTCGCGCTTCAGCCGATGTGGCAGCGGCCGGTGCGAGGTCTTGGCGTGGTGGAGCCGTGGCTCCTCTCCCGCCGACCGTCCTGACGCCCCGTTCAGTCGCCTGCGGCGGGCTGTTCCCCACCCCGCCCCTTCCCGAACCGGGGCAAGCCCCGAACCCCGTACGGCCTTCGGCGGTGCCCTCGATCTCCCCCTCCGGCCCGGCGGCCGTGGGAGGTGCCCCCAGGCGGGCTGGATTTCGTTGCGCGAAATCTGCCTCGTCGGCGGCTCCGGCCTGCGCCGGCGGGGGATTTCCAGCCTCGCCGGCGTTCGAGGCGCGGGGGTGCGGTGGGGGTCCCCCACTCCGCCAGGCGTAGGGGGAGGAGCCCGTGAAACACCGCGCGGAGCGTGGTGACGGGTCCGGGTGGAGCCCCGGAACAGGCCCAGCGCAGCGGACGCGCGCCTATGATCCCGGTGAACCATCGTTAACCGGGAGGGTGCCCCATGTCCGAGTCCGAGCAGCGGTTCGGCGAGTTCGTCGTCGTACGCAGGCATGAGCAGGGCCACGTCGCCGAGCTCGTCCTCGACCGCCCCAAGGCCATGAACGCGGTCTCCACCGAGATGGCCCGTTCCATCGGTGAAGCGTGTGACGCGCTCGCGGCGGACCGGGACGTGCGGGTGACCGTGGTCGCGTCGAGCAGTGAGCGCGCGTTCTGCGTGGGCGCCGACCTGAAGGAGCGCAACTCCTTCTCCGACGCCGAGTTGGTGCGGCAGCGGCCCACCGCGCGGCGTGCGTACACCGGTGTGCTGGAGCTGCCGATGCCGACCGTCGCCGCCGTGCACGGCTTCGCGCTCGGCGGTGGCTTCGAGCTGGCGCTTTCCTGCGACGTGATCGTCGCCGACGCGACCGCGGTCGTCGGGCTGCCCGAGGTGTCCGTCGGTGTCATCCCCGGCGGTGGCGGTACGCAGCTGCTGCCCCGCAGGGTAGGGGCCGCCCGCGCCGCCGAGCTCGTCTTCACGGCGCGGCGTGTGGAGGCGGCGGAGGCGCGGGAGTTGGGGCTCGTCGACGTCCTCGCGGAGGACGCCCGCGCCGAGGCGCTCGCGCTCGCCGCCCGTATCGCGGGGAACTCCCCGGTCGGGTTGCGCAACGCGAAGAAGGCCATGCGGCTCGGGCAGGGGCTCGACCTGCGCGCCGGGCTCGAGGTCGAGGACGCGGCGTGGCGGGCCACCGCGTTCTCCGGAGACCGTGCGGAGGGCGTCGCGGCGTTCAACGAGAAGCGGAAGCCGCAGTGGCCGGGGGAGTGAGCGGGGGACCGGTTGCGCGGCCGGCCCACGTCCCGGCTCAGCAGATCTGATCAAATCGGTCGAAACCTCCCTAAGCTGGGTGGATGGCTGTGGATGGGCGGTTGCGAGCCGTGGTGGCGCTGGCGCAGGCGATGGCCGCGGCCACGACCGCGCGCGAGTCCTGGCGGGCGGCGGCCCTCGGTGCGTGCGGCGCGCTCTCCGGGTCTTTCGCGGCCCTGTCCGTGTGGGAGCGCGAGCGCGGGCGGCTGAGGGTGCTCGTGAACGCGGGCGAACGCACGCCGGACGAGGAGGAGTTCCCGGAGTCGGAGACCTACCCGGTGAACCGTTTCCCCGAGATCACCGAGTTCCTGCACGAACGCTGGGCGGGCGGGGGCGAGCCGGACGCCTGGGTGGAGACCGCCCAGGGTCCCGCGACGCCCGGCCACGGCTACTGCCATCAGAGGGTGGCGGCGCTGCGCCGGCGCGGCCGGGGCTGCTGCGTCGTCGCGCCGATCGTGCTGCACGGCAGGGCGTGGGGCGAGCTGTACGTCGCCCGGCCGGAAGCGGCGCCCGTGTTCGACAGGGAGGACGCCGATTTCGCGACCGTCCTGGCGTCCGTCGTGGCCGCGGGCATCGCGCAGACCGAACGGCTGGAGGAGGTCCGCAGGCTTGCGTTCACCGACCCGCTCACGGGCCTCGCCAACCGTCGCGCCGTCGACACCCGGCTCGACGAGGCGCTCGAGCAGCACCGGGCGGACGGTTCCGTGGTCAGCCTGGTGGTGTGCGACGTCAACGGCCTCAAGCAGGTGAACGACACCCAGGGGCACGCGGTCGGCGACCGGCTGCTGGAACGGTTCGGCTCCGTTCTGTCCCTGTGCGGGGCGATGCTGCCGGGGACCCTGGCGGCCCGGCTCGGCGGGGACGAGTTCTGCCTGGTCACGCTGGGGCCGAGCGCCGACGAGGTGGTCGACGTCTCCGACGACCTGTGCGTACGGGCGAAGGAGCTGGAGCTCGGCGAGGGCGTCGCGTGCGGCGTCGCGTCGACCGGTGACCCGATCGGGGAGGTGCGGTCGGCCCGGCGGCTCTTCCGGCTGGCGGACGCGGCGCAGTACCGGGCCAAGGCCGCGCGCTCCCCGAGGCCGGTGGTGGCCGGGCGGGACGGCACGGTGATGCGGCTGGCGGACTCCCCGCCCCGGTCCGCACAGGACCGCCGCCGCTTCCGGGACGCCCGCCCGGAGGCGGAGGAGGACGAGCCGTGGAGCGAGCCCTGACGGCGCGCGTGCCGTGACCAGCTTGTAAGGGGCCGGACCGCGTACCGGTGGTGACAGGTTTGGATTCAATCCGTACGCTGCTGAATATGGATATGCAAACAGTCGTGGTGGGGACGTCCGGTACCACCGCCGATGACGTCATCGCCGTGGCCCGCCACGGCGCCCGGATCGAGCTCTCCGCCGAGGCCGTCGCCGCCCTCGCCGCGGCCCGCGGGATCGTGGACGCGCTGGCCGCCAAGCCCGAGCCCGTCTACGGCGTCTCCACCGGATTCGGCGCCCTCGCCACCCGTCACATCAGCCCCGAGCTCCGTGCCCAGCTGCAGCGCAACATCGTGCGCTCCCACGCCGCGGGCATGGGCCCGCGCGTCGAGCGCGAGGTCGTGCGCGCGCTGATGTTCCTGCGCCTGAAGACCGTCTGCTCCGGCCGCACCGGCGTACGCCCCGAGGTGGCGCAGACGATGGCCGACGTACTGAACGCGGGCATCACGCCCGTCGTCCACGAGTACGGCTCCCTCGGCTGCTCCGGCGACCTCGCGCCGCTGTCCCACTGCGCCCTGGCCCTGATGGGCGAAGGCGACGCGGAGGGACCCGACGGCACCGTGCGGCCCGCGGGCGAGCTGCTCGCGGAGCACGGCATCACGCCCGTCGAGCTCCGCGAGAAGGAGGGCCTCGCCCTCCTCAACGGCACCGACGGCATGCTCGGCATGCTGGTCATGGCGCTTGCCGACCTCGACCGCCTCTACAAGTCGGCCGACATCACCGCCGCGCTGACGCTCGAGGCACTGCTCGGCACCGAGAAGGTCCTCGCCCCCGAGCTGCACGCCATCCGCCCCCACCCGGGCCAGGGCGCCGCCGCCGCCAACATGCTCGCCGTTCTCGAGGGCTCCGGTCTCACCGGCCACTTCCAGGAGGAAGAGGCGCCCCGCGTCCAGGACGCGTACTCGGTGCGCTGCGCCCCGCAGGTCGCCGGCGCCGGCCGGGACACCATGGCCCACGCCCGACTGGTCGCCGACCGTGAGCTCGCCTCCGCCGTCGACAACCCGGTCGTGCTCCCCGACGGGCGGGTCGAGTCCAACGGCAACTTCCACGGCGCGCCCGTCGCCTACGTCCTGGACTTCCTCGCCATCGCCGCCGCCGACCTCGGCTCCATCGCCGAGCGCCGCACCGACCGGCTCCTCGACAAGAACCGCAGCCACGGTCTGCCGCCGTTCCTCGCCGACGACGCCGGCGTCGACTCGGGCCTGATGATCGCCCAGTACACGCAGGCCGCGCTGGTCAGCGAGCTGAAGCGGCTCGCCGTCCCCGCCTCCGCCGACTCCATCCCGTCCTCCGCCATGCAGGAGGACCACGTCTCCATGGGCTGGTCGGCCGCCCGCAAGCTGCGCACCGCCGTCGACAACCTGACGCGCGTCATCGCCGTCGAGCTGTACGCGGCGACCCGCGCCATAGAGCTGCGCCGCCACCTCACCCCGGCCCCGGCCTCGCGTGCCGCCATCGAGGCGCTGCGCGCGGCAGGCGTCGAGGGCCCCGGCCCTGACCGCTTCCTCGCGCCGGACCTGGCCGCGGCGGACGCGTTCGTACGGGAGGGACAGCTCGTCGCCGCCGTGGAGAAGGTGACCGGGCCGCTCGCCTGACCCCACGCGACACAGAGGCCGCCCCCGCCGTCACGGCGGGAGCGGCCTCTGTGCGTCGGCGGACGGTCAGGCAGTGCCCGGGTGCCGCCGGTGCATCGAGTACGCGACGAAGCCCGCCCCGATACCGAGGGACACCGTGCCGCCGATCACGTACGGGGTGGTGTCCACGCTGCCCGTCTGCGCCAGCAGAAGTTCCTCGCCGGCCGACTGCGCCGCCGCCCCGGATCGCGAGCCGCCCAACTCCTGCGCTGCCTGTCTCTCGGCGGTGGCGTTCGCCGAGGGGACGAACCACAGCGCACACAGGAGAGTCCCTGCGGCTGTGGCGGTGAGCAGCGGTCGACGTGCGACGGACACGAAGTCGATCCCCCTTGAGGCATCCTCGAATTGGCCGGTGGGGCGATGCTAGTGAAAGCAGCGGGTCGTGGGAAAGCCGCAGCCCGAAGGGCCATACCCTCCGTCGTATGACCACCTCTGAGACATCACGCTATGTGCGGCTGCGAGTGGAATTGGTGATCGAGGTCGACGACTCCGGTGCCCTGACCGGGGCGGCGCTCGAGCGGATCGCCGACGACGAGTTCATGCCCGACGACGAGCGGACCCACGCGCAGTCCGCGGTGCGGGAGGAGGAGGCGGAGGCGCTGGCGTACCTGATCGACCCCTTCGACCTGGTCAGCGACGTGCCCGGTATCGAGCTCGCGCAGGCCTCGTGGAGCTGCGAGCAGATCGAGTACGACCCGGACTCCGCCGACTGGGAGCTCGACATCGACGATGACGAAGTCGATGGTTACGAACCGGGCCCGGACGGTTACCCGCTGCTGGAGAACGACCGCGGCGTCGAGGATGACGGCGACGGCGACACCGGCCGGTGGCCGTAACGGGACCGCGAAGTGACCCGTTACACGCTTCGGGCCCAGATCGCCAGGGCAGGCGCCCCCCGTACTCCCGCCAGGGCTTTCCCGGGCAGGAGCACGGGGGCGACAATCGAATGACGAAGCCGGACCGGGAACGGTGCAACCGATGAGACGGAAGCAGCGTCGATCAGTTCGGTGGGAGGTGTACCCGGCGGGCGCGGTGTCCGACGGGCGCACCTGGTGAGGTGTTGTTCCCCACATCCTGCACCGATGTGGAACCGGATGACCTGAAATGGGGTTGTCCACAGTGGTTGATCAGGGGACTCGGCAACGATGGAGACGCGTGTGATGACGGACAGCAAGCGGCGCAGCGGATGGAAGGTCGCATCCGTGCTGCTCGGGGGTGTGCTGGCCCTGTCGGCCTGCAGCGGCGGAGACGGACAGGACGCGGCTGCCGAGGCCTCGAAGACGTCACAGGCGCAGATCGACGAGGCGGCCGCGAAGGCGGTCTCGAAGGCGCGAATAGCGATTTCGCCGAAGAACGGCACGACCAACGCGAGCATCAACAACGCGGCCAAGGTCACCGTCACCGACGGCACCCTCTCCGAGGTCACGATGACGACCGCGGACGGCGCCGCCGTGGCCGGCACCCTCGCCGCCGACGGCAAGAGCTGGAAGCCCGACGCCCAGCTCGAGCGCTCGACCACGTACAAGATCTCCGCCACGGCCAAGGACGCCGACGGGCTGGAGGCCCACGAGAACGCGTCGTTCACGACCGTCTCGCCGGCCAACAGCTTCATCGGCAACTTCACGCCGGAGGACGGCTCCACCGTCGGCGTCGGCATGCCCGTGTCGATCAACTTCAACAAGGCGATCACGGACCGCAAGGCCGTCCAGTCCAAGATCACCGTGACGTCCAGCAGCGGCCAGGAGGTCGTGGGCCACTGGTTCAACAGCCAGCGCCTCGACTTCCGCCCCGAGCAGTACTGGGCCGAGGGCTCCACCGTCACCATGAAGCTCGAGCTCGACGGCGTCGAGGGTGCCGACGGTGTCTACGGCGTGCAGCAGAAGACGGTCATTTTCAAGATCGGCCGCAACCAGGTCTCCACCGTCGACGCCGCCAGCAAGATCATGACGGTCACCCAGGACGGCAAGACGATCAAGACCATCCCGATCTCCGCCGGCTCCTCCGAGAACCCGACCTACAACGGTCAGATGGTGATCTCCGAGAAGTTCAAGGAGACCCGGATGAACGGTGCGACGGTCGGCTTCACCGACGACGACGGCAAGGGCGAGTACGACATCAAGGACGTCCCGCACGCCATGCGGCTGTCCACGTCGGGCACGTTCATCCACGGCAACTACTGGGGACCCGACTCCGTCTTCGGCAGCGCCAACACCAGCCACGGCTGTGTGGGCCTGAACGACGTCAAGGGCGCCGGCGACCCGAAGCAGCCCGCCGCCTGGTTCTACAACAGCTCGATCGTCGGTGACGTCGTCATCGTCAAGAACTCCAAGGACACCACCATCAAGCCGGAGAACGGCCTGAACGGCTGGAACATGGACTGGGCGCAGTGGAAGGCCGGCTCCGCCGTCTGACCCGCCCGTGACACCTGACGGTGGCGGCACCCGCGAAGGGTGCCGCCACCGTCGTCGTTCCGGGCCGCCCGCGCGGGCACCGGGACTGCCGTAATTCCGAGCGGCCGCGGGGGAGGGGACGTACTGTCCCCGGCATGACGATCACCACCCTCCCCACGCCGCCCGCCGACTCCGCCGTGGACGCCTGGCACACCGTCGTCCGTGCCGCACACCTCCACGACCTGCCCGGACACGTGCCCGCGCCGGGCCGGGTGGAGACCGAGGGGAAGCTGCGGACGGCGTCGGTGCACGGCCGGACCGTCCATCACGCGGCCGTGGCGGCCGACGGCTCGTACGACGGCGTGGCATCGGTGGTGCTCTTCACCGACGAGAACAACCTGCACACCGCCTTCCTCGACCGGTTGGCCGTCCACCCGAGGGCCAGGCGCCGCGGGGTCGGGAGCCGGCTCTGGGCGGCCGTCCGCGACCATCTCGCCGCGGACGGCCGTACTTCCGTCTCCGCGGAGATAGAACTCGGCGGGCCCGGCGAAGAGTTCGCCTCCCGCCACGGCTTCGACAACGCCCTCCCGATGGCCTGGTACGTGCAGAACCTCCAGGACGCGCTCGCCGCCCACCCGGTGCGTCCCGCGCTCCCCGACGGGTACGCCTACGCCCACTGGACCGGTGTCGTACCCGACGGGCTCGCCGATGCCTTCGCCGAGGCCCACGACGCCATGGAGGACGCGCCGATGGGGGACGTGGACCGCTCCGGGCCGAAGTGGGACGCGGACCGGGTACGGACGGCGGCCCGCGTGATCGAGGACCGCGGCGGCGTCATACTCTCCTCGGCCGTCGTGCACACGGCCGACGGCGCGGACACCGTCGCCGCCTACACCGAACTGGTGCTGCGCGACCCGTCCGACGTCCGGGCCATGCAGTACGACACGGCCGTCGTGCCCGCCCACCGCGGCCTCCGCCTCGGCCTGGCCGTCAAGCGCCACATGATGGGCGTCGTGGCCACCGAGTGCCCAGGCGTACGCGAGACGGCCACGACCGTCGCCGACGAGAACGGCCCGATGCTGGCCGTCAACGAACAGCTCGGCTACCGGCGCGAGCGCGAGATCGGGTACTTCCAGACCAAGCTGTGAGCCGTCCGGCACCGGCCCCTTACCCGGAAGGTAATCGTCAGGCGCGCCCCGTCCCGGCAGGATCGAGGCACATCGAGCCGCCGATCCACGGGAGGACACCATGACCGCGTACGCCGTCGGCAACCTGCAGCCCGCCGCCCGCCTCGACGACGAGGTCTTCGACTACATGGAGCGCATCCAGTCGACCCTCGACCCCTACGAGGGCCGCTTCCTCGTCCACGGCGCGACCCTCGACGTCCGCGAGGGCGAGTGGCCCGGCGCGCTGGTCGTCATCGGCTTCCCGACGCTGCGTCAGGCACGCGACTGGTACGAGTCGCCGGCCTACCAGGAGCTGATACCGCTGCGCACCCGCCACCTGGCGGGCGACGTGATCCTCGTCGACGGAGTCGCCCCCGGCTACGACGCCTCGGCCACGGCGGCCCGTCTGCGCCAGGAGCAGGAGGCGGTCTCCTGACCGCCGGCCCGTCCGGACCGTGCCGGGCGCGGCCGAGGCGTCGGCCCGCCGAACCGCGAACCGCCGCAGGCGTACGGGGGTCGACCCCGCAAGGGGCCGCCTGGTACGGGCCGGGTCGCGCCGGGTTTCGCCCCTGGCGCAACTGCTCCTGCTCCACAGCCCGTTGCGGCGCTTCTACGCTGGGCGGGTGAGCAGCCACGAGACGAACCGAGCCCGTGTCGTTCCCCTGCGCCCGGCCGCGGCGCCCGCCCCCGACGGGCCGGTACCGGCACCGGGGCAGGCGCCCAGGGAGCCTCTCTGGCGGGACGTCGTCGGCGGCGTCCTGCGCCGTGAGCGGCTGGCGCAGGAGCGCACCCTGAAGGACGTGGCGGACGCCGCCCGGATCTCGGTGCCCTACCTCTCCGAGCTGGAACGCGGCCGCAAGGAAGCCTCCTCCGAGATCCTCGCCGCTACCGCGCACGCCCTCGGCTTCGGCCTCGCGGACCTGCTCGCCCTCTCCCACCGCGAGCTCGTCCGCCCGGCCCGCTCCACCACGGCCCGGCTCGCCCGGACGGTGGGGACGGCACGGCAGGGCGACGTGCGTCTCGCCGCGTGACCGTCAGGTCAGAGCCCAGGCAGTGGGACTGACGCGCGGTCAGGAGAAGGCGGGGCCTCAGCACTCTCCACCGGCACCACCGTGGCCACTGGGTTCCACGGCGCGGCCGGCGCGGAGCTCCAGCCGGTCGCCGGTGAACGCGCCGCAGAAACGCCGGTCGTGGGAGACCGCGACCACGGCGCCCTCGTACGAAGCCAGCGCCTCCTCCAGATCCTCCATCAGGTCGGGGGCCATGTGGTTCGTCGGCTCGTCCAGGACGAGCAGATCGGCCGGTGACGCCAGCAGGCGGGCCAGTTGGAGTCGCCGCTGCTGGCCCACGGACAGGGCGTGGACCGGTACGTGAAGATCCTCCTCACGGAACAGGCCCAGGCCGAGCAACTCGTCGGCGAACTCCTCCGGCAGGCCCGGCCGGCCCGCCGCATAGGCCGACAGCAGCGGTCCGCGCGGCGGGGCCACGGGCAGCTCCTGCGCGAGATAGCCGATCCTGACCCGCTCCCCGTGCCGCACCGTGCCCTCGTCCGGCCGGAGCTCCCCGGCCAGCACCCGCAGCAGCGTGGTCTTGCCCGCGCCGTTGGGTCCGGTCACCAGCAGCCGCTGCCCCGACTCCAGCCGCAGACCCGCCAGACGCAGCCGGTCACCGACCCCGATGTCCGTGAGCTCGGCGAGCACTCCCGAGCGGCCCGACGTGCGGGGCCGCGCCGTGAACCGCAGTGGCGGCACCGGCGCGGCCACCGGCTCCCGCTCGAGCCGCTCGAGACGCTGCCGTGCGGCCCTGACCCGGCCCGACAATTTCGCCTCGTGCGACCGGCGGTGCTTGCCGAAACCCTGACGCGGGTCCTTCCCCGACGCCGCCAGGCGCTGCCCGGACGCGGCCACCAGCTCCCGTGTGCGCGCCAGTTCGTCCAGCCACTCCTCGTACTCCTGCTCCCGGCGGCGGCGTGCGGCCGCCTTGGCCGCCCGGTGGCCCGCCCAGCCGTCGCCGTGCCGGTGCACGGCGCGCGTGTCACGGTCGACCTCGAGGATCGTGGTGGCGACCCGTTCGAGGAAGGCCCGGTCGTGGGTGACGGCCACGACCGTGCCGCGGTGGCCGCGCAGCTGCTCCTCGAGCCACTCGGTCGCCTGCCGGTCCAGATGGTTGGTCGGCTCGTCGAGGAGCAGCAGTTCGGGGGAGGCGGCCAGCACACAGGCCAGGGCGAGCCGCGACTGCTCCCCGCCGGAGAGGGAGCCGAGCCGCCGCCCGGGCGGCAGCCCGCCCAGGCCCAGCGCGTGCAGGGCGGCGTCGGTCCGGGCGTCGGCCTCGTAACCGCCACGCTCCTCGAAGGCCGTGAGCAGCTCGCCGTAGGCGGCGAGTTCCGCCTCGCCCGCGTCGGCGAGGGACGCCTCTGCCTGCCGCATCTGCCGTTCGAGCGCGCGGAGTTCGGCGAGCGCCGTGTCGATGGCGTCCTGCACCGTGTGGTGGGGGCCGAGCCCGAGCGTCCGCTCGAGGGTCTGGTCGAGATGCCCGGTGCCGCCGGGCGCGCTGACCGTGATCCCACCCGTGTCGGGTGTCTCGTCGCCGGCCATCAGCCGCAGCAGTGTCGACTTGCCGGAGCCGTTCTCCCCGATGACGCCGGCGCGTTCGCCGGGCCGCACGGTCAGCGACACCTGATCGAGGACGGCACGGCCGTCGTACGCCTTGGAAACGTCTTTCATGGTCAGTCGGGCGCGATCGCGCATGGTCTTTCCCTGGGTGACAGGCCCGCTCGGCGGCAAGCGCGCAGTACGCCTGCGGGCATGCCGGGGCAGGGCCGGGTGCTGTCGGACGGACGCGGGAGGGACGTCAGCGGAGTCCTACGACTCGCACGCTGCGTCCGCGTCCGGAATCAGAGAAAGAAGTAGTGCATGTGCGAACCCATACGCCCAGTGTGCCATCACCGGGGCCGCACCGGCCGGGACCGGGGATGACCGCGGCCACCGGGCGCGACATCCGTGCCGGTCCGCCTGTCACATTCGCGTGGCCCGGCGGGTCATGGCAGTGACGCACTCAAGACCCGGCCGGAGCGTCCGGTCGGCGCACGCCCGATGGGAGCATCTGTGATGTCCACCGCCTATGTCGTCGTCACCGTCCTGGCCGCCGCCATGGTGGGATTCTCTGCCGTCTCCGTCTTTCTGCGCACCCAGTGGGTCGTGCGGCCCATGGCCGACTACGGCGTCCCCATGTCCTGGCTGCCCTGGCTCGGCACGGCCAAGGCAGCCGGTGCCGCGGGACTGCTCGTGGGCCTGTTCGTGCCCGTCGTCGGTGTCCTGGCCGGGGTCGGCCTGGTGCTGTACTTCACCGGGGCCGTCGCCACCGTGGTCCGGGCGCGCTGGTACGCGCACATCCCGTTCCCCGCTGGTGTACGCGGCCCCGGTGGTCGCGGCGCTGGCTCTGGGCTTCGCCGCCTGACGCTCCTGCGGGCTCCCGGCCTACGGGGTCCCGCCGAAGGTCCACACGGCGTGGGAACCCGGGCCGACGACAAGGGTCGAACGGCCGATCCGCTCCTCGTGCCGGTACTCCACGGACCGGTCGAGCGACAGGCCGACCTGCCGCAGGCCCGCCTGCTCGCGCGGGACGGCGTCGAACCGGAGCGTGGTGCCGCCCCGCACCGTGAGTACGCCACCGGCCACGGGCCGCACGACGAACCCGCCGGCCCGCAGCAGCGGCTCCGTGTTCGCGAGGTCCGCCTCCGTGACCCCGAGGCGGACGTACGTCACGTCACGCATGAGGCGGTCCTGGTAGCCGTCGGACAGATAGCGCTCCCGGCCGACGTCGCCGGGGTAGGACGCCGGCTCGGTGTTGCTGCGCGGGTCGGCGAAGTACTCCGGCAGGTACTCCATCCCCCAGGCGCCGAAGGCGTCGTACCGGGCGGAGGTGAAGACGGCGTCGAACCACGGCACGGGCACGCCGTCGCCGAAGTCCCGTGTCTGGCGGAACCGCACCGGCTCGGCGATCCCCTGGTCGCGCAGCCGCTGGGTCACCGTGGCCAGGTCACCGGCGCGCTCGGTGGACAGCCCCGTCCCGGCGGCGCCGAGGGTGCCGTCCTGGCCGGGCAGGTCGCCCACTCCGAACAGTTCGAGGTAGGTCTCGCGGCCGAGCAGATAGCGGCCGGTCCAGGTCTGCCCGTCGGCTCCGGTCGTGGTGCGGACCTGGAAGTCGGCGAAGGTACGCAAAAAGCCGGAGTGCTCGATCGCGTCGGCGGTCTCCCGGTCGAGCACCCCGTAGGCGTGGTTGTAGAACAGCAACTGCCGATCGGCAGGCGGCCGGCTCTCCTCGGCCAGCGCCGTGCTCGTACCGCCTCCGACGGCCCCCGCGAGGGCCAGAACGAGGACCATGGTCATCCGTAACACCTGGCGAAGCAGCATGCCAGGGATCGTAGGAGGACCGAATCGCATCCGCCTTCGATTTGTGGAAACCGGGCACGCGCCGCCGCCGGCGGCGGGCCGAGGTCAGCCCTCGGCGCGTGCCACGCCGATCGGGCAGGAGACGCCCGTACCGCCGATACCGCAGTAGCCCGCCGGGTTCTTGTCCAGGTACTGCTGGTGGTAGGCCTCTGCCGGGTAGAACGGCCGGCCCTCCGCCGGGAGGATCTCCGTGGTGATAGTGCCGTACCCGGAGCCCGTCAGGACCTTCTGGTAGGCGTCGCGGGACGACGCCGCGGCAGCGGCCTGGGCGGGGGAGTGGGTGTAGATCGCCGAGCGGTACTGGGTGCCCACGTCGTTGCCCTGGCGGAAGCCCTGGGTCGGGTTGTGGGACTCCCAGAAGAGCTTCAGCAGCGCCTCGTACGTGACCTGCGACGGGTCGAAGACGACGCGGACCGCTTCCGTGTGGCCGGTCAGGCCCGAGCAGGCCTCTTCGTACGTCGGGTTCGGCGTGTAGCCGCCCTGGTAGCCGACGAGCGTCGTCCATACCCCCGGCGTCTGCCAGAACTTGCGCTCCGCGCCCCAGAAACAGCCGAGCGCGAAGTCCGCGGTCTCCAGGTGCTCCGGGTAGGGGCCGAGCAGCGGGTTGCCGAGGACGGTGTGGCGGTCGGGGACCGTGAAGGTCGGCTCCGGGCGGCCCTTGAGGGCCTGCTCGGGGGTGGGCAGCACGGGCGTACGGCCGAAGAGCATGGCTGGTTCTCCTTCACGGTGACGGCACCGGAACAACGTCCCGGTGCCGTCCGGAATTCCACCGGCGCCGTTGCCGCCGCCGCGGGGGTGCGGCTCAGCGCAGCAGGGTCGCCGGGCTGCCGCCGTTCGCCTCGTAGCCGGCGACCGCGAGGGCGCGGTAGACGGTGTAGGCCGCCGCCGGGTCGGGCTCCGTCGTCCAGGGCAGCGCGCCCACGTGACCGTCGACCTGTACGAGCTGGTGCATCGCCTCGGCCCACCGCTCGGAGTTCACGAGGAAGACGATGAGCAGGTGGCGTACGTGCGCGAGCATCGGGTCGTCCGGGCGGGCGGAGTGCACCGCGAACAGCGCGCCCTCCATGGCCTTGGTGACCACAGCGCTCTGGTAGAAGGAGCGCACGAGGTTCACCTCGGGCAGGTGCTCGTAGACCGCGAAGAGCGGGAGGGCCGCCAGCAGCGACCCCCGCGGGGCGCGGGCCGCGGCCGTCGTGGCGAAGTGGTCGGCCTCCTCGCGGGAGCCGTGCCACTTCTCGCAGAGGTGGTGCAGGGCGGCCAGGTGGGCGCCCATGTGGTCGGGCGCGCGGTCGATGACCTTCGCCCACAGCTGGTCGAACTGCTCGTGGCTGTAGCCGAGTCCGCGGGCGACGGCCAGCTCGATGATGTACGGGACGGGGTCGCCGGGCGCGAGCAGCGCCGCCTCGCCGCAGACGGTCCTGGCCTCCTCCAGGATGATCCGGAAGTCGTCCGCGCCGACGGCCGACGAGCGCCACGCCTGCTGCACCAGGAACTCGGCGTGCACCTGCGCCGCGCCCGCGTCCTTCGGGGCCTCCGAGCGCCACTTGCGCAGCCACGCGCCGCCGACGCCGGGCTGCTGCGCCAGCTCCAGGGACGCGGCCCCGGCGAAGGCCTGGACGCGCTGCCAGCGCCGCTCGCCCTCCTTCGGCGTACCGGCGAGCAGCTGCGAGGCGGCGTGCCAGTCCTGGGTCCGCTGGACGACGTCCAGTACGTCCAGGAGGTCCTGGTCCGGTCCGGGCATCCGGACGTCCAGCTGCTCCTGGCGTACGAAGCCGTAGGTGTCCGGGTCGGCGGCGTCGGGCGAGCCGGGCCGGGCGAGCCGGATGCCGTTCCGGCGGCGCAGCACGACGGGGCCGATGATCGCGGTCAGCATGCACAGTGCGATCAGGAACCAGAGAATCTCCATGAGCCCATTGTCCCGGACGCCTGCGGCGTGCGGCCACGGCCGGTCCCGCACCGGACTACGCTCGGACCTCATGAGCGACCAGCACAGCTTCCACAGCTTCGAGACCCGCGCCATCCATGCGGGCAACACCGCGGACCCGCTGACCGGCGCGGTCGTACCGCCCATCTACCAGGTGTCCACGTACAAGCAGGACGGCGTGGGCGGTCTGCGCGGCGGTTACGAGTACAGCCGCAGCGCCAACCCGACGCGCACCGCGCTGGAGGAGAACCTCGCCGCGATCGAGGGCGGACGCCGTGGTCTGGCCTTCGCCTCCGGCCTCGCGGCCGAGGACTGCCTGCTGCGTACGCTGCTGCGCCCCGGCGACCACGTGGTCATCCCGAACGACGCGTACGGCGGCACCTTCCGGCTCTTCGCCAAGGTGGTCGAGCGGTGGGGCGTCGACTTCTCCGTGGCCGACACCTCCGACCCGGCGGCCGTGCGTTCCTCGGTCACCGACCGTACGAAGGTGATCTGGGTCGAGACGCCGTCGAACCCGCTGCTCGGCATCACCGACATCGCGGCCGTCGCGGACATCGCCCGCACGGCGGGCGCGAAGCTCGTCGTCGACAACACCTTCGCCAGCCCTTACCTCCAGCAGCCGATCGCGCTCGGCGCCGACGTCGTCGTGCACTCGCTGACCAAGTACATGGGCGGCCACTCGGACGTCGTCGGTGGTGGGCTGATCGCCGCGGACGCCGAGCTGGGCGAGGAACTGGCGTACCACCAGAACGCGATGGGCGCGGTCGCCGGACCGTTCGACGCGTGGCTGGTGCTGCGCGGCATCAAGACGCTGCCCGTGCGCATGGACCGGCACAGCGAGAACGCGACGCGGGTCGCGGAGATGCTCACCAGCCACCCGAAGGTCACCCAGGTCCTCTACCCGGGCCTGCCGGAGCACCCGGGCCACGAGATCGCGGCGAAGCAGATGCGGGCCTTCGGCGGCATGGTCTCGTTCCGCGTGCAGGGCGGCGAGCAGGCGGCGGTCGAGGTGTGCAACCGGGCGAAGCTGTTCACGCTGGGTGAGTCGCTGGGCGGTGTGGAGTCGCTGATCGAGCACCCGGGCCGGATGACGCACGCGTCCGTCGTGGGCTCCGCCCTGGAGGTGCCGGCGGATCTGGTCCGTCTCTCCGTGGGCATCGAGGCGGCCGACGACCTGCTCGCCGATCTCCAGCAGGCTCTGGGCTGACCCTGCCCCGACGCTCCGTCGGGCCCCGGCGAGCCCGCCGGGGCCCGACGGAAGGGGGCCGGGATCCGGTCAGACGTGGGCCTTCTCGTCCTCCAGGGACTCACGCACCATCTGCCTCAGCTCGGGGCCGTCGGTGTGGCCGTGCACGGAGACGGCGTGCTCTGCGGCCGCCCGCACGACTTCCTCCTCCTCACCGCTGATGGTGAGGGTGCAGCCCGAGACGCTGGGGGTGTTGCGGCAGTCGGCGACTTTTCTGGTCATGACGACCTCCTGGGCTCGTTCGTTGCGCCGCTGTTTTCAGGATAGATCCGCGACGAGCGGCTGCTACCAGCCTTCGAGCGGGGGCGTCGTGTCCGACGGGGGCACCGCCCACGGTTCGGTCACCGTCGCCCACACCGCGCACGCGATCACCAGCACGACCAGCAGCCCGATCCATGCCCGGCGGACCGCCCGGTGCCGGCGCAGCAGCCGGGCGCCCTGTTCCGCGGCGCGCGGGCCGAGGCCGGCGGGGACCACGGGATGGGGGACGTCCATCATCCGCCTGACCTCGTCCTCCTTGCGCTCCGGGCCGTTCACGAGGCCGTCCTCAGGAGTGTGCGGCCTCGGGCCCGGCGGGCGCCGCGCATGGTGGAGACCGCCCGGCTGCAGATGGCCCGCACCCGGTCGGCGGGAAGTCCGATGATCGCGGCCGTCTGCTCCTCCTCGACCCCCTCGTAGAGGCGCAGCACGAGGATCAGGCGTTCCTGCGGGGTGAGACGGTCCAGTACCCCGCCGCGCACCCGGTGGTAGCGCCAGGCGCTGCGGGCGAAGCGGAGGGCGAGTTCCTGGCGGGTGCGGTCGTACGGGTCCTCGCCGCGCAGCCGGTCCCAGTGGGCGTAGGTGCGGGCCAGGGCACCGGTCAGCAGCCGCTGTGCCAGCGGGTTGGCGGTGGGGGGCTCGGCGGTGAGCAGGGTCGCGGCGTGCAGCAGCCGGCTCGACGCGCCCGCCACGAAGGCTTCGAACTCATGGGCGCGACGGCGGTCCATGGCTGAATTCCGCTCGCTCACGTCCTCATATAGGGCCCGGCGACGGCCCTGGGTCAAGAGGTCGGCGGCGTCTCCGTCTCACCGGCGGGAAGACCGGCCTGGCGGGCGGAGAGCGCCGTGTTGAAACGGGTGAGCAGAGTGCAGAACGATTCCCGCTCGCTCTCCGTCCAGCCGTCCGTCACCTGCGCCATCAGCTCACGGCGTGAGGCGCGGACCTCTTCGAGCTTGGCCAGGCCCCGCGGGGACAGCTGGAGCACGACCGCACGGCCGTCCTCCGGGTGCGAGGTGCGTTTGACCAGGCCGCTGTCCACGAGCGGCGCCACCTGCCTGGTGACGGTCGAGGAGTCGATGCCCATCCCGGCGGCAAGTGCCTTGACGCCCATCGGACCTTCGAGGTCCAGGCGGTTGAGCAGCAGGTACGCGGCGCGGTCCATCGAGTTGCGGACCTGGCCGACTCCGCCGAGCCGTGTCTGTTCCGCGCGGCGTGCGAACACGGCCACCTGGTGCTGGAGGGCATCGAGGAGACCGGGGCCGCCGGCGGGTTCGGGGGAGGTCCCCCGAGAGGCAGACGCAGTGGTCGTCATGTCCTGAGAAGTGGGCATGGCTGCGGGGGCTCTCTTGTGCGGTGGTCGGTTGGTGGGGGACAGAGTACGCGGCCCTGGGTCCCGGCGTACCTGCGCTGCACAATCCGGTACGGGCCCCTTACGCGGCCGGACTCCGGGCCGGTGCGCCCGCTCTGTCGCGGGCCCGGTCCCGGGTGACGGCGGGGGCGCCGGCCCGGGATGCGGACGGCGCCACCCGGCGGGGCCCGAACTGCCAGACTTGGCAGCATGAGCTTCCGTACGCCCGAGATTCCTTCCGTGATCCTCGACGACATCCGGGGAGCGCAGAAGATGCTGTCCGGCGTCGCCAGAGTCACGGCGATGGAGGGCAGCAGGCATCTGTCGCAACTGGTGGGGGCGCCGGTCCATCTCAAGTGCGAGAACCTTCAGCGCACCGGCTCGTTCAAGCTGCGCGGCGCGTACGTGCGGATCGCCGGCCTCCGGCAGGAGGAGCGGGCGGCAGGCGTCGTCGCAGCCTCCGCGGGCAACCACGCGCAGGGCGTGGCGCTGGCGTCGTCGCTGCTGGGGGTGCGCTCCACTGTCTTCATGCCGGTCGGGGCGCCGCTGCCGAAGGTCGCCGCGACCAGGGAGTACGGGGCCGATGTGCGTCTGCAGGGGCAGGTCGTCGACGAGACGCTGGCCGCGGCGCAGGAGTACGCGCGGGAGACGGGCGCCGTCTTCATCCACCCCTTCGACCACCCGGACATCATCGCCGGGCAGGGCACGGTGGGGCTGGAGATCCTCGAGCAGTGCCCGGAGGTGCGGACGATCCTCGTCGGTGTCGGCGGGGGCGGGCTGCTGGCCGGGATCGCGGTCGCGGTGCAGGCGCTGCGGCCCGACGTGAAGCTGATCGGCGTGCAGGCCGAGGGCGCCGCCGCCTATCCGCCGTCGCTGGCGGCCGGACATCCGGTGTCCGTCGACAGGCCGACGACGATGGCGGACGGGATCAAGGTGGGGCGGCCGGGCGATGTGCCCTTCAAAATCATTGGCGATCTTGTGGAGGAGGTTCGTACGGTCTCCGAGGACGCGCTCTCCAGTGCGCTGCTGCTCTGCCTCGAGCGGATGAAGATGGTCGTCGAGCCGGCCGGGGCGAGCACGGTGGCGGCACTGCTGAGCGATCCGAGGTCGTTCGAGGGCCCGGTCGTCGCCCTGCTCTCGGGCGGCAACGTGGACCCGCTGTTGATGCAGCGCATCCTCCGGCACGGCATGGCCGCGGCGGGCAGGTACCTGTCGCTGCGGCTGCGGCTGACGGACCGGCCGGGTGCGCTCGCGGGGCTTCTCGGCCTGTTGTCAGTGGCGGATGCCAATGTTCTCGATGTGAGCCATGTACGGACCGACCCGCGGCTCGGGCTCACGGAGGTGGAGGTGGAGCTGCACCTGGAGACGAAGGGGCCCGAGCACTGCGAGGAGGTCGCGGCGACCCTGCGCGCCGCGGGTTACACGGTGATGGTCTGAGCGCTTCCGCGCCGGCGGGAGGGCGAGGCGTATGTATCGCGATACCCGGCGCGGACGTCGACGCGACACCCTCTTGAGAGACGCGATGTATCGCGTTATGGTGTGGCCCCTGCCATGCTCCCGCCAAGGGAGCGGCCGAGCCGGCCTTTCGCGCGCAAGCATTCATCCACTCCACCCGTCACCATGGGAGACCCCCTATGCCAGGCGCCATCTACGCCGAAGGTCTGGTCAAGACCTTCGGTGACGTAAGGGCACTGGACGGCGTCGATCTCGACGTCCCCGAAGGCACGGTCCTCGGACTTCTCGGCCCGAACGGCGCCGGCAAGACCACCACCGTGCGCGTACTGACCACTCTCCTCCAGCCGGACAGCGGTTCCGCGGTCGTCGCCGGCATCGATGTGCTCAAGCACCCCAACGAAGTGCGCAGGTCCATCGGCCTCTCCGGCCAGTTCGCCGCCGTCGACGAGTACCTGACCGGCCGGGAGAACCTCCAGATGGTCGGGCAGCTCTACCAGATGAGCGCCAGGGACGCGAAGAAGAGGGCAGGTCAGCTGCTCGAGCGGTTCAACCTGGCCGACGCCGCCGACCGCCCCGCCAAGACCTACTCCGGCGGTATGCGCCGCAGGCTCGACCTCGCCGCGGCGCTGGTGGTGTCCCCGCCCGTGATGTTCATGGACGAGCCGACGACCGGTCTCGACCCGCGCAACCGGCAGCAACTGTGGGAGGTCATCCAGGAACTCGTCGGCGGCGGTACGACACTGCTGCTGACCACCCAGTATCTGGAGGAGGCCGACCACCTCGCCGACGACATCTGCGTCGTCGACCACGGCAAGGTCATCGCCCGCGGCACCTCCGACCAGCTCAAGGCCCGCACGGGCGGCGAGCGCGTCGAGGTCGTCGTCCACGAGCCCGAGCAGATCGGGCCCGCCCGCGAGGTCCTCGTCGGCTACGGCAAGGGCGAGGTGGCCGTCGCCGAGCACACCCGCAAGCTCACGGTCCCGGTCACCGGCGGCGCCAAGCTGCTCGCCGAGGTCATCCGCGACCTCGACGCCCGAGGCGTGGAGATCGACGACATCGGCCTGCGCCGCCCCACCCTCGACGACGTCTTCATCTCGCTGACCGGGCACGCGGCGGAGGTCGCAGAGGGCAACGGCGGCGCGGAACCGGAAGACGCCGCAGGCCACAGCGCCAGGAAGGAGGGCGCGAAGTGAGCGCCACCACGCAGACCGCGCCGCCGCTCGCGGCGCCCCGCCCCCGTGGCGGCATCGGCCAGGCCGTCAGGGACTCCCTGGTGGTGGCCAAGCGCAACCTGATCCGGATGATGCGCATCCCCGAGATGATCATCTTCGGTTTGATCCAGCCGATCATGTTCGTGGTGCTCTTCACGTATGTCTTCGGCGGCTCCATCCAGGTCGGCGGCTCCACCTCCCCGGAGGCCTACCGCGAGTTCCTGATGGCCGGCATCTTCGCGCAGACGGTCACCTTCGCCACGGCGGGCGCCGGCGCGGGCATCGCGGACGACATGCACAAGGGCCTCATCGACCGGTTCCGGTCACTGCCCATGGCGCGCGGCGCGGTCCTCACCGGCCGTACGCTCGCCGACCTGGTGCAGACAGCGCTCACCCTCGTGGTGCTCTCGGTGGTCGCGCTGATCGTCGGCTGGCGGGTCCACGAGAACATCGGCAAGGTGCTCCTCGGCTTCCTGCTGCTGCTCCTGCTGGGCTACGCCTTCTCCTGGATCGGCGCGCTGATCGGCCTGTCGGTGCGCACGCCGGAGGCGGCCACCTCCGGCGGGCTCATCTGGCTGTTCCCGCTGACGTTCATCTCCAACGCCTTCGTGGACGCGAGCCAGATGCCGACCTTCCTGAGGCACATCGCGGAATGGAACCCGTTCAGCGCCACCGTCCAGGCATGCCGTGAGCTGTTCGGCAACCTGCCGCCCGGCTTCAAGACCCCGGACGCGTGGCCGATGCAGCACCCGATCCTGGCCTCGGTGCTGTGGTCGGTGCTGATCCTCGTGGTCTTCCGGACCCTGGCCGTCCGCAAGTACCGCTCCGCCGCCTGACCGGCACACGAAGGGGCCGGACCGCTTCCGCGGTCCGGCCCCTTCGTCGTACGCGTCCCGCTCAGCCCGAGTAGGGCTTGGCCGCGAGGATCTTCACCGCGGCCTTCTTGCCGTTCGGCAGTTCGTACTCGGCGTCGTCGCCGACCTTCTTGCCGTTCACGCCGACGCCCAGCGGCGACTGCGGCGAATAGGTCTCGATGTCCGCGCTCGCGTACTCGCGCGACGCCATCAGGAACGTCAGGGTGTCGTTCTCGTCGCCGTCGAAGGCGATCGTGACGACCATGCCGGGCTCGACGACGCCGTCGTCCGCCGGGGCCTCGCCGACCTTGGCGTTGTCCAGGAGCTGGGTCAGCTGGCGCACACGGAGTTCCTGCTTGCCCTGCTCCTCCTTGGCCGCGTGGTACCCGCCGTTCTCCCGCAGGTCGCCCTCCTCGCGCGCCGCCTCGATCTTCTTGGCGATCTCGGTGCGGGCGGGACCAGACAGGTACTCCAGCTCGGCCTTGAGCTGGTTGTACGCCTCCTGGGTAAGCCAGGTGACGTTGTCGCTGGTCTGGGTCACAGGTGCTCCTCGTAGGTACTGGGAATACAAAGCATCGCCCTACCCAGAAGGATGTACCCCCATGGGCGGGCGAAACCACGAGCCTAACAATTCCGGCGGGAAAGGGGGAGGACAAAGGCCTCGGGAAATGCAGAACACCTGCTCAGCACCCCTGCTCAGCGCGGGGTCCGGGGTGTCACGCGGCGTTGCAGCCCATCAGCTCGGCGCTCGTCGCCTGCCGCGTCGTACGGATCTTCACGACCTCGTCGACGCGGTTCTCACCCTCCTGGCCGATCGCCACGTCCAGCCGGCCGACCTCGGCGCCGTCCTCCGCGAGGGCACGCAGCGTGCAGCTGCCGGCGGCCCCCGCGTCCTTGCGGACCTCGAGATGGACCTGGACCTCGTCGGCGCCCTCCATGACGTCGAACTTGATCACCTCGGCGCTGATCCGCGTACCGGCGACGTAGTCGTAGCCGAACCAGCCGACGAGAGCGAGCATGCAGGCGCCGAGAACGGCCCCCACGATCCGCAGCTTGCGGTCCGCGCGCTCGTCCGCCGTGCGCCCGTAGCGCCCCTGCGGAAGCTTTTCGCCGACAGCCGCCATGATCGTTCCTCTCGAGAGCCGGAGGCAGGAATTTTCCGTCCGCCGATTCGGTCACTATAGAAGTTGCACGACGCGACTATTCATTGAGGATCGAGTCTTGACTGAGCAGCTGCGACTGATGGCCGTGCACGCCCACCCCGACGACGAGTCGAGCAAGGGCGCGGCGACGATGGCCAAGTATGTGTCCGAGGGGGTGGACGTGCTGGTCGTGACCTGCACGGGAGGCGAGCGCGGCTCCATCCTCAATCCCAAGCTCCAGGGCGACGCCTATATCGAGGAGAACATCCACGAGGTGCGCAGGAAGGAGATGGACGAGGCCCGCGAGATCCTCGGGGTCAAGCAGGACTGGCTCGGCTTCGTCGACTCCGGCCTGCCGGAGGGCGACCCGCTGCCGCCGCTCCCGCAGGGCTGCTTCGCCCTCGAGGACGTCGACAAGGCGGCCGGCGAGCTGGTGCGCAGGATCCGCGACTTCCGTCCCCAGGTCATCACGACCTACGACGAGAACGGCGGCTACCCGCACCCCGACCACATCATGACCCACAAGATCACGATGGTGGCGTTCGAGGGCGCGGCCGACGCGGAGAAGTTCCCCGAGTCCGAGTACGGGCAGGTCTTCCAGCCCCAGAAGCTCTACTACAACCAGGGCTTCAACCGGCCCCGCACGGTCGCCCTCCACGAGGCACTGCTCGAGCGCGGTCTCGAGTCGCCGTACGGCGAGTGGCTCGAGCGCTGGAAGGAGTTCCAGCGCGCGGAGCGGACGCTGACCACGTACGTGCCCTGCGCCGAGTTCTTCGAGACCCGTGACCGGGCGCTGATCGCGCACGCCACGCAGATCGACCCCGAGGGCGGCTGGTTCCGCGTCCCCATGGAGATCCAGAAGGAGGTCTGGCCGACGGAGGAGTACGAGCTCGCGAAGTCGCTCGTCGAAACCTCCCTCCCCGAGGACGACCTCTTCGCGGGCATCCGGGACAATGCCTGACATGAGCGCAAGCGCACACCTCGCAATGACGCACATGGCCACCCTCGCCAAGGAGCTCGACGAGAACAAGGTCACCCCGGGTGTCCTCGGCTTTCTCGTCTTCGCGGCGCTGGCCGTGGGCGTGTGGGCCCTGATGAAGTCCATGAACCGCCACATGGGCCGGGTGAACTTCGAGGAGGCCCCTGACCCGAAGGTCACCTCGGAGGCCGGCCCCGCGAAGCGGACGGGCTCCGAGGCGGCCTGACGCGTCACCCCCTGGGCCCGGACCGCCTCCGCGGACCGGGCCCACCGGTGTGTCCGCCCGCTAGCGGCCCGCCTCCACGGCCACGCCCATGACCTCCCGGGCGTGCCGGTTGGGGACCAGTCCCAGCTGCCATGCCTGCCAGCCGTCCTCCAGGCGCACGCCGCGTTCCAGCATCACCGCCAGCGCCTCCGCGCAGTCCTCCAGCTTCGCGTCACGCGACGCGTGCCCGGCGGCCATCAGACGCGACAGCTCCTCCTGGGCCACGACCGTGCCGACCTCGATGCCGCCGGGCGAGGCGTACGGCAGCAGGGTGCAGCGCAGGAAACGCGCCCAGTCGCCGCCGCGTTCGTCGCCGTACGAGGCGAACAGGGCCGCCGCCTCGTCGCACAGCTCCAGCGCCTGCGGCGCGCGGCTGTTCCCGGCGTCGATCATCGCCAGCTCCAGGCACGTCCAGGCCTCCCCGTGCGCGACGCCGATCCGGGCGAAGTCCGCGCGGGCGTCGACGAGGAGCTGGCGGGCGAAGCCGGAGTTGCGCAGGCTGCCCGTCCTGGCCGCGAGCTGGTCGCGGGTGACCCGCCCGGAGTGGTGCCGGGCGCAGGCCAGCCCGTACACGTCCCGCATCCGGGAGAACATCGTCCGCGCCCGCTCCAGCTCCCGTACCGCCTGGTCGCGGTCGCCGGACTCCTCCAGGGCCTGACCCAGGTAGTACAGGGTCCACGCCTCGCCGCGGGCGTCCTCGTTCTCGCGGTGCCTGGCCAGCGCCTGGCGCAGGTCGTCCACGGCGGGCGCCGGGTCGCCGTCGACGAGCCGGGCGCGCGCCAGCTGGGTCAGCGCCCATGCCTCACCGCGGCCGTCGCGGGTGCGGCCGTACAGGTCCAGGGCCACCTCCAGCGCCGTCCGGGCGGCGGGCACGTCGCCCATGCGCAGGAACACCTGGCCCAGCTGGAACTGCGACCAGGCCTCGCCGTGCAGGGACTCGCCCTCCCGGTGCAGCGCCAGCGCCGTCTCCAGCAGCCGCAGGGCCTCGGCGAGATTCGCCCGGTCGCGCTCCACGGCGGCCAGCGCGTGCAGCGACCAGGCGCGGTCCTCCGCCTGCTCCTGCGAATCCTGGAGCGCGATCGCCTCGTGCAGCTTCGCCGCCGCCTCTGTGAGATTGCCCTGATGGTGCAGAGTGATCCCGAGCGAGCACAGCGCGAGCGCGGCACCGGCGTCGTGGTGCGCCTCCCGGTACAGGCCCACCACCGACGAGAGCGTCGTACGCGCCTTGTCCAGCTCGCCGAGCTGCCGGGCCGCGATACCGGTACGCCAGCGCACGGAGCGCTCCAGCAGCCCCTGGTCCACGGCCTGGGTGAGCTCGCTGATCTCACCCAGCCGGTACAGGTCGCCGCGCAGCAGGCAGTAGTCGCACAGCGCGCCCAGCAGCCCGAGCACGGCCTGCTGGTCCACACCCTCCGCGTGCCGCAGCGCCGAGGTGATGAAGCTCGACTCGTCGTCGAGCCAGCGCAGCGCCGCGTCCAGCGAGGGGAAGCCGTACGCCCCGAACTGCCCGGCCCGCGTCGACATCTTGCCGTCGACCATCCGGATCACCGCACCGGCCAGCTCCGCGTAGTTCCGGATCAGCCGCTCCTGCGCCGCGCCGCGGTCGGCGGCGTCCTCCTCGTCCATCAGCCGGCTCCTGGCGAAACGGCGCACCGCGTCGTGCAGCCGGTAACGCGCCGAGCGCACATGGTCGATCAGCCCCGCCTCCGCGAGCGCCGCCAGCAGCCGCTGCGCCTCCTTCTCGTCGGTCGCCAGCAGCGCCGCGGCCGCCGCAGGACCGAGCGAGGCCCGGCCCGCCAGCGCCAGCCGGCGCAGCAGCCGCCGCGCCTGCTCCGGCTGGTCGGTGTAGCGCAGCCGCAGCGCCCGCTCGACCGGATCCAGCGGCCCCAGGGCGCGGAGGTCCGCCGCCAGGCGGTCCGCGGAACGCTCGCCCAGCGAGGAGCCCGCGGTCCGCAGCGCCAGCGGCAGCCCGCCGCACAGCTCCCGGACCTCGTCCGTGGACCGGACGTCGTACGGCCCAGGTGAAGAGCTCGCCGCCGCGGCCCGCAGCAGCTCCTCCGCGCCCGCCGCGTCCAGCGCCTCCACCGGCAGGTGGTGCACCCGGGCCGGGATGTCGTCGGGCAGGTCGAGCGGTGCGCGTGCGGTCACCAGCACCAGACTGTCCGACCGCTCCGGCAGCAGCGTGCGCACCTGGTCCGGGTCGCGCGCGTCGTCGAGCACCACCGTCACCGGCAGCCCGGTCAGATACTGGTGGTACAGCTCGCTCAGCCGCCGCACCTGCTGCTCCGCCGAGGCGCGTTCACGGAAGAGCAGCTGCTCACGCGGCGCACCGAGCCGGTTCAGCAGGTGCAGCAGTGCGTCACGGGTGGGCAGCGGCTGCTCGCCGTCACCCCGGAGGTCGACCACGCACGCGCCGCGGAACAGGTCCTTGAGATGGTGGGCGGCGCGCACCGCGAGCGTCGTGCGTCCCGAGCCCGGATCACCGTGGAGGACCACCACCACCGGAAGCGTCTGCGTCGCCGCGCGTGCCGCGTGCACCCACTGGGTGATCTGCGCCATCTGCGAGCGGCGCCCGGCGAACGGGCCCCCGGGATCGGGGAGATGGCCGAACGACTGCTCCAGCACGGACCTGCGCCGTGCCGCCGCCGACCGGTCCGCGCCACGCAGCTGCGGCACGACGGACGCCTTCTTCGCGGGCCGGGCCGACGCGGCCAGCATCCGCTGCTGGTCCAGGAACGGGCGGATGCCCCGTACCTCCAGCGCCGTCAGCCACTGGAGCCGCAGCTGCTCCACGCCGCCGGGTTGCGCGAGTGCTCCCGCCCTGCGGTGCGCCGCGGGCCAGTGCGCGGCGGTCACCTTGGCGACGGTGGTCGCCGCCCCGGCGACGGCCACGACGGCACCGGCCCCGAGCGCGGTGCCCGTCGCCGTCCCGAGGGCGATGTCCGCGCCGATCGCGGCGACGGCGGCGACGGCGGTGACCAGCACCGGAGCGCCCAGCGTCTCCCGGCTGAAGCGCTGCGACAGCGGCTGCTGCCCGGCCTCGGCCTCGGTGAGCGCCTGCTCGTAGGCCGCGTACTCCTCGCTCGCGCTCGCCGCCATCGAGTCGAGAGCGGCACGCCCCCGCGCGAGCAGCGTCCCGGCGTCCGAGCTGCCGCCCGAGCGCCGCACCTCCTCCTCCACCGCTCGTGCCAACAGCCGTTCCGCTTCAGCCCGGTGGCCGTCCCGCATGTGCGTCCCCCTGAAAGAGCCCGGATTCCGTGTCGCTACCCATGTATCGGCCCGTCAAGTGTCGTCGCCCCGGGGAGGAAGTGCGAGGGGTTCCGGCGGCGGAGTCGGCGAGCGGGGTGTCAGACTGGCGGCTCTTCCGGGATTCCGGGACTTCGGGATCCGGGCCGTGCGAGGGGGACCGGGATGAGTCTGGTGATCGAGAGCCGGACGTCGGAGCTGCCGTACATCGAGCGGGTGTGGCGCAGCCGGAGCGACGACGTCACCCGGATGATGTCGGTCGCGACGTCCCACTGGGAGCTGGTGTTCTGGGAGCACCAGGGGCGGACGCAGGCCGCCGTGCTGGGCCCGGAGCCGAGGGCGTCCCAGGCGCCGGTGCCGGACGACGCCGTCTTCTTCGGGATCAGTTTCGCGCTGGGTACCTCGATGC
Organism: Streptomyces sp. NPDC086835; assembly: GCF_044745705.1. Taxonomy (NCBI): domain Bacteria; kingdom Bacillati; phylum Actinomycetota; class Actinomycetes; order Kitasatosporales; family Streptomycetaceae; genus Streptomyces; species Streptomyces sp. NPDC086835. The sequence goes on from NZ_JBIVAU010000002.1 coordinate 474,631, forward strand.
CGCACATCCCCGTGAGCAGTCTGGTGGGCGGCAACGCGGAGATCCCCGACGTGACGCGACGTTCGCTGTGGCTGAAGGGTTCGGCCTGGCACGTGCCGGACTACGACAACGCGGAGGCGTTCGTCCTTCGGATGGTGCGGAAGGGGATCGTGGACCAGGACCCGATCGTGCCCGCTGTGCTCGGCGGCGCTCGCCCGGACGTCTCCGACCGCACCCTGCAGCGGCGTTTCGTCGCGGCGACCGGTCTGACACAGGGCGCCGTCCGGCAGATCCAGCGCGCACGGCAGGCGGCGGTACTGGTCCAGGAGGGGGTGCCGGTCCAGGACGTCGTCCACCGGCTGGGGTACTTCGACCAGCCGCACCTCGCACGGTCCTTGAGCCGGTACATCGGCCGGACCGCCACTCGGCTGAGCCTCCCGGACGGCGCGGAGCCGCTGTCGCTTCTGTACAAGACCTGAGTCCCGGCCCGGCCTAGTGTTCACGACGTGGCCGAAGGGGTCGGCCCGTCCCGGCCGGAGCGCCGTCGGGGCCGGGACGGGCGGCGGACTCCGCACTCATCATGGAGGAATCATGCGCAAGGTTGTCTCGGGTCTGTTCATCTCGCTCGACGGTGTCGCACAGGCCCCGAACGAGTGGCAGTTCGCGTTCGACGAGGAGATGGGCGCCGCCCTGGCCAACACGCTGGAGACGGCCGACACGATCCTGCTGGGTCGGGTGACGTTCACCGAATGGGCCGGGTACTGGCCCACCGTGACCAGCGGCGAGGACGCCGGCTTCGCCAAGTGGATCAACGAATCGCCGAAGTACGTGTTCTCCTCGACGCTGGACGGCGTCGACGACTGGGCGAACAGCACGCTGGTCAAGGGTGATCTCGTGGCCGCGGTCAACGAGCTCAGGTCGGGCGAGGGCAAGGACATCACCGTCGCCGGCAGCCCGACACTGGTTCGCTCGCTGCTGGAGCAGGACCTGCTGGACGAGCTGGTCCTGCTGATCCACCCGGTAGTGGCCGGCGAGGGGCGCAAGAAGCTGTTCGCGGACGACGCCGCGATGAAGAAGCTGGAGCTGGTGAGCGCCGAGCCGACCAGCAGCGGCGTGATCATCGCGACCTACCGCCCGGCGCGCTGAGCGGGCGGGTTCGCCGGCGCGCGTTCAGAGCACGCCGAGGTCGACCTCGACGGTGAAGGGTGCCACGGCCTGGGCGCTGACCTTCCGGGCCGGGATGTAGGGACGACACCGGCGCCCCTGACCGGACCGCCGGCGGTGAGGGCCGCCGCCACGCCTCCGCGGTGGCACTCCGCGTCCCCGGCCCCCGTGCGCAAGGATGGAGGTATGGCGAACCGACTTGCGCAGGCCACGTCCCCCTACCTCCTCCAGCACGCCGACAACCCCGTCGACTGGTGGCAGTGGGAGCCCGCAGCCTTCGACGAGGCGCGGCGGCGCAACGTGCCCGTGTTCCTCAGCGTGGGATACAGCTCCTGCCACTGGTGTCATGTGCTCGCGCACGAGAGCTTCGAGGACGCCCGGACCGCCGCGTACATGAACGAGCACTTCGTCAACATCAAGGTCGACCGTGAGGAGCGGCCGGATGTCGACGCCGTCTACATGGAGGCCGTGCAGGCCGCGACCGGGCAGGGCGGCTGGCCGATGTCCGTGTGGATGACGGCCGACGGGGAGCCGTTCTACTTCGGGACCTACTTCCCGCCCGAGCCCCGCCACGGCATGCCGTCCTTCCGGCAGGTGCTGGAGGGCGTCAGCGACGCCTGGACCGGCCGCCCGGACGAGGTGGCCGAGGTGGCGCAGAAGATCAGCCGTGACCTGGCCGGGCGTTCGCTCGCCCACGGTGGGCAGGGCGCCCCTGGGGAGGACGAGCTCGCCCAGGCGCTGCTCGGGCTGGCCAGGGACTACGACGAGCGGCACGGCGGCTTCGGCGGTGCGCCCAAGTTCCCGCCGTCGATGGTGATCGAGTTCCTGCTGCGGCACCATGCCCGCACCGGTGGGGAAGGGGCACTGGAGATGGCCGCCCACACCGGCGAGGCGATGGCCCGGGGCGGGCTCTACGACCAGCTAGGCGGCGGCTTCGCGCGCTACTCGGTGGACCGCGAGTGGGTCGTGCCCCACTTCGAGAAGATGCTGTACGACAACGCCCTGCTGTGCCGGGTGTACGCCCACCTGTGGCGTGCCACCGGCAGTGATCTCGCCAAGCGCGTCGCGCTGGAGACCGCCGACTTCATGGTGCGCGAACTGCGCACCGCCGAGGGCGGGTTCGCCTCCGCGCTGGACGCGGACAGCGACACGGCGGACGGCGGTCACGCCGAGGGCGCGTTCTACGTGTGGACACCCGCGCAGCTGCGCGAGGTGCTCGGCGACGAGGACGGGGCACGGGCGGCGGAGCTCTTCGCGGTGACCGAGGAGGGCACCTTCGAGGAAGGTGCGTCGGTGCTGCAACTGCCCGTCGGCGAACCGGACGCGGACTTGCGCGCCCGGCTGCTCGCGGCCCGCGAGGAGCGTCCGCGTCCCGGCCGCGACGACAAGATCGTGGCCGCCTGGAACGGGCTCGCCGTCGCCGCCCTCGCCGAGACCGGTGCGTATTTCGGCCGGCCGGACCTCGTCGAGCGGGCGACGGAGGCCGCCGACCTGCTGGTGAGGCTGCACATGGACTTCGAGGCCGGTGGTGTGCGCCTGCACCGGACGTCCAAGGACGGGCGGGCCGGGGACAACGCCGGGGTGCTGGAGGACTACGCGGACGTCGCCGAGGGCTTCCTCGCGCTGGCGGCGGTCGGCGGCGAAGGGGCCTGGCTTGAATTCGCCGGGTTCCTGCTCGACATGGTGATCGACCGGTTCCGGGGGGAGGGCGGCCAGCTGTACGACACCGCCCACGACGCGGAGCCCTTGATCCGCCGCCCGCAGGACCCCACGGACAACGCCGCTCCCTCGGGCTGGTCGGCGGCGGCCGGCGCGCTGCTGACGTACGCCGCGCACACCGGCTCGGAGGTCCATCGCACCGCTGCGGAGGAGGCCCTGGGCGTGGTGAAGGCGCTCGGGCCGCGTGCCCCGCGGTTCATCGGCTGGGGTCTCGCGGTCGCGGAGGCACTGCTCGACGGGCCGCGCGAGGTGGCGGTCGTCGGCCCGCAGGGCGACCCGGCGACGCGGGAGCTGCATCTGACGGCGTTGATGGGCACGGCGCCGGGGGCGGCGGTCGCGGTGGGGGAGCCGGACAGCGACGAGTTCCCGCTGCTGCGGGACCGTCCTTTGGTGAACAGCAGTTCGGCCGCGTACGTCTGCCGTGGTTTCGTGTGCGATTCACCGACCACAAACGCAACAGAACTTGCCCGGAAACTCACCGACTGAGGCGAGAAAAGCCGAATTTAACCGTCAGGCTCCGGAACGAAATCCTCCGCCTCTATTGTCCTGAACGCAGATGCATCGGCGCGCGTACTGGGGAGTGACGCGCGTGGGGGAAGTATGTGCCGACGGTCAGGGGGGTCCTGCCGCGGCGCTGTGGCAGGGGGGCCATTCATGCTCATATCGCTGTTCGTTGCTGCCATTTCGGTGGCGCTCTTCTGGATGGCGGCGTTCACGCTGTGGTGGCAGATGCACGCCTGGCGTACGCCGGAGACTCTCGCGGCGACACGGTTCGACCGGCCCGACGGAGGGGTCGGTCTCTCGTTCTCGCTGCTGCTGCCGGCCCGCCACGAGCAGGCGGTGCTGGAGCACACCATCGAGCGGCTGCTGGAGTCCAGCCACTCCAACTTCGAGATCATCGTCATCGTCGGACACGACGACCCGGAGACCGCCGCGGTCGCCGAACGCGCCGCCGCCCGCGATCCGGTCCGGGTGCGGGTCATCACCGACACGCACGAGACCAAGAACAAACCGAAGGCGCTCAACACGGCACTGCCGCACTGCCGCGGCGACATCGTCGGGGTGTTCGACGCCGAGGACCAGGTCCACCCGGAGCTGCTGGCCCACGTCGACCACGCCTTCACCTCCACCGGCGCCGACGTGGTGCAGGGCGGGGTGCAGCTGATCAACTTCCATTCCAGCTGGTACAGCCTGCGCAACTGCCTGGAGTACTTCTTCTGGTTCCGCAGCCGGCTCCACCTGCACGCGCAGAAGGGCTTCATCCCGCTCGGCGGCAACACCGTCTTCGTACGCACCCCGGTGCTGCGTGAGGCCGGCGGCTGGGACCCGAACTGCCTCGCGGAGGACTGCGACCTGGGCGTGCGGCTGTCGTCCGTCGGCAAGAAGGTCGTCGTCGCCTACGACAGCGACATGGTCACCCGGGAGGAGACCCCGGGCACCCTGATGAGCCTGCTCAAGCAGCGCACCCGCTGGAACCAGGGGTTCCTCCAGGTCTACCGGAAGAAGGACTGGAAGCAGCTGCCCGGGCGCGGGCAGCGCATGCTGGCCCGCTACACCCTGATGACGCCGTTCCTTCAGGCGTACTCGGGTGTGGTCATCCCGATCAACGTCGCCATCGCGCTCTTCCTCGACGTCCCGGTGGGGGTCGCCATCGTGACCTTCCTGCCGCTGATCACGGCGATGGTCACCTTCGTCTTCGAGATCGTCGGACTGCACGACTTCGGCAAGCAGTACGGCCTGCGGGTCCGTGCGATCCACTACGTCAAGCTCGTCGTCGGCGGCCCCTTCTACCAGGTCCTGCTCGCCGGCGCCGCCGTGCGCGCGGTCTGGCGGGAGCAGCGCGGCCGTAACGAGTGGGAGCTCACCAGCCATGTCGGCGCGCACCTCACCGAGGCGTCCGGAACCAGAGAGGCCGCCCGCCGATGACCACCACCCTGCCTCCGGCCCCTGAAGCCACCGAGCCGGTATCCGCCGCGCCCGCGAAGGCGAAGGCCACCACCGCCGCGCCCGCGCACGTCCGCCCGGTCGTGCGGTTCCGCAGTTCGCGGCCCGACCTGCTGCTGTGCGGCGCGCTGCTGTGCGTGATCCTGCTCGTCCAGGGCTGGAACATCACCCAGTTCCCGACACTCAGCGACGACGAGGGCACCTACCTCGCCCAGGCGTGGGCGGTCCAGCAGGGCGACGGGCTCGCCCACTACACGTACTGGTACGACCATCCGCCGCTCGGCTGGATCCAGATAGCGTTCCTGACCTGGATACCCTCGCTGATCGCACCCGAGACGATGAGCGTCGCCTCCATGCGGTTCGCGATGCTGGCGGTCAGCGCGGCGTGCGCGGTGCTGCTGTACGTGCTGGCACGCCGGCTGTTCCTGCCGCGATGGGCGGCGGGCCTCGCGATGGCCCTCTTCGGTCTGTCGCCGCTCTCCGTCGTGCTGCAGCGCGAGATCTTCCTCGACAACATCGCCGTGATGTGGATGCTGCTGGCGTTCTGCCTGGCCGCGTCGCCCAGCCGGCATCTGTGGCACCACTTCGCCGCGGGGCTCACCGCCGCCGTCTCCGTGCTGACCAAGGAGACCATGCTGGTCGTGCTGCCCGCGCTGCTGGTGACGATGTGGCGGCACAGCCACCGCGACACCCGTAAGTTCGCGGTGACCGGAGCGATCACGGCCTGCGCGCTGATCGGCCTGTCGTATCCGCTGTACGCGCTGCTGAACAGCGAGCTGTTCCCCGGCGCCGGCCATGTGTCGCTGATCGACGGCATCACCTACCAGATGAGCCGGCCCGGCTCCGGGTTCATCCTCGACGAGGGCACCGGCTCCCACGGGGTCCTCACCTCCTGGCTCTACTACGACTCCGTGCTGCCCCTCGGCGGACTGGCCGGCGCCGCACTGCTGCTCGCCACGGTCCGCTGGTCGGTCACGGCACGGGCACTCGCCGGCCCGGCGCTGGTGGTGGCGATCCTCGCGGTCGTCGCCATGCGGCCCTCGGGCTATCTCCCGGCGATGTACGTGATTCAGGCGCTCCCGTTCCTCGCACTGGTCCTGGCGGCCGCGGCGGCCAGCGTGGCCCACGCCGTGCTGCGCCGCGGCAGCCTGGGCGCGGGACCCACCCGGCCGGGCCTGTCCACCCCGCCCGCCCGGGCGCGCGCCGCACGCCTCACCGCGGCAACGCTGCTGGCCGTGGCGGCAGTCGGATACGTCGCTCCCCGCTGGTACGACGGCAACCGGGCCGCGCTCACCGTCGACGCCAACGCCCCCTACCGTGCCGCGGCCGCCTGGATGCAGAACGAGGTCGACGACCCGGCCGACACCCGCGTCCTCGTCGACGACGCCCTCTGGCTGGATCTCGTGCACGACGGTTTCGAGCCCGGCACCGGGGCGATCTGGTTCTACAAGGCGGACCTCGACCCGGCGGTGGCGAAGACGATGCCGCGCGGCTGGCGCGACCTCGACTACGTCGTGTCGTCACCGACCGTACGGCGTGACGCCGTCGACCTGCCCAACGTCAAGTCCGCGCTCGAACACTCGACGCCGGTCGCCGTCTTCGGCACGGGCGAGGACCGTATCGAGATCCGCAGGATCGCTGGAGGCGAGCTGTGACCACCCCCCGTACGGGCGCCGAGGAACTCGGCGATCCGGAGCTGAGTGCTACCCAGGTCGCCGAGCCCGGCGCCGTCACCATCGTCGTCCCCACCTACAACGAGTCCGGCAACATCCGTGAACTGCTGCGCAGAGTCACCGACTCGGTGCCGTCCCGGCTGCCCTGCGAGGTGCTGTTCGTCGACGACTCGACCGACGACACCCCGGACGTGATCCGCAGCGCGGCGCAGGACTGCCCGTTCCCGGTCGGTGTGCTGCACCGGGACACCCCGGACGGCGGGCTCGGCGGGGCCGTCGTCGAAGGCATGCGGAGGGCGGGCTCCGACTGGATCGTCGTCATGGACGCCGATCTCCAGCATCCCCCCGCCCTGGTACCGGACCTGGTCGCGGCGGGCGAACGCGCGGGCGCGGACCTGGTCGTCGCCAGCCGCTACATCAGCGGCGGCAGCCGCGAGGGCCTCGCCGGCGGTTACCGTATCGCCGTCTCGCGCGGCGCGACCTGGCTGACCAAGGCACTGTTCCCCCGGCGGCTGCGCGGGATCAGCGATCCGATGAGCGGCTTCTTCGCGATCCGGCGCAGTGTGGTGACGGCCGACGCGCTGAAGCCGCTCGGCTACAAGATCCTGCTGGAACTGGCGGTGCGCTGCCGCCCGGAGACGGTCGCCGAGGTGCCGTTCGTCTTCCAGGACCGGTTCGCCGGCGAGTCGAAGTCGACGGCGAAGGAGGGCATGCGGTTCCTCGGTCATCTCACCGGGCTGCGCACCGCGTCCGCGATGGCCAGGATGGTCGCGTTCGGTCTGATCGGGCTGACCGGCTTCGTGCCCAACCTCTTCGCACTGCATCTGCTGACCGGCGCCGGCATGCACTACCTGCCGGCCGAGATCGTGGCCAACCAGTTCGGTGTGGCCTGGAACTTCCTGCTCATCGAGGTGCTGCTGTTCCGCGACCGCAGACGCCACCGGCACTGGGCGGACCGGGCCGGCCGCTTCGCGCTGCTGGCCAACGCCGATCTGCTGCTGCGGATCCCGCTGATCGCGCTGTTCGTGGCCTGGCTGGACATGGCGGTGCTCCCGGCGACGGCGCTCGCGCTGCTGACCACGTTCGTCGTGCGCTTCGCCGCGACGGAGGCGCTGGTCTATCTGCCGCGCAGGAAGAGCGCCCCGCACGCCGCCCGGCCGGACGTGCGGGTCACCAGCTCCTGAACCACCCCGCCGACATCGCCCGGAAGAGAGCCGCACGAAGGGAACCCGCTCATGCCGCCACCGCTCCGGATCTCCCGCCGACGCAGACGCAGGACCGCCCTGCTCGCCGTCGGCGCCATGACCACGGCGCTGCTGATGTCCGTCCCGCAGACGGCCCAGGCCGGTCCGCCCAACCTGATCTCCAACCCCGGCTTCGAGACGGCGGGCACGGGTGACATGCCCGCCTGCTGGTCCAAGTCCGGCTGGGGGGACAACGACTTCACGTTCGAGACGGTCGCCGACGCGCACTCCGGCACCAAGGCGATGAAGGTCTCGCTGACCCGGCGTGCCGACGGCGACCGCAAGGCCCTGATCACCGAGACCACGGCCTGCGCGCCGCAGGTGACGCCGGACCGGCAGTACGACCTGTCGCTCTGGTACAGGTCGACCACTCCCGACGCCTCCGTCACGCTCTTCCGGCACGACACCACGGCCGGCTGGCAGTACTGGACGGACCTGAAGACCCTCGAGATGAGCGCCGGTTACCGGCGCGCCGAGGTCCGCACCCCCGCCGTCCCGCCGGGCACCGACCGGATCGCGTGGGGCGTGTCCGTGTACGGCACGGGCTCGGTCACCACCGACGACTACGTGATGGAGGAGGTGTCGGTCCCGGCTCCGGAGCCCACCTGCACAGGCACGCCGCAGGAGTGCCTCAAGGGCCGCTGGGACGTCCTTCCGGTGCGGAACCCGGTGCGCTCCATGCACTCGGTGGTCATGCACAACGGCAAGGTCCTCGTCATCGCCGGCTCGGGCAACGACCCGGCACTCTTCGAGGCGGGCACCTTCACCTCGGCCGTCCACGATCCGGCGACCGGCACCTTCAAGACGATTCCCACGCCGGTCGACATGTTCTGCGCGGGCCATGTGCAGCTCCAGGACGGCAAGATCCTGATCATGTCCGGCAACAAGGGCTACCCCTCGGCGGACGGGTCGATCGGCTACCAGGGCCTGAAGGACTCGTTCGTCTTCGACCCGGAGACCGAGACCTACACCCGCACGAACGACATGAACGGCGGCCACTGGTACCCGTCGGCGACCATCCTCGGCAACGGTGACGTCATCTCCTTCGGCGGTCTGAAGGAGGACTCGACCGGCAATGTGACCGCGGAGAAGTTCTCCGCCGCCCAGAACAAGTGGCTCCCGATGAACGAGGTCAACCAGACCTGGTCGTACTGGGGCCTGTACCCGTCGATGATCCTCATGCAGGACGGCCGCCTCTTCTACTCCGGCAGCCACACCTTCGGCAACGGCACCCCGGGCACCGGCGCCTCGATCTACGACTACGAGGCCAACACCATCACCGACGTCCCCGGCCTCCAGGCCAAGGACGAACGCGACGAGTCGGCGAGCGTGCTGCTGCCGCCCGCGCAGGATCAGCGGGTGCTGACGATCGGCGGCGGCAACAACGAGACCAATCCGGTCGCCAACCGCTTCACCGACATCATCGACCTCAAGGAGCCGAACCCCGCGTACGTGCACGGCCCGCCGCTGCCGCAGGGCGAGGTCGACCAGGGCCTCGGCCGACGCCCGCAGACGGGCGCGGAGGGCAAGATGTACGTCTCCGCGGTACTGCTGCCCGACGGCAAGGTCTTCGAGACCGGCGGCGCCCTGCACGACCGGGCCGACCCGGTGTACGAGGCGTCGTTCTTCGACCCGGTGACGGGCACCTACGAGGCGGGGCTCGCGACCGACCCGGTCCCGCGCGGCTACCACTCCTCCTCCTTCCTGCTGCCCGACGGCCGCGTCATGTCGGTCGGCGACAACCCCGGCAACGGCACCTACAACCACAACGTGTCGATCTACACGCCGCCGTACCTGCTCAAGGGGGCGCGGCCGCAGATCACTTCGGTGATCGACGGGCAGTGGACGTACGGCGACACCCAGCGGATCACCGTCGACCGGCCGATCGCGAAGGCGGAGCTGATCCGCCCGGCGGCGGTCACGCACTCGTCCGACCCCAACCAGCGGTTCGTGGACCTGCCGATGACGGTCGACGGCAACAACGTCGACCTGAACGTCACCAGCAACCCGAACCTGGCACCGCCGGGCTGGTACATGCTCTTCGCGGTCGACGCGAACGGCGTACCGTCGGTGGCCCGGTGGGTGCATCTCGGCGGCCCGCCCGCCATGGCGCGGGCGGCGGCGGACCATCCCTCCGCCCATGTCCACGACTTCGCGGACGATCTGGCGCGGGCGCCGAAGAAGCCGTTGAAGAAACGGAGTTCGGTGGCGGTGGATCCGCAGATCGCGGGCTGCGACCGCCACTACGGCAACGCGGGCGTCTGCGTCCCGACCACCTTCCCGAAGACGGTGGCCCGCACGACGGCCGCCCGGTGCGCCTGGCTGGCCACGCACGACTACGGCCGCCTGAAGGTCAACGGCGCGGACGACCCCCTGCGGCTCGACCCGAACCGGGACGGTGTGGCGTGCGGGAAGGGGGACGTGCGCAGGAGGTGAGCGACTGCCGGTGAGCCACGCGGTCCCGGCCCTGCCCGCCGATCGGCGGGCAGGGCCCGGACCACCCGCCCTCTGTCGGCCTGCGATCGGGCCGGCGCCGCCCCCGGGGCCGGGGAGGGCGCCGACGCGGCGTCAGATGCGGTGCACGGTGTGCAGTGTCCTGGCGTACGTGCCCGTGCCGTCGAGCAGCGACGCGCCGCCCAGGTCGGACATCGTCGGCCCGTCGACCGTCTTGCGGCTGGACAGGAAGCGGCGCCGGCCGGCCTGGTCCTCGCCCAGATAGATGCCGACGTGGTCGACCGTGGCCGTCACGGCGTCGTCACCGGAGTCGGCGTTGAACAGGAGGAGGTCACCGGGTTGCAACTGCGTCGCGGCGGGCGGCCGGGTGCCGTCGGTCCGGTCGATGCGGACGCCGGGCGCGTGGTCGGCCATGTCCCGGGACCTGCGCGGGAGCCGGGTGCCCGACGTGTCCTCGCCCGCGGCCAGCGGCACGCCCAGGTGGTAGCCGTAGACCATGCGCGTGTAGCCCGAGCAGTCGAGGTTGCCGACCTGCTTGCCGGACGGCCCCGTCCAGGTGCCGTCGGGGGAGGTCCAGCCGAGGTTCATGTACTCGTGGAAGTCGGCGCCTTCGTAGCGGTCGCCCCGCGGGTCCAGGTAGCCGTACCCGGCCTCGCCCAGCACCTGCTTGTCCTTGGTCGGTCCCGCCCCGCTGGTGACGGCCGGGGCGCCGGTCAGGAACATGGCCGCGTAGGCGAGAACGTCCGGAGCGGTGGAGCCGGCCCAGCCGCGTATCGTCTGCTCGAGCTCCGGTGTCCAGGTCCCGTCGAACGGCTGCGGCAACACCCTCACCCAGTCGCGGTGCGTGACGCTGGGCGGCGCCTCCCATGTGGCGGCGTCGACCTGGAAGCGGCTGACGGTCAGCCTGACGGGCAGATTGGTGCAGCCGCTGTTGGCCAGTGCCCGCAGGCCGACCCGCCCGGCGCCGAACGTGGCGTCGCTGACGTCGACGGCCCAGGCGGACGGCTCCGCGAGATCCGAGCGCCATGCCTTGGCCCTGATGCGGGTGCCTTCACGGCGCACCCGGATCGTCCAGTCGGTCCCGGCGGGCACACCGGTGGCGAGCGTGAGGGCGGAGGCCAGTTGGGTGACGTTGTCGGCGACCTCCTTCTCGACGCGCAGTTCGACCGCGCCCGAGGTGAGGAACGACAGCCGGGCACGGTAGTTGTCGTGGGTGCTCTGATAGCCGAAGGACAGCGCGTACGAGCAGGCCTGACCGGTCGGCACCTTGTCGAACCGGGCCACGGAACGCACGTCGACATCGGTGATGCCGTCGTCGCGCACGCCGGCGTGGCGGCTCGCGTGGTCGGTGGTGAGGGTGATGACGCCGGCGCCGGGCGCGACCGAGTAGTCGCTCTCGTCGGGCCCGAGGGTGGACCAGCTGCCGCCGCCGGGCGTGTTTCCCCAGTAGCGGCGCTGTGCCGCCGGCAGCGACAGGTCCGGCAGGGTGCGGCCGAAGTCGTCCGCGTACGGCTTCTTGTTCTCGGTGAACGTCCGTTCCGGGCCGGGCAGTACGACGGTCCGCGCGCCATGGGTCAGCAGCGCGACGCGTTCGCCGCCGGAGGTGACCTCGGTACGTGCCGGGGTCCCCGGCAGCACGGCGGCGGTGAGCGGAGTGTGCAGCGTCAGCCGGGTGAAGTACGAGGCGTCCAGCGGGGCCTGCGTCACGGACGATCGGGCGGTGCCGAGGCCGGCCGGGGCCGCGAGCGGCGCGGCGACCTGGGCCGGCCCCGCGGCGCGGGCCGGGGCGGCGGTCAGAGCGCCGAGCGGGACGGCAGCGGCGGAGGCGGCGAAGACGGCGAGAAGTCCACGCCGTGAGGTGTTCGACATGCAGTCATGATCGGGCAGCGGATCGCCGCCCGGTACGGTGGCCCCGGAGGGGCAACTTCCCACCGCTGCCCGGCGATCAGAGCCGCAGGCCGCCTTCGAGCACGTCCAGCGTGCGGTCCACGAGAGCGACCAGGTCGTCCTGCTGGCCGCGCTCGCCCCAGTGGATCAGGGCCTCGCGCAGCGCGGCCATGACGGCGGCGGTGAAGACCCGTACCTCCAGGTCGTCCGGTTCCCGGCCCGCCCGGTCGGCGATCGGGCGGGCGAGCAGCTGAGAGGTGTCCGCCATCGTCTCCGTCATCCGGGCCCGCAGGGCGGGGACCTCCAGCATGAGACGGGTGCGCAGCTGCATCTCCTCGGGCTCGTTCTCGAGGATCGCGGCGACGGCGCCGGACAGGATGATCCGCAAGGACTCGAGCGGCGGTTCGTCCGCCGGCCGGGCCCGCAACAACGCTTGCATGACCGGGTCGAACTCGTCGGTGAGGACGATGTCTTCCTTGGTGGGGAAGTAACGGAAGACCGTGGAAGGAGAGACCTCCGCCGCCGCCGCGATCTGCTCGACCGTGGTCGCGTCGTACCCCTGCTCGGCGATCAGCCGGTACATGGCCTTGCGGATCGCGATACGGGTCTTGAGCTTCTTGCGCTCCCGCAGCCCCATCGGGGGCTGGTGCTGCTCGAACGGGAGAGGTGCGGTGGCGGCCATGGTCGTCATTGTCGGGCATCCGCCGCCGCCCCTGCCACGTCCGCGGTCACGGCGGCCGGGGTGCTCCCCGGCCTCGGCAGCAGGGCCGCCGCGAGGAGCGCGGTGATCAGCGCGGCGATCCCGGAGACCAGCAGCACCACACCCATGCCCCTCGCGTACGCGGCGTCCGCCGCCGCGGTGAGCGCCGGGTCGCCCAGCAGATGCGCGGCGACCACGGAGTCACCGGCCGCGTCGGGCGCACCGGCCGGCAGCCGGTTCTCGTAGACGGCCGCCAGCAGCGACCCGATGAGCGCGATCCCGATCGCGCTGCCGACTTGGCGTACGGTCGCCAGCAGTCCGGAGCCGGAGCCCGCGCGGTCCGGCGGCAGGGCGTCGATGGCGGCCGTCATCGCGGGCACCATCGAGAAGCCGAAGCCGAGCCCGGCGACCGAGAGCCACAGCGCGGTGAAGCCGTAACCGCTCTCCAGGGTGACGCGGCTGCCGAGGAAGCCCGCGAAGGCGAGGACGACGAGGCCGGCGGTGACCACGGAGCGGGCGCCGAACCGTTCGGCCAGCGGGGCGCTGCCCTTCGCGGCGACGATCAGCCCGCCCATCAGCGGCAGCATCCGCACCCCGGTGCCGAAGGCGTCGTTCCCGAGGACGGCCTGCAGATACGGCGGCAGCACGAACATCAGCCCCGCGAGCACGAACATCGCCAGTGTCACGGTCAGGGTGTTGAGCAGGAACGAGCGGTCGGCGAGGAGCACCATGTCGAGCATGGGCCGCGCGGCGCGCTTCTCCCGTACGACGAGGGCCGCGATCAGCACCGCGGCGGCGGCGAGGGCGCCGAGGACCACCGGGTCCGTCCAGCCGCGGACGGGCGCCTCGATGATCCCGTAGATCAGCGCGCCGAGACCGGTGGCGGTCAGCGCGGTGGCCAGGACGCCGACCCTGGGCGCCGAGGGGTCGCGGGTCTCCGGCAGCAGGAACAGGCAGGCGGTGATCCCGATCGCGACCATCGGGATGTTCACGACGAAGACGGAGCCCCACCAGAAGTGGTCGAGCAGCCAGCCGCCGACGACCGGCCCGAGCGGCAGTCCGAGAGCGGAGGCGGCGGTGACGATGCCGACGGCCTTGGCCCGCTCCTGGCCGGCGAACAGTGACGGTACGACGGCCATGCTGAGCGGCATCACGAAGGCGGCGCCGACGCCCATGGCGGCGCGTGCGGCGATGACGGTGGTGACGTCGTCGGCGAGCGCGCCGAGGAGTGAGCCGCCCAGGAAGACGCCCAGGCCCGTCACCAGCATCCGCCGGCGGCCGAACCGGTCGCCGACGAGCCCGGCGGGGAGCATCAGGGCGGCGAAGACCACGACATAGCCGTCCGCCATCCACTGCTGCTCTCCGGTGGTGGCGCCGAGCTGTTCCGCCATGGCCGGCAGGGCCACGTTCAGGATGGTCATGTCGAAGCCGAGGACGAGCAGGCTCGCGACCATCGCGGCCAGTGCCCACCAGCGCCGGGGGTCGGGTGCGGACACGACGCACCTCCTTCGGAGAGTGAGTGTCAAGTGACAGTAACTCTCAAAAAGAGGTGAGCGTCAATATTTGGTTGTGTCCTTGAGCCGGCGTCCCCGCTCAGGAGTGCTGGTACGCCACCAGCGAGATCCCCACGTAGTGGACGATGAACGCCGCGAGCGTGAGGGAGTGGAACACCTCGTGGAAGCCGAACCAGCGCGGCGACGGGTTCGGTCGCTTGAGTCCGTAGATCACGCCGCCCGCGCTGTAGAGCAGCCCGCCGACGATCACCAGCACGAGCACGGCGACGCCGCCCGCGCGCATGAAGTCGGGGAGGAAGAACACCGCGGCCCAGCCCATCGCTATGTAGCAGGGCGTGTACAGCCAGCGCGGAGCGCCGACCCAGAACACCCGGAAGGCGATCCCGGCGACCGCCGCCCCCCAGACCGCCCACAGCAGCACCCGCCCGGTGGACGCGGGCAGCAGGAGCAGCGTGAGCGGCGTGTAGGTGCCCGCGATGATCAGGAAGATGTTGGCGTGGTCCAGTCGGCGCAGCACGGCCGTGGCGCGCGGGCCCCAGTTGCCGCGGTGGTAGAGCGCGCTGACGCCGAAGAGCAGGCACGCGGTCACCACGTAGACGCCGCAGGCGATCTTGGCCTTGGTCGAGTCCGCCAGTGCGGTGAGGGCGATCCCGGCGATCACCACGGCGGGGAACATTCCTGCGTGCAGCCATCCGCGCAGCCTCGGTTTCACCGGGGGCGGGTCCAGTTCGGTCACTTCGGGCGTGGCTGCAGTCATGCCCGAATGCTACCTACGCAACCGTAGGTAACCGTGACGAGTGGCGATGCTCACGTGAGAGGGCCTCTGGACATATGGGCATTCGGCATCGATGATCAGATGAGTGCGGTCGGCACCGGATGAGCGCCAGCCAAAAGTAGGTACGAAGCATCCGGGTCGCGGCCCCCACGGGGCACAAACCAAACAAACCCTCACTTAGGAGCGATCGTGGCGCGCGACATCGCGGCTCCCAGCGTCCCCACCCATCACCAGGAGCTCATTTCCTGGGTCGACGAGATCGCAGCTATCACGCAGCCGGACAACATCGTCTGGTGCGACGGCTCGGAGGCCGAGTACGAGCGGCTGGCCGAGGAGCTGGTGGCCAAGGGCACGTTCAAGAAACTGGACCCGATCAAGCGCCCCAACTCCTACTACGCCGCGTCCGACCCGTCCGACGTCGCCCGTGTCGAGGACCGCACCTTCATCTGCTCCGAGAAGGAGGAGGACGCCGGCCCGACGAACCACTGGAAGGCCCCGGCGGAGATGAAGGAGATCTTCGCCGGTGAGAAGGGGATCTTCCGCGGCTCGATGAAGGGCCGCACGATGTACGTCGTGCCCTTCTGCATGGGCCCGCTCGGCTCGCCGCTGTCCGCGATCGGCGTCGAGATCACCGACTCCGCGTACGTCGCCGTGTCCATGCGCACCATGACCCGTATGGGGCAGCCCGTCCTCGACGAGCTCGGCACCGACGGCTTCTTCGTCAAGGCAGTCCACACGCTGGGCGCGCCCCTGGCGGAGGGCGAGGCCGACGTCCCGTGGCCGTGCAACTCCACCAAGTACATCTCGCACTTCCCCGAGACCCGGGAGATCTGGTCCTACGGCTCCGGCTACGGCGGCAACGCCCTGCTCGGAAAGAAGTGCTACGCGCTGCGCATCGCGTCCGTCATGGCCCGCGACGAGGGCTGGCTCGCCGAGCACATGCTGATCCTCAAGCTCACCCCGCCGCAGGGAGAGTCCAAGTACGTGGCCGCCGCGTTCCCGTCCGCCTGCGGCAAGACCAACCTCGCCATGCTGGAGCCCACGATCTCCGGCTGGACGGTCGAGACCATCGGCGACGACATCGCCTGGATGCGCTTCGGTGAGGACGGCCGCCTCTACGCGATCAACCCGGAGGCGGGCTTCTTCGGCGTCGCGCCCGGCACCGGTGAGCACACCAACGCCAACGCCATGAAGACGCTCTGGGGCAACGCCGTCTTCACCAACGTCGCGCTCACCGACGACGGCGACGTGTGGTGGGAGGGCATGACCGAGGAGCCCCCGGCCCACCTCACGGACTGGAAGGGCAACGACTGGACGCCCGAGTCCGCGACCCCGGCCGCCCACCCCAACGCCCGCTTCACCGTCCCGGCCTCGCAGTGCCCGATCGCCGCGCCGGAGTGGGAGGACCCGAAGGGTGTGCCGATCTCGGCGATCCTCTTCGGCGGCCGCCGCGCCTCCGCGGTCCCGCTGGTGACCGAGTCCTTCAACTGGCAGCACGGCGTCTTCCTGGGCGCGAACGTCGCCTCCGAGAAGACCGCCGCCGCCGAGGGCAAGGTCGGCGAGCTGCGCCGCGACCCGTTCGCCATGCTGCCGTTCTGCGGCTACAACATGGGCGACTACATGGCCCACTGGCTCAAGGTCGGCGCCGATGCGGACGCGTCCAAGCTGCCGAAGATCTACTACGTGAACTGGTTCCGCAAGAACGACGCCGGCAAGTTCGTCTGGCCCGGCTTCGGTGAGAACAGCCGCGTGCTGAAGTGGATCGTGGAGCGCCTCGAGGGAAAGGCCGAGGGTGTCGAGACGCCGATCGGCATCCTGCCGACGCGCGACGCGCTCGACACCGAGGGCCTGGAGATGCCGGAGGAGGACCTCGAGTTCCTGCTCAAGGTCGACACCGAGGTCTGGCGCGAGGAGGCCGCTCTGGTTCCCGAGCACCTCAACACCTTCGGCGACCACACGCCCAAGGAGCTGTGGGACGAGTACCGCGCACTGGTGGCCCGCCTCGGCTGAGCCACCCCGTAGGCCGCGTGGCGGGGCGCCCCGACATCCGCCCTGACCAGTGGGGGTCACGAACGACCCGTCACGTGTGAACGGCCCCCGGAGTCCCCTCAGGCTCCGGGGGCCGAAACCTTTGATGTTTCGTGGCGCGGCGCCTTGTGCTCACACCTCGCTCACATGTTCCATGGGATCTTCACGTTCAACGATGAACTGAGCCTGTGGGGGGCATAGTTGAGCACGTTTCAGCACACCGGACGACGTATCGCCGCCATGGTGGCGGCCGCCGTCGTCAGCGGCAGCGGCATGGTCCTCGCGGCGCCCGCCGCGCACGCGAGCGAGGCGTCCGACGTGGTCGCAAAGCTGCCGGTCTCCTCGTTCTCCGACATGGTGGTCGACTCGCAGAACCAGCGCGTCTTCGTCTCCGACAAGGCGGGATACGCCCACTACGGGGGCATGGTCGTGGCCTACGACTTCCAGGGGCGGCAAGTCGGTCTGTTCTACACCGCCACCCGCGCCTCCGGTCTCGCGCTGAGCGAGGACGCGGCCACCCTGTACGTGGGCCAGCGCGAGGGCGTCTTCGCCTACGACACCTTGACCCTCCAGGAGACCGGCCGCACCGCCGCCTACCAGGACTCCTGCGGTCGGGAGCTCGCGGTCACCGGAACCAAGCGCTGGCACACCAGCACCCTCGCCTCCAACGACTTCTACTGTGACCAGAACCGGACGGACCTGGACTCGGTGGTCAACGGGGTGCACACACGCACCAACTGGAACGCCGCGGGCAAGCTGCTGCTGGCGACCGGTGACGGAGCGGCGGACCGGCTGTTCATGGGTCAGGCCAAGGGGCCGGTCGCGCCCGACCCGTTCCTCACCTCGTTCGACACCTCCGGCGACTCCCCGGTGCGTGGCGACTCCCGCCGTTTCGCGGACGCGGCGGGCAAGGGAGCGCTGGAACTGAAGGACATCGCCGTCAGCGCGGACGGCAAGCGCCTCGCGGTCGCGGATGCCGCATACGGCACCCGCCTGCTGAACTCCGGCGATCTGAGCGACGCCGGCACCGGCTATCAGCCGCTGCCCGCAGGCGCGACCGCGTCGGCCGTCGCCTTCAGCGGTGACGGGAAGTTCGTGGCGCGTGGCGCCTCGGCCGCGGGCAGCACCCCCGACCTGCTGATCCAGCCGGCCGACCCGGCGAACGGCACGACGGCCATGGAGTTCGCGTTCGAGGGTGACCTCGACGGCAACCGGATCGTGCCGCGCGGTCTGGACTGGTCGAAGGACGGTTCCCGGCTGTTCGCCGTCACCACCAACGCGTACGGCAACGCCTTCTGGCTGCACATCGTGCAGCCGCCGGCCGCACAGTACGACTCCCGCTTCTCCGGCGCGCTGACCCACACCCCGGGACAGGCCGTCGTCGGCGAACCGGTCGGCATCCGCGGCCGCCTCGAACTCGACGGCACCGCGCCGACCGAGCCCGTCAGGGTCAGCGCCGTACGCACCACGGCCGACGGCACGCGCAAGCTCGCAGAGGCCGAGGTGGCGGCGGACGGGACCTTCACGGTGCTGGACGTGCCCGACACGGTCGGCAACGCGACCTACACGGTCTCCTTCCTCGGCGACATGACCCACCGGCCGGCCGAGGACGTCTCGCTCACGATCGACGTGGCGAAGGCCCCGACGTCGGTCTCCCTCACCGCCCCGGCTGAGGCGTCGATGAGCGTCGGCGTCACGATCACCGGCAAGCTGACCGCCCAGGGGCGGGCGCTCCCCGCCGGCGCCACCCTCGCGGTCGAACGCACGGACCGGCTGGGCACGGGCAGCCTGTCGTCGGTGCCGGTCGCGGCCGACGGCACCTTCACGGTCAAGGACATGCCGCGCGCACGGCGCGACGTGACGTACACGGTGTCGTACGGAGGCGACGACCTGCACACCGGCAGCGAGGCGTCGGCGACGGTGTTCGTCACGCGCTGAGCCCGGACAGCTGAGCCCGGACATAGGTGTGCCGTACCCCGGAGCACCGGGGTACGGCACACGTCAGCAAAATCCCTCAGGTCAGGCGCCGACGCGAACAAGTGGCACCCTGTCCGCAGCCTCCCCGGAGGGGCCCCTCCCGCGCCTAGGCCGCGGGGGAGGGCCGGGGCCGTCAGGGGGCGCCGACCAGATGCTGGTCCTTGAGCGCGGCGGTGTGCGCGTCCATCCGCTCGGCGGAGAGGATCGCGGCGGCGGTGTCGGCGCGCGAGGCGGCGACGACCAGGGCGCGGCCGGCGAGCGCGAGAGCGCGCCGGTGCAGGTCGGCCGGGTCGGCGCCACTGAGGCCCGCGTGGCGGGCCGGCGGTGCGCCGCGCAGCCTCGAGACCTGCTCGGCGATGGCGTCCGCCGCCTGGTCGAGGCCCAGTTCGTCGGTCACGGCCAGGAGTGCGGCGAGGTGACCGGCCAGCTGGATGTCCAGCTCCTCTTCGCGGCTGCGGTGGGGGTACTGCGCCTCGTCGGCCATCGAGTGGACCGACTTGGTGCGGATCGGCTCGTACATGGGGATGGCCTCCTGCTCACAGTCAGGAGACCATCCTACATTGGATCGAGTCTAAAGTTGAGTCGCTTCGGGAGTCCCGTGGCCGGTGCCCCGGCGACGCCCTACGGCTGTCCGTATCCGTCCAGGAACGTGCCGATCCGGGTCACGGCGTCCGCCAGGTCCTTCGCGGTCGGCAGGGTCACGATCCGGAAGTGGTCCGGCTCCGGCCAGTTGAAGCCCGTGCCGTGGACGACCATGATCTTCTCGGCCCGCAGCAGGTCCAGCACCATCTGCCGGTCGTCATTGATCTTGTAGACCTTGGGGTCGAGCCGCGGGAACAGATAGAGGGCCCCCTTCGGCTTCACACAGGTCACCCCGGGGATCTGCGTCAGCAGGTCGTACGCGACGTCCCGCTGCTCCAGGATCCGTCCGCCCGGCAGCACCAGCTCCTCGATCGACTGCCTTCCGCCGAGCGCCGTGGCCACCGCGTGCTGCGAGGGCATGTTGGCGCACAGCCGCATGTTGGCGAGGATCGTCAGTCCCTCGATGTACGAGGAGGCGTGCGCCTTGGGGCCGCAGACCGCCATCCAGCCGGCCCGGTAACCGGCAACCCGGTAGTTCTTGGACAGCCCGTTGAAGGTGAGGACCATCAGGTCCGGGGCGAGGGCGGCGGTGGGGGTGTGGGTCGCGCCGTCGTACAGGATCCGGTCGTAGATCTCGTCGGAGCAGACGACCAGATTGTGGCGCCGGGCGATCTCGGTGAGGCTGCGCAGCATCTCGTCGTCGTAGACGGCGCCCGTCGGGTTGTTCGGGTTGATGATCACGATCGCCTTGGTGCGGTCGGTGATCTTGCGCTCGATGTCCGCGAGGTCGGGCATCCAGTCGGACTGCTCGTCGCACCGGTAGTGCACGGCCGTGCCGCCGGACAGCGACACCGACGCCGTCCACAGCGGGTAGTCGGGCGCCGGTACGAGTACCTCGTCGCCGTCGTCGAGCAGCGCCTGCATCGACATCTGGATCAGCTCGGAGACGCCGTTGCCCAGATAGATGTCCTCGACGCCGAGCTCGATGCCCTTGGTCTGGTAGTGCTGCATCACCGCCCGACGTGCGGACAGCAGCCCCTTCGCGTCGCCGTAACCATGGGCGGTGCTGAGGTTGCGGAGGATGTCCTCGAGGATCTCCGGCGGGCACTCGAACCCGAAGGCGGCCGGGTTGCCGGTGTTCAGCTTGAGGATGCGATGACCTGCCGCTTCGAGCCGCATTGCCTCCTCGAGGACCGGGCCCCGGATTTCGTAACAGACGTTTGCGAGCTTCGTGGACTGGATCACCTGCATGTCTGTGAGCTTACGGGCGCATAACGCTGATCGCTCCGCGTTTTTGGGCCACCGGGTGCACGGCGTGAATGTCTGCTTTGTTGCTCACCGGGTGGCACGGTCGCGGCCCCTTCGAAACCGGGGCGAGGAAGGCCGGACGCCTGTGAATCCAGGAGTCGGTGGCATGGGTGTTGCCCTCGTCACCTTCCGGTAAGGTGGCTCGCCCGAGCAGTGCTCCCGGCGATCCGGGAGCGGTGCCACGACCGAGGAGGTGAGACCCATTCCCGCAGTAGCAGGCTGGGCGCTCTCTCCCACAGCCGTACGGTCCACCGGGCACAGGTGACCGCGAGGGCGCCCCCGTCGGTGCCCCCGAAAGGCTTTCATGTCGGTCTCCGAGCTGAACCCGTCCCCTTCCTCCGTCTCCTCCGTCTCCTCCGTCGTCTCCGCGCTCCGCTCCGCGGGCTGCGTCTTCGCCGAGGACGAGGCGGATCTGCTGATCTCCGCCGCCCGCGACCACCACGAACTGGCCGCCATGGTCGAGCGGCGGATCGTCGGCCTCCCCTTGGAGCACGTGCTCGGCTGGGCCGAGTTCTGCGGCGTGCGCGTGGCCGTCGACCCCGGGGTCTTCGTGCCCCGGCGCCGCAGCGAGTTCCTCGTCGGCCGTGCCATCGCCCTCGCCCCGCCCCGCCCCGTCGTCGTCGACCTGTGCTGCGGTTCCGGAGCGCTGGGGGCGGCGGTGCTGCGCGCCATCGGCGCCGGTGAGCTGCACGCCGCCGACATCGAGCCCGCCGCCGTGCGGTGCGCCCGGCGCAACGTCGAGCCCGTCGGCGGCCGGGTCCACCAGGGGGACCTCTACGACCCGCTGCCGCCCGCGCTGGCCGGCCGGGTCGATGTGCTCATCGCCAACGCCCCGTACGTACCCACCGGCGAGATCGGGCTGCTGCCGCCCGAGGCCCGCGACTTCGAGCCCTTGGTGGCCCTCGACGGCGGTGCCGACGGACTCGACATCCAGCGGCGGGTGACCGCGCGGGCCGGCCGGTGGCTGGCGCCCGGCGGGTCCCTGCTCATCGAGACCAGCGAGCGGCAGGCACCCTCCACCGTGGCCGCCTTCACCCGCCACGGACTCGAGGCGGAGGTGGCCGTCTGCGAGGACCTGGACGCCACCGTCGTCATCGGGACGCGGCCGCGGCACGGCGCCGGCGCGGACCCCACGCGGGCCGATTGACGTTCACCGCAGAACCTGGACGATCTGCTTCCCGCCGGGGAGTCTGCCGGGCCGGTGGCTGGGAACGTCACTCGGATATCGCGCGGCTCATTCTTCGAACCTGTTCCGGTTTTCTGTCCCGAATTCCTTGGCGCCGCTGTTCATCCGTCCAGGGGCAAGGCAGCGCCCCCGGGCGCGGGTCGCGCTCGGGGGCGTACCGGGGAGGGGGTGACTAGTCGACGGCCGAGCCGTTGCCGGACAGGACCGGGATGTCGCTGAGGATGTGCGACAACGGCTCGTCACCCTTTGCCTGGGTGGAGTTCTCGACGCACTGCTGGTTCTGCGGGGCGGACAGGACCGGCACGTCCTGGACGGCGACCGGGACGGCACCGACGAGGGAGCCGACGTTGGCCTTGGCCGGCAGGCCGATGCAGGGCTTGTTGAGCGAGCCCTGGACGAGGCTCATCTGCGGGCTCATGTTGCCGTAAGTGGCCAAGTTGCCGTACTCCTGCGAGGCGAAGTTGCCGCTCGCGGAGTTGGTGCCGCCGTCGTTGCCGAGAGCCAGAGCCTGGGGAGCCATCATTGCACCCGCACCCGCCATCGATGCGGTGACCATGGCCGTCGTCAGAATCTTCTTAATCACTTACTTGTCCCTTTTCGCTATGAACACCCGAACGCGGAGCAGCCTGATCAACTGTGTGCGCCCGCTTAGGTTCCGGGGGTTCACTCATCTGTCGTAACGGGTGGTCGGCTGGTGCACAATTGGCGGCCCTGTAAGCGATCCGATCGGTGAATTCAATATGACAATTATGTCGACCGGGCCGGTGTCCGCCGCGGAGAAAGGCAGGCGACGGGCCGTCAAGGAGGGGGTCGGCGGCAGCCGGTCCCTCGCATGGCTGCTCGTCGCCACGGGTGCGGCGGGACTGCTCTCGGCGTGGGTGATCACGATCGACAAGATCAAGTTGGCTGAGGACCCGGGCTTCACGCCGGGCTGCAGCCTCAACCCCGTGGTGTCGTGCGGCAGTGTCATGGAGAGCGACCAGGCGACGGCCTTCGGCTTCCCCAACCCGATGCTAGGCCTGGCGACGTACTCGGTGGTGATCGGCATCGGCATGGCTCTGCTGGCCGGCGCCCGCTTCGGGCGGGCGTACTGGCTCGGGCTGAACGCCGGCTGTCTCTTCGGCGTGGGCTTCTGCACCTGGCTGCAGTACCAGTCCCTGTACGAGATCAACGCACTGTGCCTGTGGTGCTCGCTGGCCTGGGTCGCCACGATCTTCATGTTCTGGTACGTGACCTCGCACAACGTCCGCCACGGACTGCTGCCCGCGCCGGCCTGGCTGCGCGGTTTCCTCGACGAGTTCACCTGGGTGCTGCCCGTCCTGCACACCGGTGTGATCGGCATGCTGATCCTGACCCGCTGGTGGGACTTCTGGACGTCCTGACCCGGCCGAAGGGCGAAACGGAGGACCCCGGCGGCCGATGGCCGCCGGGGTCCCTGACGCACAGGCGCGACTAGTCGATGGCCGAGCCGTTGCCCGACAGGACCGGGATGTCGTTGAGGATGTGCGACAGGGGCTCGTCACCCTTTGCCTGGGTGGAGTTCTCGACGCACTGCTGGTTCTGCGGGGCGGACAGGACCGGCACGTCCTGGACGGCGACCGGGACGGCACCGACGAGGGAGCCGACGTTCGCCTTGGCCGGCAGGCCGACGCAGGGCTTGTTGAGCGAACCCTGGACGAGGCTGAGCTGCGGGCTCATGGTGCCGAGCGTGGCGGAGTTGCCGTAGCTCTGCGTCGCGCCGTTGCCGCTCAGCGAGGTGGTGCCGCCGTCGTTGCCGAGGGCCATCGCCTGCGGCGCCATGGATGCGCCTGCGGCCGCCACGGAGAGCGCCAGCGCTGCCGTAGCCGTAACCTTCTTCAGCATTCTCTGTCCTTCTGTTGCTTGTGTGCCCGCCGATGGAGCGCCCTGGACAACCAGAGTTGAAGCGTTTGGTTCTTTCGATTCACTCCAACGGCCCTGTCCAGCAGGGCTGGTGTCCGGCGGATCCGCGTAAGGCATGCCGGAGGGCGGGGCGGCCCCGCCGCGCGTCGTCAGCGGGGCCGCCCCGGTGGCTGCGGAACCGTCCTGCCTGGTCAGCCGCCCAGTGGGACGCCGCCCAGCATGGGCGTCTGCGAGCCGGTCGTCTTCAGCGCCAGCTCCGGGGCGTCGCCCTTGATGTCGTTGAGCGCGGTCGCGATGTCCACGGCCTGCTTCACCGCGGGACCCGCCTCGACCGACTCCATGTGTGAAAGCGAGGACACCAGCTCGGCGGCACCGCCGTTGAGACTCATGGGCGGCATGTCCGCCGAACCGGCGGCGAAGGCGGGAGAGGCCGCCCCCAGCGCCGCCACGGAGCCGGCAATGATCGCAGCAGCCTTCGAGTACTTCATCTCTTCGAATCCCTTTCCCCGGCGGGTTCTCCGCCGTCGATACGGATAACGAGCCGTGGACGTACGGGAAACCCTGCATCTCGGCCTTTCTCCATCGCCCGGCCGGCCCGGCCCCTCTCGCGCGCGGTCTCCTTCAACGACCCGTTGACGAAAGGGTTTTGCCGAATCACTCGTTGGGCTGGCGCTGTTCGGGTCGTCCATGCGTCACGGTCAAGTGCAACTCGCCCGTCCGCAAGGCGAATGCGATGGCAGCCAAATGGCCGTACGTGCGCGTCCGGCGTGATTTCCAACTGGCTTTCTGACAAAGTGCACTCCTGTTTTGTCGAGTTGATCGAAAATGGAGAGTCACCCATGCCGGAGTCGCTGGGCTTCGCCGCGCGAGGCGTCCTGGGAGCACTGCTCTGCACGGCGTTCTCGGCCGCTCCGCTCACGGCCGCGGCGGGCCCCACGCCGCCGGAAGCATCCGGCATCCCTTTCACGCAGCGTTACCATGCGGTGCACCATGGCGGGATCGTCCGCGCGGCGAATTCCGTGATCACCTGCCGTAGCCCGAACAGCACGTCGGCTGCGTCGTGTTCGTCCCTCCAGCGGGGCGCGCGGGGTGTCAACGGCGACTACGACATGTTCTACGTCGACCTCGACGACGACCCCAACACGTACAACTCGAGCCGGGCCCGCCTCGCCCTGCCGGTGGACTCCCGTGTGCGTTACGCCCGCCTGTACTGGGGCGGAAACCTCCGCGTCGGAGAGCAGAAACCCCCGAAGGACAACGGCCGTGTCCTCGTCGCCGAACCGGGCGGCGAGTACAAGGAGGTGCTGGCCGACACCCAGGTCGCGCACCGCGACGCGGAAGGCAGCGACTCCTACCAGGCGTCCGCCGACATCACACCCCTGGTGCGCGGCAGCGGCTCCGGCTACTGGACCGTCGCCCAGGTCAACGTGGCGATGGGCCACTCGGAGGCAGGCGCCTGGGGCGGCTGGACCATGGTCGTGGCCTACGAGAGGGACACCGAACCCCTGCGTGAACTCGTCCTGTGGGACGGCTTCGAGAGCATCGGCCACAGGCGGGGGCAACACTCCGTGACCCTGACCGGCCTGCGGATCGGGCCACGCTCCGCCGGACGTGCCGGGCTCGTCGCCTACGACGGCGACCGCGGCGCGCGTGGCGACTCGGTGAGCGTGCGGGCCGGCGACGGAAGACCGTTCTTGATCGACGACCTCGCCAATCCGGCCGACGACACCATGAATTCGACCATTGCCGACTTCGGCACCACGGTGCCCGGACGGCAGCCCGCCCACGTCAACACGCTCGGATACGACTCCGACGTGTTCGACATCCGGCCCGCCCTGGCGGACGGCGCGAATTCGCTGACGGTCCGCTTCGGTGCCGAAGACGGCGGGCATTTCCTCGGCGCTCTCTTCGTGCAGGCCGACGCGCGCCGCTGATTCACGCACCCACAGTCCACCGCGTTCGAAGAAGGCCGTACGTGCTGCAAAGAAACTGCACCGAGAAAAGCCGAATGACGGTGTTCCACCTGGTTCAGCCGGTGGAGGGAGGAGTCGCGCGGGTCGTCACCGACCTGGTCAGGGCACAGGTCCGCGAGGGCATCCGGACCGTCGTCGCCTGCCCCCCGCAGGGGCAGCTTCCCCGCCTTGCGGCACAGGCCGGTGCGCAGGTGCACCCGTGGCCGGCGGGACGGGAGCCGGGGCCGCGGCTCGCCCGCGAAGTACACGCAGTCACCCGGCTGATCCGGGCCGGTGCACCGCACATCGTGCACGCGCACAGCGCCAAGGCCGGACTCGCCGGGCGCCTCGCCGTACGCGGCCGGGTACCGACGGTCTTCCAGCCGCACGCCTGGTCGTTCGACGCGGTCCAGGGGCGCAGCGCCGAACTCGCTCTGACCTGGGAGCGCCACGGCACGCGCTGGAGCACGCGCACGCTCTGCGTCAGCGAGAGCGAGCGCCGCGCCGGTGAAAAGGCAGGCATCCGTGCCCGCTGGTCGGTGATCCGCAACGGCATCGACCTGACGTACTTCACCCCTCGCGGCAACCGGGGCCGCGAGGAGGCCCGCGCCCTCCTGCCGGAGCTGAACCGTATGCCCGCACGGACGCCCCTCGTCGTCTGCGTGGGCCGGCTGTGCCGGCAGAAGGGGCAGGACGTGCTGCTCCGGGCCTGGACCGAGGTGGCCCGGGCGGTCCCAGGCGCCCGGCTCGTACTGGTCGGCGACGGGCCGGACCGGGAGGCCCTGCGGCAGGGCGCCCCGCCGGGGGTGCTGTTCGCCGGCGACCGCGCCGACACCCGGCCGTGGCTGCACGCCGCGGACGTGGCCGTACTGCCCTCGCGCTGGGAGGGAATGGCGCTCGCTCCGCTCGAGGCCATGGCCTGTGGGCTGCCCGTCGTGGTCACCGACGTCAGCGGCGCCAGGGAGAGCCTGCCGCCCGGTCAGGAGCCGCACACGCTGGTCCCGCCGGAGGATCCGCCCGCGCTGGCGGCGGCGCTGGTCCGGCTGCTGACGGAACCCGCGCTCCGTCAGGACCTGGGCCGCCGGGCCGAGGAGCACACGCGGGCGACGTCCGACGTGCGCACGACGGCAGCGGCCGTCCTGCGCCTGTACCAGGAACTACTGAGCCCGCAACGGCCCTTGACGAGGGAGCGCGACGAACGATGACGACGGAGAGTGCCCCCGCCCCCCACAGCGCCCGGGTGACGGCCGCCCGCCGTCCGGCGCCCTCGGTACACGCGCCGCGCCGCGCGGCCCCCCGTCGCCCACCCGTCCGTTCGCACCGCCTGTCCGCCCGCCGTGAACGTCCGACCGGGCTGCTCCTGGCCGACGCCACCGCCGCCGTCGTCACCCTGGCCCTCGCACCGGTCCTGCTGTGGCCCCCGGCTTCCTGGCCTGTCGCGTCGGCAGTGCCGCTCGTGCTGCTCCAGGGCGTGCTGCACGCCTGGCGCGGTCTCTACCGGCACAGGCTGTCGCCGTCCGCGCTCGCCGAACTGCCCACGCTCCTCGGGCTCGCGATGCTGCAGTGGTACGCCCTCACCGCCACCTTCGCCGCCCAGGAGCCCCACTACGGCGTCGCCCTGGCCGCACCCGCCCTCGCCGCCGGCGGCCAGGCGCTGCTCACCTGCGCCGGCCGGGCGGCAGTCCACCACGCGCGCCGGCGGGCGGCCGCGCGCAGGCCGCGGTCCGCGCTCGTCGTCGGCCGCGGACCGGTGGCCCAGCAGGTCACCGCGGCGCTGTACGAGCACCCCGAGTACGGGATGCGTCCGGTCGGCCAGGTCGATCCCGACGGGCTGGGCGGGCCGGTCCAGGCGGCCCTGCCCGTCCTGGTCAGGCCGGAGGACGTCAGCCGCGCGGTCATCCAGAACGCCGTCGGCCATGCCGTCCTCACCCGGCCGCCCGGGACCGGCCCGGAGAGCGCCGCGCTGCTTCGCCTGTTCGCCCGGCACGGCTGCCGGGTGTGGCTGGTCGACGGCACTCCCGCGGAGCCCGGCACGCATCGGGGGGCACCCGGCGGGGACCACCTGTGGGGATTCCCCGTCAGGCCGCTGGACGCGGCGCGCCGGCCGTTCGCCCTCGCGGGGAAGCGGGTCATGGACGTGTGCCTCGCCGCTGTCGCCCTCGTCGCGGCGGCGCCCGTGCTGGCCGTCTGCGCGCTCGCCGTCCGTCTCTTCGACGGCCCCGGAATCATCTTCCGGCAGGAGCGGATCGGGCTGGACGGGCGGCCGTTCGTGCTGCTGAAGTTCCGCACCATCAACCCCGTCGACGAGCACGAGTCCGCCACCCGCTGGAGCGTGGCCTCCGACCGGCGGATGAGCGTCACCGGCAACCTGCTGCGCCGCACCTCCCTCGACGAACTGCCGCAACTTTGGAACGTGCTGCGGGGCGACATGAGCCTGGTCGGCCCGCGACCCGAACGCCCCTACTTCGTCGCCAAGTTCAGCCATGTTCATCCCGGCTACCAGGCGCGCCACCGGATGCCCGTCGGCATCACCGGGCTCGCGCAGGTCCACGGCCTGCGTGGTGACACCTCCATCGAGGAACGCGCCCGCTTCGACAACCACTACATCGACACCTGGTCGCTGTGGCAGGACGTCTGCATCCTGGCCCGCACCGCCGCGTCCGTGGTCAGGCTGGGAGGCAGCTGAGCATGACAGCCGTCACCTGGCCCGCAGTGCGACCCGGGCGCACACCGCCGCCCTTCCTCCGCCTGCTGCCCCTGGTCGCGACCGTGCTGCTGCCGGCCGTCCCGCTCCCGGCGATCGACGGGGGCGGGGGCGGGGCGGGCACGGTGAGCCCGGCGGACGTCGCCTCCGCGGTTCTGCTGGTGTGGTGCGCGGCGCAGGTCCTGCACCGCCGCTCGCGCCCCCTGACGCCTGCTGCCGCCGTCGTGTTCGGACTGCCCGTCGTCGGCTTCGCGGTCGCGACCGTCACCGCAGCCCAACCGCAGGCCGCGCTGCCCGGGTTCCTGCGCTACCTCCAGGTCTTCGTCCTCGTGCCGGTGGCCGTCATGCTGCTCGTGCGGGACGCGCGCGACTTCCGCGTCGTCGCCGGCGCCCTGGTCGTGCTGGCGCTCGCCCAGGGCACCGTGGGCACCTACCAGTTCGCCACCGGCACGGGCGCCTCCTACATGGGCGAGGACATCCGGGCCGTGGGCACCTTCGGACCGACGGACGTCATGGGGATGGCGACCGTCGTGTCGTACGGGCTGCTCGCGGCGCTCGCCCTCGCCCTGCGCCCCCCGTCCGACGCGCCGTCCTGGCTGAGGCCGTGCGCGATCACCGCCACGGTCCTGCTCGTCGTCCCCCTCGCCGTGTCGTTCAGCAGGGGCGCGTGGATCGCCACGGCGCTCGCCGCGTTCGCCGTGGTCGCGCTGTGCGGGCTGCGGCAGGCGGTGCGGGTCCTCTCGGCGGTGGCCGCGCTCGGCGTCGTACTCGTCGGGGGCCTCGGCATCGGCTCCCAGATGATCTCCGAGCGTGTCAGCAGCATCACCCGCGTCACCGACGCGCCGGACCGGTCGGTCGGCGACCGGTACGCGATGTGGGCCGCGGCGGCCAGGATGTGGCGCGAGGAGCCGGCGGCGGGGGTCGGGCTGAAGGGCTTCCCGGCACACCGCGACGGTCATTCCTCGATCGGCCTGTCCGCCGGCAGCGACATCGCCGGTGCGGGCAGCAAGTTCGCGAAGCAGCCGCTGCTGTCGCCGCACAACATGTACCTGCTCGTCCTCGGCGAGCAGGGCCTGATCGGGCTGACCGCGTTCGCCGGCAGCCTCGCCGCCGTCCTCGTCCTCGGCCTGCGCCGGCTCTGCGGCGCACCGCACGGACGGGCCGCGGACTGCGGACTGGCGGCGGTCGGCCTGTTGCTCTGGCAGACCGTCGACTTCCTCTACGCGGACATCGGCGGCCCGTCGACGGTCCTCACGGGTGTGCTGCTGGGCCTGGCGGCCTGGTGGGCGCTCGGCGGAACGAGGCGCGCGTGACCGACGCCCCCCGCCCGGCAGCCTGCCGTCGCCCTCCGGGAGCGTCGTCACCGGCGCCGGGCCGCCACGCGGCACCGCCGGAAGGCGACGCCGCCGGGGCCGCGTGGGCCCTTGCCCCGAAGCGGGTCGTCCACGGCGAGATCCATGACGTCGCCACCGACGACCGGCCGCCCCACGAAGGCCCCGAGCGGCGGCCCGCCGTGGCCGTGGCCGGAGAGCCCCGCGGGGCGCCGGCGCGGCGGGGGGAGGGCACCGCGACCCGGCCGATCCCGCGGGCCGCCGCCCCGGGGCGGGGCCGGCACGCCCGTAGGGGCCCGCGGACGGACGGCCCGGGGCGCGGCACACCGCCCGCGCTCGGGCGGTTCCTCGTCCGGGCTGCCGCGGTCACTGCCGGGCTCACCGCGGCAGGGGCCGTGCTCGGGCTGGTGCGGGACCAGACCGTCGCGCACTTCTTCGGGGCCGGTGTGGAGAGCGACGCGTTCCTCATCGCCTGGACCGTCCCCGAGATGGCCTCCACGCTCCTCATCGAGGACGCGATGGCCTTGTTGCTGGTGCCCGCGTTCAGCCACGCTCTCGCCCGGCGGGGCGCCGGCCGCCGGATCGCCGACCCCGTACGGGAACTGGTCTCGGCCACCTTCCCGCGGCTGTTCGCCCTGCTGACCTGTGTCGCCGGCCTGCTGCTGATCGGCGCGCCGTTCGTCGTGCGGGTGCTCGCGCCGGGCTTCGGCGATCCCGGACTGGCCGTGGACTGCACCCGTATGACCGCGCTGACCGTCCTCACCTTCGGCGTCACCGGATACTTCAGCGCCGCGCTGCGCGCCCACGGCAGCTTCCTCCGTCCGGCGAGCGTCTACGTCGCCTACAACGCCGGCATCATCACCACGACGTTCGCCCTGGCCTCCGTATGGGGCGTTCGCGCCGCCGCGGCCGGTGTCGCCGTCGGCAGCCTGCTCATGGTGGCGGTGCAACTGCCGGCCTTCGCCCGGCGTGTGACACTGCGGCCGCTGGTGCGCCGCCCCCGGTCGAAGGCGCCCCTCCTCGGCGCGGCCGTCCTCGCGCCGGTCGTGCTCTTCGCGGTCAGCCGCCAGTCCCAGGTCCTTGTCGAACGCTTCCTCGCCGCGCCGCTCCCGGCCGGGGCGATCTCCCATCTCAACTACGCGCAGAAGGTCGCGCAGATGCCGATGGTGCTGTCGCTGATGGTGTGCACGGTGACGTTCCCCGTCGTCGCCAAGGCCATGGCGGAGGGCGACCGCGACCGGGCCCGGCGACGCGTCGAGCAGGACCTCGCCATGGCCGGCGCGATGGTGCTGCTCGGCACCGCGATGGTCGTCGGGTACGCGCCCCAGATCATCGAAGTGCTCTTCCAGCGAGGCGCGTTCGACGCGCAGGACACCGCGGCCACCGCCACCGTCATGCGCGTGTACGCCGCCGGCCTCCTCGGTCACTGCCTCGTCAGCGCGCTCGGCCGGCCGTTCTTCTCCACCGGCCGGCCCACCTGGTTCCCGGCCGTCGCCATGGCCGCGGGGCTCGCCGTCACCGTCGCCGCCGGTGCCCTCACCGTCGGCGCCTTCGGCGTGAACGGCATCGCGGCCGCCAACGCCGCCGGCATCAGCACCACCGCGTTGCTGCTGCTGCGCGGCCTCGGATCCCGGGGGGTCGCCATCCAGGTGCGCTCCGTCGGCGGCCGCATCGGACGGCTCACGGTGGCGGCGGCCGCCGCCACGGCGGCCGGCCTCTTCGCCGCGCCGCTGACCGGCGGCCCGCTGCAGAGCCTTGCCGCCGGCGCTCTGCTCCTGCCCGCCGTCTTCCTGCTCACCGCCCGCGCCCTGCGCGCACCCGAAGCCGTACACCTGCTGGGACTCGCACGACGGAGGCTGTTCCATGACCACTGACACCGCGGCGCCACCCGCCGCCCCGCCCCTCGCCCAGCCGTGGATCCTGATGTACCACGCCGTGGGCGACCCCACCGGTGACCCGTACGGCATCGCCGTCGCGCCCGACCGCCTCGACCTGCACCTCCGCTGGCTGCGCGCCCGCGGCCTGCGCGGGGTCGGTGTGGCCGACCTGCTGCGCGCCCACACCGCCGGCAATGCCGCCGGCCTCGTCGGCCTCACCTTCGACGACGGTTACGCCGACTTCGTCGAGACGGCACTGCCGCTCCTGGCCAGACACGACTGCACGGCCACCGTGTTCGTGCTGCCCGGCCGGCTCGGCGGCACCAACGAGTGGGACCCGGCGGGCCCGCGCCGCGCGCTGCTCACCGCCCGTCAGATCAGGGCCGCCGCGGACGCGGGCACCGAGATCGCCTCGCACGGTCTGTTCCACCGCCGCCTGGCGGGCTGCCCGGACGACGTACTCGTCGAGGAGACCGCCCGCAGCCGCGAGCTGCTCCACGAACTCACCGGTACGGCCCCCGTCGGGTTCTGCTATCCGTACGGCTCCTTCGACCGGCGTGCCGCCGACGCCGTGCGCCGGGCGGGTTACACGTACGCCTGCGCCATCGCCCCCGGCGAGGCGGCCGGCCCGTACGCCCTGCCCCGCACGCACATCAGCCAGGCCGACCGCGGCACCCGGCTGTGGGCGAAGCGGCTGCGGCACCGGGCACGCCGTCATCCGGCGCTCGGCCCGGTGCACTTCGGCGGTGCCGGATGAGGGTCCTGCACATCATCACCGGTCTCGGCGTCGGCGGCGCGGAACAGCAACTGCGGCTGCTGCTGCGTCATCTCCCCGCCGAGTGCGACGTCGTGACCCTGACCAATCCCGGTCCGGTGGCCGACGGGCTGCGCGCGGACGGGGTGTCGGTCACCCACCTCCGCATGCGCGGCAACACGGATCTCACGGCCCTGCCCCGACTGGCCGGTCTCGTCCGGCGCGGCCGCTACGACCTTGTGCACACGCACCTGTACCGGGCCTGCGTCT
Organism: Streptomyces sp. NPDC086835; assembly: GCF_044745705.1. Lineage (NCBI taxonomy): Bacteria > Bacillati > Actinomycetota > Actinomycetes > Kitasatosporales > Streptomycetaceae > Streptomyces > Streptomyces sp. NPDC086835. Next base: position 507,534 of record NZ_JBIVAU010000002.1, read on the forward strand.
ACGGCCGGATCGCCGCCCGGCTGGGCGGGGTGCGGACCGCCGTCGCCACCGAACACTCCCTGGGCGGCCAGGAGATCGAGGGCCGGCCGCTCACCCCGGGCACCCGCGCGCTGTACCTCTCCACCGAACGCCTCGGCGCCGCCACCGTCGCCGTCTCCCCGACCGTGGCCGGCCGGCTCCGGGACTGGGGCGTCCCCGGCCCGCGCATCCACGTCGTGCCGAACGGCATCGAAGCGGCCCGGTTCCGTTTCGACGCCTCCGGGCGGCGCGCCACACGGGACCGGCTCGGCGTCCCCGCCGACGCCTACGTGGTCGGCGGCGTGGGCCGGCTCGTCCCCGGCAAACGCTTCGACGTCCTGATCGAGGCGGTCGCCGCGCTGCCCGGCGTCCGGCTGCTGCTCGCCGGCGACGGTCCGGAGCGGGACGCGCTGCGCGCCCTGGCCGTACGGCTCCGGGCGGCCGACCGGATCCGGCTGCTCGGCGAGTGCGACGCCGACGGTGTCGCGGCCCTGCTGTCCGCCGTGGACCTGTTCGTCTCGGCCTCCCGCGAAGAGGCGTTCGGGCTCGCCGTGGTCGAGGCCCTCGCCGCCGGGCTGCCGGTACTGCACGGCACCTGCCCCGCCGTCGACGACCTTCCGCCGGCCGACGCACCGGGCGCCACCCGGCTGAACGGTGACGGCGTGCGTGAGCTCACGGACGCTCTGCGCGCACGTACGGCCGCGGGCCCCCGCCGGCTGCCGCCGCCCCGCGCGGTCGGCCGCTACGACATCGCTCGGGGCGGCCGTCTCCTGATGGATGTGTACGCCCACGCCCTGGACACCGCCCGGCCGGACCGCAACCGGCCGCAGCACTTCCACCCCGACCCGACCCGGAGAGCACTCCCATGACCCAGACGCCCGAGCAGGAGCCCGCCGCCGCCGGCCGGTTCCGCCGCCTCGCGAAGATCACCCTGCCCGTCTGGTGGCCCCTGCCGGTCTGCGCCCTGCTCGGCACGGCCTGCGGTGCTTCCTACGGCCTGCTCAAAGCACCCGAGTACGCCTCCACCAGCTATGTCGTCGCCGTGCCCGCCAAGGGCTCGGACCCCGCCGCGGCGCTCGGTTTCGCCCAGGCCTACGGGCGGATCGCCACCAGCGACTCGACCCTCGCGTACGCGCGTGTCGCGGCCGGCGTCCCGGCAGGCGAACTGCGCGACCGGGTGGAGACGGAGACGTCCCCCGACTCGCCGATGATCGCGATCACCGGTACGTCGACCGATCCGGACCAGGCCGCCGACATCGCCGACGCGGTCACCGACGCCGTGTTCGTGAGCAGCAATCAGGTGTCCAGGAACACCGGCGTCTCACTGACCCTCTTCTCGCGGGCCGTCGCCCCCCACGAGCCGGTCTCCCCGTCGCTGCCCGTCGCCGTTGCCGTCGGCGGCTGCGCGGGCGGACTGCTCGGCGGGCTGGCGCTGCTCGTGGGGCCGCGCCGCAGGCCCACCGTCACCACCGCCGGTGTGCCCGCGCCCGCGCACCGTGCCGAGCCGGCGGGCGAACGGGAGCTGGTGTGACCCCCGGCGGCGGACGGCGGATCTCCCTCACCCTGTGCCGCGACCCGGAGGCCTTCGCCGCACTGGGGCCGGAGTGGAACCGGCTGCACGACAACTGCCCCACCGCCACCCCGTTCCAGAGCCACGCCTGGCTCCACTCCTGGTGGCGGTCCTACGGCACGAGCGGACGGCTGCGGGTCGTCCTCGTCCGCCGCGACGGCCGGCTGATCGGCGCCGCGCCGCTGACACTGACGCACGGACCGATGCCACTGCTCGTGCCGATGGGCGGCCGTATCTCCGACCACTGCGACGTACTCGTCGACGGCGGCGACGTCCGGACCGCGGTCGGGGCGCTGGAGAGGGGTCTGCACAGGGCGGCACGCCATGCCGTGATCGACCTGCGCGAGGTGCGTCCCGGCGCGGCGGCGGAGCGGCTCTACGAGAGCTGGAAGGGTGCCCGCGCCCGGCTCACCGACTCGGTCTGCATGGAGCTCCCGGCCGCCCCCGTCGAGGAGCTCGCCAAGCGGATGACGACTGCCCGGGCGCAGCGTGTGCGCGCGAAGCTGCGCAAGATCGACGCGCTGAAGATCCAGGCGCACACCGTGCCGGAGGCGGAAGTCGCGGAGGCCGTCGCACGCCTGCTGCGGCTGCACGAACTCCAGTGGCGCGGCCGCGGCGTCAACCCGGAGCACCTCAGGCCCCGGTTCGCCGCCCATCTGGTGCGCGCCACCCGGGTGATGGCCCGCCGCGGCGAGGCCGTCCTGACGGAGTTCCGGATGGAGGGCGAGGTCGTCGCGGCCGCCCTCACCCTGCGCTCGGGCGCCTTGGCGGGCGGCTATCTGTACGGGGCGGACCCCGCGCTGCGGGACCGGAAGGCCGACGTGGCGACCATGCTGCTGCGCCACGACGCGCAGCAGGCCGCCGACGACGGACGAGGCGTGCTCAGCCTGCTGCGGGGGGCGGAGCCGTACAAGAACCACTGGCGGCCGGAGACCGTCACCAATCAGCGGCTGCTGCTGGCCCCGGCTTCGCTGGAGCCGCTGCTGCGGCTGCACGAGACACGGGCCCGGCTGCGCGACCGGGCGGCCGTGACGGTGCGCGAGCGGCTGCCCGCCGCACGGGAGTGGCGCGACCGGCTCAACAGCCGGCGGGCGGCGGCCGCGAGGTGCTGACACGTTTCGGGCCGCCGCCCGCACGTCCCGGGGTCCGCGGGTCCGCTGGTCCGCGGCGTTCCGGGGCGCGCACGCCCCGGACGCACCGCCGGCAGACTTCCGCGGTCAGAAGCCCAACTGCCCGTCCGGCCAGGGGAACTCGACACAGAACTGCTGCTCTCCCACCCACTGGGCGACCCAATCCCCGAGATCCATAGGAACGCACCAGTCGACGGGGTTCATCACGACGTCGTCCGGCAGCGGGGACGGGAGCGGGACGCCGGGGTCCACGGGATCCGGCTCGACGGGGACGGGCTCGACAGGCGCCGGCTCGGCAGGACCGGGCTCGGGGGGCGTGGGCTCGGCAGGACCGGGATTCGCAGACAACTTCGAGCGGAACACTTTCGAGGACTGTGGATTGTCGTCACACTGCCACACCCCGTGCGGGCAGTAGTCTGTGATGGTCTGGTAGAGCGGCTTGTGACGGTCGATCCATTCGAGCATGCGGCGCATGTACTCGGGATTGTCGCCGTTGCGGAAAAGTCCCCACTCCGGATACGAGATCGCCTTGTTGTGCGCCGCGGCGAACTCGACCTGCTTCCGCAATCCGTACGGAGCATTCACCTGTTCGTCGAACGTCCCGCCAGGCGGCTGGTCGTACGAGTCCATTCCGATGATGTCGACCACGTCGTCACCGGGGTAGCACTCGGTCCAGGGAATGGCGTCCTGACCGCGATTCGGAGCGAAGTCGAATCGGAACTTCTGCCCTGGGACGGAACGCATGGCCGTGACGATGCGGTTCCAGTACGCCTTCCACGCCTCGGGGTCCGGCGCACAACGGTGCGTGTACGTCGTGCCGTTCATCTCCCACCCGAGGACGATCACCGTGTCCGGGACACCCGACTCGACCAGCCGGGTCGCCAGCGTCCGGAAGTGCTTGTCGAAGCTGCCCTGTGCCCCGGCGGTCAGCAGCCCTTTGACCGCGCTGTCCGGCAGCCGCGCCTCGTTGCGCTCCAGCATCGGGACGTTGAGCACGAACATCCGGTCCTCGGCGCCGCGCCGCCAGTCGGCCCAGGGACGCAGGAACTCGGGCCGGCCCTCGATGTTTTCCCAGCGGTCGCCCGGGAGGTACGTGTGAGCGACTTTCAGCTCCCGACCGCCGAGCCATCGGGAGAGTTCGGCCATGCGCTCGACACCGGGCGCACCGTAGTGGAGATAAGCCCCCACGGCGACCGGTGGTTTCTCCGGAGAATCAGGACCGTCGTTCACGCCGGTGGCCGCGCCCGCCGTCCAGACTCCGGAAACAGCGCTGGAGACAAGGAGACCGGCGGTGACCGTTCCGATGCCCGTGCTGAAGAGACGGCGCCGTTGTGGCATGAATTCCTCCTCTGTGCGGCCCGTTCCGGGATGCAACGACCGTAGGCAGAAAGTCGTACCGACGGGCTGCCCGAAGAGGAGTCGGTAGGCCATTAGCGAAGAGGCGCGCTCCAGTCAGGACCATCCAAGTGAAAAATATGACCCGAATGCCGACCATCGACCCGGGAGTACCCGCTCTCGTGCTCCGGCTCGACCGGAATCCCTTTCACCACGGCACCCTGGGAGCCGTCAGATCGCTCGGCCGCGCCGGTGTGGAGGTGCATGCCGTGGTCGAGTCGGCCCGCAGCCCGGTCGCCCGGTCCCGCTATCTGCACCGGGCCCATGTCAGACCTCCGGGCCAACTCCGCCCGGAGGCCTTCGTCGACCTGCTGCTCGACGTGTCCGACCGGATCGGCCGGCCCGCCGTGCTCATCGCGATGGACGACCTCGGCGCCGTCAGCGTCGCCGCCAACGCTCCGCGTCTCGTCCAGCGGTTCCTCTTCCCCGACCAGGCCGCCGACGCCACGGCGGCACTCGCCGACAAGGCCGAACTCGTACGGCTGTGCGAGCAGGCCGGGATCGCGCACCCGGAGACGGTCGTGCCGACGAGCGCCGCGGAGGCCGCCGCCGCCGTACGGCAGCTAGGGCTGCCACTGGTGGCCAAGTGGAGCAGACCGTGGCTGCTGGACCCGCGAACGGGTCTGCGCAGCACGAGCCTCGTCACCTCGCCCGCCGCTGTGCAGCGGCTGTTCGAGCGCACCGGACAGGCCGGCAGCAGACTGCTGCTCCAGCGGCTGCTGCCCGAAGGGCCCTACTGCGACTGGTTCTTCCACGGCTACTTCTCCCGGCGGTCCGACCTCCTGCTCGGCGGCACAGGCCGCAAGGAGCTCGCCTGGCCGCCCGGAGCCGGGCTGACCGCGAAAGGCAGCTGGCAGCACAACGACGAGGTGTGGGCAGCCGCCCTCAGGCTGGTGGCGCACTCCGGCTACCGGGGGATCCTCGACCTCGACTTCCGGCGCGACCCGGCAGACGGCGCCTACCGGCTGCTCGACGTCAACCCGCGGCCCGGCGCGCAGTTCCGGCTCTTCACCGACGAGGGCGGACTCGACGTCGTGCGGTCCCTCTACCTGGACCTCACGGGCAGCCCGGTGCCGCGGGCCGCCGGCCGGCCGGGGCGGGTCTTCGTGGCGGAGAACTACGCGCTGCTCTCCGCGGTCGCCGCCGTCCGGCACCGGACTCCCGGACGGGCCGGCGCCGCACACCGCGGGGTCGAGACCGCCTGGTTCGCGCATGACGACCTGCCGCCGTTCCTCGCCATGGCCGCGGCCTGGCTGCGACGGGGCCTCGTCAAAGGCACGGACCGCCTGCGACCGCTGCCGCGGCAGCGGACATCGCCTTCCACCGCCGGACCGAAGGCCAGACCAGAAGGAGCGGGAACCGCATCATGTACGACTTGGCAGTGATCGGCGCCGGCCCGTACGGGCTCTCCGTCGCGGCACACGCCGCCGCGGCGGGGATGAGCCTGCGGGTGTTCGGCAGAACCATGGCGTCCTGGCGGGACCACATGCCGGAGGGAATGTTCCTCAAGTCGGAGCCCTGGGCCTCCGACCTGTCGGACCCCGGCGCCAAGTACACCCTCGCCGACTACGCCGCCGTCCACGGCTTCGAGGCCGTGCACGGCCGACCGCTCCCGATCGCCGACTTCACCGGGTACGGGATGTGGTTCGCCGAGCACGCGGCACCGCCCGTCGAAGAACAGACCGTCACCCGGGTCGTCCCGTCGGCCCGCTGCTTCCGTGTGGAGACGGCGGAGGGCGACGGTATCGAGGCGCGGACGGTGGCGCTCGCCGTGGGCATCATGCCGTTCCGGCGGGTGCCGGAACCACTCGCGGCGCTGCCCCCGGCCCTCTGCTCGCACAGCAGCGGCCACCTCGACCCGAGCGGATTCGGCGACCTCGACGTCACCGTCGTCGGAGCCGGCCAGGCAGCGCTGGAGACGGCGACGCTGCTCGCCGAACACGGGGCACGCCCGCAGCTGGTGGCCCGCACGGACCGCATCCGGTGGAACACCGTGCCCCTGCCGCAGCAGCGCGGACGGCTGAGCACCCTGCGCACCCCGCTCAGCGGTCTCGGCAGCGGCTGGACCACTTGGGCGTGGTCGGAACTGCCCGGGGCGGTGGGCCGGCTGCCGGCCGGTCTGCGGGAACGCCTGACGGCCGGCGCGCTCGGACCGGCCGGCGCGTGGTGGCTCCGTGACCGCTACGAACAGCGGGTGCCCGCACTGCTCGGACACAGCGTCCGCCGGGCCTCGGTACGCGCCGACGGCCGGGTGCGGCTGGAGCTGAAGAAATCCGGCGGCGGGACCCGCTCGCTCGACACCAGTCATGTCGTCGCGGCCACCGGCTTCGTCCCGGATCTGGAACGGCTGGGCCTGCTCGACCCCGGTCTCCGGCAGGCACTGCGCAGGGCGGGCGCCGGCCGGGCGCCGGCCTTGACCCCTCGGTTCGAGTCCAGCTGCCCCGGGTTGTTCTTCGCCGGTCTGCTGACCGCGCCGTCGTTCGGTCCCGCCATGCGGTTCGTGTACGGCACGGCGTTCACCGCCGACCGGCTCGTCGCCGGTGTGCGGCGCCGGCTGCGCCGATGAGGCGCGTCACGGCGGGGCCGGGGCGGTGTGCTCAAGCCGGGTGCCGGTCGTAGAGCCAGCCCCTGCGGGGCTGTGGGGAAGCGGGCCTGGCGGTCGCCTCGTTCGCGACGGGCGGCGGAGGCGGGAAGAGGCTCAGCCTGGTCCACTCCCCGTCCGGTCGGCCCGGCATGGTGCGGCCGGCGGCCGTCCACTCACGCGCCAGCTGGTCGTAGATGGGACTGCTGCCCGTCGGTGCGGCCGTCGGATCCGTACTCGTCTGGACGCGCTGCCATCGAGTGGGCGCGGTAATCCTTGCCATATGACCGCAAACGCGCGGCCGGTGGCGAAGTCACTGCCGAGGCCGGGTGGTGGGGGACGGGTGGAACGGTCTTTCGAGCCGGTCGCCCGCGGCGGTGAGATTCACCCGTACGACTCGGGGCGTGCCGCGTCCGATCAGCCCTCGCGGAACCGAAGATACGCAGCGAAGCGCGCCGCGGAAAAGGGGATCGATGCGACACATGGCGACCGTGCTGGTCCCGGCACTCCTCGTAGGTCTCACCGCATGCCAGAGCACCGGTGGTCCCGGTGCGCGGCCGGCGCCCGGGGCGTCCGCCGGGGCGCGGGCGGCCGCCACCGGCATCGGCGACACCGCCGACGTCGGCGGCGCACGGTTCGGCGAGCACCTCCGGGTCACCCTGCGCGGGTTCGTCGACCCCGCCGTGGCGACCGGGGCCGCGCCGCGGCCCGCCGTGGGACACCGCTGGGTCGGAGTGGAGCTGAGCCTCGCCAACATCGGCGGCACGGCCTACGAGTCACCCCTCGGCAGGACGTGGGTCGTCGACGACCGCGGCCGGCGGCACCCGGCCGTCCGCTCCGGGGAGCTCACGACCGGCTTCCCGCTGAAGGTACGGACGCTCCCCGTCGGTGAACACGCCGACGGCTGGCTGGTCTTCGAGGTGCCCTTCGGCAGCCGTGCCGTAGGGCTCGACTGCACGGTCGGCGGCGAGCGGCGCAGTTGGCGGCTGTGAGGGAACGGCTGCGGCGTCGCGTCGAACGCGCGGGACGGCACTTTGCCGTCCGGTTCCCCCGTCCAGGTGAACGAGGACCGGGACGCGGCGTGCCCGCCACTAGGGTGCCGAGCCATGACCACAGCGAACACCCCCCGATCCGCCGTGAACCGCAGCCGGTTGGGCACGCTCTCCCTGCTCGCGTGGATCGGGGATCCCGCCCAGGGACATGACACGCCCTATCTGCTCACCTACTCCCTCGGTGACGGCAGCGACGGTCCCGCCGCGGGGGAGGAGGCCGCCCTGGCCATGATCGCGGAGCTCGGGCTGACCGTGGGTGACGAGATGCACGACCACACACACCACGGCTCGCACCCGATCCAGCTGCTGGTCGAAGGCGGCCAGGCCGTCGTCAACATGCCCTACATGAAGGCCCAGTGCCCGGCGCCGCCCGAGTGGCTGGCCGCCGCGAACCGTCGCGGCCACGTCCACTTCATGATCGCGAGCCGCCCGTGGCCCGAGGGGACGCCGGGCAAGCCCGTAAGTGACGAGGCCTTCCAGTCCTTCCTCGGCGACGAGACCACCCTCACCAGCTCCGCACACGTACTGCTGCCGGTGTCACGGCTGCGCCACTGACACGGGGGGATCCGGGTCAGGAGGGTCCGCGTCAGGAGACATCGCGTCAGGAGGCTTCGAAGGCGAAACGGAGCGACCGGACGCGGTTGTCGAAACTGGAGTCGACCAGGCACGGCGGGCCGACCGCCCGAAGGCCGCCGGTCCTGGTGAGCAGTTCACGGAACAGGGCCTTCATCTCCTGCCTGGCCAGGTGCGCGCCGAGGCAGTGGTGCGGTCCACCACCGCCGTACCCCAGGTGCGGGTTGGGGCTGCGGGTGATGTCGAAGACGTCCGGGTCCTCGAAGACGGACTCGTCACGGTTGGCCGACGCGTAGAACAGCACCACCTTCTCGCCGGGGCGGAAGCTGTGGCCGCCGAGCTCGCACTCGGCGGCCACCGTGCGGCGGAACTGGATGATCGGGGTCGAGTGGCGGACGATCTCCTCCACGGCGCCGTCCGCGTACCCGTCGAAGTCCGACTCCAACAGGGCCCTTTGGTCGGGGTGTTCGCTGAGCAGCGACAGCCCGTGCGCGATCGCGTTGCGCGTCGTCTCCACGCCCGCCACCAGCAGCAGCGAGAAGAACGCGCCCAACTGCCTCGAGTTCAGCCCCTGGCCGTCCACGTCCGCGCACACCAGGGCGGAGATGAGATCCCCCGTGGGCCTGCGGCGCCGCTCACGGGCCAGGCCCGCCATCACCAGTTGCATATGGGCCAGGGCGCGCAGGCCGCGTCCGGGCATCCGGAGCCTGGACCGCAGGCCGCGCTGCACACCGACGTTCTCCGAGGCCTGGTCGATACGGGCCGCGATCTCGGCGCGGGTCCCGCCCGGGACGCCCATCAGGTCGCAGATCACCTCGAACGGCATGCGTGAGGCGACCGAAGGGACGAAGTCCTGCGGACGGCCCGCCAGCATCTCGCCGACGATGCGCCCGGCGACCTCCCGGACGTTGTCCTCCGTGGCGGCGAGCAGCCTCGGCGTGAACGAACGGGCCACGATCCGGCGCAGCGTGGCATGTTCCGCACCGTCCATGTTGACCATGGAGTTCCCGAAGACCACCTTGGCCCAGCGGGCCGGCTCCGGCGTGGTGACGCCCGGCGCGCTGGCGAAGTCACGCGGCCGCCGGCTCGCCTCCGCGACATCGGCGTGCCGGACCAGCGCGTAGAAGCCGGGACGCTCCCCGAACCGCACGGGTGTGTCGCGTGCGCGGAGCTCGGCGAAGGCGGCGAGCCGGGCCGGACGCGGCAGCCGCCAGAACGACGGGTCGGACAGATCGGTCTTCGGGGCGTGCGCGGCCGGCCCCACAGCGGCCTGGCCGGGAATCTCCCTACCCACGGCAACCTCCAGGTGCTCGAGGCCACATGCTGGCCCATCGCGGCGTCAGCATGCGTCCCGACATTGCTGCGGACGGGCGGAATTTGCACAGGTTCGGCCGTCCGGATCGTTGTGGCAGAGCGACGGAGAGTCCGTCAGGCACATGAGGGGACGTACACAGCGATGAAGTTGACCACCCGGGGAACTCTGGCGGCGGTACTGGCATGCATGGGCACGGCCGTGGCGGCCGCACCCGCGGTCGCCGGGACGTCAGTGCCGGTCGTCCTGCCGCTCGAGAGCCTGGAGACGGCGGTACCTGTCGAGGCCCCGGAACTGCGCACCGGTGTGCCGGTCCCCGTGCCCGGCGCGCCCGAAGGGCCGCGGCACGTGACCGGGCCCCTGCTGCCGCAGGGCACGCTGCCGGCGATGCCCGTCAGCAGCGAAGTGCCCCCGACACTGCTGGCGGTCCCGGTGGAGAACCCGCTCGGCGAGGACGACCTCGGCGTCGCGAAGGTGCGGGCACAGGAGTCGGACGTGAAGCTGGTGAGCCCCGGTGTGTAGCTCGGCGCGCCCGTGACCGTACCGCCGGCGGGGCCGGCCTGCCCGAGCCGGCCCAATCTGCCGCCGACCGCGCCGGTGCTCCAGGCTGTGCCGACCGGCGCCCTGCTGCTCCGCCGGCGGGGACGGCCCGCTCCCTCGGCTGGCGGAGCAACCCTTCGACGGCGGCGTCGTTGTCACCACTGGTACCGCTGCCGACACCACGGCAGCGGTACTTCGCAGGCGACAGCGGCCATCGCGTGAGTCCACCGACGGGAGGGGCGATGCCATGAGGACAAGCACCCGGGGCGCCACCCACAGCGGAGCGGTGACGGGCGGCGGGTTTCCCACCCGTCGGCTGGTACTGCGGGCCCTCTTCACGGTCGGCGCCGTCGCCGGCACCGCCGGGGCGCTGCTGCCGCTCCTCGCCAGGCGCGGCGGGGGCGCCGAGGAGTCCGGCGGGAGAGGGGCGGCGACGTCGCGGTCGCTGGAACGGTTCGCCGAGACGTACCAGGGCCGGCACATCCAGGGCAGCGCCACCGTGATGATCCCCGTCGACGAGGGTCGGTACGTGGACGGAGAGGCCGGGGACCGGGTCCGCTCCGGCCGGCCGGCCGGGGGCGCCAGGCCGGTGCCGAGCGTGGAGGTCCGCATCGACGGCCGACCGCTGCATGTCATGCGGCGTGCCGACGGCACGTACCTGAGCCTGGTCAACCACTACGAGTCGTTCCCGACGCTGCGGGACGTGGCCCGCGCCGCGGTCGACGAACTGGGCGGCACTCAGCTCTCCTTGACACCCATGACCGCCATGCACAGCGCCTGAACAGGGAGGCCGGCACCCCGTGTACACCCGCAAGAACCAGCGGAACCTGACCCGTTCGGAGAAGCGGCGGCTGGTCGGGGCGCTGCTTCGACTCAAGCGCTCCGGCCGGTACGACGAGTTCGTCAGGATGCACGGCGAGTACTACGTCTCCGACGCGGAGGACCGTCCGCGTGCCGCCCATATGTCACCGTCGTTCTTCCCCTGGCACCGCAAATTCCTGCTGGAGTTCGAGCGGGCGCTGCAAAAGATCGACCCGAGCGTGTCCGTCCCGTACTGGGACTGGACGCGCGACAACTCGCCCGCGTCGTCGCTGTGGGCCGACGATCTCATGGGCGGCACCGGGCGCCGCAGCGACCGGCAGGTCATGACCGGGCCCTTCGCCTACGTCAACGGCGCCTGGCGGATCAACACCCCTGTCGCCGAAAGCAACTTCCTCACCCGCGACCTGGGCCGCCCGGGCAACCCGGTGTCGCTGCCGACGAAGGCGGAGGTGGCGCGGGTGCTGGACGATCCGCTCTACGACGCCGCGCCGTGGGACTCCACCGTTCCCCGCGGTTTCCGCAACCGGATGGAGGGCTGGAGCGCCGGCAGCTCCGAACGCTGGCGCCTGCACAACAAGGTCCACCGATGGATCGGCGGCCTCATGATGAGCGCCACCTCGCCCGACGACCCGGTCTTCTGGCTTCATCACGCGTACATGGACCTGCTGTGGACGCGCTGGCAGAAGGCGCACCCGGGGTCCCGCTATCTGCCGGACAAGAGGCTGGAGCGGTCCGATCCGCAGTACGGGCGGGTCTTCTCGGCCGACGAGCCGATGCCGCCGTGGGACGTGACGCCGTCAGCGCTCATGGACCACACACGCTTCTACCGGTACGCCTGACCGGACATCCCTCACCAGCCGCCCGGGAGGGCGCACCGCCCGGAGTCGATCTTCGATCGTATGTTCGGTTCCGGAGGTACGGTGAGAGACATGGCAGCACATCTCCAGGGATCACTCTTCGACCAGACCGACGAGATCCGTCTCGGTCCGCTCGGCGACGCCCGGCGCACCGTGCTCGGTGACGGGGCCTGGATCGACGTTCTGCCCGGCTGGCTCTCCGGCGCGGACGCCCTCTTCGACGAGCTCGTGGGCACCGTGCCCTGGCGGGCGGAGCGGCGGCAGATGTACGAGCGGGTGGTCGACGTGCCGAGGCTGCTCGCCTACTACGGGGAGGACGACCCGCTTCCCCATCCCGTGCTCGAGCAGGGGCGGGACACCCTGTCGCGGCACTACGCCGAGGAGCTCGGCGAGCCGTTCCGCACCGCCGGTCTCTGCTACTACAGGGACGGCCGGGACAGCGTCGCCTGGCACGGGGACACCATCGGGCGCGGCTCGCGCGAGGACACCATGGTCGCCATTCTCTCCGTCGGCGCCCCGCGCGAGCTGGCGCTCCGGCCCCGGCGGGGCGGCGGCGCGCAGGTACGCAAGGCGCTCGGCCACGGCGACCTGATCGTGATGGGCGGCTCGTGCCAGCGGACCTGGGAGCACGCCGTCCTCAAGACGGCGCGCGCCGTCGGACCGCGCATCAGCATCCAGTACCGGCCGCGGGGCGTGCGCTAGCGCGCACGTCAGGGCGTGCGGCGTACGGCGCGGCCGGCGAGCACGTCGGTTCGGGCGCCGTCCTCGATCACGAACCGGCCGTCGATCAGTACGTGCGGGATGCCGACGGGGAGCGTGCGCGGCTCCTCGAAGGTCGAGCCGGCCGCCACTGTCCGCGGGTCGAACAGCACCAGGTCGGCGCGGTACCCCTCACGGACCAGACCCCGGTCGGGCAGCCGCAGCCGGGCGGCCGGGCGTGAGGTCAGACGGGCGACGGTCTCCTCCAGCGACAGGATGCCCAGCTCGCGCGCGTACCGGCCGAGGTACTGCGGGAACGTGCCGTAGGCCCGCGGATGCGGCTTGTCGCCCTGGAGGATGCCGTCGCTCCCGCCGGTGTGGACCCGGTGGCGCATGATCTGACGCACGTTCTCCTCGTGGCCGACGTGCTGGAGGATCGTCGAACCGAGGCGGTCCTCGATCAGCAGCCGCCGGGCGGTCGTCCAAGGGGCCTCGCCGCGCTCGTCGGCCGACTGCTGGATCGTCCGGCCGACGTGGCCCGTGACCGCCGGGTCGCTCACTCCGGAGATCTCGATGGTGTCCCACTCGATCGGGACGCCGTGGCAGCCGTCGGAGCCGACGACCTCCAGGTGGTGCCGGATCCTCTCGGCCGTGGCGTCGTCCCGCAGTCGCGCCAGCACCGCGTCGGGGCCGCCCTCGCCCGCCCAGCTCGGCAGCATCGCCACGAGCGTGGTGCAGCCGGGGGTGTACGGATAGGTGTCCAGGGAGATGTCCGCGCCGGCGTCCAGCGCCTCGTCGAGCAACGCGAGCAACTCGGGCGCCTTGCCCTTGTTCACACCGAAGTTCATGGTGGCGTGCGCGAGATGCAGGGCGCATCCGGCCTGGCGGGTCAGGTTCACCATCTCCTCGTACGCCTGGAGCGCGCCGGCGCCGTAGGAGCGGTGATGAGGGCAGTAGTAGCCGTCGTACTCGGCCACGACCCGGCACAGCTCCGCCAGCTCCGAGTCGTTCGCGTACATCCCGGGCGTGTACGTCAGACCGGACGACATGCCGACCGCGCCCTGCGCCATGCCCTCGGCCACCAGTTGCTTCATGCGCGTGAGCTCGGCGTCGGTGGCGGGGCGGTCCTCCCAGCCCATCGCGTACATCCGCACGGTGCCCTGCGGGATCAGGTACGCGGCGTTGACCGCGATGCCCTGACCGCCGAAGTTCCGGTCGAGGCGGTCCAGGTACTCGCCGACCGAACGCCAGTCGAAGTCGATGTCTGAGCCGTCGCCGTTCCAGCCCGTGATCGCCTTGCGCACCGCGGCGAGGGTGTCGTCGTCGACGGGCGCGTACGACAGCCCGTCCTGCCCCAGCACCTCGAGGGTCACGCCCTGGGCGGCCTTCGCGGAATGGTCGGGGTCGCGCAGCAGCGCCAGATCGGAGTGCGCGTGCATGTCGATGAAGCCGGGGGACAGGGCGAGGCCGTCCGCGTCGAGGACGCGGGGGGCGGTGGGGCGGGGACCGGTGCCTTCTCCGCGTATCTCGGCGATACGGCCGTCCCGGATGCCGACGTCGGCACGGAAGGAGGCACCGCCGGTGCCGTCGATGACGCGGGCGTCGCGGATGACGAGGTGCATGGGGGTGCCTTTCGGGGCGCGGGCGGTGGGGGCGGGTGACGCCTGCGGCGGGCTGTTCCCCACCCCTCCCCTTCACGGACCGGGCTCCGCCCGGACCCCCGTGCCGGCGGGGCCGGCTGCCGCGCAGCGGCATTTCCGGCCCGCCCGGCGTTCGAGGGCACCGCGCGAAGCGCGGTACGCCGCCCGCAGGGCGGTACGGGGCCCGGGGCCTGGCCCGGTCTCGGGAAGGGGCGGGGTGGGGGAACGGCCCCGCAGGGTCAGAAGAACGTGCGGATGAAGTCCGTCACCGTGCCGTCCCCCTCCACCACCGGAATCAGCTGCCACTTGTCGAACGACGTGCAGGGATGCGACAGCCCCATCCCCACCCAGTCGCCGACCTCCAGGTCCGCTTCCGGGGTGGTGGTGAGCCAGCCGTGCTGGTCGGAGAGGCCGGTGACGGTGATGCCGTCGGCGGGGCGGAGGTCGCCGGTGCGGGCGTCGCGGACGACCTGGGCCTTCGGGAGGTCGAGGTCGTACGCGGCGTCCCGCTTGCCCGCGTTGACGAAGGCCTGGTCCGGGGTGGGCCGTGAGACGACCTGGGCCCACAAGCGGAACGCGGGCTGCAGCGCGCCTTCCTCCGGGACCCGGTTGAAGGGCGTGAGGTGCCGGTAGTGGCCGTCGTCGTGCGAGACGTACGCGCCGGAGCGCAGCAGCTTCAGCACGGGGCGGGACAGGTCGGGGATCTCGGCGAAGACAGCGGCGACCGCGTCGAACCACGCGCTGCCGCCCGCGCTGATCACGATCTCGTGGGTGCCGGCGAAACGGCCCGAGGCGTCGAGGTCCGCGGCGATCGCCACCAGCCGCCGCAGCCAGGCGTGTACCCGGTCGCTGTCGGCCCGGGGGACCTCGCCCTCGTAACCGGCCACGCCGACCAGGCGCAGCGTTCCGGTGGCCGCCACCGCGTCGGCGACCGCGGCGCAGTCCGCCTCCGTGCGGGCTCCGGTGCGGGCGCCGTCGCCGGCGCCGAGTTCGACCACGACGTCGAGGGGGCGCGAGACGCCCCGCAGGGCCTCGTCCATGAGCTCTACGCCGCGCACGGAGTCGACGTAGCAGATGAGGCGGAGGTCCGGGTCGGTGTCGAGTTCCCCGGCGATCCAGCGCAGGGCGGCCGCGTCGACGACCTCGTTGGCGAGGAAGATCCGCCGGATCCCGTAGGCGCGGTAGACCCGGGCCTGGTGGGGGACGGCCGCGGTGATGCCCCAGGCGCCGCGCTCCAACTGGCGTG
This sequence comes from Streptomyces sp. NPDC086835, assembly GCF_044745705.1. Classification (NCBI taxonomy): domain Bacteria; kingdom Bacillati; phylum Actinomycetota; class Actinomycetes; order Kitasatosporales; family Streptomycetaceae; genus Streptomyces; species Streptomyces sp. NPDC086835. The sequence goes on from NZ_JBIVAU010000002.1 coordinate 522,969, forward strand.
CGAAGAGCTGCGGGGACATCGAGGTCTTGCCGTGCGGGGCGAAGGCGAGGCCGTGGCGCTCCGAGTAGGTCTCGAGCAGGGCGAGGTTGTGCTCGACGGACTCGGCGGACAGCGCGAGGACGGGGGTGGTGAAGCCGCCGGTGAAGAGGTTGCGGCGGGAGGCCGCCAGCTCACCGACGGTGAGGCCTTCGGCGTCGGGCGGGAGCGCCTTGAACCGGTGGTCGGCCGGTTCGTCGGCGAGCCGTGCGACGGCGTGGTCGGCAGCCATGGGAGCCCTCCTCAATCGCGTTGCAGTATGTGCAACGCCCATTGCGTATTTCGCTTGAGGCTGTCTAACATCCGAGCCGACGCGGGGTCAATGGGCCCGGCGACCGACCCAGCGAGGAGCCCACGCGATCATGACCGCGAGCGTGCACGGACCCGTGGACGTCGTCTGCCTCGGCGAGTCCATGGTCACGTTCCTGCCCACCCAGGCAGGGCGTCTCGCCGATGTGCCGTCCTTCGTCCGCGGTATCGGGGGCGCCGAGTCCAATGTGGCATGCGCGCTCGCCGCGGCGGGACACCGCACACGCTGGGTGGGCCGGGTCGGCGCAGACGGCTTCGGTGACCACCTCGTCTCGGCGATCGCCGCGTACGGGGTGGACACCTCGATGGTGGCCCGCGACCCGGAACGCCCGACGGGCGTCTACTTCCGCACGGCGACCGACCGGGCGACGGACGCGCACGAGGTCGTCTACTACCGCGCGGGCTCCGCCGCCTCGGCGATGTCCCCGCACACCGTGCCGTCCGGCGCGGTCCGGTCCGGCCGCGTGCTGCACCTCTCCGGCATCACGGCTGCCCTCTCGCCCGACTGCCTCGCCCTGATGCGCGGCCTCGCCGCCCGGCGGGACGGTGGTCCGCTCCTCTCCTTCGACGTGAACCACCGGCCCGGCCTGTGGCGCGATCCGTCCGGCGCGGACGTCCTGCTGGAGCTGGCACGCGGGGCGGACATCGTGTTCGTCGGGGAGGACGAGGCGGAGGAGGCATGGGGTGTACGGGGCGCGGACGCGATCCGCGCGGCGCTGCCGCAGCCGTCGGTGGTGGTCGTGAAGCGCGGCGCCGCGGGGGCGGTGTCCTTCACCCGGGGCCCGGAGCGGCTCCCCGCCCTCGACACCGGCACCGGCACCGGCACCGACGTCCTCACCACCGTCCCAGCCCCCCGCGTCACCGTCACCGCCCCCGTCGGCGCCGGTGACGCCTTCGCCGCCGGGTTCCTGTCCGCCACGCTCCGCGGGCTCACGGCGCGGCAGCGGCTGCGGCACGGGCACCTGTGGGCCGCGGCCGCACTCACCGTCCCGGGGGACCTGGCGGCGCCGCCCGCCGCCGCTCATGCCGACCGGCTCGTCGCCCTGGACGACGAGGCCTGGGGGAGACTGCACCTCGGCCCCGGGTGGACGGGGGAGGACCAGGAGGTACGTACACCATGAGCCAGACCGTCGACCGTGCGCTGAGCATCCTTCCGCTGCTCGCGGAGGGGCCGGCCGACCTCGGTCAGGTCGCCGACCGCCTCGGCGTGCACAAGTCCACCGCGCTGCGGTTGCTGCGCACCCTCCACGAGCACGGCCTTGTCCACCGCCAGCAGGATCAGCGCTACCGCCTCGGCGCCCGCCTGTTCGCGCTGGCGCAGGAGGCCGTGGAGAACCTCGACGTGCGCGAGATCGCCCATCCGCATCTCGTCGCCCTCAACGAGCAGATCGGGCACACCGTCCATCTCGCCGTGTACGAGGAGAGCGAGGTCCTCTACATCGACAAGGTCGAGAGCCGCTACCCGGTACGGATGTACTCCCGTATCGGCAAGCCCGTCGCGATCACCGTCGCGGCCGTGGCGAAGCTGCTGCTGGCCGATCTGCCGGAGGCCGAACGGCGCGCACTCGCCGAGAAGCTCGACTTCCCCATGTACACGTCCCGTTCGATCCCGAACGCCGGCGCCTTCCTCAAGGAGCTGGCGACCGTGCGCGAACAGGGCTGGGCCACCGACCTGGGTGGCCACGAGGAGTCCATCAACTGCATCGGGGCCCCCATCCGCGGTGCGGACGGCCGGGTCGTCGCCGCCATGTCGGTGTCCGCACCGAACGTCGTCGTCACGGCCGACGAACTCCTCACCCTCCTCCCGCTGGTGCGCCGCACCGCCGACGCCATCAGCCGGGAGTACTCAGGACAAGCACCCCGACAGGAAGAACGCCCATGACCGAGAAGACCGCCCTCACCCCGAGCACCCACACCGCGCCGCCCGCCAAGTTCTCCCACGGCGTGCGCAAGGGCAACATCCTCCAGGTCGCCGGTCAGGTCGGCTTCCTGCCGGCCGAGGAGGGCAAGGCCCCCACCCCCGCCGGACCCACCCTGCGTGAGCAGACCCTCCAGACCTTCGCCAACGTCAAGGCGATCCTCGAGGAGGGCGGCGCGAGCTGGGACGACGTGATGATGATCCGCGTCTACCTCACGGACACGGCGCACTTCGCCGAGATGAACGAGATCTACAACGAGTACTTCAAGGATCTGACGGTCGCCCCCGCCGCCCGTACGACCGTCTACGTCGGCCTTCCCGCCGGCCTGCTCATCGAGATCGACGCCCTGGCCGTCCTGGACTGATCTTCCTGAACCCGCCGCTCCACGGCACGGCGCTGCTCCCCGAAGCGCCGTGCCGCGCTCCCCCCTTGCCGAAAACAGGCGGAAAGCGCCTGGATCCGCCTGAAATCCCCTGAACGGACGCTCCCCATGTTCCTCGCCGCTGACGCACCCCCACCACCCACACCGCACACGGGCGGCCTGCTCACCCTCATCGACGGCACCGCCGGACTGCTGACCGTCGCCGCGCTCGGTATCGCGCTGCTGCTCGTCCTGATCATCAAGGTCCGGCTGCAGCCGTTCGTCGCGCTGCTCGCCGTCTCCATAACCGTCGGCCTCGCGGCGGGCCTGTCGGTCACCGAACTCTTCGGCACGGTGCAGAAGTCCGCGGCCGTCTCGGTCATCGAGTCCGGCATGGGCGGCATCCTCGGCCACGTCGCCATCATCATCGGCCTGGGCACGATGCTCGGCGCGATCCTCGAAGTGAGCGGCGGGGCCGAGGTGTTGTCGTCCCGCCTGCTGAATCTCTTCGGCGAGAAGCGGGCACCGCTCGCCATGGGTCTCACCGGCCTGATCTTCGGCGTCCCGGTCTTCTTCGACGTCGGCATCTTCGTCCTCGCGCCGATCGTCTACGCGGCCGCCAAGCGCTCCGGCAAGTCGATCATCCTCTACGCGATGCCGCTGCTGGCCGGTCTGTCGATGACCCACGCCTTCCTCCCGCCGCACCCCGGCCCGGTCGCCGCCGCCGGCCTGTTCGACGTCTCCCTCGGCTGGGTCATCCTGATGGGCATCGTCGTCGGCATCCCCGCCGTCATCGCCGCCTGGGGTTACGCCGCCTGGATCGGCAAGCGGCTGTTCGTCGAGGTCCCGCAGGACATGCTGGAGGCCGCGGAGGACGCCAAGGCCGCCGTCGCCGCCGAACAGGCGGCGGCGGGCCGGCAGCCGCACGAGGCGCCGGTCGCGCTCGGGACCGTCCTCGCCATCATCGGTACGCCGCTGGTGCTGATCCTCGCCGCGACGTTCTCCTCCATCGCGCTCGAGGAGTCCACGCTCCGCTCGGTCGTCGAGTTCTTCGGCAACCCGTTCGTCGCCCTGACGATCGCGCTCGTCATGGCGTACTGGCTGCTCGGCATCCGGCGCGGCTGGTCGCGCAAGTCGCTCGAGTCGGTGTCCACCCAGTCCCTCAAGCCGGTCGGCAACATCCTGCTCGTCGTCGGCGCGGGCGGTGTGTTCGGCGCGGTCCTGAAGGCGAGCGGTGTCGCGCAGGCCCTGTCCGACACCTTCAACGACGTCGGTCTGCCGATCATCGTGCTCGCCTACCTGATCTCCCTGGTGCTGCGTGTGGCACAGGGCTCGGCGACGGTCGCGATCGTCACCACGGCCGGCATCGTGCTGCCCCTCGTCGAGAACGGCGGCCACTCGCAGGCGTTCCTGGCGCTCGTCATCATGGCGATCTCGGCGGGCTCGATCTTCGCCTCGCACGTCAACGACGGCGGATTCTGGATCGTCGCCAAGTACTTCGGCATCTCGGAACGGGACACGCTCAAGTCGTGGACGGTCCTCGAGTCGGTGCTGTCGGTCGCGGGCTTCGCGGTCGCCGCGGCGCTGAGTCTGGTCGTCTAGCGGCGACCCGGGCCGGGCAGGGGGAGGGACGCGTCCCTCCCCCTGCCCTTAGGCTCGGCGGGTGCTGACATACGAACAGGTGCGTGAATGGGTCCGCGGCCGATACGGCCCCCTGCACGCCGAGCGGCGGATCACGGACATCGGGTACGCCTATTTGGTCACCACCCAGCCGGACGCGTACCTCGACGGGGACGCGTCCGCGATGACGTACGGCAACGGGCCGGACCTCGTCGTGAAGCGGACCGGCGCCGTCTGGCAGTTCGGTTCGAGCCCCATGCTGATGCCGCTGTACGACGTCCGTTCCGAGGACGATCTGCGCCGGGCGATGGCGGCCCTGCTTCCCGGGTGGGACCCGGACCGGCCGCACGGGTCGATCCCCCTGACGCAGGCGCAGCCCGGGTTTCCGCCGGTGGCGCCGGTGTATCCGGCGAGCCCGCCTGCCTATCCGGCTGCCGCGCCGGCGTACCCCATGAGCCCGGCCACCGCGCCGGCGTACCCCATGAACCCGCTTGCCGCGCCTGCGTACCCGGCGGTGCCCCAGGGGCCCGAGTTCGTCGCCGCCGACGCGGACAACGCGGTTCTCGTCGACGCGGTGGGCGTCTCCTTCGACCAGCGGGACGTCGTCACCGACTTCGCCTGGCAGGACGTCCACGCCGTCCACCACACCGTCCGGGGTCTGTGCCTGCTGGTCGGAGTGACCCACCGCAATGGCGTGTTCCACGAGTGCCGGGTCGGCGCCGGCCGTCAGAAGAAGCTGCGGGAGTGGTCGCAGCAGCTCGCCGTGACGCTCGGCCACTACCGAGGCGGCAACCCGGGCATGTGAGGCCCCGGCGGACGGCCCCGGGTCAGCCGAGGCAGAGGACGAGCAGGCAGACCTCGTTCGGGGAGGTCGTCGCCGTGTCCGTCGGGCGGGTCTGCGGCTCGTCGGCCCCGGAGCCGGCTGCGGCGGGCGAGGTGGGGGACGGCCGGACGCTGGGGGCCGTGGTCGCCGGCGTGGTGGCCGGTGAGGCGGGGGCCTGCGTCGGACGGGCCTGCGGGGCCTCGGGAGCGGCGGACACGGTGCGTGCCGGCACGGCCCGGTCGGGCGCCGCGGTGGGAGCAGAGGAAGCCTGCGCCGTCCGCGGGGCGGAGGCGGCGGTCTGGGACGGCCGGGGCTCGGGAGACCTCGTGGCGCGTTCACCGGACTGCGTCGGGGACGCGACGGGCCGGCTCTTCCTGGCCTCGTCCGGGACGGTCGGGTCCGGTGCGGCGGCGGCGCTCGCGCCGCCCTTGCCGGAGTCGGTGGGCAGCGCGGCGATCGTCAGCGCGCCGCCGACGATCGCGAGCGCCGTGCCCGCGGCGGCACGCCGCTTGTTCTTCTTCCAGCGGGCCAGTTGCCGCCGCCGGGCGGCACGGCCCTGTCCGGTGGACGTGGACGTGGACGTGGTCGTGGCCGTCGCGCTGTCCGTGCCGGCGGCAGAGGCGGCCTCCGGCCGGGCGGGGAACTCCTCCGCCCCGTACGGCTCCCAGACCGTGGCAGCCGTGGCAGCCGTTGCCGCCGTGGCCCCCGCGCCGTGCGTGGGCGGGGCTATGTCGGGGGCGTACGCGCCGCAGCCGGGGCACACCAGGGCGCCGTTGAGGTGCCGACGGCATGAGGAGCAGTAGTCCATGTGCTTCTTCCTGTGCTGACTACGCCGCCAAGATCATCGGCGACCTGTTCACGTTGAGCGTGCTTGGGCCGGTCGGCGAGCAACGCTAACGGCGGCTCCAGGAGGCGGTGCGCAGCACCTGTGACGCTTTTGGAAAGATTGCCTTTCACCGGTCCGGAGGGATTGCGCTCCCCGGACGGACACGTGCCCGGACGTGCCGGTGCCGCGCGGGAGGTGTCCCGCGCGGCACCGGTCGTCGAACGGTCAGGCGCAGTACTGCTGCTCCTTGCCGATGGAGCGGTACATGCAGTCCGAGTTCTCCAGCAGTTGGAGCACCGCGTCCCGGTTGCGGCTCGTCTCGCGCTCGATCACCTCGTCGGGCGGGTAGAAGCCGCCGCCGCCGAAGCCGGCCGGGTACATCTCGAAGGTGTAGCCGAAGATCTTCTGGCTGCCCCACAGCCAGTCGTCGATCGAACCGTCGGTGATGTAGAGGTCGCTCGACTGCTCCGGGGTGTATCCGTTGCTCGCGGCCATCTTCCTTCCGACGGCGGCGAAGGCGTCACGGTCGTCCTGGGTCATGCCCGGGGCGGTGTCGGCATTGGTCCAGCCGAACGGCCAGAGCACCAGCTCGCTGTACGTGTGGAAGTCGATGCCCGTGGTGATCTGCTGCTTGCCGCCGACCACCCGGCTGCGCACGAAGTCGGCGACGACCTTCACCTCGGGCGCGGACTCGGCGGCGCGGCCGCGGTACGTCTCCGAGCCCGTGGAGCCCGACGAGCCGCCGCAGCAGCCCCACTTGTAGTTCCAGTTGCGGTTCATGTCCGTGCCGACGTTCGACGAGCCGGTGTTGGGCTGCCGGTTCTTGCGCCAGCTGCGGTAGGAACCGGACGCGATGTCGTACTCGCCGCCGTCAGGGTTGAGGTCGGGGACGATCCAGATCTCGCGGCCGTTCACCGCGTTCGTGATCCGGGAGTCGCTGCCGTAGTCCTCGCCGAACTCGCGCAGCAGGTAGAGCGCCATCTCGACGGTGAGATGCTCGCGGGCGTGCTGGTGGTGGGTGAAGAGGACCTCCGGCTCGTTCTCGTCCGTGGCCACGTTGTCGCTGATCTTGACGGCGACGATGTCCCGGCCCTGGTAGCTCTTGCCGATGACCCGCTTGCTCATGATGTTCGGGTGCTGCGCCACGCGCTGGTTGATCTCGGCCGTCATCTCCGCGTAGTTGTGGTAGCGGGAGTCGGCCGACGGGAAGTCGAAGGGCTTCACGTCCGCCGCCGTGCGGTGCTGCGGCGGCGCGGGCAGCGCCTTGAGGGTGTGTCCGAGGGCGCGAAGCCGCCGTGCCTGCGCGGCGGTTGCGCTGACCACGACCGTGTGGTCGTCGGCCTCGTCGATCGACACACCGGTGCGGGCGATGGCGGTGCGGTCGGCGACGGTGTCGGGCCCGTGGATCTGGTACTGCCTGATCTGCTCGTCCTCGGCGGCGGCGGGTGCCGGCCGGTCCGCCGACGGTGCGGCGCCGGCGCTGATGGGCGCGGCCACCGCGAGCGCGAGGGCGGCCGCGAGGGTGGCGGCCTTCCTCCGGTTCGCACGTATGCGAAGTCGCATGCTGTCTCCTGGGTGGGGAGTTGTGGGGGGTGTTCAGGTGCGACGTGCGGGTCTGTGCCGGTGTTCGAGCACATCGTGTCGGGGTGACATGCTCGGGTCAAGGAGAGGATCGGCCGATCCTGGACGCCGCCGGATCGGCACTGCCCCTTGCGCGATCACCCGCGCGGCGCTTTGGTGACAGCGATCACCTGGGACGAGTGGAAGGCGGCTGTGCCATGGCAGGCACCACCGAGCAGGACGCGGACGGGACGCTCTCCGTGCCGCGCAAGTCGAGCTGGAAGTACATCGGGCCCGGGATCGTCGTCGCGGCGACCGGTGTCGGGGCCGGAGACCTGGTCGCGACGCTCATCGCGGGCAGCAAGTTCGGATACACGCTGATGTGGGCGGCCGTCATCGGCTGCGTCGTCAAGATCTCGCTGGCCGAGGCGTGCGGACGCTGGCATCTGGCGACCGGGCGCACTCTCTTCGAGGGCTGGCGGTCCCTCGGGAAGTGGACCACCGTCTACTTCGCCATCTACGTGGTCGTCTGGGGGTTCGTCTACGGGGCCACCGCGATGTCCTCCAGCGCGCTGCCCATCGTCGCCCTGTTCCCTGACGGTCCGGGCCTCAAGGTGTGGGCGGTCCTCACGGGCCTGGTCGGCCTGGTCTTCGTCTGGTTCAACCGGTACGCCGTCTTCGAGAAGGTCATGACGGTGCTCATCGGCATCATGTTCGTGGTCGTGGTGTACGTCGCGATCCGCGTCACGCCCGACATCGGCGCCGCGTTCGCGGGCCTGGCCCCGGTGCTGCCCGACGGGTCGCTGCTCTACACCCTCGGTCTGATCGGCGGTGTCGGCGGCACGATCACCATGGCCGCGTACGGCTACTGGGTCAACGCCAAGGGCTGGACCAACACCGGCTGGATGAAGGTCATGCGCCTGGACAACCGGGTCGCGTACATCACCACCGGCGTCTTCGTCGTCGCGATGCTCATCGTCGGCGCCGAGCTGCTGCACGCCTCGCACCTCGCCCTCACCAAGGGCGACAGGGGGCTGATCGACCTCGGGGCGATCCTGGAGGACAAGTACGGCGCGGTGACCGCCAAGCTGTTCCTGGTCGGCTTCTTCGCCACCTCGTTCTCGTCCCTGATCGGCGTGTGGCACGGCGTCAGCCTGATGTTCGCCGACTTCGTCGAGCGGCTCCAGCTCGACCGCAAGGGCGTGCCCGTCGACAAGGGCACCGTGGAGGAGGTGGCGGCCGGCCGGAAGGAGCGCTCGTTGCCGTTCAGGGCGTATCTGCTCTGGCTGACGTTCCCGCCGATCACGCTGCTCTTCCTGGACCAGCCGTTCGGCCTGGTCGTCGCCTACGGCGTGCTGGGCGCGTTCTTCATGCCCTTCCTGGCGCTCACCCTGATCTGGCTGCTCAACTCCTCACGCACCCCGGCGCAGTGGCGCAACGGCATCCTCAGCAACGTGATGCTGGCCGCCGCGGGCCTGCTGTTCGTCGTGCTGTGCGTCCAGCAGGTGCGGGAACTGCCCTGGTGACGTACCCGTCCGCACGAAGGCGGTGAAGCACCGACCGGGCCGTACCGCCGGGGGAGCGGCGGTACGGCCCGGTACGGGGGCCAGGGGTTACGGCAGGTTGTGGACGTGCGGTCCGACCGCGTTGGACCAGGCGTTGCCCGCCGTGGCGTCCCAGTTGGTGGACCAGGTCATGGCGCCCCGCAGACCCGGGTAGGTCTTCGAGGGCTTGAACGAACCGCAGTTCGTGCCGCGGGCGAGGCAGTCGAGCGCGTTCTTCACGATCGACGGGTCGACGTAGCCGCTTCCCGCGCCGCGGGTGGAGGCCGGGACGCCGAGGCCGACCTGGGAGGCGTCGAGGCCGCCCTGGAGCTGGATGCAGGCCAGCGCGGTCAGGAAGTCGACCGAACCCTGCGAGTACACCTTGCCGTCGCAGCCGAGCATCGAGCCGCTGTTGTAGTACTGCATGTTGACGACGGTGAGGATGTCCTTCACGGCCAGCGCGGTCTTGAAGTACTCCGTGCCGGTGTTCTGCATGTCGATGGTCTGCGGTGCCATCGTCAGCACCAGCGACGAGCCCGCCTTCTGCGACAGCTGGCGCAGCGCCTTGGTCAGGTACGTCGAGTTGATGCCGTGCTCCAGGTCGATGTCGACCCCGCTGAAGCCGTACTCCTGCATCAGCGCGTAGGCGCTGTTCGCGAAGGCCGTGGCGGACGCGTCACTGTTGATGGTGACGTTGCCCTTCTCACCGCCGACCGAGATGATCACCGACTTGCCCGCGGCCTTCTTCGCGGCGATGTCCGCCTTGAAGTCGGCGACGGAGGCGTATCCGACGGCCGGGTCGAGGTTGAAGACGATCTGGCCCGGCGTGGTGGTGGAGTCGGCGAACGACACCGCGATGATGTCGTACTGCGACTGCACGTCGCGCAGCTTCTGCACGGTGGCGCCGTTGTCGAAGTTCTGCCAGTAGCCCGTCAGCGCATGCTTCGGCACCGCCGGATTGCCCGGGTTGCCGCCCGTGGGGCCGGTCCTGCCGGTGACCGCGGCCGACCTGGCCGACTCGCCCGCCGTGTTCGTGGCCGTGACCTGGAACTGGTACGAGGTGTCCGCGGAGAGGCCGGTCACCGTCGCCGACGTACCGGAGACGGACTGGACCCTGGCGCCGTCACGGTAGACGTTGTAGCCGGTCGCGCCGGAGACCGCGCCCCAGCTGAGGGCCACGGAGGACGACGTCACCGCGCCGACGGTGGGAGCCGCGGGCGCCGCCGGGACCACCGGGTCCGGATCGGTGCCGCCACCGCCGTCGGGGCCGAACACGTTCACGTCGTCGGCGTAGTAGGCGGCCTGGCCGTACCAGCCATGGGTGTAGACGGTCACCGACGTGGTGCTCGCACCCGTGGTGAAGGAGGTGGTGAGCTTCGTCCAGCTGCTGCCGCCCGGCGTCCAGGTGGACACGTCCGTCGTCCCGGTGCCGCTCGCCCCCAGGTACACGTAGCTGCCCTGCACCCACGCGCTCAGCGAGTACGTCGAGTTCGGTCTGACCGCGACGCTCTGCGAGCACTTGGCGTTGTCCTGGCCGGCGGGCGTGGCCTTCAGCGCGGAGGCGCCGCTGTGCACCGGGGAGGACACGGCGGCGCCGCTGCCGCCGGAGCAGGACCAGTTGGTGAGACCCGATTCGAAGCCGGCGTTCTTCGCGACGTTGACGTCGGCGGCCTGCGCGGTCCCGGCGGTGCCCATCAGCGTCAGCCCGGTGCCGACCGCGAGCGCCAGGCCGGCGCCCAGGGCCCTTTGTCCGGATCGCGCCGGGCGGTTCCAGGAAGGACCTGGCCATCTCCGTGAGCGTGTGGTGCGGTCCACTTGCGGCCTCCGGTGGGGGAGTTGGGGGGTGGGGATGGGGCTTGCGGACGGTGGCCACCGTTGGGCGTAAAAGCTGGTCCAGACCAATTGGGTTGTCAAGACCTCTGGCAGTGATTGGTCCCTGGAACGGTGTTCACTGCCTGGGCGGTGATGGTTAGAGTGCTCATGCAGGAACACGGAGTAGCGAGCACCAGCAGCAGGAGCACGGGAGCAGTTGGGATCTGCGGCCGCCGGACACCCCGGTGTCCGGAGCTGAACGGGGAACGAGCGTGCCGACCGCAATAGCAGTCACCAGCGCCGACCTGGTGCTACCGCCCACCGATCAACAGACGCCCACCGCCGCCCTGCTCCACCCGCCGGACGAGGCCCCTCTCGACGCCGCGCTCAGCGACATGAGCGTCCTGCTCGAGCAGCACGGCTACGTCGTCGGCCTCTACCCTGCCTCGCTCCCCGCCGCCCACAAGCGCCGGCTGCACACGGTCCGCGCCGTGCTGGAGAGCGACCGCATCGCCCTGCTGGGGCTCGACCTGCCGCCGCTCGGCGTCGCCGTGCTCGCCCGGCAGCTACGGCAGCTGTCGATCTGCGACTTCGGAGCCGGAGTCATCGCCTCCGCCGCCCGGCTGCTGTCCCACTACATCTACGCCGGCGCCCTGCTCGGCTCCGTCGCCCGGCTCGACCGCATCCCGGTGAGCCTGAAGTCCCACGCCAAGTCCTGGATGCCCGGCACCCAGTTCGGTGTGCTGGCCGGCCCCCGGCCCCAGATGGTCAAGGTCGGCGGGGGCGGACACCTGGCAGGGCCCGACTTCGCCACGCAGCTGATCGTCGCCGGAGGACAGCTCCAGTCGGAGTGGGTGACCGGCACCCTCGCCCCGGCCTGGCGCGTGCAGCAGGTCCACGAGGTCCCGCTGCCCCAGGACTCCGCGCGCTGGTGGGGGACGGGACGGCTGATCGAGTTCGCCGCGTTCCTCCCCGACATCTCGGTCCTCTACCAACTGGTCTCTTCCGTACGGCGAGAGGTGTGCACATGGTGCGGCATCCAACTCATCGGTGACCGCTGCGGCTTCTGCTCCGCCCCGCTCACGGCCGCCTCGAGCCGCACCGGGGCGACCAGGGCGCTGACCGCGGGGCCATGAAAGGCCACGCCCGGCTGCCCGCCGTGACCGCCACCATGGCCGCCGCCCCCGCCGCGTCGTCCACCGCACCGACCGCTTTCGCCGCCCCCGCCGTGTCTGCCGCATCGGTACCGTCCGCCCCATTCGTCCCACGTCATCGAACGAGGTCGTCCTACCCATGAATTCACGGCAGCGCCGCGGCGTTCTCCTGATTCTGCTCTCGGTCGTCTGCGGCATCGCCGCGTTCGCCGGCGTGCTCACCGTGATCGCCGATGTGAACTCGAAGGTCGGACCCGAGACCACCGCTTACCGCGTCAAGAGCGACATAGCCCCCTACACACCGCTCGAGGCCGGGCAGTTCGAGAAGGTCTCGATACCCGAACGCTGGCTGTCGCGGAGCGCGGTGACCGACCTCGGCGTACTGCGGGGCAAGATCGCCGTGACCGAGCTGCGCAGCGGGTCCCTGCTCCAGAGCGACATGATCGTGCAGAAGCCGGAGCTGGAGAGCGGCCAGCAGGAGATCGCCATCGTGATCGACGCGGCGACCGGCGTGGCCGGAAAGATCCGGCCGGGCAACCTGGTCAACATCTTCGCCACCTTCGCCGCGCAGAACGACTCCGGCACCGACCAGTCCCGGCTCATCGTCGCGAACGCCAAGGTCATCGACGTCGGGGAACTCACCGCCCTCGAGCGCAGGAGCGGCGACCGTGGCAACGCCCCCCGCGAGGCGGTGCCGATCACCTTCGCGCTGAACACGGCGGACGCCCAGCGCGTCGCCTACGCCGAGTCCTTTGCCGAACATGTGCGCCTGGCCCTGCTGCCCGACGGGAGCCCCACCACCCTGCGGCCCGGCGACGGCAGCTACGACCTCTCAGAAGACAAGAACAAGTGAGGGCCGGATGACGACGCGTATCCTCCCCGCCGTCGGCGAACCCGACGCCGCTCGGTCCATCGTGAGCCTTCTGGGCCGGCTCCCCGACGCGGAACCGGCCCCACCGGTCGGTGACTCGACCTCGCTGGTCGACATGCTGGCGCGGCTCGCCGCCGAGTCCCTCGACGAACTCCCGGAAGTCGTCCTGGTCCACGAGCGCATCGGGCCGCTGCCCGCACTCGAGCTGATCCGGGACGTCGCCCTGCGCTTCCCGGCCGTCGGCGTCGTGCTCGTCACCGCCGACACCGGTCCTGGCCTGTACTCGGCGGCCATGGACTCCGGCGCCCGCGGCCTCGTCGCCCTTCCTCTCGTGTACGAGGAACTGGCGCAGCGCGTCCAGGCGGCGGCCGGCTGGGCAGCGGGCGTACGCCGGCACCTCGGCCACGGTCCCGAGGCGGCGTTCGGCGGGCCGGGCGGCACCGTCGTCACCGTGAGCGGCGCCAAGGGCGGCGTCGGCACGACCGTCACGGCGATCCAGCTCGCCCTGGCGTCGGCGGCCTCCGGTCACTCCGTCGCCCTCGTCGACCTCGACCTCCAGGGCGGTGACGTCGCCTCGTACCTGGACGTCCAGTTCCGTCGCTCCATCGTGGACCTCGCCGCCATCCGGGACATCGGCGCCCGGGTCCTCCAGGACGCCGTCTTCAACCACGAGACGGGCGTGGCCCTGCTCCTCGCCCCGGCGGAGGGCGAACGCGCGGAGGACGTCAGCGACCGGCTCGTCCGGCAGACCCTCGGCGCCCTGCGGCAGCGATACGAGATGGTGGTCGTCGACTGCGGCACACAGGTCAACACCGCCAACGCCGCCGCCATCGAGTCGGCCGACACCACCCTGCTGCTGACCCAGCCGGACGTGGTGACCGTACGGGCCACCAAGCGGATGGTGCGGCTCTGGGACCGGCTCCAGATCCGTAAGGCGGAGGAGACGATCACCGTCGTCAACCGCCACACGCGGACCACCGAGATCCAGCCGCCGCTCGTCTCGAAGATCACCTCCACGCGGGTGGCACGCACGGCGATCCCCGCGAATTTCAAGGAGCTCCAAGGGGCCGTCGACGCGGGCCGTATGCAGGACCTCGAGGCCAAGTCGTCCGTCAAGCAGGCCATGTGGGCCCTGGCGGGCGAGCTGGGACTGGTCAAGGACGTGCAGGGGGACGCGAAGCAGAGCCGCTTCGGGGCCGGACGCCGGCACGGGCGCGCGAAATGACCGGGCCCGCCCCGCGCATACGGGACGACCGGGGCCAGTCGGCGATCGAGTTCACCGGCATGGTGCCGATCATCCTGGTGACGCTGGCCGTCCTGTGGCAGTCGGCACTCGTCGGCTACACGTTCGTGCTCGCGGGCAACGCGGCGGACAAGGCGGTGGCCGCGGGGACGCGGGCGGAGGGCGGTGGCGCGGCGGCCTGCGCGGCTGCCGCGGAGGAGGACCTGACCGGAGGCTGGTCGGCGGCCGTCACCTGTGGGCAGGAGGGAGACCTGTACAAGGCCGAGGTCTTGCTCGAGGTGCCGCTGCTGTTCCCCGGCGTCAACCTCCCGATCACGGTCAAGGGCCGGGCGGGCGCGGCGGCCGAGTGGAGGGACGAGCCATGAGACGCCGGGACCTCCGGGACGACCGCGGCCAGAGCGCCGTCGAATACGGCGGCTGGCTGTTCCTGCTGCTCTTCGTGATGACGATCGCGGTGCAGGTGGGCCTCGCCGTGTACGCGGCCCAGCAGGCCGGCACCGCGGCCCGCGCCGCTGCGCGGGTGGCCGCGCAGGACGAGGCGACGACCAGCCCCCAGGTCGCGGGGCAGCAGGCGCTCAGCTCCTGGCTCGACGCCTCCGTCGCCGCCCGCCAGGACGGCGACGCGGTCACCGCCGACGTCACGGTCACCATTCCCGGCGTGGTCCCCGGCGTCAGCTTCGGCACCGTCACCAAGTCCGCCACCATGCCCCTCGACAGGGAGTCGACACGATGAGCCTGCGCGCACGCATCCAGCGCATCGACGGCCCCGAGCCGGCGAACGGCCAGAGCGAGGAGAGCCGGCTCGTCGGCGTCTACCGGGCCAAGCTCCTCGAGGAGATCGACCTCGCCGAGATGTCCACCCTCGCCGCCGCCGAACGCCGCGTCCGCCTGGAGCGAGTACTCGGCCACATCATCAGCCGCGAGGGCCCCGTCCTGTCCACCGGCGAGCGCTCCCACCTCATCCGGCGGGTCGTCGACGAGGCGCTCGGCCTCGGCATCCTCGAACCGCTCCTCGAGGACGCGTCCATCAGCGAGATCATGGTCAACGGCCCCGAACAGGTCTTCGTCGAACGGGACGGCCGGCTGGAGCAGCTGCCGCTGCGGTTCTCCTCCACCGAGCAGCTGATGCAGACCATCGAGCGCATCGTCTCCACCGTCAACCGCCGTGTCGACGAGGCGAACCCCATGGTCGACGCCCGACTCCCCAGCGGGGAGCGCGTCAACGTCATCATCCCGCCGCTCTCCCTGACCGGCCCGGTGCTGACCATCCGCCGCTTCCCGCGCGCCTTCACCCTCCAGGAGATGATCGGCCTCGGATCCCTCGACGAGCACATCCTGATGCTGCTCGCGGGCCTGGTGCGGGCCAAGTTCAACGTGATCGTCTCCGGCGCGACCGGCACCGGCAAGACCACCCTCCTCAACGCCCTGTCCGGGCTCATCCCTGACGGCGAACGCATCGTCACCATCGAGGACTCCGCCGAACTCCGGCTCCAGCAGACCCATGTGATCACCCTGGAGTCCCGCCCCGCCAACGTCGAGGGCAAGGGCCGCATCACCATCCGCGACCTCGTACGCAACTCCCTGCGCATGCGCCCCGACCGCATCATCGTCGGCGAGGTCCGCGGCGGGGAGACCCTCGACATGCTCCAGGCCATGTCCACCGGCCACGACGGCTCGCTCGCCACCGTCCACGCCAACAGCGCGGAGGACGCGCTGATGCGGCTCCAGACGCTGAGCTCCATGTCCGAGGTCGAGCTCCCGTTCGTGGCCATCCACGACCAGATCAACAGCGCCGTCGACGTCATCGTCCAGCTCACCCGGCACGCGGACGGGGCACGCCGGATCACCGAGATCGCCGTCGTCGATTCGTACGGCCGCGAGGACTACCGCTTCGTGACCGTCTGCCGCTTCGAGGCGGAACCGCCGGCCGGGGACGGGCGCGTGCACGGCAGGTTCCGGTACTTCCCGCTGCCCCGGCGGGTCGCGGAACGCCTCTACATGGCGGGCGAGGCGATCCCGCCCGCCTTCGGCGTCGGCGAGTCGCAACTGGAGCTCGCCACCCGGGTGCCACCGGGCCTGAGCCCCGTGCCCGACCCACGCACCGGCCACTCACCGGAAGGGCACCGCCCGCGATGAACCTGCCCCTGGTGACCGTCGGCGTCACGCTGCTCGGCTGCGTACTCGCCGTGCTCGGTGTGCGCTCCTGGTCGGTGGGCCAGGCGCAACGCCAGGCCCTGGTCGACCGCATGTCGCAGTCCGGACCGCTCGCCCTCGAGAGCGGCCGCCGGCGCCGTTTCGCGGGAGTGGACCGCAGGCTGCGCGGCACGCGGCTCGGCCGGCGGATCGAGCGGAGCATCTCCGCGACCGGCCTGGAACTGACCGCCGGGGAGTACGCCGTCTACGTCGTGGCCGCCCTGCTGGCGCTCTACTTCGTCGTCGGCTCGGTCTTCGCCCCCTTCTTCGGCCTGCTCGCCGTCCTGATCGGCCTCTGGGGCGCGAACGGCTTCCTCAACTGGCAGCGGGCCAAACGCACCGAGGCGTTCATCAGCCAGCTCCCCGAACTCACCCGCGTGCTCGCCAACGCCACCCAGGCCGGGCTCGCCCTGCGCACCGCGATCGGCATGGCCGTGGAGGAGCTCGACGACCCGGCGCGCGAGGAACTGCGCCGCGTCGCCGACCAACTGGCCCTCGGCCGCTCCCTCGACGACGCGCTCGGCGACCTCGTCGAACGCCTCCCGTCACGCGAACTCACCGTGCTCGTGTCCACCCTGATCCTCTCCAACCGGGCGGGCGGCACCATCGTCACCTCACTGCGCAACCTCACCGAGACCTTGGAGGAACGCAAGGAGACCCGGCGGGAGGTCACCACCCTCCTCTCCCAGGTCAAGGTGACGGCGGTGGCCGTCCCGGTGCTCGGCCTCGGATTCCTGCTCGTCATCAACGGCATGCGGGACGGGGCACTGGAGGACATGACCGGCGCACTCGGCGGCCGCGTCGCCGTACTGATCGCGGCCGGGCTGTACGCACTCGGCTTCATCCTCATCAACCGGCTCACCCGCGTCCGCATCTGAGACCTGACCAGAAGGGAGGAGACCCACATGCTCGGACTTGCCCTGGCCGCCGTGATCGGCGTCGCCGTCGTCGGATTCTTCCACGGCATACGTATGTACCGGGCGGAGGCCAAGCTCCCCGGCGACCTCGCCATCGCCCTGGAGGTCGGCGCCACCCGCACCAGCTACCCCGGCATGGCCATCGACCGCCTCGGCATGCGCTGGGCCCCCTCGGTCCAGCGACTGATGGGCCCTCGCCACGTCGACCGCGTCCGCCGCAGGCTCGACATGGCGGGCAACCCCGGCGGCCTTACGGTCGACCGGTACGCGGCCCGCCGCGCCGTCTACGGGGTCCTCGGCGGGCTCGTCGCCTTCGGGATGCTCATGAACGGGCAGGTCGTCCTCGCCGTCCTGTTCCTGCTCTACGGCCTGTTCTGGACGGACGTCCTGCTCCGGGCGGCCATCGCCCGCCGCCGGGACGACATCGAACGCACCCTGCCGGACTTCCTCGACGTACTCGCCGTCGTCGTCTCCGCCGGCCTCGGCTTCCGGCAGGCCCTGGAGCGCGTCGCGGAGAAGTACCAGGGCCCCTGGTCCGACGAACTGCGCATCACCCTCCGGCAGATGGACATGGGCATGGGCCGGCGCGAGGCCTTCGAACAACTGCGCCGCCGCAACGAGTCGGAGCAGGTGTCCATGTTCGTCTCCGCGCTCCAGCAGGGCGAGGAACTGGGCGCCCCGATCGTCGACACCCTGATCCAGATCGCCAACGACATGCGCAGGACGGACGCCCAGAACGCCAGAAGGAAGGCGGCCAAGGCCGTCCCGAAGGCGACGCTGATCGTCACGAGCTTCATGCTGCCCGGGACGATGATCCTGATCGTGGCGGGCTTCTACTACGCGGCCGACGTGGACTTCGGCGCGATCTTCGGAGGCTGACGAGTGAGGCGGCTGCGATGAAGGGTTCACGAGCGATTCGACCAACGGTCTTCGCTCACGCAAGCGAATGTGGGAGATTCTCCTCGGAGGCCCGGCGTAGCCGGGAGACTGCATGGAGTGATCAGCGGCGAGGGAGGCCGGACCGACATGAACCAGCGGTCCGTCGAAGGGGAACGAGGGGTACGCCATGAGGGACTTCGGCCTGCACAAGGTCGCGGCTGCGATCGGACTCCGCCGGGACGGACTCCGCGTCGATCGGGGGCAGGGGTCGATCGAGTACGTCGGGATCACGATTCTGGTGGTGGCGATCGTGGTGCTGCTGCTGAACACGAACATGGGCAGCGAGATCGCCAACACGTTCCGAGAGAAGATCAATTCGGTCCTCAACGGAGGCGGGGGCGGCTGATCCGCTCCGGGCGGGAGGACAGCGGCCAGGCAACGCCGCTGTACATGGCGGCTGTCGTGGGCCTTCTCTTCCTCGTGCTGGTGTATCTCGCCTTCGGGCAGGCCGACGTCACGCGTAACGGCACGCAGACCGCCGCCGACGCCGCTGCGTTGGCAGCGGCCCAGGATTCCCGGGATCGGCTTGAATTGACGGACCTCCTCGACGACCTGGAGGCCATCCTCGACGGCGAGGTACCGGCAGGTACCCCGGACGGTTGCGCGCGGGCTGCCGACTTCGCCGGCCGGAACGAAGCCGTGGCCGACGGGTGCACCCCGCTGAACGACGGCCGATGGGGCTTCACCGTCAACGTCGAGTCCCAGGAATCGATGGGCGACAGCATCATCGAGGGAACGGCGAACAAGCACGCCACAGCGCGCGCCACCGCCGTGGTCGAACCACGCTGCACCTTCACTCCGGGAGAGCCCGCGACGCCGGAGCCGGGCGAAGGAGAAGAGGAGGACGAGCCGAAGCCCTCGCCGGGCAAGCTGCTCTGTGACTCCGACGAGTGGGTCATCGACCCCGAAGAACCCGATCTGCTGCCGGACATGGCAGACCTTTTCACCGTCAGACTGGCCGAGGACTGAGCCGATGAACGCAAAGGAACAGGATTGATGAGCATGCGGCACATGAGCGCCATGCGCCGGGCAGGGACGGCAGCCTTGCTGTCGTCTTCTCTGGTGTTCGCTCTGGCGGCCTGTGGCGGTGGCGGCGAGGAGAAGGACTCGGACAGATTCTCGTCATCGGCTCCGGCCACGTCCGGCGGTGACAAGGGCAGCAAGGCGCCGGAGGCGGCGCCGAGTACGCCGAGCGAACCGATCGCGACGGTCAAGGGCGACAAGGGCATCGAGATGTCCGTCCTGCAGGCACGACGGGACGCCGGTGGCTTCCTGACCGTGGAGGGGGACTTCAAGAACACGACCTCGAACGGCTTCTCTGTACCCGTCAGCTGGATGGGCACAGAGCAGGCGGTAGCTTCCACCGGCAACTCGCTGGCCGCGATGACCCTGGTGGACTCCAAGGGCAAGAAGCGCTACTACGTGCTGCGTGACACGGACAATCGTCCGCTGACCACGTACGGCTACAGCAGTTTCATCAAGGCGGGCGAATCTCTGTCCTTCTTCGCCCAGTTCCCCGCCCCGCCCGCCACCACCACGCAGGTCGCCCTCCAGTTCCCCGGCTTCCCCAGCACCACGATCGAGCTGTCGTGATGCGCCCCGCGACCAGGATCACCGTGACCGCCGCCGTCCTCGCGGGTGCGCTTTCCGCCGGCCTGCTCGCCGGCGGCAGCGCCTTCGCCGACGACGGCCCCTACGCGGCGCCGCCCGCCGAGGCGCCCGTCAAGGTCGACGCCAACGACTCGGACCTGAAGCTCCCCGAGGGCGCGACGCTCGCCGAGCCGAAGGTCATCGACATCAAGTCCGTCGTCGAGGACATCAGCGGTGAGGAGCGCCGCGAGGAGACGAACTCGGACATCAAGTTCGCCCTCCAGGCCGAGGTCCTCTTCGGCAAGGACAGCGCCAAACTCTCCGGCGAGGCGACCTCCCGCATCTCGGCGATCGCCACCGAGATCAAGAAGCAGAACGCCAAGAAGATCCGGGTGTTCGGCTTCACGGACGACCTCGGCACCGAGGCGCACGGCGACAAGCTGTCGAAGGAGCGCGCCGACGCCGTGCACAGCGTGCTGTCGCAGCAGTTGAGCGCCGAGGGGATCACGTACGAGATCCGCGGCTACGGCGAGGACTATCCGATCGCGAGCAACACGTCGGAGGAGGGCCGCCGGAAGAACCGCCGTGTCGAGGTGTCGTTCCCCAGGGAGTGACGATCACGCGGGAGTGACGATCACGCTCAGTACTGGGACTCCGCGTACAGTCCGAACGCCCGGGAGATGAATGCCCGTACGGTGCCGCGGCGCGTCAGGACGGAACGGTCGACGCCCGTGAAGAGCGTGGCGAGCGCGATGTCCGCGGCGACGGCGCGGCCCGCGGCGGTCAGCGTGATCTGCCGGCGCCGGCCGCGGCCGGACTGCGTCATCGTGATCCTGACGCCCGGGTCCTCGCTGTCCGGCTGCCGCATGAGCACGTAACGGCGGCGGTTGACGGCCCACAGCCGGTATCGGTCCCCGCCGTACCTCATGTGCAGTGCGCGCCCGCGGTGGGTCAGGGCAAAGCGGTTCCTCGACGTGTGGACCATGGCGTCTCCGAGGCGGAGGGTGATGCGGTTCAGTGTCGGCCGGGTGAGGACTTCCGTGTGGATCCCGCGGCTTTCGAAGGTCGCCGTCGGTATGGACCCGCCGCGCACCTCGGCGACCACGACCTCTGAACGCGTCCGGTTCAAGGGGCTGGTGACCTTGATGTCGCCGAACTCCGGTGACGTTCCCCGCCAGCCGGTCAGCTGCTCGCGGCGGGCGCCTTCCTTCCAGTGGTGGAGCAGGAACGGGGTGACGGCGGAATGCATCGCTCTCCTCGCTGGTCGCACGGGCGGAGGACCACGGTACGGGCCCGTGCGTCCGGCGCAGGAGCCGAGGTCTCAGGGGCCGATCGTGAGCGTGACGCCCCGCCGCACCCCCCACTCCGCCAGCGTCCCCGCCTCCGCCTCGAGCACATGGCGGGCGCGCGGTCGCGGCAGGCCCACGCGGCCCGGGGGCATGGTGCGGACGCTGAGGACACGCAGGTCGCGGTCCAGGTAGGCCACGTCGATGGCGAAGCGCATCCCGACCGAGTGGACGCTGCCGCACGGGGTCAGGAGCATCGCGCCCTCGATGCCGTCGCGACCGAGGAGGCCGCGGCGCCGGGCCCGGTACGTGGCGGCTATCTCGACCTCGGCGACGGGGCGGCCGTCGATCGTCAACGTCCCTGTTCCGTCACGCCATCGGCGTCCTCGTCGCATGGCCTCCACCGTAGTGCGCGGTCCGGCTTACGCTCGGTGCGTGGACGCAGCGCTGATCGTCGTCGCCGCCCTGTGGGGTGCGGGCACAGGCCTGCTGTGCCCGAGGGCGGCGTACCGGCTGTCCGTCGGGGTGGGCGAGGCCTGGCGGGACACCTGCCCGGCGGGGCACGTGTACGCGGGGCCGGGGCGCGGGTGGTTCGGTGGCGCCTGCTGCGCGGCTCCCGTCCCGGCGCGGCTCGCGGCGCCGCTCGTCACCGCGGCGGCGTGCGCCGTTCTCGCCGCGGCGACGGGCGCACGGCCGGAGTTGGCGGCCTGGCTGGTGCTGGCGCCGTTCGCCGTGCTGCTGGCGCTGGTCGACCTGAGGGTGCGGCGGCTGCCGGACCGGCTGACGCTGCCGCTGGCCGGCGCGGCCGCGGCGCTGCTCGGGGTGGCCGGGCTGTCGCCGGGAGCCGGCGGGCAGTGGAACACCGCCCTGCTCGGCGGACTCGCGCTGGGCGGCGTGTACTTCGCGCTGTTCCTGATCCACCCAGGCGGCATGGGGTTCGGGGACGTGAAACTCGCGCTCGCGCTCGGCGTCGTGCTCGGCTGGTACGGCTGGGCGGTGCTCTTCGCGGGCGCGTTCGCCGGCTTCCTGCTCGGCTCGCTGTACGGGCTCGGGCTGGTCGCCCTGCGCCGTGCGAGCCGTAAGAGCACGATCCCCTTCGGACCGTTCATGATCGTGGGGGCGCTGGCCGGCGTCGTCCTGGGGGCGCTCGCGGCCGCCTGAGCCGCCGCGAATACGCGCGACACGGCCGCCCCTCGGCGCGCAGAATCGGCCCATGGATGCCATCGCGAAGAAGCCCGTCAACATCACCGAAGCCCTCGCCTCCTTCGACGACGTCTACAGTCCGCGCATCGTCGCCCGTATGAACGACTACGACGTCCGGATCGCGCACACTCTCGGCGACCATGTGTGGCACGTGCACGAGGACACGGACGAGTTCTTCCTCGTCCTCGAGGGGCGCTTCGACATCGCCCTGCGCGCGGCCGACGGCACCGAGTCCACCGTGGAGCTGCGCAAGGGCGACACCTTCGTCGTCCCCAAGGGCACCGAGCACAGGCCCACCTCGACCGGCGGCTCCATCCTCATGTTCGAGCCGTCCGGTACCAGGTCCACGGGCGACCGGCACGAGGGCGAGCTTCCCGACAACGTCGACAGCACGACCGGCCACGAGCTGACCTGACGCGGCGGGCGGCGCGTCACGCGTGCGGCCCGACCGTCACCGTGCCGACGGTCAGCTCGGCGCGGCCCTCCAGGGCCGCGCCCACCCGCTCGGCCTCCCGGGCCAGTTCGTCGCGTGCCGCCGCCCGCTCCAGCGCCTCGCCGACCGGTTCCACCGTCACCGCGACACGGCTGCCCGAGCGGCGCTGGTGCCAGACGCCGGCCACGACCCCGTCCACCAGCACCACCGGGTAGTTGCCGGCCTGGCCCCCGGCGAGCGCCCGGCCGTGAGCCGCCCCGGGGAACAGCCGGTCCCTCGGCCGGCACGCGATGGCGTACGCGTCGAAGTAGGGGAGAAGGCGCACGCCCCGCGCCGGTTCCCGGTCCGGGAACGCGGCGTCGCCCTGGGCGACCCACGCCGGGGCGCCCTCGAAGGTGACCTCCGCGATCCTGTCCCCGGCCGCCAGATCCGTGAAGAGCCGGCCCGCCCAGGCCGGCGGCGCTCCGAGCCACCGGGCGAAGTCCGCGGGCGTGGCGGGCCCGTACGCGCGCAGATAGCGGTGCACGAGTTCGGGTAGCGCCTCCCGCCCGTCCATCGGGGTGACCTTGGGGCTGGTGTATGTGACGTTGCGTCCGCGGTTCGGGCCGAAGGCGAGCGCGCCGCGATGCGCGGCCGTGTGCGTGATCTGGCGCCAGCGCGGCCACTTGTCCTGGAAGGCCTCCATCACCCGCTCGCCCGCCCACGGCCCGGTGCGGGCGACGATCGCCTCCGTCAGTTCGTCGACGGTGAGCGGTTCGCCGGCCAGCGCGTCACGGACGGCCGCGACCACCTCGTCGGTCTGCTCCGGTGTCATCCGTACGCCGTCCGGCCACGGGTTCTTTCCGGCCGGCAACGCCGACAGCGCGCCTGTCCACATCGGCAGGTCCGCCGTGGGCAGCAGATGGACGGTGCCGCGCGGACCGTACGTCTTCACCAGCGTCCGGTCCGTCCACAGCGCGTGACGCACGTCCGCGCGGGTGGCGCCGGGCGCAAGCCGCAGGGCCACGGACAGCTCCCCGGCGGACAGCACCTGGGCGTGCGCGCCGAGCATCGCGGCGGCCACGGCGGCGGGGGAGGTCAAGCCCGGCGACCCGGGAGCGGCCAGCCCCTGACGGCCCAGTCGCCGGGCGTTCGCCTGAGGCCATGTCACATCGGCGGTCTTCTTCGTCATACCGGTGACGCTAGGACCCGTACAGGTCGGATTCTGTCCTCTGTGCCCGCTGGGGCCCGTCCCGTTCGATCGCTCGACCGTACGTGGGTCCGTTCGTCAATGCGGCGCCTCACGGCCGGGGTCCCCCGTGGGAGGTACGGCCCGACCGCTCGCGGCCCGCTGCCGCACCGCCCCGCGCCTGCCAGGGCGAATTCCGGCGCTGCTTCCGGCATGGCGTGGCTCCGCGCACCGCTTACGAAGGGTTATGGTGGAAACCCCCCCTCGGGCCGGTCCGTATCCCCCCCACGGACCGGCCCGTTTTATGTTTCCCCCCGACGGGTCAGCCCCGGTCGGCCCAGATGTTCGTGCCCTTCGTGTCCACCGCGAAGGTGTCGATCTCCTCCAGCTCCGCCTGCGTCAGAGGCGCCCCGGCCAGCGCCGCGACGTTCTCGTCGAGCTGCTTCACGCTCGACGCGCCGATGAGT
Organism: Streptomyces sp. NPDC086835; assembly: GCF_044745705.1. NCBI lineage: Bacteria > Bacillati > Actinomycetota > Actinomycetes > Kitasatosporales > Streptomycetaceae > Streptomyces > Streptomyces sp. NPDC086835. Next base: position 547,243 of record NZ_JBIVAU010000002.1, read on the forward strand.
GCGGACGTCATCCGCGGGTCGCGCAGCACCCACGAGATCGCCAGCTGGGCCAGCGTCTGGCCACGGCGCGCGGCGATGTCGTTGAGTCCGCCCAGTCGTCGCAGGACCTCGTCGGACAGCAGGTTCGGGTCGAGCGACTTGCCCTGGGTGGCCCGCGAGCCCTCAGGGATGCCCTTCAGGTACTTGCCGGTGAGCAGCCCCTGGGCGAGCGGCACGAAGGAGATGCAGCCCATACCGGCGCTCTCCAGGGTGTCCAGCAGGCCGTCGTTCTCGATCCAGCGGTTGATCATCGAGTACGAGGGCTGGTGGATGAGCGCGGGGACACCCATCTCCTTCAGCAGCCTGGCCGCCTCCGCGGTCTGCTCCGCGTTGTAGGAGGACACGCCCACGTACAGCGCCTTGCCCTGCTGCACGGCGGATGCGAGCGCTCCCATGGTCTCCTCGAGCGGAGTCTCCGGGTCGAAGCGGTGGGAGTAGAAGATGTCGACGTGGTCGAGGCCCATCCGCTTCAGGGAGGCGTCCAGCGACGACAGCAGATACTTGCGCGAACCCCACTCGCCGTACGGGCCGGGGTGCATGAGATACCCGGCCTTGGTGGAGACGACGATCTCGTCACGGTAGCGGGCGAAGTCCTGCGCGAAGATCTTGCCGAAGTTCAGCTCGGCGGACCCGGGCGGCGGTCCGTAGTTGTTCGCAAGGTCGAAGTGGGTGACGCCCAGGTCGAACGCGCGGCGCAGGATCGTGCGCTGCGAGTCCAGCGTGCGGTCGTCGCCGAAGTTGTGCCAGAGGCCGAGGGAGAGCGCGGGCAGCTTGAGGCCGGAGCGGCCGCTGCGGCGGTACTCCATGGACCCGTAGCGGTCGGCGTCGGCGAGGTAATAAGGGGAATCAGTCACGCTTCCCTCCTTATCACGGACTTGTGACACACCGGGTTGGGCCGCCGTGCCCGGCCCGCAGTAGGGTTGCGCCTTCGGGGACTGCCGCATGGAGGGGTGTAAGAACTGTGAACCTGCGCGACCTGGTGTACAGGCTCTACGCACGCCGGGTGGAAGGCCGCCTCGACCATGCCCAGGTGCCCAAGCACATCGGTGTCATCCTCGACGGCAACCGCCGCTGGGCGAAGGCCTCCGGCGGTACGGCCGCACAGGGACACCAGGCCGGCGCCGACAAGATCTCCGAGCTGCTCGGCTGGTGCGCGGAGACCGACGTCGAGGTCGTCACCCTGTGGCTCCTGTCCACGGACAACTTCGACCGCCCCGAAGAGGAGCTCAAGCCGCTTCTCGGCATCATCGAGAACACGGTGCGTAACCTCGCCGCCGACGGGCGCTGGCGGGTGCACCACGTGGGCACCCTGGACCTGCTGCCCGACCACACGCAGCGGGTGCTGAAGGAGGCCGAGCAGGCCACGGCGGACGTGAAGGGAATACTGGTCAACGTCGCCGTCGGCTACGGCGGCCGCCAGGAGATCGCGGACGCCGTCCGTTCCCTGCTGCTGGAGCACGCGGAGAAGGGCACGAGCTTCGAGGAGCTCGCCGAGATCGTCGACGTCGAGCACATCTCCGAACACCTGTACACACGGGGGCAGCCGGACCCCGACCTGGTGATCCGCACCAGCGGCGAGCAGCGGCTCTCCGGGTTCATGCTCTGGCAGAGCGCACACTCCGAGTACTACTTCTGCGAAGTCTTCTGGCCGGCGTTCCGTAAGGTCGACTTCCTGCGCGCACTGCGCGACTACGCGGCCCGCCACCGCCGCTACGGCGCCTGACCCGGCCGCCTCCCTCTGAACCGGGCCCGCCCCGGCCCCTTCACGCTCCGCCCGGAACCGCCACGTCGCCGGCCCCCGCGCGGCGTGGCAGCCGCGCGCCCCCTCAGCGCGCCTCGTCACCGCACGTTCATCCGGCAGACGCCCGGCCTCCTGGCATGGCCGCAGTTGTTCGAGGGCATACCTCTTGCAGGTCGACGTCCGATCCACGAACGTCGGATCTCAGTGAGCGGCTCACGCCGCCCACCCGGGAGGCCCTTTGCACACGAAGGACTGCACCAGCGGTGCGGACCACGCGGAGGGCCGGCGCTCGGCCCGCGCATCGTGGCCTGAGCCCGGCCCGTCCCCCGCTTCGGCGGGAGGACCCATGGCCCGCGACGCCGTCGCACCCCGACCTCGTCCGAGGGGGTACGTCCTTCCGTGGTGAACAGCACAAAGCGCCGTATGAACGACCGGCGCACCTACGTTCTCGACACCAGCGTCCTGCTGGCGGACCCGAAAGCCATGAGCCGCTTCGACGAGCACGAGGTCGTGCTCCCCGTCGTCGTGGTGACGGAGCTGGAGGCCAAGAGGCACCATCCGGAGCTCGGCTACTTCGCCCGCCAGGCGCTGCGCCTGCTGGACGACTTCCGGGTCCGGTACGGCCGCCTCGACTCTCCGCTGCCCATCGGGGACCTCGGTGGCACGCTGCGTGTCGAGCTCAACCACTCGGATCCCGGCGTACTGCCGGCCGGTTTCAGGCTGGGGGACAACGACTCACGGATTCTGGCCGTCGCGCGCAACCTTCAGGCGGAGGGGTACGACGTCACGGTCGTCTCCAAGGACCTGCCGCTGCGCATCAAGGCGTCCTCGGTCGGCCTGCTCGCGGAGGAGTACCGCGCGGAGCTCGCCATCACCGACACGGGCTGGACGGGCATGACCGACCTGCCCCTGACGGCGGGGCAGGTCGACCTGCTGTACGGGGAGGAGACGCTGTACGTACCGGAGGCGGCCGATCTTCCCGTCCACACCGGTCTGGTGCTGCAGTCCGAGCGCGGCAAGGCGCTGGGGCGGGTCACGGCCGAGGGCAACGTCCGCCTGGTGCGGGGCGACCGCGAGGTGTTCGGCATCCACGGGCGCAGCGCCGAGCAGCGCATCGCCCTCGATCTGCTCCTCGACCAGGAGGTCGGCATCGTCTCGCTCGGCGGCCGGGCCGGCACCGGTAAGTCGGCGCTGGCGCTGTGCGCGGGCCTCGAGGCGGTCCTCGAGCGCAGGCAGCACCAGAAGGTGATGGTCTTCAGACCGCTCTACGCGGTGGGCGGGCAGGAGCTCGGTTATCTGCCGGGCACCGAGGCCGAGAAGATGAGCCCGTGGGCGCAGGCGGTCTTCGACACGCTGTCCGCCGTCGCGGGCCGTGAGGTCATCGAGGAGGTCCTGAACCGCGGCATGCTGGAGGTCCTGCCGCTGACGCACATCCGGGGCCGTTCCCTCCATGACGCGTTCGTCATCGTCGACGAGGCCCAGTCGCTGGAACGGAACGTACTGCTGACGGTTCTGTCCCGTATCGGGGCGAATTCCCGGGTCGTCCTCACGCATGACGTCGCTCAGCGGGACAACCTCCGGGTCGGCCGCTACGACGGCGTGGTCGCCGTGGTGGAGAAACTGAAGGGCCATCCGCTGTTCGCGCATGTCACCCTCACCCGCTCGGAGCGTTCCCAGATCGCCGCGCTGGTGACCGAAATGCTGGAGGACGGGCACATTTGATCCGATAGGCTCCAAGGGCCTATCCGGCAAAAAGGGCAAGTCATTTGACGCCGCCCGGCGAAGCGCAAGAGCGTAGCCGGGCGGCGTCGTGCTGTCCGCCGATTCCTCCAAAAGCCCTGGCCCGAACGGGGTGTGAGCTTTCACACGCAACGAAGAATTGCCTTGCGGCCTCGCCCTGCGGCAGAGTCTTGCTTCCGTCAGGCCCCGCATGCGACACATCCGCACCACGGTTGGTGCACAGCAACACACAATTCAAGACATGTCAGTCGCATGCCGCCCGCGAGCACAATGCGGCAGCTCCCCCGGGGAGTTGCCCACCGGGCCCGCGCCTCCCGTGACCCGATCAGTGGGGAGGCCAGCGTCAGGGGCAAGATTTCGCTCGCGGGGTCACCTGTGCGGGCGATGCTGGAAGGAAACCGTGTGAGCCGGATCTCGGTCCGGGGATTCGCAGTGGCTTCGGCTACTGCGGTCACCACCGTCGGCGCCGTCGTCGGCGTCGCGTCGGGCAACACTCAGACCTCGGGCGACAACCTCGAGGCGACTGCCGCCGACACGACGCTCCTCGCGGACATTCCCATGGGCGAGCAGGCCCAGATCCAGGTGTCGTCCCTGACGCAGCAGGCCGACGCACAGGCCGCTGCCGCGGACGCGGCAGCGAAGAAGTCCGCCGAGGAATCGGCACGCATCCAGGCGGCCGAAACCGCCAAGGCGAAGAAGGAAGCCGCCGAGGAGCAGGCGAAGAAGGAGCGCGAGGAGGCCGCGGCCGCGGAGGCTCGTGCCAACCGCGACGCCGTCCGCGACGCGTCGAGCTTCTCCACCCAGGCGTCCTACACCGTCGCCGAGGTCCAGGCGATGGCCCGCCAGATGGTGCCCGCCGACCAGTTCCAGTGCTTCAGCAACATCGTGGACCACGAGTCCAGCTGGAACTACCGCGCGCAGAACCCGTCTTCCGGTGCGTACGGCCTCGTCCAGGCACTGCCGGGCTCCAAGATGTCGACGGCAGGCGCCGACTGGCAGACCAACCCGGCCACCCAGATCAAGTGGGGCCTGAACTACATGGACAGCCGCTACGGCAGCCCGTGCGGCGCCTGGTCGTTCTGGCAGGCGAACCACTGGTACTAGTCGGCCTCCGGCCCGCCGGTCGCTCAACTTTTCGGAGCCCCTCACCGTCCTACGGTGAGGGGCTCCGTGCGTGTACGGTCTCAATCCGGAACTCCCGGGCGGGGGAGACCCGCGCCTCCAGGGCGCAGGGGGAGAGTGGCGGGGGGAAGAGGAAGCATCATGTCGAAGGTTCCAGGATGGCTCGGCCGAGTGGGTGCCGGGCTGACCCGGATGGGAGAGCGGCTGGAGGAGCGCCGTAACGAGGGCGCCTCCGACGTCGACGACGAGCTGCCCGGCGCCCCGCGGCTCCCCGAGAGCGTTCCCCCGCCGCCGGCGTACGCGCCGGCCGTGTCCGCGAAGCCGGACCCGGTCGCCGCCATCCCCTGGGGGATACGCGTCGCGGCGGAGGCCGGCTGGCGGCTGCTCGTACTGGCGGGCACCCTCTGGGTGTTGATGCGGGCGATCAGCGCCGTGCAGCTGGTGGTGCTGGCGTTCGTGGCGGCCCTGCTCGTCACCGCGATGCTTCAGCCGACCGTCGCCCGGCTGTGCCGACTCGGCCTCCCGCGGGGCTTGGCCACCGCGGTGACGGCGATCCTCGGCTTCGTCGTCATGGGCCTGGTCGGCTGGTTCGTGGTGTGGCAGGTGATGGACAACCTGGACAACCTCTCCGACCGCGTCAGGGACGGCATCGACGAGCTGAAGCGCTGGCTCCTGGACAGCCCGTTCCATGTGACAGAGAGCCAGATCAACGACATCGCGCAGAACCTCAGCGACACCATCGGCACCAACACCGAGGAGATCACCTCGGCCGGTCTTCAAGGTGTGAGCGTGATGGTCGAGGTGCTCACCGGGATCCTGCTGGCGATGTTCTCCACGCTGTTCCTGCTGTACGACGGCAAGCGCGTGTGGCTGTGGGTGCTGAAGCTGGTCCCGGCGCAGGCCCGCCCGGGAGTCGCCGGCGCCGGCCCGCGCGCCTGGCGCACGCTGACCGCGTACGTCCGCGGCACGGTGGTGGTCGCGCTGATCGACGCGATCTTCATCGGCCTCGGGATCTACTTCCTCGATGTCCCGCTGGCCGTGCCGCTCGCCGTGTTCATCTTCCTCTTCGCCTTCATCCCGCTCGTCGGCGCGGTGGTCTCCGGTGCTCTCGCGGTCGTCGTGGCCCTGGTCACCCAGGGCGTGTTCACGGCGCTCATGGTGCTGGTCGTGGTCCTCGCCGTCCAGCAGCTCGAGGGTCATGTGCTGCAGCCGTTCATCCTGGGCCGCGCGGTGCGGGTGCACCCGCTCGCCGTGGTCCTCGCCGTCGCCTCCGGTGGCCTGGTCGCCGGTATCGGCGGCGCGGTGGTCGCGGTGCCGCTGGTCGCCGTGACCAACACGGTGGTCGGCTATCTGGCCGTGTACGGCAGGGAACAGGCGCTGCGCCACTCCCCGCCGCCGCACGGCTCGACGTCCCTCGACGCGGCGGCGGCGACGGCCGTGGCGGAGGAGGAACGGCCGGCGCAGAGCCGGACACCCGAGGAGGCGGAGTGATCTCGGAACCGGAGCTCGTGCCGGAGGGGTACTTCGGCGCGGCCGAGCTGCCCGGACAACGTCTGGCCGCCGATGACGTGGTGACGGAGGACCAAGGCCAGGGCCCCGCGGGTCCGCGCCGCTCCCGCCCCGCCTGGCTGTGGGCACTCGGCGGCGCGGTCGTCGCGTCGGCGGTGTGGGCGGGCGGCCTGTATCTGCACTCCACCGCCGAACCCGACCTCGGGGGGTTCCGTGCGAGCCGGAACCTGTGCCTGGACGCGGAGTTGAACGCGCTGACGGCCGCGATCGGCGAGCGGGTGGGCCAGGGCTCGGCATGGCGCAGTGCGCACGAGAGCCTCGACGACGTGTCGTGCTACATCGAGATGAGGCCGGCGGGGTACGAACTCCCGACCGACGAGGACGGGAACGAGCTGGGCTCGCTGCCGAGCGTCTCCGTGGGCTACACCCTGCACAAGAAGACGGACCCCGGCCCCGAGTTCGAGGGGATGATGGCCGCCCGGCACACGGCCGTCGAGGACACGGCGGTCGAGGACACGGACGTCGACGACGCGACCGGTGTCGACGACACGACGGCACTGCGGCGCGTCGACGGTCTCGGTGAACTGGCCTTCGTCGTCCGGGACAGCGGTGGCATCACTCTGGAGGTACTGGACGGCCAGGCGGTGCTCTCCATGTCGACGAGCAGCGACTGGGACGCGGAAACCGGCGAGCCGCTCACCGACGTGAACGACTTCGAGCCGATGCTGGTCGAGGACATGAGGGCACTGCTGGACAAGCTGAAGAGCTGACGGCACACACATAGGGGCCCCGCCGACCGGAAACGGTCGGCGGGGCCCCTATGTGTGTGGGGGGGCGACACCGGCCAGACGGCCGCTGCGGGCCCCGGCGGTCCCACCGGCGGGGTGACCCCCGCGCTGTTTGAGGCCGCC
>NZ_JBIVAU010000002.1:554314-694923 GCF_044745705.1 Streptomyces sp. NPDC086835
CCCGCGGGGTACCGGCGTGGGGGCGGTGGGGGTGTGCGCGTCCGGGCGCCTCTGGGCCACCCGGTCCAGCGGCCCCCCACACACGACGGGCCCCCCCCCCCCCCCCCGGGGGGGCCGGGGCCCCTATGTGTGTGCGAGGACTACTCGGCCATGACGGCCTCTGCGTCCAGCGTCGTACCCACGGCCTGGATCACCGCGGCGATCTTGAAGGCCTCCTGGATCGTCTCGCGGTCCACTCCGGCCTTGCGCAGCACCTGCTCGTGGGAGTCGAGGCACTGGCCGCAGCCGTTGATGGCGGAGACGGCGAGCGACCACAGCTCGAAGTCGACCTTCTCCACACCGGGGTTGCCGATGACGTTCATCCGCAGACCGGCACGGAGCGTCCCGTACTCCGGGTCCGACAGCAGGTGCCGGGTCCGGTAGAAGACGTTGTTCATGGCCATGACCGCGGCGGCCGACTTGGCGGCGGCGTACGCCTCGGGCTTGAGGTTGGCCTTCGCCTCCGGCTCCAGCTCACGCAGCACCCGCGGCGAACGCGAGGCGATCGCGCAGGCCAGCACGGTGCCCCACAGCTGCTGCTGGGGAAGCTCGCTGTTGCCGATGACCGAGCCGAGGTTCAGCCTCAGGTCCTTGGCGTAGTCCGGTACGGCGGCCTTCAGTTCATCGAGAGCCATGTCGGATCACTCGCCCGACAGCAGCGCGACGGGGTCGAGGGTGTTCTCGCCCTTGGTCCAGTTGCACGGGCACAGCTCGTCGGTCTGCAGGGCGTCCAGCACCCGCAGGACCTCCTTGGGGTTACGGCCGACGGACCCGGCGGTCACCATGGTGAACTGGATCTCGTTGTTCGGGTCGACGATGAAGACGGCGCGCTGCGCGAAGCCGTCCTCGCCCTCGATGCCGAGGTCCCGCATGAGCTCGCGCTTCGAGTCGGCCATCATCGGGAAGGGCAGGTCACGCAGGTCGGCGTGGTCCTTGCGCCAGGCGTGGTGGACGAACTCGGAGTCGCCGGAGAAGCCGAGGATCTGGGCGTCACGGTCGGCGAACTCGTCGTTCAGCTTGCCGAACGCGGCGATCTCGGTCGGGCAGACGAAGGTGAAGTCCTTGGGCCACGCGAACACGACCTTCCACTTGCCCTCGTAGGACTTGTGGTTGATCTGCTCGAACTCCTTGCCGCTCTCCAGCGAGACGCAGGCAGTCAGGTCGAACGTGGGGAACTGGTCACCGACAGTGAGCACGCGCTCTCCTTGCAAACAGGATTTCCCTTTTGGGGGCATCCGGTGGGGTTGGACGGATCTTGATAGTGGCACAGAGTGCATTGATCGCGGAAATAGCTAGACTCGGTCATCGCGATCGGAGGTACTTATCAGTGGCCATAACAAACAGGGGCAAACAGCCGAGCCTCGCACAGCTGCGCGCCTTCGCGGCCGTGGCGGAGCATCTGCACTTCCGGGACGCGGCGGCGGCAATCGGGATGAGTCAGCCCGCACTCTCCGGCGCCGTCTCGGCGCTCGAGGAGGCACTCGGTGTCCAGCTCCTCGAGCGTACGACGCGCAAGGTGCTCCTCTCCCCGGCCGGGGAGAGGCTCGCGGTCCGGGCCAGGGCCGTGCTGGAAGCCGTGAGCGCCCTGATGGACGAGGCGGAAGCGGTACGGGCGCCGTTCACGGGCGTGCTCCGGCTGGGCGTGATCCCGACGGTCGCACCGTATCTGCTGCCGACCGTGCTGAAACTGGTCCACGAGCGGTACCCGGAGCTCGATCTGCAGGTGCATGAGGAGCAGACCTCGTCCCTGCTGGAGGGGCTCGGCGCGGGGAGGCTGGACCTGCTGCTGCTGGCCGTGCCGCTCGGCGTGCCCGGAGTCACCGAACTGCCGCTGTTCGACGAGGACTTCGTGCTGGTCACCCCGGAGGACCACTGGCTCGGCGGCCGCCAGGACATCCCGCGCGAGGCGCTGCGCGAGCTGCATCTGCTCCTCCTCGACGAGGGGCACTGCCTGCGGGACCAGGCCCTCGACATCTGCCGCGAGGCGGGCCGCACCGAAGGCGCCCCCGTGACCACGACCGCCGCGGGCCTCGCCACGCTCGTCCAGCTGGTCGCGGGCGGTCTCGGCGTGACGCTGCTGCCGCGGACGGCAGTCGATGTGGAAACCGGCCGCGCCGGCCGTCTCCAGACCGGCTGGTTCGCCGATCCCGCGCCGTCACGACGGATCGCGCTCGCGATGCGGTCGGGCGCCGCCCGGGGCGGCGAGTTCGAGGAGTTCGCCACGGCGCTGCGGGAGGCGATGGGCGCACTGCCGGTGCGGGTCGCGCCCTGAGAGGACGGACCCGCACCGCGCGGACGTCACTCGGACCGGAGGCCCCCCGGGCGCATCAGTCGGACCAGCACCGGCAGGCTCAGCAGCGTCACCACGAGGATCAGGCCCGCGCCCATGCCGGCCACCGGGAGGAACGATCCCCAGTGCGTGACCGGCTTCCCGATCATCCGCAGCATCGCCGTACCCAGCCCGATTCCGGCCGCGACCGCCATCGCCGTACCGAGCACCACCAGGACGGCCGTCTGCAACAGCACCGACCAGGTCAGCGTGGCGCGGCCGGTGCCGAAGGCCACCAGGACGGCCAGCAGCCGCCTGCGCTCCCTGAGCTGTTCGATCTGGGCGACCGCCATCGACGCCGCGATCAGCCCCATCGTCGCCCAGGCGGCGGCCAGCAGCCCGGTCCGGACACTCTGGTACTGCCGGTCCCGTTCGATCTTGTGGACGGTCCGGACCCGGACCGGGGCGTCGATCCGTGCGGTGGCGTTGCGCACGAACTCCCTCGCGTCCGCCACGCTCTCGTCGATCTGCACCTGCGCCGTGGTCCGGGCGCCGGGGAGCGCGGACACGTCCAGGGCGCCCGGTGTCGCGAAGATGCCGGTGTGCTCCTCGCCCACCGGGTCGGGGCGCGCCATCACCGTGGGTGACCGCTCCGGCAGGGTCCACAGCATGGGCGCGGAGCCGTCGAACGGGGGGCCGCTGTTGAGGTTCACCGGCCTGCCCTTCCGGGCGGTCCTGTCGATCCAGTCGGACGGCGGCTCGTCACGGGCGCCGTGCACGACGAACGTGTCGCCGTCCGCGCAGGAGCGGATCCGCGCCAGTTCCCGCAGGGTGGGGCAGTCGCCGACCGTCAGGGTGGTCGTCGGCCGGATGTCCCCCTCGGCGACGGGCTCCGGGGACACCACGTACGCCTCCACCGTGCCGATCACGCCCCGCACGCCTTCCGTGGCGCGGAACTCCCTGATCATCTCGCCGGCCAGTTCGCCGCTCGGGAACTCGGCGGAGACGGTCAGCTGCGCCCGCGCGGAGTCCTGCCCGGTCACGCGGTTGAAGTCGTCGTGCACCGCGGCGAACACCATCTGGAGCGCGATCGCTCCCGCCACCGCGACCGTGATGCCGCCCACCGCCCTGGTCGCGGAGGCGCTGCCCAGCTGGAGCCGGCGCACGGCCAGCTGCCACGCCACCGGGCCGCGGCCGAGTCGCCGGACGACGGCGTCGACGAGCCAGGGCAGCAGCGCGGTCAGCGAGAACAGCACGAGCAGCGTCCCCGCGGCGACGGGCCACGGTTCGACGACCTCCGGGTCCTGGCCGACCATGCCGGTCGCCACAAGCACGGCCAGTCCCGCGGGCAGCATCAGCAGCCGCCACCACAGGCGGCCGCGGCGCGGCGCCGACCGCCGTACGACACCCAGCGGTTCGACCGTCACGGCGCGCATCGCCAGCAGCGTCACCACCACCGACAAGACCGGCACGGCGAGAAGGATCAGCGCGCCGAGCCAGGGCACCGGTACGACGTCGGAGGGGAAGGCGCTCAGGTCCCACACCCGTACGGAGCCGGCGATCAGCCGCCCCCCGGCGAACGCCACGGCTCCGACGGCCAGTCCGAGCACGGCGCCGAACAGCGCCTCACCGGCAGCGATCCAGCGGGTCGTGCGGGCGTCCGCGCCCACGAGGCGCAGGGCGGCGAGCCGCCGGTCGCGCTGCTCGCCGCCGAAGCGGACGGCGGTCGCGATGAAGACGGTCACCGGTACCAGCAGTACCACGCACGCCAGGACGACGACGACGATGAGCACGGGGGCCATCGGGTCCCCGCCGCCCCGGGTGCCGTAGCCGTCGACGCGCACACCGCCGGTGTCGGTGGTCAGGGTGGAACTGCCCGCGTAGAAGCGCAGTTCACCCGGATCGAGAAGCCCGGCGTCGCCGATCAGGCCCACGGTGCGGTGGCGCAGGCGTTCCTTCAGCAGCCCCCCCTCGGGGGAGGCCAGCAGATCGGCGAGCGCGGGGGAGACGTACATCTCGCCGGCCCCCGGGGCACGGTCGAGGCCCGGCGGCAGCGCCGGGTCGGCGCCGTCCGGCCGCAGGATCTCGCCGCCGACGGTCTGCGTGCGGTAGTCGGTGTCGGCCGGCGCCATGACCAGGCTCGTCGCGGAGACCGGCACCTGCTCGCCCAGCCCCGGTCCGACGGCGGTCCTGGCAGCGGTACGGCTGTCCCGGGCGTCCATCATCTGCGGTACGGACGCGGCGATGAGCAGCAGTCCGACCCCGAGCCCCACGCCGAGGGCGGTCAGCGCGGTGCGGGTCAGGCCCTCACGGCCGCCGGAGACGGCGAACCGGAGGCCCATGGCGAGGTCCCGCAACCGCGCGGCCGGCCCGCGGTGCGCACGCGGCGCGAGGTGCGGCAGGCCCGGTGCCGCGGATGCGGGGTGCGGCTCGTGCCGGGTCATGCTCATGCGACCCGCTCGGGGTCGCGTGCCCTGCCGTCACGCACGACGATCTCCCGGTCCGAATAGGCGGCGACGCGCGTCTCATGGGTGACGAGCACGACGGCCGTGTTCTGCCGGCGGGCCGTGTCGGTGAGCAGCGACATCACGCGCTCGCCGTTGAGGGTGTCCAGGGCGCCGGTGGGTTCGTCGGCGAAGACCACCTTGGGCGAGGCGACCAGCGCGCGGGCCACCGCGACCCGCTGCCCCTGCCCGCCGGAGATGTCGCCGGGCCGCTTGCGCGCGGTGTCGCCGACCTCGAGCCGCTCCAGCCATTCCTGCGCCGTGCGCTCGGCCTCCTTGCGCCTCACGCCGCCGAGCCGCAGCGGTAGCGCCACGTTCTCGACGCAGCTCAACTCCGGGACCAGCTGGCCGAACTGGAACACGAACCCGAAGTCCGAGCGGCGCAGCGCGCTGCGTTCCGCGTCCGACAGGCCGGTGATCTCGCGGCCCGCGTAGGTGACGGAGCCGGCGTCGGGCCGGACGATGCCGGCGAGGCAGTGCAGCAGGGTCGACTTGCCGGAACCGGACGGTCCCATGACGGCGACGACCTCGCCGGGATGGACGGAGAACGAGGCGTCGTCGAGGGCGGTGGTGGACCCGAAGGTCTTGCGCAGGCCGTCGGCGACGAGCAGGGAACCGGCGGGGATCACGCCCGGACCTCCGAGGCGAGCTGGTCGAGCCGCGCGGCGGTCAGTTCCAGCCAGCGCAGATCGGCTTCCAGGTGGAACAGGGCGTGGTCGCAGATCAGCTGGTCGGCGAGGTCGCCGTGGCGCTTGCGCTCGGTCAGGAGCCGCATCAGCCGCAGATGCTCCGCACGCTGGCCGTCGAGCAACTCGGCGGCGCTGCGGCCGGTGAGCAGCGCGAGGACGACCTTGGTGTAGAGCGTCGACTGAAGGTACGGCTCCGGCTTCTCGGGCTGGGCGAGCCACCGCTCGACATCGGTGATCCCGGCGTCGGTGATGGCGTACCGCTTCCGCTCCGGCCCGCCACCGGACTCGACCCCGTCGACCTCGACGAGACCGTTCTTCAGGAGCCGGGACATGGTCGAGTAGACCTGCCCGTAGTGCAGCGGGCGGTCCTGTCCGAACCGTTCGTCGAAGGCCCGCTTCAGGTCGTAGCCGTGTCGCGGGCCGGCCTCGAGGAGGCCGAGGAGTGTGTGACCGATGGACATGGCGGCCACTGTACTCAGGGTGTATACGCGCCGTGTATAGCGGGGGTGTCCTCCTGAGCTGCGCCCGGGCGCGGACCACCCCGCTTCTCGGGGCCGGCCGGGCCGCTCCGGTCCCGCCAAGCTTCTCCGGTCGGGCCGGGCCGTGACGCCACGGCGAGCCCCTCGGCGCCGTCAAGTCCGTCCCGATCCTGCCGGTGCGCGGCCGGTCCGGGTCGTCCGCCGAGCCGTGCCCGCCGCGCGGGTCAGCCGCCTGTATCTCCAGGTCCCGAACGGCGAGGACCCGGCCGCCTGGCCGGACGGCCGGATCTGGGACGAGCTGGACCGCAGGCTCGGAGCCGGTCCGCGGTGGCGGCTCGAGCGCGGGCCCATATCGGCGAAGTCGGTGCTGCCGATGCGCAGCTCGGTCACCGAGCCGATGCGGCACGGCCGGATTCTGCTCGCCGGCGATGCCGCCCACATCGTCCCGCCGGCCGGCGCCAAGGGACTCAACCTGGCCGCCGGCGACGTCACCGTCCTCGCCACGGCCTTCGCCGGCCTGTACGGCTCCGGCTCGGGCGAACTGCTCGAGGCCTACTCCGACACCTGCCTGCGCCGGGTGTGGCAGGCGGAGCGGTTCTCCGCGTTCATGACCACCACGCTCCACACCGCTCCCGGCGCAAGCTCCTTCGACGCCCGCCTCCAGGTGGCCCAGCTGGACCGCATCGCCACGTCGCCGCACGCGGCGGCGGAGCTGGCACACAACTACACCGGCCTGGCGCTCTCTTGAACGCCAGGCCCCTCGCAGCCGGCGCGGGTCGCTACGGCGCCCCGCTCCCGGCATCGCCCGACGCCCCCGGCTGCGCCTTGGGCGGCCGGCCGCGCCGGGCGATGGGGCCCGTGGACGAGGGCAGCCGGCCGGCGTCCGCCAGCGCGCGTCGCAGCAGGAACTCGATCTGCGCGTTCGCGCTGCGCAGCTCGTCCCCCGCCCACCTGGCGAGTGCCTCGTACACCGCCGGGTCCAGCCGCAGGAGCACCTGCTTGCGTTCGGAGGGCGGCGGCGTCACTGGTACAGCGTGCCCGTGTTGAGGACCGGCTGGGCCGCGCGGTCGCCGCACAGCACCACCATCAGGTTGGAGACCATGGCCGCCTTGCGCTCGGAGTCCAGCTCGACGATGCCCTGCTCGGCGATCCGGGCGAGGGCCGCCTCGACCATACCGACCGCGCCGTCGACGATCTGGCGCCGGGCGGCCACGACCGCGCCGGCCTGCTGGCGCTGGAGCATCGCAGAGGCGATCTCGGGCGCGTAGGCGAGGTGGGTGAAGCGGGACTCGATGATGTGGACGCCGGCCGCCTCGACCCGTGCGTGCAGTTCCACGGCGAGCTTCTCCGTGATCTCTTCCGCGTTGCCGCGCAGCGACAGGCCCGCCTCGTCGTGGGCGTCGTAGGGGTACTCGATGGCGATGTGGCGGACCGCGGCCTCGGTCTGGGTGGAGACGAACTCGAGGAAGTCGTCGACCTCGAACATGGCCTGGGCGGTGTCCTCGACCTTCCACACGACCACCGCGGCGAGCTCGATGGGGTTGCCGTACGCGTCGTTGACCTTCAGTACGGCCGTCTCGTGGTTGCGCACCCGGGTGGAGATCTTGGTCCGAGCCGTGAGCGGGTTGACCCAGCGCAGTCCGTCCGTGCGGATCGTGCCCCGGTAGCGGCCGAAGAGCTGGACGACGCGTGCCTCGCCCGGGGCGACCATGTTCAGTCCGCACATGGCGAGGAACGCGGCGATGCCGATCACGACGCCGCCGGCGATCAGTACGGCCTTGATGCCCGCAGAGTCGAACGCCGTGGCGGCGACGACGAGGGCCGCGCCCCCCGCCAGCCCGACGAGGCCGAGCAGCAGCGCCAGGCCGCCTCCGATGCTGTGGGCTGCGAACTCGCGCACCCGCGGCTGGGGCATCTCCGGTACTTCCGGTGCGTCGGGCGCGCTGTTCGCGAAGCCGGAGGCTGTGTCGTGGCTGGAGGTGGCAGGCATGGTCGTCCCCGTTTCCGCGCACGGCCGAGTGCCGTCCGCCGGTCCGTCGTCGGTCTAGCAAACTGATATCACTTTAACGTATGTGGCAACCCTGGAGCCCCTTCGTGAGTCGGTTCCATGAGACGGGGTGCTCATTCTCACGTCCGGAAAAGGGGGGATCAGCTCCTCTTTGTCTGGGTGACCGGTGTTAGCTTTCTGAGCTGATTCCGGGCAGACACCGGTGACCAGAACGCCGGACGAGTGAGCCGGTTGGCCGACAGAGCGGGAGCGGACGGAGCGATGGGCCGAGCGGAAGCGCGACAGGCCCGGCAGCGCGGGGCGCGCCGGGCGAGAAAATCCAGGCCCTCGGGCATACGCCGCTTCTTCACCTTCAAGAAGATGCTCGGCACGTTCCTCGGCCTGTGCCTGCTGGCGATGGGCACGTTCTTCGTGGCCTACCTGCTCGTCCCGGTCCCCGAGGCCAACGCAGAGGCCAAGCTGCAGAGCAACGTCTACAAGTACAGCGACGGCAAGCTCCTGGCCCGTACCGGCGAGGTCAACCGGGAGATCGTCGGCCTGGACAAGATCCCCCAGGACGTCCAGTTCGCCTTCGTCGCGGCCGAGAACAAGACCTTCTTCCAGGACTCGGGCGTCGACATCAAGGGCACGCTGCGGGGACTGAAGAACACCCTCACCGGACAGGGCAAGCAGGGTGGCTCGACGATCACCCAGCAGTACGTCAAGAACTACTACCTGAACCAGGACCGGACGGTCAGCCGCAAGCTCAAGGAGCTGGTGATCTCGCTCAAGGTGGACCGGAAGAAGGAGAAGAGCGAGATCCTCGCCGGTTACCTCAACACCAGCTACTTCGGCCGTGGCGCGTACGGCATCCAGGCCGCCGCCCAGGCGTACTACGGCGTCGACGCCGAGAAGCTGAACGTCGCCCAGGGCGCCTACCTCGCGGCTCTCGTCCAGGCCCCCAGCAGCTACGACTGGGCCGTCGCCTCCGACGAGACCAAGGAGACGGTCACCAATCGCTGGAACTACGTGCTCAACAACATGGTCGAGGAGGACTGGCTCGACAAGAGCACCCGCGACAGCCTGAAGTTCCCCGCACCGCAGGCCCCGAAGGCGCCGGCCGGCCTCAGCGGGCAGGCCGGCTACATCGTCGAGGCCGCCAAGCAGGAGCTGGCACGCCAGGGCATCGACAAGGCCGACCTCGACGCCGGTGGCTGGACGATCACCCTGAACATCGACTCCAAGCGCCAGAAGGAGCTGGAGGGCGCGGTCAAGAAGCAGCTCGAGGACGAGCTCGACCGCGAGGGCAACACGGTGGACGCCACCGTGCAGGCCGGCGCCACCTCCGTCGACCCGAAGACCGGCAAGGTCGTCGCCCTCTACGGCGGCGTGGACGCCACCAAGCACTGGCTGTCGAACGCCACCCGCCGCGACTACCAGCCGGCCTCGACCTTCAAGCCGGTCGTGTTCGCGTCCGCGCTGGAGAACGGTTCGACGACACAGGACGGCGACCCGATCGGTCTCAACACCATCTACGACGGCACCAGCAAGCGCCCGGTCGAGGGCAGCGACACCCCGTTCAACCCGCAGAACGACCTCGGCAAGAGCTACGGCCCCGTCAGCGTCCAGACGTCGCTGAACAGGTCGATCAACTCCGCCTTCGCGCAGATGGCCGTCGACGTCGGTCTGGACAAGGTGAAGGACACGGCGCTCGAGCTGGGCATGCCGGACGTCAACTTCCCCGAGCGTCCCGCGATCTCGCTGGGCGTGATGGGCGCCTCCACGTGGGACATGGCCGGCGTCTACGCCACCCTCGACAACCACGGCAAGAAGGTCACCCCGACGATCGTCGGCAAGGCCGAGCACAAGGACCGCGAGTTCGAGGTCCAGGACCCGATCGGCAGCCAGGTGATCAGCCGTGAGACGGCCGACACGGTCACCGCGGGCCTCACGGGCGTGGTGAAGAACGGTTCCGGCATCGCCGCGAGGTCGAGCTTCTACGAAGCGGCGGGCAAGACGGGCACCTCGGAGAAGAACCGGTCCGCCTGGTTCGCGGGCTACACCCCCGAACTCGCCACGGTGGTGGCCCTGTTCGGCGAGTCGCCCAAGGAGGGCGGCGGCCAGGTGTCCCTCACGGGCACCGCACAGGCCGGCCGTGCCAACGGCGGTGGCTTCCCCGCAAGGATCTGGGCCGACTACACGCTCGGCGCGCTGAACGGCGGCTCCGACGCCGAGTTCGACCTCGACGTGGCGGAGATCGCGAGCCCGGACCCGACCCCGACGGAGACGGAGACGGAGACCGAGGACCCGACCCCGACCCCCACGGAGACGGAGACGGAGACCGAGGACCCCACTCCGACGCCCACGGACACCGGTACGGCGGACCCGACGCCGACGGACGAGTTCCCGACGCCGACGACGACGATCACGCCGCCGACGGGGACGTTCACGCCTCCCGTCGAGCCGGGTGACGGCGACCCGGACAAGGACACCGACCGCCGCCCGCCCCAGCCCTGACGGGCCCGGGCACGACGCAGGCGCCCGCACCTCGAGGACCGGGGTGCGGGCGCCTGCGTATGCGTGTCAGGCCCGGGTGGGCAGCTCGAACCAGACGACCTTGCCGGTGGAGAGCCGGGTCGCGCCCCAGCGCCTCGCGAGCCGGTTCACCAGGAACAGACCGCGGCCGCCCTCGTCCGTGTCCCGCGCCCGCCGCTGCCGGGGCAGCTGCGGCGAGTCGTCGCCGACCTCGCAGCGCAGCACATCGGTGCGCAGCAGCCGCAGTGTCACCGGCCGCTCCGCGTACCGCACGGCATTGGTGACGACCTCGCTGACCAGCAGCTCCACCGAGTCGGACAGCTCCTCGAGGCCCCAGCGGGCCAGTGCGCGCCGGGCGAGGCGGCGGGCCCGGCCCGGGGCCGCGTCCTCCGGCTCGAGGAACCAGTACGCGACGTCGCTCGGCGCGATCCCGTCGAAGCGGGCCGCGAGCAGGGCGATGTCGTCGTCGCGGTCGCCGGGGCCCAGCATGTCGAGCACGTCGTCGCAGAGGGCCTCCAGCGGCGGCGAGTGGTCGGGTCCGGTGAGCTGCGCGGTGTCCGCGAGCCGCTCCCGCAGCTGCTCGATGCCCGTCCACACGTCACGCAGCCGGGATTCGACCAGCCCGTCGGTGTAGAGCAGCAGCGTCGCGCCGGCCGGGGCGTCCAGCTCCACGGCCTCGAAGTCGACCCCGCCGACGCCGATGGGGGCGCCTGGCGGCACGCGCAGCACCTCGGCCCGCCCGCCCAGGTGCAGCAGGATGGGCGGCGGGTGCCCGGCGTTGGCGATGGTGATCCGGTGCGAGACGGGGTCGTACACCGCGTAGAGGCAGGTGGCCATGCGGTCGGTGCCGAGGCGCTGCGCCTGCTCGTCCAGGTGGTGCAGGACCTCCTGGGGCGGCAGGTCGAGACCGGCCAGCGTCTGCGCGGTCGTCCGCAGCTGGCCCATGATCGCGGCGGAGGTCATCGAGTGGCCCATGACGTCACCGACGACCAGCGCCACGCGGCTGCCGGGCAGCGGGATGGCGTCGTACCAGTCGCCGCCCACGCGTGCGGTCTCCGCCGCCGGGAGATAGCGCGAGGCGAGCCGCACGCCGGTCGGCTGGGGCAGCGAGTCGGGCAGCATCGTGCGCTGGAGCTCGTCGGCGATGTACGCCTCGCGGCCGTACAGCACCGCCTTGTCGATGCCGAGCGCCGTGTGGGTCGCCAGCTGCGCGGCGACCAGCAGGTCGTTCGGTTCGAAGGCGGGCCGGTCGGGGCGGCGCAGGAAGACGGCGGCGCCGATCACCCGGCGGCGGCCGCGCAGCGGCGCGAGTATCGCGCGGTGGCCGGTCGGCACGGACCGGCCGTCGCCGAGCAGCTCGGGCAGCGCGGCGCGGGCCGCGGCGGAGTCGCCGAAGACGGGCCGCACGCCGCGCAGCACCTCGGAAAGCGCCCCTCCGGACCGGACCTCACAGAGCTCGGCGGCGGGTGTGGGCTCGCTCCCCGCGTCCAGCAGCGGCATGGCGCCGACGCCGCCCTGGTCCGTGTCGTCGGCGCTGGAGCGCAGCCTGTCGGTGCGCCGGAGCCGCAGCACGAAGGGGGACACCGGCCGTTCGTCGCCGACCGGCAGCGGGTCGCGGAGGTAGACCAGGATCGCGTCGGAGAACGTCGGCACGGTGGCCCGGCACAGACCGAGGACGATCTCGTCCAGGTCGATGCCGCGCGCGATCCGCCGGGTGGCCGCTCCTACGAACCGCAGCCGGTCGCCCTCCCGTCTCGCGGTCCCCGCGATGTCCTGGGCCTGCAGCGGCGCCGTGTGCACCTGCGGCTGGGGCTGCGGCTGGGGCTTGGGCGGCGGCCCGGCGGGCGCGGGTGATGCCCCGGCCGCCTGCGCCCGCGGCCGGGTGCGTTCCTGGGACCGGGCAGCCAGGGGCTGCCGGCCTTCGTGGGAGGTGGGATGCTCCGTCACGCGTGGGATTCCGTCCATCCGGGCCGGTGGTGCGCTGCAATCGCCTCGTGGGGCGGTATACCCGCTCTGGGGGTGACGTCGACAGGGTGGCGGGCTTCCGGCACAGCTCAACCCCCTGTGGTGAGTTACTCGTGCTGCCTCTTGCGAGACGCTCGGTGACTGGACGCTCTGTGACTGCTGAATGACTGAACGGTCGGGCCCTGCGCTCCTGCTCCCTCGTACGGCCATGCCTTGCGGACGACGATCCTACGTTTGCCCCCAGGGGGCGCATCAAGAGTCTCACGAGGTCGTATACGCCGGAGCGCGTTCCCGTCGGGAACCGGCCGGAGCGCCCGGATCAGGCCGCCTGCCGCGCCGGCAGCCGGTCCCAGTCGGCCGGAAGGGCCGGTACGTGCCAGGCGGGGTCGGGCCGCCAGCCCTCCCAGCCGTCGGAGAACGGCGCACCCCAGGCGCGGATCACCTCGACCGCCGCCCGGCCCGCTTCCCGTACGCCTCTCGCCGTCCGGGCGTCCATCAGGCCGACGCGCTGCGCCTGTTCGAACTCGTCCTCGTCCCGCCACAGCCAACTGCGGTCCGGGTAGACGGAGATGTCGAGGTAGTGGTCCTCCGAGTCGACACCGCCCGACCAGCGGGTACGGGGCTCCTCGAGGTTGACGTACCAGCTGCGGAACTGCCAGTCGTGCTCCCAGAACAGCCACACCGACCAGGGCAGGCCGGGCTGCGCCAGCTTGAGCACGCCGTTGCCGCTCCAGCGGGTGCGGGCGGTGGTGCGGGGTGCGGTGTAGCGCGTATCGAGCGGCTCCTCGTGCACCGGGGTGCCGTCCGCGATCACCGGCTTCACGCACTCGGTGCCGGGGGCCATCCACACGGCGAGCAGCTCGTCGGTGTCCTGGACGACGGTCACGGGGCGGCAGATGTGGAACGCGCGGCCGGCGCGGCCCGTGGCATGCCCGCGGTAGCGCCACAGGATGTGGTCGCCCGGCTCCCAGCGTGCGGCGCTCTCCGCGTCGGTCCTGTGCGGTTCCGTCCTGCCCGTTCCGTGTGCCGGGCCTCCCGTGCCTGTCATGAGCAGATCTTAGGAGTACGGAACGGGCCACGCTGCGAGGCGTGTCACGGGCCGTGTCACGGCCCGTGCGTCACGGGTGTGTCATACGCAGCACGTCAAGTGCCTCGTCCAGCTGTTCCACGGTCAGGTCTCCCCGTTCCACATAGCCGGACTCGAGCACCACCTCACGGATCGTCCGGCGCTGTGCGAGCGACTTCTTGGCGACCTTCGCCGCCTCCTCGTAGCCGATGTACTTGTTGAGCGGGGTGACGACCGAGGGGGAGGAC
The DNA here is from genome assembly GCF_044745705.1 of Streptomyces sp. NPDC086835. NCBI lineage: Bacteria > Bacillati > Actinomycetota > Actinomycetes > Kitasatosporales > Streptomycetaceae > Streptomyces > Streptomyces sp. NPDC086835. The sequence continues at coordinate 568,096 of NZ_JBIVAU010000002.1, forward strand.
TCGGCGTACTCGCGGGCCCGTTCCACGTCGGCCGTGATGCCGTCGACGGTGCGGTCCGCCAGCAGGCGCGAGGCGTTGGCCAGAAGTCTGACCGATTCCAGCAGGTTCTTGGCGATCACCGGGAGCATGACGTTGAGCTCGAAGTTGCCGGCCGCGCCGGCCGCCGCGACGGTCGCGTCGTTGCCGGTGACCTGAGCGGCCACCATCAGAACCGCCTCGGGGATCACCGGGTTCACCTTGCCCGGCATGATCGAGGAGCCGGGCTGGAGGTCGGGGAGGGCGATCTCGGCGAGACCGGTGCGCGGCCCCGAAGCCATCCAGCGCAGGTCGTTGCAGATCTTGGTGAGCGAGACCGCGACCGTGCGGAGCTGCCCCGAGGTCTCCACGAGGCCGTCGCGGGCCCCCTGCGCCTCGAAGTGGTCGCGCGCCTCCGTCAGCGGCAGCCCGGTCGTGCGGGCCACCTCGGCGATGACGGCGGCGGAGAAGCCGGGCGGGGTGTTGATCCCGGTGCCCACGGCCGTGCCGCCCAGAGGCAGTTCCGCGAGACGGGGCAGCGAGGCCTTCAGCCGTTCGATCCCGTACCGGACCTGGGCCGCGTAGCCGCCGAACTCCTGGCCGAGGGTGACGGGTGTCGCGTCCATCAGATGCGTACGGCCGGCCTTGACGACCGCCGCGAACTCGGTGGCCTTCCGCTCCAGGGAGGAGGCGAGATGGTCCAGGGCGGGGATCAGGTCACGGGTGACGGCCGCGGTCGCCGCGATGTGGATGGAGGACGGGAAGACGTCGTTGGACGACTGGGACGCGTTCACATGGTCGTTGGGGTGCACGTCGCGGCCGAGGCGCTCGGTGGCGAGGGTGGCCAGGACCTCGTTGGTGTTCATGTTGGAGGAGGTGCCGGAGCCGGTCTGGAAGACGTCGACCGGGAAGTGCTCGTCCCAGCGGCCCTCCGCGACCTGTGTCGCGGCGGCGGCGATCGCCTCCGCGACATCCTTGTCCAGCACGCCGAGTTGGGCGTTGACATGGGCGGCGGCGGCCTTGATGCGGGCCAGCGCCTCGATGTGCGAACGCTCCAGACGCTGACCGGAGACGGGGAAGTTCTCCACGGCCCGCTGGGTCTGCGCCCGCCACTTGGCGTGCACGGGGACCCGCACCTCACCCATCGAATCGTGCTCGGTCCGGTACTCGTCGGCGTCGCTCATCGTGTCGTACCTCCTGAAAAAGTTGAGCACTTGTCTTGTTCTGCCTATTCCCAACTGCGCTACCCGCCAGTAAATACCCCGGGTAACCACAACCCGGGGAGGCGCAATGAAAGGCACCGTTCCCAGACTTCGACTCCGTCGCACCATGGCGGCCGCCGCCGCGCTCGTCACCGGTCTGAGCGGCCTGGCCGTGGCAGCTCCCGCGGCAGCGGAGCCCGTCGGCTCCGCGACCGTACCCCTGCCGCCCGAACTCGAGGCCGTCCGGGCCGCCGAGGCGACCGCGCTCTACGGCAGCCCCGCGGAGCGTCCGCTCGCCGAACGCAAGTCCGCCCTCATCTCGCTCGGCGACAGCGAGATCTCCGGCGAGGGCACCGGAACCTACGAGCCCGGCACGAACGGGCCCGACAACTGGTGCCACCGCTCGCCGGACGCCGCCATCCACCGCACCGGCATACCCGCCGACGTCACGTACAACGTGTCCTGCTCCGGTGCGTCCACTCCCAACATCCGCATCGGCGGCAGCAAGCAGCACGCCGACGAGCTGGTCCAGAGCGACAATCTCGCCGTCAAGGCCCGCAACACCCGTATCAAGATGGTGTTGCTGGTCGCCGGCGCCAACGACGACCTCCAGTTCGGTCCCGTCATGACCGATTGCGTCACCCGCTACATCCTGGTCCAAGGACCCTGCGAGCCCAAGTACGCCCCCGGCTGGCAGGCCCGCGTCGACGGTCTTGTCCCCAAGGTCGAGCAGACGGTGCGCGACCTGCGCACCGTCATGCGCGACGCGGGATACCAGGACGGCGACTACAAGCTGGTCGTCATGGGTTACCCGAGCCCGATCGGACCCGACTTCCGCGACAATCCCGACTTCCCGGGCAAGTTGATCTGCGGCGGGATGGGCTACGACTCCGACACCGTGTGGGGCCGGAACACCGCCGTCCCCGCCTTCGAACGCGGCATGCGCCGGGCCGCACGCGCCACCGGGGCCGTGTACCTGGACAACTCCCGCCTCTTCCACGGCCATGAGGTCTGCTACCAGGACCCCTGGGCCCGCGGCCTGTACATCGACCTCGGGCACTTCCCCCCGGACGCCAACTCCGTACGGCAGTCCTTCCACCCCAACATCCGCGGCCACGCCGCCTTCGCGTCCTGCCTGACCCAGCTCTACAACTCCGGGCTGCGCGAGGCGAGCTGCGCGGACGTCAACTCCACGGGGAAGCCGGCCCTGGTCCCGTACGCCTGGGACGACGCCTTCAAGCCGCTGCGGAACGAGGCGACCGGCAACTGCCTGGACGTCCACGGCGCCCGGAGCGCCAACGGCACCGGCGTGGCCGGCTGGGACTGTCACGGCGGCCGCAACCAGGGCTGGTGGCACGACCCGGCCCGCGCCACCGTCCACACGGAGCTGTCCCAGGACCGCTGCCTGGACGTGCCCGCCGGGGACTTCCGGCCCGGCACGGCACTGACCGTCTGGGACTGCCACGGCGGCCCCAACCAGAAGTTCGTCCGCGACGGAGCCACGATCCGGCCGGCGTCCGCGACCGGGGTCTGCCTGACCCACGGCGCGGTGAACGAGCCGGTCCGGCTCCGGACCTGCGACGGCTCGGCGAACCAGCGCTTCGCCTGACCCCGGGAGCACGGCGCCGCGGACGACGCTACGCGTCGGACGCGGCGCCGTTCTTTCCGGCGTCGGGCCATGGCGCGGCGCGCGGTCAGTTGTGCGATGCCGTACTCGTCGGCGAGGCGGGCGGGGGTGGGGATCACGCGGTCGGTGGCGTACTCCCCGGTGACGATCTCCGCTGCGATCACGCTGCCAGTTGCATGCGGGCGTCCCGACTCCGGATCAATGGTGAGTGGGGCCTCCGCACCGGACTACCAGTGGCCGGACAAGCTCGCCGAGGAGTTCACCGAAGCAAGGAAGGCGGAGACCCCGCCACTGCCCGTCCTCACCGAGAAAGCAGAAGCGTGGACGAAATGCGGCCTTCGCTGGTCTACGCCGGCCGGACCTCCCATGCCGCCTCCGGTTACAGGCGGTCGATCCGGTCTCCCCGGCAGCGGTTGCGGGCGTCGAAAACATACGTCGCATGGCGCTCCACCAGACCGTAGTCGAAGTCGTCGTGGTCGGTCAGGACTACCACCGCGTCCGCGGCCGCGATCTCGGCCTCGGTCAGATCGACGCACAGCACCCTCGGCGGCAGCACCTGTGGGTCGGCGTGCGGTTCCACGGCCCGGACCCGCGCGCCGCGCACCATCAGCAGTTCGGCGACGGCGGCGGCGGGAGACTCCCGTACGTCCCCGGTGTTCTTCTTGTACGCGAGCCCCAACACCAGCACCCGTGCGTCGGCCAGCGTCCGTCCGAGTCCGGCCAGGCCGCCTTCGACGCGCTGCACCACGTACTCGGGCATGTGCTCGTTGATCTCGTGGGCGAGGGAGACGAAGCGCACGTCATGCTGGAGCTTCTGCCGTACCTGCCAGGAGAGATACGAGGGATCCACCGGCAGGCAGTGACCGCCCACCCCGGGCCCCGGGGTGAAGCGCATGTAGCCGAAGGGCTTGGTAGCGGCCGCGCCCACCGCCTCCCAGATGTCGACACCAAGGGGCCGGGCGCACATCGCGAGTTCGTTGACGAGCGCGATGTTCACCTGCCGGAAGGTGTTCTCCAGCAGCTTGGTCAACTCGGCGGTGCGCGGGGAGGAGACCTGCACGGTCCGGGTCACAATCCGGTCGTAGAACTCCGTGATGGCTTCGAGGGAGTCGTCGTCGATGCCTGAGACAACCTTGGGGGTGTTCTCGAGATGCCAACGGGTGTTGCCCGGGTCGATACGTTCCGGGCTGTACCCGAGCCGGAATTCTTTGCCGGCCCGCAGACCGCTGCCCGCCTCCAGGATCGGCAGGAGCATCTCCTCGGTGGTGCCGGGGTACGTCGTCGACTCCAGCACGACGACGGCGCCGGGACGTATCAGCGGGGCGATCGACCGCCCCGCGCTCTCGACGCACCGCAGGTCCGGGGCGCCGTCGCGCAGCGGCGTGGGCACACTGATCACGCAGACGTCGAAGCCGACCGCGTCCGCGTAATCGGTGGTGACGCTCAGCCGTCCGGAGTCGAGCAGCGGTAGTAGTCGTTCGTTCGGGATGTCCTCGATATACGAGTCGGCGGCCTCCAGTCGTTTGACGCGCTGCTCGTCGCTGTCCAGGCCGGTCACCCGGAAGCCCGCCTCCGCTGCGCGCACCGCCAACGGCAGTCCGACGTATCCCAGCCCCACCACCAGGACGACGTTCTGTGGTGCCGAGGTCGCTGTTGATCCCATGTGTGACATCTCCGATATCGATGCACGGTGAGCCATGTTGTTCGCCCAATATTGGTACAAAGCCGGGTATTTTGGCTCCGTCATATACCAGATGCCGTTCTGGCGTCACTCGGATACCGCAACCGGACAGGTGGCGCATGAATCCCACGACGTATTTGGTCACTGGCGGTGCCGGCTTCATCGGCTCACATCTCGCCGACGCCCTGCTCGCACAGGGCCATACAGTCGTCGTCCTCGACAACCTCACCACCGGCCGTGAGGAGAACCTGGACCACGCCCGACAGAATCCACGCTTCCGCTTCGTCCACGGCTCCGTGCTCGACCGGTTGCTCGTGGACGAACTGGTCCGGCAGTGCGACACGGTCGTCCATCTCGCCGCAGCCGTCGGCGTCCGGCTGATCGTGGAGCGGCCACTGCAGTCCTTCACCACCAACATCTGCGGCACCGAGACGGTCATCGAGGCGGCTCACCGCTACCGCCGCAGGGTGCTCCTCGCCTCCACGTCGGAGATCTACGGCAAGAACTCCTCGGGACCGCTTGCCGAGAACTCCGATCGGATCCTGGGCAGCACGAGCGTGGCGCGCTGGTCGTACTCCACGGCCAAGGCCGTCGACGAGATCCTCGCCTTCGCCTACCACCGCGAACTGAACCTGCCCACCATCGTGGTGCGGCTGTTCAATACGGTCGGACCGCGGCAGAGCCCTGCGTACGGGATGGTCGTGCCCCGGCTGGTACGCCAGGCAGTGCACGGTGAACCGCTCACCGTGCACGGCGACGGCAAGCAGCGGCGCTGCTTCGCGCACGTCGCCGACGTCGTCGACGCCCTGCTGCGGCTTCTCGCCCATCCGGAGGCGGTCGGCAAGGTCTTCAACATCGGTACGAACGAAGAGACCACCATCGCCGGGCTGGCCGCCCGTGTCATCGCACGCAGCGCCAGCGACTCCGAGATCCGGCTGGTCCCCTACCACCAGGCGTACGGCGAGGGTTTCGAGGACATGGAGCGCCGGCTGCCCGACACCGAGCGGATTCGTGCCCTCACCGGCTGGCGGCCGCTGCGCACCCTCGACGACATCCTCGATGCGACCATCGCCGAGGCGCGCGTCGAGCGCGCAGCGGTGCCGGCCTGACCCTGGTCTGAGAGGACCTTCACCGTGCCATACACGCTAGCGGCCGCAGCGGCCGCCCTGCTGCTCACCGCTGTACTGACCGGACTCCTGCGTGCCCTCGCGCTGCGGTGGGGACGCACCTGTGCCGGTCTCCTCGACCGTCCCGCCGGCCACAAGGCGCACACTCGCCCCATCCCCCACCTCGGCGGGGTTGCAGTGGTCGTGGGGACCCTCGGCGCGGTCTTCTCGGGATCGTGGACCGGGCAGGGGTTCCTGGGCCGGGAGGTCGGCACGCTGCTCATGGCCGGAGCCGCCGTCGCCGTGCTCGGGTTGGTCGACGACGTGCGGCCGCTGGGACCCAGGGCGCGACTTGTCGTCGAGACGGGTGCCGCGGGGACCGTCGCGTACGGCAGCGGACTGGGGCTGGTGACCGGAGCCCTCGCCGTGCTGTGGATCGTCTTCGTCACCAATGCCTTCAACCTGCTGGACAACTCGGACGGTGCGATGGGGACAGTCGCGGCCCTCACCGCGCTGGGGCTCGCCATTTGCGCGATCACCGAGGGCCGTACCGGCCTCGCCCTCCTGCTCTGTGTACTGGCCGCCGCCCTCACCGGCTTCCTGTTGCACAACTGGCATCCCGCCCGGATCTTCCTCGGCGACTGCGGCTCGCTGTTCACCGGTTTCGTGCTGTCCTCAGCCGCTGTACTGCTGCACACCGGCCACACCCCGGCCCGCACCACGGGCGCGCTGCTCGCCTTCACCCTCGTCGTCACCGCCGACACCGCGCTCGTCCTCGTCTCCCGTCACCGGCAGGGCCGCCCGCTGCTGCTCGGCGGCACCGACCACATCGCGCACCGGCTGCGACGGCTAGGGCTGACGGTGCCCGGAACGGCTGTGGTCCTGGGCGTCATCGCGCTCGTCGGGACGCTCCTCGGGCTGCTGATCCACCACGCCTGGCTGCCGCCCTCCGCCGTGCTGCCAGTGGCGGGCGCCGCAGTGCTCGCCTGCGGCAGCATGCTCAGGGTGCCTGTGTACGGATCCGGCCGGGTCGGCCGGCCCACGCGCCGGGACCGCCGGATCGTGGACACCCCCCAAGCGGCCAGGGCTATCGATGCGGCACGCGGATGACGGGCAGAGACGTGCGCCTGCCGGCCACAACGCGCACGGGCGTGTCCGCCGGCCTGCCCACCGTCCTGTGTGCCGGAGTTCCCGTGGCCGCTGCGACTCCGGCCGCCGCGGCCGCCGCGGTGGTCCGTCTCGCCGCCGAAGGCGTGGCGGCCGACGTCCACCTCTGCAACGCGTACACCCTCGCCCTCGCCGACGGGGATTCGCGACTGGCACAGGCGCTGCGGACGGCGACCCTCAACCTTCCCGACGGGCAAGGGGTGGTCTGGGCCAACCGGATCGTCCACCGGAGCCGCTCCTTGCCGCCGACGCGGGTCTACGGCCCCGACCTCTTTCTGGACGTCTTCCGTAACGGCCAGGACGTGGGCCTGCGCCATTACCTCCTCGGCTCCACCCCGGCGGTACTGGAACGGCTGGCCGCCGAACTGCGCGCCCGCTTCCCGCGCGCCCGGATCGTAGGCATCGAGTCACCACCGTTCCGCGAACCGACCGACGCGGAGCGACAGTCGCAGCTGGAACGGATCCGAGTCAGCGGTGCCCAGATCGTCTGGCTCGGCCTCGGCACCCCTAAACAGGATTTCGAGGCCGCCCGGCTGGCCGCCGCGCACCCCGCGGTGTTCGCCGCCGTGGGCGCCGCCTTCGACTTCGTTTCCGGCAACAAGCCGCAGGCCCCGCTGTGGATGCAGCGGCACGGCCTGGAATGGCTCTTCCGACTCTGCAGCGAACCGCGCCGACTGTGGCGCCGGGTGCTGTGGGGGCATCCCCGTTTCCTCTGGGCGGCATACAAAGGAGCGCGACAGTGACTCTCCTTCACCGCGCGCAGCGCCCTGTAGCACCTGGACGCCGAACTGGCAGTGTGCGCGAGCGGTTCCGCTGACCGGGCCTCGCTCAGCCGAGCTGATCGGCCGGCCTGCGGGGCTCCTGCCGTACGGGCGCAACGCGTTACACGTTCGAGGGAATGGCCGCCGGTTCGGCCCGTGGAGAGGAAGGGCTCTTCCATGGCAGTACGTGGACTACGCTTCAAACCTCTCCTCTGCGTCGTCGGCCTCGGCGCGGCCCTTCTCCTGGCCGTCACTGGCGGCGCCGGCTGGGTCCTCTATCAACGCCTCGACGGCAATATCCGTACGGACGACGAGACCGCCCGCGCGCTCGCGACCGACCACGGCTCCCGCCCCCGGGCCGTTGCGCACGGAGCCGAGAACATCCTGCTTCTCGGCTCCGACCGGGAGGGCAACTACGGCGGCGAGCGCAGTGACACAACGATCCTGCTCCATCTCTCGGCAGACCACCGCAGCGCCTCGTTGGTGAGCGTGCCGCGCGACATGATGGTCGACATCCCCAGCTGTCTGCGGCCCGACGGGACGCGCAGCCTGGCGCAGTACGCGCAGTTCAACTGGGCCTTCCAGTTCGGCGGGGCTGCCTGTGCGATCCGCGCCTTCGAGAAGCTCACCGGCGTCCGCGTCGACCACCATCTCGTCGTCGACTTCACCGGCTTCGAGAAGGTCGTGGACGCGGTCGGAGGCGTGGAGGTCGAGGTCCACGAACCCATGAGCGTGCCGGACTCCACCGTTGAGCTCAGCCCGGGCAGACAACTGCTCCGCGGCGACCAGGCGCTCGTGTTCGTACGCGCGCGAACGGGCACCGGTGACGGTAGTGATCTGCAGCGCATCGAGCGCCAGAAGGAGTTCATCGACGACCTGCTGCGGGAACTGCGCGGCAGCGGCACGCTCACCGACCCGACGCGCCTCTATCCGGTGCTGAACGCGGTCACATCCTCACTGGTCGCCGACCGCGGGCTTGACTCCCTCGGTGAGCTGAACGGCCTGGTGGAAAGGGCCCGTGGCATCCCCGCGAAGCGGACGTCGCTGGTCACGATTCCCTGTGACCCCCGCTACAGGGGTGGCTACATGATGGTCGAGGACCAGGCGGAGAAGCTCTTCAAGGCTCTGCGTGAGGACAAGCCGCTTCCGAAGCGCTTGTACAACGCGTACGACAAGACGCAGGACGAGCTCTGACAGAAGTGGGGTCGGCAATCATCAGTCGGCGGTGAGCGGAGGCCGAACGCATGAACTCCCAGCCGTCCCGGCCCCGGATTCCGGAAGACGGAACGCAAGGCGCGTACTTTCCCGGCATGACAGTCATTCCAGCGAATCCCTCTATGGGGAGGCTCCAAGAGCAGGGGCATGACGTCGGCCACGACTACGCGAAGGGTTCACCGCACATCCGCCACCACAGTGTCCGCGAGCGTGTGATCGCGGGCGTGCACACCGTGGTAGGTGATGTCATCGAGCGGAACGGCGCATGCCACGTTCTGGAGCTCGGCGCCGGGCACGGCACCTTTACCGATCACGTGGTGGCTGCCGGCGCCGACGTTGAGGTGACGGAGATGAGCATGCCCAGTGCGACGGTCCTCCGGAACCGCTTCCGAAACAATCAGAAGGTCACTGTTACCTTCGACCGCGACGGGCAAGCGGATCGCAACGGGGGTCCGCTCGGCGCGGCTGTGTGCATCTCCGTACTGCACCATATTCCGAACTACCTTGAGACGGTAGAGCGGCTCGTGGAGCGCATCCAGCCCGGTGGCGGGTTCTTCAGCATTCAGGACCCGCTCTGGTATCCACGGCGGTCTCGGACGTCTATGTGCCTGGACCGCAATGCGTATTTGCTCTGGAGACTCGGCCAAGGCGAATTCCGCCGCGGCCTGGCCACCCGGATGCGTCGGCTGCGCGGCGTCTACGACGAGACCAATGAGGCCGACATGGTGGAGTACCACGTAGTACGCAACGGGCTCGACGAACAGGCGTTGTGCGCGCTGCTGGAACCCGCCTTCGAGAAGGTGGAGCTGCAGCGCTACTGGTCGACTCAGTCCGGGCTGCTGCAAGCAGTCGGAGACAGGTTCGGCCCGCCGAACACCTTCGGGATCCTGGCCCGGAACCGTCGCTGAGAAAGTGCCGGGCTTCTGGGGAGGGCGCTTTCGTCACGAGGTCCCCCCGCGCTGCCTGCGGCACATCAACAGCGGCGCCCACGGCCACGTGTGCACCGGCTCAGTAGGCGTCGGTGCCTCATTGGCGGACAAACAGTGCAAATGCATCTAACCTGGCCAGGCGCTGCCCCGAACGACCGGATGAGGTGTACAGCTTGGAACTCCGCAGCATCCTGAAAGCGCTGACCCGGAGCTGGCCCGTCGTCCTCGCCTGCGTCCTGCTGGGCGGCGCGGCCGGCTGGGGTGCCACCACCCTGTCGACTCCCGTCTACCAGGCGCGCGCCCAGCTGTTCGTCTCCGCGCAGTCCGGTGGCGACACCATGGCGCTCCAGCAGGGCAACAGCTTCTCACTGGCCCGGGTCCAGTCATACGCATCGATCGTGACCAGCCGTCAGGTCACCCGGCACGTCGTCTCCTCCCTCGACCTCGACACCAAGCCGGACGAACTCGCCGGCCGGATCACCGCGGAAGCCCCGATCGGTACCGTGCTGATCAACATCACGGTCAGCGACACCGAGCGGCGTCGCGCGGCGGACATCGCCAACGCCGTTGCCTACCGCTTCAGCGACGTCGTCGAGGGCTTGGAGAGCCTCGACGCCCGTGCGGCCAAGTCCCCGGTGAAGCTGAGCGTCACCCAGACCGCCTCGGCCCCTTCGGCCCCGGTCAGCCCGCGCCCCGCTCTCAACCTTGCCGCGGGCCTGCTCGCCGGGCTGCTGATCGGCGCAGGCACCGCCGTCCTCCGGGAGACCCTCGATACGACCCTCAAGACCGCGGACGCCGTGACCGCCCTCACCAGCCTGCCCGTACTCGGCTCCATTCCGTTCGACAAGGAGAGTCCGCAGCAGCCGCTGGCCTCCGGTGCCGCGGCGCACTCGGCGCGGGCCGAGGCCTATCGCCATCTGCGGACGAACCTGCAGTTCGCCCAGTTCGGAGACCGGCCCCGGATCATCGTCGTCACCAGCTCGCTGCCGGGCGAGGGCAAGACCAGCACTGCGGTCAACCTCGCCCTCTCGCTCACCGAGGGCGGCATCTCCACCTGCCTCGTCGACGCCGATCTGCGCCGCCCCGCCGTGGCCCACACCTTCGGGCTCGTCCGGAACGCCGGCCTGACCAACGTGCTGATCGGCCAGGCGCGGATCGGGGACGTGATGCAGAGCGTGGGCGGGCTGTCCGTCCTTGCCAGCGGCCCCCTGCCGCCCAACCCCACCGAGCTGCTCGCCTCCGAGCCGATGGCGGAGTTGCTGGGCGACCTCGCCGCCGGCTACGAGGCCGTGATCGTCGACACCGCTCCGCTGCTGCCCGTCGCCGACACGGCGGGGCTCGCCACCTTCGCCCACGGGGCTCTCCTGGTCGTACGGGCCGGAAAGACCCCACGCGACCGGGTCAGGGCGGCCGCTGAAGCCCTGCACACGGTGGGAGTGCGGACCCTCGGCACGGTCTTCAGCATGAGCTCGATGCCGAGGTACGCAGCATATGGATACGACTACGGAGACTCGTCGGCCGCGTGGCGGACCCCGGCTCCCGCGCCGCCGCGTCCGCGCACCGGGTCGGTGCTGTCCCGCGGGGCGGCACTCCTGCGCGGTGAGGCCAAATGACGCGCCTCGACCGCTCGGCCAGGGTCCATGTCGCGGGGCACCAGGGCCTTGTCGGCTCCGCCGTCGTACGGCATCTGGCCACCGAGGGCTTCACCGATCTCCTCGTACGCAGCTCCCGCGAGCTCGATCTGCGCGACCGTGAGGCGGTTCGCGCCCTGTACGCCGCCGAGCGTCCGCACACCGTCGTCCTGGCCGCCGCCCGCGTCGGCGGCATCGCGGCCAACGCGGCCCAGCCGGTGGAGTTCCTCTCCGACAATCTCCGGATCCAGCTCAATGTCCTCGACGCGGCGCGCGAGTACGGCGTCGAAAGGTTGTTGCTGCTCGGCTCCAGTTGCATCTATCCCAAGCACGCCCCGCAGCCGATCCCCGAGAGCGCCCTGCTCACCGGCCCGCTGGAACCCACCAACGACGCCTACGCCATCGCCAAGATCGCCGGGATCATTCACGTCCAGGCGCTGCGCAGGCAGTACGGGCTCCCGTACATCTCTGCGATGCCCACCAACCTGTACGGGCCGGGCGACAACATCGACCCGCGTACCTGCCACGTCCTGCCGGCCATGCTGCGCCGTACGCACGAGGCACACCTACGCGGCGAGCGCCGGCTCACCCACTGGGGGACCGGCACCCCGCGCCGGGAGTTCCTGCACACCGACGACCTGGCCCGGGCCTGTCTGTTCCTGCTGGAGGAGTACGACGGTGAGCAGCCCGTCAACGTCGGCACCGGCGAGGACCTGGAGCTGAGGGAACTGGCCCGGCTGGTGGCTGGGGTGGTCGGTTATCGCGGAACGATCGACTGGGACAGTTCCAAGCCGGACGGCACCCCGCGCAAACTGCTCGACACCACCCTGATCAATTCCCTGGGCTGGAAACCGAAGACCGGACTGCGCGAGGGAATCGAAGAGACCTACGTATGGCTGACGTCGCGGCTCGGCTGACCATCCTCTTCATCTGCACCGGCAATGTGCACCGCTCCCCGCTGGCCGAGCGACTGCTTGCGGCCAGGCTCCCGGAAGCACGAGTGGGCAGTGCGGGCACCATGGCCCAGCACATGACGGGCATGCACCCGGCGACCCGTTCAGTGCTGGAGCAACTGGGCGGAAACAGTGCGGGGTTCACGTCCCGGAGGCTGATGCCGGAACTGGTGGCGGAGGCAGATCTCGTACTGGGTCTTGACCGGGAGCACCGGGAGGCGGCCGTACGGCTGTTGCCGGTTGCGCTGCGCAAGTGCTTCACGTTCAGGGAGTTCCTGCGGCTGGCCAGGGTGGCCGGCGAATCGGTGTCGAGATCGGAGTCCGCACACGGCGAGGCGGCACTGCCCGGGGAGGTGATCTCCCGGGCCGCGGCCGCCCGCGGCAGCCTGGCGCCGGTCTCGCGGGCCGCGGACGGGATCGCCGATCCCTGCGGAGCCCCGTACGACGTACTGCTGGCCTGCGGGCGGGAAATCGACGGGGCGGCCACGACTCTGGCCGCGCTGCTGCGGGAGCGGGGTCGCGCACAGGGTTCCGAGTGCTGAACTTCTCGCCCGAAGGAGCGGGCGACACAGGGATGGGGCAGGTCGGCGTCGACAAGGCAGGTGAAGGCGTCGGAGTCGGGGAAGGAGAGGGCGAGCGCGGCGCCGGTCCTGGTCTTCCGCTCGCCGGGCAGCGAGCTGTTGACGATGACGCCTTTCGGCCGCTGCCCGGTCCGGGACAGGGTGGAGGCGCCCGCCTGCCGACGATCCGGGGCGGAATCGGCAGTAACGGGATTCCGGTGAACTAGCCGAGCGTCAGGGTGTAGTTGCGGCCTTCTGTCCGGCGGACGACGTAGCCGACTGCCTCAAGGCGACCCAGTCGCCGACGCAGGACCCAGGGATTCTCCGGTGCGTCGAACTCCACGCAGAGCACCCGGGGCAGGATTCTCTCCGCCGCGATCCAGTCCAGCACTGCGCCCTCCGCACCTTCGATATCCATCTTCAGCAGGTCGACATGGTCGTGTCCCAGCTTCTCGGTGAACGTCGCCAGCGAATGGCATTGGGCGTCGAACCCCGGACCGCTGCCGCGGACCTCCGTCGCGGAATGGGAGACATGCGCGGAGTCGGCGGGTGGGTGGAAGTGCAGAATCGCGTCCTCCTTCCACAGTCCGAAAGGGAGAAAGTGCCATCGGGGATCGGTGATTCCGCTCGCGTACTCGATGGAGCGCGGCGTGGGATCCATCGCCCATACCTCACAGCCGAACCGTTCAATGAGGGCGAGGTCGAAACTCGCGTCCTCACCGACCCCTGCCGCGTAGACGACCGAGTCCGCGGCGATCAGGCCGGTCGGGACCCACCACCCCCCGTAATCACTGCCCAGACGTTCCAGATCGTCGCGAGGCAGAATCCGGGTCAGCCGGGGTACGACAACCTCCGCCGCCTTGAGTTTGATCCGTCGGACCAGCGGTGTCACCGCGGCCCTTTCGAGGGCAGTTCTCGACAACGGGCGGCGCAGCTCGTCATTTCGCGTCACCGCGCACCCGGACACTTGCGAACTTCGGTGCTGAGCACGCGGAATGCCATTGGAGTGACCGTCATGACCGGAACCCTAAGCAGCGTGCGGTAACCCTCCCGGCATTCAAGAGCGCTTCCACGGAGGAATCACACCGTCGGCGTATGAGGTCGCTGGGGTATCTCGCCGGCTCGGCCGCCCGGTTCCGATCGCAGTCGGGCCAGGCGAGCGGCGCGGTTATCGGACTTGGATCAGCACCCCGGCCCGGTTTGGCGCTTACGCACTGTTCGTCTGGTAGTCATGGGATGCGCGAGTTGAGGAGTGTTCCGTGCCGTCAGTCCGCATCGCCGTGTTGATGACCAGCCACAATCGACGTGAGAAGACCCTGTCGGCGCTTGCCGCGCTCGCAGAACAGCATGGACTGCCGGAGGACACGGCCGTCCGTACCTATCTGGTTGACGCGGGCAGTACCGACGGCACCGCCTGCGCGGTCCGCGCCACCCACCCGGGAGTACAGGTCACCACGGTCGGCAGCGATGTCTACTGGGGCCACGGCATGCGCATCGCCAGCCGCGGCAGCCGAATGCCCGACGAGCCGGAATGGGACTACCAGCTCTGGCTCAACGACGATGTGACGCTGGACGGCGACGCCTTGGCCGTGCTGCTCGAAACCGCCCGCGCGGTCGGGTCCGGCAAGGTTGTCGTCGGCGCCGTACGGGCGCGGGACGGCCTCCGCACGACGTACTCCGGGCGCCGAGGCCGGGCCCTCGCGCTGGTCGAACCCACTGGACGGCCCGAGCCCTGCGACACGTACAACGGGAACGTGGTGCTCCTGCCCCGCGCCGTGTGGGAACGGGTCGGGGACATCGACGAGGTCTTCCGCCACGGCATGGGGGACTACGACCACGGACTGCGTGCCCGCCGCGCCGGCACCCGCGCCTATGTGACCCCGCGCCACGTCGGCAGCTGCGACTACGGCCCGCCTCTGACCGGCTCCCGTGAACCGGGCATCGGGGTGCGGGAGGCGCTGCGCCGGGTCACCTCGCAGCGCGAACTGCCGCCCCGCCAATGGTGGATCTACTGCCTGCGGCACTCCTGGCCGTGGGCCCCGTTGCTGCTGTTCTCCCCTTACGCGAAGACGGCGGCGCGAGCCGCGGTCCGCCGCTCTTTCGCTGAGGGCTGATCCTTTGTCCTTCGACCCGACGACACCGCTGCTTGGCTGCACCGCGTTCCTGCTCGGGGCGGCCCTCGTCGCGAGCTTCGTCCGCTGGCCCGGCTGGGCCATCGGTGTGTACACCACCGTCCAGCTCTGGCAGTCGTATCAGTCCATGCCCGGGTCCCGGTCGGGCGCGGGCGTGGATCTGCTTCCCACCGACGTGCTGACGATGTGTCTGCTGGCTGCGTCGCTCATCATCCTCGCGAGGAGGAGGGGGTACCGCGCCCCGCTGGCACTCCTCGCCCTGCTGTCCCTGACCGCCTGTGCGCTGCTCCGCGGATTCGGACGCTTCGATGCCCAGACGGTGGGCAACGAGGCCAGGACACACTTCATCCAGCTCCTGTGCGTCGCGTTCTTCGTCGCCGTCCTCTCTCCGGGCCGGCCGCTGGTGCGCACTGTGGCCCGCGTCTGGGTCGCGGCCGCCTGCGTTCTGTCCCTGCTTGCGCTGCTGTGGTGGCTGGAGGCCGGTATCGGCTCCAACTCCGAACAGGTCATGGTCGACGGGGTGCTCACCAACGCCCGTGCGCTGGGGCCGGCCGAGGCCCTGATCATCGGCCAGGCGGCCATGTTCCTGCTGTGCGGCCGGGGCCTCGCGGGCCCCGGCTTCCTGGCCTGGCCGCTGCTGATGGTCGTCGTCCTGATGCAGCACCGCACCGTCTGGCTGGCCGTCGGCATCATGTTCATCGGCTGGCTGCTGACGCGCCGTCACCAAAAGGGATCCCGCCTCGCGGCGCTCACCGTCCTGGGTTCCCTGAGCACGCTCGGCCTGCTGGCTGTCTCCTGGGGTGTCGCCGAAGGGGTTACATCGAGCCTCGGGGCTTCCAGTGAGGACGACGCGACGCTCGTGTGGCGCGTGGAGGGCTGGCTCGCGCTGCTGCCCAGGCTCGACGGAGTGCTGGACTGGCTGGTGGGACTGCCGTTCGGCTCGGGCTACGACCGCATGATGAACGGGGTCCTCATCACCTTCTCCCCGCACAACTACTACCTGGAAGTGCTGCTGCGCCTCGGGCTCCTCGGCGTCGCGGCACTCCTGGCGCTGTACGCGACGGCCGGGCGCGCGGCCGGCGCGGACCGCGAGCACGGGCTGCTGATCCGGCTGCTGATCTGCGGCCACCTGATCTTCATGACCACCTACCCGCTCTTCCCCGAGCAGGCCGTGATCCTCGGCCTGCTGGCGGCCTGCGCACGGCCGCGCAGTGACGCACCCAGTCCCCGTACGACCCAGGAGTCGCCGTGCCCGACAAGACCGCACTCATCACCGGCATCACCGGTCAGGACGGCTCGTATCTAGCCGAGCTCCTGCGCTCCAAGGGGTATCTGGTGCACGGCCTCGTCCGACGCGCGTCCACCATCACGACCCAGCGGATCGACCACCTCTACCAGGACCCGCACGAGCCCGACGCCTGGCTGCAACTGCACTACGGCGATCTCGCCGACGGCTCCCGCATGGCCGCGCTGCTGGAGCGCATTCAGCCCGAGGAGGTGTATCACCTCGCCGCTCAGTCGCACGTCCGGGTCTCCTTCGACGAACCCGAGTTCACCGGCAGCACCACCGGACTCGGCACCACCCGTCTGCTCGAAGCCATCCGGATGACCGGGTTGCCGTGCCGGTTCTACCAGGCATCCAGCTCCGAGATGTTCGGGACGACCGCGCCCCCGCAGTCCGAGGGGTCACCCTTCCACCCGCGGTCCCCGTACGCGGCCGCCAAGGTGTACGCGTACTGGATCACCCGCAACTACCGTGAGGCGTACGGCATCTACGCCGTCAACGGCATCCTCTTCAACCACGAGTCCCCGCGCCGGGGCGAGACCTTCGTGACCCGCAAGATCGCCCGCGCCGCCGCGAAGATCGCCAGAGGCGAGCAGCAGTTCCTGCATCTGGGCAATCTGGAGGCGCGCCGCGACTGGGGGTACGCGCCTGAGTACGTCGACGCGATGTGGAGGATGCTCCAGCGCGACCAGCCCGACGACTATGTCGTCGCCACCGGTACAAGCTACAGCGTCCGGGACTTCCTCACCTTCTGTTTCGAGCGCGCGGGACTGGACTGGGAGCGCCATGTACGTTTCGACGAGCGGTATTTGAGACCCTCCGAGGTTCCCGCCCTCATCGGCGACGCGTCCAAGGCGGAACGCGAGCTCGGCTGGCGGCCGACCGTTCTGGCTCCCGAACTGGCCCGCATCATGACCGACGCCGAGCTGGGCGCCCCGATCCCGGGGGCTCGGACGCTGTGACCCGGCTCGCCGGCCCGGATCCCAGCGACGAGCCCGCGCCACGGCCGACGGGCGCGAGACCGTCCATGCCGGCGCCAGGTGTCGGCACGGCGCGGACCCTGTCCCCACCGGACCATGGCCTGGCGGCGCTCTTCGCGCGGTGCCCGCTCCCGGCCGGCGAACCCACCGGATGACCACCGCCCGCTCCGCCGTGCACAGCCTGCTGTGGAACTTCGCGGGCGCCGCGCAGGCCGTCATCCTCCAGCTCGGCTACACCGCTCTGACCGCACGGCTCGTGGAGCCCGCCACCTTCGGGGCGTACGCCATCGCGGCCGCCGCACTCGGAATCCTCGCCTACTTCGCCAACGGCGGCGTGTCCGTCTGCCTGCTCCGAGCCCGCCGGCTCACCCGGCCGCTCACCCGCCTTGCCCTGCGCACGACCGCCGTCACCGGCTGCTGCTGCTTCGTGGCCGCGCAGCTCGCCGCACCGGCCGTCGGCCTGCTCTGGGACATGGAAGGGCTGGTATCCCTGGTGCGGCTGTTGAGCACTCAGTTCCTCGTCACTCCCATGTCCCTCGCGGCCACGGCCGCCCTGCGGCGCTGCGGACATGCGGCGCGCGTGGTGCGTCTGGAACTGCTCGGCCAGGCCTCGGGGTTCGGACTGTCCCTCACACTGCTGGTGGCCGGCTGGAGCCCGTACGCCCTCGCGGTCGCCACACCGCTCGCCGCGGCCGTGGTACTCGCCGGATCGCTGCGGCTGCTCGCCGCACAACCGCTGCCGGACGGGCCACGTCCGCCACTGGCTGAGCTGCTCGGTCCGTCCACCTTCTTCACCGGTTTCAGCCTGGTGCAGTACGGGTGCAACACCGCTCCCCTCTGGCTTGTCGGCGCCCTTTTCGGCCCGGCCGCAACCGGGTACTACTCGCGGGCATCCCTCTTCACCCAGCTTCCGGTGGCCATGCTGGCCCAGGGCATCAACCGTGCGGCCGCGCCCGCCCTCACCGAGTCGCGCGGCAGCAAGGGCGAGTACGACACGCTGTGCGGGGCCTCGGCGATCGGCCTTATCGGGTTCGGAGCAATCGCCGGTGTCGGTCCCGCCCTGCTCGGTGTGCTGCTCGGCCCCGGCTGGGAGTCCGCCGGGCGGCTCGTGCCGCTGCTCGCGGTGGGCGCGGCGTTCTCCCTGCTGGCCTGGGTCGGTGACTCCATCAACCAGGTGCGGCAGGCCCCGGGCGCCATGGTGGGTTCCCAGCTCGCTGCCGTGCTGGCGATCGCGTGCAGCCTGTTCGCCGCGTTCCGGCAGGAGAGTCTGTCCGTGCTCCTGGCCGCCGCGGTGGCCGGCCCGCTCGCAGCGCACGCCGTCCAGCTGGTGTGCTGGGGCGGCCCCCTGGCGATCCACGTGCTGCGGGCGCACGCAGCGCATGCCGCGGTGGGCGGCGCCGTCTTCGGGGTCTGCCACGCGGGCCTCGTCCAGGGCCCGTACCTCGGACTCATGGCCGCACTGCCGCTCGTCGCCGGGGTCGCGCTCCTTCGGGACCGGCTGCCCGCCTACGCGGTGGCGCGCCGACGAGGCCTGATCCGTCTCGGCAGAGGCACCATTGGCTCGCATGCCGTCGCCCGTTCCTCGGGCCGGCCGTGAGACGGCCGGCCCGGCCCGGCCCCGTGTGCGTGCTTCGTGTCGAGCCGGTGGAGGACGTCCGGGTCCGCGCCCGGGAGCCGTTCGCTGTGTCCGGTCACGCACTGCCGTGGACGAGGCATTCCAGACCGCGGGCGAACCGGTTGGCCATCGCTTCGACCGTGTAGCGCGTCGCGTCGGCGCGGCAGGCGCGCCGCAGGGAAGCCAACCGGTCGGGATCGGCGAGGAGCGCGGCCACGGCCGCCGCGTAGCAGTCGGCGTCGCCGTCGACCACCAGGGCGTTGCGCCCGTCCTCCAGATACTCGAACTCGGGGCTGTGCAGGGGCCAGACACAGGTCACCAGTGGTGTTCGGAGCGCGAAGGAGTCCACCGCGCAGAGTCCGACGGTTCCCGGCATCAGCATGACGTCGGCGGCAGCGCCGAGCAGCGCCTTGTCCCCGTCATCCGCGTGCCCCACGTGGACGACCGGGCCGCCGGCGGCCGCCACCAGATCTCGTTGGGCGCCGTCGCCCGCGACCAGCAGCCGGAAGCCCGGGACACGCCGGGCGATCCCCTCGGCCGCGGCCAGCAGGAAAGGGATTCGCTTGTTCCGGTCGAGCCCGCCGATGTACAGCCCGGTCAGCCCGGCGTTCAGCCCGTACCGTTCACGCAGGGCCGCCACCTCGGCGTCCGTGACCGCGTCGCGCGCCGAGGCCAGCGACCGGCTGTCGAGTGCGTTCTGCACCACCGTGACCCGCTGAGGCGGCACCCCGGCCCGCACCGCGTACTCCCCGCCCGCGTCGGTGTACGCGAAGAACCAGTCGGCCCTGCGGGTCAGCGCCGCCTTGGCCCATCGCTCGGGCATTCGGTGCCGCATGCTGTAGGTCCGCCCGTGCCCCCACAGCGCGACCCGCGTCCTGCGGCGTCGACGGGCGAGCAGCGGGTACGCGTCGATCTGGTGCAGCGCCTGGGGCAGCACGAGCGCGTCACAGGAGCGCGCCAGCGCGCCGAGCGGACGCCACACGATGCGGCGCCCGCCGATCCAGCAGTCGCGCTGTGGGAGCTCGATCGCTCCGGGCAGCGTGACACTGTCGCGGCGGTCCACCCAGTAGCCGGTCGGCGTACCGTGGGCGATGGCCAACTCCATGTCCCGTTCCGCCAGTTGATCGGCGAGCCGGGCATAGAAAGGCAACCTGTACGAGGTCATGTACGGCTGCACGAAGACGACACGAGCCCTTTTCATACCGACTCCAGGGGCATGGCCGTGCCGAGGAGTTCCCCGTAGAGCCGCACCATCCGTTCGGCCCAGACCTCTTCGCTGTACGCCTCTTCGTACACCCGCCGGCAGTGGGCACGCAGATCCGGGAAGCGGCTGCCCACCTCGCGCAGCACTCGGTCCAGCGGCTCCTCCCAGCCGGTGACGGCGCCGGTGCCCTCTGCCCGCACCGCGGCGTGCGTCGCGGAACCTTCGAAGGCGAGCACGGGGAGGCCGGCGGCGAGCGCCTCGATGTACACCAGCGGCATGCCCTCGTACCAGCGGCTGGGGAAGACGAGGCCGCGGTAGCCCGGCAGTCTGTGCCGCAGCTCGGTGCGGCCGAGCACACCGTGGAACCGCACCGAGCGTGGTGCGGCGGCGCGACAGTCCTCCTCCAGCGGACCGTTGCCGATGACGTCCAGCGGTACGTCGGCCGGCCAACGGCGGAGAAGGTCGAGGATGCCCTTCTCCGCGGTGAGCTTGCCCGCGTACACCCAGCGTTCCCCGGCCTCGACGGCCGGGCCGTCCACCGACGGCACGAAGTTGGGGATGAGCGCCATGCGCCGCTCGTCCACCCCGGCGCGTGCATAGGTGGTGCGGCCGAGCTCGGAGAGGACCACGATCCGGTCGGCGCGGCGCAGCAGCGGGTCGGCGGCCGCTCCGCCACGTCCCGCCCAGGCCAGCGGCAGTGTGGCGAGCCGGGAATCGCGGTAGCAGCCGGCACGCAGCCCGGCCCAGCGGTCCCCGTCCACGCACCTGGTGCAGATCGCGCCGTCGCGGTAGAGCGTCGCCGCCGCGCAGATCGGGCGGAAGTTGTGCAGCGTCGTCACGAGCGGACCGCGCCATCCGGTCAGCCAGTCGCGGCCGAAGTTGGGGAAGAGGTTGTGTACGTGCACGATGTCCGGGGAGAAGGCCCGCAGTTCGGGGAGGGGGGAGCGGCCGCGCCCGCCGGCCACCGTGACCGCGCACCGGAACGCGTGCAGCGGGCGGGTCCGCAGTTCGTCGGTGTGCGCGGCGATCATCCGTACTTCGTGTCCGGCCCTGTGCAGCGCCTGCGCATGGTCGAGGGGGGCCTCGTTCTCACCACCGGGGGCGGAGGTGCTGTAGAAGCTGTGGACCAGGGCGATCCGCAGCGGCCTCATACGCATGCCGCCTCTCGTGCGCGGAAGAGCACCACGTCGCACTGGAGCATCTGACCGGACTGCGGGTCGGTGAAGCCGGGGATGACGGACATCGGGGTGAGACCGAGATCCGACTGGAGCAGGTTCAACGCCTCGTCGAAGAGCAGCCCGCCCTCGTACAGCGGAACGAAGGACGTCTCGGTCTGGATGCCGAGGCAGTCCGCCGCGTGGGCGCCCGCACCGCGCAGCACGTGTGCCTCGTATCCCTGGACGTCCATCTTGAGGAAGACCCGCTCGCCCGGGACGACGATCTGCTCCCACAGATCGTCGAGCCGGCGGATCTCGGCCGTCTGCTCGCCGGTGTAACCGGCGTGCGGGGCCGCCCGCGAGTGGCGTTCCAGCATCGGGAGCACCGAACTGCTGGCGCCCGCGTTGCCGGCGACGTTCATCACGATGATGCCGGTGCGCTCGCCGAGCGCGTACGGCAGCACGGTCCAGGCGGGGTCGGACGATGACCGGCGGCGCAGTTCCGCACGCGGCCCGCTCAGCGGCTCGAAGGAGACGATGCGGCCCTGATAGCCGCTGCGACGCAGCATCGTCCCGTATCCACCGCTGTGTGCGCCCGTGTCGATGACCACGTCGATCCCGAACTGTCGCATGAGCTGGACGAGTTGAGGACCTGACCAGGTCGCCGGGTAGCGGGCGATGTCGATACCGAGACGCTGTACGGCGCTGCGTACGCGGTGGAGGAGGGTCACGGTCGTACTGCTCCTTTGCATGGCTGCCCAGAGGAGTTTCGGCGATTTCCCCACAGCACCCGCCGGCGCGGGTGGCCAAGAATGTCAGGGATTCGCGCATCGCCGTGTCGGGCCGAGGTCGGAGTGATGCCGGAGCCGAGCTGGAGCGGCATCTCCGTGAATCATCGACACCTTAATGTCCTTTACTCGCGTGCAGGGCACATGACACGACTGGCTTCCCAACCATCCGGAAAGCCCGTCGCGTTCGAACAGATGGTGAATTTGCATCCCCCGGAGGAATCAGGAGGCATCTTCGGGTGACGGCGGCTGGGGAACGTGCGGCGTCCTGAAGGTCGTCGAAAGATCGGCCTAGGATGCCGGCGTGGCCAACGTGAAGAGCGTCATCAAATCAGTGATCGGTCCGCTGAACCGTCCGGTTGCGCAGTCCCGGCTCGCCCTGGCAGTGAAGTCGCCGAATCTCTTGAAGGTCGAAATCGGCAGCCACGCAGCCCGACGCCCGGGCTGGATCTGCACCGATATCTCCTGGCGTACACGGCACTACTTGGATGCAACAAGGAGGTGGCCGGTCCGCACTGCCTCGGCGAGCCATGTCTACGCGGACAACATGATCGAGCACATCCGCCTGGAGCCCAATCGCCGCATGTTCCGTGAGGCGCATCGCGTACTCGTCCCGGGTGGACGCATCAGGTTGTCCACTCCGGACGTGGAGCACGTGGTCCGGCTCTACACGGCAGACGATGAGGAGACCCGACTGGAGATGGAGAGGTGGCGCCGGAAAGGCTACGAGATCCATCACCCCATCGATCTGCTGCGCACGACTTTCCAGGATTGCGGCCATCACATCGGATACCTGTGGGACTTCCCCACCCTGACGGCCGAACTCGAATCGGCCGGTTTCAAGAATGTCCGCCGCTGTGCGCCAGGGCAGAGCGACGACCCCGATCTCAGGAACCTGGAGGTCCGCCCCGACTTTGCTCTGACCGTGGAGGCGGAGGCGACCGGCTGAGAGCCGGACGAACTCCTGGCCGGATCACCGCAAAAGCCTTTGGAACGGGTCCGGCCGGCCTGGCCCCGCCTTCATACCGGTCATGACCCGCCCGCGGGCCTCCACAGCGATTGGCCGGACCCTGTAGTGCCCGCGAATACCTATGGCTGACGAGGCTTGCTCCTCGCGTGCTGTTCGCGAACACCTGCGAGTCTCTGGCATCCAGACCGTGTTTCCCGAGCCGGCCGACCAGGCTGCGCACCGGAAACGCCGCGGACGCGCCGGAGGCAGACGCCGCGCTTCCGACCGCGACGACTACCAGCAGCGCAACCCTGTCGAGCGCTGTATCAACTCGAGCGCTGTGTCAACCGCCTCAACCAGTGGCGCGGACCGGTCACCCGATACGACAGGACCGCCACCATCTCGCCCTCCACATCGCACGCATCCCCTGGTCCGCACGATGAGCCGATGGGAGCGACCTCGGGGCGCGGGGCGATGCCGCTCACTTGTCGACTGCACGCTCATGCCCGCGGCAGATCCAGACAATTCGAAAGAATCCGTCCCTCCCGCAGCTGGGGGGAGGGACGGGAGCCGTCGTGCGTCGGCGCGCTACGAACCCTGACGCACCGGGATGGACGTGAACGTCGGCGCGGGAGCCGGGTCCTGGAAGAAGTCGTTGCCCTTGTCGTCCACGACGATGAACGCCGGGAAGTCCTCGACCTCGATCTTCCAGACCGCCTCCATGCCGAGCTCCTCGTACTCGACGACCTCGACCTTCTTGATGCAGTCCTGCGCGAGCCGCGCCGCCGGGCCGCCGATCGAGCCGAGGTAGAAGCCGCCGTGCGTGCCGCACGCGTCCGTGACCTGCTTGGAGCGGTTGCCCTTGGCCAGCATGATTTTGGAGCCGCCGGCGGCCTGGAACTGCTCGACGTAGGAGTCCATCCGGCCGGCCGTCGTCGGCCCGAAGGAGCCCGAGGCGTAGCCCTCCGGGGTCTTCGCGGGACCCGCGTAGTAGACCGGGTGGTCCTTCAGGTACTGCGGCATCTCCTCACCCGCGTCGAGGCGCTCCTTGATCTTCGCGTGCGCGATGTCACGGGCGACGACCAGCGGGCCGGTCAGCGAGAGCCGGGTCTTGACGGGGTACTTGGAGAGCTCGGCGAGCATCTCGTCCATCGGCCGGTTGAGGTCGATCCTGACGACGTCACCGGCCTCGTCCAGGTGCTCGTCCGTCGTGTCCGGCAGGAACCGCGCCGGGTCGGTCTCCAGCTGCTCCAGGAAGACGCCCTCGGCCGTGATCTTGGCGACGGCCTGACGGTCGGCGGAGCAGGAGACGGCGATGGCGACGGGCAGCGAGGCGCCGTGCCGCGGCAGGCGCACCACACGCACGTCGTGGCAGAAGTACTTGCCACCGAACTGCGCGCCGATGCCGATCTTCTGGGTGAGCTCGAAGACCTTCTTCTCCAGCTCCTCGTCACGGAAGCCGTGGCCGAGCTCCGACCCCTCGGACGGCAGCTCGTCCAGGTAGTGCGCGGACGCGTACTTCGCGGTCTTCAGCGCGAACTCGGCGCTGGTGCCGCCGACGACGATCGCCAGGTGGTACGGCGGGCAGGCGGCCGTGCCGAGCGAGCGGATCTTCTCCTCCAGGAACTTCATCATGGAGGCCTCGTTGAGGACCGCCTTGGTCTCCTGGTAGAGGAAGGACTTGTTGGCGCTGCCGCCGCCCTTGGCCATGAAGAGGAACTTGTAGGCGCCGCCGTCGGTCGCGTACAGCTCGATCTGCGCCGGGAGGTTGGAGCCGGTGTTCTTCTCCTCCCACATCGTGATCGGGGCCATCTGCGAGTACCGGAGGTTCAGCTCGGTGTACGCGTCGTAGATGCCGCGCGACAGGGCTTCCTCGTCGCCGCCCTCGGTGAGCACGTTCTGGCCGCGCTTGCCCATGACGATCGCGGTGCCGGTGTCCTGGCACATCGGGAGCACGCCGGCGGCGGCGATGTTCGCGTTCTTCAGCAGGTCCAGCGCGACGAACTTGTCGTTCGACGACGCCTCCGGGTCGTCGATGATCCGCCGCAGCTGCGCGAGGTGGGCCGGGCGCAGGAAGTGCTGGATGTCGTGGATCGCCTCGGAGGCCAGCTTGCGCAGGGCCTCCGGCTCGACCTTGAGGAACGTACGGCCGTCGGCCTCGAAGGTGGAGACTCCCTCGGCCGTCACCAGGCGGTACGGCGTGGTGTCCTCCCCCAAGGGGAGCAGGTCGGAGTACGCAAACTCTGGCATTACGGCCATTCCTCACTCGACAGACGGCAGCGCCGCCTCCATTGGCGGCGCGCCTTCCAGCGTAGAACGACCGGAGAACCGCGATCCTGTGAGGTAAGGCTCACTTCGGGCCGAACCGGCCGGAGCCCGCCGTCACGGCCGGAACGGCGTGGGCCACTAGTCGCGATCTATCGCGTTTCGCTAGGGTGATGCCGTGGACCTCGACAAGCATGATTCAGCGGCCGCCGGCCGCGGGCAGCCCCAGAAGCCGGCCGCCCCGCTGGACCCGGACGGCGCCATCCGTGCCTCCGACGCCGACCGCGACCGGATCGCGGACATCCTCCGCGACGCCCTGGCCGAGGGCCGGCTGGACGCCGAGGAACATTCGGAGCGCATCGACGCGGTCTACCGGGCCAAGACCGTGGGCGAGCTGGAGCCGATCGTGCGGGACCTGCCCGCCGCCGGCCGGCGGTCCGACGCCGCCGCTCGCGCCTACGACGACTCGGCGGACCCGGGCGGCCCGGCGGAGAACCTCGTCGCCGTCTTCTCCAGCTCGACCCGCAAGGGCCGTTGGCGCGTGGGCCGCAGGACGAACGCCTTCTCGCTCTTCGGCAACATCGAGATCGACCTCACCGAGGCGCTCTACGGGCAGCGGCTCTCCGTGATCAACGCGACCTCGATCTTCGGCAACGTCGAGGTGCGCGTCCCCGAGAACATCTCCCTGCGCGGCAGCGGGACCGGCATCTTCGGGAACTTCGAGGTCGTGACGCTGGAGGCCGCCGATCCCGAGGCGCCGGTGGTCGTCGTCAACGGCTACACGGTTTTCGGCAATGTCGAGGCGAAGCCGAAGCGCGGCCGGCGGATCTCCGACCTCCACGACCGGCTCCGCAAGCACCTGCACTGACGGGTTCGCGGGCGTCGGCCGGAGACGATCGCGCGCGGCCGGGCCTTGGGGGCGCTTTCGCGCCGCACGCGCCGATCCGTAATTCCGTGCGTCGGAACTCAGTGCCACTCAGTGCATAGGCGTGCGCACAGCGGGTAGGGACTGCTGCATCGTCTCTCGCTCGCGAATCCCGTCGTCAGGAGTAGACCGTGCTGCAACTGCCGCATCAGTCCCTGCAGGTGGCCGCCGTGCCGCACCAGCGCATTCCTGCCCGGGAGGACCAGGCAGGTCCCTGGCACGCGGAGGCGGTGTGCCGCCGGGACGAGGCGGGACTGTTCTTCGCGCCCTCCAAGGAGCCGACGGCCGAGCGGCTGTCGCGTGAGGAGGCGGCGAAGAGGGTCTGCGCCCGCTGCCCGGTGATGGTGGAGTGCCGGGAACACGCACTGCTCCAGCCCGAGCCGTACGGCGTGTGGGGCGGCCTCACCGCGGCGGAGCGCCGCGTGGTGCTGGCCCGTCGCAGGCGGCGCGACGTCGAGGTGAAGAAGTCGGCCTCAGCGGCCTGATCCCGGACGACGGCACGGAAACGGGGCGCCCTCGCACACAGGGCGCCCCTTCCGTTTGCCTGCTCCGCACCCCGGCCGGCGTCGCCGGCCCGAGGACTACTGCGCGCGGTCGAAGTCGATCTGGCTGTACGCCCGGAGCTTCGACAGCCGGTGGGTGGAGTCGATCTGCCGGATGGTGCCCGACTTGGAGCGCATCACCAGGGACTGGGTGATCGCGGTCTCCGCGCGGTAGCGGACGCCGCGCAGCAGCTCGCCGTCCGTGATGCCGGTGGCGACGAAGAAGACGTTCTCGCCGGAGACCAGGTCGTCGGTGCTCAGTACGCGGTCCAGGTCGTGCCCCGCGTCGATCGCACGCTGCCGCTCGTCGTCGTCCTTCGGCCACAGCTTGCCCTGGATCACGCCGCCCAGGCACTTGATGGCACACGCCGAGATGATGCCCTCGGGCGTACCACCGATGCCCAGCAGCAGGTCGACGCCGGTGCCCTCCTTGACGGCCATGATCGAACCGGCGACGTCGCCGTCCGAGATGAACTTGATCCGCGCGCCGGTCTCGCGGATCTCCTTGACGATCCCCTCGTGGCGGGGACGGTCGAGGATGACGACCGTGACGTCCTCGGGCGAGGAGTGCTTCGCCTTGGCGACCCGCCGGATGTTGACGGACACGGGGGCGTTGATGTCGACGTAGTCGGCCGCCTCGGGGCCGGTGACCAGCTTGTCCATGTAGAAGACGGCGGACGGGTCGAACATGGTGCCGCGGTCGGCGGCGGCGAGGACGGCGATGGCGTTGGGCATGCCCTTGGCCGTCAGCGTGGTGCCGTCGATCGGGTCGACGGCGATGTCGCACTCGGCGCCGGTCCCGTCGCCGATCCGCTCGCCGTTGAACAGCATCGGGGCCTCGTCCTTCTCGCCTTCTCCGATGACGACGACGCCGTTCATCGAGACGGTGGAGACGAGGGTCCGCATGGCCTTGACCGCGGCGCCGTCGGCGCCGTTCTTCTCACCACGCCCGACCCAGCGGCCGGCGGCCATGGCGGCGGCCTCGGTGACCCGGACGAGCTCCAGGGCGAGGTTGCGGTCGGGGGCCTCGGGGGAGACCTCGAGCTGGGACGGCAGATGATTCTCGGTCATCGGAGCGCACCTTTCTGTACGACGACGGCCGTAAATAAAGAGGGTGGGGCGACTCTATCGGTACGTCGACATATTGAGCAGAGGGGGCCACGGATGAGCAGACCTGCCGGATGCGAACATGGTGGACGTGGCAGGTATGCGAGGCAAGCAGACGATCCGGGGCATGTTCCAGTCCATGGCGGTGATCGGCGTCGTCGTGGCGGGCATCTACATGCTCGTTCCGCACGACGAGAACGCCGACCCGATCAGGACGGTCGACTACCGCGTCGAACTGGTGACGGCGCAGCGCGCCGCCCCGTACCCGGTGGTGGCGCCCGACGGGCTGGACAAGGGATGGCGGGCCACCTCGGTGACGTTCGAGCGGGACAAGGCCCACGCCTGGCACCTCGGCTTCCTCGATCCGCAGGACCAGTACGTGGCGGTGGAGCAGTCCACGGCCCGGCCGGCCGACAAGTACGTCCGGGAGGTCACGCACGACGCCGTCAAGACGGAGCGGATCCAGCAGGTGGCCGGACGGGCCTGGCAGTTCTGGGACGGCCCGAAGTACGACGCCCTGGTGCTGACGGACGACCGCGCGACGACAGTGGTCACCGGCACGGCGGGGCCGGAGCGGCTCGCCGAGATGGCGGCGGCGCTCAAGGCCGGGGAGCCCGGGGGCACGGCGTCGCCCACCCCGTCGGCGAAGCCCTCCGCCGGCTCCTGACCCCTGGGGACGTGACCGCGCGCTGCGCGGGCGCATCTCGTACGGCGAAGGCCGCCGCACCCGCGTGGGTGCGGCGGCCTTCGTGTGCTGTGCGGGGCCCGTGCGTGCGTGCGGGCCCGTGCGGGTGCGTCGCTCAGACGGTGGTGACGACGTCCTCGTACGACAGGCGCGGGGAGCGCGGGAACCAGGCGTCGTCACCCGGCTTGCCGATGTTCACGACCATCAGGGGGGTGTGGTCGTCGTCCAGGAACTCCTTCTGGATGCCGGCGGCGTCGTAGCCCGTCATCGGGCCGGCGGCCAGGCCGGCGGCGCGCACACCGACGATGAAGTACGCGGCCTGGAGGGCGGCGTTCAGACCGGCGGCCTGCTCGCGGACCGGGCGCTCGCTGAAGAACATGTCCTTGGCCTGCGGGAAGTGCGGCAGCAGGGACGGCAGCTCCTCGTGGAACTCGTTGTCGGCCGCCAGGATCGCCACCAGCGGGGCGGAGGCGGTCTTCGCCTGGTTGCCCTCGGCCATGTGGCCGACGAGGCGCTCGCGGGCCTCGGCGGAGCGGACCAGCACCACGCGCAGCGGGCTCTGGTTGAAGGCGGTCGGACCGAACTTGACCAGGTCGTAGATCGCCTGGACCTGCTCCTCGGTCACCGGCTCGTCGGCGAACGTGTTGGCGGTACGGGCCTCACGGAAGAGGAGGTCCTGGGCGACGGGGTCAAGAACGAGGGACATGGGGCGTACCTTCCGCGTGCGTGAAAAAGCCTTACGGGGGCTGCCAACCGGGCCGCGTTGCATTAAATTTCAACTACATGCGGAATGTGTCCGTCATCACACCGGGCTCGCCGCCCGCGTCCGTCTCCCCGATGCGCCCACGCGCCGCGGCAGCGCTCATCCGCCGTCGGCCGCCCCGTCCTCCTCCGGCTTCGCCAGCGCCGCGTCCAGACGCGCCCGCGCGCCTTCGAGCCAGTGACGGCACACCTTCGCCAGCTCCTCGCCGCGCTCCCACAGCGCCAGCGACTCCTCCAGCGTGGTGCCGCCGGCCTCCAGCCGGCGCACGACCTCGATCAGCTCGTCACGGGCCTGCTCGTAACCGAGCGCGGCCTCTTCCGTCTTGGCAGCCATGCGATCCACCCTATGTATGAGAAACGACAACAGAACCGGCGCACACCGCGGGGGTCACTCGCCGACCCGCACCGAGAACTCGCCCTCCGCGACGCGCGCCCGCAGCGGGTCCCCCGCGGTGACCTCCTCCGGCGAGCGCACCACCGCCCCGTCGGCGCGCTGCAGCACCGCGTAACCCCGCTCCAGCGTCGCCGCGGGCGACAGCGACACGACCCGCGCCCGGGTGTGCGACAGCTCCGAGTCGGCGCGGTCCAGCAGATGGCCGAGGACTCGCCGGCTCCGGGCGACCAGAGCGTCGACCTCGGCCGCGCGCTCGTCCACCATCCGCTGCGGGTGCTCCATGCACGGCCTGGCGAGCGCATGCGCGAGACCGCGCTCCTCCCTGTCCAGCAGTCCCTGCACGGTGCGCAGCGCCCGGTCCCGCAGCTGCCGTACCCGGACCAGCTCCTCGCCCACGTCCGGGACGACCTTCTTCGCCGCGTCGGTCGGCGTGGAGGCGCGCAGGTCGGCGACCAGGTCCAGCAGCGGGGAGTCGGGCTCGTGGCCGATCGCCGACACGACCGGCGTCGAGCACGCCGCCACCGCGCGTACCAACTGCTCGTCGGAGAACGGCAACAGATCCTCGACGCTGCCCCCACCGCGCGCCACGATGATCACGTCCACCTCGTCCAGCGCGTCCAGCTCCTTGACGGCCTGGACCACCTGCGCCACGGCGTTCACCCCCTGCACGGCCACGTTGCGCACCTCGAAGCGGACGTGCGGCCAGCGCCTGCGCGCGTTCTCCAGCACGTCCCGCTCGGCCGCGGACGCCCGCCCGCAGACCAGGCCCACCCGGTGCGGCAGGAACGGCAGCGACTTCTTGCGGTCCGGCGAGAACAGGCCCTCCGCGCCGAGCGACCGCTTCAACTGCTCCAGCCTGGCCAGCAGTTCACCGATGCCGACCGGCCTTATCTCGACCGCCCGCAGCGACAGCTGCCCCCGCGGCGCGTACCACTCCGGCTTGGCGTGCACGACGACCCGGGCGCCCTCGGCCACGACGTCGGCGACGGCGTCGAAGACCTGACGGAAGCAGGTGACGCCCACCGAGATGTCGTACGACGGGTCGCGCAGCGTCAGGAAGACGACACCGGCGCCCGGGCGCCGCGACAGCTGGGTGATCTGTCCCTCCACCCAGACCGCCCCGAGCCGGTCGATCCAGCCGCCGATGAGCCGTGACACCTCGCCGACCGGCAGAGGGGATTCCGCGGACGTGTCGATAGCCATAGGGCCGAGCGTAACGGCCGGGTCGGACAACTCCGGCGCCCCGGGAGCGGACCGTCGGGCTCCTGTTTCCTCCGCCGGGGCCCCGCGAGCCCGGCATGATCCAGACGAGAGGCCCTTGGCTCTCCCGGCCGGACAGCGTCTCGCGCTGCCCCCGCCGCAGCGCCAGCACGATCAGTGAACACCGAGCCGGCCTGCGGCACGACCCGCACCATCTGCGCGTAGCTCATCGCGGTGAAAGCCATGGCGATGCCGGCGACGACGTAGACGAGGGCGACAGCGCCGCCCGACTTGGCGTCGAGGGTGCCGAACACGCCGACGGGCCATGGGCGCGATGAACAGCAGCCCGTAGACGACCAGGTCGCGGAACCCGAGTGTGCGCCGCAGCTCGCCGCCGCCGGGCACCTCCCCTGGGCGGGTCTCCTGGGTGGTGGCTCGCCTCATGGGGCCTCTCCCGCTCGGAGTACCGCCAGTCTGCTGCTGGTGTCCGATCAAACCCCTCATTGGCGCGGCCCTTACGATGGGGCACATGACTGCTACGCCTCCTGCCCGACGCGTCCTCCTCGCCGCTCCTCGCGGCTACTGCGCAGGTGTGGACCGTGCCGTGATCGCCGTGGAGAAGGCCCTGGAGCAGTACGGGTCGCCCATCTACGTCCGCCACGAGATCGTCCACAACAAGTACGTCGTACAGACACTCGAGAAGAAGGGCGCGATCTTCGTCGACGAGACGGCGGAGGTCCCCGAGGGATCCATCGTGATGTTCTCGGCGCACGGAGTGGCCCCGACCGTCCACGAGGAGGCGGCGGAGCGGAAGCTCGCGACGATCGACGCGACGTGCCCGCTGGTCACCAAGGTCCACAAGGAGGCCGTGCGGTTCGCTCAGGAGGACTACGACATCCTCCTGATCGGCCACGAGGGCCATGAAGAGGTCATCGGCACGTCCGGCGAGGCGCCCGACCACATCACGCTGGTCGACGGTCCCGAAGACGTGGCGAACGTCGAGGTCCGCAACCCCGACAAGGTCGTCTGGCTGTCCCAGACCACCCTCTCCGTCGACGAGACGATGGAGACGGTCGGCGCCCTGAAGACCAAGTTCCCCGGCCTGATCTCGCCGCCCAGCGACGACATCTGCTACGCCACGCAGAACCGCCAGATCGCCGTCAAGCAGATGGGCGCGGAGGCCGACCTGGTCATCGTCGTCGGCTCGAAGAACTCGTCGAACTCGGTCCGCCTCGTCGAGGTCGCCCTCGGCGCCGGCGCCCGCGACGCCCACCTGGTGGACTTCGCCGACGAGATCGACGAGGCATGGCTGGACGGTGTCTCCACGGTCGGTGTCACCTCGGGCGCGTCCGTGCCGGAGGTGCTGGTCGAGGGCGTGCTGGAGTGGCTGTCGCAGCGCGGCTTCGAGGACGTCGAGATCGTGAAGGCCGCCGAGGAGTCGATCACCTTCTCGCTGCCGAAGGAGCTCCGCAGGGACCTGCGCGCGGAGGCCGCCGCGATGTCGGCCGACCCGTCCGGGCAGTGACGCTCAGCTCGGCCCCTTAACGTTGTGTCCATGAACGTCTTCGGAGTTGACATCGGCGGGTCCGGGATCAAGGGCGCTCCCGTGGACCTGGACCGCGGCGATCTGGCGCAGGAGCGCCACAAGGTCCTGACACCGCAGCCGTCGACGCCGGACGCCGTCGCGGACGGCGTCGCGGAGGTGGTCGGCCACTTCGGGTGGACCGGCCCGGTCGGCATCACCTTCCCCGGCGTGGTCACCAGCGGCGTCACGCGCACCGCGGCCAACGTGGACAAGGGCTGGGTCGACAAGGACGCGGCCTCGCTCCTCAGCGACCGCCTCGGCGGTCTGCCCGTAACGATCCTGAACGACGCGGACGCGGCCGGTGTGGCGGAGATGACCTTCGGGGCCGGGCGCGGGCGTAAAGGCACCGTCATCATGCTCACGTTCGGCACCGGCATCGGCAGCGCGCTCTTCGTCGACGGCCGGCTGGTCCCGAACACGGAGCTCGGCCACCTCGAACTGGGCGGCCACGACGCGGAGACGCGGGCCTCGACGAAGGCCAAGGAGGACGCCGACCTCACCTGGCAGCACTGGGCGCGGCGGGTGCAGAAGTATCTGGCGCACGTGGAGATGCTGTTCTCGCCGGAGCTGTTCATCGTCGGCGGCGGGGTGAGCCGCAAGGCCGACAAGTTCCTGCCGCTGATCGAGGGCGTGCGCGCGGAGATGGTCCCGGCGGAACTGCAGAACAACGCGGGAATCGTGGGCGCGGCGATGGCGGCCGCCGGCAGGTGATCCGTACCGCGGGGGCGGGCCCCGGCCGTGGCGAGGCGCGTGGGCGGGCCTCCGCCGGGCCTCAGCCGGCCTCAGCCGGCCTCCGCCGGGTGTCAGCCGCGGCGGCCGGGGCCCGGCGGGCCCTGCGGCCCGCGCCCGCGGCGGTGCCGCCGCGTCATCGTCCGCACCTTCCGCACGCAGGTGATCACCCCGGCGACCAGCGTTCCGCCGTACAGCCATCCCGCGTGCACGGCGAGCGCCGTCACCACGGCCATCATCTGCCCGCCGAACCCGCCGTTGCCGCCGGAGAGCGGCACGATCCCGACGGTGAACGCGATCGGCACGATGATCGGCGCGCTGACCAGGTCGGCCTCCCGAACCCACAGCGCCGTGAGCGCGCTCACGGGCAGGAACAGCAGCCCGTAGAGGATCGCGGAACCGTCGAACAGCAACTCGTCGAGAGCGCCGAGCGCCAGCATCGTGGCGGCGGCGAACAGCCCCGCGCCGAGACCGGTCAGCCGGGGATTCGGCAGCCGGCGCAGCGCGAGCACCAGGGGAGGGACCGGGCGCGGCGGGCGGGCCGGCACCGGATACACGGTGGCGTCGGCGAGTGTGCCCGGTGCCGGGAGGGGAGCCGGCG
This sequence comes from Streptomyces sp. NPDC086835, assembly GCF_044745705.1. Classification (NCBI taxonomy): domain Bacteria; kingdom Bacillati; phylum Actinomycetota; class Actinomycetes; order Kitasatosporales; family Streptomycetaceae; genus Streptomyces; species Streptomyces sp. NPDC086835. Next base: position 601,848 of record NZ_JBIVAU010000002.1, read on the forward strand.
GCTGCTGCCGCGGCTGGGGGCGACCTGTCCTGTGCTGCTCCACCCGCACAAACTAGGTCGCCAAGAGGTACGAAACCGTCACTAGACACGCCCTTTGGACGACCTTGGGGCTGCGTTCGACTCCGGGCGGGCCCGCGACGGCCGCAGCAGGCCGTCGCAGGTCCGTCCGCCGCGCCCGTAAACTGGTGGATCGGCCCCACTCACCGCGGGCCGCAAGGCCCCGCCAGTCATCACCCTCCACGTCAGGAAGTCGCCAACGTGTCGCTCACGATCGGAATCGTCGGTCTGCCGAATGTCGGCAAGTCGACCCTGTTCAACGCCCTGACCAAGAACGACGTGCTGGCGGCCAACTACCCGTTCGCCACCATCGAGCCGAACGTGGGCGTCGTCGGCGTCCCCGACTCCCGCCTCCCCGTCCTCGCGGAGATCTTCGGTTCGCAGCGCGTCCTCCCCGCCACGGTCGACTTCGTCGACATCGCGGGCATCGTGCGCGGCGCGAGCGAGGGTGAGGGCCTGGGCAACAAGTTCCTGGCGAACATCCGCGAGTCGGACGCGATCTGCCAGGTCATCCGCGCCTTCAAGGACGAGAACGTCGTGCACGTCGACGGCAAGGTCTCGCCGAAGGACGACATCGAGACGATCAACACCGAGCTGATCCTCGCGGACCTCCAGTCGGTGGAGAAGGCGGTCCCGCGCCTGACGAAGGAGGCCCGCCTCCAGAAGGACAAGGTCGCCGTCCTCGCCGCGGTCGAGTCCGCGCAGAAGATCCTCGAGTCCGGTCAGACGCTGTTCTCCGCGGGCATCACCAAGGGCACCGAGCAGGGCGACCTGCTCCACGAGCTGCACCTGCTGACCACCAAGCCCTTCCTCTACGTCTTCAACGTCGACGAGGACGAGCTCGTCGACGAGGACTTCAAGAACGAGCAGCGCGCCCTGGTCGCCCCGGCGGAGGCGATCTTCCTCAACGCGAAGATCGAGTCCGAGCTGATCGAGCTGGACGACGACGAGGCGCTCGAGCTCCTTCAGTCCATGGGCCAGGACGAGCCGGGCCTCGCGACCCTCGGCCGGGTCGGCTTCGACACCCTGGGCCTGCAGACCTACCTCACGGCAGGCCCCAAGGAGACCCGCGCCTGGACCATCAAGAAGGGCGCCACGGCCCCCGAGGCGGCCGGTGTGATCCACACCGACTTCCAGAAGGGCTTCATCAAGGCCGAGGTCATCTCCTTCGCCGACCTGGTCGAGACCGGCTCGGTCGCCGAGGCCCGCGCGAAGGGCAAGGCGCGCATGGAGGGCAAGGACTACGTGATGCAGGACGGCGACGTGGTGGAGTTCCGCTTCAACGTGTAGCGGACGCATTATCGCCACGTCGGCGATCTGGCCGACATGCAGGGCAGAAAGGGACCGGCCTTACGAGGTCGGTCCCTGGTCTTTCTGTGCGGGGGGCGTGCTAGGAAGGGATGAGAGCGGGCGGGTCCGCCCGAGCGGCATGGCGGCCCAGGGAGCACAGAACCTCCGCCAGGCCTGGATCCCGTTCCAGCGGACGCTTCGAGCACGCGTCCGAAAGGCGGCACAGCCAGGCACCCATGTCCGTGCCGTCCTCGACCGGGTCGAAGCAGCGTCGCACGCCGGCCAACCACAGGGCGTGGATGTCCTCGGCAGGCAGTGAGGAGTTCATCAGCACCTGCACATCCACGCCGAGCTGGTCGTCCTCCTCTTCAGCGGCCGCGTGCTGGGCAAGGGCGAGCACAGTGGCTTCGTCGAGGCGAAGCATCGAACGGGAGCACACCTACCCGGTCAGTCCACTGAGACCGAAGTCGTCCACGTGGTCCACGTAGTACACCTCGCGTTGCCTTGCCATCAAGGAACCTCCTGTGCGGAAGAGCGGTGCGGAGGACGAAGAGCCGAGGGCGGTACCCGTGGAAGACCGGATGCCGCCCTCGGTGGTACTGCTCAGCGGTCAGTCCACGCGCGGCATGAGCTGCAGAGTGCCGTCATCGACAACGAACTCGTTGTAGCCAAATCTCTCGCCCAGCTCGCGGTACCGGAGGTGCTGCGAGTCGCTGATCGGAATCAAGTACGCCTTGAGGACCCGCAGGAAGAGTCTGAACCCGAGGTCGGGGTCGACCTCGGTGACGACCCGTTCCAGCGACGGGACCACTTCCGGAACCCCGTAGTAGGGGTGGTCGGCGGTGGCGCGGTCCAACTCCGGTGCGAGAGCTCGTACCTCGGCGAGGACCGCGTCCTTCAACTCCGGATCCCACGCGGGTGCCTGCGGATGGGCAAGGGATCGCGGTTCGTCCCGGCGGATGCGTTCCTCGCAGACGTCCACGATCTGGCGGAGCCAGTCGCGTCCGTCCATCCATCGCTCCTCCGGGACGAACTTGGAGCGCACGGCCGCACACGACAGGATGTCGATCACCCTGGTCGGCAGGGGTGACTCCAGCAGCCTGAGGGCGTCTTCCCGGAGAGTGGGTGCGTAGGCACCCTCCCCCCAGTCCGCGGCATCCACGGCGATTTCCAGCGGAGTGAACTCGAAGGTGCTGGCGTACCACTTGGTGAGGCCGCTGAGACCGAAGTCGATCCAGATGTCCTTACGATCCATTGCTAGGTGACTCTCATTCCGGGTGCGACGTGTAGACCATGTACCCGGGCTTGTGCCGGGACCTCTTCAGGGTGATGGAGACCCAGTTTCCGGCTTGACGAGCATCCGCAACGCCAGTGTGAGGGTAGATGGTTCCGAGTGAGCCCGGGGTGTCCAGCTGGACCTTGAACGACTTGAGGTGCGCCGCACTCTCCGAGTCCTTGGGAGTGTTCTTCATCCACGTCTCCAGCTCCTTCCTGTGAGTCGCGTACCACTTCGCGAAGGCCGCGTCCACAGAGGCCTGGGCCGTTGCGAGGTCCTTCCAGACGCTCGTTACTCCCGGGTGGCCGGGGATCCTTCGCATGTCGTCGATGGCCTTGTCAACGGCTTGCTGCGGGCTGGGGTCCACATGATCCCTGATCGTGTGGGCACCCCGGTCTCCCTCGTGCAGCGTGAGGTTCAGGCAGTTGTGGACGAGCACGTCGTCCGGCCGCTGACCCTTCGTGCGCACGAAGAAGGTGTGCAGGTCGTCGACGGTGAGGTCGTAGACCGTGCGCGGAGCCAGGCCCGAGCGGTCACGGAGGGCAGTCAGCGCGCGGACGGAGCCGTCCGGGGTGCGCAGGCGGTCTCCGACGTTCAGGTCGGAGACCAGCGTCCAGCCACGGCCCACGACGTAGAACTTGTGGCCCGCGGTGCTGGTCAGCGTGCCGCCGCCGGCGATGGTGAGGTCGACCAGCCGCTCGGTGTCGTGCTGGAAGGTGTCGGTGACCTGCCGGGCGCGCAGCCGGCCGGATGCCGGGTCCGCGGCCTGGACGAGGTCACCCACGCCCACCTGGCTGATGGGCCGGTGTGAACCGTCCGCCATCAGCACCGGGGTCGCTGCGGGGAAGCTGTTGCGCGTGCAGGCCGTGAACGCGTCCTCGTAGACGTTCACCGAGCGTTCGAGCATGGCGAGGGTCGCGGGGTCCAGGTCGAGGGCTTTGAGCGCCTTGAACGCGTCACGGACGCCGACGCCGGTCTTCATGGCGGCGTCCAGGGCGCGGATTCCCTCGAAGACCTTGCCGAACGCCTTGCCGGGGATGAAGTTGCTCAGCGCCCAGGCGCAGCCGCCGGCACTGCCGTGCCAGCAGTCGACGAAGTCCTGGACCAGGACCGCCTTGATGAGCTTGTAGGTGAGGGTCTGCTGGATCAGCTCCAGCTTGGAGAAGTACCTGGTGACGTCCTTCTTCAGACCCGGGATGCGCTTGCTCTCGATGAGAAGCGTGTCCTGCGGAGGGCAGGCGCCGGCACCGGCCGTCGTGTCGGGGTCGGTGCAGAGGAAGAAGTCGACCACCGCGCTGAAGGTGACCGTGAACGTGGTGGTGCAGCCTTCGAAACCGACGGTGATCACGCAGGGCTCATGCTGTTTGGCGTCGGTGATCTCGATGGTGTCCTCGTCGACGACGTACCACGTGCCGCCGACTCCGGTGCCCGCACCGGTGGAGACCTGCTTGTTCGCGGCGTTGCGTGCCGCTTCCTCCGCTGCCTTCTGCGCCTCCTTCGCGTACTTCAGTGCGTCCTTGGCGGCCTGTTCGGCCTCGGTGGCGGCGGTGGCGGCGCGGTCGGCGGCTGCGCGTGCCTCCTTGGCAGACTGCTCGGCCGCGGTTGCGGCGTCGCGTGCGGCCTGGGCGTCGAGGGCGGCCTGGTCGGCGGAGTCACGGGCGTCCTTGGCATGGCCCTCGGCACGGCCTGCGGCCTTGTCGGCGGCCGCGGCGTCGTCTGTGGCCCGGCGGTCGTACTCGATCGTGCGGGCCAGTGACGCCGATGCCTTGGCTGCGGCTGCGGCGGCGCCGGCCGCGTAGCCCAGAGCCTCCTTCGAGTAGGTGCGGGCGGTTGCCGCGTGGCCGGCGGCGTTGGCCGCGTTCTGGTAGGCGATCTTCGCGTCGCCCGATGCCTGGTCGGCGAGGTTCTTCGCCGCGGCGGCCTCGGCCTGTGCGTTCTTGGCGTGGGCGTCGGCGACGGCCTGCTGCTGTTCGGCGATCGACTTCGACGCCTGCCCGGTCAGCACCACCAGGCTCGCGGCCGAGTCGGTGGTGACATACGGGGAGCCGAGCTGGATCGCGTCGTTCGCCGGCTTGGCGACCTGCGCGGCAGCGTTCCCGGCGTCGACGGCGGCCTGCGCCGTGACGTGAGCGAAGCCCGCCGCCTTCGCCGACGCGGCCAGCGCCTTGACGACCTCCTTGCTCGCCTCGTCCGCGTGGGACTTGGCGGTCTTGGCCAGCTTCTCCGCCTCCTCGGCCAGCTTGACTGCGGTCTTGGCCTCGGCGGTGGCGTGCTCGGACGCGTCGATGGCATCGGCCGCAGCGCTCGTCGCGGTCTTGACGGCGGCGTCGGCCTTCAGCTTGGCGGCCTGGGCGGCGTCCGAGTTCGAACGGGCCCGCTTGGCCGCCGCCTCGGCACGGGTCGCCGCGGCATCTGCCTCGGCCGCCGCCTCGGTCGCGGCATCCGCCGCGGTGCGGGCACGGCCGGCTGCCGCTTCGGCGTCGTTGGCATGCGCGTTCGCCGCGTCCGCTGCCGCCCTGGACTCCTTGGCGTTGCTGTCGGACTCGTGAGCCTCGGCGAACGCCTCCTTCGCCTGCGCCTTGGCACGGGCCGCGTCGGCCTTCTGCGCGGCGTCCCAGGCGTCGTCCCGCAGGTCACGAGCCTTGTCGCGGGCCTTGACCGCGCCATTCTTCTTCTCGACCGCGGTCGCCTCGGCCGCTTCGGCCTTCTCCTTGGCGTCCTTGGCATTCGCCGCCTCGGCCTGCGCGGTCTGCTTGTGCTGGTCGGCCTCGGCCTGCTTTGCCGCCGCGGTGTCCTTCTCCGCCTTGGCCGTCTTCTCCTCGGCCTCGGCCGCGAGCCGCTTGGCGTGCGCGTCGGCGGCGGCGGCCTTCGCGTCGGCCTCCGCCTTCAGCGTGACCGCGAGCTTGGCCTCGGCCGTTTCCTTGTCCTTCTTGGCGTTGTCCCGGTGCAGCTTGGCAGCGTCCGCTGCCGCCTTCGCCTGCAACTCCGCTTTGTGCGCGGCCTCTTTACGGAATTCGGCGTTGACCTGCGCGGCCTGAGCCAGCGCACGCTGGGCGATGGTCTTGCTGTCACCGGCGGCGGCACGGGTGGCGGCCTCGGCGGTCTCGCCGGCCTTCACCATCGCCGTCAGCGCGGCCACGGCCCCCTTGGTGACCTGCGCCTTCTGCTGACCGACGAGAAGACCACGACCCCGCGGCGCACCAGCGGCATCCGCGATACCGTACGCGGCCTGCTCGGCGGCGTCCGACGTGGTGGCCGACTTCTTGGCGTTCTCCAGCTGGGTCTTGAGCGCGGCCAGCTGCTGCTTCGCCGCCACCTGGGTGTCGGCGATGCTCTTCTTCGCCCGGTCGAACTGCGCCTTCTTGGGGTACGACAGGCTGTCGGTGCCCTTGTGGCCGGACGGCTTGATCAGGAATTTCTGCGCACCGGCGTCCTTGCAGTCCCACAGCCGCGCGTCCGTAGCCTTGGTGAACGCGGGCAGATCCAGACACTTGCCCGTGGACACGCTCTTCAGGGGCGAAGTGGCGCGGACGTCGCCCTCCCACGACTGGCCCTTGGACTTGTAGCAGTCCGAGATCTGGATCTTCGTGCCGTTCGTCGACGCGTTCCCCGCCACGTCCAGGCACTTCTGCGAGCCGACGTTGCGCAGGTGGAGGTCGTCCTCACTGCCCTCGAGCGTCCACTGCTGCGCCGCGCCGCCGTTGCAGGTGTAGATCTGGACCAGCGTGCCGTTGGTCTTACCACCGCCCTGAACGTCCAGGCAGCTGCCCTTCGCGCCCGGCACCTCGATCGTCACGTAGCTGTCGCCGATCCAGCCCACACCGCCCGCGGCCCAGTAGTCCTGCCAGCGGGTGTGGTAGTCCGCGAGCCACGACTGGCCCACGATCTGTCCCAGGGTGTACGTGCCGTCCTGCAACGCCTTCGTGGCAGTCGCGCCGGCCGCGAGGATCTGCTGCCGCTGCGTGGCCTGCGAGGCGATCTCCTGCTGCCACTCGGTGGACGCCTGCGCCACCTCCTTGCCGAGAACCCGGTTCGGGTCGATCGGATCGTGCCACGCGCACGACGCGAAGCGGGCCTTCAGATCCTCGACCGCGATGCGGAACTCCGGCGTGCCCGGAGCCGTTGCCGTGCGGGGGAAGCCACCGGAGGCGAGGAAGATCCGGGCGTCATCGGCGAACACCCTGGGAACGAAGAACTGATTGGGCTCGACCTTCCCGGAGTTCTTCTTCCACAGCTTCCACGCCTCCTGCTCCTTCGGCGTCCCTCCGGTGGTGTACTGCGGATCGCCGAGCGCGAGTGCGGCGGCCTTCGTCTTGTCGTCAGCGGTGGGCGAGGGGTCCCAGAACGGGTTGAGAACCCCCAACTCCGGACTGGAGTACGACTGCCACAGCCACGACAGCAGCCCGATCCGGTCGTAGATCTCGTTCGCGTCGCGCGGTTCGCCGGGGTAGGACTCCAGCCCGCTCGTGGCACTCGACCACGCGTACCCCTGCTTCTGAACCTTGTCGACCCACTGGTCCTTGCTGGCGCTGTCCGCTCGGTAGGCCTGATGCAGCGGGGTCTTGTCGCTGAAGATGTCCCGTTCGAGCTTCTTGTGGAGCTGATCGGGCGGCAGCGCGAGCGCCTCCTGCGCAAGGGCGAACATGCTCGGGCCGCCCGTGCGCAGGGCTTCGCCGGCCAGGCACTGGTCCTCACGCAGCCGTTCGGCCGCCTTGGTGTCATAGCCGTCGTACGAGTCGGCCACCAGGTCCACGGGCAGTTCGGCGTTCCGGCCGAGCGGACCGGGCTGGACGGCCAGGCCACCGAGGACGGCCAAGGCGGTGACGGACGTGACGGCAGAGGCGAGGGTCGCGGATATTCGGGATCTGGGGTTGAACAACCCTGGTCCAAGTCGCAAAGGATCATCCTTCGTAGCGAGCGAAGGCAGGCGGGGGCGAACGCCTCAAGAGGCGGTGGTGATGAGCCGGGTCAGCCCGCTGTCCCGGCGCGGGGACGGCGGGTGCAGTCAGCGGCGACCAAGGCGGTGCTTACAGCGAGCCGGTATCGCGGCATGACGATTCATCCCTCCCCCGTGGCGGCACTGTTCCCCCGGCCGCCTACTGATGTGTGCGCGTCCGGCGGAGTGGTCAAGATCCGCCGCGTGCGGGAGCACCATAGACATAGGCCTACTGGTCAGTACAAGAGGAGATTTCGGCGAAGAAGCCCAACGGCGCGAATACAAGTGCGGGAGATATGCCGATATTGCGCCTCCAACGCCCTGTGTTCATGGTCGGGACAGCCTGTGTGCTTGCTGTGAAGGCGGTGGGCCGGGTGGTGTTGTTGGCCGGAAACAGACCGGACGGCCCTCACCCTCCCAGAGGCGTGGTGCCACCCTGCCGCACCGCTTTCAACTCGCCTTCATCGTCACGCCGGGTGACGCGTACCATCCACCGCCCATGCGCATACGACGACTTGACGTACGCGACGTTTCCCCTGGTGAAGGGCCGATCCTCATCGACGACCCCGGCCTGCCCGCACCCCCGCCGGCCTCGGCCTGTCCGCACCCGAGGCGGGCTACGAGCTGGGGCCGGAAACCGTCGCCGGACCGCCGGGGGACCGGCCCCCGGCGATGTCGCACACCCGTGGAAGGATGTGCGCACGTCGGGGCGGAAGGCACATGAGGGGCGTCATGACAGACGGCGGTGCGGGGCGCGGGGCGCGAGCGGTGCGCGCCGGGCGGGACGCCAGGGAACTGCTCGCAAAGGCCGGCCGGCTGCTCGACGCGGCGCGGGCGGTCCGCTCGGACCACCGCCGCGCGCTGGCGGACGTGGCCGGGGCGCTCGACCCGATCCGCACCGAGCTCGTGGACAAGGAACTCGGGTCCATTCCCGTGAGCCGGCTCAAGGACGTCACCGAGGGACGGCTGAGGCTCGGGGCCCTCGAAGCGGCCGGATACGGCACGGTGCGTCAGGTGCACGCGGCGGGACGGTACGAGCTGCGCCAGGTCCCCGGCGTCGGCGCGCAGACCGCCGACCAGGCCATCGCCGCCGCGGGCCAGATCGCGGACGCCGTGGCGGAGACCGTCGCCGTCCGGATCGACGTGGACCGGCCGGAGCCGCGCACCACCGCACTCGTCGTCGCCCTGCACCGGCTCGTCGAGGCCGGGCCCGGACTGCGGCGTGCCCTGGACGCGGCGGAGCGGCTGGAGAAGCAGCTCGCGGAGCCGCTGACAGCGGCGCGGCCCGCCGGTGGGCGGCTGCGCATGATGCTCACCGGCCGGGACGGGCGGGAGCGGGCGCTGACGGCGCTCGCGCGGATCCGGGAGGTGACGGCGGAGGCGGCCGGCGCCGAGCTGCCGTTGCTGCTCGGGCAGGCGTCGGTCGACCTGCTGCGTCCCCCGGCTTCCGAGGCCGCCGCCTGGGTCGACTTCGAGCTCCGGTCGGCGGAGTACTACAGCCTCCTCGCGGAGGTTTCCGGCCGTGGCCCCGATCCGGAGACCGCGGAAGGCTTCCTGCCCGCGGAACTCGCGGAGCGGGTACGCGGCCAGCAGCTCGACGACACCCATCGCCGTGTGTCGCTCCGCGGCTACCAGGACTTCGGTGCCCGCTTCGCGCTCGCCCAGCGCCGGGTGATCCTCGGCGACGAGATGGGACTCGGCAAGACCGTCCAGGCCATCGCCGCACTCGCCCACCTCGCCGGTGAGGGGCACACGCACTTCGTGGTGGTGTGCCCGGCGAGCGTCCTCATCAACTGGACGCGTGAGATCAGGTCGCGCAGCACACTGCGCCCCGTGCCGGTGCACGGGCCGGACCGCGCCGACGCGTACGCCGACTGGCAGGACCGGGGCGGCATCGCCGTCACGACCTTCGACGCCCTGCACGGCCTGGCCGTACCCGACGGCTCCCCGCCGGGCATGCTCGTCGTCGACGAGGCCCACTACGTGAAGAACCCGGACGCCCGCAGGTCGAAGGCCGTCGCCCGCTGGGCGGAGCGGTGCGAGCGGGTCCTGTTCCTCACCGGCACGCCGATGGAGAACCGGGTCGAGGAGTTCCGCAACCTCGTCCGCCATCTCCAGCCGGCGCTGCTGCCCGGGATCCAGGGCAGCGACGCGGTCGCCGGCTCCCAGGCCTTCCGCCGCGCGGTCGCCCCCGCCTATCTGCGCCGCAACCAGCAGGACGTGCTCACCGAACTGCCCTCACTGCTCCAGGTGGAGGAGTGGGAGGCGTTCAGCGCGGACGACGCGGAGGCGTACCGGGAGGCCGTGGCGAGCGGCAACTTCATGGCGATGCGCAGGGCCGCTTACGCGCGTCCCGAGAAGTCGGCGAAGTTGGAGCGGCTGCGCGAGCTGGTGGACGACGCCGCGGTCAACGGGCTCAAAGTGGTGGTCTTCTCGTACTTCCGCGATGTGCTCGCCACGGTGGGGGCGGCTCTGGACGGCGGCGTGTTCGGCCCCGTCTCGGGGAGCGTGCCCGCCGCCCGCCGCCAGCAGCTCGTGGACGAGTTCACCGCCGCGCCCGGACACGCGGTGCTGCTCGCGCAGATCGAGGCCGGTGGTGTGGGGCTCAACCTCCAGGCGGCATCGGTCGTCATCATCTGCGAACCGCAGGTCAAACCGACGATGGAGCATCAGGCGGTCGCTCGTGCCCACCGGATGGGCCAGGTCCGCGCCGTGCAGGTCCACCGGCTGCTCGCCACGGACAGCGTCGACCAGCGGATGCTGGACATCCTGGAGAGCAAGTCCCGCCTGTTCGACGCCTACGCCCGTCGCAGCGATGTCGCGGAGGCCACGCCGGACGCGGTCGACATCTCGGTCGGCTCGCTGGCGCGCCGCATCGTGGAGGACGAACAGCGACGCCTCGCGGGCGGGCCGGCGAGTGAGCCGGTGCCCCAGGACGAGGCCGCAGTCGGGGCGCCGGCGCAGCAGCGGCCGGAGATCTGACGCGCCCCGGGGACCGGCGCAGCGGCCGCTACGTCGCGTTGAGCGCGTCGAAGCAGACGGTTCCCGTGGCCGGCGACAGCAGGAACCGGCCGGGGTACGCGCCGCCGGTGATCTCGTCGTCGAAGGCCGCACTGTGCTGCCACCGCGCGTCCTCGGGCGCGAACGCGGCCAGCTGCTCGGGCAGTTCACCGAGCGGCTCCGGCGCGAACGCGCGCTCCGTGACCGACGTCAGCTCGGCCGCCTTGCCGTCCGCGAGCCGGGCGAAACCGACGACCCGGATGTCGGACGGGCCGGGCACCGACCGGCCGTCGTTGTTCTTCACCCGGTCGTAGCCGAGCCAGTGCGCGTCACTCAACGGCCCGAGGAGCGCGAACGCCTTCTCCAGCGGCTCCGTATCCGTACGGACCGGCCCCTCGTCCACACCGTCCTGCGGTTCCGTTCCGGAGCAGGCGGACGCGACCGCCCCTGCCCCCAGGACCAGCACGGCCCGCCGTGACACGTTCCGCATCCCCGCCCCCTTGTCGACCGGCCGATCGTAACGCCGGAGCGGTCAGGCCGGGCGCTCCAGGAACACCGGGCCCGCTGGTCGGGCGCTCCAGGAGCACCGGGCCCCGCTGGTCGGGCCGTAAGGGAGAGAGCGCGTCACAGGAGCATGCCGGATGTCCACAGGGGCGCCTCAGGCCGGGGCCGTCCCCGTCTTCAGCCCCGCTCCGCACAGCGGCACGACCGCCGTGCGGTCGGTCCAGCCGCCGGCCGCCGCCCAGCAGGCCACACCCGTCGACTCGACGAACAGGCCCCGCCCCGCGAGGTCGCGTTGGGCCTGCCGGATCTCGTCCTCCGTGACGGTCAGGAACGTCCCGCCCCACTCCCGTACCGCCCGCAGGATCTGCCGTGCCCGCGGCGGGTTCGGGATGGCGATGCCCTCGGCGAGCGTCGGGCGGGCGGGGGAGCGCTCCAGCAGGTCGTCGGCGCCCGCGTGGAACGCCGCGGCCAGCGGCGAGACGGCCTCCGCCTGAACCGCGATCAGCGCCGGGCGGGAGTCGATCAGGCCGTGCGAGTGGAGCTCGGTCAGTGCCTGGGCCGCGCCCAGCAGCAGCGTGCCGTTGCCGACGGGGACCACGATCGCCTCCGGCAGCCGGCCGCCGAGGTCCTCCCACAGCTCGTACACGTACGTCTTGGTGCCGTGCAGGAAGTAGGGGTTGTACACGTGGCTCGCGTAGAAGACCCCTTCGCCGCCGGCCGCGGCGCGGGCCGCCTCGGCCGTGGCCTCCCGGTCACCGGGGACGAGTTCCAGCCGTGCGCCGTGTGCCCGGATCTGCTCGACCTTCTTGGCGGAGGTGGCCTCGGGGACGAAGACCGTGCAGTCCAGTCCGGCCCGCGCGCAGTACGCGGCGACGGCCGTCCCCGCGTTGCCGCTGCTGTCGGCGATCACGCGGCGCGGCTCTCCGGGCAGGCGCCGGGCGAGCTCGGCCAGCATCACCGCGCCGCGGTCCTTGAAGGACAGTGTCGGCGTGAGGAAGTCGAGCTTCACGGAGACGGTCCCGGTGAGCGGGACGAGCGGGGTGCGGCCCTCCCCGAGGGAGGTGACGGGAGCGGTCAGCGGCAGCGCCTCCGCGTAACGCCACAGGGAATTCACCCGGCCCGGCAGCTCGGCGAGGGGGACCGGCGAGGCAAGGAAGTCCAGGTCCCAGGGCCCGCGACAGTCCGGGCAGCACCAGGTGGCAGAATCGACCGGCGAACTGGTTCCGCAGTCGGGGCAGCGGTACGTCGTCATGGTTCGCCAGCATGTCAGTTGTGTGGCGCGCTTGTTACCTGGCGGTCGGGCCTCTTGTGGGATTCCTATGGATCGGTCAATCTTTCGCTCGGTAGGCGTACGCACATGACGCGGATTTGGGGCCGCGTCATTGGCATGCTCCTGTCGTAATCCCCCACAGCAACGCACCACCAATGAGGAGGACCCCTCACATGTCTGTGATGCGTGACTCGCGGCGAAGACTTGCCGCGGCCAGCGCCATATCCGTCGCCGCGCTCGCACTCGGCACGGTCTCCGCCCTTCCGGCCTCCGCCGCCCTGCCGGCGCCCACGGGTGTCATCGAGAACGCGGGCGCGCCCGGAGCCATCGAGGGCAGCTACATCGTCACCCTCGAGGAGTCCGCGGGCGACGCCGGTTCCAGGGCGGGCAAGCGCCTCGCGGCGAAGTACGGCGCGAAGATCGAGAAGACGTACAACGCCGCTCTGAACGGTTACGCCGTCAAGGTCTCCGAGGCGCAGGCGAAGAAGTTCGCCGCGGACCCGGCCGTCGAGTCCGTCGTGCAGAACCGTGTCTTCAAGATCTCTGGCACCCAGCCGAGCCCGCCTTCCTGGGGTCTCGACCGGATCGACCAGAAGGCGCTGCCGCTGAACCAGAGCTACACCTACCCCGACACCGCCGGTGAGGGGGTCACCGCGTACATCATCGACACCGGTGTGCGCATCTCCCACAGCGACTTCGGTGGCCGTGCCTTCAACGGCTACGACGCCATCGACAACGACAACACGGCGCAGGACGGCAACGGCCACGGCACCCACGTCGCCGGTACCGTCGCGGGCTCCTCCTACGGTGTGGCCAAGAAGGCCAAGATCGTCGGCGTCCGTGTGCTCAACAACTCCGGCTCCGGCACCACCGCGCAGGTCGTCGCCGGTATCGACTGGGTGACGCGGAACGCCGTCAAGCCGGCAGTCGCCAACATGAGCCTCGGCGGCGGCATCGACACGGCCCTCGACACCGCCGTGCGCAACTCCATCGCCTCCGGCGTCACTTACGCGGTGGCGGCGGGCAACGACGGTTCCAACGCCTCCAACTACTCGCCCGCGCGCGTCGCGGAGGCCATCACCGTCGGCTCCACCACCAGCTCCGACGCCCGCTCCAGCTTCTCCAACTACGGCAGCGTGCTGGACATCTTCGCCCCCGGCTCGTCGATCAAGTCGGCGTGGAACACCGGTGACACGGCGACGAACACCATCTCCGGCACCTCGATGGCGACGCCGCACGTCGCCGGCGCGGCTGCGCTGTACCTGGCGCAGAACAGGACCGCGACCCCGGCTCAGGTGTCCACGGCCCTGACCACCGCCGCCACCAGCGGCGTCGTGACCAGCCCGGGTACCGGTTCGCCGAACCGTCTCCTCTTCGTCGGCGACGGCGGCACAGAGCCGCCCACCGGCGACCGGTTCGAGAACCTCAACGACTACGCGATCAGCGACCGCTCCACCGTCGAGTCGCCGATCACCGTCAGCGGAGTCGCCGGCAACGCGCCGACCAGCCTTCGCGTGCCGGTCGACATCAAGCACACCTACGTCGGTGACCTGCGGATCGACCTCGTCGCTCCCGACGGTTCCGTGTACAACCTCAAGGCGTACGGGTCCGGCGGCAGCCTGGACAACGTGATCACCACCTACACGGTGAACGCGTCGTCGGAAGCGGCCAACGGCACCTGGAAGCTGCGGGTCAGCGACAACGCGTCGTACGACACCGGGAAGATCGACTCCTGGGCGCTGCAGTTCTGAGTGAGGGAGCCCGCACAGCCCATGCGCCATGAGGCCATGAGCCGATGACAGGCTGAGCAGATGAGGGGCGGTCGCGTGAGCGGCCGCCCCTTCGCCGTACCGGAGTCGGGCCCGGGAGATGTCCACCGTCCTGGCCGAGCAGGCGGAGGCCCTGCGCAACGGCTCCTGGCCCGAGGGCGCGTCCCCCTCACTGGCGACGAGGGCCGAGCGGTTCGAGGCGTCCGGCAAGGAATGGTCCGTCGCCGCGAAGGCGGCGGACGAGGACGCCTTCCGGACGCATGTGACCGCCGCGGAGGAGGCGCTGACCACCGCGGCGCGGATCGCCGCCCGGGACGCCCTGGGCCTGAGCACCACCCCGCCGCCGGAGGAGGAGTACGCGACCGGCGAGTGAGCGCGTGCCGGTCCGGCCACCGCGGCACCTGTCCCGGGCGGGGCACGGCCCCGTACGGACATGGATCCGTACGGGGCCGCACCCGGTCAGCGGCGGCTCAGCCCGCCGTCGACCGCGGCCGTCAGCTCGCCGTCGGCGGTGTCCCCGTCGAGCGACCAGAACATCGCGCCGCCGAGGCCACGGTCGCGGATGTACGAGGTCTTGGCGCGCAGCACCGCGGGATCGTCGTACGTCCACAGGGTCGTGCCGTCGAAGAGCCACGCGTGCCCGTTGCGCCGGTCGCGGTGGACCTTGTAGGCACCGGAGTCCGCGAGCTTCTTGAGGGCCTTGTAGTCCTCGTAGCCGGCCGCCCAGGTCGCCGGGGCGGGTGCCGTCGCGGGCCGGCCCATGCCGTCGCCCCCGCCGGTCACTCCGGTCCACCCCTGCCCGTAGAAGGGCATGCCGACCACCAGCTTGCGTGCCGGCGCACCGCGCCGCAGCCAGTCGCGGACGGTCTGGTCGACGCTGAAGTCGCCTCTGGCGTACAGCGCCGACTGCTGGGCGGTGGTCTTCTCGCCGGAGACGTGGAAGTCGTAGCCCTGGAGGTTGACGAAGTCGAAGTCCCGCATGATCTTGCGGACCTCGAAACCGGCGTCGATCTTGGCCGGCGCGGTCGGCACGAAGGCGGACAGTTCGTAGTGCTTGCGCTTGCCGCCCCTGGCCTTGTGCTGCGACGTGGCGTACGCGTCCAGCTGGGTGCGGAACTCGTGCACCAGCGCCGTGAAGTTCTGCTTGTCCTCGGGCCGGTACACGGTGTCGGCGTCACCCTCGGAGCCCGGCCACTCCCAGTCGATGTCGATGCCGTCGAACAGGCCGGCCGCCGCGCCCTCGCCGCCGCGCGCCCCGTCGGCCGGCAGATTGCCCTTGATGTAGAGGTCGATGCAGGAGGAGACGAGCGCCTTGCGCGACTCGGGCGTCCGGGCCGCGTCGGAGAAGTGGGTGGACCAGCTCCAGCCGCCCAGCGAGATCATGACTTTCAGGCCGGGGTGCTCGGCCTTGAGCTCGCGCAGCTGGTTGAAGTTGCCGGCGAGCGGCTGCTCCGCGGTGTCCGCGACGCCGTCGACCGAGTCCTGCGCCTCCAGCGGCCTGACGTAGTCCGCCCAGGCGTCGGCCTCGCCGGGGACGTTCCCGGTGAAGCATCTGCCTTCGGCGTTCACGTTGCCGAAGGCGTAGTTGATGTGGGTGAGTCTGGCGGCCTGGCCGCTGGTGTCCATGTCCTTGACCTGGAAGTCCCGGCCGTAGACGCCCCATTGGGTGAAGTAGCCGACACGTTTGTACGACTGCTTGTGGTGGCTGTGGCCGCTGCCCCGGTCCTCTTCCTGGGCCGAGGTGGCGACGGCGGCGGGGGCGAGGGTGGCGACGAGCGAGAGCGAGCAGACGGCAACGGCCGCCCGGACAAAGGTTCTTCGACGCATCGGGCTCATTCCTGTGCGCGTGCCGGAAACGGGTTCCGAGAACGGTGTCGTGTGCGCAGGAACGTATTGGTATGGACCATTGCGGTCAAGGGGTACCGCCGCCGGATGGCCCGTACCCGCGGTAAACCTCTGCTCAGCGGCAAATCATCACTTCGGGTGAAACGTTGGCCCACACTTGCGGTTAGCAACCGACGGTTGCGACGCTGTTGCAGTCTGTCAACCTGATGGGGAGTGGCCAGTGACATTCGGTGAGCAGCCCGCCTATCTGCGCGTTGCGAGCGATCTCCGCGAGAAGATCGTGAACGGCTCGCTGCCGCCGCACACCCGCCTCCCCTCGCAGGCCCGCATCCGCGAGGAGTACGGCGTCTCGGACACGGTCGCCCTCGAGGCGCGCAAGGTCCTGATGGCGGAAGGGCTCGTGGAGGGCCGCTCGGGCTCGGGGACGTATGTGCGGGAGCGGCCCGTGCCGCGCCGGGTCGCCCGGTCCGGCTTCCGGCCGCCGTCGGGAGCCAGCCCGTTCCGTCAGGAGCAGGCGGAGGAGGGTGCCCGGGGGACGTGGGAGTCCAGCAGCGAGCAGGAGGCGGCGACCCCGGAGGTGGCGGCGCGGCTGGGCATCGAGCTCGGCGCCCGCGTGATGCGCACGCGCTATGTCTTCCGGGACGCGGGCGAGGCGATGATGCTCTCCACCTCCTGGGAGCCGCTCGAAGTCACCGGCCGCACGCCGGTCATGCTGCCCGAGGAGGGTCCGCTCGGCGGCTGCGGAGTCGTCGAGCGGATGGCCGCCATCGACATCGTGGTGGACAACGTGGTGGAAGAGGTCGGCGCCCGGCCCGGCCTCGCGGAGGAGTTGCTGACCCTCGGCGGCGTGCCGGGCCATGTGGTGATGGTCGTCGAGCGTACGTATTACGCCTCGGGCCGTGCGGTGGAGACCGCCGACGTCGTCGTGCCCGCGGACCGCTACCGCATCGCGTACCACCTGCCCGTGAGGTGACCTTTCTGCGGTACCGGGGCGGGCGCCGCAGAGGCCACCGGTACGGGGGCAAGGGGCGTATCCAGTCGGATGCGCCCCTCTTCCTGTCTCTTTGTGAAAACCCGTATCCGCTCAGTGAACGTCAGGCGTAGGCTTGGGCATATGCGTACTGCGGTTTCCTGGCGATCGTTACGGACAAACGGGCCGACCGAGGGAGGGGCGCGATGACCGACAGCGGCGCTGTTCTGCCCTGGCTCGTCATACGGCAGGACGGCAACGGCAACTGTTACCGCGTCGGCCGGTACGCGACAGAGGCGGAGGCGCAGAAGATCGCGGACGCCCTCGACGGACGCGGCCACCAGCGCCTCTACTGGGTCGAACGGGTCGGCCGGACGGCCCGCTGACGGCGCCGCCGGCGCACGCACCCCGTCGCTCGGGCCCAGTACGCTCCGCCGCATGACTGATCGCGTGGTGGTAGTGGCCGGAGCCGTGTACGACGAGGGGCGGCTCCTCGCCGCGCGGCGCAGTGCGCCCGCCGAACTGGCCGGCCGCTGGGAGCTGCCCGGCGGCAAGCTGGAGCCGGGGGAGAGTCCCGAGCAGGCGCTCGTGCGAGAACTGCGCGAGGAGTTGGGTATCGAGACGGAGGCGGTGGACCGGGTCCCCGGCGAGTGGCCGCTGCGGGCGGGCTACGTGCTCCAGGTGTGGACGGTCCGGCTGCTGTCCGGTGAGCCCAGACCGCTTCAGGACCACGACGCCCTGCGCTGGCTCGCGCCCGACGAGCTCGACGCCGTCGACTGGCTCGACCAGGACGTACCCGCGGTCGCCGCCTGCGCGCGCCACCGGCACGAGCGGGCCGAGGGGACCGGCGAGGGTGCGCACCGCTGAGGCCATCGCCGTCCCGGGCAACAGGTGCGGCCATTGCGGTTCGTGGAAGGTAATGAGAGCGACAAACAGGGTATGTGCTGATTAACCCCCTGAAACAGGACATGGTTCCGCTGGTGATCCGGGGAAGTGATCGGCGTGATCGGCACCCGAGGCGAATGCGCCGAGTGGACTTTTCCGGCCGAACCGAACGTGGTGCGCGCGGCCCGGCACGCGGTCCGCGACACCCTCCGGCTGTGGGGAATCGACGCCGCCGTCGGTGATCTGACGGTGCTCCTGGTCAGCGAGCTGGTGACCAATTCCCAGCGCTACACCCCTGGCCCGATCAACCTTCGCCTGAGCCGCCGCGACCCCTCCGGCGCCGCGCCGGTCCTGCTGGTGGAGGTCTCCGATCCCCTTCCGGATCCGCCCGTGAAAAGGCCGGCGCGCAGCGAGGACGAGAGCGGACGAGGGCTGCAACTGGTGGCTTGTTCCGCCCGGCGGTGGGGCACGCGCCGGGGCAGGACGGGCAAGACCGTGTGGTTCGAGCTGGCTCTCGCTGGTTAGAAGTCTTCAGGGACGACGATCACGCCGGAGTCGGCTCAAAACGAACGAGACCGCTCTGTGATCGTGAACGCCGTGTCGGTGGGAGCCGTAGTGCTGAATACTGCGGTCATGGCCGGTCCGGTGCGGTGAGCTGGAGGGGACGGTCGCGTGAGCGAAATACCTGAGACGGCGAGCGATGTCGTATGGCAGAGCAGCCCGCCTGGCTCGATCTATGACTACATCAAGGTGGCCTCCTTCTCGATCGGCCACGACGGTCTGGTCGAGCAGTGGAGCGACCGGGCCGTGGAACTGTTCGGCATCACTGCCGACGAGGCCAGGGGCCAGGACCCGGTCGAGGTCTTCATGCCCGCGGAGCTCCGGCCCCGAGGACGCCGCAGACTGGCCGAGATCCTCGACGGCAAGGAGTGGACCGGACTCGTCCCCTTCCGGATGCCGGGCGGCGGCCGGGCGCACGGTCTCGCCGAGATCTATGTGATGCCCAGTGAGACGGCCCAGGGCGAACAGGGCGCGCTGTGCATCGTCGTCGACGTTCGCGCGCTGCGCCGCATAGAGACGGACCTCGCCGCATCGCAGGCCATATTCGGCCAATCTCCTTTCGGCTTCCTGCTCTTCGGTACCGACCTCACCGTGCAGCGCGCCAACCAGCGTTTCGCCACCGTCTTCGGCGGCGCCGCGGAGGACCACCGCGGCCGCACCGTCCACGACTACCTCTCCCGCCCCGAGGCGGAGCGGATGAACGCCTCCCTGCGCAGGGTCCTGGAGACCGGTGAGCCCGTCACCGACCTCCAGATCGTCGGCACGGCACCAGGCAGCACCGACCGCAGGCACTGGTCGATCAACCTCTACCGGGTGCACGGCGGATCGGGCAGGCCCGTCGGGGTCGCCGGAGTCGGCACGGATGTCACACGCCGTCACATCGCCGCCCGCGAGGCCGCGAACGCCCGCCGGAACCTCGCCCTCCTCAACGAGGCGAGCGCCCGGATCGGCAACTCCCTCGACCTGGAGACCACTGCCCGCGAACTCCTCGACGTCGCCGTCCCCGGCTTCTGCGACCTCGCCTCCGTCGACCTGTACCAGGGACTGCTCACCGGCGAAGAGGCCCCGCCCGGACAGGGGGGCTCCGCCCGCTCCGAGGGCTTCGGAGGAGGCAGTGCCGAACTGCGCAGGGTCGCCTTCGCCAGCGCCGTCTCCGACGCCCCGCTGATGACCACCCCGGGCTGCGTGGCCGAAGGAAGCGCCCCCACCGCGGTCGGCGAGGTCCACCGCTACCCGTTCAACTCGCCGTGCGCCGGCGCGCTGCGCACGGCAGCCGTCCGGTCGATCCCCGGCGAGGACGGCAGCCTCGTCCAGTCGACGCTGGCCGTACCGATGGTGGCGCACGACACCGTCGTCGGACTGGTGCAGTTCTCCCGCACCAAGGGCAGCGAGCCCTTCGGGGAGCGGGACCGGGCCCTCGCGGTCGAACTCGCGGCCCGCGCCGCCGTCTGCATCGACAACGCCCGCCTGTACCGCAGGGAGCACGAACGCGCCCTCATCCTCCAGCGCAGTCTGCTGCCCCCCGGCGACCCGGAGGCCGCCGGTCTCGACATCGCCTGCCGCTATCTGCCCGGCACCACCGCCACCGAAGTCGGCGGCGACTGGTTCGACGTCATAGAACTCCCCGGCCACCGCACCGCCCTGGTCGTCGGGGACGTGATGGGCCGCGGACTGCGTGCCGCCGTCGCCATGGGCGAACTGCGCACCGCCGTGAGGACCCTGGCCCTGCTCGACCTGGAACCCGCCGAAGTGCTCTCCGCGCTCGACGAGATCGCCCGCGGGCTCGGCAGCCCCGCCAAGGGCGGCCGCACCTCGGGCGGCGCCCAGGTCCCCTCCCGCGTCGCCCACACGTCCCGCGACGCGGACCTCTCCGAGGTGTACCTCGCGACCTGCGTCTACGCCGTGTACGACCCGGTCACCCGACGCTGCACCTTCGCCAACGCGGGCCACCTGCCGCCCGTTCTCGTCGAACCCGGCGAAGAGGCCCTGCTGCTCGACGTGCCGCCGGGCATGCCGCTCGGCGTGGGCGGAGAACCCTTCGAGGAGGTGGAGATCGAAGTACCCGAGGGGTCCCTCCTCGCCCTCTACACCGACGGTCTGGTCGAGTCCCGCGACCATCCGCTCGAAGAGGGTCTGCGTGCCTTCCGCGCCGCCCTCGCCGACCCGGTACGCCCCCTCGAGGACGTCTGCGACCACGTGCTCGGCGCTCTCGACACCCGGCACGGCGAGGACGACATCGCGCTGCTGATGGCCCGTATACAGGGTCTGCCGACCGAAGCCGTGGGCGACTGGCGCCTGCCCCGCGAACCCCGCTCCGTGGGCCGGGCCCGCGAACTGGCCCGCGCCCAGCTGACCGCCTGGGACCTCGAGGCCCTCGTCGACACGGTCGAACTGCTCGTCAGCGAACTGGTCACCAACGCGCTGCGGTACGGCGAGGGCGAGATCCGGCTGCGGCTGCTTCGGGACCGGACCCTGGTCTGCGAGGTGTGGGACGCCGGCCTCGTCCAGCCCCGACGCCGCCGCGCCCGCGACACCGACGAGGGCGGCCGCGGCCTCCAACTGGTCGGCCTCCTGAGCGCGGCGTGGGGCTCCCGGCGTACGCCGCGCGGCAAGACGGTGTGGTTCGAACTGGCACTGCCGGACGGCGAGGGGTCGGCGGAGCCGACGGTGGAGCAGCTGCTGAGCATGTTCTGAGACAGGTGGTCCGGGCGGAGCCCCCACGCGGCGGAGCCGCACATCGATACCGCGGGAAGGGGCGCGGACGGGCCCCGCGCAGCGGCCACCCCCCGGCCCACCCCTACGCAGACTTCAGCGCCGCCAACCTCGCCTCGATCTCCGCTTCCTCCCCCACGCTCTCCAGCTCCTCGAACTGCGCGTCCAGCGACGACGCCGCCAGTTCCTGCTTCCCGAGCGCCCTCGCCTCCTCCCGCCGGACCTTGTCCTCGAAGCGGTGGAGTTCGCTCGTCGGGTCGAGCACGTCGACGCTCTTCACGGCGTCCATCATCCGGTTCTGCGCCTCGGCGGACTTCGCTCTGGCCACCAGCTCGTCCCGCTTCGCCTGGAGCTGCCCCAGCTTCGCCTTCATCTGTTCCAGGCCGGACTTGAGCTTGTCGACGACTGCCGTCTGGGAGGCGATCGTGGGCTCCGCGGTCTTCGCCTCCCGCTCGGACCGGAGCTGTCTGCCGAGGGCGACCTTCGCCAGGTTGTCGAACTTGTCGGCGTCCGCCGTCCGTCCCGCCCCGCGGAGCTCGTCCGCCTTCCTGCTGGCCGCCAGCGCCTTGCTGCCCCATTCCTGGGCGGCCTCCATGTCCTCCTGATGGTCCTGTTCCATGAGGCGCAGGTTGCCGATGGTGCTCGCCACCGCCTGTTCCGCCTCCACGATGTTGTTCGTGTAGTCGCGGATCAGCTGGTCGAGCATCTTCTGCGGGTCCTCTGCCTGGTCCAGCAGCGCGTTGATGTTCGCCCTGGCCAGCTGGGTGACCCGCCCGAGAACGGTCTGCTTGGTCATGCCACTGCTCCTTGAACGGCTCCTGAACGCCAAACGGAATACGGGCCGGCGTGCGCGCTTCGGGCCGGCGTACATCAGAAACGGCCACCGCCCATCCGGCCCCGCGTGCCACCACCGCCGAAGCTGCCGGGCCCGCCGCCGAAACCCCCGCCGAACCCTCCGCCCATGCCGCCGCCCCTTCCCCCGCCGCCGAGCATCCCGCCGAGGAGGATCCCGCCGAGCACCGCGCCCCCGAGCCCGCCTCCGGCGCCCCGGCCCCCTGGCGTACCGACCGGACCGAACGGGTTCCGGAAGTCGCGCACATCGTTCTCGGCGAGGCTCTGCGCCTGCTGCGCCAGCCAGTCCGCCCGCTGTGCCTCGGCCAGTGCCGCCTGCGGATCACCGCCGGTGCCGATCTCGCCGATGCCGTCCGCGCCGGCGAGCGTCTGTGCCCGCTCCAGCCGGCGCTGGGCCTCCGCCAGCCGGGTCCTGGCCTCGCTGCCGACGGCGCCGCGGTGCGTGGTGATGTAGTCCGCGGCGGCGCCGATGCCGGAGCGCGCGCCGAGCAGGGCCCTGTCCAGCAGGGCCAGGGCGCGCCGCGTCCCCTGTTCCTGTTCCCGGATCCCGGCCAGCGCCTCGTCCAGGGCGGCGTCGGCCTCCTCGACCCGGCGCAGTGCGTCGATGGGGTCGTACCGCCCCGACTCCGTCGCCGTGCGCACCTCCGCGGCGACCGCCTCCGCTCGGGCGATCCGCCCCTGGAGCCCGGCGGTCGACGTGCCTTCCTCCGTCCCCTTGAGCAGACCGCGTGCCTCCGCCAGATCGGTTTCCGTCTCCGTCAGCGCGCTCGGCAGCTTTCCGGCCGCTTCCGCCAGTTCCTGCGCCCGGCGGTCGACGGCCTCGATCAGACGGGCGGCCTGGGCGACGGCCCCTTCCGCCGCCCGCACCTGGACCGCGGCGGATCCGTTGTCGTCGGCCTCGACGGCCTGCCGGGCGCGCTCGAGGGCGGCCGTCGCGAACTCGAGCCGGTCCTTCGCCTGTTCCACGTCGTTCGCGACGGGGGCCGCCGCCGACGGCGCGTACCGCTCGCGCATCACGCCCAGCGTGGCCTCCGCGCTGACGACCCGGCCGTTCACGTCCTGGAACGCGGCTTCCGCCGTGTCCAGGGCCTGCGGCGCGTTGCGTTCCAGGGCCCGCAGCCGGTCGAAGTCCTCGGCCTCGGCGTCGAGCCTGCGATCGGCCTCCGAGCAGCGGGCGAGGATCTCGTCGAGCATCCTGCGGCGGGTGGCGTCGTCCTCCGGGTACGCGTCGTCCAACTGCTGGCGGAGCCGGAACGCGGCGGTCAGCTCCTGCTGCGCGTGCGCCACGGCCTCGTGGAAGGGCTGTGCCGCCTCCTCGCCGAACTGGGCCGTGGCGAAGCCGAGTTCCTCCTGGCTGGTGCGCACCGCGTCGTCGGTCTCCACCAGAGCCGCCTTGGCCCTGGCGTCGAGCTCCGACAGCGGTGGCTGCTCCGGTGTGCCCCAGCCCTCCTGGCCGCCCTGGGGCGTGGTGCGGGTCGCCGTGCGCCGCTTGCGTTTGGTGTACGTGTACGCGGCGAGGGCGGCGGCGCCGCCGACGACCGCGATCGGCAGCACGAGGTCGCCCGCGCCGGTACCCGCGCCACCGCCGCCGGGCTCGGCCTCGCCGGGCGTGATGTTCACCGTGGGGACCGGTTCGCCGGACAGCACCGCGCCGTAGCCGTCGGCGGCGCCGATCGCGGCGCCCGCCCAGTCGTTCTCCCGCAGCGCGGGCTCCACCGCCGTCCGGGCGACCTCGGCGAGCTGTGCGTCGGTGAGGCGGGAGGCGGCATCGACCCAGTACGCGTACTGCCGGTCGCGGGTCGCGACGGCCAGCAGGACGTCGCTCGTGCCCAGCCCGTTCTTCGCGGCGGTCTGCGCCGTCCAGTCCTGCGCGGAGCGGCCGGAGAAGTCGCTGACGTAGACGACGAACAGCTGCAGCCGCTGTTCGTCGTACAGGCGGTCCAGTGCCCGGGACACCTGCCCCGCGCGGTCGCCCAGGGCGTTGGTGCGGTCGGTGATCTGCCCCTGCCGGGAGAGGTCGACGGGGTCGTCGGCCGTGGCTCCTCCGGCGGCGGGCGCGACCAGCCACCATGCCGCCGCGAGCACGGCGACGAGGATCCGGGCGGCTGTTCGCATCACATTTCGGAGGCTAAGTCCGGCTCTGTTCCGCCGCGACCGGACACCGTCAGGAACCGCGGGTACCCGATCACCGGTCCTGCACCTCATGGGGATCAACGAGGGAACGGGAACGGCCGCACGGCCGAAGGGCAGGGTGCGGGCGTTCGTACGGGCATGGCGGGGCCCGCGGCTGAAGTGGCCGAGGAGGATCGCGCTCGCCCTGGCGCTGGTCCTGCTCGTCCCACCGCTCGCCGGTGCGGTGGCTCTGCGCATCAACTACGCGGGCGACCTCCAGGACGGCACCCGCACCCGCGGCAAGGACGCGATCTGGCTGGGCCACGCATGGGTGGACGGCCGTAAGAAGGACGCCGACGTCCGGGCCTTCGCCGAGCGGATCCGCGGCACCGGCATCAAGGACCTGTACGTGCACGCCGGTCCTCTCGAGCACGACGGCACTCTGCCCGCCGACCGCTACCCCCGTGCCCGCCGGCTCATCGACGCCGTGCACCGGGAGATGCCGGGCATCCGCGTCCAGGCGTGGCTGGGCGACGTGCTCGCCAACGACGGGCCGGACGGACTGCGCCTGGACGAACGGTCCCGCGACGCGGTGGTGGGCTCCGCCCGGCAGATCCTCGACGCCGGGTTCGAGGGGGTCCACTTCGACCTGGAGCCGCTGCTCTCGGGGGACCGCGACTATCTGTCCCTGCTCGACGCACTGCGCGAGCTGACGCGCGACCGTAAGGCGCAGCTGTCGGTCGCGGCCCACCAGATCGACCCGCTGCCCGCCCTGCACCGTGTGAACGCGGCGGTCACCGGCCGGGAGAAGTGGTGGTCGCAGACGTTCTTCGGCGAGGTCGCGCGGCGGGTCGACCAGATCGCCGTCATGTCGTACGACACCTGGATGCCGCTGGAGGGCATGTACGGCGGCTACGTCGCGCAGCAGACCGCCCTCGCGCTCGAGGTGACGCCCCCGGACACCGACCTGCTGATGGGGCTGCCGTTCTTCCACGAGGACGATCTCGGCCACCACGAGAACGCCGAGACGGTCGAGGCCGCGGTCCGCGGCACCCGGCTGGGCCTCGGACGCACGGACCGCGACAGGAAGCGTTTCGGTGTCGCGCTGTACGTGGACTTCGCGGCCGAGGAGGGCGACTGGAAGGCCTACCGCGACGGGTGGTGCTGACAGCCGAGGGGCGGGGCCCGGCGTGGGATTCGCGCCGGCCCCCGCGCCGCACGCGGTCAGCCCTCCCGGCGCCTGATCTTGTTGCCCAGCCACACCAGCGGGTCGTACTTGCGGTCCGCGGCCCGTTCCTTCATCGGGATCAGCGCGTTGTCCGTGATCTTGATGCCCTCGGGGCAGACCTCCGTACAGCACTTGGTGATGTTGCAGTAGCCCAGTCCGTGTTCGTCCTGTGCCGTCGTCCTGCGGTCCAGTCCCGTCCCGGCGGCCGAGTCCAGCGGATGCATGTCCAGTTCGGCGATGCGCATCAGGAACCGCGGGCCGGCGAAGGCCTCCTTGTTCTCCTCGTGGTCGCGCACCACATGGCAGGTGTCCTGGCACAGGAAGCACTCGATGCACTTGCGGAACTCCTGCGACCGCTCCACGTCCATCTGCTGCATCCGGTACTCACCGGCCGCGACGCCCGGGGGCGGCACGAACGCGGGGATCTCCCTGGCCTTCTCGTAGTTGAAGGAGACGTCGGTGACCAGGTCCCGCACCACGGGGAACGCCCGCAGCGGGGTGACCGTGATCGTCTCGTCCCTCGTGAAGACGGACATCCGGGTCATGCACAGCAGCCGGGGCCGGCCGTTGATCTCGGCGCTGCACGACCCGCACTTGCCGGCCTTGCAGTTCCAGCGGACCGCGAGGTCGGACGCCTGGGTGGCCTGGAGGCGGTGGATGATGTCGAGGACGACCTCTCCGTCGTTGACCTCGACGGTGAAGTCCTCGAGGCCGCCGCCGCTCCGGTCGCCCCGCCAGACCTTGAAGCGGGCTTGGTAGGCGCTCACTCGGTCAGCTCCTCCTCGGCGAGGTACTTCATCAGCTCTTCCTTCTCGAAAAGGGCGAGCAGGTCGGCACGGATGGGCTCGGTGGTCCTCCGCTCGAGCCGGATCCGGCCGGTGGCTCCGGCGGTCCCGGCTGCGTCGTCCTCCTGCCGGAGCCGGCACACCAGGTTCACCCGGCGCCATTCGCGGTCCATGCCGGGGCAGTCCTCCCGGGTGTGGCCGCCGCGGCTCTCCGTCCGCTCCAGGGCTGCCCGCGCGATGCACTCGCTGACCAGCAGCATGTTCCGCAGGTCCAGGGAGAGGTGCCAGCCGGGGTTGAACTGCCGGTGCCCCTCGACCCCGGCACGGCTCGCCCGTTCGCGCAGGTCGGCGAGCTTCGTCAGGGCCTGCTCCATCTCGCCCGCCCGGCGGATGATGCCGACCAGGTCGTTCATCGTCTGCTGAAGCTCCTGGTGGAGCGTGTACGGGTTCTCGGGCGCCGCACCCGCCTGTGGACCCTCGGCGCTGAACGGGCGCAGGGCCTCCGCCGCCGCGGCGTCGATCTGTGCCTCGTCGACCGCCGGCCGTGCGGGGAGCCGCTGGGCGTACTCGGCCGCGTGGAGACCGGCCCGGCGTCCGAAGACGAGGAGGTCGGAGAGCGAGTTGCCGCCGAGGCGGTTGGAGCCGTGCATCCCGCCCGCGACCTCTCCGGCCGCGAACAGCCCGGGCACGCCGAGCGCCCCCGCGGTGTCGGACTCGACGGCGATGCCGCCCATCACGTAGTGGCAGGTGGGGCCGACCTCCATGGCCTCCGCCGTGATGTCCACGTCCGCGAGTTCCTTGAACTGGTGGTACATCGACGGCAGCCGGCGGCGGATCACGTCCGCCGGCATCCGGGTGGAGACGTCGAGGAACACACCGCCGTGCGGGGAGCCGCGGCCCGCCTTGACCTCGGAGTTGATCGCCCGCGCGACCTCGTCGCGCGGCAGCAGCTCGGGGGGACGCCGGTTGTTGTCCGGGTCCTCGTACCAGCGGTCGCCCTCTTCCTCGGACTGCGCGTACTTCTCCTTGAACACGTCGGGCACGTAGTCGAACATGAACCGCTTGCCCTCGGAGTTCCGCAGCACCCCGCCGTCGCCGCGCACCGACTCGGTGACGAGGATGCCCTTCACCGACGGCGGCCAGACCATCCCCGTCGGATGGAACTGGACGAACTCCATGTTCACCAGCGGAGCGCCGGCCAGCAGCGCGAGGGCGTGCCCGTCCCCGGTGTACTCCCAGGAGTTGGAGGTCACCTTGAAGGACTTGCCGATGCCGCCCGTGGCCAGGATGA
Source organism: Streptomyces sp. NPDC086835 (assembly GCF_044745705.1). Lineage (NCBI taxonomy): Bacteria > Bacillati > Actinomycetota > Actinomycetes > Kitasatosporales > Streptomycetaceae > Streptomyces > Streptomyces sp. NPDC086835. The sequence goes on from NZ_JBIVAU010000002.1 coordinate 629,191, forward strand.
CGGAGGGGGCCTCGAGGACGAAGAAGCGGCCGGACTCCCGCTCGTAGCAGAAGACTCCGCAGACCCTGCCGTCCTGCTTGAGCACCCTGGTGACCGTGCACTCCTGGAAGACCTTCAGGCCGGCCTCGTAGTCACCGAGCTCCCGTTTGTCCTCCTGCTGGAGGGAGACGATCTTCTGCTGGAGTGTGCGGATCAGTTCGAGTCCGGTGCGGTCGCCGACGTGGGCGAGACGCGGGTACTCGTGACCGCCGAAGTTGCGCTGCGAGATCCGGCCGTCGGCGGTGCGGTCGAAGAGCGCGCCCCAGGTCTCCAGCTCCCAGACCCGGTCGGGCGCCTCGCGGGCGTGCAGCTCGGCCATCCGCCACTGGTTGAGGAACTTCCCGCCACGCATGGTGTCGCGGAAGTGCACCTGCCAGTTGTCGCCCGCGTTCGCGTTGCCCATGGAGGCGGCGATGCCGCCCTCCGCCATGACCGTGTGGGCCTTGCCGAACAGGGACTTGCAGATCACCGCCGTACGCGCGCCCCGCTCGCGCGCCTCGATGGCGGCGCGCAGGCCCGCGCCGCCCGCACCCACCACCACGACGTCCCACTGCTGCCGTTCGAGCTCGGTCATCAAGCACCTTCCATCTAGAACAGCCTCGGATCGTCGAAGACGCCGGACGCGACGAGGTAGACGTAGAGGTCGGCGAGCGCGACGCTGAACAGCGACGCCCACGCGAGCTGCATGTGACGGGCGTTCAGCTTGCCGACCCAGCCCCAGAGGCGGTAGCGCACGGGATGCTTGGAGAAGTGCCGCAGCCGGCCGCCGATGATGTGCCGGCACGAGTGGCACGAGATGGTGTACGCCCAGATCAGCACGATGTTGACCAGGAACACGAGCGTGCCGAGGCCCATGTGGCCCCACTCGTAGTGCTCGTCGCGGAAGGCGAGCACCGTGTCGTACGTGAGGATCCCGGCGACCGGCACGGCGGCGTAGAAGAAGTACCGGTGGATGTTCTGCATGATCAGCGGGAAGCGGGTCTCGCCGGAGTACTTCTTGTGCGGCTCGGCGACGGCGCAGGCCGGGGGAGAGGCCCAGAAGCCCCGGTAGTAGGCCTTGCGGTAGTAGTAGCAGGTCAGCCGGAAGCCGAGCGGGAAGATCAGGATGAGCAGCGCGGGCGACAGGCCCCACCAGCTGCCGAAGATCTCCCAGTTGGGGCCCGACCGCATCGGTTCACAGTTCTCGGCCAGGCAGGGCGAGTAGAAGGGCGAGACGTACGGCGCCGCGTAGTAGTCGGCATTGGCGAACGCGCGCCAGGTCGAGTACACGATGAAGGCGAGCAGGCCGGCGGCCGTCAGGGCCGGGGCCAGCCACCAGCGGTCCGTCCGCAGGTGGCGGGGGCCGATGGCGGCACGCGTGGCCTCGTGCACGCCCTTATGGACTTGTGGTGGTTCGGTACCAGTGGCCAACGAAGGCTCCGGGTGGAGTGGGATCAGGGATGGGCTCCGGTCCGCCGGCCCTTCCTGCGGGCCGGCTCCTGCTGTCCGGGCCGGTCAGGGCGCGTGCCGGTCGCGCACGCCCAGTCCCTCGTCGTCGGAATCGGTCCACAGCGCGTTGTCGTACGGGGCGTCGGGGATGGTGACCAGCTCGGTACGGGCCTTCGCGGCCGGCGCGGCGGTGCCCGTGAGCGGGCGGGAGCCGCGCAGCTGGTCGACGGTCTGTTCCAGCTGGCCGACACGCCGGACCAGCTCATCGAGGCGGCGCTGGACGGCCGCGAGATCTTCCTGTGACATGACTTGCCCTCACTTCCGCGGGGTGCGGTGGCGTCGTTCATGCGCCTGCGAGTGTCGCGCGTCACATCCCCGCTTGTGAAGGGGACGTACGGGGATTCCCGGCGCATGCGCCGCCAGCGCGCCCCTCATGGTCGGAGCCTCACTCCCCCCATATTCACCCTTTTTGTTCCCGTTGGCGGCGTTCGCGGTTCGCCCGCACGGGTGGCCTTGGCGGAAGCGCCGCCGTGTCTGCGTCCGGCGCGGCAATCCATCCACTTCAGTGAGTGGAATCGGTGTGATCATCCCTAAATTCGACGAAACAGGACGAAGAGGTACAAGCCATGTCCCAGGTCGAAGCCCCCCGCGGGCGGACATGCTCCCGAAGGCTCCGCCCCGTCGCACTGCTCGCGAGCGGAGTGCTGGTACTCCCCGTTCTCGCCGGATGCAGCTCGGGCGAGGAGCAGAGCAGGGGGAAGCCCCCGGCTCAGGACATCTCACCCGCCGACCGTGAGCTCGTCACCGACGGAGGGACCCTGCGCTGGGCCGTCGACACGATGCCCGCCACGCTCAACTCCTTCCAGGCCGACGCGGACGCCACGACCGGCCGGATCGCGGGCGCCGTGCTGCCGGCGCTGTTCACCCTGGACGCCGACGGGCGACCGCAGCGCAATCCGGACTATCTCGAATCGGCGGAGATCGTCGAGCGGGAGCCCAAGCAGGTCGTGCTCTACAAGCTCAACCAGCAGGCCGTGTGGAGCGACGGCCGCGAGATCGGCGCCCCGGACTTCCTCGCCCAGTGGCGCGCGCTGAGCGGAAAGGATTCCTCGTACTGGACGGCGCGCAACGCCGGGTACGACCGGATCCAGAAGGTCGAGCGCGGTGATAACGACCTGGAGGTCAAGGTCACCTTCACCAAGCCCTACGCGGACTGGCAGTCGCTGTTCACGCCGCTCTACCCGAAGGACGTGACCGGGACTCCGGCGGCCTTCAATGACGGAGCCCGCACGAAGCTCAAGGTGTCGGCGGGACCGTTCCGGATCTCCAAGATCGACCAGGCGGCCGACACCACCACGCTCGTGCCGAACCCGCGCTGGTGGGGGGACCGCCCGAAGCTCGACAAGCTGGTGCTGTCGGCCGTACCGCGGGAGAAGCGGGTCGCCGCGCTCACCGCCGGAAGCCTCGACCTGGCGGATGTCGACCCCGCGGCGGCGGAACGTATCGCCTACGCCGTGAAGGACGCCGGACGCGGCGGGCGTCCGCTGGCCTACGGCCCCGGCACCGCCAAGGCTCCCTCCGCCGCCCTGAAGTCGTGGGCGATGGCCCATGGCTCCGACGAGGAGCTGGCCGAGGTGGCACAGCAGGCCCGCAAGCGGGCGGCGGAGGCGGAGAAGAAGTACGCGCAGGAGCAGTCCGCCCTCAGTAAGTACGAGGTCCGCAAGTCACTGGAGCCCGCGTACACCCAGCTCGCGCTGAACGGCGAGTCCGGGCCGCTGGCCGACGACCGGGTGCGCCGCGCCATCGCCCGGGCGCTGGACCGCAAGGAGATCGCCGAGGCCGTGCTCACGCCGCTCGGACTGCCCGCGGAGCCGCCCGGCAACCACCTCGCGCTTGCCGGGCAGGCCGCGTACACCGACAACAGCGCCGCACTCGGGGAGCAGGACACCCAGGAGGCGCAGGCGCTGCTCGCCGACGCCGGCTGGACGCCCGAAGGGCTGCGAGAGGAGCCGGCCAAGGCGGGCGGCGAGGCCGGGAAGCCGGAGGAGAACGGCAAGGACGGCAAGCCGGAGGACGGGAAGAAGACGACGGGCAAGGCCACCGCCGAGCCGTCCTCGCACCCTTCGGGCAAGGCGTCGGAGAAGAAGAACGACGCCGCCTCCGACGACGGGCTCTACATCGTCGGTGACGACAAGCCGGCAGCCCATGACCCGAGATCCGGTTCCCGCGTCACGCACGTCCTCGCCCCGGCCACCGGCGCCGCGCTCCAGAGCGCCGCCGTCCGGCGCCAGGCCGCGTCGCTCGCCGACGACGGTGCCGGCTCTGCGGACAAGGCGGCCAGGAAGGCCGAGGACAAGGGCGGCATGGCAGGCGCCTACGCTCCGCGCGGTACGGCGGCACCCGGCGGCGCACCCGTCGGCGGCGCCCTCGGCAAGGAGGGGAAGCCGCTGAGCCTCCGCTTCGTCCTCCCCACGGGCGCGGGCTCGGAGGTGCTGCGCACGGTCGGCGACAAGATCGCGCAGATGCTCGACCGGGTCGGGGTGCGCACCGAGATCATCAAGGTGGACGACGCGAGCTTCTTCAAGGACCACATCGCGTCCGGCGACTACGACCTGGCCCTGTACTCCTGGCCCTCCAGCCCCTTCCCGGCGACCGACGCCCGGCCGATCTACGCCAAGCCCAAGCCGGCCTCCGACGGCTCGCTCCTCGTCGAGCAGAACTACACGCGGGTGGGTACGGACTACATCGACCAGCTCTTCACCCAGGCCGCCGGTGAGCTCGACGCGGACGCCGCCCGTGACCTGATGCGCAGGGCGGACGCCAGGATCTGGGCGGCGGCCGGCTCGGTTCCGCTCTACCAGCGCCCGCAGCTGGTCGCGGTACGCAAGCAGGTGGTCAACGCGGGCGCCTTCGGATTCGCCGAGCCCCGATACCAGGACATTGGTTTCAAGACGGCCGCAGCCGCCCCCAAGCAGTAGCCGCACCGACCGTCTGCCAGGAGAAACCGCAGGTCACAACCTCAGGACTGGCTCAATTTCCTTGCCCGCCGGCACCGCCGGCGGGCAAGCTCGTGCCGATTCGTTGACCCAGGCTCGCCCACGCATGTCCATGCACCCCCCCCTCGTACCGGCAGCCTCCCCACCTGCCGATGTGCACCGCCTTCGCCGGTCCTCCCGGTACCGGCCGCGGCGTGATCCCCGCCTCGTTCGTCCCGGACCCGATCGTTCCGGGAGGCCCGCGTCCCGGCGGCCCCGTACCATGGGACAAGCCGTGGCGTGTCCGCCCGGCGGGCGGACGAGGATCTCATCCAACGCCCGATCCCACGATCGAGAGAAGCGCCAGCCAGCATGCCCACGCGCCACGACATCCGTAACGTTGCCATCGTCGCCCACGTCGACCACGGCAAGACCACCTTGGTCGACGCCATGCTGAAGCAGGCCGGCGCCTTCGCCGCGCACGCCGCGGAGCAGCTCGACGACCGCATGATGGACTCGAACGACCTGGAGCGTGAGAAGGGCATCACGATCCTGGCCAAGAACACCGCCGTGAAGTACCACCCCAAGGACGGCGGGGCCCCGGTCACCATCAACATCATCGACACCCCCGGCCACGCCGACTTCGGCGGCGAGGTGGAGCGCGGTCTGTCGATGGTGGACGCGGTCGTCCTCCTCGTCGACGCCTCCGAGGGCCCGCTGCCGCAGACCCGCTTCGTGCTGCGCAAGGCGCTCGCCGCGAAGATGCCGGTCATTCTCTGCATCAACAAGACGGACCGCCCGGACTCCCGGATCGCCGAGGTCGTCGACGAGACGTACGACCTGTTCCTGGACCTGGACGCGACCGAGGAGCAGATCGAGTTCCCGATCGTCTATGCCTGTGCCCGTGACGGCGTCGCCTCGCTGACCAAGCCGGAGGACGGCACCGTCCCGGCCGACAGCACCAGCCTGGAGCCGTTCTTCAGCACGCTGCTCGAGACCGTCCCGGCGCCGGAGTACGACGAGTCCGCCCCGCTGCAGGCTCACGTCACCAACCTGGACGCCGACAACTTCCTCGGCCGTATCGCGCTGCTCCGCGTCGAGCAGGGCGAGCTGCGCAAGGGCCAGACCGTGGCCTGGATCAAGCGTGACGGCACGATCTCCAACGTCCGCATCAGCGAGCTGATGATGACCGAGGCGCTCACCCGCAAGCCGGCCGAGGTGGCCGGCCCCGGTGACATCTGCGCCGTCGCCGGTATTCCGGACATCATGATCGGCGAGACGCTGGCCGACCCGGAGAACCCGATCGCGCTGCCGCTGATCACGGTCGACGAGCCGGCGATCTCGATGACGGTGGGCACCAACACCTCGCCGCTGGTCGGCCGGGGCGGCACCGGCAAGGGCGCGGACGCGAAGTCCGCGGTCAAGGACCGTAAGGTGACGGCCCGCCAGGTCAAGGACCGGCTGGACCGCGAGCTGATCGGTAACGTCTCGCTGCGCGTGCTCGACACCGAGCGTCCCGACGCCTGGGAGGTGCAGGGCCGCGGTGAGCTGGCGCTGGCGATCCTGGTCGAGCAGATGCGCCGTGAGGGCTTCGAGCTGACGATCGGCAAGCCGCAGGTCGTCACCAAGCTGGTCGACGGCAAGGTCCACGAGCCGGTCGAGCGCATGACGATCGACGTGCCCGAGGAGCACATGGGTGCCGTCACCCAGCTCATGGGTGTCCGCAAGGGCCGCATGGACAACATGTCGAACCACGGCTCCGGCTGGGTCCGCATGGAGTTCGTGGTCCCGTCCCGCGGCCTGATCGGCTTCCGTACGGAGTTCCTGACGAACACCCGCGGCACCGGAATCGCGCACTCCATCCACGAGGGCCACGAGCCCTGGTTCGGCCCCCTGCAGACCCGGAACAACGGCTCGCTCGTCGCCGACCGCTCCGGCGCCGTCACCGCGTTCGCGATGACGAACCTTCAGGAGCGCGGCGTGCTGTTCACCGAGCCCGGCACCGAGGTGTACGAGGGCATGATCGTCGGCGAGAACTCCCGCTCCGACGACATGGACGTGAACATCACCAAGGAGAAGAAGCTCACCAACATGCGCTCCTCCTCGGCCGATTCGTTCGAGGCGATCGTCCCGCCGCGCAAGCTCTCGCTGGAGCAGTCGCTGGAGTTCTGCCGTGACGACGAGTGCGTCGAGGTGACCCCGGAGGCGGTGCGCATCCGCAAGGTCGTCCTGGACCAGAAGGAGCGCGGCCGCGCGGCTTCGCGTGCCAAGCACGGCTGACGGTAAAGCTCTGGAAAACCGCTGAACGCACGGCCCGGCCCTCCGCAGAGACTGTGGAGGGCCGGGCCGTTCGTCAACTCTTTTTCCTGGCCCGAGTGTCCGGATATCGGCCGTCGCACTCCGGAACATGTGTTAACGGTCCGTTTCGCGGGTGTCTGTCTGGGATCGCTTTGTCCGGATTTCGGGCTGGAGTCCCTCTCTGATGTTGTCAAAACGAGACCCTTTAGGTGTGGTTTACAAGCCTGTCCTACTTAATAGTTGGCTCCATTGAGCTCGGGTCAATGGGTCATGCGCTGTGGGGAGCGCCGACTCACGAGCACACTCGGGGTACTTGACGAGCGCTGTCAGGGGTGTCAGCGCGCGTAGAACGGTGCCCCTCTTGTAGTGACAAGTGGACTCATGAGGAGGAACCCATGCGTGGTGCCAAGAGCGCCAAGTGGGTCGCGGGAGCGATCGTTGTCGCCCTGGCGGCCACTGCCTGTGGTGGCGGCAGCGGCGAAGAGGGCAAGAAGAACCCGGCCGGCAAGCCTGCCGGTTATGTCTCGATCGACGTCGGCGAGCCGCAGAAGCCGCTGATCCCGGCCGACACGAACGAGACCAACGGTTCGTACGTGATCCAGTCGCTCTTCACGCAGCTGCTGGACTTCGACTCCAAGGGCGAGATCGTCCTCACGAACGCCGAGTCGGTGGAGACGACGGACTCCAAGACCTGGACCGTCAAGCTGAAGTCCGGCTGGAAGTTCCACAACGGCGAGGCCGTCACCGCGCAGTCGTACGTCGACGCGTGGAACTGGTACGCGAACATCAAGAACAACCAGCAGAACAGCTTCTGGTTCGCGGACATCGCCGGCTACGACGACGTGCACCCCGAGAAGGGTGACCCGAAGGCCGACAAGATGTCCGGTCTGAAGGTCGTGGACGACACCACCTTCACGATCGAGCTGAAGGACAAGGTCCCGTACTTCAACTACAAGCTCGGCTACGCGACGTTCGCGCCGCTGCCGAAGGTCTTCTTCGACGACCCGAAGGCGTTCGGCCAGAAGCCGGTCGGCAACGGTCCGTACAAGTTCGAGAAGTGGACCCACAAGAAGCTGATCCAGGTTGCGGCCAACCCTGACTACCAGGGCCCCAACAAGGCGAAGAACAAGGGCATCCAGTTCAAGAACTACGCGACCCTCGAGGCCGCGTACCAGGACGTCGTCTCCGGCAACCTGGACATCATCCGCCAGGTCGGCCCGACGGACCTGCCGAAGTACAAGCAGGACCTGGGTGACGGCGCCATCGAGCAGCCGTACGCGGCCATCCAGTCGCTGGTCCCGGCGTTCTACAGCAAGACGTTCAAGGACATCGACCCCAAGGTCATCCAGGGTCTGTCCATGGCGATCGACCGTGAGACGATCACCAAGACCGTCCTGAACAACACCCGTACCCCCGCGACGAGCTTCACGCCGCCGCAGGTCAAGGGCAACCAGGACCTGGGCACGGACGTCTTCACGTTCAACCCGGCGAAGGCCAAGCAGCTCATCACCGAGGGCGGCGGCGTCCCGGAGAACAAGCTGTTCATCCAGTACAACAGCGACGGCGGCCACAAGGAGTGGGTGACCGCGGTCTGCGAGTCCATCCGCAAGGCGACCGGTGTCGACTGTGTCGGCGACGCCAAGCCGGACTTCCCCACGGACCTCGAGGCCCGTGACAACGACCAGGTGAAGTCGATGTACCGCGGTGGCTGGGTGGCCGACTACCCCGTCAACGTGAACTTCATCAAGGAGCTCTACCACACCAACGCCGAGTCCAACAACGGTCGTTTCTCCGACAAGGAGATCGACAAGATGATGGAGGACGCGGACAAGGCCAGCTCCCTGGAAGACGCCGTGAAGGGCTACCAGGCGGTCGAGAAGAAGCTTCTCGAGAAGATGCCGGCCATCCCGCTGTGGTACTACCGCATCAACGGTGGCCACGGTAAGGGCGTCGACGACGTCGCGGTCGACTTCCACGGTGACCTCGAGCTCACCGGAGTCACCGTCAAGTAAGCGCCTGCGGGCCTCATCCCCACTCGGCCGTCACCCGCCGCCGCCGGACATCCGGCGGCGGCGGTGGTCCGGGGGCTGTCCGCAAGCGGGCGGCCCCCGGACCCAGTTAACCCCTCACGGAGGCACCCATGGGGCGCTACGTCGCACGACGACTGCTCCAGATGATCCCGGTGTTCATCGGGTCAACCTTTTTGATCTTCGCCATGATGTTCGCGCTGCCCGGCGACCCCGTCAGAGCGCTCATGGGGGACCAGGCTTTCGACCCCGCCGTGGTCGAGGCCATTCGCCATGACCGCGGTCTCGACCTGCCGCTCTGGCAGCAGTACCTGAAGTACCTCTTCGAGCTGGTTCAGGGGAACTTCGGCACGGAGATCGCAAGCCAGCGTCCCATCGCCGACATCATCGCGCAGGCGTTCCCGGTCACCATCCGGCTCACGCTCTTCGCGTTCACCTTCACGGTGGTCGTCGGCATCGGCCTCGGCATCATCGCGGGTCTGCGTCCCGAGTCCGTGCGGGACCGGGGGCTCCTCGCCCTCACCCTCGTGCTGATCTCGATGCCCTCCTTCGTGCTGGGCTACCTGATGCAGTACCTGTTCGCCTTCAAGTGGGGGGTGACAACCCCGACCGTGCAGGACTCCGAGAGCTTCGGAGACCTCCTCCTGCCGGCGATCGTCCTGGGTTCGCTGTCGCTCGCCTACGTGGCACGGCTGACCCGTACCTCGATGGCGGAGAACCTGCGCGCCGACTACATGCGCACGGCGGTCGCCAAGGGCCTGCCGCGCCGCCGGATCATCGGTGTCCACCTGATGCGCAACTCGCTCGTCCCGGTGGTCACCTTCCTCGGCACCGACATCGGCAACCTGATGACCGGCGCCATCGTCACCGAGGGCATCTTCAACGTGCAGGGCGTCGGTGACGCGATCTACGAGGCACTCTTCCGCCGCGAGGGCGCGACCGTCGTCGGCATCGCTTCCCTGATCGTCCTCGTCTACCTGCTCGCCAGCCTGCTCGTCGACCTGCTTTACGCGGTCCTGGACCCGAGGATCCGGTATGCCTGAGAAGACCGCAGCCACCGCGGCGTCCACCGGGGCCGAGAAGGTCGCTACCGCCACCACCGCGGCGCCCGACGCGCTGCTCACGGCCACCGCGCCCAAGCCGGACAAGGCTCGCAGCCTGTGGTCCGACGCCTGGCACGACCTGCGCCGCAACCCGCTGTTCCTGATCTCGGCGGGCATGATCGTCCTCCTCGTCGTCATCTCCGCGTTCCCGGGCCTGTTCACCAGTGCCTCGCCGCGCGACGCCGACCTGGCGAACCACTACCTCGGTCAGCCGAACTGGAGCCACTTCTTCCAGCCGGACTGGTTCGGTTACGACGGCCAGGGCCGCTCGATCTACGCCCGTGTCGTCTACGGCGCCCGTGCCTCGATCATCGTCGGCGTCGGCGTCACCGCCCTGGTGACCGTCCTCGGCACCCTGGTCGGCATGATCGCCGGTTACTTCGGCGGCTGGATCGACACCCTGCTGTCCCGCATCACCGACATCTTCATGGGCATCCCGTTCCTGCTGGGCGCCCTTGTCGTCCTCACCAGCTTCGAGAAGCGCGCCATCTGGGTCGTCATCCTCGCCCTGGTGTTCCTGGGCTGGACCCAGATCGCCCGTGTCGCCCGCGGTTCCGTCATCACCATCAAGCAGGCGGACTACGTGGTGGCCGCGAGGGCGCTCGGCGCCTCGACCACCCGCATCCTGACCCGGCACGTCCTGCCCAACGCGCTCGCGCCGATCATCGTCGTCGCGACCATCGCCCTCGGTGGCTACATCGCCGCGGAGGCGACGCTGTCGTTCCTCGGTGTCGGCCTCGCCGAACCGACGGTCTCCTGGGGTGTCGACGTGTCCAGTGGACGTGAGCAGCTGCGCAACGCACCCCACGTGCTGATCATCCCGTCGGTGATGGTCTCGATCACGGTGCTCTCGTTCCTGATGTTCGGCGATGCGGTTCGCAACGCCCTCGACCCCAAGCTGCGCTGAGGAGGGCGTACGACGTGACCATCATCGAAGAAACAGCAGGCGTCCCGGCGCCCCGCGCGGGCGGCGAGACCTCCGGTCCGCTGCTCGAAGTGCGCGACCTGCACGTCGAGTTCCACACCCGTGACGGTGTCGCCAAGGCAGTCAACGGCGTCAACTACAGCGTCGACTCCGGTGAGACGCTGGCCGTCCTCGGCGAGTCGGGCTCCGGCAAGTCGGTCACCGCCCAGGCCATCATGGGCATCCTCGACATGCCGCCCGGCAAGATCCCGCACGGCCAGATCCTCTTCCGCGGCCAGGACATGCTCACCATGAGCAACGAGGAGCGGCGGAAGATCCGCGGCCGGAAGATCGCGATGATCTTCCAGGACGCGCTGTCCTCCCTCAACCCGGTCCTCTCCGTGGGCTACCAGCTCGGCGAGATGTTCCGGGTCCACCAGGGCCTGTCCAAGAAGGACGCCAAGGCCAAGGCCATCGAGCTGATGGACAAGGTGAAGATCCCGGCCGCCAAGGCCCGGGTCGGCGACTACCCGCACCAGTTCTCCGGCGGTATGCGCCAGCGCATCATGATCGCCATGGCCCTGGCTCTCGAGCCGGACCTGATCATCGCCGACGAGCCGACCACCGCGCTCGACGTGACCGTCCAGGCACAGGTCATGGACCTGCTCGCGGAGCTCCAGCGCGAGTACAACATGGGCCTGATCCTGATCACCCACGACCTCGGCGTCGTCGCCGACGTCGCGGACAAGATCGCCGTGATGTACGCGGGCCGGATCGTCGAGACCGCCCCCGTGCACGAGCTGTACAAGCGGCCGGCGCACCCGTACACCCGGGGTCTGCTCGACTCGATCCCGCGCCTGGACCAGAAGGGCCAGGAGCTGTACGCGATCAAGGGTCTGCCGCCCAACCTGCTGAAGATCCCCACCGGTTGCGCCTTCAACCCGCGCTGCCCCAAGGCGGACGACATCTGCCGCACCGAGATCCCGGCGCTGGCTCCGGTGACCGAGCAGGACGGCAGTGATCTGCCCGGCCGCGGCAGCGCGTGCCACTTCTGGAAGGAGACGATCCATGGCTGAGCTCAAGAAGACGAACGAGGCCGTGGACGCGACCCCGAACGTGACCGAGGTGGAGACCGTCGAGGTCGCCTCCGAGGAGGCGGCCGTCGCGGCGCTCGACGCGACCGTCGAGCGCGGTGAGCCGATCCTTCAGGTGCGCAACCTGGTCAAGCACTTCCCGCTGACCCAGGGCATCCTGTTCAAGCGTCACGTCGGCGCGGTCAAGGCCGTGGACGGGATCTCCTTCGACCTCTACCAGGGCGAGACGCTCGGTATCGTCGGCGAGTCCGGCTGTGGCAAGTCCACCGTCGCCAAGCTGCTGATGACGCTGGAGAAGGCGACCGCCGGCGAGGTCTTCTACAAGGGCCAGGACATCACCAAGCTGTCGGGGCGTGCGCTGAAGGCCGTGCGCCGCAACATCCAGATGGTGTTCCAGGACCCGTACACCTCGCTCAACCCGCGTATGACGGTCGGCGACATCATCGGCGAGCCCTTCGACATCCACCCCGAGGTGGCCCCGAAGGGTGACCGGCGCCGCAAGGTGCAGGAGCTGCTGGACGTCGTCGGTCTCAACCCGGAGTACATCCACCGCTACCCGCACCAGTTCTCCGGCGGTCAGCGCCAGCGCATCGGCATCGCCCGCGGCCTCGCGCTCAACCCGGAGATCATCATCTGCGACGAGCCGGTCTCCGCGCTGGACGTGTCGGTCCAGGCACAGGTCGTCAACCTGATGGAGAAGCTCCAGGACGAGTTCAACCTCTCCTACGTCTTCATCGCCCACGACCTGTCGATCGTCCGGCACATCTCGGACCGGGTCGGCGTGATGTACCTCGGCAAGATGGCCGAGATCGGCACCGACGTGCAGATCTACGACCACCCGACGCACCCCTACACCCAGGCGCTGCTGTCGGCGGTCCCGGTCCCGGACCCCGAGGCGCGCGAGGGTCGTGAGCGGATCATCCTCACCGGTGACGTCCCGTCGCCGGCCAATCCGCCCTCGGGCTGCCGCTTCCGCACCCGCTGCTGGAAGGCGGAGGACAAGTGCGCCACCGAGGTTCCGCTGCTCGCGGTCCCGGAGCGCTTCAAGGGCCAGGACACCCCGGCCGCGCACGAGTCGGCGTGCCACTTCGCCGAGGAGAAGGACGTCGTCCACGCGGCGTAGTCCCCGCTGTCGGCGCAGGCGCCCGTTCCCTCCGGGGAGCGGGCGCCTTCGTCGTGCCCGGCGGGAAGCGGCGGAAAAGGCTTTGCGCCCGTGCAGGGGGGCACCGGAAGGTGTCCCGATGGACCTCTTGACCGACCGTACCGGCCGCCGGATCACGCTCCGCCCGGTCGACGACGACAACTGGCGGGCCGTCGCGGACATCGCGCCGCGTGACGAGCAGCGGGCCTTCGTGGCTGCCCTCGCCGCCCGGTACCTGCTGCTGTCGATGCGCGGCGGGGTCTGGACCTCGCTCGGCATCTTCGCCGACGACACGGTGGTCGGCCATGTCATGTGGGCGTACGACGAGGAGGACGGGACCCACTGGGTCGGGGGCCTGATCGTCGACGCGGACGAGCAGGGCAAGGGCGTGGGCCGGCAGGCGATGACCGCGCTGATCAGGATGCTGTCCGGGCGTCCGGACTGCCGGGAGATACGGCTGTCCCACCATCCCCGCAACACCGGCGCGGCAAAGCTCTACAGCGCCCTCGGCTTCACCCCGACGGGGACGTTCGAGGACGACGAGACCGTCGTCGGCCTCCTGGTCCGTCAGAGCCCCGCCGTCTGAGCCGCCGCGGCGGCGAAAATCCGTTGCGAGGGCGGGGCCGGTGCGCGAACAGTGGCGGCATGCCACTCACCGTCCGGCCCGCGACCCTCGCGGACGCACCCTTCATATGCGCCCTGCTGAACGCCGTCGACATCGCGGAGATCGGACGGGCGGACACCGAACTGCACACGGTCGAGACCGACCTCGCCCACCCGGAGGTGGACCTCGCCCAGGACTCCTGGCTGGTGCACGAGGACGGCGACCTCGTGGCGTACGGGATCCTCTGGAGCGATTCCGGCGAGGGTGACATCGGCGTCGACCACTATGTGCTCCCCGGCCGACCGGACGCGGCCGTGCTCGTGCTGGAGCGGATCGAGGAGCGGGCGGCAGCCAAGGCGGCCGCGGCCGGTGCGGAACGGGCCGTGCTCCATCTGAACCTCAACGTCCGGCCCGCGCTGGACACCGGGCTCCTCGATGCCCGCGGCTGGCGTGTCGTGCGCCGCTACCAGGTCATGACCCGGCCGCTGAGCGAGGCCGACCGGATGCCGGAGCCGCCCGCCGGTGTGAGGCTGCGCGACTGCGCCGCCGACGCCGACCACCGGATCGCCCACGCCCTGGTGGAGGAGACCTTCGCGGAACACTTCGACCACCACCCGCGGACCTACGAGCAGTGGCTGGCCGACACCGGGCCACGGGACCGGTCCCTCATGTGGATCGCGAGCATCGAGGGCGAAGGCGACGTGGCCGTCCTGCTGACGAGGAACGACAAGGACGCCATGGGCTGGATCGGGAACCTCGGCGTACGGAAGCAGGCGCGCGGCCGTGGTCTCGGCGGCCATCTGCTGCGCCATGCCTTCGCCACGTACGCCGCCCGCGGCCGGGACACCATCGGCCTGGCCGTGGACACGCAGAACGAGAGCCGCGCCCTTTCCCTCTACGAGGCGCACGGGATGTCCTTGTTCTATGCGATCGACACCTGGGAGCTGGTCCTGACGGTGTCTCGGGCCTCCGCCCGGGTGTGCTGAAAATGCGTTAGATCCTTTATGGGGTGATATTGGGCCCAAGTCTGACTTGGGATCTAGGAGGCACTCCATGCGCGGAGCCACCCACGCGAAGTGGGCCGCATGCGCGATCGCCGTCGCCCTCACTGCGGCGGCCTGCGGCGGCGGAAGCGACAGCGGCGGCAGTGGTGCCGACGGGATCGTGAGCTCCTCCTGGGGCGACCCGCAGAACCCCCTGGAGCCCGCCAACACCAACGAGGTGCAGGGCGGCAAGGTCCTCGACATGATCTTCCGCGGGCTCAAGCGGTACGACCCCAAGACGGGCGAGGCCCAGGACATGCTCGCCGAGCGCATCGAGACCAAGGACTCGGTCAACTTCACCATCACCGTCGAACCCGGCTGGAAGTTCAGCAACGGCGAGGCCGTCACCGCCAAATCCTTCGTGGACGCCTGGAACTACGGCGCCCACCTGAGGAACAACCAGCGCAACGCGTATTTCTTCGGCTACATCGAGGGGTACGAGCAGGTCCATCCCGAGGAGGGCCGGCCGAGCGCCCAGACGTTGTCCGGACTGAAGGTCACCGGGGACCGGACCTTCACCGTCAAGCTGTCGCAGAAGTTCTCCACCTGGCCGGACACCCTCGGCTACGCGGCCTTCGCCCCGCTGCCCAGGGCCTTCTTCGACGACCACGACGCCTGGCTCGCCAAGCCCGTCGGCAACGGCCCCTACCTCGTCGATTCCTACGCCAGGGGCTCCCAGATGTCCCTGCGCCGCTGGGACGAGTACAACGGGCCGGACAAGGCACAGAACGGCGGCATCGACCTCAAGGTCTACACCGACAACAACACCGCCTACACCGACCTGATCGCCGGCAACCTCGACCTGGTCGACGACGTGCCCGCCTCCCAGCTGAAGAACGTGGAGGCGGACCTCGGCGACCGGTACATCAACACCCCCGCCGGCATCATCCAGACCCTCGCCTTCCCCTACTACGACAAGGCGTGGAACACGCCGGACGGGGCGAAGGTCCGCACCGGTCTGTCGATGGCGATCAACCGCAAGCAGATCACCGACACCATCTTCCAGCAGACCCGCACCCCCGCGAAGGACTGGACCTCGCCCGTGCTCGGCGAGGAGGGCGGCTTCGACCCGACGCTGTGCGGCAAGGCGTGCGAGTACGACCCCGCGGAGGCGAAGCGGCTGATCGCCGAGGGCGGCGGCCTGCCGGGCGGCCGGGTCACCCTCACGTACAACGCGGACACCGGGTCGCACAAGGACTGGATCGACGCCGTCTGCAACTCCATCAAGAACGCCCTCGGCGACGACAGGGCCTGCGTCGGCAACCCGATCGGCACCTTCGCCGACTTCCGCAACCAGATCACCCAGTCCAAGATGCGGGGCCCCTTCCGGGCCGGCTGGCAGATGGACTACCCGCTGATCCAGAACTTCCTCCAGCCGCTCTACTACACCAACGCCTCCTCCAACGACGGCAAGTGGAGCAACAAGAAGTTCGACGACCTCGTCGACAAGGCCAACGCGGAGGCCGACCCGGCCACGGCCGTCGAGACGTTCAAGGAGGCGGAGAAGGTCGTACGGGACGAGATGGCCGCCATCCCGCTCTGGTACCAGAACGGCAGCGCCGGCTACTCGGAGCGCGTATCGAACGTCGCACTGAACCCGTTCAGCGTTCCCGTCTACGAAGAGATCAAGGTCAACTGACGGCCGAAGGCACCCGGCCCGGCGCGCCCGCCGCGCCGGGCCGTACCCCTTCCCACGACCCCCGGAGCCCTTCATGGGACGTTATGTGATCCGGCGTCTGCTGCAGATGGTCCCCGTCTTCTTCGGCGCCACGCTGCTGATCTTCCTCATGGTCAACGTGATGGGCGATCCCATCGCCGGCCTGTGCGGCGAGCGGCAGTGCGACCCGGCGACGGCCGCACAGCTGCGCAAGGAGTTCGGGCTCGACAAGCCCTTGTGGCAGCAGTACGCGACCTACATGGGCAACGTCTTCACCGGGGACTTCGGCACCGCCTTCAACGGGCAGGAGGTCACCGAGCTGATGGGCGAGGCCTTCCCCGTCACGATCAGGCTCACCCTGGTGGCCATCTTCTTCGAGATCGTCATCGGCATCGCCCTCGGCGTCGTCACCGGCCTGCGCCGCGGCCGACCGGTGGACAGCGGCGTGCTGTTGCTCACCCTCGTGGTCATCTCGGTGCCGACGTTCGTCACCGGACTGCTGCTCCAACTGCTGCTCGGCTACAAGTGGGACATCATCGACCCGTCGGTCTCCACCGACGCACGGCTCGACGAACTGATCGTCCCCGGCCTGGTGCTCGCCTCCGTCTCGCTGGCCTACGTCACCCGGCTGACCCGCACCTCCATCGCGGAGAACAGCCGCGCCGACTACGTCCGCACCGCGAAGGCCAAGGGCCTGCCCAGGAGCCGGGTCATCCGCAAGCACCTGCTGCGCAACTCCCTCATCCCGGTGGTCACCTTCATCGGGACGGACGTCGGCGCCCTCATGGGCGGCGCGATCGTCACCGAACGGATCTTCAACATCCACGGCGTCGGCTACCAGCTCTACCAGGGCATCCTGCGCCAGAACACGCAGACCGTCGTCGGCTTCGTCAGCGTCCTCGTCATCGTCTTCCTGGTGGCGAACCTTCTGGTGGACCTCCTGTACGCCGTCCTGGACCCGAGGATCCGGTATGCCTGAGCCGCAGCAGAATCCGCACTTCGACGACCCCGCGCACTCCGCCGTGGCGGCCACCGGAGCGGGCGGGGCGGCCAACCTCGCGATGGCGGAGGGAGAGACGCTGGAGAAGGCCCCCGGCGGGCCCGACGGCACCGGCCTTGCCGACAAGCCGCGCAGCCTCTGGTCGGACGCCTGGCGGGACCTGCGGCGCAACCCCGTCTTCATCGTCTCCGCGCTCGTCATCCTCTTCCTGGTCGTCATCTCCCTGTGGCCCTCGTTGATCGCCTCCGGCAACCCCCAGAGCTGCGATCTCGCCAAGGCACAACAGGGCTCCCAGCCCGGCCACCCCTTCGGCTTCAACGGGCAGGGCTGCGACGTCTACACCCGTACGGTCTACGGCGCACGGGCGTCGGTCACCGTCGGCGTCTGCGCCACCGTCGGCGTGGCGCTGCTCGGCTCCGTGCTCGGCGGACTCGCCGGCTTCTTCGGCGGGGCCTGGGACGCCGTGCTGTCCCGGCTCACCGACGTCTTCTTCGGCATCCCCGTGGTGCTCGGCGGCCTCGTGCTGCTGTCCGTCATCACCAGCAGCACGGTCTGGCCCGTGGTCGGCTTCATGGTGCTGCTCGGCTGGCCGCAGATCTCCCGCATCGCACGCGGTTCCGTCATCACCGCCAAACAGAACGACTACGTGCAGGCCGCCCGCGCCCTCGGCGCCTCCAGCTCACGGATGCTGCTGCGGCACATCGCCCCCAACGCGGTCGCGCCGGTGATCGTCGTGGCGACCATCGCCCTGGGCACCTACATCTCGCTGGAGGCGACGCTGTCCTTCCTGGGCGTCGGCCTCAAGCCGCCGACCGTCTCCTGGGGGATCGACATCTCGTCGGCCTCCCCGTACATCCGCAACGCCCCGCACATGCTGCTGTGGCCCGCCGGAGCGCTGGCGATCACGGTGCTCGCCTTCATCATGCTCGGCGACGCGGTACGCGACGCCCTCGACCCCAAGCTGCGCTGACCGCCCAAGGAGCCGCCATGCCCACCACGTCCTACGAGGCCGTGATGTCCGCGGAACCGGACACGCCAGGCCGTCTGCTCGACGTACGCGACCTGCACGTGGAGTTCCGCACCCGCGACGGCGTGGCCAGAGCCGTCAACGGCGTGAACTACACCGTCGACGCGGGCGAGACGCTCGCGGTGCTGGGCGAATCGGGGTCGGGCAAGTCGGTCACGGCCCAGGCCGTCATGGGCATCCTCGACATGCCGCCCGGCAGGATCACCGGTGGCGAGATCCTCTTCAAGGGCCAGGACCTGCTGAAGATGCGGGAGGACGAACGGCGGAAGATCAGAGGCGCCGGAATGGCCATGATCTTCCAGGACGCCCTGTCCTCCCTCAACCCCGTCCTGAGCGTGGGGGACCAGTTGGGGGAGATGTTCATCGTCCACCAGGGCCTGTCCCGCAAGGACGCGAAGGCCAGGGCCGTCGAGCTGATGGACCGGGTCCGCATCCCCGCGGCCAAGGAACGCGTCGGCCAGTACCCGCACCAGTTCTCCGGCGGGATGCGCCAGCGCATCATGATCGCGATGGCCCTGTCGCTGGAGCCGGACCTGATCATCGCCGACGAGCCGACCACCGCGCTCGACGTGACCGTCCAGGCGCAGGTCATGGACCTGCTGGCCGAGCTCCAGCGCGAACTGGACATGGGGCTGATCCTGATCACCCACGACCTCGGCGTCGTCGCCGACGTCGCCGACAAGATCGCGGTGATGTACGCCGGGCGGATCGTGGAGACCGCCCCCGTCCACGACATCTACCGGGCGCCCGCCCACCCCTACACCAAGGGCCTGCTCGAATCGATCCCCCGCCTTGACCAGAAGGGGCAGGAGCTCTACGCCATCAAGGGCCTGCCGCCCAACCTGATGCACATCCCGCCCGGCTGCGCCTTCAACCCGCGCTGCCCGATGGCCCAGGACGTGTGCCGGACCGACGTACCACCGCTGTACGAGGTGAACGAGCAGCGCGGCAGCGCGTGCCACTTCTGGGAGGCGGCGATCCGTGGCTGAGGCGATCCTCGAGGTGCGCGACCTGGTCAAGCACTACCCGCTCACCCGCGGCATCCTCTTCAAGAGGCACGTCGGCGCGGTCAAGGCGGTCGACGGCGTCGACGTCGAACTGTTCGCAGGGGAGACCCTCGGCATCGTGGGGGAGTCGGGCTGCGGCAAGTCCACGCTCGCCAAGATGCTGGTCCACCTGGAGCGGCCCACGGCGGGAGTCATCCGGTACAAGGGCGAGGACATCACCAAGCTGTCGGGGCGTGCGCTGAAGGCCGTGCGCCGCAACATCCAGATGGTGTTCCAGGACCCGTACACCTCGCTCAACCCGCGGATGACGGTCGGCGACATCATCGGCGAACCCTACGAGATCCACCCCGAGGTGGCTCCCAAGGGCTCCCGGAGGCAGAAGGTCCAGGAACTGCTGGACGTCGTCGGGCTCAATCCCGAATACATCAACCGCTACCCGCACCAGTTCTCCGGCGGCCAGCGCCAGCGCATCGGCATCGCCCGCGGACTCGCCCTGCGGCCCGAGGTCATCGTGGCCGACGAGCCGGTCTCCGCGCTCGACGTGTCCGTCCAGGCACAGGTCATCAACCTGCTCGACAAGCTGCAGAGCGAGTTCTCGCTCAGCTATGTGTTCATCGCCCACGACCTGTCGATCGTCCGGCACATCTCGGACCGGGTCGGCGTGATGTATCTGGGACGGATCGTGGAGATCGGAAGGGACGCCGAGATCTACGACCACCCCACGCACCCCTACACCCAGGCCCTGCTCTCCGCCGTGCCCGTGCCCGACCCGGAGGCGCGCGAGCACCGGGAGAGGATCATCCTCACGGGAGACGTGCCGTCGCCCACCAACATCCCCTCGGGCTGCCGCTTCCGCACCCGCTGCTGGAAGGCACAGGAGCGGTGCGCGCGGGAGGTTCCGCTGCTCGCCGTGCCGCCTCATCTGGAGCAGGTGGAAGGGCCGGCGCGGCATCCGTCGGCATGCCATTTCGCGGAGGAGAAGCATGTGGTGCCGAGCGGCCCGGCACCCGGCGACGGTGATACCGGGAGCGCGAAATCCCTGTGAAGGCCCGCCAGTTCACCCACCAGTTCATTTAACACCGACGCAACTCGGGCGTCGCAGGTCCGATATACGGACGCCTCACGCTGAGGAACGTACGGCCGTGCGGGTGCCGTAGACCGGCCGGGACCGCGCCATGCGGACCCGGCCGGTCCTCCCGCGCCCCCGCGCCGGTTGTCCGGAACTGTCCGGTCCCCGCCTTGTCCGGCCCATGGCCTCGATGCAGGATCGTCGATGTGACTCTTACGCGGGGGGCCAGGATCACGGGAGCGGCGCTGTGCGGCGTGCTCGCCCTGATCACGGGAGCGTGGATCGTCAGGGACATCTCGGTGTCCGACGGGCTCGAGGGCCTGTGGCGCTACTGGGCCTTGGATCCCCGGCGGGAGTGGAGGATCGCCCCGCAGGCCACCTCGCCCCTCGACGGCACGCTCCTCGCGGTGTACGCGGGTGTCGGTGTCGCCGTGCTGCGCTCGTCGGTGGCGGCGTCCGCGCTGGTCGCCGCCGCGGTGTTCACCCTCGCCGTCCGGCTGCCCAGCCTGTGGGTCCTGACCGCCTCCTGGGCGTACCTCCAGCCCACCGACTCGATTCGCACCCGGGCGCTGTTCAGCACCTTCGCCGTGCTGGGGCTGGCCGTCGGGCTCGTCATCACGGCCGTGGCAGGACGACGCCCGGCCGAGGCGGGAGACGGCCAGGGTCCGCGCGCCGGCAGGCACCACCGGACGCCCACCAGGCCGACCGTCGTCGTGGCCTGGCTCTGTGCCGCGTTCCTGCTCCTGGAGGCCGCCCTGATCACGGCCTGGCAGCTCCGCTTCGGCTACCAGTTCGGGTCTGAGGTGTATCTCGACAGCCTGGTGGGCGGCGAACGGGTCGGACAGCGGCTGCTGGCGCCGCCCTCGGGCTGGCTGGCCGCCACGACCGCCGTCCTCGGCCTCACGGCGGGCGTGGGCCTGCTCGCCAGGGCCGTGTTCTCCCGTCCGCTGGGAGCCGTCGTCGCCGTGGCCATGACCGCCTCCGGAGCGGTCGGCGTGGACGCCGCCGTCCGGCTACGGCTCCTGGAACACTTCGGGCAGGTGCCGCTGGAGTACCAACTGCTCGTCGCGACCTCGCTGTTCGAGCTGGTCGCGGGACTCCTGCTGATCGTCCTGCTGACGCGTCGCGGCGAGAGCGGACCGGCGGGCGGTCCGGACGCGGGCGGGTACGGGGCGCCGGCGGGTTACGGGTATCCGCAGCCCGCTTCCGGTTACGGCGGTCCGCCGGCCCGGCCCGGATACGGGTACCCGCCCTCCGCGCCGCCCGGCTACGGCTACCCCGGGCCGAGCTCACCGCCCGGTTCACCGTCCGGCGGCGGGTTCGGCCCGCCGCCGCCGTCGTCACCGCCGCCGAACTGGTAGCTCCCGGTTCACCCGAGACCCAGCGAGCGCTTGAGGAAGTCGACCTGGAGCAGCAGCAGGTTCTCCGCGATCTGCTCCTGCGGCGTCATGTGCGTCACTCCGGTCAGCGGCAGCACCTCGTGCGCCCGGCCGGCGGCCAGCAGCGCCGACGACAGCCGCAGCGTATGGGCCATCACCACGTTGTCGTCGGCCAGACCGTGGACGATCATCAACGGCCGCGCCGGGCCTTCCGCGGACGTCAACCCGGCTTCGGTGACCAGCGAGTTCGCCGCGTACGCCGCGGACTGCGTGTCCGGGTCGCCCAGATAGCGCTCCGTGTAGTGGGTGTCGTAGAGCCGCCAGTCGGTCACCGGGGCGCCCGCCACCGCCGCGTGGAAGACGTCGGGGCGGCGCAGCACCGCCATCGCCGCCAGGTAACCGCCGTACGACCAGCCGCGGATCGCCACCCGGTCGAGGTCGAGCGGGAAGGATCCGGCCAACGACTGCAGCGCTTCGACCTGGTCGTCCAGCGTCGGCGTGAAGTCGCCCACGACCGCCTTCTCCCAACCGGGGGAGCGCCCCGGAGTGCCCCGGCCGTCGGCGACGACCACGGCGAAACCCTGATCGGCGAACCACTGCGAGGTCAGATACGGATTGTGCGCCGCGAGCACACGCTGGCCATGGGGTCCCCCGTACGGGTCCATCAGTACCGGCAGCGGACCGTCCGACTCCCGGTGGCCCGACGGCAGCAGCACCGCGCACGGGATCCGGCGGGCGCCCGCCTCGGTCAGCGTCGGCCGGGCACGCAGCACCGGCTGCTCGGCGTGCGAGGCCACCACCGCGATCTGCTTGCCGTCCTTGAGCACCTGGACGAGGGCGCCGCTGACGTCCGTACGCGACGAGGCCAGGACCGTCACCCCGCCGCCGCGTACCGCCGCATGCACTCCGGGGCCGTCGGAGACGCGTTCGACGCCCAGCTCGTTCACCCGGTACACATGGATCTCACCGGTCTCCGGCTCCGCGGAGTCCGTACCCGCCGACGCGGAGACCAGCACATCGCTCTCCCCGATGTCGAGCACCGCGCGCAACTGCAACTGCGCGCCGGTCAGCACCCGGTCGCCGACGGCGAGCACCCGCGCTCCTCCCTCGTCCGCGATGCGCACCAGCCGTCCGCCGCCGAAACCCTGCTCGTAGGACGACTCCGGGGCCCAGGCGGGGACGCCGGAGAAGAGTTCCAGCCACGCGTCGTCCTCGTCCACGTGCACGGTCCGGGTCGTGCCGGACTCCGGGTCCACGGCCAGATACAGCTGGGTGCGCTGGTCCCGCGACTGTACGAGCAGCAGCGGAGGACCGGCGGCGGACCAGTGTGCCCGCGCCAGATAGGGGTAGCGCTCACGGTCCCACGTCACCTCTGTCCGGCTCCCGTCCAGGGCGACGAAGAACAGCCGGACAACGGCGTTGGGCGTCCCCGCGGCCGGATAGGCGACCTTCGAGGGCTCCAGGTCCGGATGCGCCAGGTCCGGGATCCACCAGCGCCGCACGTCCCGCTCGTCGGCGTGGGCGACCAGCAGCCTGTCCGAATCCGGTGACCACCAGAAGCCGCGTGAACGGCCCATCTCCTCGGCCGCGATGAACTCCGCGAGGCCGTAGGCGGTGTGCTCGTCCTCCGGCTCCGCGAGGGCACGGTCACCCTCGCCCTCCGCGCCCGTCAC
The DNA here is from genome assembly GCF_044745705.1 of Streptomyces sp. NPDC086835. NCBI lineage: Bacteria > Bacillati > Actinomycetota > Actinomycetes > Kitasatosporales > Streptomycetaceae > Streptomyces > Streptomyces sp. NPDC086835. The sequence goes on from NZ_JBIVAU010000002.1 coordinate 652,659, forward strand.
ACGCAGCGCGCCGCCGGCCACGTAGGCGACGAGCCGGCCGTCCGGGGACGGCCGCGGGTCGAGCACCGGCCCCGGCGTGGGGAGTTCACGCGCGGTGCCGGCCCGCAGTTCGGCGGTGAACAGCCGCCCTGACAGGGTGAACGCCGCCAACTCGACCGCCCGGTCCACCGCGTAGGCGACGATCCCGGCCGATCCTTCCCTGCTGCGCTCGCGCCGCGCCCGTTCCTCGGCGGAGAGCTCCTCGGCCGAACCACCCAGCAACTCCCGCGGATCGGCGGCCGGCCGCTCCTGCGGCGGGCCGTGACCCTCGAGATCGAGCACCCACAGGAGCCCCGAACGGTCCGTTCCGGAGGCCGAGCGCAGAAAGACCACGCGTGAACCGTCCGGCGACACCGTGAAGGCGCGGGGGGCGCCCAGCGTGAAGCGCTGCGTCCGCGCGGACTGACGCGGGAAGGAGAGCGGTTGCGTCGACGTCATGCGACCGAACCTTAGGGGGTGTGCGCCCCCATGTGCTGCCGTGCACCGATCGATGCACAGGCACGGATAGTTATGATCCGTAGCGCAAGGTGGGTATGAACCTCCTGGCACATGTCCTGGCACATGCAACCGGCCCGTCCCGACCGAATATCTGTGGAGGTGAACCGCCGTGGCACTCTCGATTTCGGCGGTGGTGCTGCTGGCGATCGTCGTCTTCCTACTGATCCGGAAAGCCGGGCTGAAGGGCGGACATGCGGCGGTCTGTGTGTTGCTCGGGTTCTACCTCGCCAGCTCGTCGGTCGCGCCGACCATCACCGAGCTGACGACCAACGTCGCGGGGATGCTCGGGGGCATCAAGTTCTGACCGCCCGTTCTAGGGTGTCCTGTATGAAGGATCTCCCCGACCGCCGTCTGCTCCTCGTGCACGCGCATCCGGACGACGAGTCGATCAACAACGGCGCCACCATGGCCCTGTACGCGGCGGCCGGCGCCCAGGTCACCCTGGTGACCTGCACCCTCGGAGAGGAGGGCGAGGTCATTCCGGACGATCTCGCCCATCTCGCTCCGGATCGGGAGGACCGGCTCGGCCCCTACCGGGCCGGGGAGCTGGCCGCGGCGATGAAGGAGCTCGGTGTCACCGACCACCGCTTCCTCGGCGGTCAGGGGTGCTTCCGGGACTCCGGGATGATGGGACTCGAGCAGAACCACCGCGAAGGGGCGTTCTGGAGCGCGGACGTGGACGAGGCCGCCGCACATCTCGTCGAGGTCGTCCGTTCGGTGCGTCCGCAGGTGCTGGTGACGTACGACCCCGACGGGGGATACGGGCACCCCGACCACATCCAGACCCACCGTGTGGCCATGCGAGCCGCCGTCCTCGCCGCCGAGCCCGGCTTCCGGCCCGACCTCGGAGCGCCCCACTCGATCGCCAAGATCTACTGGAACCGCGTCCCGCGCTCGGTCGCGGAGGAGGGCTTCGCCCGGCTGCGTGCCGCCGGGGCGGACTTCCCCGGTGTCGCCGAGATCGGTGACGTCCCCGGTGTCGTGGACGACGCGGAGATCACGGCCGAGATCGACGGCACCGCGTACGCGGACCGCAAGGCGGCCGCGATGCGGGCGCATGCCACCCAGATCGTGGTGGACGGATCATTCTTCGCACTCTCCAACGAACTGGGGCAACCTCTCTTCAGTACCGAGTACTACCAATTGGTGGCCGGGGAATCGGGAGCGGAGCCCGGCGAGCGCGAGCACGACCTTTTCGCGGGGGTTTCGTCATGAGCAGCGCGCCCGGGTCCTGGCTCACCCGTTCCCCGAAGCCCCCGAGGCCCGGCCGCCTCGTGGCGTACCTCGCCCTGGTGATCCTCGGAGCGATCGTCGGCACGGCCGGCTCACTCGTCCAAGCGGCCTGGCTCCCGGGCGGGTTGGCGCTGGCCCTGCTCGCCTCCGCCGGCCTGTTCATCGGCTCGCTGCGGGCGACGGGCTCCCAGCTCGGCGTGGCCTCCGCCGCCGTGGGCTGGCTCGCCGCGATCGTCGTGCTGAGCACCGGACGGCCCGAAGGGGACGCCATGTTCGGCGCCGGGATCGGACCGCTCGTCTTCATGCTCGGCGGCATGGCGGTCGCTGTGATGTGTGCCACCATGTCGCGGGCGCCGCAACCGGGCGGCGGCTCGGGCCGACTTGGCGGATAGAACAACGCAGGACCCAGCAAGCACCCGGTGCGACCGGCCCCCTAGGGTAGGTCGACCCACGGAGTGGGAAGCCGTCGAACTGACCATGCCCGTACGGTCGGCCGAAGGCCGCTTCCCACAGTCCCGGGGTGTTCGTCGGCGGCGGCCAGTATGGTGGTGCGCGCCGCCGAGCCGCCCGCAGCAGTAGCTATCCAGTAAGAAACGGGCGGCGAAGCCAACCGGGAGAACCTGCTTTGAGTCGTGAAACTGACAGTTCGTCCTCCGGCCCCCAGGGGCGCGGTGGAGCCGCGTACCCCTCCGGGACACCGCCGTACGGATCGCGCCAGTATCCGTCGCTGCACCCGCAGGACGCTCCGGAAGAGGCCGCGGAAGCCCCCGAGCAGCAGCCGGAAGAGCCCAGGACCGAGACGACGCTGACCACGCGCATCCGGATCAACATCCCGGGTTCCCGGCCGATCCCGCCGGTCGTGATGCGTACGCCGATGAGTGACGTCGACGCCCGGCCCGCCTCCGGCGGCTCCGCCACGTCGACCGGCTCCCGTACGTCCGGCGGGACCGGTGCGTCGGGTGCCTCGGGGTCGTCGGGCGGTTCGGGCGGCGCGGGTACCGCAGAGCGGGAGAGCGAGCGCACGGGCAGTACACCGCGCCCCGGAGCGGCCCGGGAGACAGCAGGGTCGTCGGGACCGGCGGCCGAGGAGAAGCCCGCCGCCAGCGACTGGTTCGCGCCACGCAAGCCGGCCACGGGTGCGACACCGGCGGCCGGTACGCCGACGCCGGGCGCGGCCGCGCAGGGTTCGCCGGGTGCGGGCGGCGGTTCGGGACCGTCGTCGGCGCCGGGCAGCGGCCCCGCCGGCAATGGCGCTCCCGGTCCGGGCGGGGCCGGTTCGGGTCCGCGTTCGGGCCTCGCGGCCCTCGCGGAGCAGGCAGGTTCCACCGGCGCGCCCTCCGACCCCTCGGCCCCTCGTCCCGGCGCGTCCGGCGGCGGCCCCGGTGCGTCCGGCCAGGGCAACGGGTTCGCCCCCGGCCGCAACACACCTCCGCTGGGCGTCCGTCCGCCCGGCGCGCCGGGACGGGACGTCGGACCCATGGGCCCGACGTCCGGCCCGGTCACCGGCAGCATGCCGCTCGGTCAGCGCCCCGGCGCACCGGTGCCCGGCATCAACACGCCCCGAATGTCCGACGACACGGCGGTGCTCACCCCGCAGAAGCCCGCGTCCGAAGGCGACGGCGATCATGGTCATGTCTCCGGTGACACGCTCACCAGCGGCATCCCCGTGGTCCCGGGCGGCGGGCACCGCTCGCCCTTCCCGCCGCCGGGCGGACTGCAGACGGGCCCCGGTACGGGTCCCAACCCGATCCTGTCCCAGCCCGGCCCGCAGGCCGGTGACGGGGACTTCTCCGTCCCGGAGTTCCCGGCAGGTCCTGGCGGCTCCGGCGGCCCTGTCGTGCCCGGCCCCTCGGCCGAGCCGGCTGCCCGGCCCGCCCCCCGGCCCGCGCCGGCCAAGAAGGGCCGCTCCAAGCTGGTGCTCGTCGGCGCCGGCGTGGTCGGCCTGCTGGGCATCGCGTACGGCGCCGGGCTGCTGCTGAACCACTCCGACGTGCCCAAGAGCACCACGGTCCTCGGCGTCGACATCGGCGGAGGCACGAGGGACGAGGCCGTCAACAAGCTCGACGCCACGCTGGGCGAGCGGGCGAAGGCGCCGCTGCAGCTCTCCGTCGGCGGCAAGAAGGCCGAACTCCACCCCGACAAGGCCGGACTGTCCCTGGACAGCCAGGCCACCGTCCGCGCCGCCGCGGGCAGCGACTACAACCCGGTCTCCGTCATCGGCTCGCTCTTCGGCGGCGAGCGTGTCGCCGAGCCGGTGATCGTCGTCGACGAGGAGAAGCTGAGCGTCGCCCTCGCCGACCTCGCGGGCACCGCGGGGTCCTCCAGCGACGGCACGATCCGCTTCGAGCCCAACAAGGCCGTCGCCGTGCCCGGGAAGCCCGGGGAGACGCTGGACGTCGGTCGCTCCATGATCTCGGTCAAGGACGCCTACCGCGCCCAGGTGCAGACCGGCGAACCGGACCTGGTCGAACTCCCGGTCGCCACCCGGCAGCCGACCATCACCCAGGCCGAGCTGGACCGGGCGATGAAGGAGTTCGCGGAGCCCGCGATGTCCGACCTGATCACGATCAAGGCGGGCGGCAAGTCGATCCAGTTCGGCCCCGCGAAGTCGCTGCCGAAGATCCTCTCCATGAAGCCGATCGACGGCAGGCTGGTCGAGGTCTACGACAAGAAGGCGATCGAGCAGCTGCTCGACGGCGTCTTCGACGGCATCATGATCACCAAGGGTGACGGCAAGAAGCACGAGGTCTCGGCGGACGACGTGGCCCAGGCGATGGGCCCGGCACTGCGCGGCAAGACCCCGGCGGAACGCACGGCGGTCATCGAGCTCGACCCGAGCTGAGACGCTTGCCTCGACGGCCCCCTGCCCGGTCCGGGCGGGGGGCTTCGTCATTCACGCCCCGCCTGTCGCATCCAAGGTCGTCTCCGCCTGACGGTCGGACAAGGGGCCCGGATCACGGGGAAGTTGAGGTCGTAGATCCCTTGGCGACGCCGGGACAGGCGGGGCGCCGGCCGCCCCCCGGCCGCGGAGGTCAGGAAACGCCGTGGCCGTCCGGCAGCACGCGGGTTATCGTCCGGGCTCACAGCCGGCACGCACGACTCCCGAGAGCGGATCATGAACAGGCAGCAGCACGCCACCACCCCCACCACGACCCTGTGGCGCCCCACCGGCCCCGTCGAGCTGGAGCTGGTGCGGGAGTCGGGATGGCGGGCGTGGCCGCCGAGGCTGCCCGAGCAGCCGATCTTCTATCCCGTGCTCAACGAGGACTACGCGATCCGCATCGCCCGGGACTGGAACGTCAAGCACGACGGCGCCGGGTTCGTGACGCGGTTCGAGGTCGAGTCCGAGTTCGTCGCGCGGTATCCCGTGCAGCAGGCAGGCGGGAAGACGATCCTCGAGCTCTGGGTGCCGGCCGAGGAGCTCGACGAGTTCAACGCGCACATCGTCGGCGAGATCCAGGTCGTGCACGAGTTCCGCTAGGGCTCGGGAGCAGGCCCGGTCCGGCGTGGCCAGGCAGGCTCCGTTCGCCGCGGCCTCGCCGGGTCCGGGAGCAGGACCGGTCCGGCGTGGCCCCGGCACGCTCGGCGCAGGCTCAGTTGAGCATGGCCCGGGCCGCCCGGGCCCGTCCCCGGATCTCCTCCGCAGCCGTCGGCTCGACCGCGTCCACGACCTCCGCGTACGCGTCCATCTCAGCCGCTCCCGTCAGGAAGTCGCCCCGCTGGACGAGCAGTTGGGCGCGCTCGAAGCGGAGGCGGGCCGGGTGGGAGGGGAGGAGGAGAAGGAGGTCGAGGGCCCAGAGGGCGACCGCCGAGTGTTCCGGGCGCTGGGCCGCCCAGGCGCGGATGTTGTTGAGGATGCGGGAGACCACCGCGAGCGGATCGGCGGGCGTCAGCATGGACGGCGTCAAGGACGTGCCGGCGGCGCTCGTGACGAGGAGGTCGGCCTCCGCGCCGGAGAGCACACGCCCGGCCGCGAACGGGTCGGCCAGGACCTGTCCGGCCGGATCCTCCGGATCGCCGAAGCCGACCACGAAGTGGCCAGGCAGGGCCACTCCGTAGACATGGGCGCCCGCGCGGCGGGCGACCTCGGTCCAGACGACGGAGAGCAGGATCGGCAGGCCCCGGCGGCGGCGCAGGACCTCGTGGAGGAGCGAGGACTCCAGGTGCTGGTAGTCGCCGGCCGTGCCGTGGAAGCCTTCCCGGCCGCCGAGCAGGTCGGCGACGGCCGCCGCCCACGCGTGAGGGTCCCGCAGCCCGTACGGGAGCATCCCGGCCAGGCGGTCCAGTTCGATCTGGGCCGCGTCCATGCCGGCCTCGTCCAGCGACGGGTCGGCCTCCGCGCCGATGAGCAGGCAGAGCAGGGCCACGTCCGGTCGCTGCGAGCGGGCCTCCTGTGCGAAACGGGACCGCCGGTCGTTCTGGTGCATGTGCTCGTACCCCCGGCCTACATCGCCCGGTAGTGGTGGTAGTGGTGATGGACGCGGAAGCCCATACCGGCGTACAGGGCACGCCCCCCGTCATTGTCCGACTCGACCTGGAGCCAGGCGGCCGAGGCGCCCTCCTCGAGGGCCCTGCGCGCCAGGGCGGCCATGATCGCCTTCGCGAGCCCTTGGCGCCGGTACGCCGGGTCCACCTCCACGGCCATGAAGCCCGCCCACCGTGCGTCGACCACACATCGGCCGATGGCCGCGGGGGTCCCACCCTCTCCGGGTATGGAGGCGAACCATACGGAAGGGCCGCTGCCGAGGACCTTCAGCACATGTGGTCCCGGCACACCGGACCGCTGGTAGCGCCGTAGCCACGCCTCGTCGAACGAGCGGGACAACGTGACACGGGAAACGTCCGCGTCCAGGTCGCCCACCGCCGCCAGGCCTCCGACCTGCACCTGCGCCGAGACCTCGGCGCGCCAGCCCCGCGCCTCCAACTCGGCGCAGAGCTCCTCCTGTGTGCCGGCGGCGCCTGTCGCGGTCTGCACGTACGCCGGAAGTCCGCGAGCCGCGTACCAGTCCCGCACCCGCGCCAGCGCGTCGTCCAGCGGCATGCCCGGATCACCGAGAGGGAGGACCGAGTTCGCCCGCCTGGTGAAGCCCGCCGACGCCCGCAGCTCCCAGTCACCGAGCCGCTCGCTCTCCACCGGCTGCCAGGCGCGCGCCGTCACCCTGGCCAGCTCCTGGAAATCGGCCGCGGGACCCCGGCGCCGGGCGGGCTCCGCCGGCACGACCTTTCCCGCGACCAGCGTGGATTGCGGGATGCGGACGCTCTCGCCCGTCCGGCGTGTGATCACCAGCACACCCCCGGTCCATGATGTGAGAACACCGACCGTGTCGGTGAACTTCGCGACCGGTGCTTCAGCGTCGCTCAAGCGCCGGACCGATACACGTTTGCCCACGTCAGCAGGGCTGATCCTGATCTCGAGCCGTCCGCCCGCAGTGAATTCCACAGCTCTGTGAGCCCCTCCTGTTCGGATCGTTACCAAGAACGGAGATACTAGGGGCGGGCATCGACGACGCCGCGCTCCCGCGCAAGCCAGCCCTTATCGAGGAGGAACGACAGCGTGACCTACGTCATCGCGCAGCCTTGTGTCGACGTCAAGGACAAGGCGTGCATCGAGGAGTGCCCCGTCGACTGCATCTACGAGGGCTCCCGGTCCTTGTACATCCACCCGGACGAATGCGTCGACTGTGGTGCTTGTGAGCCGGTCTGCCCGGTCGAGGCGATCTTCTACGAGGACGACACTCCCGAGGAGTGGAAGGACTACTACAAGGCGAACGTCGAGTTCTTCGACGAGCTCGGTTCGCCCGGTGGTGCCTCCAAGCTCGGCCTGATCGAGCGCGACCACCCGTTCATCGCCGCCCTGCCGCCGCAGAACGGCTGATCCCGTCCGCATGTCCCCGGTCCCGTACGGTTCGTCGTCCGTACGGGACCGAGGCGTTTGACGCGGCACGCCCGCACGGCGCGCCCGGCCGACACGCCCGAGCGGCGATCCGGCCGACACGCCCGTGCGGCACGCCCGGCCGTCGCCGAGATCCTCGTGCGACCCCGCCGTCCGACGCCGCGACCGACAGCCCGAAACGACGCCCGTACCCGAAAGTGAGCGCCGCCGTGCCCGCAGTCTCCTCGCGACTCCCCGTCTTCCCCTGGGACAAGCTCGAGCCCTACAAGGCCACGGCCGCTGCCCACCCCGACGGCATCGTGGACCTCTCCGTCGGCACCCCGGTCGACCCCGTGCCCGAGCTGATCAGGAAGGCCCTCGTGGCGGCCGCCGACTCGCCGGGCTACCCGACGGTCTGGGGCACGCCGGCGCTGCGCGACGCGCTCGTGTCCTGGGTCGAGCGCCGGCTCGGCGCGGCGAACGTGGCGCACACCAACGTCCTGCCGGTCGTCGGTTCGAAGGAGCTGGTGGCCTGGCTGCCGACGCAGCTGGGCCTGGGCGCCGGTGACCGGATCGCCTACCCGCGTCTCGCCTACCCCACGTACGAGGTCGGCGCGAGGCTCTGCGGCGCGACGCCTGTCGTCTACGACGACCCGACCGAGCTCGACCCTACGGGCCTGCGGCTGCTCTGGCTCAACTCGCCGTCCAACCCGACCGGCCGGGTGCTGGACAAGGACGAGCTGACCCGGATCGTCGCCTGGGCGCGCGAGCACGACGTGCTGGTCTTCAGCGACGAGTGCTACCTCGAGCTGGGCTGGGAGGCCGAGCCGGTCTCCGTGCTCCACCCGGACGTCTGCGGTGGCTCGTACACGGGCGTGGTGGCCGTCCACTCGCTCTCCAAGCGCTCCAACCTGGCCGGCTACCGCGCCGCCTTCATCGCGGGCGACGCGGACGTGCTCGGCGAGCTTCTGAAGATCCGCAAGCACGGCGGCATGATGACCCCCGCCCCCGTCCAGGCGGCCACCGTCGCCGCGCTCGGCGACGACACGCACGTCACCGAGCAGCGCGCCAGGTACGCGGCCCGGCGCACGGCCCTGCGGACGGCGCTGGAGTCGCACGGCTTCCGGATCGAGCACAGCGAGGCAAGCCTGTACCTGTGGGCCACCCGCGACGAGCCGTGCTGGGACACGGTCGCGTACCTGGCCGGTCTGGGCATCCTGGTCGCGCCCGGCGACTTCTACGGGGAGGCGGGCGAGCGTTTCGTGCGCGTGGCGTTCACCGCGACCGACGAGCGTGTCGAGGCGGCGGTCAAGCGCCTCGGATGAGCGCAGGACCTCATGCGGGCAGGGTGTGACCCGGTCATGGCGTGATCCGGTCACCGCGCGGGAAGGGCCCAGGAGCTGCTGCTCCCGGGCCCTTCCCGCGCGTGTGCGCCGTGCTGTCAGGCGATCGGCAGGCCGCCGCCGCCCAGCGCACCGGTGGGCAGGCCGCCGCCGGCCAGCGAGTCGGTCGGCAGGCCGCCCTCGCCGGCACCGCCGACCAGGTCGCCCGCCTGCCCGGCGGTGTCACCGGCGGCCTTCTTGGCGACCGGAGTGACCGTCTTGGCCGCCTTGCCGACGGTCTTGGTCGCCACAGGGGCGGCCTTCTTCACGGTCTTGCCGCCGACCTTGCCTGCCACCTTGGTGGTCTCCTTCGAGACACCGTCGACCGCGGAGTCGACGTTGTCCGCGTCGAGGGCCGAAAGACCGCCGACCGGGGCCTGCGGGAGTTCAACGGCGCCTGCGGAGCCGGCCGCACCGACCACGGGAGCTGCTCCCGCCGCGATGAGCAGCGCGGCACGGGCGATCCGACGGGTCAGGGGGAGGGACATGATGCTCCTTGAGACGAGAGGACGTTCGGAATGCTGCGTGTCCGGCGTTCGGACGTCCTGACAACCGGGGGGAGCGGGGGGAAAGTTGCGGTGACCAAAGGTAAAGAGTTGGTAAGGCGCCGCATGGTCGTTCTCGGGCAAAAACGGTCAAACACTGCAGGGGGAAACCATCTGCCGAACCGTCACTCCCCGTTGTTCTCAAGGGGAATCGAGGTGCTCGCGCCGGGGTGGTCCGCTGCCCGGAAGAGCACGTCCCGGAGGGGAACGGACTGCCTCGTTCGAGGGTGGCGCGGCACTAGCGTGCGATGCGGATGCGTACGTCGTCCGTGCCGCTGTCCTCGCCGTCCGCCGGACGCCAGCCCTCTTCCGACTCCTCGGCGCTCCACACGCGGCCCGCGTACGAGACCTCCGCGATACGCAGCTCGTCGGCCCGGGCCACCGCCCAGTGCGCGAGCTCCCAGCCGCGCTCGCCGCCCCGGCCGGTGCCGCCGCCGTGCGCCCCGGTTCCGCCGTCACCCGTCTCCGCCGAGCCGACCGTGGCCTGCACCGGAACGGACACCTCACGCGCACCCGCGTCGCCCGCGCGGCCGCGGCCGCTGCCGCCCTTCGGCAGCACCTCCGGCCCGAAGGCCCGCGTCAGCTCCGTCCGGATCCGCGCAAGGTCGCCCGGCCCGCCGCCGCTCTTGACGTCGCAGGTCAAGGTCGCGGAGGCGCGGCCTGTGAGGGCCGCGGCCAGCAGCGCGGCGTCCGGCTCGTGCTTCGCGTACGCCTGAGGGAAACCGCTGCGCTGGACGCGCTGCGCGGCCACCGTGAGCGGCAGCCGTGAGTAGCCGGGCACCTCGGCCAGGCCGTCGTAGAACTTCCCCGAGGCGTAGACGGGGTCCAGGATCTGCTCGGGCGTCCCCCACCCCTGCGAAGGGCGCTGCTGGAACAGGCCGAGGGAGTCCCGGTCGCCGTGCTCGATGTTGCGCAGTGCCGACTCCTGGAGCGCGGTCGCCAACGCGATCGTCACCGCCCGTTCCGGCATCCCGCGGGTCGTGCCCACCGCGGAGATCGTCGCGGCGTTCCCCGCCATCTCGGCCGTGAGCTCGTACGACGGGCCGTCGCCCTCGGCCGTACTGACGACACAGCGCGGGGGCCCACCGCCGGTGACGTACTGCACCGCGACGTAACCGATGAGGGCCAGCAGCACGAGGGACGCGGCCGCGATGCGCAAGAGGCGGCCGCGCCGGACGGGAGAGGCGGTCTCGGACACCCGCCCACCGTACTGGAGCCCCGGGGGCGCCCCCGGGGGGTGTGCCGGTCAAGACCCGCCGACGACCGCTTATCGTCGGAGCCATGCCTGAGACCGCGCTTGACCTCACCCTCGACGCACCCGCGCTCACCGCAGCCCTGGTCGACTTCCCGTCGGTCAGCGGCACGGAGAAGCCCCTCGCCGACGCCATCGAGGAAGCGCTGCGCGAGCTGCCGCACCTCACCGTCGACCGGCACGGAAACAACGTCGTGGCCAGGACCCGCCTCGGCCGCTCCGAGCGGGTCGTGCTGGCGGGGCACATCGATACGGTCCCGATCGCCGACAACGTGCCCTCGCGGCTCGACGACGACGGCATCCTGTGGGGCTGCGGCACCAGTGACATGAAGTCGGGCGTCGCCGTCCAGCTGCGGATCGCCGCCACCGTGCCGGAGCCCAACCGCGATCTCACCTTCGTCTTCTACGACAACGAAGAGGTGGCCGCACATCTCAACGGACTGGGGCATGTGGCCGAGGCCCACCCGGACTGGCTCGTCGGAGACTTCGCGGTCCTGCTGGAGCCCTCCGACGCCCAGGTCGAGGGCGGCTGCCAGGGGACGCTCCGGGTCCACCTGCGCACGAAGGGGGAGCGGGCACACTCCGCGCGCAGCTGGATGGGGTCCAACGCCATTCACGCCGCCGGCCCGATCCTGGCCCGCCTCGCGTCGTACGAGCCGCGCCGGCCGGTCATCGACGGACTGGAGTACCGGGAGGGCCTCAACGCGGTCGGCATCGAGGGAGGCGTGGCCACCAATGTCATCCCCGACGAGTGCACCGTGGTGGTCAACTACCGCTACGCCCCGGACCGCAGCATGGCCGAGGCCGAGGAGCATGTCCGCGAGGTGTTCGCCGACTGCGGTGTGAGCGAGATCGTGGTGGACGACCACACAGGCGGGGCCCTGCCCGGCCTGTCGCACCCCGCCGCCGCCGCGTTCATGGAGGCGGTGGGCGGCACCGCGCAGCCCAAGTTCGGTTGGACGGACGTCTCGCGCTTCAGCGCCCTGGGGGTGCCCGCGGTCAACTACGGCCCGGGCGACGCGCTCTTCGCCCACAAGCGGGACGAACACGTCGCCGTGGACAAGATCACGCACTGCGAGGACCGGCTGCGTGAGTGGCTCTCTTCCTGACATCGCATCCTGGTGGATCGCCCCGATTTCGCCATTCGTCACGTCGGCCGACCTACCCTGAGCCAAAGCAGATGATGTTCGGCGGAGGGAGCAGGTCATGAGCAACCCCGAGGGATTGCGGGCGCTGGAGGAGCAGCGGCTGGGACCGGTGCTGCGCCGCAGGGAACAGATCCGGCCGGGCACCACCGATCAGCGGCTGCTCGACACCGAGGGCGACTCCCAGTGGGTGCACACCGACCCGTGGCGGGTCATGCGAATCCAGTCCGAGTTCGTCGAGGGCTTCGGCGCCCTCGCCGAACTGCCCAGTGCCATCAGCGTCTTCGGTTCCGCCCGCACCCCGGCCGGCACACCCGAGTACGAGGTGGGCGTCGAACTCGGCAGAGCGCTGGTCAAGGCGGGCTTCGCGGTGATCACCGGCGGTGGTCCCGGAGTGATGGAGGCCGCGAACAAGGGCGCGAGCGAGGCCAAGGGGATCTCGGTCGGCCTCGGCATCGAGCTGCCCTTCGAGCAGGGCATCAACCCGCACGTCGACATCGGGGTGAACTTCCGCTACTTCTTCGTCCGCAAGACGATGTTCGTGAAGTACGCGCAGGGCTTCGTCGTGCTGCCGGGCGGACTCGGCACGCTGGACGAACTGTTCGAGGCGCTGACGCTCGTCCAGACCCGTAAGGTGACGCGCTTTCCGATCGTGCTCTTCGGTACGGACTACTGGAGCGGCCTGGTCGACTGGCTGCGCAACACCGTCATCGCCCAGGGCAAGGCGTCGGAGAAGGACCTGCTGCTCTTCCACGTCACGGACGACGTTCAGGAGGCGGTGGCCATGGTCTCCAAGGAGACCGGCAGGTAGCCGCACGCGGCCGGCGCAGGGGCCCCGGACGAGCGTCCGGGGCCGTCCTGGCCTCGCCGTCCCGGGCTTCCCGTGCCCGGCGCTTCTTGTGCGCCCGGCTCCGGCTCTCAGGCGAGACCGCGGCGGGCGACCGCCGGCGGGCGGTGGCCCGCGATCGAGGCCACCATGTCCAGGACCTGCTTGGTCTCCGCCACCTCGTGCACGCGGTAGACCTGCGCGCCCAGCCAGGCGGAGACCGCCGTGGTCGCCAGGGTGCCCAGCACCCGCTCCTTGACCGGCTTGTCGAGGGTCTCCCCGACGAAGTCCTTGTTGGACAAGGACACCAGCACCGGCCAGCCGGTCTCCGTCATCTCCCCGAGCCGGCGGGTCGCCTCCAGGCTGTGCCGGGTGTTCTTGCCGAAGTCATGACCGGGATCGATCATGATCCCGTCCCTGCGGACGCCGAGCCCGACCGCCCGCTCCGCCAGCGCGAGCGTCACGCGGAGAATGTCCGCCATCACGTCGTCGTAGGCCACCCGGTGCGGGCGTGTGCGCGGTTCGGCGCCGCCCGCGTGGGTGCACACCAGACCGGCTCCGTACCGTGCGGCGACCTCCGCCAGCTTCGGGTCCACGCCGCCCCACGCGTCGTTCAGCACGTCGGCGCCCGCTTCGCAGACCGCCGCGCCCACGTCGTGGCGCCAGGTGTCGACGCTGATCACCACGTCCGGGTGGCGTCGCCGCACCTCGGCCACGAAGCCGACCGTGCGCCGCGCCTCCTCCTCGGCGGACACCTCTTCGCCGGGACCGGCCTTCACCCCGCCGATGTCGATGATGGCCGCGCCCTCGGCCACCGCCTGCTCGACGCGGGACAGGGCGGGCTCGTCCCGGAACGTCGCGCCCTGGTCGTAGAAGGAGTCGGGCGTCCGGTTCACGATCGCCATGATCACCGGCTCGTGCGCGTCGAACTCGCGCCGTCCCAGCCGCAGCATCCGCTGATCCTCCTCAGATCGTTCGCCTGCGACCCTAGCTGTCGGTGCCCCGTGGCACGATCAGCGGTGGACGGTTTTCCGCTCGGGTAAGTTCCCCGGGGACGTACGGGAAGTTCGGGGAGAGGGTCGCTCGTGTTCTGGTTCTTGCTGATCGCGATGGTCGTGGTCATCGCGGCGGTCACGCTCGTGGTGGTCGGCGGCAGTGACAGCGCGGCACTGCCGGAGGCCCCTCCGGAGCAGCTGGTGGACCCGCTGCCGCCCGGGCGCCCCGTCGGCCGCGCCGACGTCGAGGCCCTCCGCCTCCCCGTCGGCCTGCGCGGCTACCGGATGGTGGACGTGGACGACGTGCTGGGCCGCCTCGGCGCGGAGCTCGCCGAAAGGGACGCGCGCATCGCCGAGCTGGAGTCCGCGCTCGCCGGGGCCCAGGCCACCGCGGCGGGCAGGCAGGACATGTTCACCAAGCCGGGAGAGGAGCCGGGCCGGTGACCGTGGTGACCGGCGCCGCCGTGCCGGGCCCGGACGGCAGGCTCCGGTGCCCCTGGGGGCTGTCCACCGCCGACTACGTCACGTACCACGACGAGGAGTGGGGCCGCCCGGTCCACGGCGACGACGCCCTGTTCGAACGGCTCTGCCTGGAGGCCTTCCAGTCCGGGCTGTCCTGGATCACGATCCTGCGTCGCAGGGAAGGCTTCCGCAGCGCCTTCGACGGCTTCAAGATCGCCGCGGTGGCCGCGTTCACCGAGGCCGACGAGGAGCGCCTGCTCGCCGACCCCGGCATCATCCGCAACCGCGCCAAGATCCGGGCGACCCTCGCCAACGCGCGGGTGCTCGCCGACTGGCCCGCCGGCGAGCTCGACGAACTGATCTGGTCGTACGCGCCCGGCACGGCGCGGTCTGCACCCCGCACGATCGCCGACGTGCCGGCCGTCACCGACGAGTCCACCGCTCTCGCCAAGGCCCTCAAGAAGCGCGGACTGCGCTTCGTGGGCCCGACGACGGCGTACGCCCTGATGCAGGCCTGCGGGCTCGTCGACGACCACCTCGCCGACTGCGTGGCGCGCGGCGGCGGCCGCTGACGCCACGCCGGCCCGTACGGCTCAGCGGCCGAGGTACTTGGGGGTCTCCTTGGCCAGGAACGCCTGCACCGCGATCGCGTGGTCCTCGGAGGCGCCCGCCTTCGCCTGCAGCTCCTCCTCCTTGTCCAGCGCCTCGCTCAGCGAACGGTCCGCGCCGTAGGCCATCGACTCCTTCAGCGCTGCGTAGGCGAGCGTGGGCCCGTCGGCCAGCGCGCGGGCCACGGCGGCGGCCTGAGCGGCCAGCTCGTCCGCCGGGACGAGCTTGTTCGCGATGCCCCACTCGTACGCCTCCTGCGCGGAGAACGAGCGGGGGAAGAGCAGCAGGTCGGCGGCGCGGCTCTGCCCGATCAGCCGGGGCAGCGTCCAGGACACGCCGGAGTCGGCGGTGAGCGCCACGCCCGCGAAGGACGTCGTGAACTTGGCCGTGTCGGCGACGACCCGGTAGTCGGCGGCCAGTGCGAACCCGAGGCCGGCACCGGCTGCCACGCCGTTGACCCCGGCGACGACCGGCTTCTGCATCCCGGTCAGCGCCCGGACGATCGGGTTGTAGTGCTCGCGCACGGTGCTCATGGTCCCGCCGCTGCCGGACTCACGGTCGGCGGCGAGCAGGGACACGTGCTCCTTGAGGTCCTGGCCGACGCAGAACGCCTTGCCGGTGGCGGTCAGCAGCACCGCGCGCACCGCCGTGTCGGCGGCCGCGGCCTGCACGGCGTCGCGCAGAGCGACCTTCGCGTCGACGTTCATCGCGTTCATGGCCTCGGGCCGGTTGATCGTGATCGTCGCGAGTCCGTCGTTCACGTCGTACAGCACGGAGTCGGCCATGGCGGGTCCCCTTAGTGGTTCTGACGGCAGTGTCGAGGCCAGCATGACGGAGATCATCGGGTGTGCACATGTGACCTGCGTCAAACAAACTCCGTGGGGCGCCTGGGGAGCGGCGGCGAAGTATCGCAGGCACATCGCCGAATTGGGTGGTTTTGAGAGAGCGCGTTGCGCAAGCGATGCCGACTGATGTTGGTCTTTGGGTCCCGCCATGCGGGATAATGACCTGGAAGCAATGTGTTCGATGCCGGTGACACAGCACCTCTCACGGGGCCGCCGGCTGCGATGAGCTGGTTTCAGGAAGGGGAACGAGCATGGCGGCCATGAAGCCGCGGACGGGCGACGGCCCGCTCGAGGTGACAAAGGAGGGGCGGGGCATCGTCATGCGCGTTCCGCTCGAAGGCGGCGGTCGGCTTGTCGTCGAACTGACTCCGGACGAAGCCGATGCACTCGGTGACGCCCTGAAGAAGGTCGTCGGCTGACGCGCCCTGATTTTCCACTGCCCCGGCACGGTTCGTGCCGGGGCAGTGCGTTTTCTGGGGGTGCGGCAGACCCGGCTCGTGTGCTTCAGGGGGTGCGGTGGACCCGGCCCTGTCGGCGTCGGCGGCGCGGGGGTACGGGGGCGGAGCCCCGGAAAGCCCTGCCCGGCGCCGGCTCAGGCGCCGCGGCGGACCGCGCAGAGGAGCCCGTCGCCCACCGGCAGCAGCGTCGGCAGGAGTTCATGGCTCTCCCGGACCGCCCGCAGCAGCTCACGCACCCTCAGGACCTCCGCCGGCTGCGCGGCGGAGTCGACCGTACGGCCGTCGGCGAACACGCCCTCGAAGCAGACGAGTCCGCCGGGTCTCAGCAGGCGCAACGATTCAGCGAGGTAGTCGAGGGACTCGGTGCGGTCGCCGTCGCAGAAGACGAGGTCGTATCCGCCGTCCGCGAGCCGCGGCAGGACGTCGAGCGCGCGGCCGGGGATGAAGCGGGCGCGGTTCGCGGCGAAGCCGGCGGCGCGGAAGGCCTCCCGGGCGAACTGCTGGCGTTCCGGCTCGAGGTCCACTGTGGTCAGGACGCCGTCCGGGCGCATGCCGTGCAGCAGGTAGATGCCGGAGACTCCCGTCCCCGTCCCGATCTCTGCCACCGCTTTCGCGTCGGCGGTCGCTGCCAGCAGTCGCAGGGCGGCGCCGGTGCCCGGGGACACCGAGGGCAGCCCTGACTCCCGGGCCCGGTCCCGGGCCCAGCGCAGAGCGTCGTCCTCGGCGACAAAGGCGTCGGCGAACGCCCAGCTCGTCTGCTGGTTGGCGGTTATGACCCTCTCCTGTCCCCGTAGTTGGCGCGACGCTGACTGTATCCGCTGGACCCGGGAACCCGCAGATGGGACCGGTCGTTGTTGAGGCAGAGGGAAGCGCGTGGAGCGGGGCCCGGATGCCGGTTCCAAATCCACGTAAAGATTCTTATCCGGAGCTAACGGGCGAGGTGGCTATGGTAGGGGCTCCGCTGGACACCACCAGAGCCGACAGGGGAGGTGCGGCTGCACCTGCGGATCGGGGAGGAGTGCTGAGGCGCCTTCTCAGGTCGGTGGGTGAGCCGAAATCCGTGACCAACACTGCTGACCGTTCTACGCCCTCCGACTCCGTCACCACGGCGACCTTCGCATCGGATGCGGAATCGCAGGCCTGGACCCCTCCCACGTGGGAGGAGATCGTCAGCACGCACAGCGCACGGGTCTACCGCCTCGCGTACCGCCTGACGGGTAACCAGCACGACGCGGAGGACCTCACGCAAGAGGTCTTCGTCCGCGTCTTCCGCTCCCTGTCGACGTACACGCCCGGCACCTTCGAGGGCTGGCTCCACAGGATCACCACGAACCTCTTCCTGGACATGGTCCGCCGCAAGCAGCGGATCCGCTTCGACGCCCTCGGCGACGACGCGGCGGAGCGTCTGCCCAGCCGGGAGCCGTCGCCGCAGCAGGTCTTCAACGACAGCCACTTCGACGCGGACGTGCAGCATGCGCTGGACACCCTCGCGCCCGAGTTCCGCGCCGCCGTGGTGCTCTGTGACATCGAGGGCCTGTCGTACGAGGAGATCGCCGCGACCCTGGGCGTGAAGCTCGGCACCGTCCGCAGCCGCATCCACCGCGGCCGCTCCCACCTGCGCAAGGCCCTGCAGCACCGTTCCCCCCAGGCGCGTGCGGAGCAGCAGCGCTCGCTGGCGGGCGCCGTGGGCCTCGCGGGGGAGGGTGGACCGGCGTGAGCGGCACAGGTCCGACTCCTGCGGAACAGCATCTGGGGGACCGGCTGGCCGCACTCGTCGACGGTGAGCTGGAGCACGACGCCCGGGACCGGGTCCTCGCGCATCTGGCCACCTGTCCGAGATGCAAGGCCGAGGCCGATGCCCAGCGCCGTCTCAAGAACGTCTTCGCCCAGGCCGCACCGCCGCCGCTCTCCGAGGGGCTGCTCGCGCGGCTCCAGGGTCTGCCCGCGGGTCCCGCCGCCGGCGACGACGACGAGCCCGGCCCCTTCGGCGGCGGACGTGCCGCCGGCGGGGTGTTCGGAGCGCTGAACCCGTCCGCGGGAAGACCGCGCGACCCTCGCGCGGAGACGTTCGGCTACGTCCCCGGCGGGGCCCACGCGGCCGTTCTCCCCGGTGGCGGCAGCGGCTTCCGGATCCACGAGGTCGGCCGCGCGGAAGCTGAGCGCTCGCCGTGGCGCGGCAGGCGGTTCGCCTTCGCGGCGGCCAGCGCCGTGTCCTTCGCCGCCATCGCCCTGGGCGGTGCCGTTCCGCTCGACGCCTCCGGTGATTCCGGTGCGCGCGGGCAGGGCGGCGGCAACAAGGTGACGCCGCTGCGCACCGCGACGCCGACGACCGCCGCCAACACCACGACCCCGGGATCCGGTGGCGGTGCCACCGCGTTCCGCGGCACGGAGGGCGACCGGCGCCGGGGCGGGAGCGGCCAGACCAGACCGGGCTCCGGGCCGGTGATCGCCGCGGTGCCGGGCGAGCCCGGTGGTCAGGTGATCAATCGCCACCTCGGTGTCTCGCCGCTGGCCCACGCCTCCTCGACGACGCCGCTGATACGTCCGACGGCAGTGGCACTGCGGCTGGCCGCCGCCCCGGCGATCGGTCCTGTGGCCACTCCGGTGCCCAGGCATCTGGCTGCCCCGTCGCAGCCCGCCCCGCCGCCTTCGCGCTGACCGGCGCAGGGCGCCTGAGCAGGACCCGACCAGGACCCTGCGCACGGATTCGCAAACCTGGTTGAATCTCAGCGGGTGCCCGCGGGGGCGCCGCAGCGGCCGGCAGTTTGCGGGGAGAACATGGACGACGGGAAGCCCACCGGACCCAAGGCGAAGTGGTGGAGCCGCCCCGACAAGGGGCGCGCGGTTCCCTCCGGGCAGGAGGCATCCGCGCCGGAAGAGGCTCCCGGGGCCCTGGACGCTTCATCGGTGGACGCGTCACCGGCACCGGAAGCGGACCAGGCGGACGCCCGGACGCACGCGCAGCCGGACCATGTGACGGTCCCTGCGCCCGCTCAGGCGCCCGCGCCGGTGCCCTCGGAGGTGCCCGAGCCGGTGGAGGCCACGGCGGACACCACAGTGCCCGCAGCGGTCGCCGTGTCCCCGAGGCCCCAGCCGCTGCACGACCCCGATCCCTACAGCACCCCGCCGTACGGCGGACCCGGCCCCTGGGCGCCCGCCCCTCCTGTGCAGCGCCCGGTGGCGACGCCGGCCCACGGCACACCGCTGCCCGCCCAGTACGCGACGGCCGGCACCGGGAGCGGCTACGCGCATCCGCACCCGGACCACCAGCCCCAGCCCCAGCCCTCACATCCGTACCCGCCGCGGCATCCACAGCCGGACCCCGCAGCGCCGCCCGCCGCGCCCACCCTGGCCGGTCCGCCTCCCGCCCCGGAGCGACCGCAGCCGCTGTCCTCCGTCTGGCTCCAGTACGACCCCTGGAGCGCGCCGGGAGCGCCGTTCACCCACCCAGGGGAGCCGGCCGCCCCCCGCAGGCGCCGACGTGGCCCGTTGCTGATCGGGGCCCTCGTCGTCGCGCTCGTCGCGGGTGGTACCGGCGGTGTCCTAGGCGCCTATGTGGAGCGCAACGGCGGGGTCACCCGCATCGAACTGCCACAGGCCGGTCGCGAGAGCGCCGACAGGGCACCCGACAGCGTCGCCGGTATCGCCGCGAGCGCCCTGCCGAGCGTCGTCACCCTGCATGTCAGCGGCGACTCGGAACAGGGCACCGGGACCGGCTTCGTGCTCGACGAGCAGGGCCACATCCTCACCAACCACCATGTCGTCGACCCGGCCGGCGCCTCCGGCGACATCTCGATCACCTTCAGCGGGGGCGAGACCGCCAAGGCAACCCTCGTCGGCAAGGACAGCGGCTACGACCTGGCCGTGGTCAAGGTGACCGGGGTCAGCGGCCTGAAGCCGCTGCCGCTGGGCAACTCCGACAACGTCCGGGTCGGCGATCCCGTCGTCGCCATCGGCGCACCGTTCGACCTCCAGAACACGGTCACCTCGGGAATCATCAGCGCCAAGGAGCGCCCGATCACCGCCGGCGGCGACAAGGGCGACGGCAGCGACATCAGCTATGTCGACGCCCTGCAGACCGACGCACCGATAAACCCCGGCAATTCGGGCGGCCCGCTGGTGGACGGCAAGGCTCAGGTCATCGGCATCAACAGCGCCATCCGTGCCGCGGACACCGGCGCTGGGACCGACGGGGCCCAGGCGGGCTCCATCGGGCTCGGCTTCGCGATTCCCATCAACCAGGGCAAGCGCGTCGCGGAGGAGCTGATCAACACCGGCAAGGCCACGCATCCGGTGATCGGGGTCAGCCTCGACATGAAGTTCGCCGGTGACGGGGCCCGCGTCGGTGACAAGGGCCAGGACGACTCCCCCGCCGTCACACCGGGCGGTCCCGCCGCCAAGGCGGGCGTCAGGCCGGGCGATGTCATCACCGAGGTCGACGGCCGGCGGGTGCACAGCGGCGAGGAGCTGATCGTGAAGATCCGCGCACACCGTCCGGGCGACAAGCTGGAGCTGACGCTGCGTCGCGGCGGGGACGAGCGCACGGTGACGCTCGTGCTCGGCTCGGCGGACAGCTCATGACCATCTCGGCGCTGCCCGGAAGGTACCGGGCCGACAGTTTCGCCGGGTACCGTGGAGCGGACCCGGATCCCGGCCGGTCCGCGGACCGCGGCGGGCACGTGGCACGCAGCGAGCACGGAGAACACGAGGAGCAGCAAGGTGTTCAATGACATAGGCGCACTGGAGCTGGTGGCGCTCGTGGTTCTCGCCGTGCTCATCTTCGGCCCCGACAAGCTGCCGAAGGTCATCCAGGACGCCAGCCGCTTCATCCGGAAGGTCCGCGCGTTCTCCGAGAGCGCGAAGGAGGACATCCGCAGCGAGCTCGGGCCCGAGTTCAAGGACTTCGAGTTCGAGGACCTGAACCCGAAGGCGTTCATCCGCAAGCAGCTCGCGGAGAACGAGGATCTGAAGGACCTCAAGGAGCTCCGCAGCAGCTTCGATCTCAAGAAGGAGATCAACGAGGTCGCCGACGCCGTCAACGGAACGGAGCATTCCGGTGTGTCGGACAGTTCCGTGCCCGCCGTGGTGAACGGTTCCTCCTCAGGCGGCCCCGACCTGCTCAAGAAGGGCGAGAAGCCCGCCCCCGACGACCGCCCGCCGTTCGACGCAGACGCCACCTGAGGACTGTCAATCCCTGCGAGCGGGGACAGGGTGGCTATTCTCCATCTGTCCGGCAGTGAGGACGCCCGAGGGGGGCGGGTCCGCTGCAGGTGTGAAAGACGGAGAGGCGGCCGGGTACATGTCGACGACGAGCCGGGTGACGGAGCAGCAGGGGACGGCGGGCGAAACGCCGGACCAGAGCGGCTACAGATCCCGCACGGCGCAGGGGGACACGGCTGCCCGGCGTGCGGCGGAGGGATTCAAGAACGCCGCCTTCCCCTGGTACGCGCTGGACGAGGCCTTCACCGGTCCCCGGCGCCTGATGCAGGTGGGCACCGCCGCCGACGGGACGGTCCAGCACGGCGCGATCGGTCACGGCGACGAGCCGACGATACGGTCCGAGACGGCAGGCGCCGAGAAGGAGCGTTTCACCGTCGTGGTGACCGTGGCGGCGAACCCTGTCAGGCGCACCGGCGACGGCACGGGCGTGCTGGAGGCCACCACCGTCTCCTCGGCCGCCTGGCTGGCCGGCTCCGGCCTGCTGGCCCACACCTGGCCCGAGAAGCTCGACCACTCGCTTCGTGACGACTGGCTCGAGCAGCAGACGGAGACCGCGTTCGAGCTGGCGGACGATCTGACCGGCCCCGAGTGGTCGACCCTCTCGCTGCCGGTGGACGGGGTCGCGACCTCCTTCCACTACCGCGAGTCGGAGTTCGGCTGGGTGCTGGCCGGCACCACCGGGGCGGGCGTCCACATCGGCGCCTACGGGCGCGGAATGAGCGCGTACGGCCTGGGATTCGCGGTGGTCGCCAACCCGGCCGCGTACGTGCACTGATCCGCGGACGGGACGACCGCCGTACGTGCCCCACGGGCCGTACGGACCCGAAGACGGACCGAGGGCGCCGCTCGAGCCGAGCGGCGCCCTCGATGCCGGAAGCGGGCGAAAGTGCCCCTCCGGTCAGAACTTGTTGCGGGGTGTGATGCCCAGCGACATGCCCGACAGACCGCGCTGACGGCCCCCGAGCTTGCCCGCGATCGCGCGCAGCGCCGAACCGGCGGGGGAGTCCGGGTCCGTGATGACGACCGGCTTGCCCTCGTCGCCGCCCTCACGGAGCCGTACGTCGATCGGGATCGAGCCCAGCACCGGCACCGTCGCACCGGTCGTCTTCGTCAGGCCCTCGGCGACCCGCTGACCGCCGCCGCTGCCGAAGACGTCGACCATCTCGTCGCAGTGCGGGCACGGCAGGCCCGACATGTTCTCGACGACACCCACGATCTTCTGGTGCGTCTGCACCGCGATGGAACCGGCCCGCTCGGCCACCTCGGCGGCGGCCTGCTGCGGAGTGGTGACGACGAGGATCTCCGCGTTCGGGACGAGCTGGGCGACGGAGATCGCGATGTCGCCCGTGCCCGGCGGGAGGTCGAGCAGGAGGACGTCCAGGTCGCCCCAGTACACGTCGGCGAGGAACTGCTGCAGCGCCCGGTGGAGCATCGGGCCGCGCCACACCACCGGCGCGTTGCCGGGCGTGAACATGCCGATGGAGATGACCTTCACACCGTTCGCGGACGGCGGCATGATCATGTTCTCGACCTGGGTCGGACGCCCGTCCACACCCAGCATGCGCGGCACGCTGTGACCGTAGATGTCCGCGTCGACGACGCCGACCTTCAGCCCGTCCGCCGCCATGGCGGCCGCCAGGTTCACGGTCACGGACGACTTGCCGACGCCGCCCTTTCCGGACGCCACCGCGTACACACGCGTCAGCGAACCCGGCTTGGCGAACGGCACCTCGCGCTCGGCGGTGGTGCCCCGCAGCGATGCCGCGAGGTCCTTGCGCTGCTCGTCGCTCATCACGTCCAGCGTGACGTCGACCCGCGAGACGCCGTCGACGCGTGCGACCGCCTCGGTCACGTTCTTGGTGATCGTCTCGCGCATCGGGCAGCCCGACACGGTGAGGTAGACCGTGACGGCGACCGTGCCGTCGTCCCCGATGTCGACCGACTTCACCATGCCCAGGTCGGTGATCGGTCGGTTGATCTCGGGGTCGTTCACCGTCGCCAGTGCCTCAAGCACCGCGTCTTCCGTAGCCATACGGAGATGGTACGGCTCCGGCCACCGCCTGCGGAAAGGCCGTCAGCGGTCGTCTTCGTCACTACCGCGCGTGCGCTCGTGCGGGGACGGGACCCGCTGCTCGTCCATCGTCCGCACCAGATCCTCCAGCTCGGAGCGGATCCAGTCCCGCGTCGGCACCTCACCGAGGCCCATCCGCAGCGCCGCGACCTCCCGGGTCAGATACTCCGTGTCCGCGATCGAGCGCTCGTTCTGCTTGCGGTCCTGCTCCAGGTTGACCCGGTCGCGGTCGTCCTGCCGGTTCTGCGCCAGCAGGATCAGCGGCGCCGCGTACGACGCCTGGAGGGACAGCGCGAGGGTCAGGAAGATGAACGGGTACTCGTCGAAGCGCAGCTGGGCGGGCGCGCTGACGTTCCACACCACCCAGGCGATGATCGTCAGTGTCATCCAGACGAGGAAGCGGCCCGTCCCGAGGAACCGTGCGATCTTCTCCGAGAGACGCCCGAAGGCCTCCGGGTCGTAGTCGGGCAGCAGACTGCGGCGCGGTGCCCGCGGCAGGTCGAGCCGCACCCGCGTCCGCGGGGCGGCGCTCGCCCCCGCCGGCATGCGGCCCTGCTGCTCGAACCGGTCGGGCTGCCCCGTCTCGCCGCTACCCATGGGCGGATTCCTCGAACTCGGTCTCGCGCCAGTCGTCCGGCAGCAGGTGGTCCAGTACGTCGTCGACGGTCACGGCACCCAGCAGCGACCCGCCCTCGTCGACGACCGGCGCCGCCACCATGTTGTAGGCGGCGAGGTGCTGGGTGACGGTCCGCAGCGGGGTGTCCGGCGACAGCGGCGGCAGGTCGCTGTCCACGATCGAGCTGACCAGCGCGAACGGCGGGTCCCGCAGCAGCCGCTGGAAGTGCACCGTGCCCAGGTACTTTCCCGTCGGCGTCTCGTCGGGCGGCCGGCACACGTACACCTGCGCGGCGAGCGCGGGGGAGAGGTCCTGCTGGCGCACCCGGGCCAGGGCGTCGGCCACCGTGGCGTCGGGGCGCAGCACGATCGGCTCGGTCGTCATCAGACCGCCCGCGGTGCGCTCCTCGTACGCCATCAGCCGCCGCACGTCCGCCGCGTCGTCGGGCCGCATCAGGGCCAGCAGCCGTTCCTTGTCCGCCTCCGGCAGCTCGGACAGCAGGTCGGCGGCGTCGTCGGGGTCCATGGCCTCCAGGACGTCGGCCGCCCGTTCCTCCTTGAGCTTGCCGAGGATCTCCACCTGGTCGTCGTCGGGCAGCTCCTCCAGCACATCGGCGAGCCGGTCGTCGTCGAGCGCCGCGGCCACCTCGGCACGCCGCTTGGGCGACAGATGGTGCAGCACGTTGGCCAGGTCCGCCGGACGCAGCTGCTCGAAGGTGGCCAGCAGGTTCTCCGCGCCCTGACCGTGCTCCTCGAGCGAGAAGCCGGTGACGGCGGACCACTCGAGGGTCAGCGTCTCGCCCTTGCGGCGCAGTGCCCCGCCCTTGCCCCGGCGCACGAAGACCTTGTCGATCTCCCAGTCGCGGCGGGCCGGCAGCTGCTGGATCGCCACGTCGAGCACAGTGACCTCCTCGCCGCTCTCCACGAGGCGTACCCGCCGGTCCAGGAGCTCGCCCAGCACCAGCCGCTCGGTGGGACGCTGCTCGAAGCGGCGGACGTTGAGGACACCGGTGGTGATGACCTGGCCCGACTCGATGCCCGTCACCCGCGTCATGGGGAGGAAGATCCGGCGGCGGCTGATCACCTCGACCACCAGGCCCAGCAGCCGCGGCGGGCGGCGGCCGACGCGCAGCATCGCGACCAGGTCGCGCACGCGTCCCACCTGGTCGCCGTTGGGGTCGAAGACGGCCACGCCGGCGAGGTGCGAGACGAAGACCCGCGGGGCGCCTGCCGCCATGCTCGCCCCTCCTCCACTGCCGGTCACCTCTGCGCCGAAATGCTGATTCCGGACCGTTTCAGGCTAGCCGGTACCGATCCGGGCCGCTCCCGGCCGACGGCCGTACGGCTGCCTGCGTACCCGTGCACCCCGCACGGGTACGCTGCGGTCTGCCATTCCCCACTGATGAGAGGCAGTGCGCTTGTGACTCCCCTCCCTCCGGCCGGCCGAGTACGAAGGGCCGGGCTCTCCGCGGTGCTGTGTGCCGGGCTGACCATGGCCCTCGGTGCGTGCGGTGAGGACCCGGACGCGGGGACGAACGGGATCGGGAAGCTGTCGGCGGAGGAGATCGAGACCAAGGCGCGGACAGCGGCCGACGCCGCGGCCTCGGTGCGCCTCTCGGGCACCCTCGTCAGCAAGGGCGGCACCTACAAGCTGAACATGCGGCTCAAGCACGACGGCGGCACCGGCTCGCTCACGTCCAAGGAGAACGCCTTCGAGCTGCTGAGGATCGGCGACACCCTCTTCCTGAAGGCCGACGCCGGTTTCTGGAGCCACGCCGACGGCGACGAGGAGAAGGAGCCGAGCGAATCGGACCTCGAGGCGGCGAAGAAGCTCGCCGACAAGTACGTGAAGGTCCCCAAGGGCGACCCCTCGTACAAGCAGTTCCGCGGCTTCACCGACATGGACGTGCTGCTGGACGGGCTGCTCGGCATGGAGGGCAAGCTCAGCAAGGGCGACCGGACCCGCGTCGGCGGGGTGCGCACCATCAAGGTCTCAGCGGGCGAGGGCGGCCGGGGCGGTGTCCTCGACGTGTCGCTGGAGGGCAAGCCGTATCCGCTGCAGTTCACGCGGGCCGGTGGCGCGGGAGTGCTCACACTGGGCGACTGGGACAAGGACTTCCCGCTGGCGGAACCGTCGAAGGACGAGACGGTCGACTACGGCAAGCAGCTCCCGAAGTCCTCCGAGCAGAGCTCCTGACCTCCGCGCGGGGCTCCCGACCCTCCGTCCAGGGGTCCTGACCAACGCCCGGGGCCCTTGACCGGCGCGGACGGATCAGCCGCGGCGCTTGCGCCGCTTCAGCAGGAGCCTCGGCAGGGCCGCCGGAGCAGGCCGGCGGGTCGTCGCGGCAGTCGGCAGCGGCGCGGCCGCCAGCGAGCCGTCGGGCAGGTCGGTGACCGCGTCCCGCGGCTCGAGGCGCAGCACCCGGCATTCACGCGCCCAGCGCTCGGTCATCCGCTCCGCGTCCGGCGCGTTCAGCCGCTTGCCCTTGAGCTCGCCGACGGCCGCCTCCCACGCCTGTGAGCGCGGGGCGAGCTCGCTCACCCGGGCCGACCAGGCGACGAGCCTGCCGCCCTTGTCCTTGCTGCGGACGGTGACCTCCGCGTCCGCGCCGTCCACGAGACCCGGCAGCGGCTGCTCGCCGGGCCCGTCGCCGACGATGTACGCGGCGCCCTCGTGCCAGACGTGCCACAGGGCACGCGCCGGGCCGTCGCCACGCACCCAGATGAGGCCCGACTTCTTGGTGGCCTCCTCGACGAGCGCCCGGCCGAGCAGATGTGATGTCATACGCGCAGCCTATCGACCGGCTCTCGTACTACAGCCAGCCGTTGCGCTTGAGCGTGCGGTGGATGGCGAAACAGACCACCGCGATGCCCGTGAGCACCAAGGGGTAG
Source organism: Streptomyces sp. NPDC086835 (assembly GCF_044745705.1). Lineage (NCBI taxonomy): Bacteria > Bacillati > Actinomycetota > Actinomycetes > Kitasatosporales > Streptomycetaceae > Streptomyces > Streptomyces sp. NPDC086835. Next base: position 679,618 of record NZ_JBIVAU010000002.1, read on the forward strand.
CCGTACTTCCACTTCAGCTCCGGCATGTGGTCGAAGTTCATGCCGTAGATGCCGCAGACCGCCGTGGGGACGGCGATGATCGCGGCCCAGGAGGTGATCTTGCGCATGTCCTCGTTCTGGGCGACGGTCGCCTGGGCCAGGTTGGCCTGGAGGATGGAGTTCAGCAGCTCGTCGAAGCCGATGACCTCCTCCTGCACGCGTGCGAGGTGGTCGGCGACGTCGCGGAAGTACTTCTGGATGTCGGGGTCCACCAGCCGCATGGGCCGCTCGCTCAGCAGTTGCATCGGACGCAGCAGCGGGGAGACGGCCCGCTTGAACTCCAGCACCTCGCGCTTGAGCTGGTAGATCCGCCCCGCGTCGCCACCGCGCGGGCTGCCCTTGGCCGGCGCGGAGAAGACGTCGATCTCCACCTCGTCGATGTCGTCCTGCACGGCCTCCGCGACCGCGATGTAGCCGTCGACGACATGGTCGGCGATGGCGTGCAGCACCGCGGAGGGGCCCTTGGAGAGCAGCTCGGCGTCCTTCTGCAGGCCGTGCCGCAGCGCGCGCAGCGAGCCCTTGCCGCCGTGCCGCACCGTGATGACGAAGTCCCGGCCGGTGAAGCACATCACCTCACCGGTCTCCACGACCTCGCTGGTGGCGGTGAGCTCCGCGTGCTCGACGTAGTGGATCGTCTTGAAGACGGTGAAGAGGGTGTCGTCGTACCGCTCCAGCTTGGGCCGCTGGTGGGCGTGGACGGCGTCCTCGACGGCGAGCGGGTGGAGCCCGAACTCCGCGGCGATACCGGCGAATTCGGCCTCCGTCGGCTCGTGCAGCCCGATCCAGGCGAAGCCGCCGCCCTCCCGCACCCGCAGCATCGCCTCGTGGGGCGTGAGGCACGCGGTGCTCTCGAGGCGCCGGCCGTCACGGTAGACGGCGCAGTCGACGACCGCGCTGGAGGCGGAGGGGTCACGGGTGGTGTCGTAGCCGCTGTACGGGGTGCTGCTCTTGCGCAGAGAGGGGCGGACCGCTGCGCGCAGGTCACGGATCATCGACATGGCTGGCTCCTTCACGGAGAGGCCGTCGGCGGTGGCGTGGCACAGCCCGGAATGGGGACGTGAGTCGTACGTCCGCAAAGCGGGCGGCACCGCGGGAGCGCGGTGACGGCGTTCGCTACAGACAGGCAAAAACGAAGTGCTCGCGCTCTTCCGTCGTGCGAAAAGCCGTGGGGCCCCGTGCGGGAAAGGCCTCAGTACACCGGATTCCGGTTCGTCGGGTCAGGACCGGCGAAGCGAACGGTGCCGTGCGGAAGAGCTGCTGGTACTGCACGATCGACTTCGATCCACCGCAGCCTCACCTCCTCCGGCCGGTCCCCCGTGAGGGACGACGTGTCGTCAGGACTTGAAGGCAACACTTCTGTGTCCGTCCCGACCAGCGGCCAAGCCTATCAGCCGACTACGGGTCAATCCCTGTGTTTGCCCGCTCCTTACGCGTTTTATGCTCGCGACATGGAAGACGTTCTTGCTCTTGTCGAAGCCCGGCTGCGCAGCGCCCTCGGAGAACCGGACGCCCGCGCCGCGGTGACGTTCCTGGGCACCGACCGCATCGAGGTGCTGCGCTTCCGGGACCGTGACGGTGACAAGGACATCGTGCGCTACGCCACACTCGGCATGTCCGTCCACCCGATGACCGACCCCACCGCGGCCCTCGCCGATCCGGTGAAGGGCCCGCGCGCGGAGCTGGTGCTGACCGTGCGGGCCGGGCTCGCGGACACCGACAAGGTGCTGCGTCCGCTCGCGGTGCTGGCCGCGTCCCCGCAGGTCGAGGGCGTGGTCGTGGCGCCTGGCGCCTCGCTCGACGTGGGGGACGCCCTGTGGCCTTCCGCGCCGTTCAGCTCCGTGCTCGTCGCGGAGCCGGGCGGGCTGGTGGAGGACCTGGAGCTGGGCGACCCGATGGACCCGGTGCGCTTCCTCCCGCTGCTGCCCATGACGTCGAACGAGGCGGCGTGGAAGCGGGTGCACGGCGCGGCGGAACTCCAGGAACGCTGGCTGACGCACGGGACGGACCTGCGCGATCCGCTGCGCCGGTCCGTGGCGCTGGACTGAACCGTCCGGCGGGGCAAGGAGGTTGGCGGGCCGCGGGCGTGTGACGCGGTTTCAGCTCACGTCTCAGGGGTCGGGTCGCGCCTCCTCCGTCCTCACCAGGCGGCCGCCTCTCTCGGAGCAGGGGCCGTTGCTTCGATCGAGTGACTTTCTCCCGGCCGGGCCGTTCGGTGCCGGCAAGACGTCGCACGGCCTGATAAGTGATCCGTACATTCATTTTCACCGGGCCACAGGCGCGCTCCGGACGGGTGATCGTCCTTGACGCGGCGTCCACCGGAGAGGACCGTTGACCCTTATGAGGGGCGAACCCAGTTGCCCGAAGTGCGGTGGCCGGGTGAGGGCGCCCGGTCTCTTTGCCGACTCCTGGCAGTGCGATGTGCACGGCGCCGTGCACCCGCTGCAGCCGGTGATCCCGCCCAGTGTCGAGGCCCTCGGTGTCGTCGTGCACCGCGCGCAGGTCCCCGTGTGGATGCCCTGGCCGCTTCCGGTCGGCTGGCTCTACACCGGCGTCGCCTATGCGGGCGACGACCGCAGCGGCGGCAGGGCGACGGCCGTCGCGTGTTCCGGCCCCGGGCCGCTCGGCGGCATCGGAGAGCTGCTGTTGATCGCCGAGGAGCTCGGCGTCGGCCTCGGGTCCCGTTACGCCGGGATCGACGGCCCCGACCCCGGGCCGCACATCGAGGTGGACAGACCGCCGCAGGCCAAGGTGCTCGCCGCCGGCCGGCCCACCCCGCTGTGGCATGTCAAGGGCACCCCCGACGACCGGGCGGTGTTCGCCGGCGAAGCGCGGGGCCTGTGGCTGTGGGCCGTGGTCTGGCCGGAGCAGTCCGGGCTGCTGATGTACGACGAGCTGGTGCTCACGGACCTGCGGGACGCGGGCGCGGAGGTCGAACTGCTGCCGTGCGGGGCCCTGTCGCCGCGACTCCTCTCCTAGCGGGTCGTCCCGTCGGGCGGCCGGGGCGTGCTTGTGCGGCAGTTATCCTGAGGTGTCCCTGTCCGCCCCGAGCCCCCGGAGTCACGCGTCGTGCGCATCGACCTGCACACCCACTCCACGGCCTCGGACGGCACTGACACCCCGGCCGAGCTGGTGCGCAACGCGGCGGCCGCCGGTCTGGACGTCGTCGCGCTCACCGACCACGACACCACTCGCGGCCACGCGGAGGCCGCCGCGGCCGTCCCTGCGGGAGTGACTCTCGTCACCGGAGCCGAACTCTCCTGCCGCCTCGACGGCATCGGCCTCCACATGCTGGCGTACCTCTTCGACCCCGAGGAGCCCGACCTGCTGCGCGAGCGGGAGCTCGTGCGCGACGACCGGGTGCCGCGCGCCCGGGCGATGGTCGGCAAGCTCCGGGAGCTCGGCGTGCCCGTCGAGTGGGAGCAGGTCGCCCGTATCGCCGGGGACGGCTCCGTCGGCCGGCCCCACATAGCAGAGGCCCTCGTCGAGCTCGGCGTGGTGCCCTCCGTCTCCGACGCCTTCACGCCCCAGTGGCTGGCCGACGGCGGCCGGGCGTACGTGGAGAAGCACGAGCTCGATCCCTTCACGGCGATCCGCCTGGTCAAGGCCGCCGGCGGGGTCACCGTCTTCGCCCACCCGCTCGCCGTGAAGCGCGGTCGCGTGGTGCCGGAGGCCGCCGTCGCGGAGCTCGCCGCCTGCGGCCTCGACGGGATCGAGGTCGACCACATGGACCACGACGAGGCGACCCGTGCCCGGCTGCGCGGCCTCGCCCAGGACCTCGGCCTGCTGACGACCGGCTCCAGCGACTACCACGGCAGCCGCAAGACCTGCCGGCTCGGCGAATACACCACCGATCCCGAGATCTACGGCGAGATCACCCGCCGCGCCACCGGGGCGTTCCCGGTGCCGGGCACCGGCGGAGCCGTTTCCTAGGGCGTTTTTGCGCCTGGCGTCCTTACGTCCTCGATCACGCGGACGCGCCCTCACCCCCGCTTGCCCATTTCGTACGACCCTCTCCCGCAAGGCCCTCACTGTGTTCGACGCTGCCGTTTTCGGCTCCCTGTTCCTGACCCTCTTCGTCATCATGGATCCCCCCGGGATCACTCCGATCTTTCTCGCCCTCACCTCCGGGCGCTCCACCAAGGTGCAGCGCCGGATGGCGTGGCAGGCCGTGGCCGTCGCCTTCGGCGTGATCACCGTCTTCGGCATCCTCGGTCAGCAGATCCTCGACTATCTGCACGTCTCCGTCCCCGCGCTGATGATCGCCGGCGGACTGCTCCTGCTGCTGATCGCCCTGGACCTGCTCACCGGTAAGACGGACGAGCCCAAGCAGACCAAGGACGTCAATGTGGCGCTGGTGCCGCTGGGCATGCCGCTGCTGGCGGGCCCCGGCGCGATCGTCTCCGTGATCCTCGCCGTGCAGCACGCGGACGGGGCGGGGGAGCAGGTCTCCGTGTGGGCGGCGATCGTCGCCATGCACGTCGTGCTCTGGCTGACCATGCGCTACTCGCTGGTGATCATCCGCCTGATCAAGGACGGCGGCGTGGTCCTGGTGACCCGGCTCGCCGGCATGATGCTCTCCGCGATCGCCGTGCAGCAGATCATCAACGGGGTCACCCAGGTCATCCAGGGCTCCTGACCCGCCCGCCGGGACGCAGTACGCCCCCGTACGGGTTCGTCCGTACGGGGGCGTCGCGCGTCGTCGAGCGGTCAGGCGTTATGAAGCAGCGTCGGTGTCGGCGGGCCGGATGTAGATGCGCTGGCCGGTGAAGGCGGCCTGCTGCACGATCCGATTGACGGAGGCGGCGTCCACGACCGTACTGTCGACAGCCGTGCCGTCGATGTCGTCCAGTCGCATGATCTCGAAGCGCAAGCGCTTCTCCCTTCGTCTGATCCTCCTGCAGGAGAACTGAGTGGCTGACAGACGGATGTCTCCGTCCGTGTACACAGGGGTCAACGGGATGCATCCTGCAAACATTCCCTACGCTAAGGAAATTTTTCGGATGCCTAACTACTGGCGAGTAGTGCTCCGGACACGGACAATGAGCCCCGTATGAACGACGCAGAGATCAACCAGATCGCCGGCCGCCTGGAGCGCACCAATGAGCTCCTGCAGCGGATGCTCGCCGAGGTCGCGAAGACTCCCTCCACCCATGCCATCTTCGTCGACGCCGGTTACGTCTATGCTGCGGCCGGGTTGCTTGTGGCGGGCACGGAGGACCGGCGCTCCTTCGACCTCGATGCGGAAGGCCTGATCGAGGCCTTCATCGACAAGGCGCGCACCATCTTCGCCGACAGCCGGCTGCTGCGGGTCTACTGGTACGACGGCGCCCGGCGCCGTATCCACACCTCCGAGCAGCAGGCCATCGCGGAGCTGCCCGACGTCAAGGTGCGCCTCGGCAACCTCAACGCCAACAACCAGCAGAAGGGCGTCGACTCCCTCATCCGCACCGACCTGGAGTCCCTCGCCCGGCACCGCGCCATCAGCGACGCGGCGCTCGTCGGCGGTGACGAGGACCTGGTCTCCGCGGTCGAGGCGGCCCAGGGCTACGGCGCACGGGTCCACCTGTGGGGCATAGAGGCGGGGGAGGGCCGCAACCAGGCGGAGCCGCTGCTGTGGGAGGTCGACAGCCAGCGCACCTTCGACCTCGACTTCTGCCGTCCCTACATCACCCGCAGGCCCGTGACGACCTACGAGAACGAGGGCTCACCGCCGCCCTCACGTGACGAGGTGCGTTTCGTGGGCGCGCAGATCGCCGCGACCTGGCTGGTCGAGCGCGGTCGCACCGAGCTGGCCGAACTGCTTCCCGGGCACCCCTACCTGCCCGGCTCCGTCGACCAGGACCTGCTCATCGAGGCGGAACGGCGGCTCCAGCGCTCGCTGCGCGGGCACGCGCTGCTCCGGCGTGCGCTGCGTGACGGTTTCTGGCAGCACCTCCAGTCCCAGTACTGATGGCTGCTCCGGGAGCCGTGCGGCCGTGACCGGCCCCGGAGCCTGCCTCAGCGCTGATCCCAGAACCGGACGAGCGCCGCGGCGGTCTCAGCCGGGCGGTCGGTGTTCGGGGAGTGCTCCGCGCCGGCCACCACCGTCCGGTGCGCGCCCAGCCGCTCCGCCATCGCGTCCAGCAGCGGGACCGGCCAGGTGTCGTCACGTTCGCCCGACAGCACATGCGTGTGCGGCGGTCGTACGGCGGCGAGTTCGGCGACCCTGTCCGGTTCGGTCGTCAACTGCCGTCCCGTGGCGAGGAGCTGGGCCGGGTTGTGCAGCAGCCATCGGCGCCGCAGGTCCTCCCGGTCCTCCGTGGCTTCCTCCGCCGCGTCCTCCGGCGCGTCGAAGGTGAGGATCGCCTCCCACACCTGGTCCATCGGCATCACCGCGAGCGCGTCGCTCAGCAGCTTCACCCGCTGCTGCTGGGCCGGACTGATCTGCGCCGGACCGGACGACATCAGGGTCAGCGTCACGAACGGTGAGGCGTCCATGAGGACGGCGGCGCGGGCGATCTGGCCGCCGAGCGAGTGACCCACGAGATGCAGGGGACCGCCCAGCGCCGCCGCCTGGGCCAGCACGTCCCTGGCCAACTCGTCCTGGGCGTAGGCGGCTTGGTCGGCAGGGCCGGCCGTCTCGTACTGGCCGCGGCCGTCGACCGCGACGGCGCGATAGCCGGCCGCCGTCAGCGGTTCGAGCAGCGCGATGAAGTCCTCCTTGCTGCCCGTGTATCCGGGCAGCAGCAGCGCGGTGCCGCGCACGTCACCGGACGGTCGCGCGTCGAGCACGGCGAACGCGCCGCGCGAGGTGGTGAGCGCGCGGGGACGTGCGCAGGCGGGCGGAACGAAGGTGGGCGGCCGGCTCATGCGGACGAGGCTAACGCGGAGGAGGCGGTACGGGGGCGGGTGGGACCGCTGCGCGGGGCGTGTTCTCCCGCCTGGGCGTGTTCCCTCACCCGCCCCTTCCCGAACCCGGGCTCGAACTCCGGGCCGGCTGGGGGCGCCTCCTGCGGCCCGCCAGCCGTAGAGGGAGATACCGAAGGCCGTTCCGGCTCCGGGCGGACCCCGGTATCGGGAAGGCGCGGGGCGGGGAAACACAACGGCCCGGCCCCTTCCGGGGCCGGGCCGTGATGAGTGCGTGGGCGTCAGCTCTCCGGCTGCGCCACCGCCTTGCGTGCACGCGTCCGACGCGGCTTGGCCTCCGGCTCAACCGCGGTCTCGGCCGCCGCCTTGGGCTCCGCTGCCTTGCGGGCGCGGGTCCGGCGGGGCTTGGCCTCGGTGTCGGCCTCGACGGCCTCGACCGTGGCGACGGTCTTGCGGGCGCGGGTCCGTCGGGGCTTCGTCTCGGTGTCGGCCTCGACCGTCACGGCCGCCTCGGCCGTGTCGACGGCCTTGACCGCACGCGTCCGTCGGGGCTTCGCCTCGGTGTCGGTGGCTTCGGCGGTGTCGACCGCCTTGGCCGCACGCGTCCGGGTCCGGCGTGGCTTGGTCTCGACGACCGCCTCCGCCTCGACCGTCCCGGTGCCGGCTTCGACGGTGTCGACAGCGTCGACCGCCTTCGCGGCACGGGTGCGGCGACGAGGCTTGACCTCGGCCTCAGGCTCGGTCGCGGTCTCCGCGACCGCGACGACCGCCTCGGCCTCGGCGACGACGGCCTGCGCGGCGCTGCGCGTACGGCGGCGACGCGGCTTGGACTCCGTCTCCGCCTCCGCCTCGACGACGGGCGCGGTCTGCTCGACCGTCTCCACGACGGCCGTCGCCTCCGCGGACGCCTGCGCGCCCACCCGGGTACGACGGCGGCGGCGCGGCACGCGCGGCTCCGCGGACGCTTCGCCGGCGGCCTGCTCGGGAACGACTGCCTCGGCCACGGCCGTCTCGGCCGTCGTCTCCCCGCCGCGGGTGCGGCGACGCTGACGCGGCGTACGCGTACGGGCCGGACGCTCCTCGCGGGCCGCCGGGGCCGACGCGGCGGCCCGGCGGCCGCGGCCACCGGTCTCGCCGAGGTCCTCGACCTCCTCCGCGGACAGACCGGCGCGCGTGCGCTCGGCGCGCGGCAGGACGCCCTTGGTGCCGGCCGGGATGGACAGCTCCTCGAACAGGTGCGGCGACGTGGAGTACGTCTCCGGCGGGTCCGGGAAGCCCAGGTCCAGTGCCTTGTTGATGAGCTGCCAGCGCGGGATGTCGTCCCAGTCGACCAGTGTCACGGCGGTGCCGGACGCTCCCGCGCGGCCAGTGCGGCCGATGCGGTGGAGGTAGGTCTTCTCGTCCTCGGGCGACTGGTAGTTGATGACGTGCGTGACGCCCTCGACGTCGATGCCTCGCGCGGCGACGTCGGTGCACACGAGCACGTCCACCTTGCCGTTGCGGAACGCGCGCAGCGCCTGCTCACGGGCGCCCTGGCCCAGGTCGCCGTGGACGGCACCGGAGGCGAAGCCGCGGCGTGCGAGCTGGTCGGCGATGTCCGCCGCGGTCCGCTTCGTACGGCAGAAGATCATCGCGAGCCCGCGGCCTTCGGCCTGCAGGATGCGCGAGACCATCTCGGGCTTGTCCATGGAGTGCGCGCGGTAGACGCGCTGGGTGGTGTTGCGCACGGTCGCGCCCTCGTCGTCGGGCGAGGTGGCGCTGATGTGCGTGGGCTGCGACATGTAGCGGCGGGCGAGACCGATGACGGCGCCCGGCATGGTCGCGGAGAACAGCATGGTCTGACGCTTGGCCGGCAGCTGCTGGATGATCTTCTCGACGTCCGGCAGGAAGCCCAGGTCGAGCATCTCGTCGGCCTCGTCGAGGACCAGGGCGCGCACGTGCGACAGGTCGAGCTTCTTCTGGCCCGCCAGGTCCAGCAGACGCCCGGGGGTGCCGACGATCACGTCGACGCCCTTCTTGAGCGCCTCGACCTGGGGCTCGTACGCCCGGCCGCCGTAGATGGCGAGCACACGGACGTTACGGACCTTGCCGGCGGTCAGCAGGTCGTTGGTGACCTGGGTGCACAGCTCGCGGGTGGGGACGACGACCAGTGCCTGGGGGGCGTCGGTCAGCTGCTCGGGCTTCGCCCGGCCGGCCTCGACGTCCGCGGGGACGGTGACGCGCTCCAGCAGCGGCAGGCCGAATCCGAGGGTCTTGCCGGTGCCGGTCTTGGCCTGGCCGATCACGTCGGAGCCGGAGAGCGCGACGGGGAGCGTCATCTCCTGGATGGGGAAGGGGGAAACGATGCCGACGGCCTCGAGGGCTTCGGCGGTCTCGGGGAGGATCCCGAGATCCCGGAAAGTCTGCGTAGTCAGGGTGTTGCCTCTTCTGTGAGACGCGGCGCGAGGCGAACGCTGGGGGTCGTACCGCACCTGGGTACTGGACCGGCCGTGGATTGGCCGGTGGCGCGGGACCACTGCCGTCGCTCGAGCGCTCGTGCCGCTGAGGGGGCCCCTCATCTGCGGTCCTGCGCAACTGTGCGCATGATCCACGTGGAGGGCGGTCGGGGTCGGAGCCGATCGGGCCACCGACCGGGCATCCTCATTCATCAGACGGCCTACCGAGGGCACAGAAATACTCTGAACGCTCAGCAGGCGCATTACCACTGTACCCCGGATTCGCGCATCTGTGTTGGGTGAATTCACGAGAACTGTGTTCCCGGCGTGGCTGACCAGGCCCTTCCCCTGTGTGGCGGGCGGGCTATTGTGCCGTTCATGGAGACGCCTGACAACGCCACTGAATCCACCGGTCACACCGGGATCGCCGCCCAGGACTGGGCTGCGGCGTCCGCGGAACCGCAGTATCGTGCCGCCGTCGTGGACCTGCTCGGGGCACTCGCGTACGGCGAGCTGGCGGCATTCGAGCGGCTCGCGGAGGACGCCAAGCTGGCGCCGTCGCTCGGCGACAAGGCCGAGCTCGCGAAGATGGCCTCCGCGGAGTTCCACCACTTCGAGCGGCTGCGCGACCGGCTCACGGCCATCGACGCCGAGCCGACGGCCGCGATGGAGCCGTTCGCCCAGGCCCTGGACGACTTCCACCGGCTGACCGCGCCGTCCGACTGGCTGGAGGGCCTGGTCAAGGCCTACGTGGGCGACTCGATCGCCAGCGACTTCTACCGCGAGGTGGCCGCCCGCCTGGACAGCGACACCCGCGCCCTGGTGCTCGCCGTGCTCGACGACACCGGCCACGGGAACTTCGCCGTGGAGAAGGTCCGCGCGGCGATCGAGGCGGACCCGCGGGTCGGCGGCCGGCTGGCCCTGTGGGCGCGGCGGCTGATGGGCGAGGCCCTGTCCCAGGCGCAGCGGGTCGTGGCGGAGCGGGACGCTTTGTCCACGATGCTCGTGGGCGGTGTGGCGGACGGCTTCGACCTGGCGGCCGTCGGCGAGATGTTCTCCCGGATCACCAAGGCGCACACCAAGCGCATGGCCGCGCTGGGTCTGGCGGCATAGGAACGGTTCTCACCTGCGCGGCGGAGAGGCTTCGGGAAAGGGCCTAAGGCGCGTTTCCCGGGACCTTGCGTCCCGGTATCGCCGCCAGGGTCCGGTCCGTCGCCGGGTCGCCTGTCCGGTCCGTCGTCCGGTTCGTCGCCGGGCCGGTCCTCCGGCCGTCCTCGGGGCGGCCGGACGTCGTGCGGGCTCAGAAAGGGAACGCGCGGCGCAGTCTGCGGGTGGACGGGCGGATCAGCAGCGAGAGCAGCACCGCCCCGATCGCCACGGCCCCCAGCAAGGTCGCGAGGAAGTGACCGGGCCCGAGGGCCACGTGCGTCACGTACGCGCCGAAGAGCGCACCCACCGCGCCGGTGGCGAAGACCGCCCTGCGGGAGGGGAGCCGGTCGCCGAGGTGATGGACCGCCGCCCAGGAGAGTGCGAGCCCGAGCAGGACTGAACCGAGCGATTCCAAGAGCACTGCTGATCTCCTCACGGACGCCGGGTGGGGCTGGGACGGTCGTAGCCGGTACTACCCGGCGTACTCGGAACGCAACCCTCCTACGGCGGTTGTGAGCACCTCTGAGCAGCGGAAGAGGGCCCGGCGGTCGTCCCGCCGGGCCCTCTCCCCAAATGCTTCACCACGCTCGCCCGGACACTGCCCGTGGCGTGCGCCGCCGTCGCGCTAGAGCGCGCCGAATCCCACGCGCCGCGTCGTGGACTCACCGATGTCGACATAGGCGAGCCTGTCGACCGGCACCAGGACCCTGCGGCCCTTCTCGTCCGTGAGGCTGAGCAGCTGCGACTTGCCGGCCAGCGCTTCTGCCACGACGCGCTCGACCTCCTCGGCGGACTCCCCGCTCTCCAGAACGAGCTCCCGGGGCGCGTGCTGCACGCCGATCTTGACCTCCACGGCTATGTCCCTCCGAACGGTCAGTGCGTTGCGCGGTCAGCCGCGCCGTACGCAGCACACATTAGCCCCAAGGCGGCAGCCGTCAGGCGCCGCCCGCAAACGCCAGGAGCGAACAGCCGGACGCCGGGCCCCCGGGCCGGGGGCCCGGTCTCAGTGCTGCTGCTCGGTGCCGTGCAGCGGGAAGCCCGCGATACCGCGCCAGGCAAGCGACGTGAGAAGCTGCACCGCGGTGTCGCGCGGGATGGCCGAGCCGCTGGAGAGCCAGTACCGGGCGACGACCTGGGAGACGCCGCCCAGACCCACCGCCAGCAGCATCGACTCGTCCTTGGACAGGCCCGTGTCCTCCGCGATCACGTCGGAGATGGCCTCGGCGCACTGCAACGACACCCGGTCCACCCGCTCACGGACGGCGGGCTCGTTGGTCAGGTCCGACTCGAAGACCAGCCGGAATGCGCCGCCCTCGTCCTCGACGTAGGCGAAGTAGGCGTCCATGGTGGCGGCGACGCGGAGCTTGTTGTCCGTCGTCGAGGCGAGCGCGCCCCGGACGGCCTGGAGCAATGATTCGCAGTGCTGGTCCAGCAGCGCGAGGTAGAGCTCGAGCTTGCCCGGGAAGTGCTGGTAGAGCACGGGCTTGCTGACTCCGGCACGCTCGGCGATGTCGTCCATCGCCGCCGAGTGGTAACCCTGAGCCACGAAAACTTCCTGAGCGGCGCCCAGGAGCTGGTTTCTGCGGGCTCGGCGTGGCAGGCGTGTGCCCCGCGGGCGCGCCGCCTCTGTCTGCTCGATGGCTGTCACGCCGCCTCCCAATGTAAGAACAAGCACAGTTCTGACAAGCACAGTTCGGGCAGACACTTCTTCGAACACGAATTGTCCGGCCCGGCGCGGGACTCCGCGCGCGCTGCGCGCCGCGCCCGCCATCGTACTTTTGGGTAACCCGGCTGTGCGTCGTGCGGACGCAGGATTTCACGGACCGGACAGTCTCGGAAGCTGCCGGTTCCCGCACCTTGCCCGGACATACCGGGGCAACGGGCGGCAGGTCACCGGTAGTCGTCCTCGTCGAGTTTGACCACGCGGGTCTGTTCGACGGCGTCCGCCTCGTTCGCGGCGGCCGGGTCGACGTGGCTCATCGGGTCGTCGCGCTCGGCGCGCACCTCGGTGTGCTGCTCGGCGGCATCGGCCTCGGGGACCTCTTCTGCACGCGTCGCGCTGTTCTCGTTGTCGTCTTCCTCGAAGGTCTCGGGATCGGTCGGATCGACTGACATGCGGCACCGCTTTCGATGGAGAGCGCGCTTTTGATACGAGCCTATGAGGTACTGATTCATGTCGCTACGTGGTGATTCGGTGACGAGGTCCGGGTGCCCGGTAGGGCGCGAGTGATGTGTGACGCCGAACACATCAAGCACCGCGTGATCGTCTCGTAACATTGCCGCATGTCTTCGACCGAGCTGCCGGGAGCCCGCGCCCTCAGTGCCGCGATGGCCCCGAAGGTCGCGACGGTGCGCGTCGCCGACGGCGAGAAGCTCCGTTCCGTGTCCTTGCCCGGGCTCACCCTGACGGTCCGCTCCCGGCCCCCGGCGCACGCCGGGCTGGCGCCCGCGCTGTACGTGCACGGACTGGGCGGCTCCTCGCAGAACTGGTCGGCGCTGATGGCGCAGCTCGAGGACGTCGTGGACGGAGAGGCGATCGACCTGCCCGGCTTCGGGGACTCCCCGCCGCCGGACGACGGCAACTACTCGGTCACCGGTCACGCCAGGGCGGTGATCCGTTTCCTCGACGCGAGCGCACGCGGCCCGGTGCATCTGCTGGGCAACTCGCTCGGTGGTGCCGTCTGTACCCGCGTCGCGGCCGTCAGGCCCGACCTGGTGCGCACCCTGACCCTCGTCTCGCCCGCCCTTCCCGAGCTTCGGGTGCAGCGCTCCGCCGTGCCGACCGCGTTGCTCGCGATGCCGGGTGTCACCGGGCTCTTCGCGCGGATGACCAAGGACTGGACAGCTGAGCGCCGCACCCGCGGGGTACTGGCGCTCTGTTACGGAGACCCCTCACGGGTGACGGACGAAGCCCTCCGCCACGCGGTCGAGGAGATGGAACGGCGGATGAGCCTGCCCTACTTCTGGGACGCGATGACCAGGTCGGCACGGGGGATCGTGGACGCCTACACCCTCGGCGGACAGCAGGGTCTGTGGCGCCAGGCGGAGCGCGTGCTCGCTCCGACCCTCCTCGTCTACGGGCGCAAGGACCTGCTCATCTCGTACCGTATGGCGCGCAAGGCAGCAGTGGCGTTCCGGGGTTCGCGGATGCTGACGCTCCCGGACGCCGGGCACGTTGCGATGATGGAGTACCCGGAAGCGGTCGCCCAGGCCTTCCGGGAGCTGCTCGACGACTGCGGTAGGAGCTGATCCGGGGCGTGGGACGACACAGCCGCAAGGGCCCCCTCCCGAAGGGAGCCCGCACCGGCACGGACGGTGGACCGGACTCCGGCGAACGGGAGGCCGTGACCGCCGTACCCGGCAACGGCCGACGCAGACTCGCGGCAGGGCCGGGTGCCGGTCCCGGGTGGAACACCCCTGGCCACGGCAGCGATCACGGGGCGCCGAACGCCCGCGGCGGGCACCCGGAGCACCGCGAGCCCGGCGGCGGGTGGGGCGACTGGCAGGGCACGCCGCCGGCGCAGGGCGCGCAGCGTGTCCAGCCGCCTCAGCAGCGCACCATGACCGGCGGGCCGCGTATACCCGGCCCGCGCCGGGAGTACGTCGAGGCCTTCGACAAGGCCCCTGAGCCGCGCCCGCCGCGCCCTGACCGGTACTCGCCCGACCACCCCTACGACTCCGTCACCGACTGGGACACGGGGCACGGGCGGCCGCCCGAGATCGCCGAGGACATCGAGGCAGAGGACGCTGCCGACCCGGACGCCGCGTCGGCCGGGGAACCGCCGGCCAAGGGCGGCAAGGGCCGTACGTTCACGGGGATCGCGGCCGCCGCGGTGACCACCGTGCTCGCCGTGGTGGTGGCCGGACAGGTCGCGACGGACCGGTCGGGCGAGATCGGCTCGCAGGCGTCCGGCGAGGAGCGGAGGGCGCAGCAGCGGCCCGACCGCTCGGAGGGCAGGCCCACCCCGCCCCAGGCCGCGAAACCGCCGGCCGCGCCCCCGACCTATCAGCAGCTGATGGCGCGGCAGTTCCCGATCGACCCGGAGCTCAAGGCCTCCGGTGACTTCGAAGCTGTTCCCGGCTTCGACAAAGCGCCTGGCAAGGGCCGCAAGGTCAGCTACCGCATCGACGTCGAGAAGGGCCTCGGCCTGGACGGCGGCCTCTTCGCCAGGGCCGTCCAGGAGACGCTGAACGACGACCGCAGCTGGGCGCACGGCGGTGCCATGACCTTCGAGCGGATCTCGTCCGGCGAGGCCGAGTTCGTCATCACGCTGGCCAGCCCCGGGACGACCGCCGTCTGGTGCGCGAAGTCCGGGCTCGACACGACCGTGGACAACGTCTCCTGCGACTCCGCCTCGACGGAGCGCGTGATGATCAACGCGTTCCGGTGGGCGCAGGGCGCGGAGACCTACGGCGACGACGCGATGCTGGCGTATCGCCAGATGCTCATCAACCACGAGGTCGGACACCGCCTCGGCTACAACCACGTGAACTGCACCACGCCGGGCGCACTGGCGCCCGTGATGCAGCAGCAGACCAAGACGCTGGACGTCGGCGGCATCAAGTGCCGGGCCAATCCATGGGTGTACCCCGGCGATTGAGCCGCCCCTTCCGTGTACCGGCCTCGGCCTGACCCTCTGTAGGCGAGTCGCACCGTAGCGCGACAGAACGCTGCCCGGCTGCGAAAGTTACGTGCATTCACCCCTTCCGGTGGCGGGGGGGGCGCCCCGCCCCCCCCCCCCCCCCCCCGCCGCCCGGCCCGGGGGGGGGGGGGGGCGCCGGCGCAAACCGGCCGCCCCCCCCACACCCCACACCAGGGGGGGGACGGGCGCGGCTC
>NZ_JBIVAU010000002.1:694933-1230742 GCF_044745705.1 Streptomyces sp. NPDC086835
GCCGGCGCCGCCCCCCCCGGGGGCCGCCCCCCCGCCCCCCCCCCCCGCCCCCCCCCCCCGCGCCCCCCCCCGCGCCCCCCCCCCCCCCCCCCCGCCCCCCCCCCCCCCCCCCCCCCCCCCCCCCACCGGCATGTCCGCTTAACGTCGTTCCGCTGTGAGTCGCCGGAAATCGACGGCGGCCGCCCACAAAGGGAGATCGGGGGTGCACCTGTGCGGATCGGACTGCTTACGGAGGGTGGTTATCCGTATGCGACCGGTGAGTCCAGACTCTGGTGCGACCGGCTGGTGCGCGGGCTCGAGCAGCACGAGTTCGACCTGTACGCCCTCAGCCGGAGCGCTCAGCAGGAGAAGCACGGCTGCATCCAGCTCCCCCCGCAGGTTCGCAGGGTGCGCACGGCGGCCCTGTGGGCGCTGGCGGACGACGGCCGGACCTACGGGCGGCGTGAACGCCGGCGCTTCGCGGGCCACTTCAAGGACCTCGCCGCCGCGGTGTGCGCCGACGGCGACGGATTCGCCGACGGGCTGTACGGACTGGCGGAACTCGCCCGTGAGCACGGCGGGCTGTACGCCGCCCTCCGCTCGGAGACGGCCGTGCGCGCCCTCGAGTCGGCCTGCCGGGCGCCCGGCACACGCCGCACCGTCCACGGCGCGACGGTGGTGGACCACCTCGCCTTCGCCGACCGGCTCGAGCGGGCCCTGCGCCCCCTGCTCCTCGACTGGTACGACGAGGACGGCCTCGGCGCGGTCGACCTCTGCCACGCGGCGGCCGGTGGGCCGGCAGCCCTGCCCGGCCTGTTGGCCAAACGCTTCTGCGGAGTCCCGCTGCTGGTCACCGAGTACGGCGTCCAACTGCGCGCCCACTACCTCGCGGCCACCGACGCCGGGCTGAGCGCACCGGTCCGGGCCCTCCTCGCCGCCTTCCACGGCCGGCTGGCCGCGGAGGTCTACCGGCAGGCGTCCGTCATCACGCCCGGCAACACCCACGCACGGCGCTGGCAGGAGAGGTGCGGCGCGGCCCGGGAGAAGCTGCGCACCGTCTATCCCGGCATGGAGGCGGATCGTTTCGCGGCCGTCGGGGAGAGTGCCGACACCGGCGACCCGCACACCCTCGTCTGGGTCGGGCGGATCGAGCCGTCCAAGGACATCATCTCCCTGCTCCACGCCTTCGCCGAGATCCGCAAGGCGGAACCGCTTGCCAGGCTCCGGCTGTTCGGCGCGCCCGTGCGGAGCCCGGAGGCGGTCACCTACCTCGCCCACTGCAAGGCGCTCGCCGCCCAGCTCTTCCCGGACGAGGCCGACGGCGCCCATGCCGTGGGCGACAACCCGGTCTCCTTCGAGGAGATCGGCGGCCCCGAGGCGCCGGAGCTCGTCGACGCCTACGCGGCAGGGGGAGTGGTCGTCCTGTCCAGCGTCGTCGAGGGCTTCCCGATCAGTCTCGTGGAGGCGATGTTCTGCGGTCGCGCGACCGTGTCGACGGACGTGGGGGCGGTCGTGGAGGTCATCGGCGGCACGGGGCTCGTCGTGCCCCCGCGCAATCCGCGGGCGCTCGCCGACGCCTGCGTCTCCCTGCTGCGTGACGGGGCGCGGCGGGAGCGCCTCGGCGCCGCGGCGCGCGCCCGCGCACTCGAACTCTTCACCGTGGAACAGAACCTGACGGCATTTCGCGGCATTTATCTGGAGCTGATGTCGCACTCGCCGGTCCAGCGGGACGTCGTCGACGCCGACGGCGGACCGCTGCCCTTCGCGCACCCGGCCGAGTGTCACGTCCCGGCCTCCTGGACCGGCGCGCCGGCCCGCCCCCGCACCCCGAGCTGGGCGGAGGGGCCGCGTCTCGTCGCGGCCGGAGCTCCACCGGAGACGGCGAAGGAGACACAGCCATGACGGCCCCGAGAGTCACGGGCAGCACGGCGCACGCGGAGCCGGCCGGCGTCGGGCGGGCGCCCGACCCGGCCCTGGCCCTCGCGGCCCTCACCCAACTCCACGAGGAACGGGCCACCGCGACCGTCGACGGGGTCGCGGGCCACCGGCCGGACGCGGCGGCAGAGCCGTCACCGGAGGCCGGCGCCGCACCGCGACCGGGCACCCGGACGGACGACGTCCGGACGCGCACCGAACGCCCCGGGCAGCCGCCGCGGTCCTCGGCCCCCGCGGACGGCGGCCCCGGCGACGCGCGGCAGGGACGTCGGGGGCCGGCCGACCCGGTCAAGGCGCTCATGCACCGCCACCGCGAACTGTGCGAGCAGGCCGTCGACCCGCTGGAGATCGCGGCGGGCCTCGAGGCGCACGGAGTCACGGACCGCACCGCGGCACGCTTCCGCCACCGCGATGTGTTCGCTCTCGCCGAGGAGATGTACGCGCGTGTGCCCCGAGGCAAGGAGCACACCGCCGCCCCCGTCCGGCCGGCGCGCCCCGCCGATCCGCGCGCCGGCCGGGCCTTCCCCGCCCCGGGGCTCCTCCTGGCGCTGCTGCCGGGCGCCGTGTGCGCCCTCACGGTCGCCGGCGCGGCGGCCACCGCAGGCGCGCTCCGGCTCGTGGTGGGCGTCGCCGGCGCCGCCGCGGTGGCCGTCACGGTCGCGCTGTGCCTGCGCCGCGGACCCCTTCGCGCGAAGGGCCGCAGCGTCGCCTCCGTACGGATGTGGACGCTCTGCCTGCTCGCCTACGCCGCCTACGGCCAGGGGCTTCTGCGCGAGGTGAACACCGGCGGCCCCGACGGCGCCTGGCCCATGGATCCCGCGCCGCTCGTCGGGCTCGCGTCGGCCGTGGCCCCGGCGGCCTGGTGCGCCCACCTCTTCTCCGCGCTCGCCCGGCGCAGGCTCGAACGGAGCCGGAGCCTCGACGAGTTCGCCGCCGGCGCCCGGCCGCTGCTCCTCGCGGCGCTCGTCCTGTACACGGGCACGCTCATGGCGCTGCTCGCGGCGACCGGGCTGGTGCTCCCCGGCGACCCACTCGCCCCGACCGCCGCGCTCGGAACGCTGCTGTTCCTCGCGCGTCTGCTCATCGTCCACGGCTTCGCAGGCCCTGCGGCCACCGCCCTGGCCGCCGCGTGCGCCGCCGAAGCAGCCGCCCCGGCGCTGCTGCTGGCGGGACGCCTGCCCGGTCTCGAAGCCCTGGCCCGTCCCGTGGAGGCGATCGTCGCCGCCTGGGGCGTGGCGGCCGTACCGGCTCTCGCCTGCGGCGTCGCCGCTCTCGGGCTGCTCGCCCACGCCGTACCGGCCCTGGCCCGGGCCTCGGCACACACCTCCTGACCCGCTCCGAACGCCGCCGGCGCATCCGCCGCACTCCGCGGAGCCGACACCTCGGAGTAACCGTCCGCCAGGGCACCGACAGCAACATCCCTAAGGAGAAAGCCACATGACACCGCAACACCCAGCTCCGGCCCGTCGGCCCCGAGGAGCCGCGCGATGAGGGTGCTCCTGCTCGGTGCCAATGGATTCCTCGGCCGATTCGTCGCCGACCGGCTGCTCGCCGACCCGGCCGTGCACCTCACCGCCCTGGGCCGCGGCGACGACGCCGATGTCCGTTTCGACCTCTCCGGCGGCAGCCCGGGAGCGCTGACCCGCTTCCTGGGCGCCGTGCACCCCGGTGTCGTCATCAACTGCGCGGGCGCCACCCGTGGCGGCGCCCGCGAACTGACCAGGCACAACACCGTCGCTGTCGCGACCGTCTGTGAGGCGCTGCGTCGCAGCGGCTGCGGCGCCCGGCTGGTCCAGGTCGGCTGTGCGTCCGAGTACGGCCCCTCGCAGCAGGGCTCGTCGACCGCGGAGGATGCCGTCCCCCGCCCCGGCGGCCCCTACGGGGTGAGCAAGCTCGCCGCCACCGAGCTGGTGCTCGGCTCGGGTCTGGACGCCGTCGTCCTGCGCGTCTTCTCTCCCGTCGGCCCCGGCACGCCGGCCGGCTCCCCGCTCGGCCGGCTCGCCGAGGCCATGCGGCGCGCCATGCAGTCCGGCGACGGGGAGCTCAAGCTCAGCGGCCTCGGCGTGCAGCGCGACTTCGTCGACGTGCGTGACGTGGCGCGCGCCGTACACGCTGCCTCGCTCTCGGCGGCGCAGGGCGTCGTCAACATCGGCACCGGCCGGGCCGTGAAGCTCAGGGACGCCGCGTCGATCCTCGCGAGGGTCGCCGGTTATGCCGGCGCCCTGCACGAGTTGGACGCGCCGCCCGGCCGCCCGGTCATCGGCAGCCCGCGCTCCGAGTCGATCGTCGAGCACCTCGCCGCCACCCCCTCCCCTTATCCCGACGGCTGCGGAACCTGGCAGCAGGCGGACGTGCGCACCGCCCGCGACCGGCTCGGCTGGCGTCCCCGTATCAACCTCGAGGAGTCCCTCGCCGACATCTGGATGGAGGCGGCATGCCGCATCTGACCACCACGGACACACAGCTGTCCGCCACCGGCGCGGAAAGACTGGGGTTCGGTGTCCCCGGCTACGCGCATCCCTTGCTCGCGTCCACCGAATGGGCCGAGCTGACCCGGCCGGGGACACCGCTGCACTGGGTCGTCCTCAACGTCGCGGCAGGGCCGGGCGACCGGCCCGACCCGCACTGTCTGGACGCCGTCGGCCGGCTGCGCAACGCCGGCGTGCGAGTCCTGGGGCACCTCGACATGTCCCACGGATCGCGGGCCTTCGGCGACCTGGTGCGTGATGCCCAGCACTTCTTCGACTGGTACAAGGTCGACGGCTTCCTGCTGGACCGCTGTCCCACGGAACGGGCCGATCTGGCGAATGTGCGCCGGACCACCGCGACGCTGGACGCCGTGGTGGACGGGGGGCACCTGGTGCTGGGGCACGGTTCGCATCCGTACCCCGGCTACGCGGAGGCCGCGGACCAGTTGGTCACCTTCTCCGGGCCGTGGGCGGAGTACCGCTGGTCACAGGTGGCGGAGTGGACGGCCGAATATCCGCCGGAACGGTTCGTCCACTTCGTCCACGGCGTGCCCCGCACACACCTGGAGGAGGCCACCCGCATCGCCCGGTGGCAGGGCGCGGGCACCATCTTCTTCACGGACCGGGGCGGCCGATGGGAGGGAAAAGGGCATATCGGGCCGTTCGAGACACTGCCCGGCTACTGGGACGAAATCGTCTCGCAGATCGGACGTGGTGTCTCGGAATGAGAAGGGCCGTGGCAGTGTTACGAGGAGAACAACCGTACTGACATACCGACCGACGGAGCCCCCGTGTCGCTGCCACCCCTGGTCGAGCCCGCAGCCGAGCTCACCGTAGACGAGGTCCGCAGGTACTCCCGCCACCTGATCATCCCGGATGTCGGGATGGACGGGCAGAAGCGGCTGAAGAACGCCAAGGTGCTCGCCGTGGGCGCGGGCGGACTCGGCTCGCCGGCCCTGATGTACCTGGCGGCCGCCGGTGTCGGCACGCTCGGCATCGTGGAGTTCGACGAGGTCGACGAGTCGAACCTGCAGCGCCAGATCATCCACAGCCAGGCCGACATCGGCCGTTCCAAGGCCGAATCCGCCCGTGACAGCGTCAAGGGCATCAACCCGTACGTGAACGTCGTCCTCCACGAAGAGCGGCTCGAGGCCGACAACGTGATGGAGATCTTCAGCCAGTACGACCTGATCGTCGACGGCACGGACAACTTCGCCACGCGCTACCTGGTCAACGACGCGTGTGTGCTGCTGAACAAGCCGTACGTGTGGGGTTCGATCTACCGCTTCGACGGCCAGGCCTCCGTCTTCTGGTCCGAGCACGGGCCCTGCTACCGCTGCCTCTACCCGGAGCCCCCGCCGCCGGGCATGGTCCCGAGCTGCGCCGAGGGCGGCGTGCTGGGTGTGCTCTGCGCGTCCATCGGGTCGATCCAGGTCAACGAGGCCATCAAGCTGCTCGCGGGCATCGGTGAGCCGCTGGTCGGCCGGCTCATGATCTACGACGCCCTCGAGATGCAGTACCGCCAGGTGAAGGTCCGCAAGGACCCGAACTGCGCGGTCTGCGGCGAGAACCCCACCGTCACCGAGCTCATCGACTACGAGGCCTTCTGCGGCGTCGTGTCCGAGGAGGCCCAGGAGGCGGCGGCCGGTGCGACGATCACTCCCAAGCAGCTCAAGGAGTGGATCGACGACGGCGAGAACATCGACATCATCGATGTCCGCGAGGTCAACGAGTACGAGATCGTCTCGATCCCGGGTGCCCGGCTGATCCCGAAGAACGAGTTCCTGATGGGCACCGCCCTCCAGGACCTGCCCCAGGACCGGAAGATCGTCCTGCATTGCAAGACGGGTGTCCGCAGTGCGGAAGTCCTCGCCGTACTGAAGTCGGCGGGCTTCGCCGACGCGGTGCACGTCGGCGGCGGCGTCATCGGCTGGGTCAACCAGATCGAGCCGGAGAAGCCGGTCTACTGATCGCCCGGGCAACAGACAGGCCCCGGACCGCGTCGAGCGGTCCGGGGCCTTCGCCGTGCCGGCGGCGGGCGGCTCAGGAGGTGCAGGTTCTGCCGTTCTGCGGCACCTCGCCCTCGAGCAGATAGGCGTCCACGGTCTCCGTCACGCACTTCCCGCTTCCGTACGCGCCGTGGCCCTCACCCTTGTTGGTGATCAGCACGCCGACGCCCTCGCCGAGCTCGTCGGCCATCTTCTTCGCACCCTCGTACGGGGTCGCCGGGTCGCCCGTCGTACCGATCACCAGGATCGGCGCCGCGCCCTCGGCGGAGACCTCCGGCGTCTCCCACTCGCCGGGCACCGGCCACTTCGCGCACCAGCCGGCCAGGTCCCACGCCAGATACGGGCCGAAGACCGGGGACACGTCGGTGAACTCGGCGAGATGACGGGAACGCACCTCGGCGGGCAGCACCCGGCCCTTGGCGTCGGCGCACGATATGGCGCGCTGCGCATGGCTCTGGGTGCCGTAACGGCCGCTCTCGTCACGATCGTTGTACGAGTCGGCCATCAGCAGCAGCCCCGTGCCGTTGCCCCGCTCCGCGGCGTCCAGCGCCTGGGTCAGATACTTCCAGCTGCTCTGCGAGTACAGCGGCTGGATGATCCCGGTCAGCGCGAGGCTCTCGGTGAGCCGTCGGCCGTCCGCCGTCGGCATCGGCCTGCGGTCGAGCTGCCGCAGCAGTTTCACGATGCGTCCGGTGCCTTCTTCCGCGCTGATGCCCCGGCTCTTGAAGTAGTTCTCCAGCGCGCGCTGGAATCCGCGTGCCTGGTTGCGCGAGTGCCCGGCGTAGTCGGCGGACGGGTCGACCACGGCGTCGAGGACCAGCCGTCCGACGTTCTTCGGGTACAGGTGGGCGTAGACGCCGCCCAGCTCCGTGCCGTAGGAGAAGCCCAGGTAGTGGAGCTTGTCGTCGCCGAGGACGTGGCGTATCAGGTCCATGTCGCGTGCGGCGTTCGCCGTGCCGACGTGCGGGACGACCCGGCCGGACCGCTCGGCGCAGCCCTTGCCGAAGGCCGCAGCGTCCGCCATGTAGGTCTTCTCCTCCGCCGCGGTGTCCGGAGTGGCGTCCAGGCCCAGCGACCTCGCCGTCTCCTTGTCGCCACGGCACACCACCGCGGAGCTCTCCGCCACCCCGCGCGGGTCGAAGCCGACCAGGTCGTAGCGGCTGTGCAGGCTGTCGTAGCCCTCGGCCGCCCCGGGCAGCGCCGCCACGCCGGAGCCGCCGGGTCCGCCGAAGTTGAAGAGCAGCGAGCCGATGCGCTTCTCGGGGTCCTTGGCCTTGGAGCGGATCAGCGCGATGCCGATGGTCTCCCCGGCCGGGTCGCCGTAGTCCAGCGGCGCCTGGACCGTGGCGCACTGCCACTGCCCGCCGGGTGCCTGGGCCGAGCTGCCGTACGCCGTGGTCGGGGCCTCGCAGCGCTTCCAGTCGGGCTTCTGGCCGGTCAGCACGGCAGGCAGCGCGGGATCACCGGGAGGGCTCACCGCGGGGGAGGAGCCGGCGGTGGACGGGGAGTCGCTGTTGCGCCCGTCGACGGCCCCGTCGCCTCCGTCGCCGCTGCATCCGGCCGCGCCGGCTGCCACGAGGAGCGTCGCCGTCGCCAGGGCCATCGCTCGCACCCGATGTCTCATCCCACACATCCCAACGGTCGTCGAAGGCAGTTTCGACATCCTAGGCAGGGCCTGCGCCGGCACTACCTGCACACCGTGCCGTCGGAGGGGACCCGGCCGTTCAGCAGGTAGCCGTTCACGGCCTCCTGGACGCAGGGGCTGCTGCCGTACGAGCCGTGCCCTTCGCCCTCGTACGTGACCTGGACCGCGACACCCTTGCCCAGTGCCTGAGCCATCGCCTTCGTGCCCTCGTAGGGCGTCGCCGGGTCGCCGGTGTTGCCGACCACCACGATGGGCGGCGCGCCCGCCGCCGAGACGTCCGGGTGGTCCCAGGTGCCCGGGACCGGCCATTTGCTGCAGCTCGCCTGCCCCCAGGCGAGGTACTCGCCGAAGACGGGGGAGGCCTTGCGGAACTCGGGCACCATGGCCTTGGCCTGCTCGAGGGTGTAGCGGGCCTTGTTGTCGGCACAGCCGATGGCCGTGCCCGCCGCCTGGATGTTGCTGTAGGTGCCGTTCTCGGAGCGCCCGTTCAGCGCGTCGGAGAACGCCATCAGCACAGCTCCGTTGCCGCCGTCCGCCTCGTCGAGACCCTGCTCCAGCAGCTTCCAGTACTCCTTGGAGTAGAGCGTCTGGATGATGCCGTTCGCGGCCTGCCCCTCGGTGAGCATCCGCTCGCCGATCCCCGGGATGGGCTTCTTGTCGAGCCGGTCCAGGAAACCGATGATCCAGTCCTGGATCTCCTGCACGGACGAGCCGGGGAGCCGGCACGCGTCGCCGCGCTCCAGGCAGTCCTCCGAGAAGTTGGTGAGGGCCTGCTGGAAGCCTCTGACCTGGCCGAGCGCGCTCTGGACGGCGCCCTGCGTCGGGTCGACGACGGCGTCGAAGACGGCCCGGCCGACGTTCTTCGGGTACAGGTGGGCGTAGACGCCGCCCAGCTCCGTCCCGTACGAGATGCCGAAGTAGTGGAGCTTGTCGTCGCCGAGGACCTGCCGCATCAGGTCCAGGTCCCGCGCGGCGTTGACGGTGCCGACGTACGGGAGCTCGTCACCGGAGTTCTCCTCGCAGGCGTCGGTGAAGTCCTCGATGCCTTCCAGGAAGGTCTTCTCCTCGGCCGCGTCGTCGGGCGTCGGGTCTTCGGCCGCGTACTCGTCCATCTCCCTGTCGTCGAGGCACTCCACGGGAACGCTGCGGCCGACTCCCCGCGGATCGAAGCTCACCAGGTCGTAGCGTTCCCGGAGGTTCTCGTAGTCGGAGGCGAGGGACGGCAGGGTGTGCACCCCGGAGGCGCCCGGTCCGCCGAAGTTGTAGACGAGAGAGCCGATGCGGTTCGCGGTGTCACGCGCCGGGGCCCGGATCAGGGCCAGCTCGATGGTCTCGCCGTCCGGTTTCGCGTAGTTGAGCGGGACGTCCATGAAGGAGCACTCCCACTTCGTCCCTCCCGGCAGCGGCGACGGCGCCGGACCGCCGCCCTCCGCCTCCGAGGGGGCGGGGCACGGCCGCCATTCGAGCTGCTGCGAGGCGAGGTCCTTCGGCCGGTCCTCGCCGCCGTTCCCCTCGTCGGAACACCCGACGGCGGCCAGCAGTGCGGCTGTCACGGCGGCG
Source organism: Streptomyces sp. NPDC086835 (assembly GCF_044745705.1). Taxonomy (NCBI): domain Bacteria; kingdom Bacillati; phylum Actinomycetota; class Actinomycetes; order Kitasatosporales; family Streptomycetaceae; genus Streptomyces; species Streptomyces sp. NPDC086835. Next base: position 704,530 of record NZ_JBIVAU010000002.1, read on the forward strand.
GCGACCGCGGCGCGCGCGGCGGAGGAAGTTATCGGCATGTCGCCATCGTGCGCCGCCACCGCGTACCCCGCACGGGCGACGGTCCATGCGGGTGGAGGCTGTGGCGCTGCGCCGGACGGGTGACCTTCCGGCGGGCCGCGGGCGGGCCGTCAGGCCGCCCGGCGGCCCGTCAGAGGGAGCCCTGGCGGGTGAGGTGCGTGAAGGCGAACCAGCCCGGCAGGACCGGCAGCCACAGCGTCATCGTCCGGTAGAGCAGCACCGCGGGCGCGGCGACGTCTCCGGGGACGCCCACCAGCACCAGACCGCCGAGCAGCGCGCCCTCGACGGCGCCCACACCGCCGGGCGTCGGCGCAGCCGAGCCCAGTGCGTTGCCGGCGAGGAACACCACGGCGATGCTCGCGTAGCTCACCGGCTGGTGCCCGCCGTCGAACGCCCGGACCGACGCGTCCAGACAGAGCACGAACACACCCGTCAGCAGCAGCATCCCGCCGATGCCGGTGATCAGCTTGCCCGGCCTCTGCAGCACGTCCAGCATGCGCGGCACGACGCCGGCGAACAGCGACCGCAGCCGGGTCACCACGAACTTCCGCAGGAACGGGATCGCCGTCACCACCAGCACCAGCACGGCGACCGTCAGCAGCCCCGCGATCACCGTCCTGGACGGGGTGAGCGACGCCGTCTTCTCCGTGCCGGTCAGATAGCCGAAGGACAGCAGAAGCATGATGTGCGCGCCGAGCCCGAACAGCTGCGAGGCGCCCACGCTGGCGACGGCGAGACCCGGCCGGACACCGGAACGCTGGAGGAACCGGGTGTTCAGGGCCACGCCACCGACCGCCGCGGGGGCGACGATCTTGACGAACGACCCGGCGACCTGCGCCAGCACCGTCCGCAGGAAGCCGACCCGCTCGGGCACGAACCCCAGCAGGCTCATCGCCGCCGCGAAGTAGCTGAGCGCGGAGAACAGCAGGGCCGCCGCCACCCAGCCCCAGTGGGCGTTCGCGAAGACGGTGCCGAAGTCGATGCCGGCGATCTGCGACAGCAGGAAGTACGCGGCGACCGCACCGGCGATGAAGCTGACGAGCGTGCGGGGCCTGATCCGCTCCAGACGGACGGGCTCCACCGGAGCCTGCGGCCTGATCAGCAGCACCTGCCGGCGGATCTGGGAGAGCAGGTCCTCCTCGCGCACCTCGTCCATGGCCTCGTCCATGGCGCGCTTGTCCGCCTGCTTCTCCGCGCGCTCCACCTTGCGGACCGCCTTGCGGTCGTCGGCGGAGGGCTCCTCCGTACGGGCCCGCTTCGCCGCCTCCGACGCCTCCAGCACCGCCTCCCTCTCGCGCTGGGCACGCTCGCGTGCCTGATGGCGCAGGGTGGCCCTGGTCGAGCGGCTCAGGGCGATCGGCTGGAGGAGCGGCAGGCAGTCGGCGACCTTGTCCGGGCCGAGCACCTCGACCGCCGCGGCCACGGCCCGTTCGGCGCCCACCCGCAGGCCCAGGGTCGTCAGCAGCTGGGCGATGTCCATCCGGAGCACCATGTCGCCCGCGGCGATCTCGCCGCCGCGCAGATCCGTGAGGATCGCCCGGCCGTCCGGGTCGACCAGGATGGCGTCGCCGGCGAGCCGGCGGTGCGCGATGCGGCGCGACTGGAGCGCCTTCACCTGGCGCCAGGCGCCGCGCACCACGTCGTCCGTGATCTCGTGGTCCGCCAAGGAGTCCAAGGAACGGCCGCCGGAGTGCTCGTACACGAGCATCACGGCGTCGGGACCGAGCTCCGACGTGGCGATCAGCTTGGGAGCGTTGGCACCGGCGGCGATCGCCGCGTACGCGAGCAGGGCCTCCTGCTCCAGTGCCTGACGCAGCGACTGGATGGAACGGCGGGTCGTGATCGAGCGCAGTGTCAGCCGGCGCCACACGCGGTAGAAGAAGCCCTGCGCCTGCTGCTCGCGGTCGACGACGGTGACGTCCAGCGGCGGGCCGTCCTCCAGCGACACCAGATAGCGGCGGCCGCGGTCCTGGTCCGCACTCTCCGGGGCGTCGTCCTCCGCACGCATGGCGGTCACCGGGCGGAACCCGACATGACGCAGGCCGGCGAGCAGGTTCCGGCCGGTGGGGCGGACGTTCGGTGAGCCGACGGCGTAGAGGGTGCCGTACGCGACGGTCCAGCCCAGCAGCACGGTCAGCAGCACCGAGAACGGGGTGGTGTAGCCGGCGACGAGCATCGCGAAGGCGTCGAGCATCAGCACCATCCACAGGACCACGCGCCAGCGGGGTCTGCGGGCCATCCCCACCGCCGTCATATAGGCGATGACCGGTGCCAGGTATCCGTGGACCGGATCGGTCAGCTCGCCGCCGGTCTGCTGCTGGGTCAGCGCGTCCTGGAGCGAGCCGGGGGCGGCCTTGGCGACCCAGAGGTCGGTGGCGAGGGTGACTCCGTGGGCGAGGACGGCGGCGAGCACGCCGTCCGCGATCCGCAGACCGTCCCGCTTGATCAGCCGCTCGATGGCGAACGCGACCGGCACGAGCAGCACGGCGATGCTGGAGACCAGGCCGGCGATCTTGACCAACAGGTCGGGGGCCTGCCCGGTGCCCTTGTTGATGTCCTGTTCGAGACCGCTCGTGGTGCCCTGCGCGAAGGCGGCGACGGCCAGCACGACCGCGATGACCAGAATGCCGATCAGCAGCCGCATCAGGTCCGACGGGCGGTGCACGCGCGCGGCGAGCAGCGGCTCGTCCCCGGAGACCTGGTCCGCGTGGGCCACCTCGGCCTCCGGTGCCCCGGCCGCCGGTGTCTCCTTGCCGGGAACCGCCTTCTCCGGGTGCGGCTCGGAATCAGGGGTGCCTGCTGCCTTCGGCTGCACGCCCTGCTCCTTCGCCGTCTCTGTCTCTTCTTGATCTCGTATCACCAGTCACCGCCCGCACGATGGTGGCACGACCGGACGACAGAGGGGGGCATCAGGGTGCAATGCGGGGTCGCGAGGCGCGATCGGTACCCCTCTTTGCCTCCCATGTGCCGATTCTCCCTCTCCGCACCGCGGCCTTCTCGCCCAGGGCCGGCCCGGCCGCCCGTCTTGAGGCCGCGCCCCTTCCTCCTGCACCGCTCCCGGCCGGAGCGGCCCGCGTCATGGTCGTCACGGACCCGGCGTTGTCGGTGCCGTGCGGCAGGATGGGTCGGATGGACGAGCTGCCTGAGTACGCCGAGCGGGTTCTGGAGGTCGCCGAGCGGATCCCGCCGGGCCGGGTCATGACCTACGGGGACGTCGCGGAGTGGCTCGGCGAGGGCGGACCCCGCCAGGTCGGCCGCGTCATGGCGCTGTACGGCGGCGCCGTGCCGTGGTGGCGGGTGGTGCGCTCCGACGGTGTCCTGCTCCCGGGCCACGAGCTGCGCGCCCTCGACCGGTACCGCGAAGAAGGGACCCCGCTGCGTGAAGCGTCCCGCGCCGCCCAAGGGCATGTGCCGCGCCTCGACATGAAACGCGCACGGTGGGACGGCGCCGGGGCGCAAAGCGACGAAGCTCACATATGACAGCTTCCGCCAAGCGGCGACAGGGCGGGGACTCCGAGGACCGTACGGGGTACGGGACGGCTCCGCCGTCCGCACCCGGGCGCCTGGCGTAGCGTCTTCAGCGCGCGGCACGCACCGCACTCTCATCACCAGCACACCCACCAGGACCGGCGATCCACGTGAGCTCCTCCTCCACCACCGGGCATGTGCCGTACCCGCAGCAGGTACGGCAGGGGGTTCTCCCGCGCCCGCACGGGCGGGGCGGAAGGTCCCCGGGCGCGTACCGGCTGGTGCGAACCCCTCCGGGCCCCGTGAATCCCCCTCTTCTGGACGCCGCCCAGCGCTCGGTGGTTGACCATGGAGACGGGCCGCTTCTGGTGCTCGCCGGACCCGGCACCGGCAAGACGACCACGCTCGTCGAGGCCGTCGCGGCTCGTATCGCGGCGGGCACGGACCCTTCTCGCATCCTCGTCCTCACCTTCAGCCGCAAAGCGGCGGTGGAACTGCGCGACCGGATGGCGCTGCGGCTCGGCGGCGCGCGGGGACCGCAGGCCACGACGTTCCACTCCTACTGCTACGCGCTCGTCCGCTCGCATCAGGACGCCGACCTGTTCGCCGAACCGCTGCGCCTGCTGTCGGGTCCCGAGCAGGACGTCACCGTGCGGGAACTCCTCGCCGGCCAGATCGGCCTGCCCGGCGTCCGCTGGCCCGACGAACTGCGGGCGTGCCTGACCACCCGCGGCTTCGCCGACGAGGTCCGTGCCGTGCTGGCCCGGAGCCGGGAGCTGGGCCTCGGCCCGGACTCCCTCGCCCGCTTCGCCGCCCGCATCGGCCGGCCCGACTGGGGGGCCGCCGCCTTGTTCCTCGCCGAATACCTGGACGTCCTCGACCTCCAGGGCGTGCTGGACTACGCGGAACTGGTGCACCGGGCGGTCCTGCTGGCCGAGCAGGTGGCGCTGCCCGCCTACGACGCGGTGTTCGTGGACGAGTACCAGGACACCGATCCGGCCCAGGTGCGGCTGCTGCGCGCGCTGGCGGGCGGCGGGCGGACACTCGTCGCCTTCGGCGATCCCGACCAGTCGATCTACGCGTTCCGCGGCGCGGACGTGAACGGCATCCTCGACTTCCCCGACGCCTTCCCCCGCGCCGACGGCAGTCCCGCCCGCGTCGCCGTGCTGACCACGTCCCGGCGCAGCGGAGCCGCCCTGCTGGCGGCGACCAGGCTGCTGACCCGCCGGATGCCGCTGACACGGCTGCCGGCCGGCAAGGTCCGTGCCCATCGCGAACTGGCGGCGGCCCGCGAGGGCGGCCGCGTCGAGGCGTACACCTATCCGACGGCCTCCACGGAGCTGGACAACATCGCGGACATCCTGCGCCGCGCCCATCTCGAGGACGGCGTCCCTTGGCACGAGATGGCGGTCCTCGTCCGGGCGGGCGGCCGCACCATCCCCTCCATGCGGCGCGCCCTGACGTCGGCGGGCGTACCCCTCGAGATCGACGGCGACGACGTGGCCCTGCGCCATGAACCGGCGGTGGCGCCGCTTCTGACCGCCCTGCGCACGGTCGCGACGGCGGCCGCCGGCCGCCCGGCGGACACGCCGCCCGCGCCCTCGCCCGTCCCCGGTGGAGCGGGCGAGGAGCCCGGCGCCGGTGATGGGGCGGCTGCGGCCGGCGGGGATCCGGAGGAGGTGGGTGAGGGGGCCGATGGTGATGGGGCGGCTGCGCTCCCCGGGGATTCGGAGGGGGCGGACGAGAAGCGGGAGCCCGGTCCCGAGGCCGCCGCGTGGATCGACACCGAGACCGCGCTCACCCTCCTTTCGTCCCCGCTCGGAGGCATGGACACCGCGGATCTGCGCCGTCTCGGCCGGGCGCTGCGCGACGAGGAGCGGGCCGGCGGCAACGCCCTGCCGCCGCCGTCCGACCAGCTTCTCGCCCGCGCGCTCGCCGAGCCCGAGCGCCTTGTCGCGCACGATCCGGCGTACGCCCGCGGCGCCCAGCGGCTGGGCGCCCTCCTGCGCAAGGCGCGCGAACTCCTGGAGGGTGGAGGCACCGCAGAAGAGGCCCTGTGGCTGTTGTGGGACGGCACCCCGTGGCCGCAGCGCCTGGAGCGTGCGGCGTTCCGCGGCGGCGCGGCCGGCCGCAACGCCGACCGTGATCTCGACGCCGTTTGCGCGCTCTTCGAGACGGCGGCGCGCGCGGAGGAACGCACCGGCGGCCGTGGCGCGCTCAACTTCATCGAGGAGCTCGAAGCGCAGGACATCGCCGCCGACACCCTCTCCCGGCGGGAGGTCCGCCCGGAGGCCGTACGGCTGATGACCGCGCATCGCTCCAAGGGCCTGGAGTGGAGTCTCGTCGTGGTCGCCGGTGTGCAGGAGGGTCTGTGGCCCGATCTCCGGCGCCGCGGCTCCCTCCTGGAGGCCGACCGTATCGGGCGGGACGGGCTCGCCGAGCCGCTCACCCCCGGCGCCCTGCTGGCGGAGGAGCGCAGGCTGTTCTACGTGGCGGCAACCCGCGCCCGCGACCGTCTCGTCGTCACCGCGGTCAAGGCCCCTGCCGACGACGGTGACCAGCCCTCCCGCTTCCTGGCCGAACTGGGCGTCGAGCCGCGCGATGTGACCGGCCGTCCGCGCCGTCCGCTGGCCGTCGCCCCGCTCGTCGCCGAGCTGCGCGCCACCACCGTCGATCCGGACGCCTCACCCCGGTTGCGGGAGGCCGCCGCCCGCCGGCTGGCCCGTCTCGCGGCGCTGACCGACGAGGAGGGCCAGCCGCTGGTGCCTTCCGCGCACCCGTACCGCTGGTGGGGTCTGTACGACGCCACCCACAGTGCGAAGCCGCTGCGGGACCGGGACCAGCCCGTCACGCTCTCCGGCAGCGCACTCGACCAGCTGGCCAACAGCTGCGCGCTCCAGTGGTTCCTCGGCCGGGAGGTGAAGGCCGACGCGCCCGCGACCGCCGCTCAGGGCTTCGGCAACGTCGTGCACGTGCTCGCCGACGAGGTCGCCTCCGGCCGTACCCCCGCAGACCTCGCCGTCCTCATGGAACGCCTCGACTCGGTGTGGGACGCGCTCGTCTTCGACGCCCCCTGGAAGTCGCAGCAGGAGAAGGGGCACGCGCGCGCCGCGCTCGAGCGCTTCCTGCGCTGGCACGTCATGGACCGCGGCGGACGCCGCCCCGCCGCAACCGAGCACGACTTCGACGTCACGCTGGAGGCGGGCGGGTTCGAGGTGCGCATCCGGGGGTCCATGGACCGCGTCGAGCAGGACGAGCAGGGCCGTGCCTATGTCGTCGACTTCAAGACGGGCAAGCAGACGCCCACGAAGGACGAGGTCGCCCGCCATCCCCAGCTCGCCGTGTACCAGCTGGCCGTCCGCGAGGGCGCGGTCGACGAGGTGTTCGGCGGGAACCGCCCGGAGCCGGGCGGCGCCGAGCTCGTACAGCTGCGGCAGCCGGCCGCCAAGAAGGAGGGCGGCGACGCCCTGCCCAAGGTCCAGGCACAGGAGGCGCTCACCGGCGAGTGGGTGGGGGACCTCCTCGCCACCGCGGCCGGCCGCGTGCTCGACGAGCGCTTCACGCCCTCCACCGGGCAGCACTGTGCCCACTGCGCGTTCCGCGCGTCGTGCAGCGCACAGCCGGAGGGCCGCCAAATAGTGGAATGACCGGAGTTTTGTCATGCAATGTCACATTCGCACAGCTCCAATGGAGTTCCCGGCCACCGCGACCGGTCGTGGCGGGCCCATCCGGATCTGCGAGGAGAGACAACATGACGGCCAAGCGGAAGTCCCTGGCGACGGCGGCGGTCTGCGCCAGTGCCGTCATCGTGCTGACGGGCTGTTCCCAGGACGGTGACATCAAGGCCAAGGGAGCCTCCGGGGAGCGAAGGGGGCCTGCGGCCGTGACGAGCGGCGACGGCGAGTCGCTGGAGGGCCTCGACGCGGGGCAGATCGCCGACAAGGCGGTCGCGGCCACCAGAGCCGCCAAGTCCCTGGCCATGGCGGGCCGGATCGAGAAGGACGGCGAGCCGGTCTCCATCGACCTCGCCCTCGACTCCGGCGACAAATGCAGCGGCCTCCTCGGCGTCAAGGGAGGCCGGGCCGAACTCCGTCAGGTGTCAGAGGTCATGTACCTCAAGGGCGACGAGCAGTTCTGGAGCGCCTCACTGCGCGAGCGTTCCTCCGAGTCCCCCGGCGTGGACAACGAGGCCGTCGTGGAGCTCATGCAGGGCCGGTGGGTCAAGATGCCGACCGGGACCGTCAAGGACCTGGACCGCGTCTGCGACCTCAAGGCGATGTTCGCGCAGATGGACGTGGACGAGGCGGACCGGAAGCAGATGACCAAGGGCCCGGACTCCGAGGTCGAGGGCGTACCGACGGTGACCCTGGTGAAGAAGGAGCAGGACAGGACGACGACGGTCCACGTCGCGAAGGAGGGCAAGCCGTATGTCCTCAAGATCGTGAAGGCCGGTGGTGACGAGACCGGCACGATCGTCCTCTCCCACTACGACGAGCCGGTCGAGGTCCAGCCGCCGCCGGCGGAGGAAGTGGTCGACCTGGACAACCTGACCGGGGGCGCGGGCCTCGGCTTCGAGGCGGGCGCCACGCCGTCCGGGGCAGTGAGCGGCACGGACGGGCAGTCGGACACGGAAGAGGACGCCGGCATCGGGGCCGGCACGGAAGCCGGTGAGGCCCCGGAGGCCGGCGCCGGCACCGGCTCGGCCGAGAGCTTCCGTTCGGACCAGGACACCGATGCCGATGCCGGTGGCGGATCGGGTTCCGACATCGGAGGTTCCGTCACCGACGAAGGGGCCGGCACGGAGACCGGCAGCGACACCGGCTCCGGCGCGGGCACGGCCGCGGACGGTGGGAGCACGACCTAGGAACCTCTACGGGCCGCGGGCCAGGGGCTGTGGGCCGACGGCACGGCGCCGGGGTTTGTGCCGTAGCGTCGCCGTCCTGCATCCGGGTCCGGAGGCCAGGGCGGAGCCGGACCGGAGGACAAATGGGGACCACTGCTGTCAGTGGTCCCCGTTAGCCTCTACGGGGTGACCGCACGCATCAGCGACCCCGAGCAGCTCAAAGAGCTCCTCGGCATCCCCTTCACCCCGGAGCAGACGGCCTGCATCACCGCGCCGCCCGCCCCGCAGGTCATCGTGGCCGGGGCCGGTTCGGGGAAGACGACGGTCATGGCGGCCCGGGTGGTCTGGCTCGTGGGCACCGGCCAAGTGGCACCCGACCAGGTGCTCGGGCTCACCTTCACCAACAAGGCCGCGGGCGAGCTCGCCGAGCGCGTCCGCACCGCCCTCGTCCGGGCCGGCGTGACCGACCCCGACGCCATCGACCCGGGCGACCCTTCCTCGGCCTTCGGCGGCGACACCCCGGTCGGCGAGCCGCGCATCTCCACGTACCACGCCTTCGCCGGCCAGCTCCTCAAGGACCACGGCCTGCGCATCGGACTCGAGCCGACCGCCCGCCTGCTCGCCGACGCCACCCGCTACCAGCTCGCCGCGCGTGTGCTGCGCGAGGCCCCGGGACCGTACCCGGCGCTCACCCGCTCCTTCCCCTCCCTCGTGAGCGACCTGCTCGCGCTCGACGCGGAGCTCGCCGAGCACCTGGTGCCTCCCGGCCGCCTGAAGGAGTACGACACGGAGCTGCTCCGCACCCTCGAAGGCGCCCGGCTGACCAACGCGGACCTCCGCAAGGTCCCGGAGGCCGCCGAGGCGCGCCGCGAGCTGCTCGACCTGACCCTGCGTTACCGCGCGGCCAAGCGGCAGCGGGACCTGCTCGACTTCGGCGACCAGATCGCCCTTTCCGCCGAGCTCGCACTCACCCGCCCCGAGGTGGGCACCCTCCTGCGCGACGAGTTCAAGGTCGTCCTGCTCGACGAGTACCAGGACACGTCGGTGGCCCAGCGGCTGCTGCTGTCCGGACTGTTCGGGCAGGGCACGGGCCACGCCGTCACCGCGGTCGGCGACCCCTGCCAGGCGATCTACGGCTGGCGCGGGGCGTCCGTCGCCAACCTCGACGACTTCCCCGTCCACTTCCCCCACTCCGACGGCCGCCCCGCCGACCGCTACTCGCTCAGCGAGAACCGCCGCAGCGGTGGGCGTCTGCTGCACCTCGCCAACGGCCTCGCGACGCCGCTGCGCGCCATGCACGAGGGGGTCGAGGCACTGCGGCCCGCACCCGGGGCGGAGCGGGACGGCACCGTGCGCTGCGCACTGCTGCCGACGCACGCGGAGGAGATCGAGTGGCTGGCCGACTCCATCGCCCACCTGGTCCGCACCGGCAAGGAGCCGGGCGAGATCGCGGTCCTGTGCCGTACCGCGGGCGACTTCCCCGAGATCCAGGGCGCCCTGGTCGCCCGTGACGTCCCGGTCGAGGTCGTCGGCCTCTCCGGGCTGCTGCACCTGCCGGAGGTCGCCGACCTGGTGGCGATGTGCGAGGTGCTCCAGGACCCGGGCGCCAACGCCTCACTCGTGCGCGTCCTCACCGGCCCCCGGTGGCGGATCGGGCCGCGCGACCTGGCGTTGCTCGGCCGCCGCGCGCGGCTTCTCGTCCACCACGCCTCGGCGGACGACGATCCGGAGCGGCGGCTCGCGGCAGCGGTGGAGGGCACCGACCCGGCGGAGATCATCTCGCTCGCCGACGCACTCGACACGTTCCTTGAGTCCGCCGGAGGCCAGGACGACGGCCTCCCCTTCTCAGCGGAGGCACGGGTCCGCTTCGCCCGCCTCGCCGCCGAACTGCGGGACCTGCGCCGTTCGCTGGCCGACCCGCTGATGGACGTCCTGCACCGGGTGCTGTCCACCACCGGACTCGAGGTCGAGCTGTCCGCCTCGCCGCACGCGCTGGCCGCCCGCCGCCGGGAGACCCTCGCCAACTTCCTGGACATCGCCGCCGGTTTCGCCGCGCTGGACGGGGAGGCGACACTGCTGGCGTTCCTCGGCTTCCTGCGTACCGCCGCGCAGTACGAGAAGGGGCTCGACAACGCCCTTCCTGGCGGTGAGAACACGGTCAAGGTGCTCACCGCGCACAAGTCCAAAGGCCTCGAGTGGGACGTCGTCGCCGTGCCGGGGCTCGTCGCCAAGCACTTCCCGAACGACCAGGCCCGGGAGGCCTGGACGTCACAGTCCAAGGTCCTTCCGCACGCCCTGCGCGGCGACGCGGAGACACTGCCGGACGTCGAGTCGTGGGACGCCGGGGGACTGAAGGCCTTCAAGGAGGCCATGAAGGACCACCAGCACACGGAGGAACTGCGTCTGGGCTATGTGACCTTCACCCGCCCACGCTCCCTCCTCCTCGGCTCCGCGCACTGGTGGGGCCCCAGCCAGAAGCGGCGGCGCGGCCCGTCGGCGTTCCTCAAGGCCCTGTACGACCACTGCGAGCAGGGCCACGGCGAGATCGAGGTCTGGGCGGACGAGCCCGAGGAGGACGCGGAGAACCCGGCGCTCGGCACGGCCACCGCGGACCACGCCTGGCCGCTGCCCCTGGACCCCGTCTCCCTGTCCCGCCGCCGGGCAGCAGCGGACACGGTCCTGGCGCACCTCGAAGCGCTGTCGGCGGAACAGAGCGGGGCCGGCTCCGCTGCGGGTGCGCCGGCCGAAGACGTCGACCGCGTACGCGGATCCGGATCCGAGCTCGAACCGGAGCCCGAGCCGGAATTCGACTTCGGGCCCGAGCCCGACTTCGGCTCCGCGGCCGAGTTCGAGGCCGACCTCGAATTCGGGCCCGGGTCCGGGTCCAGGCCGGGGTCCGTGACGGTGCCGCCCGCCGACCCCGGTTCCGTGGCGGTTCCCCCGGCCGACCCGGAGGAATGGGACTGGCCGACCGAGCCCCCGGAGGACGACCCGTTCGCGCCCCCGCCTCAGGCGCCGACCGTCCCGCATCAGCCGTCCCCGCACTCCGAACGCGTCGCCGTCGCATCCCCCGGAGGGGCGGGAGCCGCCGCGTACCCCTCTGCTCCCCGGAGGGCCGAAAACCCGCACCGGACATCGGGAAGGACCGAGAGGGGAGAGGCACTCACTCCCGAGGAGGCCCGCGCCATCGCGTCCTGGGACCGCGACCTCGACGCGCTCACCGGTGAACTGCGCCGCACCCGCGCGACCGTCCGTGAGGTCCTCGTGCCGGCCTCCCTCTCCGCCTCACAGCTGCTGCGCCTCGCCGCCGACCCCGACGGCTTCGCCCAGGAGCTCGCCCGCCCCATGCCCCGTCCGCCGCAGCCCGCGGCCCGCAGGGGTACCCGGTTCCACGCCTGGGTGGAGTCGCGTTTCGAGGAGCTCGCCCTGCCCATGCTCGGCCCCGACGAGCTGCCGGGCGGCGCCGACGAGCACGAGATCGCGGACGAGCAGGACCTCGCCGCGCTCAAGGAGGCGTTCGAGCGCACGCCGTACGCCCGCCGTACCCCGTACCGCGTCGAGGCGCCGTTCCAGTTCACGCTGGCCGGCCGGGTCGTGCGGGGCCGGATCGACGCCGTGTACCGGACCGGGGAGGACACGTACGAGATCGTCGACTGGAAGACGGCGCGCAACGGCGTCGCGGACCCCCTCCAGCTCGCCGTCTACCGCCTCGCGTGGGCCGAGCAGCACGGCATACCGCTCGACGCGGTGACCGCCACGTTCGTGTTCGTACGCACCGGCGAGATCGTGCATCCCGACGGTCTCCCCGACCGCGCCGGTCTGGAGCGCATCCTGCTGGGCGGGACGGCCGACGAGTCCGGCGCCGGCGCCCGTTAGGCTCAAGAGCATGAGCGAGACCCCGGACAACGCCGTCCGTACGTACATACAGCAGCACCGCGCCGCCTTCCTCGACGACCTCGCCGAGTGGTTGCGCATCCCGTCCGTGTCGGCACAGCCGGAGCACGACGGGGACGTACGGCGCAGCGCCGAGTGGCTCGCGGGCAAGCTGTCGGAGACCGGCTTCCCGGTCGCCGAGATCTGGCCCACACCCGGCGCCCCCGCGGTCTACGCCGAGTGGCCCTCCGGCGACCCGGACGCGCCCACCGTGCTGGTCTACGGCCACCACGACGTGCAGCCCGCCGCCCGTGAGGACGGCTGGAACACCGAGCCGTTCGAGCCTCTGATCGCCGACGGCCGGATGTACGGCCGCGGCGCGGCCGACGACAAGGGGCAGGTGTTCTTCCACACCCTCGGCGTGCGCGCCCACCTCGCGGCCACCGGCCGTACCGCCCCCGCGGTCAACCTCAAGCTGCTGATCGAGGGCGAGGAGGAGTCCGGCTCCCCGCACTTCCGCGCACTCGTGGAACAGCAGGCGCACCGCCTCGCCGCCGACGCCGTGATCGTCTCCGACACGGGCATGTGGTCGAAGACCACGCCGACCGTCTGCACCGGCATGCGCGGCCTGGCCGACTGCGAGATCACGCTGCACGGCCCCGACCAGGACATCCACTCCGGCTCGTTCGGTGGCGCCGTCCCCAACCCCGCGACCGTCGCCGCCCGTCTGGTGGCCGCGCTGCACGACGAGAACGAGCAGGTCACGATCCCCGGCTTCTACGAAGGCGTCGCACCGCTCACCGACGAGGAGCGTGAGCTGTTCGCCGAGCTTCCGTTCGACGAGGAGACCTGGCTGCGCACCGCGAAGTCCCACGGGACGCTCGGCGAAGCCGGCTACTCCACGCTCGAGCGCGTCTGGGCCCGCCCCACGGCCGAGCTGAACGGCATCGGCGGCGGCTACCAGGGTCCCGGCGGTAAGACGATCATCCCGTCGTCCGCGCAGCTGAAACTGTCCTTCCGGCTGGTCGCCGGCCAGGAACCCGACAAGATCGAACGCGCCGTCACGGACTGGGTCGACTCCCGCGTCCCGGCCGGCATCCGGCACGAGATCGTCTTCGGGGCCGCCACCAGGCCCTGCCTGACCCCGCTCGACCACCCGGCCCTCCGGTCCGTCGTCCGCGCCATGGGCCGTGCCTTCGACGGCCACAAGATCCGCTTCACCCGCGAGGGCGGCTCGGGACCGGCGGCCGACCTCCAGGACGTCCTCGCGGCGCCCGTGCTGTTCCTGGGCATCTCCGTACCGTCCGACGGCTGGCACGCACCGAACGAGAAGGTCGAGCTCGAACTGCTCCTCAAGGGAGTGGAGACGACCGCCCATCTGTGGGACGACATGGCCCGCACCCTTCGCTGAACAGATGTCCCGATCCGCCCCGGGGGAGTTGGAAGAACCGTGAGCACCCAGAGCTACGCCGATGCCGCAGGCCGTCCCATCGGTCTCACCGCGCCCAGCGGCATCGACCGCGAGGCGCACAACCGTCTCGACGAGGCATGGCTCGCGGCCGCGTGGAGCCATCCCACGACCCGTGTGTTCGTCGTCTCCGGTGGCCAGGCCCTGATCGACGACACCCCCGACGGCCGCACCGAGCTGGTCATGACCCCGGCCTTCGAGGCCCCGGTCACCGAGACCCACCGCTACTTCCTCGGCACCGACGAGGAAGGGGTGCGCTACTTCGCCCTCCAGAAGGACGCCCTGCCGGGCCGCATGGACCAGTCGGCCAGGCCCGCCGGGCTGCGCGAGGCGGGGCTGCTGCTGTCGCCGCGCGACGCGGGGCTGCTGGTGCACGCGGTCGCCCTGGAGAACTGGCAGCGGCTGCACCGCTTCTGCTCCCGCTGCGGCGAGCGCACCGTCATCGCCGCCGCCGGACACATCCGCCGCTGCCAGGCGTGCGGCGCCGAGCACTATCCCCGCACCGACCCTGCCGTGATCATGCTCGTCACCGACGACCAGGACCGCGCGCTCCTCGGCCGTCAGGTGCACTGGCCGGAGGGCCGCTTCTCGACCCTCGCGGGCTTCGTGGAGCCGGGGGAGTCCATCGAGGAGTCGGTGCGCCGAGAGGTCCGCGAAGAGGTGGGCGTCGGCGTGGGCGAGGTGGAGTACGTCGCCAGCCAGCCGTGGCCCTTCCCCTCGAGCCTGATGCTGGGGTTCATGGCCCGCGCCACGACGTCGCAGATCCAGGTCGACGGCGAGGAGATCCACGAGGCGCGCTGGTTCTCCCGGGAAGACCTGGGGGCCGCGTTCGAGTCCGGGGAGGTGCTGCCTCCCTATGGGATCTCGATCGCGGCCCGACTGATCGAGCTCTGGTACGGCAGGCCGCTGCCGAAGCCCGGGGACGTGGTCTGAGGCCTGTCGCGGCCGTACGACGGCCCCGGCAGACGCACGTCGGCCCCGGCCGGTCCGGTTCGCGGTGGAACCGGACTGCCGGGGCCGACGCTCGGTCCGGACTCGGGGGCTAGACGCCCACCTTCTGCTTGACCTGGGCGAGAGACGGGTTCGTCAGCGTCGAACCGTCGGGGAAGAGCACGGTGGGCACCGTCTGGTTGCCCCCGTTGGCCTTCTCGACGAAGGCCGCCGACTCGGGGTCCTGCTCGATGTTGATCTCGGTGTACGCGATGCCCTCGCGGTCCATCTGGCTCTTCAGCCGACGGCAGTATCCGCACCACGTGGTGCTGTACATCGTCACAGTGCCCTGCATCGTCTCTTGCTCCTAGGTCTCGGGGCCGGGGGGTGTCATCACCTCGGGCTAGAACGTACGTGACGCGGTAACGATTCCCGGGCCCGGTGTGACGCGGATCCGTACGGCCGGCGCGGATTCGTACGACTGATGAGGCAGCCCTGTGGACAACCGCCGCATCCGCCCCCGGCGACCTGGCAGCATGGCGGGGTGACAGCAGCAACGCACTCCTCTCTTTTCCCGCAGGTCCCCGAGTCGGCGGACGCCGTGCTCGACGGGCTCGACCCCGAGCAGCGCGAAGTGGCGACCGCCCTGCACGGTCCGGTGTGCGTGCTGGCAGGAGCCGGCACGGGCAAGACCCGCGCGATCACCCACCGCATCGCCTACGGGGTGCGGGCGGGCATACTCCAGCCCGCCAGTGTGCTGGCCGTCACGTTCACCAACCGCGCCGCCGGCGAGATGCGCGGGCGGCTGCGCCAGCTCGGCGCGGGCGGCGTCCAGGCGCGTACGTTCCACTCCGCCGCCCTCCGCCAGCTGCAGTACTTCTGGCCGAAGGCGGTCGGCGGCGAGATGCCGCGACTGCTCGAGCGCAAGATCCAGCTGGTCGCCGAGGCCGCGGCCCGCTGCCGGATCCGCCTCGACCGCAACGAGCTGCGCGACGTGACGGGAGAGATCGAGTGGGCCAAGGTCACCCAGACCGTGCCCGCCGACTATCCGGCCGCCGTCGCCAAGTCGCTGCGCGACGCACCCCGTGACCCGGCCGAGATCAGCCAGGTCTACGCCATGTACGAGCAGCTCAAGCGCGACCGCTCGGTGATCGACTTCGAGGATGTGCTGCTGCTCACCGTCGGCATCCTGCAGGACCGGCACGACATCGCCGACCATGTCCGCCGTCAGTACCAGCACTTCGTCGTCGACGAGTACCAGGACGTCAGCCCCCTCCAGCAGCGCCTGCTGGACCTGTGGCTCGGTGACCGGGAAAGCCTCTGCGTCGTCGGTGACGCCAGCCAGACGATCTACTCCTTCACCGGCGCCACCCCCGACCACCTGCTGAACTTCCGCACCCGCCACCCCGGCGCGACGGTGGTCAAGCTGGTCCGCGACTACCGCTCCACCCCCCAGGTCGTCCACCTTGCCAACGGCCTGCTCGGCCAGGCCCGTGGACGGGCCGCCGAACACCGCCTCGAGCTGATCTCCCAGCGCGAGCCGGGCCCCGAGCCCTCGTACGTGGAGTACGCGGACGAGCCCGCGGAGGCGGAGGGCACCGCCCGCCGCATCCGCGAGCTGATCGACGCGGGTGTCCCTGCCGGCGAGATCGCCGTGCTGTACCGGATCAACGCCCAGTCGGAGGTCTACGAGCAGGCGCTTGCCGACGCGGACGTCCCGTACCAGCTGCGCGGGGCCGAGCGGTTCTTCGAGCGGCAGGAGGTGCGTGAGGCCGGCATCGCCCTGCGCGGCGCGGCCCGCGCCGGCGGCAACGACGCACTGCTCGACGACGTGGAGGACCTGCCCTCCCAGGTACGGGCCGTGCTGTCCACCAAGGGATGGACCACGGAGCCGCCCGCCGGATCCGGTGCCGTGCGCGACCGCTGGGAGTCGCTGGCGGCGCTGGTCCGCCTCGCGGAGGACTTCGTGCGCGCCAGGCCGCAGGCGACGCTCGCCGATCTGGTGGCCGAACTGGACGAGCGGGCGGCCGCCCAGCACGCGCCCACCGTCCAGGGCGTCACCCTCGCCTCGCTGCATTCGGCGAAGGGCCTGGAGTGGGACGCCGTGTTCCTCGTCGGGCTCACCGAGGGCATGATGCCGATCACCTACGCCAAGACGGACGAGCAGGTGGAGGAGGAGCGCCGGCTCCTCTATGTGGGCGTGACCCGTGCGCGGCTGCACCTGTCCCTGTCGTGGGCCCTGTCGCGTGCGCCGGGCGGCCGTGCCTCCCGCCGTCCGACCCGTTTCCTGAACGGTCTCCGACCGGGCTCCGCAGCGGCCGGACCGCGGACCGCCGGCGGCGCGGGCGGTGTCGAGCGGGGCGGCGGACGCCGCAAGCGGCGCGGCCCGGTGCTGTGCCGGGTCTGCGGCAAGACGCTGACCGACGCGGGCGAGATGAAGCTGATGCGCTGCGAGGACTGCCCCTCGGACATGGACGAGGCACTGTACGAGCGGCTGCGTGAGTGGCGCTCGGGGCAGGCCAAGGAGCTGGGACAGCCCGCGTACTGCGTCTTCACGGACAAGACATTGATGGCGATCGCGGAGGCCGTGCCGGGCACCGAGGCGGAGTTGGCCGGGATCTCCGGTGTCGGCGGCCGCAAGCTCGATCGGTTCGGGGCCGATGTCCTGGCCATCTGCGCAGGTGAGGAGCCGGGCGAGGTCGACGAGGAGGACTGATACAAACTCGTCGAAAAAATGGTTTGCGCGCGCCCGGGCCAGACCCATAGGTTCTTAACCACGAAGAACAGCGGCTTCTCTGAAGCCCTGTCTTCGTGCTGTACTTATCCGAATAGCGTGACCGGCCTGTCCGGTCCTCGAGACGCCGAGAGGAGGCGATTCCAGTGATCAGCATCAAGACCAGCTTCATCAGCACCGCCAAAATGACCGATCGCTCGGTCGTCTCCGCCTGCTCGCTCGGCTTCTCCTCCGCGTTCCTCGGCACCGGTATGTCCGGCATCTCCGCCGTGCTTCCCGTGTCCGGTCTGGGCGGCCTGCCCGGCCTGGAGCGCAATGAGCGACCGACCAAGGCACTGGAAGCAGGAGTAGCAGCGGCAGAGGCTCAGGCCTATGCCTTTGCGGCGGCCAGTGCCGAGACCGAGCAGAAGACGACGCAGCACCACACGAAGTGGGCCTTCCGCGGGCTCGAACCCTGGAGTGATCCAGCCTGATACGGCATCAGGCCGGCGCCTTCAGGGCCGCGGAACCCCACCCGGGATCCGCGGCCCTTCTGTTTTCCCCAACGGGAGAACAGTGCGAAGGGGCCTCGGGACCAGAAGCACCCGGTACCAACTGCCACCCGGCCGACCGGCCGGAACGACCAGACGAGGAATCACACACCGTGCAACTCGAAGCGCACGCCCCGTCCGTACCGCCTTCCGAGACCACCTCCCCGCCCGTCCGTACCGAGGACTCCACCTTGACTCCCCTCACTGCGCTCACCGCGCTCGACGACGCCATCGAGAACCTGGGCGTGCCCGTCCCGTGCCGTTCCTACGACCCGGAGGTCTTCTTCGCCGAGTCGCCGGCCGACGTCGAGTACGCCAAGTCCCTCTGCCGCACCTGCCCGCTGATGGAGGCCTGCCTCGCGGGCGCCAAGGAGCGGCGTGAGCCGTGGGGCGTCTGGGGCGGGGAGCTCTTCGTCCAGGGTGTCGTCGTTGCCCGCAAGCGGCCGCGTGGTCGCCCGCGCAAGAACCCGGTTGCGGCATGACCGCCATCGGAACCATCGATCGACCCGTCACGCACGACCCCCAGAAGCAGGCCCCAATGACCTCTTCCACGAGCGAGCCCCAGGGCTCCGCCACCCGAGCTGTCACCACCATCGGCGCAAACGCCTCGCGTCAGAACAGGACCCGCGAAATGCAACTCATCCCAGAAGCCCTGGCTCGTGCGCATATGCACGAGCGCATGCGTGAAGTCGACGCGGAACGCCAGGCCGTGCGCCTGGTCGCCGCCCGACGCATGCAGCGCCGCGCCGAGCGCGTGTCGATGCGCGCGCGCCGCGCACTGGCCATGGCCGTCATGCACTGACGGCGAAGCCGTCCACGCGGGGGCCGGTCCTCACGGACCGGCCCCCGCGGTGCGTTGTGACGCGCACGCGCCGCCGGGCGGCGATATCGTCGCGAGGTGGACCAGGACAGGACTCCCCACCCCGAGCAGCCGGGGGACGAGGGCACCGTGTGCGCCGGCTGCGGCAAGGTCGCCGACGGGCCGCCGGTGACCTGGACCTGCTCCGTGGAGGACGGCGTCCGCCATTACCTCTGCGAAGACTGCGCCCGTGACAACATCCGGGCGATCGAAGGCCGGCTCGACCCGCAGTGGTGGTGACCGTCTCCCGCGTGCCGTCCGGATCCGGAGCCGCTCCAGGGGCCGTCAGGCTCCCGCCTCCAGTACGGCGCCGTCCGCGCTTTCCTCGTCCGCCTCCGCGGCGTCCTCCACGACGAAGCCGGGCAGCCATTCCTCGAGCTCGCCGCGGAGCCGCACCGTCGCGTTCAGCTGGCAGAGCACGCCGATCGTGCTCAACGTCACACGGTGTATCAGCAGATACGCGGGCGGCAGGTTGAGCTGCTTGCCGAGCTGGTGCGCGGGAGAGCGGACGTCGGCGATCCGGGCGGCCTGGGTGCGCATCCAGCCGCGGGTGAAGGTGAATTCCTCCGCCTCCGCCGGCTCGATGATCGGCAGCAGGTAGTCGAGCACCGCTTCGGGGTCGAGGTCGATCGACTCCTTGACGAATCCCTCTTCGCACAGCAGCCCGTAGACAGCCTCCGCCTCGCCTTCGAGGGTCATCCGCAGACATGCGCCGATGGTGTCGGGAAGCCCGCCCGGCAGCCGGTCCACCGTGCCGAAGTCGAGGACACCCAGACGCCAGCCCTTGCCGTCGTCGTCGGGAAGCAGACGGAAATTGCCGGGATGCGGGTCGGCGTGGAGAAGTCCCGTGCGCGCCGGGCCGGAGAAGAGGAACCGGGCCAGCAGCTGACCCGCCCGGTCCCGTTCCTCGGGGGTGCCGCCGGAGATGACCTCGGCCAGCGGTATGCCGTCGATCCACTCGGTCACCAGGACCTGGTCGCTCTGGTGGACCACGTCCGGTACCAGGACGCCGGGATCGTCCGCGAACTCGGCGGCGTGCTCCCGCTGAGCCTGGGCCTCCAGTGCGTAGTCGAGCTCTTCCGAGACACGGTCACGCAGCTCGGAGATGAGGGGCTTGATGTCCATGCCCGGAATCAGCGGCCCCAACAGCTTGGCGAAACGGCTCAGTTGCGCCAGGTCGGACAGCAGCGCGTCCCCCGCCCCCGGGTACTGCACCTTCACGGCGACCTCGCGCCCGTCGTGCCACACCGCACGGTGCACCTGCCCGATGGACGCGGCGGCGGACGGCTTGTCCTCGAAGCTGAGGAACAACTCCCGCCAGTCCTCCCCGAGGCGCTCCTCGAGCACCGAGTGGACTGTCCGTGTCGGCATCGGAGGCGCCGCCTCCTGAAGCTTGGTCAGAGCGGCTCGGTAGGGGCCGGCGATCTCCTCGGGCAGGGCCGACTCGAAGACGGACAACGCCTGCCCGAACTTCATCGCACCGCCCTTGAGTTCCCCCAGCACCTTGAACAGCTGCTCTGCCGTGCGCTGTTGCAGCTCCCGCGCCACGATCTCTGCCGACTTGCCGCCGATCCGCTTTCCCAGCCCCCATGTGGCGCGGCCGGCGAATCCCAGTGGCAGCGCTGCCAGCTTGGCGGTCCGGGTGACCGCCTTCCGGGGAAGATCAGACATGCGCCCCTCCAAATCCCAGACAGCGTGCCGCTTTTGCCGACGGCATCATTCCGCCGACCGCGTGTACCCGTTCATTGTGTCGTGTGCCGGACCTACTGCTGAGGTGTGCCTCCTCTCAGTTTTCCCCGCCGCACTGCAGGGACAGTCGAGGTGGGGTGTGATCCGTTCCGACCGCCAGGACAACTGCGGCAGCGAAACCTCCCATCTGGCCCCGGTGCTCACCGGTGCCCCGCCGTCGAGGAAGGACAGCGCGTGGCACGCGGCCGTCCCTGCCACGGCCGTCGCCAGCGCGACATCGCAGGCGGGCACGGTCCGGCGCCGCCCCGAGCGCCACTGTGCCAGCAGCCGCCCCCTTCCTGGGTCGAGCTCGGCCTGGCCCCGCTCCATGCAGCCCGCGCACGCCGTACATCCCGGCAGCACGAGGGGACCGATGACGCCGGTGGCCTCCACAACGCCCGTATAGAGATGGGGTGTGCCCGTCGTGATCCATCTCTCCGCGTCGCTCGCGGCGGGGGCGTAGGCGGCCAGCCCGTCGCGCGGTGCCACGACGACGAGGCTGAGGCCGGGCCCGCCATCCGGGTCCTGTGCCTCCGCGGCACGTGGAGGCCGGTCGGGGGCCGCCCGGCGGACGAGCCGCCGGGCCGCGGTGTCCCTGCGCTCGCCGACCGCCTCCACGGGCAGGCCGCCCGGTGCCACATCACCCGGCTCCGTGATCCCGCCGTCCAGTACCTCGACCCGCCCCACGCCCGCGGCCGACAACGTGGCGGCGATCGACGCACCCACGCGCCCGGCCCCGCGGACCTGCACCCGTATGGCCCGCCGGGCGGCCACGAGTCCTGCCGCGCCGCCCGGTTCGGGATGGATCACGGACAAAGCGGCGATGTCGGGCCGCAGCCGGTCATGGGCCGCCGCCCGCTTGCGCAGCGCGGCGGCCGCCGCACCTCCGGCCGTCGGGTCGTCGAGCAGGCCCGCGGCGGTCAGTCGTTGCACCAGGGCCTCCGCCCGACCCTCCGGCAGGCCCATCGCCCGCGCCTCCTCGCGCAGCAGAGGCAGTCCCCGGGTCCCGTCCAGCAGCTCCATCAGGGCACCGGTCGCGGTGTCGACCGGCCCCAGAGTCACCGCATGGGCGGGTGTCACTCCGAACTGCACGGACTGGCGGTCCCGCCATGCCCGCCGCAAGGCAGGCTTCATCATCGGATGCATTCCGTTTCCCCCGTCGATCTTTGTCCTCGGACCGTCTCCGAGCCGTTGTCAGAATGCGGGGCCGCGGCGAGGCGTGTGAAAAGTTGTCCACAGGTTCGGGGTATTAGTCGTTCAAATGGTGCAGCCATCGGGCGGATCAAGCGTGCGGCGTCCAGGGACACGACTTCTCCCAGGGACAGCGGGTAACGTCGGGGCCGTGCCCGTCGACCCACCCGCTCGCCTCGCTGGGGAGACCTCACCGCACAGCGCGGGAGGTCAGCAGCGCAGCGCGCAGCGTCCCCCGCCCCGCGGATCGGGGACGAGCGCGGTCGAGGTCCGCCGCAGCGCCCGGCGCAGCAGAACGGTCTCCGCCTACCGCGAGGGGGACCGCACCATCGTCCTGATCCCCGCGAGGATGTCGGAGGCGGAGGAGCGGCGCTGGGTCGGCGTGATGCTCGACAAGCTGGCGGCGCAGGAGAGCAAGCGGGTACTCGGTGACGCCGAACTGACGGAGCGTGCGGAGCGGTTGTCCGCCCAGTATTTCGACGGGCGTGCCAGACCCGCGTCCGTGCGCTGGGTGACGAACCAGAACACCCGCTGGGGCTCCTGCACTCCGGCCGAGGGCAGCATCCGGCTCTCCCACCGCCTGCAGGGCATGCCGGAGTACGTGGTGGACTACGTGCTCCTCCACGAGCTGGCCCACCTGCTCGTTCCCGGTCACGGACCCCGGTTCTGGCGGCTGCTGGAGGCATACTCCCGCACCGAGCGGGCCCGTGGCTACCTGGAGGGCGTCGTCGCCGCCGGCCGGCTGCCGCACCTGCCCGCCGATCGCGGAGAGTGACTGTCGACGGTCCTGTACCGAATGTGTACCGGCTTGGCTCAATCTCACACCCAGCGGTTAGCCTGACGCGACGCATTCAATTCGGGATGGGGGACGGTCGTAACGCATGGCCAGGGAATTCCAACGCGGCCACAAGGCCAAGATCAGTGATCTCACTCCGGGAACGGATCTGTACGTGGGCGTGCAGATCGCGGCTCCTGGTCTGACCTTCGACATCAGCTGCTTCGGACTTGATGCCAACGAGCAGCTCTCCGACGACCGGTACTTCATCTTCTTCAATCAGCCGAAGTCGCCCGAGGAGTCCATCCAGCTGCTCGGCGCGCAGTCCGGCGACACCGAGTCGTTCCGCGTCACGCTCGACCGCATCCCGGCGAACATCCACAGGCTGTCCTTCACCGCCACGATCGACGGTGCCGGTCAGATGTCGCAGATCGGCCCCGGGTACATCCGCATCGTCGCAGGCGGCGAAGAGGTCGTCCGGTACGCCTTCACCGGCTCCGAGTTCACCACCGAGCGCGCCGTGATGCTGGGTGACTTCTACCTCAAGGACGTGTGGCGTTTCGCCGCCGTCGGCCAGGGGTTCGACGGCGGTCTCGAAGCTCTGCTGAAGAACTTCGGCGGCGAGGTCGCGGAGGAGGAGCAGCCCGCCGCCCAGCAACCGCAGGGCGCCGCGCCGTCGTTCGCCCCGCCCCCGCAGGCGGCGGCCCCGGCTCCGGCCTTCGGCGCTCCCGCACCTCAGGCACCGCAGGCTCCCCAGACGCCGCAGCCCGCGCCGGCCTTCGGCGCGCCGGCGGGCCAGGCCCCCGCGGCCCCGCAGCCCCAGATGCACAGCGCCCCGACCATGGCGGCGCCGATGACGCCGCCGGCCGGGACCGTTCCCCCGCCCGCTCCGTCCCCGTACGGACAACCGCCGCAGCAGCCTCAGTACGGGCAGGTCCCTGGGCAGATGCCGGGTCAGATGCCCGGCCAGGTCCCGGGGCAGATGCCGCAGCCGGGAATGCCGTCGCCGTACGGCCAGCAGGCTCCCGCCCCGTACGGTCAGCAGCCCCCGGGCGTGCCGCAGGGCGGGATGCCGGGGGGCGTGCCCCAGACCGGCGCCGGTCTCCAAGCGGCCCTGCAGCCGTACCGCGAGACGGCCACCGGCCAGCGGTGGACCCCGCAGAATCAGCAGCTCATGCGGGTCGACCTGACCATGGGCGGCATGCCCGTCCTGGCACGCCAGGGCAGCATGGTCATGTACCAGGGCAAGGTCGACTTCAGCTACAAGGGCGCCGGGTTCGCCGGCCGGGTCGTCGGGAACGCCACCGGTCAGGAGATGCAGCTGATGCGCTGCACCGGACGCGGCCAGGTGTTCCTCGCCGAGGACGGCTCGCACCTGCACCCCATCGAGCTCCAGGGCGACGGGATCTGCGTCTCCGCCGAGAACGTCCTCGCCTTCGACGAGTCCCTTCAGCACGAGGTCCGCCGCATCGAGGGCCACGGCATCCCCGGCGGCGCGCTGTTCACGATGATGTTCCAGGGCACGGGCACCGTCGTCGTCAAGACGCACGGCATCCCCGTGGTCCTGCCGGTCACGCCGACCACGTTCGCCGACTGCAACGCGGTCGTCGCGTGGTCGGCCGCCTCGCAGGTCATCCTCTCCAGCCAGGTCCGGCTGCGCCGCAACGCGTACCCGGGACACAGCGGAGAGACCGTGAACCTCCAGTTCCGGGGCGCCCCCGGCAACTTCATCGTCGTCCAGCCGTACGAGGTCTGAGGGAGCCCTGTCAATGAACCAGCAACTCGCGGGCTTCGCCCCGACCCCCGTGGTGGCCCGGATGGAGAACCACGGCCGCACCATGCTCAAGGTCGCCATGACCACCGGTCAGGACCTGTACGCGCGCACCGGCTCGATGGTCGCCTACGAGGGCTTCGTCCAGTACGAGCCCAACCCGCCCGCCGTCCGCCAGATCGCTGCCCAGTGGGTCACCGGCGAGGGCGCGCCCATCATGAAGTGCTCCGGTGACGGCCTGCTCTACCTCGCCGACTACGGCGCCGACGTGGTCGTCATCAACCTCAACAACGACTCCCTGTCGGTCAACGGCACCAACGTCCTCGCCTTCGACGCGCACCTCCAGTGGGGCGTGGAGAAGGTCAAGGGCCTGGCCAAGTTCGCCGGCCAGGGCCTGTGGAACGTGGAGATCGCGGGCACCGGATGGGTGGCCCTGACCTCACGCGGCACGCCCATCGTCGTCGACTGCGGGCGCGGCGAGGACGAGACGTACGTCGACCCCGACGCGCTCGTCGCCTGGTCCCCGAACCTGAAGGTGAAGGGCAAGCGCAGCTTCAAGGCGTCCTCGCTCATCGGGCGGGGCAGCGGAGAGGCCTACCAGATGGCCTTCTCCGGCCAGGGCATCGTCGTCGTACAGCCGAGTGAGGACAGTACCGACCGCCTGCGGATCCGGCACTGAGGGGGAGCGGGAACACATCATGCAGAGTCCTCTTTTCAGCAACACAGAACAGCAGAGCCAGGACCGGTACGTCGTCCAGAACCCGCAGCTGCTGCGGGTCGCGCTGACCGGGCACGACGACATCCTGGCCCGCAAGGGCGCCATGGTGGCCTACCAGGGGCTCGTCGACTTCGACGGCGAGTACCAGACGAGCAGCCAGCGCAGGGCCCGCGCCAACACCGGTGAGGGTCTCGACCTGATGCGCTGCTCCGGGCAGGGCACGGTCTACTTCGCCAACCTGGCGCAGTACGTCCACGTGGTGGACGTCGACCAGGAGGGCATGACGGTCGACAGCTCCTACGTCCTGGCGCTCGACTCCACGCTGCACACCGAGGTGATCGCGGTGGACAGCCAGTACGGCATCTCCGGGTCGGGCAAGTACCAGCTCAACATCTCGGGCCGGGGCAAGGTCGCGCTGATGACCTCCGGCCAGCCGTTGATGATGCAGGTCACCCCGGACAAGTACGTCAACGTCGACGCGGACGCCATCGTCGCCTGGTCCTCGGCGCTGCGGGTGCAGATGCAGGCGCAGACGCACTCCTCCGGTGTCCGCCGCCGCGGCGGCAACACCGGTGAGGGCTGGGAGCTCAGCTTCCTCGGCCAGGGCTTCGCCCTGGTCCAGCCCAGCGAGGTCATGCCGCCGCAGAACGCCGATCTCGGGCAGGGCGTGCGCGCCCAGTTCGGAGTCGGCCAGCACGGTTCCCAGGCCCAGAACCAGAACAACGCCTGGAACTAGCGCGGAAGCACAGCACGGGTAAGGGGCGGTCGCCATCGCGACCGCCCCTTACCCGTGCCCTCGGCTAGCGCCGGAGGGCTTTCCGGGTGCGCTCCATGAGCTGTACGACGGACGTGTCGGCCACGCCGGACACCTCGTCGTAGCGGAACCAGCGCAGGTCCAGAGACTCCTCGCTGATGGCCTCGATCGCCCCCGCCGGGGCGAGGGCCGCGTACTGCACGTCCAGATGCCAGTGGCACGGTGCCGGAATGGCGTGCCGGTCCAGGGTGACCGGACCGCCGGGCAGCAGCGACAGCCCCGGGATACCGGACTCCTCCGTCGCCTCGCGCAGCGCCGCCGCGGCCAGGGACGTGTCGCCCGGCTCGCAGTGGCCGCCAGTCTGGAGCCACATCCCGAGCTTCTTGTGCAGCGTCAGCAGCACCCGCCCGCGCTCGGGGTCGATCACCAGGGCGCTGGCCGTCAGATGTCCCGCCCCGCAGGACTTCCACATGCCGTCCGGATGGGCCTGCAGGTGGTCCAGGTACGTCCGGCGCAGCTCCCCCTGGCTCCCTTGCCCGTCGTAGTCCTTCAGGACGAGGAGCGCGTCTTCATGGAGGCTCACTTGTCCGTCTCGTCCTCGTCCGTCCCAAAGTCGTCGGTCTTCTCCGTGCCGGGCTTGTGGCCCTGGCCGCCGGCCGCTTCGCCGAGCATCTTGTCCAGCTCGGAGAAGTCCAGCTGCTCGCGGTGGACGAAGCCGTCCGGGTCGTCGAGATCGGTGGCCGTCGGCAGCATGTCGGGGTGCTCCCACAGACCGTCCCGCCCGTCCATGCCGCGGGCGTCGGTCAACGATGCCCACAGCCGTGCCGCGTCCCGCAGCCTGCGCGGACGGAGCTGAAGGCCGATCAGGGTGGCGAACGTCTGCTCGGCGGGCCCGCCGGAGGCGCGGCGCCTGCGCAGCGTCTCGCGCAGCGCGCCCGCGGACGTCAGACGCGACGAGGCGGCCTCGTGGACCACCGCGTCCACCCAGCCCTCGACGAGCGCGAGAGCGGTCTCCAGACGGGCCAGGGCGGCCTTCTGCTCGGCGGTGTCCTCCGGCTGGAACATGCCCTGCTGGAGTGCTTCCTGAAGCTGCTCGGGGTGCGTGGGGTCGAACTGGCCGACCACGTCCTCCAGCTTGGAGGTGTCCACCTTGATGCCGCGGGCGTAGCCCTCGACCGCGCCGAACAGGTGTGACCGCAGCCACGGCACGTGGGCGAAGAGCCGCTGGTGGGCGGCTTCGCGCAGGGCCAGGTACAGCCGGACCTCCTCGCGGGGCACGCCGAGGTCCTTGCCGAGCGCCTCCACGTTCAGCGGGAGGAGCGCGGCCTTGCCGGCCGGACCGAGCGGCAGACCGATGTCGGTCGAGCCGACCACTTCGCCCGCCAGCACACCGACGGCCTGGCCGATCTGCTGCCCGAACATCGCGCCGCCCATGGAGCGCATCATCCCGATCAGCGGCCCTGCCATGGCCTGCATCTCCTCGGGCAGCACATCGCCCATGGCGAGACCGACGCGCTCGGCGACCGGGTCCACGAGCTGCTGCCACGCCGGCAGCGTCGCCTCGACCCACTCCGCGCGGCTCCAGGCGACGGCCGTGCTCGCGCCGGAAGGCAGCGACGTGACGCCGTCCAGCCACAGGTCGGCCAGCCGTACGGCCTCCTCGACCGCGGTCCGCTCGACCGGGCCGACGCTCGCGTCCTTGGTGCCGTCCGGTGTGCCCTGGGCGACGGTCTGGCGCGCGATCTGCTTGGCCATGTCCCAGTTGACCGGGCCGCCCTCGTAGCTGAGCATCTGGCCCAGCTGCTGGAAGGCCGCGCCCAGGTCGTTCGGGTTCAGGGAGCCGAACATGGCCGCGAAGGGGTTGTCCCCGCCGCTCTCCCCGAAGCCGAACCCGAAGGGGTCGGCGGGGGAGGACCCGCCGGAGCCCTGGCCACCTCCTGCGGGATCCTTCTTCTTGCCCTCGTCGCCGTTCTCCGGCTCCTCCGGCGGAAGGCCGAATCCGAATGGGGTGTCACTCACGGGTTTCCTCGGCTCGTAGGGCCGCCGGCTTCCTGCCGGCGGCGACTGCCCGACAACACCATCCAGCGTAGACATCCGAACCGCTTACGGGCTCGATGCTCCGCCGACACTGGGCCTGCGGCAGGATGGACGCCACCTGGTGCGTATGCGTCATTCGCTCACGTACTGAAGACAACCGCTGGAGACGCCTGGTGAGTTCCCCAGATCCGCAGGTTCGCGCAGCGCGAAACCACTCAACCCCGACCGGGGGCGGCGGGCCGTCGGGCCGTGGCCCCGTCGTCGCCGTCACCGGTGCCGCCACCGGCGTCGGCGACCTCCTCACGAGGCGGCTGGCCGCGTCGGAGGAGGTCAAGCAGGTCGTGGCCCTGGACGAACGCCGGGGCGAGGTGTCCGAGGCCCAGTGGCACATTCTCGATGTGCGGGACCCGGCCATCGCCGAGAAGCTGCGCGGCGTCGACGTCGTGGTGCATCTGGCGCTCGACCTCGACCTGGAGTCCGATCCCGCCGCGCGGACCGCGTACAACGTGCGCGGCACCCAGACCGTGCTGACGGCTGCCGCCGCCGCCGGTGTGCACCGTGTCGTCCTGTGCACCTCCGCCATGGTCTACGGGGCGCATCCCGACAACGACGTCCCGCTCGCGGAGGACGCGGAACTGCGTGCGACCGCGGAGGCGACGGGTGTCGGCGACCTCCTGGAGATCGAGCGGCTGGCCCGCCGGGCTCCGCGCGCCCACCCCGGTCTCAACGTCACCGTGGTCAGGCCTGCCGTCCTGGTGGGCGGCACCGACACGGCGCTCACCCGCTACTTCGAGTCGCCGCGGCTGCTGGTGGTCGCCGGATCACGCCCCACCTGGCAGTTCTGTCATGTGGAGGACCTGGTCAGCGCGCTCGAGTACGCCGCCCTCGAGAAGGTCGAGGGCGAGCTCGCCGTGGGCTGCGACGGGTGGCTGGAGCAGGAGGAGGTCGAGGAGCTCAGCGGCATCCGGCGCATGGAGCTGCCCTCTGCGGTCGCCCTGGGCGCTGCGGCCCGGCTCCACCGGATCGGGCTCACGCCCTCGCCCGCCGGGGACCTCGCCTACACGATGCACCCCTGGGTCGTGAGCGTGAGCGGCCTGCACGACGCCGGCTGGCGACCGCAGTGGACCAACGAGGAGGTGCTGGCCACGCTCCTGGAGGAGGTGGAGGGCAGGCACACGGTGGCCGGCCGCCGCCTCGGCCGCAAGGACGCCACGGCCGCGGGCGCAGCGGGTGCGACCGTCGCGCTGCTCGGCACTGCGGCCCTGGTGCGCCGGGCGCGCAAGGCACGGCGGAGGATCTGAGGCGGCGGGCGCGGGACGCTGTAGGAGGCTCCAAACGGGATCGTCCCCGAACGGTCGAACCGGCTATTCCGCGTTGTCGGTGCTGTACGGCACGATGGACGGCATGGCAAGCACGCACGACCATCCAGGTGAGCAGGCGGCGCAGGACCCGATCCGTCTGCTGGCGATCCGTGACACGCCGCTCTCACTCGACGAGGTCTTCTCCGCGGTCGGCGACGACGCGGCGGGTGGCACCGCGCTGTTCGTCGGCACCGTGCGCAACCACGACGGTGGCGCCGATGTCGACACCCTCGGTTACTCCTGCCATCCCACGGCGGAGGCGGAGATGCGCCGCATCGCGGAGAAGGTCGCCGCCGAGTATCCCGTCCGGGCGCTCGCCGCTGTCCACCGTGTGGGTGACCTCGCGGTCGGGGATCTCGCGGTGGTCGTCGCCGTGTCCTGCCCGCACCGGGGCGAGGCGTTCGAGGCATGCCGGAAGCTGATCGACGACCTCAAGCACGAGGTGCCGATCTGGAAGCACCAGCGGTTCTCCGACGGCACGGAAGAGTGGGTGGGTGCTTGCTGAGGACGGCCGGCCGGAATGATTTTCCGGCATCTATCCGCTGAAACACGGTCAGTACCCATCCGCCCGATTTGCGTAACCCCACCCCTGCCGTGAGCGTTGAACCGGCAGATGACTAATCTGCTGATCACTCGGTTGCGTGTGCTCATGGGGTAGGGAGGTCGCGATGGCAGTTCTGGCTTGGTTGCTGATCCCGCTGTTCGCTGCTGTCGGTGCGGCGATATGGGCGAGCTGGGCTTCGCGAGACCGCACGAGCGGTGACGTGGCGGAACTCGCGGGTTATGCCCGCTTCCGTGACGCGATGGACAAGGCCGCCTCCGGCACCGACGCCGTACGCTCCTGATCGCCCCCTTCCGCGGCCGCCGAGCGGCCCCGGACGGCCCGGCCCCGACGGTGCGTCCACAGGCATGTCCCGTACTGTCGTTCCATGCCACGCCGCACCGCGACGATGCTCGCCTCCACCCTCATCTTCATAGCGCTGCTCTGCGCAGGCGTGTTCCTCAAAGTCCCTTACGCGGAGATGTCGCCCGGACCGACGGTGAACACTCTCGGGTCCGCGGACGGCGAGCCGGTGCTCGACATCTCGGGCCACAAGACGTATCCGACGACCGGCCACCTCAACATGACGACGGTCAGGGTCACCGGCGCCGACTACCAGATGAACCTCCTCGAGGCGGTCTACGGCT
Source organism: Streptomyces sp. NPDC086835 (assembly GCF_044745705.1). NCBI lineage: Bacteria > Bacillati > Actinomycetota > Actinomycetes > Kitasatosporales > Streptomycetaceae > Streptomyces > Streptomyces sp. NPDC086835. Next base: position 734,797 of record NZ_JBIVAU010000002.1, read on the forward strand.
GGGTGGCACACGACAATGTCGTCGTGCCGCACGACACCCTCTACCCGAACGGGAAGACGGAGGCGGAGTCGACGCAGGAGAACGCCGAGGAGTTCAGCCAGTCCCAGGAGAGCGCCAAGGTCGCCGCCCTGCGTGAGCTGAAGATGCCGGTCAAGGCCCGCGTCGTCGTCGCCTCCGTGGTCAAGGGATCGCCGTCGCAGAACAGGCTCCACGCCGGGGACGTGATCCGTGCCGTCGACGGCACCGTGGTCAAGCAGCCGGAGGACGTCGCCAAGCTCGTCGTGAAGCACAAGCCCGGTGAGGACGTCGTCTTCACCGTGGTGCCCGCGGACGACGCGGCCGCCGCGGAGAAGGCGGGCAAGGAGCCGAAGGGCACCGAGAACGTGACGGTCCCGACGGTGAAGGCGGAGGACGACGGCCGGGCGATCGTCGGGATCCAGGCAGGCACCGACCACACGTTCCCGTTCGAGATCGACATCAATCTGGCCGACGTCGGCGGACCGAGCGCCGGTCTGATGTTCGCGCTCGGCATCGTCGACAAGCTGACCTCCGACGATCTGACCGGCGGCAAGTTCGTCGCCGGCACGGGCACCATCGACGAGTCCGGCAAGGTCGGGCCGATCGGCGGCATCGAGATGAAGCTCGTCGGCGCGCGCAACGCGGGCGCCGAGTACTTCCTCACCCCCAGCGACAACTGCGCCTCCGCGGTCTCCGACATCCCGGAGGGACTGACGCTGGTGAAGGTGGACACCATCAAGGACGCTCGGAAGTCACTGGCCAAGATCAACTCGGGTGCCACCGCGGACCTGCCGAGCTGCTCGGCGGGCTGAGGCCGCCACCGCGTACAGCGACGCCGCGCCCCGACGGGGCGCGGCGCCGGTATGTGCGGAGGTCCTACGCCTCGAAGGTGGCGGCCAGGGCCTCGGCCAGCCCCGGCACCAGCCCGGCTCCGGTCAGCACCTCGGTCGGGGAGTCCTTCTCCCGCAGCCGCAGCGCGGACTCCCGTGTGCCGTCGCGCAGCACGGCCACCGTCATCCGGACCTCCTGACGGTCCGGGTGCTCGGCGACCCACTTGGTGAGGGCCGCGTCGTCGAGGCCGACCGGCACGGAGGCCTCCGCGGAGGGCGGCAGCATCAGGCGCTCCACGGTCAGGGCGCAGCCGGCCACCGCGTCGGGCCAGGCGAGGGTGCCGAGGAACTCGTCGAGCGGGGTGCCGGCAGGGATCTCGTCCTGCTCGACCGGGGTGAGCGGCGCGGCAGCGTCGTCAGCGCCGTCCAGACCGAGCTGGCGGGCGAGGCCAGGCTCCTGGGAACGCAGCTGAAGGGTGTCGACGAGAGCGAAGAGCCGGGCCGGCTGGTCCCAGCCGAGACCGGAGGCGTACTCGTCGATCTCGAGCACGGCGCGGGTGAGCGGGCTCGCGGCCATCGGGGGGCCGGAAGAGGAATCGTTGGGCATGGTCAATATCCTGCCTCCTTCCTGCCCCGCGACGGGAACTAGGTAAAGCCTCAGTAAGTTGCATGAGTGGGCTCTACGATCGCGGGGCCCGATCACACAACCGCGAACTTCGAGGGGCGCACGTTGGCTTTCCAGATGCCGGACCGCGGCGGAGGCCCGACAGGGCCACGGATCAGAGTGGGCCGGCCCTCCCGGCGCGTCCGCACCCTGCTCATGACACTGGGTGTCCTGGCCGTCCTGGCCATGGTGTTCGTCATGTTCTCCGGGTTCTGGACCGACTGGCTCTGGTACCGCTCGGTCGACTACTCGTCCGTGTTCACCACCACCCTGTGGACCAAGATCGGCCTGTTCGCCGTCTTCGGTCTGCTGATGGCGACCGCCGTCGGGGTGAACATCTGGCTGGCCCACCGGCTGCGGCCGCCGCTCAGCGCGATGTCGCTCGAGCAGCAGAGCCTCGACCGGTACCGCATGGGCATCGCCCCGTACAAGAAGTGGGTGCTGCTCGCGGTCACCGCTCTTGTCGGGCTGATCGCCGGAGCCTCCGCCACGAGCCAGTGGCGTACGTGGCTGATGTGGGTCAACGGAGTCCCCTTCGGCCAGAAGGACCCGCAGTTCCAGATGGATGTCGCGTTCTACGCGTTCGACCTCCCCTGGTACCGGTTCCTGCTCGGCTTCGGCTTCGCGGCCGTCGTACTGTCGCTGATCGCCGCCGCGCTGACCCACTACCTGTACGGCGGGCTGCGCATCACCAGCCCCGGCGCCCGTGCGACCGCCGCGGCCACCGGCCATCTGTCGGTGCTGCTCGGCCTGTTCGTCGCGCTGAAGGCCGTCGCGTACTGGCTGGACCGCTACGGGCTCGCGGTGAAGTCCAGTGACTTCAAGGCGACCGACAACTGGACGGGCCTGCGCTACGTCGACGCCAACGCCTATCTGCCGGCGAAGACGATCCTGTTCTGCATCGCCGTCATCTGCGCGCTGCTGTTCTTCGCGACGCTGTGGCGCCGCACATGGCAGCTGCCGGTGATCGGCTTCGGCCTGATGGTGCTGTCGGCGATCCTGATCGGCGGCCTGTACCCGGCCATAGTGCAGAAGTTCCAGGTCCAGCCGAACGAGCAGGCCAAGGAAGCGCCGTACATCGAGAAGAACATCGAGGCGACCCGCAAGGCCTACGGGATCGACGGCGTCAAGCCCGCGGACTACCTGGGCAAGGGTCAGGTGAAGGACCCCGACCAGCAGCGGAAGAACGCCGACGAGGCCGCCAGTTACCGCATGAACGACCCGAACATCGTCTCGCCGACGTTCCAGCAGCTGGAGCAGGAGCGTAAGTACTACCAGTTCCCGGCGACCCTGGACGTCGACCGCTACAAGGGTCAGGACACGGTCATCGGTCTGCGCGAGCTCAACCTCGCAGGCGTCGACAAGCGCAACTGGATCAACGACCACTTCACCTACACCCACGGCTTCGGCGCTGTCACGGCCAAGGGCACCGACACCGCCGCGGGCACGAGCGGCGCCCCGGACTTCACGGATTCCGGCCTGCCGACCAAGGGCATGCTCGGCGACTACGAGCAGCGGATCTACTACGGCGAGAAGACCACGCAGTACTCGATCGTGGGCGGCCCTCAGAAGGAGCTGGACTACGAGCGGGACGGCGGGGGCCAGGTCACCACGAGCTACAAGGGCAAGGGCGGCATCGACCTCTCCGGCCCGCTCAACCGCGCTGCCTACGCCGTCGCCTTCAGCGAGCCGCAGATCATGTACTCGGGCGCCATCGGCGACGGTTCGAAGATCCTTTACAACCGCACGCCCAAGGAGCGCGTCGAGGCGGTGGCCCCATGGCTGACGATCGACGGTGACGCGTACCCCGCCGTGATCGGCAAGCGGATCCAGTGGGTCATCGACGCCTACACCACCACCAACGGCTACCCCTACGCCTCGCGTACGACGCTGGGGGACACCACGGCCGACTCGCTGACCGACCGGCAGCGCGCGGTGGTCGCGCAGCAGAACCAGGTCAACTACATCCGTAACTCGGTGAAGGCCACCGTCGACGCCTACGACGGCACCGTCACGCTGTACGAGTGGGACGAGAACGACCCGGTGCTGAAGACCTGGAAGAAGGCCTTCCCCGGCACGGTGAAGGCCAAGGGCGACATTCCGGAGGAGCTGAGGGAGCACCTGCGCTACCCGCAGGACATGTTCAAGGTGCAGCGCGAGCTGCTCGCCCTCTACCACGTCACGGACGCCGGCCAGTTCTACAACGCGAGTGACGCCTGGCAGGTGCCCAACGACCCGACCAAGTCGGACACCAACGCGGTTCCGCCGTACTACCTGTCGATGAAGCTGCCGGGCGACAAGGCGCAGCAGTTCTCCCTGACGACGACGTTCACCCCCAGTGGACGGCCCAACCTCCGGGCCTTCATGGCGGTCGACGCCGACGCCAAGAGCAGCGACTACGGCCGGATCCAGCTGCTGCGGGTGACGGACGACAATGTCGACGGACCCGAACAGGTGCAGAGCCGGCTCAACCGTCACGGGCCCATCGCCACCTACGTCCGTGACCTCAAGGGCGCGGACTCGACGATCAAGTACGGCAATCTGCTGACGGTTCCGCTCGACAGAGGCTTCCTGTACGTCGAGCCCATCTACGCCCAGGGACGGGGATCCGAGTTCCCGCTCCTGAGCAAGGTCGCGGTCGTCTACGGCCAGAAGATCGGTTTCGCCGACGACCTCGCCGGCGCGCTCGGTCAGGTCTTCGGCGCGGAGGGGGCACCGGACGAGGAGACCCCGCCGACCGACCCGGAGGAGCCGCCCACCGAGCCCACCGAGCCGCCGGCCACCGGTGACGCCGCGCTCCAGGACGCCATCGCGGACGCCCAGAAGGCGTACGACGACGCCAAGGCGGCCCTCGAGAAGAACCCGACGGACTGGGCCGCTTACGGCAAGGCGCAGGCCGCCCTGGAGGCCGCTCTGCAGCGGGCGGCCGACGCACAGAGGGCACAGCCGGAGTCCGCGCCGGGTTCGGAGGCCACGCCTGGCGCCGAGCCGGACGCGAAACCGGACGAAGGGGCGCCCGGGGACTGAGGACCACAGGCCTGAGCAGGCACCATCCCGCGTCGTGGTACGGTTGCAACACAACGACGCGGGGTGGAGCAGCTCGGTAGCTCGCTGGGCTCATAACCCAGAGGTCGCAGGTTCAAATCCTGTCCCCGCTACTGAAGAAGAGGGCCCGGATCCTTCAGGATCCGGGCCCTCTTCATGTTTGTGCGCATCTTTGTGACGCCGAAGTGCGCGCCGCGGGCCGTGAGTTGGGCCCGAACGTGTTTGACTTATCTCTCTGTGGGCATGTCGACAAAACGCTGAAGTGACCTCTCTGGCTGCGGTATACCAGGTGTACGCGGGTTGCAGGTGGTGCGACGATGGAATTTATGGGGGACAGGGCAACTCTGTTGGAGACAGGGCGGTTTGTGCAGCCGCATGCCGGAAACGTGGCGGACGCGATCGACGCCGCGGTCCGCGCCGACCACACGGGCAAGAACCGGAGCGACACCGGTCACGACGACACGGACGACAACGGCGCCGACACGGTGGAGACCGCCGGCGCCGAGGCGCGCCACCGGAGCGCTGCCGACGCCGGTGACACCGCTGCGATGAGCGTCCTCGGCGCGCTGCTGCTGCGCCGTGGAGACCTCGACGGCGCGGAGCCCTATCTACGGGGCGCCACCGCCGACGGCGACCGCGCGGCGGCCAACAACCTCGGCGTGCTCCTCCACCAGCGCGGCTACGCGGACGAGGCGGCCGGCTGGTGGCGGATCGCCGCCGTGGCCGGATCCGCCGCCGCCGCGCACGCCCTGGGACGTCACTTCCGCGAGCGGGGCGACGAGCCGGCCGCCGAGTACTGGCTGCGCCAGTCCGCGGAGCAGGGCCATGCCCTCGGCGCGTACGCACTAGCCGACCTGCTGGAGCACCGCAGCGACGTGGGCGCCGAGCGCTGGCTGCGCACGGCCGCGGAGCAGGGCCACCGCGAGGCGGCGTACCGGCTCGCCCGCGCCCTGGAGCGCCGGGCGGCGGAGGAGGGCCGCAGGACCGACGGCGTCGGCAGGCTGGTCGGCACCGGACCCGCGGAGCCGGGTGCCGCGAGGGGCGCCGTGCGGCGTGCCCGTCGCGGTGAGGACGGAGCGCGGCCCGCCGGTGTGTCCAGGGGCGGTGCGGGACGGTCCGAGGCGCGTCGCGCCGAGCCGGTGGCCGCCGTGACGGGCCCAGGCGCCGTCGGGCAGACCGACCCCGCGCTGCGCGTGCTCTCTGACGCGGAGGCCGCAGCGGGCGAGCACCCGGGCGGACGCCGGGCACGTGACGGCCGTCCCGGTGCGACCGGCTCCGGCGCGCCGGAGCGGACCGCGGATCAGGGCGGGGCCCTGCTCGACGAGGCCGCCCAGTGGTACCGGCAGGCCGCCGCACGAGGGCACCGGCGGGCCGCCCTGCACCTGGGGGCGATCCTCGAGAGGCGCGGCCGTCTGAAGGAGGCCGGACGCTGGTACCTCACGGCCGCCAAGGACGGCGAGGCCCGTGCCGCCTGCGCGCTCGCCTTCCTGCTGCGCGACGCGGGTGACGAGGAGAGCGCCGCCGTGTGGTGGCTGCGAGCCGCCCAGGACGGCGACGGCAACGCGGCCAACGCCCTCGGAGCGCTGCACGCGGCCAGGGGTGAGCCGCAGACGGCTGAGCGCTGGTACCGCGCCGCCATGGACGCGGGTGACGTCAACGGCGCGTACAACCTGGGTCTGCTCTGCGCTGCCCAGGACCGTACGGCCCAGGCCGAGCAGTGGTACCGCCGCGCTGCCTACGCCGGACACCGCGAGGCCGCCAACGCGCTCGCCGTCCTGCTGCTTCAGGCGGGCGATCCGGTCGGCGCCGAGCCGTGGTTCTCCAAGGCGGCGGAGGCCGGCAGTGTCGACGCCGCCTTCAACCTGGGCATCCTCCACGCCGGCCGCGACGACGACCGTACGGCTCTCACCTGGTACGAGCGGGCCGCCGCGGCCGGGCACACGGAGGCGGCGCTCCAGGTCGGCATCGCCCTGCTCAGGGACGGTGACGAGCAGGGCGCGGAGCGTCATCTGCGCTGCGCCGCGGGCGGCGGCAGCGCGGAGGCGGCGTTCCGGCTCGCGAGTGTGCTGGACGCCCGCCGCCCGCCGCCCGGACCGCCGGCCCTCGGCGAGCCGGTGGCGGAGAAGAGCGAGTGCGAGGAGTGGTACGAGCGGGCCGCCGAGCAGGGCCACCGTCGTGCCCAGGTGCGGGTGGGCATGCTGGCCGCCGCACGCGGTGACACGGCCGACGCCGCCCGCTGGTACCGCGAGGCGGCGGAGGCGGGCAGCCGCAGCGGCGCGTTCAACCTCGGGCTCCTGCTCGCCCGCGAGGGCAGCGAGCGTGAGGCATCGCTGTGGTGGACGCGGGCCGCCCGGGCCGGGCACGGCAGGGCCGCACTGCGGCTGGCGCTGCTCGCCGCTCGCCGGGGAGAGCTGGCCGACGGCCAGCGGTGGTGCGCCAGGGCCGTCGAGCTCGGCCCCGCGGAGGTCGCTGAGCGGGCCGCACGACTGCGTGAGGCACTGCTCCAGGAGCTCACCGCTTAGGCCCTGTCCAGGGCCTCAAGGGATTTGCGCTGGTCGGCGGGGTGACGTACTGTTGGGTTCATCGCCGCGGGGTGGAGCAGCTCGGTAGCTCGCTGGGCTCATAACCCAGAGGTCGCAGGTTCAAATCCTGTCCCCGCTACTGAAACCGAAGGCCCGGATCCTTGGATCCGGGCCTTCGGTGTTTTGTTCCGGCCGGACGCGAAGAGGCCCCCGATGTGGACATCGGGGGCCTCTTCGTCGCCTGTGGGTCTGTGTCGCCTACGTCACCCGGCAGCGCAGTTCGGGCAGGTGCCGCGGTACGTCACCTCGACGTCGGAGATCGTGAAGCCGAAGCGCTCCGTGTCCGGGAGGCCGGCCAGCGGGTTGCCCACCGGGTGCACGTCGCGGATCGCGCCGCAGCGGGCGCAGACCAGGTGCTGGTGGGGGCGGTGGGCGTTCGGGTCGTACCGCTTGGCGCGGCGGTCGGTCGACACCTCGAGCACCTCGCCGAGGCTCACCAGTTCGCCCAGGGTGTTGTAGACGGTCGCCCGGGAGATCTCGGGCAGCAGCTTCACCGCTCGGGCGTGCACCTCGTCGGCGGTCAGATGCACGTGTTCGCCGTCGAGGACCTCGGCCACGACACGCCGCTGGGCGGTCATACGCCAGCCGCGTCCGCGAAGTCGTTCCAACAGGTCACTCATGAGCACCAGCCTAACAGTGGTGGGAGCCGTATCCCGAACAAGTGTGACTTTGGATGTTCGCTTGACTTAGACATTGTCCATTGTAGGATCGGGACCAGCGCACGCCAAGGACAGGTCGTGTGCACGAACGACTGGGCAGTACATGACGCAGGAGGCGCACGTGACGCAGGGACCGCTCACCACGGAGGCCGGGGCTCCGGTCGCCGACAACCAGAACAGCGAGACCGCAGGCGTCGGCGGGCCGGTGCTTGTCCAGGACCAGCTGCTGCTCGAGAAGCTCGCGCACTTCAACCGCGAGCGCATCCCGGAGCGTGTCGTCCACGCGCGTGGCGCGGGCGCCTACGGCACCTTCACCCTGACCCGCGACGTCTCGCAGTGGACACGCGCGAAGTTCCTCTCCGAGGTCGGCAAGCAGACCGAGACCTTCCTGCGCTTCTCGACCGTCGCCGGCAACCTCGGCGCGGCGGACGCGGTGCGTGACCCGCGTGGCTGGGCGCTGAAGTTCTACACCGAAGAGGGCAACTACGACCTCGTCGGCAACAACACCCCGGTGTTCTTCATCAAGGACGCCATCAAGTTCCCCGACTTCATCCACACCCAGAAGCGCGACCCGTACACCGGGTCCCAGGAGGCGGACAACGTCTGGGACTTCTGGGGGCTCTCTCCCGAGTCCACCCACCAGGTGACCTGGCTGTTCGGCGACCGCGGCATCCCGGCGAGCTACCGCCACATGGACGGCTTCGGTTCCCACACCTACCAGTGGAACAACGAGGCCGGAGAGGTCTTCTGGGTCAAGTACCACTTCAAGACCGACCAGGGCATCAAGAACCTCACCCAGGCCGAGGCCAACAAGCTCGCCGGTGAGGATCCGGACTCCCACCAGCGCGACCTGCGCGAGGCCATCGAGCGCGGTGACTTCCCGACGTGGACCGTGCAGGTGCAGATCATGCCGGCGGCCGAGGCGGCGACCTACCGCTTCAACCCCTTCGACCTCACCAAGGTGTGGCCGCACGGGGACTACCCGCCGATCGAGATCGGCAAGCTGGAGCTCAACCGCAACCCGGAGAACATCTTCGCCGAGGTCGAGCAGTCCATCTTCAGCCCCGCCCACTTCGTGCCGGGCATCGGCCCCTCCCCGGACAAGATGCTCCAGGGCCGTCTCTTCGCGTACGGCGACGCTCACCGCTACCGCGTCGGCATCAACGCCGACCACCTGCCGGTGAACCGCCCGCACGCCACCGAGGCGCGCACCCATTCCCGTGACGGCCTCCTGTACGACGGCCGCCACAAGGGCGCGAAGAACTACGAGCCGAACAGCTTCGGCGGCCCGCACCAGACGGACCGCGCGCTGTGGCAGCCGATCCCGGTGACCGGCGTGACCGGCGACCACGCGGCCCCGGTCCACTCCGAGGACAACGACTTCGTCCAGGCGGGCAACCTCTACCGCCTGATGTCCGAGGACGAGAAGGACCGTCTCATCGACAACCTGGCGGGCTTCATCGCCAAGGTGTCGCGTGACGACATCGCCGAGCGTGCGATCAACAACTTCCGCCAGGCGGACGGTGACTTCGGCAAGCGGCTCGAAGCCGCGGTCCAGGCCCTGCGCGGCTGACGGCACTGCTTGTCGCAGAGGAAGGGGCCGGATCCCGGGAGGGATCCGGCCCCTTCCGCGTGCGCTTCCCGTACCGAACCCGCCGGGCCGGGGCCCGGTGAGGGCCCCTAGGCGACCACCCGGCTCCTGGCCGGGGCCCAGCAGCGGATGATGTCGCGGACGGAGACGACGCCGATGGGCCCGTCCCCGTCCGTCACGATCAGATGGCGGAACCCGCCGTGAGTCATGGCTGCGGCCGCCTCCTCCAGGGTCCAGGAAGGCGCGGCGAAGACGACGTCGGTGGTGGTGTGGGTGCCGGCGGTCTCCAGGTCGGGGTCCTGCCCCAGGCCGACCGAGTTCAGGATGTCCCGTTCTGTGAGGATGCCGAGGCTCGAGTCGGAGTCGAGGACCACTGCCGCGCCTATGCGGCGTGCGGCCATCAGCCGGGCCGCCTGGCGGAGTGTGTGTGCGGGTCCGATGGTGAGGACCACCGTGCTCATGGCGTCACGGACGAGCATGAAGGGAGCCACCTCCTTGGTGATCGGCCGCAAGAGAACCGATTCACAAGTTCACAAGTGTGGGGACTCTCAGAGTTGCAGCCCTTCGGGACGGCAGCAAGAGGGCGTGCGCGGCCTCTCCGGCCCGCGCGTGAGCCTCCGGCGGGCCGGCGTACGCCCCTGCCCGAGCGGCGCACGCCCGCCCACCGGCGCTGATGCCGCCGCGAGTGTGTCCCTCAGTACTGCTGGTTGAGGTAACCCAGCAGCTCCTCATGGAGGAGCCCGTTCGACGCCGCGGCGTTGCCGCTGTGCGGTCCCTGCCGCCCGTCGAGGCCTGTGAAGACGCCACCCGCCTCCTGGACGACGATCGCCGGCGCGGCCATGTCCCACAGGGACAGCTCCGGCTCCGCGCAGATGTCGACCGAGCCCTCGGCGACCATCATGTACGGCCAGAAGTCGCCGTAGCCCCGGGTGCGCCAGACCGCGCGCGTCAGGTCCATGAACCCGTCGAGACGGCCCTGGGCCTCCCAGCCGGTCAATGACGAGTACGCGAAGGAGGCATCCTCTATGCGCTCGACCTTCGAGACGTGCAGGCGGGTGGCGGACGTCAGGCTGCGGCCCGTGTACGCCCCCCCGCCCTTCGCGGCCCACCAGCGCCTGCCGAGCGCCGGTGCCGACACGACGCCCACGACCGGCTGGTAGCCGCCCTCTCCCGCCTCCATGAGCGAGATCAGCGTCGCCCAGACCGGCACGCCGCGCACGTAGTTCTTCGTGCCGTCGATCGGGTCGACGACCCAGCGCCGCGGCCCGGTGCCCTCGACGCCGAACTCCTCGCCGAGGATCGCGTCGCGTGGCCGTGCTCGTTGCAGATGCCCCCGGATGAGTTCCTCCGCCGCCTTGTCGGCCTCGCTCACCGGTGTCATGTCCGGTTTCGTCTCGACCTTGAGGTCGAGGGCCTTGAACCGGTCCATGGTGGTGGCGTCGGCGGCGTCCGCGAGGACGTGGGCAAGCCGCAGATCATCGTGGTAGTCGGGCATGGCCGCCACTCTATCTGTGCAGGCCCGGTCGTTCCCGGGCCGCCCGCGGCGATGCCTCCTGCCGCCTGTATTGACAGTGGAACGCAGCCCGTCAACTCTGTGACCGGAGTTGCTCGGCCGGGGAGGCGACCATGCCTGCAGCGCGGGAGTCACTGCTGAACGCCGCTCTGGCGGCGCTGCGCGACCTGCCCTGGTCCGGGATACGGATGGTCGACGTCGCCTCCGCCGCGGGCGTCTCCCGCCAGACCCTCTACAACGAGTTCGGCAGCAAGGACGGCCTCGCCCGCGCCCTCGTGCGGCGCGAGGCCGACGCGTACCTGCGCGGGGTGGAACGGCTGATGACGCAGAGTGGCTCGGTTGCCGACCGGCTCGTGTCCGTCGCCGAGTGGACCGTCGCCGAGGCGTGTGCGAGACCCGTGCTGCGCGCACTGCTCACCGGCTGCTGGGGTGAACGGCTGCCGGTGCCGCGCCCGGTCCGCGGCGGGACCGTGCTCTCGCGGGTGCCCGCCCAGCGCCGCGCGGACGCGCGGCTGCCCGGTCCGGCGGAACTGGTCGCGGCCGTGCGGGACCGTTCGCTCGCCGCGCCGGGACACGGCCGCAGGCCCTGGGACGGTGACGGCGAGCCGGGCGACCTGCCTCAGCGCTGCGAACTCGCGGTGCGGCTCGCGCTGTCCTTCGTCGTCGCGCCCGCCGGTGGGAGTGTCGCCCAGCTGGTGCGGGCGGCGTTGGGCGACGGAGTCACCGCGACGAGCCCGAGAGCTGCAGACCGATGACCCCGACGATCACCAGCGTGATCGAGATGATCTTGAGGGTGGAGACCAGGTCGTCGAGGAAGACCATGCCGTAGATCGCGGTGCCGGCGGCTCCGATCCCCGTCCACACCGCGTAGGCCGGGCCCACGTCGAGCTTCTTCAGCGACAGGGTCAGCAGACCGAAGCTGCCCAGCGCGAAGGCGGCGAAGGCGACCGTCGGCCACAGCCTCGTGAAGCCGTGGGACAGCTTGAGACACACGGCGAAGCCCGTTTCGAGGAACCCCGCCACCACCACCAGCAGCCACGCCATGAGTACCGGGCCTCCCGCGTAGTCGACGACTGCCTGGTCCGGGACCGACCGGGCCTCGGACCGATCGGTCATGACCGGCCGGTCCGACCTGGTGCGATTATGCACTTACCAGGCGTCGGGGACGGCAAACACCGATGACTCAGTCGCCTTCGCGTCGCTCACGGGTGGCGAGCAGCCGCCGCAGCGAATAGAGCCGCGCAGGATCGGCGTGGCCCTGTGCCACCCACTCGTCCAGAGCGCATTCCGGCTCGTCGTGCGAGCAGGCGCGCGGGCAGCCCTCGGTGCCCGGCACCAGGTCGGGGAAGGCGTTGATGACGCGGGACGGGTCGACATGGTGCAGTCCGAAGGAGCGCACCCCGGGAGTGTCGATCACCCAGCCGCCCTTGTCGTCCCCGAGCGGGAGGGCGAGGGCGGAGGTCGTGGTGTGCCGCCCTCGGCCCGTGACCGCGTTGACATGGCCGGTGCTCCGCCGCATCTCGTCCGGGACGAGGGCGTTGACCAGGGTCGTCTTGCCGACGCCGGAGTGCCCGACGAACGCGGTCGTCCGGCCGACCAGATGCTCGCGCACCCGCTCCGCGGCGCGCCCGTCGACGAACTCGTCCCGCGTGGTGACCACGTACGGGACGCCCAGCGCGCCGTACATCTCCAGCAGTTCGTCGGGCGACGCGAGATCCGACTTCGTCAGCACCAGCAGCGGTTCGAGCCCTCCGTCGTACGCCGCGACCAGACAGCGGTCGATCAGGCGCGGGCGCGGCTCGGGATCGGCGAGGGCGGTGACGATGGCGAGCCGGTCGGCGTTCGCGACGACGACCCGCTCGAACGGATCGTCGTCGTCGGCGGTACGGCGCAGCACCGAGGAGCGCTTCTCGATGCGGACGATCCTCGCGAGGGTGTCCTTGTCGCCCGAGAGGTCGCCCACGATCCCGACCCGGTCACCGACGACGGCCGCTTTGCGGCCCAGTTCCCGGGCCTTCATCGCCGTGATGATCCGGTCCCCGACGAGGCAGGTCAGCCTGCCGCGGTCGACGGTGAGGACCATGCCCTCCAGGGCGTCCTCGTGCTTGGGGCGGATGTTGGTCCTGGGCCGGTTGCCCTTGCGGTTGGGCCGGGACCGGATGTCGTCCTCGTCGGTGTTCTTGCCGTAGCGCCGCATGATGTCAGGCCCCGAGCATTTCGGCCCACATCTGCGGGAAGTCGGGCAGGGTCTTGGCGGTCGTCGCCACGTTCTCGATCTGCACGCCGTCGACCGCGAGACCGATCACCGAGCCCGCCGTCGCCATCCGGTGGTCGTCGTAGGTGCGGAAGACCCCGCCGTGGAGGGGACGCGGGCGGATGTGGAGGCCGTCCTCCGTCTCGGTCACGTCGCCGCCGAGCTCGTTGATCTCCTTGGTGAGTGCCGCCAGCCGGTCCGTCTCGTGCAGACGTAGATGGGCCACACCGCGCAGCGTCGACGGGGAGTCGGCGAGCGCCGCGACCGCCGCGATGCCAGGCGTCAGCTCGCCGACCTCGCCGAGGTCGACGTCGATGCCGTGGATACGGCCGCTGCCGGTGAAGACCAGGGCCGTTCCGTTCGGCGTAGTCGTCAGTTCGCAGGAACCGCCCATCTCGGTGAAGATCTCACGCAGCGCGTCACCGGGCTGGGTGGTGCGCTCCGGCCAGTCAGGGATCGTCACCCGGCCGCCGGTCACCAGGGCCGCCGCCAGGAACGGCTGGGCGTTGGACAGATCCGGTTCGATCGTCAGGTCGCGACCGAGCAGCGCGCTGTGCGACACCCGCCAGACATCGGGCTCGCCGCCGGTCTCCGGCTCGTCGACCTGGGCGCCCACGGCGCGCAGCATGTCCACGGTCATCCGGATGTGGGGCATGGACGGGAGCCGGCCGCCGACATGCCGCACCTCCACGCCCTGGTTGAAGCGCGGGGCGGACAGCAGCAGCGCGGAGACGAACTGGGACGACGAGGAGGCGTCGATCCGTACCGGCCCGCCCTCCAGGGCGCCGCCACCGTGCACGGTCATGGGCAGCGAGCCGCGGCCGTCGTCGTCGATCCGGGCGCCGAGCGTCCGCAGCGCGTCGATGACGCCGTTCAGCGGGCGCTCGTACGAACGAGGGTCGCCGTCGAAGCGGATCGGACCGTCGGCCAGCGCGGCGACCGGCGGCAGGAAACGCATCACGGTGCCCGCGTTGCCGACATCGACGGTGGCGGGTCCGTTCAGGCCGGAGGGGATCACGCGCCATGCCTCGCCGGCTCCGCCGACGGGCTCGTCGGCCGAGCCGCCCGCGGTGCTCGAAGAGACCGTCTCCTCGATGCCCACGCCCATCGCCTGAAGGGCCGCGGACATCAGCAGGGTGTCGCGCGAGCGCAGCGGGCGGCGCAGCCAACCAGGCTCGGCGGCCAGCGCCGCCAGGACGAGGGCGCGATTGGTGACGGATTTCGAACCGGGCACGGTGACCGTCGCTTCGACGGCTCCGGTCGCAAGGGGGGCGGGCCAGAGGGCGGGCTGCACGGCGCTTTCGGTCATGGCCCTCACTTTAGTGGCTCTGCGCGAACCCAGATCTTGATCAAATACGTGGAAACCGGGGTGTAACGGGGAGGTGGTAGGCGGTGTGACGGCCGGAGTCTCACAGGCCGAGCAGCCAGCGGCCGCCGCCGATCAGCGAACAGACCGACACCGCGTGGAAGAAGAACAACCAGATCGCCGGTGGCACATGGGTGAGTCTGGCGAGCTGGTCGGCGTCCGAGTCCGGCGCACCGCCGTACCGCCGCTTGGACTGGAGCTCGAAGGCCGGCCGCACCCCGCCGAGCAGCATGAACCAGACGGCCGTGTACGCGAAGACGGCCTGCACGGCCGGCCCCGTCAGCCACGAGACCAGCAGGAACGCCGCCCCGGTGACCGTGACCGTCAGCACCCCGTACGCGTTGCGCACCATGACGAGCAGCGCCAGCAGCAGCGCGGTCGCCAGCCACAGCAGCAGCGTGATGTGGTGCGCTGCGAGCAGCCAGGCGCCGCCCAGGCCCAGCAGCGGGGCCGCCGTGTAGCCCGCGGCGGCCGTGAGGATCATCCCGATGCCGGTCGGCCTGCCGCGGCTGACGGTCAGACCGCTGGTGTCGGAGTGCAGCCGGATGCCCTGCAGCCGGCGTCCCGTCACCAGGGCCACGAGCCCGTGGCCGCCCTCGTGGGCGATCGTGACGGCGTTACGTGTCAGACGCCACAGGAAGTTCGGCATGACCGCGGCGAGCGACACCAGCCCGGTGACGGCGACGAGCCACGGCTCCGGAGCGGTCTGGGTGCCGAAGAGGCGGTCCCACAGGT
Source organism: Streptomyces sp. NPDC086835 (assembly GCF_044745705.1). NCBI lineage: Bacteria > Bacillati > Actinomycetota > Actinomycetes > Kitasatosporales > Streptomycetaceae > Streptomyces > Streptomyces sp. NPDC086835. The sequence goes on from NZ_JBIVAU010000002.1 coordinate 750,054, forward strand.
CGGTGAGTGACGCGCTCGCGGCGCCGGCGTATGTGGTGACCATTTCGCGGGCGGCTCCCTCGGACGGCGTACGGAAGTGGCAGTGTGGCACTTATGTGCGGACGGTATGCAGCGAGTCGTAGGCCGGAGGACCTCGTAGGGATCTTCGAGGTCGAGAAGTGGGAGCCGAAGGAGACCCTGGAACCCGACTGGAACGTGGCGCCCACCAAAGAGGTCTACGCGATTCTCGAACGCCCTCTCAAGGACGCGGGCGACCCCGCTCCGGTTCGCCAGCTGCGCACGTTGAAGTGGGGGCTGGTGCCCTCGTGGGCCAAGACGCCGGAGGGCGCGGCGCGGATGATCAACGCGCGGGCGGAGACGGTGCACGACAAGCCGTCGTTCCGCCGGCCCTTCCTCACCCGGCGCTGCATCCTGCCCGCCGACGGCTATTACGAGTGGGTGACCGGCTCCGGCGAACGGCAGCTGGAGGTCGAGGGGAAGAAGAAGCGGCCGCGGAAGCAGCCGTACTTCGTCACGCCCGCCGACGGGTCGGTGTTCGCGATGGCGGGTCTCTACGAGTTCTGGCGCGACCGCACCCTGCCGGACGACCATCCGCAGGCGTGGTGGGTGACCTGTTCCGTGATCACGACGGAGGCGGAGACCGGGCCGCTGGGCGTCGCGCCGGCGGAGGGACCCCATGCGCTGGCGGACATCCACCCCCGGATGCCGCTGATGCTGACGCCGGAACGCTGGGACGCGTGGCTGGACCCGGCCCGGACCGACCCGGAGGAGCTGCGGTCGCTGCTGGAGCCGCCGCCGGGCGGGCTGATGCGGGCGTATCCCGTCACGACGGCGGTGAGCAACGTGCGGAACAACGGGCCGGAGCTGCTGGAGGAGCTGCCCGCGCCGGAAGAGGCGACGCTGTTCTGACCCGGGGGCGTTCCTCCTGATCGACAGGGCCGCCAGGACCGCGCACGGGAACGGCGCGGCCGGCGGCCTCGCGCCAGAATGGCCGGATGGAGCGGAAAGAGATCATCGAGGTCGCCGGCGGGGACGCCCGGATCACCTGGTTCGGCGCGAAGCGCGCGCACCTCGTGCTGGCGCTCGGTCACGGTGCGGGCGGCGGGATCGAAGCGCGCGATCTGCAGGCGATCGCGCGCGTCCTGCCCGCGCACGGCGTCACCGTCGCCCTCGTGGAGCAGCCGTGGCGGGTGGCGGGCAAGAAGGTGGCTCCCGCGCCGCGGACCCTGGACGCCGCGTGGCGCGACCTCTGGCCGGCGCTCGCGAAGAAGGGGCTGCCGGTCGTCGCCGGCGGACGCAGCGCCGGCGCGCGCGTGGCGTGCAGGACCGCCGCGGAGCTCGGTGCGTCGGCCGTTCTGGCGCTGAGTTTCCCGCTGCACCCGCCGGGGCGGCCGGAGAAGTCCCGCGCGGACGAGCTGCTCGGCGCGGGCGTGCCGACGCTGGTGGTGCAAGGCGGCAGCGACCCCTTCGGCAGGCCCGGCGAGTTCCCCGAGGGGGCCTACGAACTGGTGGAAGTGGCACACGGGGACCACGGGTTCGCCGTGCCCAAGCGTGCCGGGACCACCGAGGACGAGACCCTTCTCACCATCACGGACGCCGTGACCAGATGGACCGGCTCCTTGCGGGAATGAGACACCGGCCGTCGCTGTTGAGGCGAACGTCAGAACAGAGCATGGAGTAGGGAGTCCGCCGCATGGGTACGACCTTCTGCCCGACAGCCGAGCGCGCCAACGGGTTGGACTGGACGGTGCTGTCGCAGGGCAAGAGCGGGCCGGTTCGTGCGGCGGGTGACATGAATCGGCAGGGCCCGGCGGACCAAGGTCGACTATTCTCCGATTCGAGCGGGTCGGCATTCGGCCCCGCCACAGCGTTGGAGGAGGTGGGTCCGGTCACTGGGACCGACGCAGGGACCGACGACGGTCAGGCGCAGACGTCCGAGGAGACGACGCTCGAGCGCAATGCCCGCTTCGAGCGGGACGCTCTCGGCTACCTGGACCAGATGTATTCGGCCGCGCTGCGCATGACGCGCAATCCCGCCGATGCCGAGGATCTTGTGCAGGAGACGTACGCGAAGGCGTACGGGTCCTTCCACCAGTTCCGTGAGGGCACGAACCTCAAGGCGTGGATGTACCGGATCCTCACGAACACCTTCATCAACTCCTACCGCAAGAAGCAGCGCGAGCCCCAGCGCAGCGCGGCGGAGGAGATCGAGGACTGGCAGCTCGCGCGCGCCGAGTCGCACATGTCGACCGGGCTGCGCTCCGCTGAGTCGCAGGCCCTCGACCATCTGCCGGACTCGGACGTCAAGGAAGCCCTGCAGGCGATCCCCGAGGAGTTCCGGATCGCGGTCTATCTCGCCGACGTCGAGGGCTTTGCGTACAAGGAGATCGCGGACATCATGGGAACACCCATCGGTACGGTGATGTCCCGCCTGCACCGCGGCCGCCGCCAACTGCGCGGCATGCTCGAGGACTACGCCCGCGAGCGCGGGCTCGTCCCGGCCGGTGCGGGGGAGTCGAACGACGCGAAAGGCTCGGGCTCATGAGCTGCGGAGAGCCGCACGAGACGGACTGCTCGGAGGTCCTGGACCATCTCTACGAGTTCCTCGACCACGAGATGCCCGACAGCGACTGCACCAAGTTCGAGGTGCACTTCGAGGAGTGCTCCCCGTGCCTGGAGAAGTACGGCCTGGAGCAAGCGGTGAAGAAGCTGGTCAAGCGTTGCTGCGGGCAGGACGACGTGCCCAGCGACCTGCGGGCCAAGGTCATGGGGCGCATCGACCTGATCCGCTCGGGGCAGGCCGTCCCCGACAAGGACGTGGCGACCGCCCAGGACTAGGGCCGCCGTCCACACCGGCCATGCGCACAGGGTGCGTCGCGAACATCGCGGCGCACCCTGTGCGTTCTCGGCCCTGTCACCCGTACGTGCGAATGCTCGCCGTACCTCCTCCTGTCACTCCCCGACTCGCTAGCGTGGCGCTCCTCGAGGAGGTTGTGAGGAGGGCGTGGGGCAGTGACGGCCATACCGGCGGCGGCGCGCGCGTACATCCTCGCCGTGATCCTCTGCGCCGCGGTCGCCGCCGCTCCGGTGGCGCTCCCCGCCGCCGTGGTGCCCTGGCCGACCGTACTGCTGCTCGCCGCCCTGTATGCCGGAGGCGAGCTGCCCGCCCGCCGGCGTGACGGCGACGACTCCGCCCCCGTCGGTGCGGGCACGTTCTTCCCCGTGCTGCTGGCAGCGGCCTTTCTGCTGCCGCCCGCCGCGGCCGCTCTGGTCCCCGTGCCGGGCGCGCTGCTCGGGCGGGTGGACGGACCGCCGGCCCGGGTCCGGCGGACGTGGCGCGCGGCCCGGTTGTCCCTCGCCACCTGGGGCGCCGCCCATGTCTATCTGCTGTGCGGCGGCGAACAGGCGCCGCGGGCGCCGGACTTCCCGTACGCGCTCGTACCGGCCCTCGCCGGGTCGCTCGCCTGCTGTCTGCTCCTGACCGTCCTCGACGGCGGCATCCGCGCCACAGCGGTCGTGGCACCTCCTGCGCGCAGCGCGCAGTGGGGGAGGGTTCCCCCGCCCGCCGTCCGGCGGGGTCTTTCCGGCTCGGCGGCACCGCACTGTGTGCACGGGCTCGCCGGGCTGATGATGGCGGTCCTGTGGGGCAGCTCGTACGGGCCGCTCTCCGCCCTGTTCGTGCTGCTGCCCATGTACATCTCCTGCTGGATCTTCACCCAGTACCACCGCGAGCGCGCCGCCCATCAGGCGACGATCCGGGCCCTGGTGCAGGCCGTCGACATCAAGGACCGGTACACGCGCGGGCACAGCGAACGCGTCGGCCGGGCCTCGGTGCTGATCGCCCGGGAACTGAGCATGGAGGAGGAGCGCCTCGAAGTCGTCCGGTTCGCCGGCATCCTGCACGACGTGGGCAAGCTGGGCGTGCCGACGAGGGTGCTCCGCAAGGAGGGGCCGCTGACGCCGGAGGAGCGGCGGGTGATCGAGCTCCACCCGGAGTACGGGCACGAGATGGTGCGTGGCATCGGATTCCTGGGGGAGGCCCGGGCGGCGATCCTGCACCACCACGAACGCATGGACGGCAGCGGATACCCGTACGGACTGGTGGGCCACCAGATCCCCGAGTTCGCCCGGGTGGTGGCGGTGGCCGACGCGTTCGACGCGATGACGTCCACCCGCTCCTACCGGCGCGCCCGGCCGGTGGCGGTCGCCCTGCGCGAGCTGGAGCGGTGCGCCGGTACGCAGTTCGACCCGAGGATGGTGCGCGCCCTGGTACGTGCGCTGGAGCGGCACGGGTGGCAGACATCGGTGACCTCCGACGAGGCGGCGGTGCCGATGGGGCCGCCCCGGACGCCGCGGTCGCCGGGAACGGGGGCTTCGCATCAGATACGGACAGGGTGAGCGGCCCACTCCGGCGGAGCCGGGCGTGAAAGGCCCCCGCGCACGCCGGCCCGTACGCGTCCTCCATGCCATCCACACGGCCGCGGTCGCCGTGACCGCGATCGCCCTCGTGTGGGTCGTGTCCCACGGGGTGGCACAGCCCGTGAACGCCCTCGCCTTCGGCGCGTTCATCGCCGTCGGGGAGCTCGCCCGGTGGGGAGCGGTCCCCGGGGAGAGGGAGCCCGCCCCGCTCGGGGCCGCGGGCGCGCTGGCGTACGCGCTGCTCGGCGAGTGCGCCGGGGAGCCGACGGGGCACGGGGCCTTCCAGGTCGTCGCCGTCGTCGTCGCCGGCGCACTCGTCGGCGCCGTGCCGCACGTCGCCCGGGGGCAGGGACCCGCGCTCGACCATGTGGCACGGCGGGTGCTGACCGTCGGATTCGCCGCGGTGTGCTTCCAGCCGCTGTACATCTCAGGCGAGTTGGGCCTGTGGCTCGGGCAGGGTCCCTACTACGCCCTCTTCCTGCTGGTCCTGCTGGTGCTGACCGCGCTGTGCGACGCCGTGCTGGCCGCCGTCATGCTGCGCGCCCACACCGGCCACCCCTTCGGGCCGCTGCTGCGGGACGAGCTCCGGGCGCTGCCGGGTATCGGCTCCGCCGTCGGCGCGACCGGCGCGGTCATGGCCCTGGCGGTGGCCGTCGCGGGCCTGTGGGCCCTGCCGGTGTTCTGTGTGCCGTTGCTGCTCACCCAGCTGTCCTTCCGGCGGTACGCGGCCGTGCGCGCCACCTACGGGCAGACGATCGCCTCCCTCGCCCGCGCCACCGAGGTCGCCGGCTACACCCGGCAGGGCCACGCCCGCCGCGTCGCGGAGCTCAGCACGGCCGTCGGACGGGAGATGGGCCTGTCCGGGCCCGACCTGACCCTGCTCGAGTACGCGGCGCTGATGCACGACATCGGGCAGCTTTCCCTCGTCGACCCCGTACCGGACGGTGCCACCGCTTCGCTGCCGCCGGCCGAGCAGCGCCGTATCGCGCTGCTCGGCGGGGCCGTGGTCCGGCGCACCGGCGTCCCGGCGGCCGTGGCCGCCGTCGTGGAACAGCAGGCCGACCCGTACCGGGACCAGCCCCTGGCCGCCAGGATCGTGCGTGCTGTCAACGCATACGACGACCTGACCGGGGGAAGCGGAGGCAGAGCGGGCGGGGCGCTGGCCGCACTGGAGCAGCTGAGGCTGGGCACAGGGCACGACTACCAGCCCGAGGTGGTCGAATCCCTGGCCAGAGTCCTGGGCAGAGTCCTTGTGTGAGGCGGTCCGGCCCTTGTCCCCACGGGGTAACCCATGGGTAATGAGCGAGCCTGCGACCGGGCATGGTTGGATGCGAAAGAAGGCACAGAAGCAGGCAGACAGTCATGCGTCCGGGCAGTGCCCCGAGCGACCGGCAGGCGGGAATCGTGAGGATCTTCGGGAAGGTACGGCATCGGCCCTCCGCCTCTTGGCGGCAGGCCACGGACCGCGCGTTCACGCTGATCGGCGACGGCCGGTACGAGGACGCCGGCGCGCTGTTGACGCGGGCGGCGGATCTTGAACCCTGGCTCTCGGAGTCCTGGTTCAATCTGGCGCTGCTGCACAAGTTCCGGCACGACTGGGAGCAGGCCCGCGCCGCGGGGCTGCGGGCGGTCGCGTTGCTGGACAAGGAGACGGGCGCTCCGGACTGGTGGAACGTCGGCATCGCCGCCACCGCCCTCCAGGACTGGCCGCTGGCCCGCCGCGCCTGGCAGGCGTACGGCCTGAAGGTCCCCGGAGCGGCCGCGGCGAACGGCGAGCCCGTCGGCATGGACCTGGGCAGCGCCGCGGTGCGGCTCTCGCCGGAGGGCGAGGCCGAGGTGGTGTGGGGCCGCAGGCTCGACCCGGCCCGGATAGAGGTGCTCTCCATCCCGCTGCCGTCGTCCGGGCGGCGCTGGGGGGAGGTCGTGCTGCACGACGGCGTCCCGAACGGTGAGCGCACCACGACCGCGGGTCCGTCCTTCCCGGTCTTCGACGAGATCGAGCTCTGGGCGCCCTCTCCCGTCCCGACCTGGGTGGTCCTTCTGGAGGCGGCGACGGAGACCGACCGGGACGCCCTGGAGCGGCTGGCGGCGGACGCCGGATTCGCCGCGGAGGACTGGTCCTCGTCCGTGCGGCTGCTGTGCCGGGCCTGTTCCGAGGGAAGCATGCCGAGCGCGGAGGGCGAGGGGGAGCACCTCGATCCGCACGACCACAGCGAGCCGGGCCACCCCGGGCCGCTGGGGCACCGTACGGGCGGCGATCTCTGGTCGCCGGAGCGCGAGTGCGGCATAGCGGCGCCCGCCGGACTGGTACGGGGCCTGCTCGACGGCTGGGTCGCGGACAGCCCGGACTCCCGGGAGTGGCGGGATCTCGAGGAAGTCTGCTGACGACTGCCCGTAGGCTGTACGGACACGTGAGTGACCGGGCATCGGGCCATGGTCGGGTACTGAGAAGGGCGCAGAGGCTGACATGGCGTCGCAGCAGTCGCAGCAGGGGACGGACCAGCGGGTCGACGAGGAGGGCTTCCTCGTGGACACGGAGAACTGCGAGGAGCGTGAGCTGGCGTACCGCGAGCGCGGCACGTCGCGCCCGATCACGGTCGTCGGGAACCCCGTGCTCCACAAGGAGTGCAAGGACGTCACCGAGTTCGACGACAAGCTCGCCGCCCTCATCGACGACATGTTCGCCAGCCAGAAGACGGCTGAGGGCGTGGGGCTGGCCGCCAACCAGATCGGCGTCGACCTGAAGGTGTTCGTCTACGACTGCCCGGACGACGAGGGTGTGCGGCACACCGGTGTGGTCTGCAACCCGGTCCTGGAGGAACTGCCGCCGGAGGAGCGCGTCCTCGACGACTCCAACGAGGGCTGCCTCTCCGTGCCGACCGCGTACGCCTCGCTGGCCCGTCCCGACTACGCGGTGGTCCGCGGTCAGGACGCGCAGGGGAATCCGATCAAGGTGCGTGGCACCGGCTACTTCGCCCGCTGCCTGCAGCACGAGACCGATCACCTGTACGGGTACCTGTACATCGACCGACTCTCCAAGCGTGAGCGCAAGGACGCGCTGCGGCAGATGGCGGAGGGCACGCCGCGTTACGAGGTCGTCCCCAACGACTGATCCCGCGCACCACCCCGCCGGCCCCGCTCACCGCGAGCGGGGCCGTCGCTGTTCACGCAGGCGTCATTGGGCGGACAAATGACGCCTGCTCAGGCGTGGTTGACGCGCGTGGAACGGCCCGCCAGTCTCTGTGGTTGCACCGTCCCCACCCGGTATGGAGGCTCGATGTTCAGACGTACCGCACGACTGCTGCTCTCTGTTGTCATGCTCATGGTTGCCGGTCTGGGCGGGGTCGTCGCGACCGCCGGGAGCGCGCAGGCCGACGACTGCTACACCTGGTCGCGCACCCTGTCCCAGGGGGCTTCCGGTTCCGACGTCAGCCAGCTCCAGATCCGCATGTCCGGCTACCCGGGCTACGGCGCCGTGCTCGCCGTCGACGGCTCCTACGGGCCCGCCACCACCGCCGCCGTCAAGCGCTTCCAGTCCGCCTACGGCCTCGCCGCCGACGGCGTCGCAGGTCCCGCCACCTTCAGCAAGATCTACGCCCTCCAGGACAGCGACTGCACACCGGCCCACTTCAGCTACGCCGAACTCAACCGCTGCAACTCCGACTGGTCCGGTGGCGCGGTGAGCGCGGCGACCGCCAAGGCCAACGCGCTGCGGACGATGTGGAAGCTGGAGGCCCTGCGACACGCCCTGGGCGACCAGCCCATCAACGTGACCAGCGGATTCCGGTCGTACTCGTGCAACAGCGCGGTCGGCGGCGCATCCAGCAGCCGCCACCTCTACGGCGACGCGGCCGACCTGGGCGCCGGACCGCACTCGCTGTGCAAGCTGGCCCAGCAGGCCCGCAACCACGGCTTCAACGGGATCCTCGGCCCGGGCTATCCCGGCCACAACGACCACACTCACGTCGATCACCGCGGCAGCCGCTACTGGTCCGCACCCAGCTGCGGCATCTGAGGCACCAAAGCCCGAAGCGGCCCGTGCCTCCCCCCGTGAGAGACGCGGGCCGCTGCTTCTCGAGCGACGATCGGACGATCAGAAGTCGTCGTCGAACGCGACCGACCCCTCGACCGCTACCTGGTAGGCGGACGGGCGGCGCTCGAAGAAGTTCGTCAGCTCCTGGACCCCCTGCAACTCCATGAAGGAGAACGGGTTCTGCGAGCCGTACACCGGGGCGAAACCGAGGCGGGTGAGCCGCTGGTCGGCGACGCACTGGAGGTATTCGCGCATCGACTCGGTGTTCATGCCCGGCAGTCCCTCGCCGCACAGGTCACGGCCGAACTGGAGCTCCGCCTCGACCGCTTCCTTCAGCATGTCGGTGACCTGCTGCCGCAGTTCGTCGTCGAAGAGCTCCGGCTCCTCCTTGCGGACCGTGTCCACGACCTCGAAGGCGAAGTTCATGTGCATCGTCTCGTCCCTGAACACCCAGTTGGTGCCGGTGGCCAGACCGTGCAGCAGACCGCGGGAGCGGAACCAGTAGACGTACGCGAAGGCGCCGTAGAAGAACAGGCCCTCGATGCACGCCGCGAAGCAGATCAGGTTGAGCAGGAAGCGGCGGCGGTCCGCCCGGGACTCGAGACGGTCGATGCTCTCGACCGAGTCCATCCACTTGAAGCAGAACGATGCCTTCTCCCTGATGGACGGGATGTTCTCGACCGCCGCGAAGGCCGCCGCCCGGTCCTCGGGGTCGGGGAGATAGGTGTCGAGCAGCGTCAGATAGAACTGGACGTGCACGGCCTCCTCGAACAGCTGCCGCGACAGATACAGCCGCGCCTCGGGGGAGTTGATGTGCTTGTAGAGCGTCAGCACGAGGTTGTTCGCCACGATCGAGTCACCCGTCGCGAAGAACGCGACCAGCCGGCCGATCATGTGCTGCTCACCCGGGGAGAGCTTTGCGAGGTCGGCCACGTCCGAGTGCAGGTCGACCTCCTCCACGGTCCAGGTGTTCTTGATGGCGTCCCGGTAGCGCTCGTAGAAGTCCGGGTAGCGCATGGGCCGGAGAGTCAGCTCGAAGCCCGGGTCGAGAAGGTTCTTGGTGGTGGAGCTCATTACTGGCAGGCCTCGCAGGACTCGGGGTTTTCCAGGGAGCAGGCGACGGCATCCTCGGGCGTCACCTGTGCGGGGACCGGGACGGCCGCCGACGCGGCGCGCGCGATCCGGGTCGCCGGGCGCGAGCGCAGGTAGTACGTGGTCTTCAGGCCCTGCTTCCAGGCGTACGCGTACATCGAGCTGAGCTTGCCGATCGTCGGCGTCTCGAGGAACAGGTTCAGCGACTGGCTCTGGTCCAGGAACGGCGTACGGGCGGCCGCCATGTCGATCAGGCCGCGCTGCGGGATCTCCCAGGCGGTGCGGTACAGCGCACGGATCTCCTCCGGCACCCAGGTGAAGCCCTGCACCGAGCCGCTCGCCTCGCGCAGCGCCTCCCGCGTCTGCGCGTCCCAGACGCCCAGCCGCTTCAGGTCGTCCACCAGGTAGGAGTTCACCTGGAGGAACTCGCCGCTGAGCGTCTCGCGCTTGAACAGGTTGGAGACCTGCGGCTCGATGCACTCGTAGACACCGGCGATCGAGGCGATGGTCGCGGTCGGCGCGATGGCGAGGAGCAGCGAGTTGCGCATGCCGACATCGGCGATCCGGGCACGCAGCGCCTCCCAGCGCTCCGGCCAGTTCAGCGTCGTGTCGTAGTGGTCGGGATGCAGCACGCCGCGTGCCGTGCGGGTCCCTGCCCAGGCCGGCAGCGGACCGTTGCGCTCCGCGAGGTCGCACGAGGCCTCGTAGGCCGCCAGCATGATCCGCTCGGCGATCTTCGTGGAAAGGGCCCTGGCCTCCGCCGAGTCGAAGGGCAGCCGCAGCTTGAAGAAGACGTCCTGCAGACCCATCGCGCCCAGGCCGACCGGGCGCCACCTGGCATTGGACCGCCCGGCCTGCTCCGTCGGATAGAAGTTGATGTCGACGACGCGGTCGAGGAAGGTGACGGCCGTGCGGACGGTGGCGTCCAGCCGCTCCCAGTCGATGCCGTCGCCGCTGACGAACGCGCCGAGGTTCACGGAGCCGAGGTTGCACACGGCCGTCTCGCCGTCGTCCGTGACCTCGAGGATCTCCGTACACAGGTTGGAGGAGTGCACGACCCGGCCCGGCTCCGCGGTCTGGTTCGCGGTGCGGTTGGACGCGTCCTTGAAGGTCATCCAGCCGTTGCCGGTCTGGGCGAGGGTGCGCATCATCCGGCCGTAGAGGTCGCGCGCGGGAACGGACCTGCGGGCCAGTCCCGCGGCTTCCGCCCGGCGGTAGGCCGCGTCGAAGGCGTCGCCCCACAGGTCGACCAGCTCCGGGACGTCGACCGGGGAGAACAGCGACCACTCGGCGTCCGCCTCGACGCGGCGCATGAACTCGTCGGGGATCCAGTGCGCCAGGTTCAGGTTGTGCGTACGGCGGGCGTCCTCACCGGTGTTGTCGCGCAGCTCGAGGAACTCCTCGATGTCCGCGTGCCAGGTCTCCAGGTAGACGGCGGCGGCGCCCTTGCGGCGGCCGCCCTGGTTCACCGCGGCGACCGAGGCGTCGAGGGTCTTCAGGAACGGGACGATGCCGTTGGAGTGCCCGTTGGTGCCGCGGATCAGCGAACCGCGGGCGCGGATACGGGAGTACGAGAGCCCGATGCCGCCCGCGTGCTTGGAAAGGCGCGCGACCTGGTGGTAGCGGTCGTAGATCGAGTCGAGTTCGTCCAGCGGCGAGTCCAGCAGGTAGCAGGACGACATCTGGGGGTGGCGGGTGCCGGAGTTGAAGAGGGTGGGGGAGGAGGGGAGGTAGTCCAGCCGGCTCATCAGGCGGTACAGCGCCGCGACCTCCTCCAGGGCGCGCGGAGAGTCGTCCTCGGCGAGCCCGCAGGCGACGCGGAGCATGAAGTGCTGGGGTGTCTCGATGACCTGGCGGGTGATCGGGTGACGCAGCAGGTAGCGGCTGTAGAGGGTGCGCAGGCCGAAGTAGCCGAAGCGGTCGTCCGCTTCGAGGTCGATCAGCGCGTCGAGCCGCGCGGCGTGCAGGGCCACGAAGGCCGCCGTGCGGTCGGCGATCAGTTGCTCGCGGTGGCCGGTGGCGACCGAGGCGGTGAACGAGGTAGCGCCCTGCCCGGCCGCCTCTTCGGCGATCGTGCGGGTCAGCAGACGTGCGGCGAGCCGGGAGTAGGCGGGGTCGTCCGAGATGAGGCCCGCGGCCGCTTCGGCGGCGAGGGAGTGCAGCTCTGCCCTGTCGGACCCGGCGTTGCGGCCGCGCAGCGCGGCGGCGGCGACCTTGCCCGGGTCGGTGTCGGGCAGGTCCGCCGTCAGGTCCGTCAAGGTCCGCAGCAGCGCGGTCCCGGGGCCGTCGTTCTCCGTCGCTGAGACCGGATCGGCTGGCGCGATGGTCATGTGATGCTCTCCCTCGCTCGGCTCTGGGCCGGCGGAGGGGGCGGGCCGTGGCACGCGTGACTGGGCAGCACGGCGCACGGCGTCCACCGGCCCAACCGCGAGGCCCGGACGTCTGGGCATCCGGATCGGTCGAACCGGATGCGCCGTCGACAGGTCCTCGGACTCGAACGGGTACGGCAAAGCGCACCGGATCACACCGTTGCGGGACAGTTCCGGATTCGCACCGGATTCCCCTGTGGCGACAGCGAGATGAGCATACATGTGGGGGCGGGCTGCTGCGCCTGCCCCTACATCTTGTGTCGGGGGGTCTCGTGGAGCTCCAGCGCGTACGTCAGCAGCGAAACGAGGCCCGGGACCGGTTCCCAGTCCCGTTCCGGTGTACGCACGAACCCCAGCCGGTCGTAGATGCGGTGCGCCGCGTACATCGTGGGCTGTGTCGACAGCACCAGCCGTACGCACCCCGGGGTGGCCCTCGCCCGTTCCACGCAGGCGCGCACCAGGGCTTCGCCGGTGCCGCGGCCGCGTGCCCGGGCGTCCACGGCGAGCATCCGGAACTCGGCCTCGCCGGGTCCCGCGATGTCGGCGAACGGCCCGCCGGCCGGGACGAACGCCACACCGCCGAGCAGCGCGCCCTGCGCGTCGACGGCGACGTACACCTCCGCCTGCGCGTCGCGGCCCGCGACGTCGCGGAGCACCTCGATGTACGGGTCCTCCTGGCCGAGGGCCAGCAGCCCGCCGTCGAGATAGGCGCGGGCGGTCAACTCGCCGAGTGCCGTGTGCTCCTCGGGTTCTATTCTCCTGATTCCGATGTCCATGCCCGGCAGTGTGCATCAGCGCACGGCGAAGGGCCGCCGCATTTCCCGGGCGGGGAGGTGCCCCGGACGGGAGACGCGACGGCCCTTGGACGCCCGACCGGTCAGTGACCGCCGGGAGCGCCCGCCGTGGCCGGCGGCAGCTCCACCTTGACGCCCGGGTCGCCCGCGTCCGCCGTGTAGTCGGACGGGCTGGTCTCGTCGATGCCGTCGGGGGCCTTGGCCGCCCGCAGGACGAAGGTGAGAACCACGGTGACCACGACGTTCAGCACGAACGCGGTGAGACCGATGTAGCCGATCTCGCCGATGCCCGGGATCTCCGCCGACGAGCCGCCGAAGTGCTTCTGGGTCGGGCTGGCCACACCGTACGCGGCGGCGGTGCCGTAGATCATGCCGACGGCCCAGCCGCCGATGAGCGCCCACCGGTGGAACCAGCGGGTGAACAGACCGCCCACCAGCGCCGGGAAGGTCTGGAGGATCCAGATGCCGCCCAGCAGCTGGAAGTTGATCGCGACCGTCTTGTCCATGGTGAGGACGAAGGCGAGCGCGCCGACCTTCACCAGCAGCGAGACCAGCTTGGAGACCTTGGTCTCCTGCGCCGGCGTCGCGTCGGGCTTGAGGAAGTCCTTGTAGATGTTCCGGGTGAACAGGTTCGCCGCGGCGATCGACATGATGGCCGCCGGGACGAGCGCGCCGATGCCGATGGCGGCGAAGGCGACGCCCGCGAACCAGTCGGGGAACATGTTCTCGAACAGCTGCGGGATCGCCAGCTGGCCGTTCTTGACGTTCACTCCGGCCGCGATCGCCATGAAGCCGAGCAGCGCCAGCAGGCCCAGCATCAGCGAGTACAGCGGCAGGATGGTGGTGTTGCGGCGGATCACCTCACGGCTGCGCGAGGAGAGCGTGGCCGTGATCGAGTGCGGATACATGAAGAGCGCGAGCGCCGAACCGAGCGCCAGCGTGGCGTAGCCCCACTGGCCCAGCTCGCCGGGCACCAGAGCGCCGTTGGGCTTGTCGGTGGCCGGGTTGATCTGCGCGAACTTCTCGCCGGCGCTGGCGAAGATCTCGTCGAAGCCGCCGAGTTTGATCGGGATGTAGATGATCGCCACCGCGATGACGATGTAGATCAGCGTGTCCTTGACGAAGGCGATGAGCGCCGGGGCGCGCAGTCCGGAGGAGTACGTGTAGGCCGCGAGGACACCGAAGGCGATCAGCAACGGCAGGTCCTTGACGAACCAGTGCGTGGTCTCGCCGCCGCCCACGCCCATGACGTCCAGCACGGCCTGGATGCCGACCAGTTGGAGCGCGATGTACGGCATGGTGGCGAGGATGCCGGTGACGGCGACCGCCAGCGACAGGCCCCTGGACCCGAAGCGTCCGCGGACGAAGTCCGAGGTGGTGACGTATCCGTGCTTGTGCGACACCGACCACAGCCGCGGCAGGAAGGTGAAGATCAGCGGGTAGACGAGGATCGTGTACGGCACGGCGAAGAAGCCGGCCGCTCCGGCCGCGTAGATGGCCGCCGGGACGGCGACGAAGGTGTACGCGGTGTAGAGGTCGCCGCCGAGCAGGAACCAGGTCACCCAGGTGCCGAACGACCGGCCGCCGAGGCCCCATTCGTCGAGGCTGTTCTCGTTCTCGGCCTTGCGCCAGCGCGAGGCCAGGAAGCCCATGACCGTCACGGCCAGGAAGAAGAAGATGAAGACGGCGAGTGCGACGCCGTTCACGCCGTCCTTCATCGGGACGCACCCCCCTTGCGGGCGCGCTGGTCCCGCTGCCACAGCTTGTAGGCGATCATCGTCAGGGCCGTGGAGATCAGGACCCAGAGCATCTGGTACCAGTAGAAGAACGGCATGCCTATGAACGTGGGTTCGAGCTTCGCGTACGAACCGACCCAGAGCATCGCCACGAACGGGGCGACGAGGCAGAGGGCGATGATCACACGCACCGGTGTGACGACCGGCGCTTTCGCTTCGGGCGCTTCAGGCGCCTTCGGCGCCTCGGGCACTGCTGACATGCGGCTCCGTCCCCTTGCTGGTCACCTGTGTAATGGGCAGGAAATCTAGGCGAGCCGTTCGCGCCGAGTCACCCCCGGTCCGCATATCGGTACGGCAACGACTTTCGGCCGGTGGGGGCAAAACGTGACATGGCACCGCAACAGGTTGCGGTGCCATGCGGCCGGAAGAGGGAACCGGGGTCAGCCGTTGGGGCGCTGGAGCCTCGCGACGAACTTGTAGCGGTCGCCGCGGTAGACGGAGCGGACCCACTCCACCGGCTCTCCCTGGGCGTCCAGCGAGTGGCGGGAGAGCATCAGCATCGGCAGGCCGACGTCCGTGCCGAGCAGGCCGGCTTCGCGCGGGGTGGCCAGCGAGGTCTCGATGGTCTCCTCCGCCTCCGCGAGATGGACGTCGTAGACCTCCGCCAGCGCGGTGTAGAGCGAGGTGTACTTGACCAGGCTGCGGCGCAGCGCCGGGAAGCGCTTGGCGGACAGGTGCGTGGTCTCGATGGCCATCGGCTCGCCGCTCGCCAGTCGCAGCCGCTCGATGCGCAGGACCCGGCCGCCGGCGGCGATGTCCAGCAGTCCGGCCAGGGTGTCGTCGGCTGTGACGTATCCGATGTCCAGCAGCTGAGACGTGGGCTCCAGTCCCTGCGCGCGCATGTCCTCGGTGTACGAGGTGAGCTGGAGCGCCTGGGAGACCTTGGGCTTGGCGACGAACGTGCCCTTGCCCTGGATGCGTTCGAGCCGGCCCTCGACGACCAGCTCCTGGAGCGCCTGGCGGACGGTGGTGCGGGAGGTGTCGAACTCGGCGGCCAGCGTCCGTTCCGGCGGTACCGGAGTGCCCGGCGGCAGGGTCTCCGTCATGTCGAGCAAGTGGCGCTTGAGCCGGTAGTACTTGGGCACGCGCGCGGTGCGGGTCTGTGCCCCGCCCTCGGCTTCTGTGCCGCCCCCGTCCATGGTCATGGCCCGCCTTCCCGACTGCTGTGCTCCTGCCGTCACCGGCTCCTCCGTCTGCTGCGGCTCACATGGTGGCACGGACCGGTAACGGGTCGTCGCCCTCCCTCAGGTGTCGGTCCGATAACGGACACGACAGCCCTTCTTATACACCCTTGACACCCCTAAAGGTCTAGGCCAAGCTCCCGGGTACTGGTCTAAACCATTAAAGATCAGGTCCCAGCCCCACGGCAGAATCTGGCGCGCGTCCGTCAAGTGCTGCGCGACTCCCGGGTGGTGGGGGGGTAACTCTTGCATCCCTTTGAGGAGGGTGGCGTGAAGCGCAAGCTCGTAGCAGCGGTGGGTGCGGTGGCCATGATGGCCTCGGTCGCGGCCTGTGGTTCCGACGGCGGCAGTGAATCGGCGAAGAGCCCGAAGGACCGCAAGGAGACGTTGACCGTCTGGCTGATGGTCGACGCCCAGTCGACCTGGCCCGAGCTGGTCAAGGACGTCAACGCGCAGTTCAACAAGAAGTACCCGGGTGTGAAGGTCGACGTCCAGTACCAGCAGTGGGCGGACAAGGCCAAGAAGCTCGACACGGCCCTCGGTGGCGACAAGTTCCCCGACGTCGTCGAGCTCGGCAACACCGAGACGATGCAGTACATCCTCAACGGCGCCCTCGCGGAGATCGACCCGAAGAAGTACCAGAACTCCGACACCTGGATCCAGGGCCTGAAGGACACCTGCTCCTTCGAGGGCAAGCAGTTCTGCGTGCCTTACTACGCCGGCGCCCGTGTCGCCATCTACAACACCGAGATGCTCAAGAAGGGCGCGGGCGTCGACAAGCTGCCCGAGACCGAGGGCGAGCTCCTGGCGGCGATGGACAAGGTCTCGGCCGAGTACGGCAAGAAGGACAAGCGCTTCTCGTCCCTCTACCTGCCGGGCCGCTACTGGTACGCCGCCATGTCCTACGTGGCCGCCTACGACGGCAAGATCGCCGAGTACGACGAGGGCTCGAAGGAGTGGAAGGCCTCGCTCTCCTCCCCGGAGGCGCAGAAGGGCATCCAGCACTTCATCGACCTGGTCAAGAAGTACAACAAGGCCGACCAGACCAAGGACGAGCAGGACCACGCCAACGTGATGGCCAACGAGAAGGCCGCCCTTCTCTACGGCAACGGCTGGGAGTCCGGCTCCGTCATCGACGGAAAGAACAACGGCAACCCGAAGCTCGAGGGCAAGATCGTCACGGCCGGCATGCCCGGCCCGAACGGCAAGGCGCTGCCCTCCTTCATCGGCGGTTCCGACCTCGCGGTGACCAGCAAGTCGAAGGTCGCGGACCTGGGTGAGGAGTGGATCTCGCTCTTCACCAGCGAGAAGTCCATGGAGGTCCTCGCCGCCAAGAACATCCTTCCGAACAACACCAAGCAGCTGGAGCCGCTGAAGGTGAAGCCGGAGACCGCTCCGATCGCCAACGCCGTCCCGGACGCGTGGTTCACCCCGATCGCCCCGGGCTGGACCTCGATCGAGAAGGAGGAGGTCCTGGAGAACATGCTCCTGGCCATCCTCAAGGGTGACTCCGTGGAAGCGGCCACCAAGGCGGCCGACGCCAAGATCAACGAGCTGATCAACCAGGAGTCCTGACGGGCCTGGGGCGTCCCGGCGCCCCGCCGAGAAGCCCGAAGGGCTCTCCAGGCGGTGGGCGGGAACCGCACCACGCGGCTTCCGCCCCCGCCCTTTTCGGTGCAGAAGAACAAACGGAAGGTCAGCCACGTGACTGCCGCCGACACCAAGGCCGCCGGCCCGCCGGTACCCGTACCACGTGCCCCGAAAGGCGCCGGCCCCAGGCCGGCGCCCGACAAGGGGATCAGCGGCTCCGGCCGGAAGAAGCGGAAGAAGGGAGAGCTTCTCCCGTACCTGCTGATCCTCCCGGCGCTCGTAGCGGTCGCCGCGGTCTACGCCTTCCCGCTGGCGAAGACCGTGATCATGTCCTTCCAGGACATGGGGCGCAAGGAGCTGTGGACGGGCGAATCACCGCCCTGGGTCGGCTTCGAGCAGTTCACCAACATCCTGGGCGACGGCGAGTTCTGGTCCGTCACCGGCCGCACCGTCGTGTTCATGGTCGTCTGCGTGGGCCTGACCATGGGCATCGGTCTGCTGCTCGCCCTGTTGATGACCCGGCTGACCACGTGGGTGCGACTGGTGCTGACGGCGGCGCTCGTCGCGGCCTGGTCGATGCCCCTGATGGTCGCCGCCTCCATCTTCCGCTGGCTCTCCGACTCCGACTACGGCCTCATCAACACCCTGATAGCCAAGGTCGTGGGTGAGGACTTCCTCGGCCACAACTGGTTCCTCGACCCGAAGCAGGGCTTCGCCATCATCGCCCTGCTGGTGGTCTGGGGCGCCATCCCCTTCGTGGTCATCACCCTGTACGCGGCCCTCACCCAGGTGCCCAAGGAGCTCGAGGAGGCCGCCGCCCTCGACGGCGCGAACGCGCCCGCCGTGTTCCGCTTCGTCACCTGGCCGGTGATCCGTCCCGTCTTCACGATGGTCGCCACTCTCTCGGTGATCTGGGACTTCAACGTCTTCGGGCAGATCTGGCTGCTGCGCGGCAACAAGCCGGAGCCCGAGTACGAGACCCTCGGCCTCTACTCGTTCTCCAAGGCCTTCGAGTCCACCTCGTTCAGCCAGGGCACCGCGATCGCCCTGATCACCGTCCTGCTGCTGTCCGGTGTGGCCGTCTACTACCTGCGTCAGCTCATGAAGACAGGAGAGGTCGAATGAGCACCTCCACCGCTCCCTCCCCGGCCGGCGCCGGACAGGACCTGAGGCCGGACCGCAAGAAGTCCCGCCGGCACTACGACCTCATCGGCCTGCTCACCGCCGTCCTGATGGCCTTTCCGGTGTACTGGCTCGTCATCAGCGCCCTGCGGCCCAACCATGAGATCCGGTCCTACGACCAGACGCTCTGGCCCTCGTCCCTGACCTTCGACAACTTCGCGCGGGCGGTGAAGCAGGAGAACTTCGCCACCGCCGTCCAGTCGAGTCTCATCGTCTCGGTCACCGCGGTGGTCGGCGGAATGATCATCGCCACCCTGGCCGCCCTGGCCATCGGCCGATTCCGCTTCTTCGGCCGCAAGGCGCTGCTGATGGTGCTGATCCTCGTCCAGATGCTGCCGCCGACCGCGATGCTCATCCCCATCTACGCGCAGCTCAACGCCATCGGCGGGCTCGACGAGTACTGGGGCCTGATCGTCGTCTACCTGGTCTCCACGCTGCCGTTCGCGATCGTCATGATCCGCGGGTTCGTGGTGAACATCCCGGTGGAGCTCGAGGAGTCCGCGATGGTGGACGGCTGCACCCGCATGGGAGCCTTCCGCCGCGTGATCTTCCCGCTGCTCGCCCCCGGCCTCGCCGCGGCTTCCATCTTCGCCCTGGTCAACGCGTGGAACGAGTACCTCTTCGCGTACATCCTGATCAACGACAACTCCAAGTACACGCTCAACGTCTGGCTGATGACGTTCACCACGGAGCGGGGAACGGACTACGGCGCGCTGATGGCGGCCTCCACGCTCATCGCACTGCCCGTCGTCGTCTTCTTCATGATCATCCAGAAGAAGATGGCCGCAGGGCTCACCTCGGGCGCAGTGAAGGGATAACGCCACCTCATGACCACTCTGGTACGTGGCTCGTCAGGCACCCTGACCCGCGACGCGCTCACCATCCTCCAGCCCGGCTTCGTCGGCACCACCGCGCCCGACTGGCTGCTGCGGCGGATCGGTGAAGGGCTCTGCGCCGTCGGCCTGTTCGGCCGCAACATCACCTCGCCCGGCCAGCTCGCCGCGCTCACCGCCCGGTTGCGGGCGGAGCGCGACGACGTCCTGGTCGCCATCGACGAGGAGGGCGGTGACGTCACCCGGCTCGAGGTGCGCACCGGCTCCTCGTTCCCCGGCAACTACGCGCTGGGCATGGTCGACGACGTGGACCTCACCCGCGCCGTGGCACACGAGTTGGGCCGCCGGCTGGCCGAGTGCGGGGTGGACCTCAACTGGGCGCCGTCCGCCGACGTCAACTCCAACCCGGACAATCCGGTCATCGGGGTGCGCTCGTTCGGCGCCGACACCGCGCTGGCCGCCCGTCACACCGTCGCCTACGTCGAGGGCCTCCAGGCCGCCGGCGTCGCCGCGTGCACCAAGCACTTCCCCGGGCACGGCGACACCAACGTGGACTCGCACCACGCGGCGCCCCGTATCGATGTGGACCTCGACACGTTGCACGCCCGTGAGCTGGTGCCTTTCCGCGCGGCCATCGCGGCGGGTTCCAAAGCGGTGATGAGCGCGCATATCCTACTTCCCGCGCTCGACCCCGACCGTCCCGCGACGCTGAGCCCGCAGATCCTCACCGGTCTGCTGCGCGAGGAGCTGGGCTACCAGGGCCTGATCGTCACGGACGGCATGGAGATGCAGGCCATCTCGTCCACGTACGGCATCGAGCGCGGCTCGGTCCTCGCGATCGCCGCCGGTGCCGACGCTATTTGCGTCGGTGGCGGCCTGGCCGACGAGGGGACCGTACTGCGACTGCGCGACGCGTTGGTCGATGCGGTGCGGAACGGCGACCTGCCCGAGGAGCGGCTGGCCGACGCGGCGGCACGTGTGCGTGCCCTCGCGGACTGGACGCGGCGGGCCAGGGGGGCTGCAGCAGAGCCGGGCGCGGCTTCACAGGAGGGGACCGCGCCCGGCTCCGACATCGGTCTCGTCGCGGCGCGCCGCGCGGTGCGGGTCACTCCGGGCGGGCGGCCGTACGAGCCGGTCACCGAGGCCCCGTACGTGGCGGCCTTCACTCCCGTGGCCAACATCGCTGTCGGGGACGAGACTCCCTGGGGTGTGGCCGCGGAGCTGACGGCTCTGCTGCCCGGCACGGAGACCGGAACCTATGCCGACAAGGGCGATACGCCCGAGTTGGTGACAAATGTGCTGGAGACGGCGGCGGACCGTAGGATCGTCGCTGTGGTTCGCGACGTCCACCGCCACCCGTGGATGGCGAACGCCCTCGAGGCGCTCCTCGCGGCCCGTCCCGACACGATCGTGGTCGAGATGGGACTGAACCGGGCGGCACCCACGGGGGCCTTGCACATCGCCACCCATGGCGCGGCCCGCGTCTGCGGGCGCGCCGCCGCGGAGGTCATCGCCGGCCGCTGAGCCGGGAGTGGGCCTGCGTGGACCGTGCAGTGCCGGGCGGGCGCCGTAGCCGCCCGGCACCCTGAGCGCCACCTGGAGGCAACGGGCATGTCCGCCACGACGTCGGCCGAGCACGAGGAGCACCCGGGCCGGATCATGTCCGGCGAGATGGCACAGCAGTCGGCGGTCCTGCGGCGCATCCTCGACGAGGGTGCGCCGAGGATCCGGCAGGTGGCGTCGGCGATCGCGGCGAAGAAGCCGCGGTTCGTCCTGCTGACGGCGCGCGGCTCCTCCGACAACGCCGCGCTGTACGCGAAGTACCTGATCGAGATCCGTCTCGGCCTGCCGTGCGGACTCACCTCCATGTCCACCACCACCGCCTACGGCGCCCGCCCCTCGCTCGCCGACGTCCTCGTGATCACCGTCAGCCAGTCCGGCGGTTCTCCCGACCTGGTGGCGTCCACGAAGGCGGCGCGGGAGGCCGGCGCGGTCACCCTGGCCGTGACCAACAACCCGGACTCGCCGCTGGCCGCGGTCTCCGAGTTCTCGATCGACATCATGGCCGGCCCGGAGAAGGCCCTTCCGGCCACCAAGACCTACACCGCCTCCCTGATGGCCCTCCACCTGCTGGTGGAGGGCCTGCGCGGTGGCGAGGCCCCGGCGGCCGGACGGCTGCCGGAGCTGGCCGGGAAGATCCTCGGCCGGCAGGACGAGGTACGCGCGCTGGCATCGCGTTACCGCTTCGCCGAGCGCATGGTCGTCACGTCGCGGGGCTACGGCTACCCGACGGCGAGGGAAGCGGCGCTCAAGCTCATGGAGACCAGCTACATCCCCGCGCTGGCGTACTCCGGCGCGGACCTGCTGCACGGGCCGCTCGCCATGGTCGACAACGTCTCCCCGGTGATCGCGGTGGTGCCGGACGGCAAGGGCGGCGAGGCGCTCCAGCCGGTGCTCGACCGGCTCCGCGGCCGTGGAGCGGACCTCTTCGTGGTGGGCCCGGCGCCCCAGGTCGAGGCCGCGTCCGCGGGCTTCGTACTGCCCACGGAGGGCGTGCCCGAAGAGCTCCAGCCGATTCTGGAGATCCTTCCGCTGCAACTGCTCGCGTACGAGGTGACCATCGCCCGCGGGCAGGACCCCGATGCGCCGAGAGCGCTGGCGAAGGTGACGGAGACACGCTGAGCCGGACCGAGCGGCGGGGGCCGTGATCGCGACGGGCGGGTGTGATGAGGGGCCCGCCCGTCGTCCACGACGGTGTATAAGTATGGTGGCGGAACTTAACTCGCCCCAGGCATGGACAGGGCCGAATGGTCTAGTCCACAATCGATACAGCACAAGCCTCCGCCCTCCCCGCACAGGAGGGTGGAACGAGGTCCCCGGCGCTCTCTGCCCTGACTGCGCCGAGACCTCCCACGGCCGACCGGGACCGCACACCCTTCGGCCGCGCAACTCCGGGCTGCGGTGCCGGACGGGTTGAGGGTCCCGTCGCGGCGCCGCGGCCCGCGGGTACCCTCGCTGACGTGCCCTCCATGAACGAACTCGTCCGCCAGCACACCGCTCTGAGTGAGTCAGACCTCGAGTGGCTCCATCTGCTGGTCTCGGAGTGGCAGCTGCTCTCCGACCTCTCCTTCGCCGACCTCGTGCTGTGGGTGCCCACCCGCGACGGCACGCGGTACGTCTCCGTCGCCCAGATGCGGCCGAACACCGGCCCCACCTCGTACCAGGACGACATGGTCGGCCACCTGGTGCCGCGCGGCCGGCGCCCACTGCTGGACGCCGCCCTGGACGAGGGGCGGATCGTGCGCGAGGGCGACCCGGAGTGGCGCGAGGAAGTGCCGGTGCGGGTCGAGTCCATCCCCGTACGCCGCGAGGGCCGTGTGCTCGGCGTCATCGCGCGCAACACGAACCTGCTCACCGTGCGTACCCCGTCACGGCTGGAGCTCACCTACCTCCAGTCCGCGTCCGACCTGGCGCAGATGATCGCCGCCGGCACGTTCCCGTTCCCCGGGGAACAGGTCGAGATGGACTCCTCCCCGCGTGCCGGTGACGGGCTGATCAGGCTCGACGCGGACGGCATCGTCCAGTACGCCAGCCCCAACGGACTCTCCGCGTACCACCGTCTCGGCCTGGCCTCCGACCTCGTCGGCCAGCACCTTGGCCAGGTCACCGCCGAACTGGCCCCCTCCCGCGGTCCGGTCGACGAGGCCCTGGTCAAGATCGCCAGTGGATACGCGCCGCGCGAGACCGAGGTGGAGGGCAACGGCGGAGTCATCCAGTTGAGGGCCATTCCCCTCAAGCCCAAGGGGGTACGCATCGGTTCTCTGGTGCTCCTGCGGGACGTGACCGAACTGCGCCGCCGCGAGCGGGAGTTGATCACCAAGGACGCGACCATCCGGGAGATCCACCACCGGGTGAAGAACAACCTCCAGACGGTGGCCGCGCTACTGCGCCTCCAGGCACGCCGGATGGACTCCGTGCGCGGCCGTGAGGCGCTCAACGAGGCGGTGCGGCGTGTGGGTTCGATCGCGATCGTGCATGAGACGCTGTCCCAGAATCTGGACGAGCGTGTGGAGTTCGACGACATCGCCGACCGCGTGATCGCGATGGTGGCGGAGATCTCACCCGGCAAGGTCGACTGCCGGCGCACCGGACGCTTCGGCATCCTCGACGCCGAGATCGCCACACCGCTGTCCATGGTGCTCACCGAGGTGCTGCAGAACGCCCTGGAACACGCCTTCTCACAAGGGGAGCAGGGTTCGGTGGAGGTCGCGGCCGTCCGTGGTGACGCGCGCACGGAGAACGCCCGGCTGCTGATCACCGTTCAGGACGACGGCCGCGGCCTGCCGGAGGGCTTCGACCCGCAGCGGACCGGCAACCTGGGATTGCAGATCGTACGCACCCTGGTCGAGGGGGAGTTGGGCGGGACGTTCGACATGGTCCCGGTCCCCGCGCCGGGGCGCGGCACACGGGTCGTGCTCGACATCCCTGTTCCGGACCGGCGTTAGGGCTCCCTGTTCAGGGACTCTGCTCAGGGACAGGCCGGCGGGCCGGCCCGGCTCGGGGCCGCGCCGGCGGCGTGCGGCCCGACGGGCACAGCGAAGAGCCCCGGGCCGTGTGACACGGTCCGGGGCTCGAAGCTCACGTGCTGCATTTGCGATGCGCATCGGGGGTACTGCGCGCTGCGGCTCGAAGGCGGTGAGTGCGTACTCGCTGTACGCGCCGCCGGGAGGCCGGTAGCAGGGGGCGTCAGGCGCTGGCGTTACGCGCCCGGTTGCGAGCGGCGCGGCGCTTCATCGCGCGGCGCTCGTCCTCGCTGAGGCCACCCCAGACGCCGGAGTCCTGGCCGGACTCGAGCGCCCACTGCAGGCACTGCTCCATGACGGGGCAGCGACGGCAGACGGCCTTGGCTTCCTCGATCTGCAGCAGCGCAGGACCGGTGTTGCCGATGGGGAAGAAGAGCTCGGGGTCTTCCTCGCGGCAAACGGCGTTGTGACGCCAGTCCATGGCTGCTACCTCTCCTTGGTATTACGTGCGGGTTGCTTGTGAATGTGAACGCTTTCACGAATCCCCCCGCAAGGGAAGGGCCGATCGCCAGCTTGCCCGGCGTTGGGTCCTGGATTCGTGGAGGGGTTCCGGCGGTCTGTGGGGCCGATGTTGCGGGCCGTCCCGATCGCCATGTAGAGATTCGCAAACCTCGGCGGCGGATACAACCCCTTCCGGAAAGTTTTTTTTGATTCCTCGGTGTCGACTAGGTCACAGCCGTACTTCTATGGGGTGGATCCCAGCCCGTACGTTCGAGATAAAGGACTTTCGGTCCTTCCGGTCACACAATCACACGCAGTGCACGGCGAACGCCTGTGAACGTCACGCTCGTGCGCAGCCCCAGGTGGTCACCGTCCATCTGGAAGGGCAGTGGGACCTTTGAATGCAAGGTGAAGTCGGTCTGGTCGTGAAGTGTGAGTGCGTGCTTTCCGCGCGGCCCGCGCTCCGGGCTGGAGGTGAGCAGCTGAGTGCCGTAACGCGCCACCGCGGGGGTCGACAGCTTCGACAGTCCGAGCACGTCGAGGGCGGTGTCGAAGGAGGCCTTCGGGGACGCGTACACCGGACGATTGCCCAGGTAGGTCCACGGGGAGGTGTTACAGACTATGGACAGCACCAGGTCCTCCACCGGGGCGGCGCCGGGCCGCTCCAGGGTGATGGTGCCGCGTCTGCGGTGCGGGTCGTCCAGGAACTGGCGCAGCACCTGGCGGACGTAAAGAGCGTGCGTCGACCGCTTGCCGCGTTCGCGGTGCTGTTCGACCCGGCCGACCACGCCGGCGTCGAAACCCAACCCGGCGCAGAAGGTGAACCAGCGCTGGGGGACGCCCTCGTCCTCCGTGTCGGGCGTGCCGGCCGCGAGACCCAGGCCGACCGTCTGCTCCGTCCGGTCGCGGAGCGCGTCCAGGATCGCGCCGGTCGCCTCGACGGCGTCGTTCGGCAGACCGAGAGCGCGGGCGAAGACGTTCGTCGAGCCGCCCGGGACGACCGCGAGGCGGGGGAGACCCTCCGGGTCGGGGCCGTTGTGCAGCAGGCCGTTGACCACCTCGTTGACCGTGCCGTCGCCGCCGAGGGCGACGACCAGGTCGATGTCGCTCGACTCCGCGGCCCGGCGGCCGAGGTCGCGGGCGTGGCCTCGGTACTCGGTGGTGACCGCCTCGATCTTCATCTCGCTCGCGAGCGCGTGGATCAGTACGTCGCGCGTGCGGGCACTGGTGGTGGTTGCTGCCGGATTGACCACGAGAAGTGCGCGCATGCGATGCAGCGTACCTACTGGGGGGTACCTGGCCCAGTCCGGGTTTCGGGGGCGGCCGGTGGGAGCGGGTGCCGGGTGGGTGTGCGGGCGGGTTCGGTGACGGCTGACGCGGCACGGGCGACGGCGGGTCCGCGTTTCGGGTGACGGCCGCCCTGTACGGGGTGACAGCTACCCTGCATGGGTGAGCAGTGACGACCAGACCTCCGCCCCCGGCCGCCCCACCCGACTGACCGCCGCGGCAGCGGTGTGCGCCGCCGAAGGGCTGGCGCTGGTCGTGGGCGGCGTGTACATGCTCGTGATGGGCCTGCTCGGCCGGCCCGACAGCCCCTCCCAGGCGGAGATGGGCGGCCTGACGCTGATGGCCCTCGGGGCGATCCCGCTGGCGGCGGCGCGAGGGCTGCTGCTGCAGCGCAGCTGGAGCCGCGGACCGGCGATCATCACCCAGCTGATCGGGATGATCCCCGCGTGGACGCTGCTGCGGGCGTCCGGCGCGCTGATTCCGCTGGGCGTGGTGCTGGCGGCGGTCGTGGTGACGGGCCTGGTGCTGCTGGTGAACCCGACGACGGCGCAGGCGCTGGGGATCCGTAGCCGCGCGTAGCCCTTGGGCGGGCGGCACGGTCGGGCGTGGCCAGGTTCGGTGGCGTGATGTCCCTGCGGGGCGGGGCCCGGCCCGGTTCGGTGGCGTGGCGTCCTTGGGCTCGGCCGCAGGCCCGTGGCTCGGTGGTGAGCGGGGCGGGGTCTCCGGAGGGGTGTCCGGAACGGCTGTCCTCACCGCGCTTCGCGGGAGTTGCGACGCTTTGCTTCCGGACACCCCCTCCTCCGACCCCGGCCCCTCACGTCCGGGCTTCCCGTCCGGCCGGTAGTCGCTCCATGCCGGAGGGCGGTGCGGCTTCGCGGCGGGGGCCGCTCGGGGCCGCGAGGGTTACTCCTCGACGAGCAGGCGTTCGCGGAGTTGCGCCAGGGTGCGGGCGAGGAGGCGGGAGACGTGCATCTGGGAGATGCCGACCTCCTGCGCGATCTGGGACTGGGTCATGTTCCCGAAGAAGCGCAGCAGCAGGATCCGCTTCTCCCGCGGCGGGAGGCCCTCCAGGAGCGGCTTGAGGGACTCGCGGTACTCGACGCCCTCCAGGGCCTCGTCCTCCGCGCCGAGCGTGTCCGCCACCGCCGGGGACTCGTCGTCCGTGTCGGGGACGTCCAGGGACAGCGTGGAGTAGGCGTTCGCGGACTCCAGGCCCTCCAGGACCTCCTCCTCCGAGATGCCGAGGCGCTCCGCCAGCTCGTGCACGGTCGGGGACCGGCCGTGCTGCTGGGAGAGCTCGGCCGTCGCGGTCGTGAGCGAGAGCCGCAGCTCCTGGAGACGGCGCGGCACCCGCACCGCCCAGCCCTTGTCGCGGAAATGGCGCTTGATCTCGCCGACCACCGTCGGGGTGGCGTAGGTCGAGAACTCGACACCGCGCTCCGGATCGAACCGGTCCACCGACTTGATCAGGCCGATCGTCGCGACCTGGGTGAGGTCGTCCAGCGGCTCGCCACGGTTACGGAACCGCCGCGCCAGGTGTTCGACCAGCGGCAGATGCATCCGGACCAGCTGGTTGCGCAGCTCGGCCCGCTCGGGCGACCCGTCGGGCAGCTTGCGCAGTTCGATGAACATCGCCCGCGCGCCGCTGCGGTCATGGGGGTGATGATCCTGCTGGTGCTCGCTCATACGGTCCGCCCGCTCTGCCGAGGCCGTACGGCCATCAGGTTCGTCCACCACCGGGTGCGGCCGCGCCTGCTGCTCAGGGATGCCGGCCGACGCGCTCAGCACCCTCGGGCCTCGCTCCTCGTCCTCCCGCATCGAACCGTCCCCGTTTCCGCTGCTCACGCCGGCCCGGGTCCCGCGCCGCGCTGCTTGTACAGACTGATGGCGACCGTACGGTCGTCGGCGACCGACGAGTCGACCTTGCCGGCCAGTGCGGAGAGCACCGTCCAGGCGAACGTGTCACGCTCCGGCGCCCGGCCGTCGGTCGTGGGCGCGGAGACCGTCACTTCCAGCGAGTCGTCGACGAGCCGGAACACACAGCTCAGGACGGACCCCGGGACGGCCTGCTGCAGCAGGATCGCGCACGCCTCGTCCACCGCGATCCGCAGGTCCTCGATCTCGTCGAGGGTGAAGTCCAAGCGCGCTGCGAGGCCGGCGGTGGCCGTTCGCAGTACGGACAGGTAGGCACCCGCAGCGGGCAGCCGGACTTCCACGAAGTCCTGGGTCCCGGGCTCGCCTGCAATATGGGACACCCTCACCTCCAAGGTGGCACAAGCTCTTTCCGGGCCGGGGGCAGAGGCCCCGCGGCCGTGCGTTACGCGGTCGGTCACGCAGCCAGGTCTGGCCTGGCGACGCTATCGCGATCCATGGTGCCGTGTCGCCAGGACCCCCATGCCGACAAGTGTCACTCAATGTAAGCCTATGAGTACGCACAGTGGCTAGAGGTCTGCGCCGCCCAATTGAGCGGGGTCGGCGGATGGTTGACGTACCCAGGCGTCAGACGATCGAACCGTCGACAAAGCACCACCGCCACACCTGTCCCGGCTCGAAACTGCGCATCACCGCGTGCCCCGTCTCGCGGAAATGCCCGCTCGCGTGTCGCATCGGCGAGGAGTCGCAGCAGCCCACGTGCCCACAGACCAGGCAGAGTCGCAGCTGGACCGGGTGACTGCCGACGGCCCGGCATTCCGGACATGTGTCGGTCAGCGGCGCCGGTTGGGGGCGGGGCAGTTCTGCTACGTGGGGGCACTCGCTCATGATTGCCAGACTACGACGGGGACGACGGACGTGAGGTCGGTGTGATGGAAGCATTGCCGCTGGTCGGGCTGATCGCGGTGAGCGCGGCGGTGGCCGGCGCGGCACGAAGGACACCGGTCCCCGCGCCGCTGCTGCTCGTGGCGGCCGGGCTGGCCGCCTCGTACGTGCCGGGCGTTCCCGATTACCACCTCGACCCGCACATCGTGCTGCCGCTGGTGCTACCGCCTCTGCTGCACCTGGCCGCGCTGGACAGCTCGTACCTCGACCTGCGGGCCAACATCCGTCCCGTCGCGCTGCTGTCCGTGGGCTATGTCCTGTTCGCGACGGTGGCGGTCGGCTGCCTCGCCTATCTGCTGGTGCCCGATCTGCCCCTGGCGACGGCCCTGGTGCTCGGTGCGGTGATCGCTCCGCCGGACGCCGTCGCCGCGACGGCCATCGCGCGCAGGCTCGGTCTGCCCAGCCGGATCACCACGATCCTCCAAGGTGAATCCTTGGTGAACGATGCCACCGCGATCACCGCATTCAAGGTCGCCCTCGCGGCCGCGATCGGAGCCGGCGCCAGCTGGGGAGACGGTCTGGCGGAGTTCGCGCTGGCCTCCGTCGGCGGGGTCGGCGTCGGTCTGGCGCTGATGATCCCGATCCACTGGCTGCGCAAGCACCTGAAGGACGCGCTGCTGCAGAACATCCTGTCGCTGCTCATCCCCTTCATCGCCTACGCCGCCGCCGAGCAGGTCCACGCCTCCGGAGTCCTGGCCGTGGTCGTCGTCGCGCTCTACCTGGGCCACCACGCGTTCCAGGTCGACTTCGCGACCCGGCTCCAGGAGGAGGCCGTCTGGAAGATGGTGGCGTTCGTCCTGGAGTCCACCGTCTTCGCGCTGATCGGGCTGCAACTGGCGATCGTGGTGGGGGAACTGGGCGACTACGGCGTGGGGGAGTCCCTCTGGTACGCGGCAGGGGTCTTCCTCGCCGTCGTGGTGGTGCGCTTCGTCTGGGTCTATCCGGCGACGTTCCTGCCGCGCATGCTGTCCCGGCGGATCAGGGAACGTGAGCCGGACACCAACTGGACGGCGCCGCTGATCGTCGGCTGGGCGGGCATGCGCGGTGTCGTCTCGCTCGCGATCGCCTTCTCGATCCCGCTGACGACGTCGGACGGAGCGGACTTCCCCGCCCGCAACCTGGTCCTGTTCCTCACCTTCACCACCGTGATCGGAACACTGGTGGTGCAAGGGCTGACGCTGCCGCCGCTGATCCGTGCGCTGAAGATCCCGGGCCGCGACGTCCAGGCGGAGACCCTGGCGGAGGCGCAGGCGCAGAGCCAGGCGTCCGCGGCGGCGGAGCGGCGGCTGGAGGAGCTGCTCGCGGACGAACACAACAGGCTGCCGGAACCCTTGGAGCAGCGGCTGCGCGCGGTGCTGGAACGCCGCAGGAACTCGGTGTGGGAGAGGCTCGGCTCGGTGGACGAGACGACGGGCGAATCGGCCGACGACACCTACCGCCGGCTCGCGAGGGAAATGATCGAGGCGGAACGGAACGTGTTCGTGGACCTGAGGAACCGGCGGGTCATCGACGACGAGATGCTGCGCAAACTGCTGCGCAGGCTCGACCTGGAGGAAGCGGCCGCCTACCGCGAGGAAACCGCCTGAGCCGTCACCCGGCGACGCCGGTCCCCTCCTCCTGTCCGGTGATGACGGCCGCGACCGTCGTGCCGGGCGGGAAGGCGCCTTCAGCGGTGAGTTCCACGAGTCCGTTGAGCAGCTTGGCGACGTAGACGCGCTCCACGGGAAGCCCGTGGCGTGCACCGAAACCGGCTGCGAACGCCTCGAGTGCAGGAGTGCTACGGGCGTACCCGCCGAAGTGGAAGCGCTCGTCCAGCGACCAGTTGCCGGTGGGGCCGCCGAAGGCCTCTTCCTGGAGGGCGCGTACCGCCGCGCCGAGGAACCCGCCCTTCAGCACCGGGAAGCCGAGGGCCCGCTGCCCGTCGCCGAGTCCGGCCGCCAGCCCGGCGAGGGTGCCGCCGGTGCCGCAGGCGACGGCCACCACGTCGGCGCGGCCGCGCAGCTCGCGGCCGAGTCCGGCGCAGCCGGCCGCGGCCGGTGCGTTGCTGCCGCCTTCGGGAACCACGTACACGTCGTCCGTCGCGGCCGTCCGGAGGATGCGGGCGAGAGTCCCCGGGTCGTCCTTGGCGCGATAGGTGGCGCGGTCGACGAACAGCAGGCGCATGCCGTCCGCCGCGCAACGGGCCAGGGACGGGTTCAGCGGGCGGCCGGCGAGCTCGTCACCGCGGACGACGCCGATCGTGGCGAAGCCGAGCAGCCGGCCCGCGGCGGCCGTCGCACGCAGATGGTTGGAGTACGCGCCGCCGAAGGTCAGCACCGGCCGGCCCGCCGCCGCCCGGAGGTTCGGGACCAGCTTGCGCCACTTGTTGCCCGGCAGGTCCGGGTGGATCAGGTCGTCCCGCTTGAGGAGCAGCCGCACACCGTGCCGGGAGAAGCGCTCGTCCTCGACCGGCTGCAGCGGCGACGGCAGCCGGGGCCGCAGCGCGGCCACCGGATCGGACGAGGTTCTTTCGGGCATGAACCCATTCTGGCCGGATGTGCGAACGGATCCGGCTACTGCCCCTGTCACCGGTGATCCAGTCACACTCATTTGTGTAATGGCGTACTTACAGACCGCGCTGGGAGGCTTGATGTCGCAGGTCAGAACATGATCGAGAGGGAGTCTCATGACGGTTGGTTCGGTTGGTTCCGTCGGCGAGGACATTCGCGACCAGGCACCCCAACAGAGTCTCGGTACCGCTGCCGCACGGAATCTCGCGACCACCACCAAGTCCGTCCCGCAGATGCAGGAGATCACCTCCCGGTGGCTGCTGCGCATGCTGCCCTGGGTGCAGGTGCAAGGCGGTACGTACCGGGTGAACCGCCGCCTCAGCTACTCGGTCGGGGACGGCCGTGTGACGTTCGTACAGACCGGCGACCGTGTGGCCGTGATTCCCGCCGAACTGGGGGAGCTTCCGGCGCTGCGGGACTTCGACGACGAGGCGGCGCTGGCGGAGCTGGCGCAGCGGTGCGAGCAGCGTGAGTTCGCGGCGGGGGAGGTGCTGGCGACCGGCGGCCAGGCGGCCGACCGGATCTTCCTGCTGGCGCACGGCAGGGTGGAGAAGGTGGGGGAGGGGCCCTACGGGGACGAGGCCGTCGTCGAAGTCCTCGCCGACGGTGCCTACTTCGGCGACCGGTCGCTGGTGGACCGGGAAGCGGTCTGGCAGTACACCGCCCGCGCCGCGACCGCTTGCACGGTCCTCGTGCTGACGAGGGACGACGTGCTCAACCTGGCGGACCGGGCGGAGTCGCTGCGCGCCCATCTGGCGAGTCTGGCGGCGCTGCCCCACCAGCGCACCAACAAGTACGGCGAAGCGGCGATCGACCTGTCGGCCGGCCATGTCGGCGAGGCTGTCGTGCCGCACACCTACGTGGACTACGACGCCGCGCCGCGGGAGTACGAGCTGAGCGTCGCCCAGACGGTGCTGAAGGTGCACAGTCGCGTCGCGGACCTCTACAACCAGCCGATGAACCAGACGGAACAGCAGTTGCGGCTGACCGTGGAGGCGCTGCGCGAGCGGCAGGAGCACGAGCTCATCAACAACCGTGAGTTCGGCCTCCTCAACAACTGCGACTACGGGCAGCGGCTGCAGCCGCACGACGGTGTGCCGAGCCCGGACGACATGGACGAACTGCTCTCGCGACGGCGGGGCTCGAAGCTCTTCCTCGCCCATCCGCGCGCCATCGCCGCCTTCGGGCGCGAGTGCAACAGGCGCGGACTCGTGCCCGACAGCGTGGAGGTGGCGGGCCACCATGTGCCCGCCTGGCGCGGCGTGCCGATCTTCCCGTGCAACAAGATCCCGGTCACCGAGGCCCGGACGACGTCGATCATCTGCATGCGTACCGGCGAGGACGAGCAGGGCGTCATCGGGCTCCGGCAGAGCGGCATCCCGGACGAGATCGAGCCGAGTCTGTCGGTCCGCTTCATGGGCATCGACGAGCAGGCGATCATCTCCTACCTGGTCACGGCCTACTACTCGGCGGCCGTGCTCGTCCCGGACGCGCTCGGCGTCCTGGAGAACGTCGAGGTGAGCCGTTGGCGGTGACCTGCCCAGGGACGACGTGACCTTCGGGGGTGCGGTGCGTTCACCGCGCCCCCGCCCGCGAGGAGCAGCCACACCGGGAAAGGAACGCCAGTTGACCATGCCGGACACCGTCGACGGCCGAGAGGCCGTCGCCCTCCTCGAACGCACCCGTAGTGCCGTCGATCCCGAACTCCGCTCAGCCATCGCGTCGCTGCCCGGTTCCATGCGCCGGATCGCCATGTACCACTTCGGCTGGGAGCGGTCCGACGGCACCCCGGCCGCCGGTTCCACCGGCAAGGCCGTCAGGCCGGCGCTGGTGCTCGCAGCGTGCCAGGCGCTGGGCGGCGACCCGCGGCAGGCCGTGCGGGCGGCCGCCGCGGTGGAGCTCGCGCACAACTTCACCCTGCTGCACGACGACGTGATCGACGAGGACCCGACCCGCAGGCACCGGCCCACGGCGTGGAGCGTCTTCGGCACCGCCGACGCCATCATCGCCGGGGACGCGATGTCGGCGCTCGCGCTGCGGCTGCTCGCGGAGGACCGGCATGCGGCGTCCGTCCCGGCGTCGATGCGGCTGGCGGCCTGTGTCATCGAGCTGTGTGCGGGCCAGCAGGCCGACTGCGCCTTCGAGGAACGTCCGCCGCTCGAGGTCACCCTGGAGGAGTGCCTCGCCATGGCGACCGCCAAGACCGGGGCCCTGCTCGGCTGTGCCTGTGCCCTCGGCGCGCTGTACGCCGGCGCGGACGAGGAGCAGGCCGCGGCGATGGACGCCTTCGGGAGAGAGGCCGGGCTGGCGTTCCAGCTCATCGACGACCTCATCGGGATCTGGGGCGACCCGGAGCAGACGGGCAAACCGGCCGGCGCGGATCTCGCGGCGCACAAGAAGTCGCTTCCTGTGGTCGCCGCGCTGGCCTCCGGCACGGCGGCGGCGGCCGAGCTGGCCGAGTTGTACCGGGGGCCGATGAGCGCGTCCGCGGTCCGCCGCGCCGCGGACGCGGTGGAACGGGCCGGAGGGCGGGACTGGGCCCAGATGCACGCCGGTGACCGGATGTCACGGGCGGTCGGTCAGCTGTCCCGAGCCGTCCCGGACCTGGCCGCGGCCGGTGATCTGCTCTCCCTGGCCGAATTCGTCACCCGCCGCGACCACTGATCCGCTCACACCGCTTGTGAGCGCGACTTCAACCGAAGCACTATGGATGAAGTGGTTCGGGCTCCCGGTCCGGCCGGGTGCGAGCGTGGGCCCGGCCGTCGGTGGCCTCTTCGGTGTCCGACGATCAGAGGACCGGTTTGCGAAAGCTCAGCCACTTCATCGCTGCATCCATCGACGGCTTCATCGGTGCCCCGGGAGGAGAAGCGGACTTCTTCACGGAGCTTGTGGCCGACGACTACCTCGACTACCTCAAGGAGGAATGCGCTGACACCCTGCCGACCCCGGTCCGCCGCGCCTTGGGTGTCCACGACGTGCCGAACAGCAGATACGACACGGTCATACAGGGCCGCGCCAGCTACGACCTGGCGCTGAAGGCCGACATCACCAGTCCGTACGCCCATCTGCGCGAGTTCGTGGTGTCGAGCAGTATCCAGGAGTCGCCCGACCCGAACGTGCGCATCCTCTCGGGCGACGTGGCCGCCGCGGTCCGGGAGCTCAAGAAGGAGGAAGGCCTGGACATCTATCTGTGCGGCGGGGCGCATCTCGCCGGGCAGCTGATCGACGAGGTCGATGAACTCGTCATCAAGACCTACCCCCTCGTGCTCGGTTCCGGTATGCCCATGTTCGCGGCCCCCTTCCGGTTGTCGGCCTTCTCGCTGGACTCCGTGCGGTCCTTCGGTAACGACGTGGTCGTCAGGCAGTACAGCCGGAAGGGCTGACCGCGGGGGCTGACCGCAAGGCTGCGCTGTCCGAGCTGCCCATAGCGACCTATTCTGGCCGTATGGGCAGCAAAGGACGTGAAGTACCGCGGACGAGTCACGACCCGAAGCACGTGTGTGCCGCGTGCGGGCAACCGGTGGATTCGGTGGTGAAGCGGCACAAGACACTGGGCACGTACGTCCCGTTGTGGGAGCCGGGTCCCTGCCGCAATCCCGACTGTCCGCTCTACGTCCCCCCGGAGGGAGGGGCGAAATCCGGCCCGGGCGGGCCGGACCGGTCCGGCGGCTCGAGCCGGCCGGAGGAGCCGGGCGGACCGGACGCGTCTGACGAATCGGCGGCGGGACGGTCCGGAGAATCACCCGACGACGCCCCCGGCCGGGACGCCGGCACTTCCTGAGGGGCACCTGCGGCGCGGCCCGCTCGGCCCTACCGCTACAGTCCGCGCATGTCATCGGAGTCTACGGAAGCCTGGGCGGGCTGGTACCGCGACCGGCAGGGCGCGGAATCGGTCACCATATCGGCGAGCGGCGGCCAACTGCGCACATCCATCAGAGGCGTTGTGTACGAGGGGGCCACCTTCGCGGCCCTCAGGGCGGCGGGGGCGTCCCAGGTGCTGGCCTCCTGCGTCCTGGAATGGGACATGCCCCTGCCCGTCCACGCGGACGGCACGGTCCAGCAGGCGACCCTGAGCTGTCTGCTGACACTGGGTGAGCCCACCGGAGGAGTGCCGCCCCTCGACCGGTCGGACCTCAATCTGACGCTGCACTACGGCGGTGCGGCCTACGAAGCGGGTGTCGCGGACGGGGACTTCGACGACGCGCTCGGCAGCATCCGCCGCCAGCTGCCGCCCGGCGCCGAGCTCGGCCGGCGCGAACCGGCCCAGGCCTGAGCTCCAGGTCGCGGCAGACGCGACAGGGCGCCCCGCCGTGCACTGCGGGGCGCCCTTCCCGGTGGCCGGCGCTCCGGTCAGGAGACCTTGGCGATCGCGGCCGCGAGCCCGTTCGCCCAGAGCTGGTTCACGCGGGAGCGTTCCGCCGAGTTCGGGTAGGCGTTCTGGCACGACGTGCCGGGGCCGCCGCCCGACATCAGCTCGCTGCACGGACCCGAGTAGTGGTCCGGCAGCCCGAGCACGTGCCCGGTCTCATGGGCCGTGACGCGGGTGGAGTTGTACTGCTGGTTCTGCCGGTAGTCCAGGAAGATGTAGCCGCGACCGTGCCCGTCGGTGCTCGCGTACGAGCCGCGTGAGTCGTTGCCCTCGTAGTAGGCGAAGTCGGCGCCCGAGCCCTCGACGAGCCGGACGTTGCTGACCGAGCCGTTCCAGATCTGGGTGCTGCGCGCTATCTGGGTGCGGAAGGTGGGCGCGTTGCTCGCGTTGTAGACGACGGTCACGGCCTGCGCGCCGGGGTTCGCCGCGCGCTTCTCGGCGACGGACTTCACCACGGCGTCGAAGAAGGCCCTGGTCGCCTTCGCGTCCTCGGCGGAGCCTTCGTACGCGGCGTACGAAGCTGAGGATGTTGTCACCGCGGCCGCAGGGGAGTTGGCGGCGGTGGCGGGCACGGTGCCGAGGGCGGTGGCGAGGCCCAGACCGACGACGGCGGACAATAACGTTCTGGTGTGACGCATGGGGGGCTCCTACTCGTCCGATGAACGAAGTTCGGTAGCCGAAGTCTCGGGGAGGCGCACCGCCGCGCGGATGATGCCAGGAGGCGATAGCGCGGGCGCATCCCCCACTCCGCAGCAGCCTGTCCCGATCCGCCCGTCCTGCCCCGACTACGGTGTCTGGTGTGGCAGTTGGTGCAGCTCTACGCTCGTGAGCATGGAGCTCGAGGTGAGGCATCTGCGTGCGCTGTGCGCCATAGCCGACACCGGCAGCCTGCACAAAGCCGCCCGGCAGCTCGGTGTCAGCCAGCCGTCCCTGACGACGCAACTGCGCCGCATCGAGAACTTCCTGGGCGCGGCGCTCTTCTCACGGGAGCGCACCGGCTGCCGGCCGACCCCGCTCGGCCGTTCCGTACTGAGCCGGGCACGGCCGCTCGTCGCGGAGATGGGCGCACTCGTCGTGGAGGCGAAGGCAGCCGCGGCCGGTGAGGGCGGCCCGTTGCTGCGCATCGGGTCGACCGCCAGCCGGGCGCTCGCCGGCTGGCTGCGCCGCCTGCGCGACCGGCTGCCGGGCACCGACATCTCGCTCCATATGGACGTGTCCGCCAACGCCCTGCTGCGGATGGTCGCCGCCGGCCAGCTCGACGTCGCCTTCGTGCACGAGGTGGAGGGGTGCCCGTTACTGGTGCCGGACGGACTGTGCGTGCGGGTACTCGTGGAGCGGGAGCCGCAGTTCGTTTCCCTGGCGCGGGACCACCCCGCCGCGGCCGCCCCCGTCGTGGACCTCGCGGATCTGGCCCATGACCGCTGGATGGTCGACCCGACAGTGGACGGGGAGTGGGACGGGCTGCGGCGGGTACTGGGCGCGGCCGGTATCGACCCGCCCGTCCTGCACGGCGACTACCACACGGCCGCATCCCTGATCGCGGTCGGCGAGGTCGTCGCCCCCTGCCAGCCGACCTCCATGCCCCGCGAGGACATGGCCGTCCGCCCGCTCCGCGGTGATCCCCTCGCCGTACGCCTCCTGCTGTGCTCCAGACCCGGGCCCTCGGGCGAGCTGTACGAGTGGGTGTACGCGGACCTGACCGCCGCCTACCGCGAGGCGGCCCTGCGGGCGGTCGCCTACCGGCAATGGCTGCTGCGCCACAAGAGCCCCCTCCTGACCCAGGCGGAACCGGCGCCGCTGCCGGCAGCCTGATGCCACGCGGGCGGTCAGGGGGACGCCCGTGACCTGTCAGGCCGTCAGTTCCCCTTCGGCGGGCACTTCGTCCCGCGGGCGTAGAGGGTCACCTGGGCGCCCTTCACCCGGGTGCGGGAGCACTCGTCGAAGTGGGTGCGCAGGACTGCGCGTTTGACCGCCTCCTGCGGCACGGTGTCCTCCGGCTGGCCCGGCGGGTCGCTCAGCACCACGATCCGGTCCATCGACAGCATGCGGGCGCGGATCTCGGGAGCGGGGAGCTCCTCGCCCTGGAGGGACGCGGAGGCCTGTGGGGTCACTCGGAGCGCGAGGTCGACGAGGCCGCCGTACTCGTCCGGGTACGAAAGCCTCCACTCGCGCCGGCGTGAGGGCGCGAAGACGACCCCGTCGCCGGGGGCGGAGACGTGCCGGACCTCCTCGGCGACGGCCGTCACGTCGTCCTTCCTGCTGTCGGGGGTCCGCATCTGCAGCGTCACCGGGGTGAGCGCGAGCAGGGCCGCGAGAGCCGTCGCCGTCAGGGCCGTGGTGCGAGGAAGCCGGGCGCGCAGCGGACCACGGTGGGAGACGGCGGTGACGAGCGCGCTGAGCGACGTGCCGACGAGCAGGGCGAAGCCGATGTCGGTGAACAGGACGTACCGGTCCACGTACATGGGCTCGTGGAGCGCCGACAGCAGCAGTACGGCCGTCGGGAGAACTGCCAGGGGCAGGGCCAGACGCGGCAGCAGGACGGGTCTGCGGCCGGGGGCGGGGTACCGGGCGCACAGCACGGCCACCAGGGCCACGCCCGTGATCTCCAGCCACTCCTTCGGCTTCGGGCCGCTGATCCACGACACCTGGCCGGACTGGCCCGCGCTGAGCAGGACCAGCGGGACCAGGCCGGCGGCCACGGCGGCCGCCGTCACCGCCCATGCGCGCCGGACGGGCCGGTCCGCGCGGCAAGCGAGCACGGTGATGCCGTGCGCGGGCAGCGCCAGTACGGCGAACTCGTGGAGCCAACTCGCGGCGAGCAAGGAGAGCCCGTAGTGGATCCACAGCCGCCGGGACGGTTCGGTCAGACAGCGCAGGAGCAGATAGGTGCCCAGTGCGACCAGCGCGCAGACGAGTGCGTAGGAGCGTCCCTCCTGGGCGTACATCTGCACCTCAGGGGTGAGCGCGAAGACCAGGCCGCTCAGCAGGCCCGCTCCGCGCCCGGCGATGCGGCACCCGGTCAGTCCCACGAGCCCGGCGGCCACGGCCACTGCCAGCACGGACGGCAGCCGGAGCGTGACGAGACCGCCGTCCCAGAGGGCGAAGAGGCCGTGCATCAGGAAGTAGTAGAGGCCGTGGACGGCATCGGCGTTCTGCAGGAGCGCCCAGATCTCCGGGAGGCTCCGGTGCGCGACCTGGTAGGTGACGGACTCGTCGCGCCACATCGTGCCCTGCCGGGTGATGCCCCACAGTCCGAGGGCCAGGGCGAGGGCGGCCGGGGCGAGGAAGCAGTGCACCCGCCCGGACCGGTCCGCCGGTTCGGGCTGCTCGCCGACCGGGCCGGGGGGCGCGGCCGGGAGGTGCTCGGCCGTGGCCTGTTCCCGAAGCTCGATGGCTCCTCCTTGCGACACCGCGACCACTGGAACCGGAGGCGGTACGTCCATTTGCCGCCTCATACGGCCGCACCCGGCCCGCGTGACTCCGGACGAGGAGCCGCGGGCCGGGTGCGGGAAGCTGACGCGAGGTCAGGCCTTCTTGGTCTCCCGGAAGATCTTGTCGATCTGGGCGATGTAATCGAGGGCCTTCTGGCCGGTCGCCGGGTCCGTGGACGCCTTGGCGGCGGAGAGCGCCTTCAGGGTGTCGTTGATGAGCTGGTGAAGCTCCGGGTACTTCTCGAAGTGCGGCGGCTTGAAGTAGTCGCTCCAGAGCACCGAGACGTGGTGCTTGGCGAGCTCCGCGCGCTGCTCCTTGATGACCGTGGCACGGGCGCGGAAGTGCGGGTCCTCGTTGGCCTGGTACTTCTCCTGGACGGCCTTGACCGAGTCCGCCTCGATGCGGGCCTGGGCCGGGTCGTAGACACCGCAAGGCAGGTCGCAGTGGGCGCTGACCTTCACCTTGGGGGCAAACAGGCGGGAGAGCATTGAGCTGTCCTTCCTCGTGATCGTCTTCTCAGGTGGGACATTACTCCGTGAGGGGACCGTTTCGGCGGGTGCCCCCTTGGGCTTAGGTCAAAAGTCCGGGGTCCGTACCGGGCCGGTGGTCGAACATACAGTGGGAGTCGGAGGTGGCTGATGACTGAACAGGGGCGGGAGCCGAGGGCCCGGTTCGGGGTCGCCGAGGTGACCGGGCCGTCGATGGTTCCGACGCTGGTGCACGGGGACCAGCTGCTGGTCGACTACCGTGCCTCGCTGCGCGTCGGCGACGTGGCGGTGCTCCGCCATCCGCTGCAGCAGGACCTGCTCATCGTCAAGCGGCTGGCCGAACGGCGCAACGGGGGATGGTGGGTGCTCGGCGACAACCCCGGCGCCGACGGCGACAGCCGTGTCTTCGGGGTGGTGCCGCCCGAGCTGCTGCTCGGCCGGGTGCGCAGCCGCTTCCGTCCGCTCGCCCAGGATCAGCGGTCCGTGACGGGGGTCGTCTCCTGGCTGGTCTCCGCGGTGCGGCCGGTGGGCCCCGACCGCTCGCTCTCCAGACGCTTGCGCGCCCGGTAGGCGGCCACGTTGGCGCGGGTCGCGCAGCGGTCGGAGCAGTAGCGGCGCGAGCGGTTCGTGGACGTGTCCAGGTACGCGTTGCGGCAGGGCGCCGCCTGGCAGAGCCCGAGGCGGTCGACGCCGTACTCGGTCAGATGGAACGCCAGCCCCATCGCGGCGATCGCGGCATAGCCCGCGGTCGCGTTCGAAGGGTGGTCGGCGAGGTGCATGTGCCACTTGGGGCGGCCGTCCTCGTCCCGGTGGTCGTGCCCGGAGATCTGCGGGCTGACGGGGAACTCCAGCAGCAGGGAGTTGAGCAGGTCGACGGCCTGGGTCTCCTCACCCGCGTCGGCCGCGGCGAAGACCGCGCGCAGCCGGCCCCGTACCGAGCGGAATCGGGTGACGTCCGAGTCGGTGGCGCGGCGGGCGGCCTGGGACGACGCGCCGAAGAGCTCGCGGACGGCCTCGACCGAGGTGAGGGAGTCCTTGCCGCGAGCCGGCTCCTCGGTGTTGACCAGCCGTACGGCGTAGTCCGAGTAATAGGCCAGTTCCACTTGTAGTCCTTACAGCGGCGTTCTAGGGTGAGGGTAACGGCTGGTAACGGCTGCTTATCAACCGAGGGTATTACGGACGGGAGGCTTCCGGTGGGCGGGACGGACAAGGGCACGGTGGCGGGCACCGACTGGCGGGCCTGGCAGGAGAGCTGGGACCGTCAGCAGGAGTGGTACATGCCCGACCGCGAGGAGCGGTTCCGGGTGATGCTGGACATGGTCGAGGCCACGGTCGGCCCGAAGCCGAGAGTCCTCGACCTCGCCTGCGGTACGGGAAGTATCACGGACCGGCTCCTCGCGCGGTTCCCCGAGGCCACCAGCACCGGGGTCGATCTCGATCCGGCGCTGCTGA
This sequence comes from Streptomyces sp. NPDC086835, assembly GCF_044745705.1. Taxonomy (NCBI): domain Bacteria; kingdom Bacillati; phylum Actinomycetota; class Actinomycetes; order Kitasatosporales; family Streptomycetaceae; genus Streptomyces; species Streptomyces sp. NPDC086835. Next base: position 790,761 of record NZ_JBIVAU010000002.1, read on the forward strand.
CGATCGCCCGGGGCCACTTCGCGGGCGACGAGCGCGTCACGTTCGTCACCGCCGACCTGAAGGACCCCGCCTGGACGGAGTCCCTGCCGCACACCTCGTACGACGCGGTGCTCACCGCCACCGCGCTGCACTGGCTCCACAGCGAGCCGCTCGCCGCGCTCTACCGGCAGATCGGCACCCTCGTCCCCGACGGCGGCGTCTTCATGAACGCCGACCACATGAAGGACGCGTCCACACCTCGTATCAACGCCGCGGAGCGCGCGCACCGGCACACGGGCATGGAACGGGCCAGGGCGGCCGGCGCTCTCGACTGGGCCGAGTGGTGGGCGCTCGCCGCCAAGGACCCGGTCCTGGCCGAGCCGACCGCGGAGCGGTTCCGTATCTACGGCGAGCACGCCGACGGTGACACCCCCTCCGCCCAATGGCACGCCGAGGCCCTGCGGGCGGCCGGCTTCGCCGAGGCGCGCCCGGTGTGGGCGTCGCCGTCGGACGCGCTGGTGCTGGCCCTGAAGTAGCGGCGGAACGCGCAGGGGCGGTACGGACCACCGGGTCCGTACCGCCCCTTGCCGGTTCCTCGCAGAGCGCCTTCGGCAGATCAGAGCGCTCTCGGCAGGTCAGAGCACCTTCGAGAGGAACGACTTCGTCCGCTCGTGCTGCGGGTTCCCGAGCACGTCACGCGGGTGGCCCGCCTCGACGACCACGCCGTCGTCCATGAAGACGAGCGCGTCGCCGACCTCACGGGCGAAGCCCATCTCGTGGGTCACGACGATCATCGTCATGCCGTCCTCCGCGAGACCGCGCATGACGTCGAGGACCTCGCCCACCAGCTCGGGGTCGAGGGCCGACGTCGGCTCGTCGAAGAGCATCAGCTTCGGCTCCATCGCGAGCGCACGGGCGATCGCGACGCGCTGCTGCTGGCCGCCGGAGAGCTGGGTCGGGTAGTTCTTGGCCTTGTCGGCCAGCCCCACCCGGTCCAGCAGCTTCAGCGCCCGCTCGCGGGCCACGGACTTCGACTCGCCCTTGACCTGGACCGGAGCCTCCATGACGTTCGCGAGGGCCGTCATGTGCGGGAAGAGGTTGAAGCGCTGGAAGACCATGCCGATGTCCCTGCGCTGCTCCGCGACCTCCCTCTCCTTCAGCTCGTAGAGCTTGTCGCCCTTCTCCCGGTAGCCCACCAGACGCCCGTCGACCGAGAGCCGGCCGCCGTTGATCTTCTCCAGGTGGTTGATGCACCGCAGGAAGGTCGACTTGCCGGAGCCGGAGGGGCCGACCAGACAGAACACCTCGCGGGGCGCGACCTCCAGGTCGATGCCCTTGAGGACCTTCACATGGCCGAACGACTTGTGGACGTTCTCGGCCTTCACCATCGGCTGCGTCGACTGGGAACTCATACCTTCACGCCTCCGACGTTGCTCTGGACACGGAACGACGACAGCTGTTTGCGCAGCCGCTGGAGCGGCGTGGGCGGCAGTGAACGGCTCGAACCGCGGGCGTAATACCGCTCCAGGTAGTACTGGCCGATGCTGAACACGGTCGTCAGCGCCAGGTACCAGAGCGAGATCACGATGTAGCCCTCCATGATGGCGAGCGTCCGGGAGCCGAATTCACGGCCCCGCAGGAACAGCTCGCCGTAGCCGATGGCGAACGCCAGCGAGGAGGTCTTGAGCATGTTGATGAACTCGTTGCCGGTCGGCGGAATGATCACCCGCATGGCCTGCGGCAGCACGATGCGACGCATCGTCCTGCCGCCCTTCATGCCGAGCGCGTGCGCCGCCTCCGTCTGACCTGAGTCGACCGACTGGATGCCGGCCCGGCAGATCTCGGCCATGTACGCGGCCTCGTTCAGGCCGAGCGCCAGCAGCGCCGCCACGAAGGGCGTCATGACCTGGTTCATCTCGTCCCGGTAGATGAAACCGAGGTCGAGGTACTGGAAGACCAGCGAGAGGTTGAACCACAGCAGGATCTGCACCAGCACCGGGGTGCCGCGGAAGAACCAGATGTAGCCCCAGGCCACCGAGGAGAGCACCGGGTTGGGCGAGAGTCGCATCACCGCGAGGATCGCGCCGAGGACCACACCGATCACCATCGAGTAGACGGTGATCTTCAGGGTCTCCCAGGCGCCCCAGGCGAACGTGCCGTTGGTGATCTGGTCACCGACCACGCTCCACTGGATCTGGGCGTCGGCGAACGCCCGCACCAGCAGTGCGAGGAGTGCGAGCACCACGACGGCGCTGATCCAGCGCCCGTAGTGGCGCACGGGCACGGCCTTGATGGGACCCGTGTACTTGGCGGGGTCCTTGGCGGGGGAGGCGTCCCGGCCGCCGTCCGGAGGGACGTCGGCCGGCACCTTGTCGAGGGGGTCAGTCACAGAGTTGCTGCCTTACATGAGGGAGATTGTGACGGCGAGTGGCGTCACTTGCCGGCGTTGACCGTTGCCTTCTCGATGGCGCCGCTCTCGGCCTTCCACTCCTTCAGCACCTCGCCGTACGAGCCGTCGTCGATGATCTGCTGGACGGCGGCCTGGAGGGCGTCACGCAGCTGCGTGTTCTTCTTGCTCACCGCGATGCCGTACGGGGCGGCGTCGATCTGCTCGCCGACGACCTCGAAGAGCTTGCCGCCGCCCGCGTTCAGCTCGTTGTAGAGGGCGACCGGGAAGTCGGTGATCACCGCGTCGGCACGCTTGGTCTGGAGCTGCGTGATCGAGTCGGTGTCCTGGTCGGAGATGAACTCCTTGATCTTGTCGGAGCCGCACTTCTTCTGCGTCTCCTTCAGCAGCGCCTCGTTGGCCGTGCCGCGCTGGGCGGCGACCGTCAGGCCGCACAGGTCGTCCAGCGTGCTGACCTTCTTGGGGTTGCCCTTCTGGACCAGGATCGCGGAGCCGGCCTTGAAGTAGTTGACGAAGTCGGCACCGCCCTTGGCGTCCTCGGTCGCGCCCTGCTGGCGCTCCTTGGTGTCCGTCATCGACGACATGACGATGTCGGTGCGGCCGTTGTTCATGCCCAGGACGAGCTGGTCGAAGGTGGAGTTCTCGAACTGGAACTCGACGCCGAGGACCTTGCCCAGAGCCTTCGCGATGTCGATGTCCACACCGGCGGGCTTGTTGCCCTCGTCCATGAACTCCATCGGCGCGTACGCGATGTCGGATCCGACCTTGATGACGCCCTTGTCGCGGATCTCCTTGGGCAGCTTGTCGGCCAGCGGCGCCGCGGACGCGGTGCCCTTGGTCTCCGACTCGGATGCTCCGTTGTCCGTCTGGTCGCCGCACGCGGTCAGCAGCATGGCGCCGGCGACCGCGATGGCGCCGACCGCGGCTGTCCGGGACTTGGCTGCGGTCGTGCGGCGCTTGGTGCTTGCGGTCATGATCGGGGTCCTCCGGCGGGTGAAGGTGGAGTTACCAGGTCGTACTGCACTCATCTTCGAGTGTCGCGACCTTGTCTGTTTTCGGCATCTTGCCATTCGGACGAGCCCATTCAGGGGGCCACGCATGTCAAAATCGGATAACGGGTCACCCCCGAACCCCGGCGGGCCGGTACATCAAGGCCGGACCATTCGCTGGAAAGCCTTCTTCCGGCCGGAAGATCTTCGGTCGTCTTGCCTTCTGGACGGGTTCGGCTGCACCTGGCGGGCTTGTCCGGGTTTCTGGCTATGAACCGCGTCACCGAGCGCATATCGACTCGTCCGCGGTGTGGTCCGTCCGGTAAGAAGGATCCTTACACCCCTCATCCGGGGCTCAGGGCGCGTGTGCGGCGCGCCCGCGCGTACGTACCTCCCCCTGCCCGGGCGGGCCAACCGCCCTGGTGCAGGGAACGGACGCGGTGCCCGCCCACCCCTCCTCAACCAGGAGTGGCCACCCTCAACTGATGAAGACCTAAGGGGTCAACCACATGGCAGCGGAGATCGTCAATCCTCGCAGCGACAGCGCCGACACGGAGAGCGCCGACGAGCCCTTCGATCCGGCGTTCGCACTGCACCGCGGCGGCAAGATGGCCGTCCAGGCCACCGTGCCGGTGCGGAACAAGGACGACCTGTCCCTCGCTTACACACCCGGCGTCGCCAAGGTCTGCACCGCCATCGCGGAGCGGCCCGAGCTCGTGCACGACTACACCTGGAAGTCCCAGGTCGTCGCCGTCGTGACGGACGGAACGGCGGTGCTCGGTCTCGGAGACATCGGACCGGAGGCATCCCTCCCGGTCATGGAAGGGAAGGCGATCCTTTTCAAGCAGTTCGGCGGCGTGGACGCGGTCCCGATCGCCCTCGCCACCACCGACGCCGACGAGATCGTCGAGACCGTCGTGCGTCTCGCGCCGTCCTTCGGCGGAGTGAACCTCGAGGACATCTCGGCACCCCGGTGCTTCGAGATCGAGCGCAAGCTCCAGGAGCGCCTCGACATCCCCGTCTTCCACGACGACCAGCACGGCACCGCCGTCGTGACCCTCGCCGCCCTGCGCAACGCCGCCAAGCTGACCGGGCGCACGCTCGGTGACCTGCGCGGTGTCATCTCCGGCGCGGGCGCGGCCGGTGTGGCGATCGCGAAGTTCCTGCTGGAGGCCGGTCTCGGTGACGTGGCGGTCGCCGACCGCAAGGGCATCGTCAGCCGTGACCGCGAGGACCTGACGCCGGTCAAGCGTGAGCTCGCCGAGCTCACCAACCGTGCGGGTCTCTCGGGCTCCCTGGAGAACGCGCTGGCCGGCGCGGACGTCTTCATCGGCGTCTCCGGCGGCACCGTGCCGGAGACGGCTGTCGCGTCCATGGCGCCGGGGGCGTTCGTCTTCGCCATGGCGAACCCGAACCCGGAGGTGCACCCCGACGTCGCGCACAAGTACGCGGCGGTCGTGGCCACCGGCCGTTCGGACTACCCGAACCAGATCAACAACGTCCTCGCCTTCCCCGGGATCTTCGCGGGCGCGCTGCAGGTGAGGGCGTCCCGGATCACCGAGGGCATGAAGATCGCGGCGGCGGACGCGCTCGCCGACGTCGTCGGTGACGCGCTCTCGGCCGACTACGTGATCCCCTCGCCCTTCGACGAGAGGGTCGCGCCCGCGGTGACCGCGGCGGTGGCCGCGGCAGCGCGGGCGGAGGGCGTCGCACGCCGCTGACCTGAGTCGGCACCGCGGCTGACCGAACCGGGCCGTGTCGTATCCCGTGCGGGGGTACGGCACGGCCCGGTTCTGTCTGCCGGGGGGCCGGGGCCGGGAGGGCGGGGCAAAGGGCGGGCGCGTCCGACGGTGGGACGCGGCGCCGGGCGCGGGTGTGGCCGAATCGGGGCGGGTGTTCCCGTGGGGGTCTTCCGGGGTTCATCCGGTGCTGCTGTGATGCTCCGCGGTCCGCGTCGGCGGCCGACACACGTCCCCCAGGAGGCCCTTGTGAATCTGGTCGTCAACGGCGATGCCGAGAGCGGGCCGGGAGGGAGCGCCGAGCCCGTCGGCAGCGTCACCGGCTGGGTCGTCGCGCAGGGCGCCCCGGCGCTCGTCGGGTACAGCGTGGGCGCAGGCTATCCGACCCCCGCCGATCCCGGGCCCGTCCGCCGCGGCTCCCGGTTCTTCAGCGGCGGCGACTCGCCCCGTACCGCCCTCGTGCAGGACATCGAGCTGCCCCGCACCGGTGCGACCGGCCGGGCGGCCGTCGACGCGGGCCGGGTCCGGTACACCCTGACCGCCTGGCTCGGCGGATACGCCGCACAGGAGGACGGCGCCAGGCTCTCGGTCGAGTTCCGCGACGCGAAGGGCACACCCGTGGCGCTGAGCGTGCTCGGGCCCGTGACCGCCGCCGACCGCGGCGCACGCACCGGGCTGCTGGAGCGCACCGCGTCCGCCGCCGTGCCGCCCGGCGCCCGCAGCGCACGCCTGCTGCTCGTCCTCACCCGCAGCGGCGGCGGGACGTCCAACGACGGGTACGCCGACGGGATCTCGCTCGGCCTGACGGCCACGGCCGGGGCCACACGGACGGGGGGACGCACATGACCAGGATCGACCGACGGAACCTGCTCAAGGCGGCGGCCGCCGCGGGCGCCCTCAACGTGGCGTGGCCGCTGAGCGCCGGGCTGTCGCCGGCTCAGGCCCGCGAGGCCGCGGAGGCGCTCGGCGCCGACTACGACCCGGCGCCGTTCACCCTCGGGGTCGCCTCCGGCGACCCGCTCGCGAACAGCGTCCTGCTGTGGACCCGGCTCGCGCCGGAACCGCTGGCCGCCGAGCAGCCTCTGCCGGAGGTCGTCGAGGTCGAGTGGACCGTGGCTCTGGACCGGACACTTCGCCAGGTCGTCGCCCGCGGCACGGCCCCCGCCTCGGCGACCCTCGGCCACAGCGTCCATGTCCCCGTCGCGGGGCTGCGCCCGGACACCCGCTACTGGTACGCGTTCAAGGCGCTGGGCAGGACCAGCCGGGTCGGCCGCACCCGCACCGCGCCGGCCGGAGGTGCCCGCCCGGTCAGGTTCGCCGCAGCCAACTGCCAGGCGTTCCACGACGGGTTCTACGCCGCCCACCGCGGAATCGCCCGCGAGGACGTCGACTTCGTGGTCCACCTCGGTGACTACATCTACGAGCACGGCCAGGTCGGCGGCGTCCCCGCGGACCACGTCCGCGACCACGAGGGCCCTTCGGTCTTCACCGTCGCCGACTACCGCCGCCGCCATGCCCTCTACAAGGGCGACGCGTCCCTGCGCGAGGCGCACGCCGCCCACCCGTGGTTCCTGACCTGGGACGACCACGAGGTCGTGAACGACTACTCGGGAACGGGCGGCGGCGCGCCGTTCATGCAGCGCAAGGCCGCCGCGTACCAGGCCTGGTACGAGCACCAGCCGCACCGCGACGACAGCGCCTTCGCGCTTCCCGATCCTGAGATCCACCGGGTCCGCCGCTGGGGCGACCTGCTGGAACTGACGGTGCTCGACCTGCGTTCGTACCGCTCCGCGCAGAACCTTCCCGACGGCACGATCCTCGGCCAGGAGCAGAAGACCTGGCTGAAGCGGGGCATCGACCAGGCGCCCGACGCGTGGCACGTCTGGGCCAACTCGATCATGCTCAGCCAGCTGAGGGGCCGGCCGGGCGGCCCGTACATGTTCACCGACCAGTGGGACGGCTTCCTCGCGGAGCGCAAGGAGGTGCTGGGCCATGTGCACCGCAGTGGCCTCGAGGACCTCGTCGTCATCACCGGCGACTGGCACTCCGCGTTCGTCGACGACATCAGGACCGACTTCGACGACCTCTCGTCCCCGGTCGTGGGCACGGAGTTCACCGCGCACTCCGTCACATCGGGGGCCTACTCCTCGGACTGGAACCGGACGAACGGCCCGCTGATGGGCGCGGCCAACCCGCACCTGAAGTACTTCGAGGGCAACCGCTACGGCTACGACGTGTACGAGGTGACCCCGGAGCGGTTCAGCGCCCACATGAGGGTGATCGCGGACCGCCGGGACCCGGCGTCGCCCGTCACCACGCTGACGAGCTTCCACGTCGACCGGGGCAACACCGGTTCGTACGAGGACCCGGCGACGAAGCACTCGCCGGCCCAGTGGCGGCGGGAGTAGCGGGACGCGTGTCACACCGGTGCGTGGTTCCGCCACGCACCGGTCCGCCCTACTCTCAAGGTCATGTTCGCCGCCTACGCCGCCCGCATCGACCGCGACCAGCCGCTCAACGGCCTTGAACTGGGCGAACGCCCGGCACCTCAGGCCCGTCCCGGCTGGACGACCGTGACCGTCAAGGCCGCTTCCCTCAACCACCACGACCTGTGGTCGCTGCGCGGGGTCGGTCTCGCGGAGGACAAGCTTCCGATGATCCTCGGCTGTGACGCCGCCGGCGTCGACGAGGACGGGAACGAGGTGGTCCTCCACTCCGTGATCGGGCAGAGCGGCCACGGTGTCGGCCCCGACGAGCCCCGCTCCATCCTCACCGAGCGCTACCAGGGCACCTTCGCCGAGCAGGTCAGCGTGCCCACGTGGAACGTGCTGCCGAAGCCGAAGGAACTCACCTTCGAGCAGGCCGCCTGCCTGCCGACCGCCTGGCTCACCGCCTACCGGATGCTCTTCACCAACGCCGGTGTCCGTCCCGGCGATTCGGTCCTGGTGCAGGGCGCGGGCGGCGGCGTGGCCACCGCCGCGATCGTGCTCGGCAAGGCAGCGGGCCTGCGGGTGTACGCCACCAGTCGCGACGAGGCCAAGCGCAAGCGCGCCGTCGAGCTGGGTGCGGAAGAGGCGTACGAGCCGGGCGCGCGGCTGCCGCGCCGGGTGGACGCCGTCATCGAGACGGTCGGCGCCGCGACCTGGTCCCACTCGGTCAAGTCACTGCGACCGGGCGGGACCCTGGTGATCTCCGGGGCGACGAGCGGTGACCGGCCCGCGCACGCCGAGCTCACCCGGATCTTCTTCCTCGAGCTGAAGGTCGTCGGATCGACGATGGGCTCCAAGGACGAGCTGGAGGACCTGCTCTCGTTCTGCGCGGCCACGGGTGTGCGGCCGGTCATCGACGAGGTACTGCCGCTGGACCGGGCCAGGGAGGGCTTCGAGAAGATGGCCACCGGTGAGCTGTTCGGCAAGATTGTCCTGACCAACTCTTGATGGTTCGTCAGTTCTGCTGATGGGATCTCCGGCACTGGTCCACGACCGTGCCGGAGGTTCCCCATGTACCGCCGACTGCTCGCCGTCCTCGTCTCCGTGCTCCTGCTGCTCTGCGCCGCGCCCGCCGGGGCGCACGGCACCGCGGCCGGCGCCGCGCCGGACGGCGTCCCGCGGCTGACCGACGACCGCGGCCGGGTCCTCACCCTGCGGGGCTGGAACGTCGAGGACAAGACCCACCGGGGCGAGGCCGCCCTGTCCGCGATCACCGAGCGGCACTTCCACGACCTGCGTGCCCAGGGCTTCAACTTCGCCAGGCTGCTGGTCTTCTGGGACGACCTGGAGCCGGTGCGGGGCCGGTACAGCGAGCGGTACCTGCGCAAGATCGACCAGGTGCTGGACTGGGCGCGAAAATACCGCGTCCATGTGCTGATCGACGCCCACCAGGACGTCTTCGGCCCTGCCTTCGGCCACCGTGGCATCCCCGAGTGGGCGACCAGGACGGACGGGCTGCCGTTCACCCCGCACCCGGACGACTGGTTCGCCGAGTACTTCGAGCCCGCCGTGCAGCGCGCGTTCACCCACCTCTACGAGGACCCCGATCTGCGCAGCGCCCAGGCCGGGATGTGGCGGGTGCTGGCCGACCGGTTCGCCGACCACCCCGCCGTCCTCGGCTACGACCTGATCAACGAGCCGATGGGTGAGATCCAGGAAGGCGAAGACCTGCCGACGGCCGCCCGGCGCATCGAGGCGGAACAACTCACGCCGATGTACAACCGGCTCGCGGACGCGGTCCGTTCCGTGGACCGGGACACATGGCTGTTCGTCGAGCCGACGCCGATCGTCGGAGAAGGCGTGCCGACCGGGCTGGGCCGGATCGACGATCCGAAGACGGTCTACGCCCCGCACTTCTACAACACCGCCATGGAGGCGGGCGCCGACTACGACCCGTCGGCGGGCTGGATCGAGGCGTACGAGCGCGCCGTGACCGAGTACCCCGCGCGGTACCGGATGCCCGTCGTCGTCGGCGAGTGGGGCCCGCTCAACAACGCGCTGCCGAACATGGGCCGCTTCTACCGGGAAGCACTCGCCTCCCTCAACCGCTACAGCTCCGGCTGGGCCGGCTACGTCTGGTGCTACGGCGGCGGATACTGCGCGGTCGACGCGGAGGGACGCTTCCGCACCAACAAGGAGCAGACCGCCGCCCCCTACGCGCCGGCCGTGGCGGGCAGGGTGGCGGCCGAGGGCTACGCACCGGACAGCGGGACGTACCGGCTGGAGTACCGCTCGACGCGCGGCGTCACCGAGGTCTCGGTGCCGCCCGGCGCGAGCGGCTGGCGGATCGAGGTGACCGGCCGTGCCCGCCCGCAGGTCCGTACCGTCGAGGCAGGCCGGACGGCCACGGTGCGCGTCCACGCCCGCCCCGGCGAACACGTGACGGTCCGGGTCAGCCCTCGTACACCACGATGAAGTCGCCGCTCGGTCCCTGACGGCGGGCGAGCGCGTCGCGCAGCCGGCTCAGATGGGCGGTCGTCAGCTCGAGCGGCGGCTCGTCCGGCTGGTGGACCGTACCGCGCGGGTAGTCCTTGTCCGGGGTGCGGGTCATCTCGATGTGACAGCCGAGGACATGGGTCACCCGGTTCGTCCCGCAGAAGGCCAGCAGCCGGTCGACCGTGGCGGCGAAGGCGGGGACGTCCCTGACGTAGAGCCGGCCCGGGTAGAGCGAGTCGCCGGTCAGCAGCAGACCGGTGTGCCGGTCGTGGAAGACGACGGCGGCCTCCTCGTGACCGGGGCCGGGCAGCAGGTCCAGTACCCGGCCGCCGAGGTCCAGTTCCGCAGGACGCAGCGGCCACTGCTCGAAGCCGAAGTACGCCGTCACCGCGTCGAGGGACGGCCCCACGACCTCGGTGTACGGACGGTTCGCGAACTGCGCGTCGCCCGCGATGTGGTCGCCGTGCCCGTGGGTGTGGGCGACGACCAGCCCGTACCGCTCCCGCGGGTGCCGGGCCAGCCATCGCCCGATCAGCGTGTCGACGGTGGCGCGCAGCGGCATCGCGGCGGGGTCGGCGGTCGCGCCGGTGTCCAGCAGCAGCGCCCGGTCGTTCCCGAACAGCAGGTAGAGGAACGGCGCCTCGAAGTGCACCGACTTGTTCTGACGCAGGATCAGCGTGTGCTCGCTGTACGCGTGGACCTGGATCGCGGGCGCGGTGTCGTCCCCGGGCAGCGGGCTGCCGGCGTGCCACCGGACATCGAGGCTGCCGGCGACGGGAGCGTCTGTACGGAAGTCGATCACGTGGCCCACCGTACGCGGCCCACCGGTCCGCCGGGGAGGGTCGCCGTGACGATTGCGGCCCTGTGATGCGGGGCACGAAAACTGACACCACGCGGTCGCGCGTGAAGGGGGAGGGACAAAAGTGTCAACGGGGGATCAGAGCCGGATTCCGGCGTACCCGGGCGTCGAACGCTTCGTCGACGCCTTCGACAAGCTCGTCGTCCAGCCGCGGCGAAGCCGCAGCCGGGTACCCGTGGTGCTCCTGAGCGAGCCGGGCGACGGGCAGGCCGGCCGGCGGATCGTCGCGGGGCTGCGCACCCGGTTACGCGGCCGGGAGGGGCGGCTCGCCCCGCACGCCTGCGTACCGGCGGCGCCGGCCGACCCGGCGGAGCCGCCGCTCGACCTGTTCGAGCAGATCGCCTTCCAGCTCGACGCCTCGATGCCGCCGGGCACCGGGCGGCTGCGGCTGCCCTCCTACCGGCTGCTGCGTGCCGTCGTCTGCGCGCCCGCCGCAGGCGGCCTGATGGAACGGCGTCCCGGGGAACTGCTGGACCACTGCTACGCCCAGCACCGAGAGGTCTCCGGGCTCGCCCGCGGCCTGTGGTGGCTGGGCGGCCGGGACCAGGCGAACGGCGGCACGCTGCTCGAGCTGCTGTGGAACTTCGTCGCCGGCCCGCTGTTCCAGCGACTGCCGCGAGCCCTCTACGGCCGCCGGGCCAACCGCCGGATGCTGGGCCGCGGCCGGTCCGGGGGCCGCCGGTGGTACGCGGAGTGGGTACGGCAACAGCAGGGCACCCCGCCCTCCGAGTTCTTCCGCTCCGCCCTCGACCTGGTGGGAGGCGGCCCGGAGGGCGACCCCGAGCAGCTCGACCGGATCCTGGTGCACGCGCTGCTCGCCGACCTGGAGGCCGCCGGGCGCAAACGGGCCTTCGACCCGTGGCGGCGGCGCCGGGTCAGCCGCTTCGTGCTCCTGGTGGAGGAGGCCGGACCGGCCGAGTCGCGCATCCAGCGCTTCCTGAGGGAACTGCGCTCGGCCATGGAGGACCTGAGGTGCACGTCCGTGGTGGCCGTGGCCGCCGGGGTGCGCACCCTCGCCAGCCGGATCCCCGACATCGAGGTCCCGGGGCTGTCCGCCGCCGGGGCGGACCTGGCCAACATCGCCCAGCGCGGCACCCCGCCCGGCCGCCCCTCGGGCATGGTGGTCCCCGTCGAGGAGGGCCCGGAGGACGACCAGGCCGCCACGTACTGGCTGGGCCGCTGGCCCACGCTCGCCCCGCCCACGCACCGCTGGGGGCCGGGCGCGGAGGTGGCCGGCGCGCTGGGTGCCGGAGTGCTCGCCCTCGCGGTCGCCGCCGGGCTGCTCGTCGGTGTGCCGTTCACGAACGTCGGGCCCGACCCGTGTCTCGGCTCCACCTTCCTCGGCACGGACGGGCAGTGCGTCGGTGTCGCGGAGGGTGCCGCGTCGTTCGGCACGGGCGACAGCGAGCGGGCCGTACGGGACGTGCTGCAGCGCATAGAGCAGCAGAACGAGCAGGTGGAGCAGGAGCTCTCCGGCCGGGACGCCGACGATACGCGCCCGCGCTCACGGACCGTCGTGTACTTCGGTTCGCTCAGCGGCGGCAAGGACGCGGAGGACCCGGTGCGCGGCGGCACGCTCGCCGAACTGCGGGGTCTCGCCCTCGCGCAGGCGTATGTGAACGCGCAGGCGCTGCGCACCGGTGAGCGGGTGCCGCTGCGGGTGCTCGCCGCGAACGCGGGCGACCGGTTCAAGGACGCACCGGCGGTGGCCCGGCGGATCGTCGACCTGGCGGAGAAGGACCGTTCGATCGTCGGGGTCGTCGGTTTCGGCCAGAGCCGCCGGCGCACGTACGAGGCGATGGTCATCCTCGACGAGGCGGGTCTGCCCATGGTCGGCACCTCCGGCACCGCCGACGAACTGCTCCGCCAGGGCGAGCACTACTACCAGACCGCGCCGACGGACACCCGGGCCGGCCAGGTGATGGCGTCCTTCGCCGAGCACGCCGCGATGGTGGACGGCAGGACCGCGCTGCGGGTGCGGCTGATCGCCGACCCCTCGGACGCGTACAGCGCGAGCCTGGCGACGGCGTTCCGGTCCGCGTACGGCGACGAGCGCACCGACATGCTGCTCTACACGCCGACGGACGCGCCCGAGCCCTCGCCGGTGCCGGGCGGCCCCGTGGGGCCCTCGGTCCAGGCCGTGGAGGATCTGGCGCGTGAGGTGTGCCGTGCGGTGGCGGCCGAGCCGCGCACGGCGGTGGTGTGGGCGGGGCGGGGCAGCCACTTCCAGCTGTTCCTCGGGGAGTTGGCGCGCGACTCGCGGGACTGCCCGGAGGTCAGTGTGCTCGGCGGTGACGACGTCACCAACGCGCTGACCGAGGAACGCCGTCCGTGGGAGGTCTTCGCCGGACTGACGCTGTACTACGTCTCGCACGGCAGGGCCCCTGCCCTGTCCGGAGCGAGCGGCGAGGCCGGTGCCTTCCTCTCGGCGTACGACCGCACCTACGCGGACGACCACGGCGCCCGCACCGGCGGGATGCGGCAGGACGCCCATGTGGCGCTCGCCTGGGACGCGATGCGGTATCTGGCGGAGGGCGTCGACCAGGCCTGGCGCGGGACGGGCGGCAACGACGAGCGCCTGGACCGCGGGCTGCTCCAGGCGGTGCTCTACCAGGGGCTCGGCGGCGGGGGCTTCGACGGGGCCACCGGGCGGATCGAGGCGCACGGGGCGGCCGGCGGCGGCCGGCTGACGGAGCAGAAGCTGACGGCGGTGGAGCAGGGCGGCGAGAAGGGGTCGCGGACGGTGCTGCTGTGCGGGACGGTGGCGCGCGGTGACGTGCGCGACGTCTGGGGGCCGGAGAAGCACCCCTGCCCCTGATGTCAACCACCGTTGACACTCTCTCCCTGTCAATGTAGGTTGACAGGCATGACCGAAGCAACAGAACTCGCCGAGCGCGCGGGCGACCGCGATCCGCGCGTCGGGCTGCGGGCGGTCGCCGCGCTGCGGCGGCTGCTGGAGCAGCTGGAAGCCGTACAGGTCAGAAGCGCCCGCAATCAGGGCTGGTCGTGGCAGGAGATCGCGGCGGAGCTGGGTGTCAGCCGCCAGGCGGTCCACAAGAAGCACGGGAGGCTGTGATGTTCGAACGCTTCACCAAGGACGCCCGTGCGGTGGTGATCGGCGCCACCGAGTGCGCGGAACGGGCCGATTCGTCCACGGTCACCGAGGAGCACCTGCTTCTGGCCCTGCTGGACCTCGGTGGCTCACGCACCGCCTTCGCGTTCACGGCCCTCGGCGTCATGGACCGGCGGGCCGCCCTCGAGGCGTCCCTGGCCGACGTGCGCCGGCGCGGCGGCATGACCAAGGCGGACGAGAAGGCCCTGGCCGCCCTGGGCATCGACGTCGGCGCGATCGTCGCCAGGGTCGAGGAGACCCACGGGGCCGGCGCGCTGGCCGGCGACCGCAAGGACCGGCGCTGGTGGTCGGGCCACCGCGCCTTCACCCGGGAGGCGAAGTCGACCCTGGAGAAGTCGCTGCGGATCGCCCTGGGCCGGCGGGACCGGACCATCGGCGCGGAGCACATCCTGCTGGCCCTCACCTCGGGCCGCGGCGTCGTCGCGGAGGTCCTCGCCGAACACGGGGTGACGTACGGCGCGCTGGAACGGGCGATGTTCGGCGGGGCGGACGGCGGCGCGGCGCGGGCCGGCTGACCCGGTCGCGCCCCGCCCCGGCCCGCCGGTCAGTCCTTGCCGCTGCGCAGCAGAGCGACGATGTGGGCCGCCGCTGTCGACAGATGGCGGCGGGCCTCGCCCAGTTGCTCCGCCGTCACACCGTGGTCCCGTGCCGCGTCCCGTACGTCGTCCCGGAAGCGGTCGAGCAGCCGCTCCAGGTCACGGGCGGGGTCGGCCGAGTCCTTCGGGTCCACGGTGTCCTTCGACCGGTCCGGGTCCGCCCCCGCGGGTTCCGGTTCGACGAACGGCGGCCAGGCCGTCCCCCGCGCCAGTCCGCCGAGCTGACCGGTCAGCTCCGAGAGGCCCTCGCGTATGCCGGTCGGCCAGTCACCGCGGGCGAAGTGGTCCTGGACCTGTTCCTGCACCTGCCGGGCGATGCGCTGCATCTCGGCGCGGGCGGTCTCCTGTGCCTCCTGCGCCTGCCGGCGCGCCCGCTGGGCGTCCTCGCGTGCCCGGCGCGACTCGTCCTTCGCGCGGCGCGCCTGCTCCTTCCACTCCTGCTTGGCGCGCTTCAGCTCCTCCTTCGCGGCCCGCCACGACTCGCTGTCCGCGAGGTCACCCAGATCGCCGAGGTTGCCGAAGTCGCCACGGCCCGGGCCCCATTCGCCCTTGCCGGGGCCGGTCTTGCGGGTCCGGGTCGCCGCCGCGCGCATCTCGCTGCGCAGCTTGCCCGCCGCGCCGCGGACGTCGTCGCGGATCTCGGCGGCCAGTTCGGAGACCGAGTCGCGGATCTCCAGTTCGAGGTCGGCCAGTTCGCCGCTGCGTCCGGCCAGTTCCGCCCGGCCGGCGTCGGTGATCGAGTAGACCTTGCGGCCGCCCTCGGTGGCGTGGGTGACGAGCCCCTCGGCCTCCAGCTTGGCCAGCCGCGGGTAGACGGTGCCGGCGCTCGGCGCGTACAGGCCCTGGAAGCGCTCCTCGAGCAGGCGGATGACCTCGTAGCCGTGGCGCGGCGCCTCGTCGAGCAGCTTCAGCAGATAGAGACGGAGCCGGCCGTGGGCGAAGACGGGGGGCATGTCAGAGCACCTTCCCACTCGGGGCGTCCGTGGGTGTTCCCTCGTAGGGATCTTCCTCCGCCGGAGGCCGGCGGAGCAGGGCGATGGAACCGGAGACGGTGGTCGCCTTGAGCGTCCCGGTGCCCGCGCCCAGGGTTCCGGTGATCCGCTTGGCGCCCCACTGACCGCTGACCCGCAGGGTGTCGAAGGCGTTGGAGATCGCGCCGCCTGCCGTGTTCGCGTCGACCCGGGCGTCCGCCGGGTGCGGCAGCCGGACCGCGATCTCGCCGGAGACCGTGGTCAGCCGGATGTCCGTGGGCTTCTCGCCCGGGTCGAGGTCGATGACCATGTCGCCGCTGACCGAGTCGGCCTTCACGCCGGCGCCCGCGCCGTCGATCACGGTCAGGTCGCCGGAGACCGAGTTGTAGCGCAGGTCGCCGGTGACCGACTGGGCCTCGAGGTTGCCGGTGACGGTGTCGGCGCGGACGGCACCCGCCAGCCCCACCAGGGTGGTGTCACCGCTGACGCCGCGCACCACCGTCGTGCCCCGCACGCCGGAGACGACCGCACCCGCGCCGACCACCCCGACCTCGACGGTCGTCGCTGCGGGCACCGCGATCGACACGACGGCGCTGCGGCGGTGGCCCTTGCGGTCGAGCCACTCGAGGAACCCCTTCCAGGGCAGGTCCTCGTAGGCGATGGTCAGGGTGGAACCGTTCCTGGTCACGACGAGGGGCGGGCCCTCGATCTCGGAGACCTCGAGGCGGGTGGAACTCTCGTCCGTGCCCACGACGTTGACCGTCCCGTTGACGATGCGCACATTGAGCGTCGTCAACGGATCGTCGAAGGTGAGCTTCTGGGGCTCGGCGACTTCCCACGTCGTCTCTGCCATGGTGCTGACCTCCCGGGGCCGGCCACGACGCAACATATCGCGTCTCGATGCCGACACGATATATCGCGGTGGGGTGGTGTCAAGCGCGAGCTCGGGCGGCCCAGGTCGGCGACGCGCCCCATTGGCGGCGATTACGGGGCAAACTGCCCTAGCGTGGGGGCATGAACGCGACACCAGTGGGAGCCCTGCTGCTCTGCCGTGCCGAACCCGCGGCCGTACGGCTCCCGGCCCACCTGCTGCGCGAACCGATGGTCCTCGCCCCCGCCGGGCAGGGTTGGAGCGTGCTCGTCTCCGAGGTCAGCCCTTGGCGGGAGGGCGGCGTGGCGGTGGACGCGGTGCTCGGCGGCTGGGCGGCCGCACTGTCGATCGGCACCGGCAGTCCCGTCCTGGCGCTCTGGTGGGACGGCGACGGGGCCGGGTTCACGATGGCCTCCGGCTTCCGCCGCCCGGTCGGATACGTCTGGCTCGCCGACGGCACCCCGGTCGGCGAGGACGAGGCGATGCGGACCTTCGCCGCACGGCTCGGGCTCGACCCGGTCCTCGACCTCCAGGCCCTGGAGCCGCTGACGGTCCCCGACCCGGAGTCCGACGCGAGGGCCAGACTGGTCGGCCTGACGGCCGTGCTCACCCGTCACGGCCTCGCCCTCCCCGCCGGCCTGGCGCCGGGCGCCCCGGCGGACACCCTCCGCACCGCCGCGCTCGCGGCGGCCGTCGAGGAGACCGACTCCGCCGGGGCGCCCGAGCCGGCGGCCCGGCCGCGCGCCTCCTGGCTCCGCGCGGCGGGCGCGGTCCAGCTGGCGGCGGGGCTGGCACTGGTGGCGCTCGGGGCGCGGCGGCGCAGCGGGGGATGGGCGGTGGCGGGGGCGGTGCTCATCGTGCACGGGCTGGTGCCGCCGGTACGGGAGCGGCTGCGGTCCTGACAGGCCGCGGGTCCCACGCCCCGGGCCGGGAACGGACGGCGCGGGGACGAGCCACGCGCGGCGGACCGCTACTCCTCGTCGTCCTCGTCGTCCAAGCGGGCCAGCCACGTGGCGAGGCGTTCGACGGGGACCTCGAAGTCCGGGTTGAGATCGACGAAGGTCCGAAGCTGCTCGGCGAGCCACTCGAAGGTGACCTCCTCCTCGCCGCGCCGCTTCTCCAGCTCCTCGATACCGCGATCGGTGAAGTACATGTGAACAGAATATGGCCCGGCCCCGCGAGGTGTTCGCGGGGCCGGGCCGGGCATTCGTCGAGGCAGCCGGGCTGCCGGCTACGCGTCGAAGACCTCGTTGACGAGCTGCTGCTGCTCCGCCTGGTGGCGCTTCGCCGAGCCCACCGCCGGGGACGAGCTGTGCGGGCGCGAGATGCGGCGCAGACGCTCGCCGTGCGGGATGTCCGCGCCGACGGCCAGGTCGAGGTGGTCGATCAGGTTGAGCGCGATGAACGGCCAGGCACCCTGGTTCGCCGGCTCCTCCTGCGTCCACAGGTACTTCTCGGCGTTCGGGTACTTGGCGATCTCGGCCTGGACCTCCGCACCCGGCAGCGGGTACAGACGCTCGAGGCGGATGATCGCCGTGTCCGTGACGCCGCGCTTCTGACGCTCGGCCTCCAGGTCGTAGTAGACCTTGCCGGCGCAGAAGACGACCTTGCGGACGGCGTTCGGGTCGACCGACTCGTCGCCGATCACCGGGCGGAAGCCGCCGGTGGTGAACTCCTCCACCTTGGACGCCGCGGCCTTCAGACGCAGCATCGACTTCGGGGTGAAGACGATCAGCGGCTTGTGGTGCGGGTTGTGGACCTGCCAGCGCAGCAGGTGGAAGTAGTTCGACGGCAGGGTCGGCATCGCGACCGTCATGTTGTCCTGCGCGCACATCTGCAGGAAGCGCTCGGGACGCGCGGAGCTGTGGTCCGGGCCCTGGCCCTCGTAGCCGTGCGGCAGGAGCAGCGTGACGCCGGAGTGCTGGCCCCACTTCTGCTCGGCGGAGGAGATGAACTCGTCGACGACGGTCTGCGCGCCGTTGACGAAGTCACCGAACTGGGCCTCCCACATGACCAGCGCGTCCGGGCGGGCCAGCGAGTAGCCGTACTCGAAGCCCATCGCCGCGTACTCGCTGAGCAGCGAGTCGTAGACGTTGTAGCGGGCCTGGTCCTCGGACAGGTAGAGCAGCGGGGTGTAGTCCTCGCCGGTCTCCTGGTCCACCAGCACCGCGTGGCGCTGGCCGAACGTGCCGCGGCGGGTGTCCTGGCCGGAGAGACGGACCGGGGTGCCCTCCATCAGCAGCGAGCCGATGGCGAGGGTCTCGCCCATGCCCCAGTCGATCGTGCCGTCCTCGACGGACGCCGCGCGGCGCTGCATCTGCGGCATGAGCCGCGGGTGCACGGTGATGTTGTCGGGGATGTTGACCTGGGACTCGGCGATCCGCTTGACGACCTCCTGGGAGACCGCCGTGCTGACCGCGACCGGGAACTCGGCCTCGACGTCCGGGACATGGGCCGGGGCCGGGTGGCTGGTGGCCTCGCGGACCTCCGCGAACACCTTCTCCAGCTGGCCCTGGAAGTCCTGGAGCGCCTGCTCGGCCTCTTCCAGCGTGATGTCGCCACGACCGATGAGCGACTCGGTGTAGAGCTTGCGCACCGAGCGCTTCTTGTCGATCAGGTTGTACATCTGCGGGTTGGTGAACTGGGGGTTGTCGCCCTCGTTGTGACCGCGGCGGCGGTAGCAGATGAGGTCGATCACGACGTCCTTGTTGAACGCCTGGCGGAACTCGAAGGCGAGCCGCGCGACGCGGACCACGGCCTCCGGGTCGTCGCCGTTCACGTGGAAGATCGGCGCCTCGATCATGCGGGCCACGTCGGTCGCGTACATCGACGAACGCGAGGACTCCGGGGCGGCGGTGAAGCCGACCTGGTTGTTGATGACGACGTGGACCGTGCCGCCGGTGCGGTAGCCGCGCAGCTGCGACATGTTGAGCGTCTCCGCGACGACGCCCTGGCCCGCGAAGGCCGCGTCACCGTGCAGGGCGATCGGCAGAACGGTGAAGTCCGTGCCGCCCTTGTTGATGACGTCCTGCTTGGCGCGGGCGACACCCTCGAGGACCGGGTCGACGGCCTCCAGGTGGGAGGGGTTGGCGACGAGCGAGACCTTGATCTGCTCGCCGTCGAGACCGGTGAAGGTGCCCTCGGCGCCCAGGTGGTACTTCACGTCGCCGGAGCCGTGCATCGACTTCGGGTCGAGGTTGCCCTCGAACTCGCGGAAGATCTGGGCGTACGACTTGCCGACGATGTTCGCCAGCACGTTCAGCCGGCCACGGTGGGCCATGCCGATGACGACCTCGTCGAGGCGCGACTCGGCCGCCGAGTCGATGACCGCGTCGAGCAGCGGGATGACGGACTCGCCGCCCTCGAGCGAGAAGCGCTTCTGGCCGACGTACTTGGTCTGCAGGAAGGTCTCGAAGGCCTCGGCGGCGTTCAGCCGGCGCAGGATGCGCAGCTGCTCCTCGCGCTCCGGCTTGGTGGCGGCGCGCTCGACCCGGTCCTGCAGCCACTTGCGCTGCTTCGGGTCCTGGATGTGCATGAACTCGATGCCGGTGGTGCGGCAGTACGACTCACGCAGCACGCCCAGGATGTCGCGCAGCTTCATCATCGACTTGCCGGCGAAGCCGCCGACGGCGAACTCGCGCTCCAGGTCCCACAGCGTGAGCCCGTGCTCGGTGATGTCGAGGTCGGGGTGCTTGCGCTGGCGGTACTCCAGCGGGTCGGTGTCGGCCATGACGTGGCCGCGGACCCGGTAGGAGTGGATCAGTTCGAAGACGCGGGCGGCCTTGGTGACGTCGTCGTCGTGCGAGGCGTCGATGTCCTTGAGCCAGCGGACCGGCTCGTAGGGGATGCGCAGCGACTCGAAGATCTCGTCGTAGAAACCTTCCTCGCCGAGGAGGAAGTTGGCGACGATCCGCAGGAACTCGCCCGACGCGGCGCCCTGGATGACGCGGTGGTCGTACGTCGAGGTGAGGGTCATCACCTTGGAGATGCCCAGCTTGTTCAGGGTGTCCTGCGAAGTGCCCTGGAACTCGGCCGGGTAGTCCATGGAACCGACGCCCATGATGACCGACTGCCCGGGCATCAGACGCGGCACGGAGTGGACGGTGCCGAGGCCGCCGGGGTTGGTCAGCGAGACGGTGACGCCGGTGAAGTCGTCCATCGTCAGCTTGTTGGTGCGGGCGCGCCGGACGATGTCCTCGTAGGCCTGCCAGAACTCGAAGAAGTTCAGCGTCTCGGCCTTCTTGATGCCCGCGACGACCAGCTGGCGGTCGCCGTTCGGCTTCACCAGGTCGATGGCCAGACCGAAGTTGACGTGGTCCGGCTTGACCAGGGTCGGCTTGCCGTCCTTCTCCGCGAAGGACCAGTTCATCGACGGCATGGCCTTGATGGCCTGCACCATCGCGTACCCGATGAGGTGCGTGAAGGAGATCTTCCCGCCACGGGCGCGCTTGAGGTGGTTGTTGATGACGATGCGGTTGTCGAAGAGCAGCTTCACCGGCACCGCGCGCACGGACGTGGCCGTGGGCAGCTCCAGCGAGGCGTTCATGTTCTTCGCGACCGCGGCGGCCGGGCCGCGCAGCGTCACGAACTCGGGACCGTCGGCCTGCGTGCCGTCGGCCTTCGCGGCCTGCGCCGGCTTGGCGGCGGGCTTCGCCGGGGCGGCCGCGGGGGCCGCCTTGGCGGGAGCGGGAGCCGGAGCCTGAGCGGCGGGGGCGGCCGGGGCCGGGGCGGCCGGCGCGGGCTGCGCCGGGGTCGCGGCCGGGGCCGGAGCGGCGGCGGCCGGGGCGGGTGCGGCCGCGGCACCCGCGGCTGCGTCGCTCTGAGTCTGCTTCGCGCCGGCGGCGGGAGTGTCCGCCGAGGCGGCCGCTCCCGGCTTGTAGTCGGCGAAGAAGTCCCACCAGGCACGGTCGACCGAATTCGGGTCCTGGAGGTACTGCTGGTAGATCTCGTCGACGAGCCACTCATTGGCACCGAAGGCGGCGGCAGGGTTCTGACCCTGCCCGGCTTGGTCGGTCGAGATGCTCGAGTTACTGGGGGACTGAGACGACACGGCGAGAACCGCCCTCTTCCGCTTCACAAGGTGATGGACAGCGGAAATAAAGGCTACGCCTCCCTGGCCGGGAGGTGCAGGCCGGGCCGGTCAACGTCGCGCAAGTCACACCGAACGGCGCGTTTCGGGGCTGTTAATGGCGGGAAACAAGCATGGTTCGGTCGCGTGGGGGTACGCCTGACGGCGGCTACGGGCCCCTGGCCCGCACCCCTGACGGAGGCCCGGCGACGTGCTGACCGGCTGCTTTCCGCAGCTGTGCACATCGCCTTCCCGTGTACCGAACACTTACACGGAGAATCTGCACTTCCGGTTCGAACCCTACGTCAAGGGCGTGCCGTCCTGAGGCCCGGAAGAGTGACCTGGATGCGGCAGCCGTGTGCGGATTCGGCCACCCCGATGCGGCCGCCGTGCAGATCGACCGCCCAGCGCGCGATCGCCAGCCCCAGGCCCGTACCGCCGTCGCTGCCCGGACCGTGCGGTGAGGGGACGCCGCCCCGGTTGAAACGCTCGAAGACCCGGTGCCGCTCCTGCTCGGGGATGCCCGGACCCTCGTCCAGCACCTCGAGGTCGAGCGACTCGGGGTGCGGGCCCCGCCGGGCCCGTACCGTCACCCGGCCGTGCGGCGGCGAGTGCTTCACGGCGTTGTCGATGAGGTTCGCCACCACCTGGTGCAGCCGCTCGGCGTCCGCGTGCGCGGTCAGGTCCGGCGGTGAGACGTCCAGGTGGAGATGGACGTCGGTGCGGGTGTGATGGCCGGAGCCGGAGGCCAGGTTGCGTCGTGAGGAGGCGAGATTGGCCTCCTTCAGCACCCCGGACAGATAGGGCCACACCTCGAAGCGCCGGGCCTTCAGCGGCAGCACGCCGTTGTCGAGCCGGGACAGGTCGAGCAGTGTCTCGACCAGACGGCCGAGGCGCTCCGTCTGCTTCAGCGCGGTGCGCATCGTCTCCGGGTCGGCGGCGGAGACCCCGTCGACGACGTTCTCCAGCACGGCGCGCAGCGCGGCGATGGGGGTGCGCAGCTCGTGCGAGACGTTGGCGACCAGTTCCTTGCGGTGCCGGTCCACGGCCTCGAGGTCGTCGGCCATGCGGTTGATCGTGGAGGCGAGGTCGCCGAGCTCGTCCCGGCGGTCGGCGCCGCGCACCCGGCGGGTGTAGTCGCCGTGGGATATGCCCTTGGCGACCGTGTTCATCTCGTCCAGCGGGGCGGTCAGGCCGTGCGCCACGAACTGCGTGATCAGCAGCGTCGCGATGATCGTGAAGACCGTGATGAAACGCACCTCGGTCTTGCTGTGGAACGCCATCAGCATCAGACCGGTGGTGATGAAGACCGAGACCACGACGAGCGTGCTGAGCTTCGTCTTGATCGATATCGTGATGGACGCGGTACTCAACCGCCTGCCCGGTCCACCGCCCGGCCGCCGCCGTTTCATGGCGCCGGCGTCTCCAGCGCGTATCCGACCCCGTGGACGGTGCGGATGCGCTCGGCACCGATCTTGCGGCGCAGCGCCTTGATGTGGCTGTCGACCGTGCGGGTCCCGGAGGCGTCCGCCCAGTCCCACACCTCGGCGAGCAGCTGCTCACGGGAGAGGACGGCGCGGGGTGTGTTCGCGAGGCACACCAGCAGGTCGAACTCGGTGGGCGTCAGATGGACGTCCTCCGCCCGGACCCGTACGCGGCGCTGAGCGTGGTCGATCTCCAGTTCGCCGAGGCGCAGGATGCCGCTGCGCGGCGTCACCGCGGCGAGCGCCGCCCGCTCCACGCGGCGCAGCAGGACGTGCACCCTGGCAGCGAGCTCCCGCATGGAGAACGGCTTGGTCATGTAGTCGTCGGCCCCGACGCCGAGCCCGACGAGCATGTCCGTCTCGTCGTCACGGGCCGTGAGCATCAACACCGGAACGGGTCGCTGTGCCTGCACCCGGCGGCAGACCTCCAGCCCGTCGAAGCCGGGCAGCATCACGTCGAGGACCATCAGGTCCGGTTGCCAGGCGTCCGCGGCATCGACGGCGGCAGGGCCGTCCAGTGCCGTCTGCACCAGGAAGCCCTCCGCCCGCAGCCGTGCGGCGATGGCGTCGACGATCGTGGCGTCGTCCTCGACCACCAGCACCCGGCGCTGGGCCCCGGGTGTGGCCGCGACGCCGTTTTGCGTGGTGTGTGTCTGCTCCATCGCCCCGCCCTTGTACGCGTTCTCTGCGAGCTGCATGTGGATCCGGTTCGAAGGTGGATCCCGTGTGTAGTCCAGCAGCGTAAAGGCAGCGACGGCGTCCCGGCTACGCAGGGCGAACGCCGAGGTGGACCACGTCCGGTACGCCCCGGGCAAGGCGGATCTCTTCGGTCCTTACCCCAGTGAACCCGGCATTCCGCAACGCGTCCTCAAAGCTGGTGGACGGCTTCGCGGACCATACGGCCAGCACCCCGCCGGGGTCCAACGCGCCTTTGCACGCGGCGAGTCCGGACGGCGAGTAGAGATCACCGTTGTCCTCGGTGACCGTCCAGTCGGGCCCGTTGTCGATGTCCAGGCACAGAGCGTCATAACGGTCCGTGGTCGAGCGGAGGTGTTCGACGAGATCCGTGTGGAGGATCACGCAGCGCGGGTCACCGAGGGCGTCGCCGGAGATCGCGGCGAGCGGACCGCTGCGGTGCCAGTCGATGACGGCCTCCTCCCGCTCCACGACGGCGATCCGCCGCCAGGACGGGTCGGCGGCGGCGTGGGCGAAGGAGAACCCGACCCCGAGGCCGCCGATGAGGACGCGGGGCGCCACGTTCCCGGTGCCGATCGCCCGGCGCGCGGCGTCGACCAGCAGCCGCTCCGACCTCCCGTCGGAGGTGTCCATCAGGAAGCAGCCGTTCGCGATGATCTCGTACACCGACTCTTCACCGGACCCCCGTCTGCGGAGCACGACCTCGCCACAGGATCCCTCCCGTCGGTCGAGGGTGACAGGGGCGTCTGCGGCAGGGAACGGCATGGCTCTCGACCTCCGGGCGGCTGTGCGGGACGACACGGATCGCGCCCCATCTTGGCCGGGCCCATGTGAAGGGGACAAACCGATCGGGCGGCCACGGGGACTGGCCCGCCCGCGTGGGCTGCGGGGCGCTCAGGCCGGCCGGTGGTACAGGCTGACCAGCGGTGCGTGGGTGTGCCAGCCAAGGGACTCGTAGAGCGCCCGGCCGTCCGGTGTGCCGCCCAGTACGCCGACGCGGGCTCCGTGGTCGAGGGCGGCGTTGTGGAGCGTGTGCATCACCAGCCGGCCGAGGCCCTTGCGGCGGTGCTCGGGGGCGGTCTCCACCTGGTCGACGACGGCCGTGCGCCCGGTGGGGGCGATCTGGGCGCGTGCCGCGAACGAACCGTCGGGTCCCACGACCAGGGCCCGCACGACACCGCCGCGCGTCCAGGTCCTCAGCGTGTAGCCGGCGGGCACGGTGGTCGGGGTCCGGCGCAGCTCGGTGGACATCAGCCAGCCGGGCTCGTCGACGGCCCACTCGGGGCCCGCCCATTCGAGGACGCGGTCGGGATCGGCGAAGACCTTCAGCCAGACCGTCGGCGCGGCCACCTCTGCGGCGACCTTGCGCACGGTGGCCTCGTCGTCCGCGGTGAGGACGTGGCGGGTGGCGTGCTTGACCTGGCCGACGTCCACCGTGAAGCCCCAGGGTCTGGGCACGGGGTCCGCGGCGCCGCGCGAGACGACCCAGCCGTGGACCCAGGCATGGACGATTTCCGCGGTCGACCGGAAGGGCATCCGGGAACTCCTCAAGCGAGTCGGTAATAGATGCTGTCCTGCGGTGGTCATTACATAATGCGGTGCCGGGCGATCGCGAGCCGATTTCGGGGTGACGTAGGTCACGGGGGCGCTCACGGCGCCGGCCGCGCCGCCTTGGTCCCGTGAACCGCTGTGTACTCCGCGGTCAGCCACGGCCCGAGCTCCTCGACGAGCGTGCGGATCACCGCCTCGTCCGGGGTCGGGCTGCGGGCGGCCGCGGCGGCCGCCCGCATCTGGGCGGCCCGCTGCGGGTAGTGGCCGGCGAACAGCTCCGCCGACGCCTCCAGATCGCTGGTCCAGCCGCCCCACGGGGGCATGACCAGCGTGAAACCCGACCGTACGAGCCGCCGCGCGGCCGTCCGGCACAGGGTGCGCCGGTCGGTGTCCGTCACGGCGGCCCGCAGCCGGGCTTGCCAGCGCGGCAGGACGAGGGCCAGGTCACCGTTGGTCTCACGGGCCAGCAGTGAGGTGGGGTACTGGGCGGGAAGGCGGGCGGCGAGGTCCTCGCCCGTCAGCGGGGTGCACAGGCAGGAGATGAAGAAGCCCAGGTCGTACCGCTCCGCTTCGGCGAGTGCCGTCCCGGCGCCGTCGAGCAGGATGCCGGCGCCGTCGATCGCGGCGGACTCTCCGTCGAGGGCCGCCTCCGCCGCGTCGGCGTCCGTCCGGTCCCGGGCCGTGGGCTCCGCGTGCAGGACCAGCAGCAGGTCGAGGTCCGAGACGCCGGGCACGGCGGTGCCGCGCGGAATGCTCCCGTAGAGATAGGCGCTGTGCAGCCTGCCGTCCGAGAAGCGGCCGGCGATCTCCCTGCGGGCGGCGGCCACCACCGGTGCGAAGGCCGGGGTCACGCGGTCGAGCGCACCCTCGCGTGCGATGGTCCCGTCCGGGTTCAGCCCTTTGCTCTCCATCGGGTCACTGTCGCCCGTGTCGCGCCCTGTCGCCCACCGGATTTCGCCGATCGCTCACAGCGAACACCGGCCGGGGAACAATCAAGGGCTCATAACCATTGAGTCGATACAGCTCAACTTGACTGCCTAAGGGGAGATCATGGCTGCCGATATCAAGGCGAACTCACCGCTCACACTGCCCGTCCTGCCGCTCGACGACGAGGTCGTGCTGCCCGGCATGGTCGTGCCGCTCGACCTGTCCGACACCGAGGTGCGGGCAGCGGTCGAGGCCGCCCAGGCTGCCGCCCGGCCCTCCGGCAACAAGCCGAAGGTGCTGCTCGTTCCCCGGGTCGACGGCACCTACGCCGCGACCGGTGTGCTCGGCACCGTCGAGCAGGTCGGCCGGCTCTCCGACGGCGACCCCGGTGCGCTGATCCGCGGCGTCGGCCGCGTCCGCATCGGCGCCGGCACCACCGGACCCGGCGCGGCCCTGTGGGTCGAGGGGACCGTGGTCGAGGAGACCGTGCCCGACCCGCTGCCCGGCGCGGTGACCGAACTGGTCAAGGAGTACAAGGCGCTCGCCACCGACTGGCTGAAGAAGCGCGGCGCCTGGCAGGTCGTCGACCGCGTGCAGCAGATCGACGGCATCTCACAACTCGCGGACAACTCCGGCTACTCACCCTTCCTGACCACGGCCCAGAAGATCGAGCTGCTGGAGACCAGTGACCCGGTCGCCCGGCTGAAGCTCGCCACCGAGCAACTGCGCGAGCACCTCGCCGAGCAGGACGTGGCCGAGGCCATCGCCAAGGACGTCCAGGAAGGCGTCGACAAGCAGCAGCGCGAGTTCCTGCTGCGCCGTCAGCTCGACGCCGTACGCAAGGAACTGCGCGAGCTCAACGGCCAGGACGGCGAGGACGAGTCCGACGACTACCGGGCCCGCGTGGAGGCGGCCGACCTGCCGGAGAAGGTCAGGGAAGCCGCGCTCAAGGAGGTCGAGAAGCTCGAACGGGCCTCCGACCAGAGCCCCGAGGGCAGTTGGATCCGCACCTGGCTCGACACCGTCCTCGAACTGCCGTGGAACGAGCGTACGGAGGACTCGTACGACATCCAGGGCGCCAAGGCCGTGCTGGACGCCGAGCACGCGGGTCTGCAGGACGTGAAGGAGCGGATCACCGAGTACCTGGCGGTGCGCAAGCGGCGCGCCGAGCGGGGGCTGGGCGTGGTCGGCGGGCGGCGCGGGGGCGCGGTGCTCGCGCTCGTCGGCCCGCCCGGTGTCGGAAAGACCAGCCTCGGCGAGTCCGTGGCGCACGCCATGGGACGCAAGTTCGTCCGCGTCGCGCTCGGCGGCGTACGGGACGAGGCCGAGATCCGCGGCCACCGGCGTACGTACGTCGGCGCGCTGCCCGGCCGGATCGTGCGTGCGATCAAGGAGGCCGGCTCGATGAACCCGGTCGTCCTGCTCGACGAGATCGACAAGGTCGGCTCCGACTTCCGCGGCGACCCCGCGGCGGCCCTGCTCGAGGTCCTCGACCCCGCGCAGAACCACACCTTCCGCGACCACTACCTCGAGGTCGAGCTCGACCTCAGCGACGTGGTGTTCCTCGCCACCGCCAACGTGCTGGAGGCCATCCCGGAGGCGCTGCTCGACCGTATGGAGCTGGTGCGCCTGGACGGCTACACGGAGGACGAGAAGGTCGTCATCGCCCGTGACCACCTCGTGCCGCGCCAGCTGGAGCGGGCGGGACTCGAGGCCGGTGAGGTGACGCTCGACGACTCCGCGCTGCGCAAGCTGGCAGGCGAGTACACCCGTGAGGCCGGTGTGCGGAACCTGGAGCGGTCCATCGCGCGGCTGCTGCGGAAGGTCGCCGCGCAGCACGAGCTGGGGGACCGGGACCTGCCGTTCACCGTCACCCACGAGGAGCTGCGCGGGCTCATCGGCCGGCCCCACCACGTGCCCGAGTCCGCCCAGGACCCGGCCGAGCGCCGCACCGCGGTGCCCGGCGTGGCCACCGGGCTCGCCGTGACCGGCGCGGGCGGGGACGTCCTGTTCGTGGAGGCGTCGCTCGCCGACCCGGAGACCGGCGCGGCCGGACTGACCCTGACCGGTCAGCTCGGTGACGTGATGAAGGAGTCCGCGCAGATCGCGCTGAGCTTCCTGCGTTCGCACGGCGCCGAACTGGAGCTGCCGGTCGCCGACCTGAAGGACCGGGGCGTGCACATCCACTTCCCGGCGGGCGCGGTGCCCAAGGACGGGCCGAGCGCGGGCATCACCATGAGCACGGCGCTCGCGTCGCTGCTCTCCGGACGCCAGGTGCGTACGGACGTGGCGATGACCGGCGAGGTCTCGCTCACCGGCCGGGTGCTGCCCATCGGTGGCGTGAAGCAGAAGCTGCTCGCCGCCCACCGGGCGGGCATCACCACGGTCGTGATCCCGAAGCGGAACGAGCCCGACCTGGACGACGTCCCGGCGGAGATCCTCGAGAAGCTCGAGATCCACCCGGTGACCGACGTCCGGCAGGTGCTCGAGATCGCGCTGTCCTCGGCGGACGTGCCGGTGACCGCGGCGGCCTGACCCGTGCGGCACTGAGGGGCCCGGAGGGTGGTGATCCACCTCCGGGCCCCTCCGTCTGCCCCTCGGCCGCCGCACCGGGGCTCTTCGCGGGTCCCGCACAATGGACGGATGAAGACCCTGCGTGCCGACTGCGCGAACTGCTTCGGCCTGTGCTGTGTGGCGTTGCCCTTCGCCGCCTCGGCCGACTTCGCCGTGAGCAAGGACGCCGGCAAGCCCTGCACCAACCTGTCCGCCGACTTCGGCTGCGGCATCCACGCACGCCTCAGGGACAGCGGCTACTCCGGCTGCACCGTCTACGACTGCTTCGGCGCGGGGCAGCAGGTCTCACAGGTCACCTACGGCGGGACGAGCTGGCGTGAGGCCCCTGCCACGGCCCGGCAGATGTTCGAGGTCTTCCCCGTCGTACGGCAGCTGCACGAACTGCTCTGGTACGTGGCCCAGGCGCTGACGCTGGACGCCGCCCGTGAGCTCCACGGGAAGCTGCGCCGGCGCCGGGAGCACATCGAGGAGCTCACCCGGCTCGCCCCCGGCGCACTGCTGAAGCTGGACGTCGGCGCCGAACGCGAGCAGGTCAACGTCCTGCTGCTGCGCGCCAGCGAGCTCGTCCGCGCGGGTGCGGGCACCGGGCGGAAGAAGAAGGACCGCAGGGGAGCGGACCTGATGGGCGCCCGGCTCAGGAACGCCGATCTGCGGGGTGTCAGTCTGCGCGGCGCGTATCTGATCGCGGCCGACCTGACGGGTGCCGATCTGCGGCTGGCCGACCTCATCGGCGCCGACCTGAGGGACGCCGATCTGTCCGGCGCGGATCTGACCGGCTGCATCTTCCTCACCCAGCCGCAGCTCAACGCGGCCAGGGGCGACGCGGCCACCCGGCTGCCCGACGGGTTCACCCGCCCCGCGCACTGGTCGTGACGACCGGGGCGGCGGGACGGGCCCCCGTGAGCCGGGGTCAGCCGTTGGCGAGCGCCTGGACGCGGTCGTACGCGCCGTTGAACTTGTTGTGGTCGCCGACGATCGGCCCGGACGACGTGTACTGCCACATCGTGTAGTAGGGCCAGCCGGCCGGGAGGGTGCCCGGCGTGGTGTTGTAGCGGGCGATCCAGAGCGGATTGGTGGCCCCGAAACCGGCGTAGTTGCCGGTGCACTGCGTCCACCAGCTGGTCGCCGTGTAGATGACCGCGTCACGGCCGGTGCGTGCCTTGTAGCGGTTCAGGAAGTCGCGGATCCAGGTGACCATCCCGGCCTGCGACTTGCCGTAGCAGGCGGCGCCGTACGGGTTCCATTCGATGTCGAGGACGCCGGGAAGGGTCCTGCCGTCGCGGGACCAGCCGCCGCCGTTGTCGACGAAGTAGTCCGCCTGGGCGGTGCCCGTCGTGGTGTTCGGGGTGGCGAAGTGGTACGCGCCCCGGATCATGCCGATGTTGTACGAGCCGTTGTACTGCTGCGTGAAGTACGTGTTCTTGTAGTACGTGCCTTCGGTGGCCTTCACGTAGGCCCACTTGACGCCGCTGGTCCACAGAGCCGACCAGTCGACGTTCCCCTGGTGGCTGGAGACGTCGACGCCTTCCGTCTGCACCGCACGGGTGTCGCGCGGCGGGCCGCCCTGGCCGTCGTGGGCGACGACGCCCATACCCATGTGGGCGGAGCCGCGTTCCGGCTTGGGGTCGGCCGTGGCGGTGCCGGGGAGCGTGAGGAGGAGGGAGAGGACTGCGAGGAGAGTGCCGGCCGCGGCGAGGCGCCGACGACCGGTCGTTCCGGATCTGTGCACGGGCATAGCGTGCCTCCGAAGGCCTCGGTGGGGGTGACCTGACGACGTGTCGACATGTCGTGGCGGAGTGAATGGTGTGGACATGCCATGAAGGACGCTACGCACGTAGACCCACCGTAGGAAGGGGACCTCGGCGCCGCCGTTGGTCTACGCCTGCGAAATACTGGCGGAGCTGCGGCAATACCGGCCGCGTCGAGAAACTTTCACGACCCGGAAAGCGCGCGAGGGGTGCTGACGTGCACGAAGGCGGTACGGCGGGTGGAGCGGGCCCGAACGGCGGGAGTGGTGTGGACCAGGAATTCCTCGCGCTCGAGCGGGAGTTGGCCGTCTTTCTGCGCCGCGCCCGCGCGTCCTCCGGCGAAATGGCCCGCGAGGTCCACCCCGAGCTCGAGCCCGCCGCCTACGGGCTCCTCGTACGGCTGGACGAGGCCGGGGCCCAGCGGGCCACCGAACTGGCCGGCTACTTCGGCGTCGGCAAGGCCACCATGAGCCGGCAGCTGCGGGCCCTCGAGGAACTGGGCCTGGTGACCCGCGAACCGGACCCCGCCGACGGCCGCGCCTCCCTCGTACGGCTCACGGAAGAAGGAACAGCCCGGTTCCGCCGTGTGCGTGACGCCCGCCGTGACCGGTACCGCAACAAGCTGGCCGGCTGGGACCCGCGCGAGGTCGCGGAGCTGGCACGGCTGCTGCACCAGCTCAACGCCCGCGCGGAGAGCTGACGGGCGGAGCCGGGGAGCCCTCGCGACGTCACAGTTCGGCGAAGACCGCGGAGGCGTCGTCGTGGAGCTTCCACCGGATCACCGCCGTACGGGCTCTTGCCTCCACCTCCAGCTCCCGCACCCGGTCGATCAGGCCCTGGGCGCCCTCCTCACGGAGCAGCGCCACGCACTTCGCCCAGTCACCCGCACCGAACATGTCCACCCAGCGCGAGGCGCCGTCGGTGAGGGCCGCGACGGCGCTCACCCGCTCGCGCGGAACGCTGCCCGCCACCGCGCGCCGGGCCACCTCGGGGTCCGCCGCGGCGGTGAAGAACCCGCCCTCGGCGTTCCGCAGCGCGTCCGCGGAGGCATGGGTCCG
Source organism: Streptomyces sp. NPDC086835 (assembly GCF_044745705.1). NCBI lineage: Bacteria > Bacillati > Actinomycetota > Actinomycetes > Kitasatosporales > Streptomycetaceae > Streptomyces > Streptomyces sp. NPDC086835. Next base: position 822,336 of record NZ_JBIVAU010000002.1, read on the forward strand.
CAGCGCCTCGCGCGGCAGGCGGTCCAGCCGGTCGTCCAGCACCGCGGACACCGACCCGTCGGGGGACAGGAGCAGCAGCGTCGAGTCGGAGAGCACCAGGTACTCGACCTCCTCCTCCGGCCCGCCCCAACGCGCCAGCACCACCGTCGCCTGAGGTGTGCGCACGTGAGAAAGGTCACAGGTGTCGCGATGGGCGTCCGCGGTGCGCCGGATCGCCTCGGCGAGCACCTCCCGAAGTGTCAGGTCACGCCGCGAACCGGACAGTTCGACCAGGGAGCCGCCGAGCCGGGCGGTGAACCACGGCACACCGTGCACGCACCCCGCTTCACCGCTCGGAGGCGTCACGCCGTCGAGCGCCACGACGGTTCCACCCTGGCCCGAAGCGGGCAGGGCGACGGACACCCAGTCCTCGTTGGGGCGTTCGGGAGAGCCGGGGGAGGTGGCCAGTTCGATGCGCATGAACCCAGTCTGCATGAGACCTTCACAAGGTCCTCGCAGACGGCGTTTGGCCCGTACCAGCAGGTCAGACGGTGTGCTTCGCCCCGAATGGGCGACTGTGCGAAGGTGCGGGCGCACATAGTGCCAAAGGGGGGCCGGAAGGTCCAACCCAGGGGCTCCGCGCGGGCCGACGGGCGGCTCGGGGAAGTTGTTCGCCAACTCACGAGTGTTGTTCACTCGTTCGGGTGGCGGAGCGGCCGATGCGCGCCTCCCTCCCAAAGGCACTGGAATGGTCGGAAGCCGTACCAGGGGTGGGGCTTACGCGCGTGACCGGTCGTCATCTCTGCTTCATGGGTGGACGAGTCAAGCAAGATTGCGAGCACCGGTGCAGAAGAAGCGGCCTCGGGGCAACGGCGGCAGGCCCACTGGAACCCCGTCCACGGGAGCACCGGGCGACCCTCAGGCCCCGGTCCCTCCCCAGCAGATCCCGGCGCCCCGTGCCCAGGACCCAGCCGTGCGGGACACAGCCGAACAGGCCGCACCCGCGCAGGTGCCGGCCGGCCGCTCCCGACGGGTACGCAACCGGCTGGTCGCCGGTGTCGCCGTCGCCGGCCTCGTCGTCGTCGCCGCGGGCACTCCCGGCATCCTCGCCGCCTCCGGCGACCTGACCGAGTCCCAGCGGCTGGTCACCCTGGCCGCGCTGGACCGGCAGGCCGTCACCCTCGCCCACTCGCTCGCCGACGAACGCGACGAGCTCACCGCGTACATCGCGGCCGGCGGCAAGGAGCAGAAGGGCGACAAGAAGGACCGCCGCAAGGTCTCCGACAGCCTCGGCGACCGCGTCGACCGGCAGCTCGACGAGATGCGCGACACCCTGGACACCGACCGTGCGGAGCTCCGGCGCTCGCTCGCGTCCGTGCCGTCGGTCCGCCGTACCGCGCTGTCCGGCGAGGGCACCGCGATGGAGACCCACCAGGCCTACACCGCGGTCATCTCCGCGCTGCACGCCCTGGCCGGCGAACTCGCCGACCGGACGCCGCCGCGCGCCGCCGACGCCACCAGGGCCCCCGCCGAGCTCGGCCTCGCCGTCGAGCAGGCCTCCGCCGCCCGGGGACTGCTGCTCGCCGCGCTCGCCGTGCCCCGGCCCGACCCGGTCCTCTCCTACGACCCCGTCACCGGGCTCCCCGTGGAGAGCGCCGGCGAGGACACCGGCGCCGACGCCCGTACCCGCAACGCCCTCACCGCCGCCGCACAGCAGGCACGGGTACGCGAACTGGCCGCCCTCGCCGACTTCGACCAGGCCGCCGGACCGGCCGCCCGGGACAAGTTCGCCGCCACCGTCACCGGGCCCGAGGTCAAGACCGCCGAGACCTACCTGACCCGCCTGACCGACCAGCCCAGGCTCTCCGACGCGGAGCGCGGCACCGACCCCGCCGAGCTGGAGGCCGCGCTCACCGCCCGGATCGAGCAGATGCGCGGCGCGGAGTCCTCCCTCGTCACCGAACGGACCGAACGGTTCGAGCAGCTGCGCGACGACGACCTCACCGCGCTCGAAATCCGTATCGCCCTCCTCGGCGGACTGGTCGTCGTCACCGTCGGCGTGCTCGCCGCGGTGTCCCGCACGCTCACCCGCCCGCTCGCCGTCCTGCGGATCGGCGCCGCAAGGCTCGCCGACGCCCCGGTCCCGCAGAGCGAGGAACCGGTCCGCTTCACCGGCCGCAACGACGAGTTCGCCCAGGTCGTACGGTCCCTCAACACCCTCCACGGCAAGCTCCGTGACCTCGGGACACGAGCCGCGCAACTCGACGCCGACCGGGGCGAACTCCTCGGCTCGCGCGCCGCGCTCGAGGCCGAGCTGACCGAGGCGCGTGCCGAACTGCGGCAGCGCACCGAGGAGACCGCCCGCGAACTGGACCGGCTGCGCCACACCGTCCACCACACCTTCGTGAACCTCTCGCTGCGCACCCTCGGACTCGTGGAGCGCCAGCTCGGCGTCATCGAGAAGCTGGAGGAACGCGAGCAGGACCCCGAGCGCCTCGCCACGCTCTTCAAGCTCGACCACATGGCCACCGTCATGCGCCGGCACAGCGAGAACCTGCTGGTCCTCGCCGGCACCGACCACGGACACGGTCATGTCGGCCCCGTTCCGCTCGTCGACGTGCTGCGCGCCGCGGTCAGCGAGATCGAGCGCTACGAGCGGGTGGTCATCCAGTCCCTCCCGCCGCACGCCCAGGTCGCCGGCTTCGCCGCGGACGACCTCAGCCACCTGGTCGCCGAACTCCTGGAGAACGCCACCTCGTTCTCGCCGCCGGACGCCCAGGTGGAACTCTCTGGCTGGCTGCTGGAGAGCGGCGAGGTGATGCTCTCCGTCCAGGACGCGGGCATCGGTATGACCGCGAGCCGCATCGCCGAGGTCAACGCCCGGCTCGAGGACCCCGAGTCGTACGAGACCGAGCCCCCGGCCGGCCGTGAGGGCGAGGGCCTCGGACTGCGCGTGGCCGCGCTGCTCGCGGCACGCCACGGGGTGCGGATCCAGCTCCGCGAGCACAAGCAGGGCGGGATCACCGCCGTCGTCGTGGTGCCGCAGGCACTGCTGCCGACGGGACCGCCCGCGACGGCGGGGCGCCAGGTACCGGTGCCGGGGGCCGCGCCGGCGCTGAACCTCCCCGGCTCGGTGGCAGAGGCGAACTCGAACGCCCTGCCCAAGAGCCCGCGGCGGCAGGACGCGGACCCGGCGGACGCCGACGGTGCCGGCCCGGACGCGGACGGTACCGAGGACGCCCCGTCCGGCGGAGCGGAGCCGGTCGAAGGCTCCGGCGCGCCCGGCCACGAGGAGGAGGCGGCCGCACCGGCAGAAGCTGCCGCCCAGGGCGAGCCGGCCGCATCGGCCGAACCCGCCGCACCGGCCGCACCGACGGAACCTGCCGCCCAGGCCGCAGCGGCCGACGCCACGGCGGCGGACACCGAACTCCTCGCCGGGTTCGACAGCGCCGACGTGCTCGACGACGGCCTGGCCGGCCCCGGCGACGACATCACGCAGGACCACGCGGGCAGCCACGACGGCGACGACCTCGCGCAGGAGCACGAGCACGGCCTCGCGTACGGCCAGGACCCCGACCCGCAGGCCGAGCAGCGGCTCGAGCCCGACCCGTTCGTCGAGGCCGCGGAGCGGGCGATCCTCGCCGCCGCCGCGGAGCCGGAGACACACGAGCGCACGGCCGACGGCGATCCGGTGACCACCGGCGTCGACCAGGAGACGTTCACGATGCGGCTGCCGAGGCAGCCCGAGGAACCGGGGGAGCCCGAGCAGGGGCCGGAGCCGGAGCAGGAGGCGGAGCCCGCGGGAAGCACGCCGGACGCTCCCGCCGCCTGGGACCGGGTCACGGACAAGGGCCTGCCCAAGCGCACGCCGAAGTCCGTCCAGCCCGCTGCCGCCCCTGCCGGGCGCACCGGAAGCGTCGACGCGGAGGCCCTGCGCCGCCGGCTCGGCGGCTTCCACCAGGGCGCCAAGGACGGCCGCCGTGACGCGGAGGCCGAACTCGCGGAGACCACAGCACAGACACAACCGGCGGACCCGGCGCACCGCAGAGACCGGGACCGGACGGACCAGCGGGAGACCGAAGCGGAGACGGGGGACACAGTCGAGGAGGCACGCAGTTGACTGCGACCGGCACGTTCGGCCTGAGCAGCGAGGCCCGCAACCTTCAATGGTTGCTGGGCAATCTGGTGGAGGAGGTGCCAGGGGTGCGCTCCGTCGCCGTCGTCTCGTCCGACGGGCTGCTGCTGCTCTCCTCCGACGCGGAGCTGAACGCAGCCCCGGCCGCCGTAGCCCCCCGCGAGGGCCCGAAGGGCTCCAGCGCGGACCTCGCCACGATCGTTTCCGGCATCGGCAGCCTCACCGTCGGGGCCGCCGGCCTGATGGACGGCGGAGGCGTCAAGCAGACGATGGTCGCCATGGAGGAGGGCAGCCTCTTCGTCATGTCGATCAGCGACGGCTCCCTGCTCGGGGTGCACGCGACACCCGACTGCGACATGAGCGTCGTCGCCTACCACATGGCGCTGTTCGTAGGCCGTGCCGGACACGTACTCACCCCCGAAGTCCGCAGTGAACTGCGCAAATCGATGGAGAGTGGTCTGTGATGACCGGCCCCCGACTTCCCGTGCGCGGTGACGGCAAACGTCCCGCCCGGGTCCGCCCGTACTCCCTGACCGGCGGCCGTACCCGCTTCGGGCACGTGCTGCTCGTCGAGACGTTCGTCGCCGCGCTCGAGGCGCCGCCCGAGCGCAGGGAACTGCCCGGCGGCACTCTCGCGTCCCGGGTGATGCCCGAGCTGCGGGCGATCGTCGAACTGTGCCGCCGTATGCGTACCGTCGCCGAGATATCGGCGCTGCTCAAGATGCCGCTCGGTGTCGTCCGGGTGCTGCTCAGCGACCTGGCGGACCAGGGAAAGATCCGTGTGTACGGGACCGGTCACGGCACCGGCCAGCCCGACCGCGCACTGCTGGAAAGGGTGCTGAGTGGACTCCGCCGCCTCTGACACGCTCGCACGGCCCGACGCCGCGCCCCTCGACACGTCTCCCGATGCGGCGCCCGAGGCCCGTACCGAAGAGGCGGTGCAGGCCTGGCAGCTGGACACCACCCGTGCGCCCACCGCGACGAAGATCGTCGTCGCGGGGGGTTTCGGCGTCGGCAAGACGACGTTCGTCGGCTCCGTCTCGGAGATCACGCCGCTCCAGACGGAGGCGCTGATGACCCGGGCGAGCGAGGAGACCGACGACCTCACCGCCACGCCCGACAAGGTCACCACGACGGTGGCCATGGACTTCGGCCGGATCACGCTCGACGACGACCTGGTGCTGTACGTCTTCGGCACGCCCGGCCAGCAGCGTTTCTGGTTCATGTGGGACGACCTGGTGCGCGGGGCGATCGGGGCGATCGTGCTCGCCGACACCCGGCGGCTGCCCGACTGCTTCCCGGCCCTCGACTACTTCGAGAGCTGCGGGCTGCCGTACATCGTCGCCGTCAACCACTTCGAGGGAACGACCGCGTACGAGGCGGCGGACGTACGGGAGGCCCTGACGGTGCCGCCGCACGTACCGGTTGTGATCATGGACGCCCGTAACCGGATCACGGTGATCGAGTCGCTGCTGGCGCTGGTCGCCCACGCCCTCGACGCCACCCCCGAATAGCCTCCCGAACCGCGACGCAGAACCACGGAGAACCCGCCATGCGGAAGATACTCATAGTCGGTGCCGGTCAGTCCGGCCTCCAGCTCGCCCTCGGCCTCCAGTCCAGGGGCTACGAGGTCACCCTGATGTCGAACCGCACGGCGGACGAGATCCGGTCCGGCCGGGTCATGTCCACCCAGTGCATGTTCCACACCGCCCTCGAGCACGAGCGGGACCTCGGCATCAACTTCTGGGAGTCGCAGGCCCCGAAGATCGAGGGTCTCGGCGTCTCGGTCGCAGCGCCCGACGCGAGCCGCGCGGTCGACTGGGTCGGCAAGCTCGACGGCTACGCGCAGTCGGTGGACCAGCGCGTGAAGATGGCCGGCTGGATGGAGACGTTCGCCCAGCGCGGCGGTCAGCTCGTCATCCACGGCGCCGCCGTCTCCGACCTCGACTACTTCTCCCGCACCTACGACCTGGTGCTGGTGTCGGCCGGCAAGGGCGAACTGGTCTCCATGTTCGGCCGTGACGCCTCCCGCTCCCCGTACTCGGAGCCGCAGCGCGCGCTCGCCGTGGCGTACGTCCACGGTCTCGGCCCCCGCCCCGAGCACCCCGACTACGACGCGGTCCGCTGCAACCTGGTCCCCGGTGTCGGCGAGTTGTTCGTCATGCCGACGTTCACCACCTCCGGCCGGGCCGACATCCTCTTCTGGGAGGGCGTCCCCGGCGGGCCGCTGGACGTCTTCCAGGGCGTCAAGGACCCCTCCGAGCACCTCGCGCTGACGCTCGAGCTCATGGAGAAGTTCACGCCCTGGGAGTACGCGCGGGCCACCAAGGTCGAGCTGACCGACGCGGGCGGCACGCTCGCCGGCCGGTACGCCCCGACCGTGCGCAACCCCATCGGCCGGCTGCCCGGCGGCGGGCTCGTGCTCGGCGTCGCGGACGTCGTCGTGGCGAACGACCCGATCACCGGCCAGGGCTCCAACTCCGCGTCCAAGTGCGCCGCCTCCTACCTCGCGTCGATCACCGAGCACGGCGACCGGCCGTTCGACGAGCAGTGGATGCAGGGCACCTTCGACCGCTACTGGGACACGGCGCAGCACGTCACCAAGTGGACGAACGCGATGCTGGGCGTCCCGCCGGAGCACGTGCTCAACCTGATCGGCGCGGGCGGCGTGCTCCAGCCGGTCGCCGACCGGTTCGCCAACGGCTTCAACGACCCGGCGGACTTCGAGAACTTCTTCTACGAGCCGGAGAAGGCAGAGGCCTACCTGGCGTCGGTCTCCGGAGCCTGACAGGTCAGCCGAAAGCCCTGTCGTACCCCTCGTCCGAGCCGGCCGTCGCGTCGTCCGGCAGCTCGGGCGGGGTGTACGACGGCAGCGCCGGGCCGGCCGGGTCGGGGCGTACCGCTCCGAGCAGCGGGTTCGACGCGATGGGGGAGACCTTGACGCGCGCGCCGGGGCGCGGCGCCTGGATGACCATGCCGTCGCCGAGGTACATCGCGACATGGGTGGCCTCGGGGAAGTAGACGACCAGGTCACCGGGGCGCAGGTCACGCAGCGGCACCCTCTTGAGCTCGGCCCACTGCTCCTGGCTGGTCCGCGGGATCGCACGGCCTGCACTGGCCCAGGCATTCGAGGTCAGCCCGGAGCAGTCGTACGCCTGGGGGCCCTCCGCTCCCCACACATAGGGCTTGCCGATCTGCTCGGCGGCGTACGCCAGCGCACGGTCCCCCTGTGTCGACGGCGTGCGTTGCCCCTCCAGCGCTCCCGTGGCCAGCAGTTTCTCCTGGGCGTCGGCGGTCTGCCGGCGCTCCTGTCCGGCCAGGGCGGTCAGTTCCTCCGCGGACAGGGAGGCGAGCAGCCCTTCGGCGGTCCGCAGCCTGGCCGTGGCGGTGTCCTTGGCCTTCTTCTGCCGGGCGGCGAGGAGTACTTCCCGCTCCAGCGCCCGGCGGGACGCCGCCGCCAGTTCTCGGGCCCGCTTCTCCCCGGCCTCCAGCCGGTCCATGGCGGCGAGTCGTCCGCTCGCCGCCCGTTCGATCAAGTGACCCTGGTCGAGGGCCTGTTGCGGGTCGGGGGCCAGAAGCAGACGCAGATACGCGGAGAGGTCCGAGTTGCCCTGGTACTGCACGCGGGCGATGCGTCCGGCGTCGGCCCGGCCGGCGACGAGGGCCTTGCGGGCCTTGGTGAGGGCGCGGGACAGTCGCGCGGTCTCCGCGCGCTGTCTCTCCAGCGCGTCCTCGGTGCTCTTGTAGGTCTCACCGGCCTCCTCCGCCTGCCGGTACAGCTCCCGCAGCCGGGTGAGTACCCCGGTCATGTCCGGCGCGGCGGTGAGCTCCTCGAGGGGGAGCGGTGGCCCTGCGGCGGGTTCCTTGCCGGCGAACCGCTCCATGACGGTGTCACCGAGCTCGCCGAGCAGCTTGTCGACGGCGCCGTGGCGGGGCTCCGGGGAGTCCGCCGTCGCGGGGAGCGTGGTGGCCGTCGCGGCGACGACGAGCACGCCGACGCAGACGGCGCGCAGTGAATACCTGCCTGACACCCGATCACCTCCGGCCTTGAAGGCGGCCGTTCCGCCCCGGTCGAGGCTGCGCCGTGTGCCGGGCGACGGCGACCGCAGGAGAGCGGCCCGGCGCAACGAGGTCACCCGTGCAGGGACGATGCACCCGCGAGCGGCGCGGCTGCTTGCCGCAGGGCGCGGCGTCGGTCCGCGGCACGGTCGGTGTCCCGGAGCAACCGCCTCACCGGGACACCGCGTGCCCGGGGCAGGTCTCCGTACAGGTCCTCAGGCCGCTCCGCCCGGCTTCGACCAGGGCCACCTGATCTCGCGCCGCTCCACGCCCCCGGGCGCGTACTCGTACTTCCAGCCACGCTGGAGTCCGAGGCGCTTCGTGTAGCCGGAGGGGACCCGGCGGTACGCGTACACGGTGGGCGGGGAGCCGTCGTCGTTCGGTACGGGCACCTTGTACCACTTCGGGGGGTGGCCGGTGGGGCCGACCAGGACGGGGAGCACGCGCCCGTCCAGGGGGCCGCCCTCGAAGGGGGTGTTCTCGCTTCTCACCTCACCAGTCTCACAGCAGGTGGGCGGCGCCGCCCACGACGGGTCCCAGCCGGCGCACCAGCGTGCCGACGGGTCCGGCCGCGGTCTCCTGCGCGAGCAGGTCCGCGACGACGCCGGCCGTCTCCTCGTCGGTCGCCGCCGTCACCGTCAGCAGCGCGACCAGATGGTCGACGAGCCATTCGCGCAGCTCGTGCGCCGGCGGTTGCTTGTCCTCGTCCAGCCAGATCAGCGAGGCGGCCTCGACCGCCGCGATCCAGGTCCTGACCATCATGTGGAGCCGCGGCCCCGGGCCGTCCACGCCGAGGTGGACGAGGATCTGCTCGGCGGCGGCCCGCCGTACCTCGTCGACGATCGCGGTCGTACGGGAGGTCTCGGCGACGCTGCCGCCCCGCAGCAGCGCGCTGAACCCGGCGTCGTGCTCGTCCACGAAGGCCAGATAGCGGTCCAGCACCCGGGTCAGGCGCTCGGTCGGCGGACCGGCCTTCGGTTCCGCGAAGCACAGCTCCAGCCGGTCGGCGGCCGAGCGCAGGGCCGCTTCGTAGAGCTGCTGCTTGCCGCCGGGGAAGTACCGGTAGACGAGCGGCCTCGAGACCCCGGCCGCCTCCGCCACGTCGTCGAGCGAGATCTCCTCCGGCGGCCGGTGCGCGAAGAGAGTGAGCGCCGCGGCGAGCAGTTGCGTGCGGCGCTCCTCGACGCTGAGCCGTCGGTAGGCGCGGGTCGCGGGAGCGGGACTGGTCATGCTCCGCAGCGTAACCGCAGCGTGCGCGGCGGCCCTCATGCGATCACGCGAGAAGGCCGGAACTCTTCCACAGCCTGCGGCCGGGCCCGCGCAGCACGCCGATGTCGTCCAGGAAGTCGGTCAGCCGGCGTGCGCCGGTCTGCATGACCTCGCGCCGGTGCCCGCTGGCCTTCACCTGGGCGACGGCCTCGCGGCGGTCGAGGCCGACGTTCTCGTACACCTGCGGGTTGATGAAGCAGACGCTGAAGACGCGGGCCGCCTCGCCGCAGCTGAGCCGGGTGAACTCCTGCTCCCAGCGGGGCGCGGTCACCATCTGGCGGCGCAGCTCCTCGCGGGCGTACCGCACATGGCGGGCCTCCTCGACGACGTGGATGCGGGTGACGCCGCGCACCAGCGTCTGCACCCGCTCGTCGGGGAAGGTCAGGCGCTGCATCCAGTCGAGGATCTCCTCGCCGAGGAGGGTGGCGGCGAACGAGCCGGGCGTGGTCGAGACCGTCTTCAGCACGCGGGCCAGGTTGTGGTAGACGCGCGGCACCGGGTACGCGGGCGCCCCGCCCTTCTGGATCATGCGGGCGAACATCATCGAGTGCCGGCACTCGTCCGCGATCTCGGTGAGGGCGTAGCGGACGTGGTTGCTGGTCACCGACTTGTCGTAGATGTGGCGCACCAGCAGCTGCATCAGGATGATCTCGAACCAGATCCCGAGCGAGGCCAGCGAGGCGGCCTCGTGCCTGGCCAGGTCCATCCGCTGTTCCTCGGACATCCTCCGCCACAGCGGGGTGTCGTAGAGGGAGACCAGCTCGGGGGGCCAGAACCACTTGCCCTCCTCGACGGGCGCCTCCCAGTCGAGCTCCTTGTCGGGGTCGAAGGAGTGCTTGGCGGAGGACTCGAGCAGGCGCGCGGCGACCTGTTCGCGGTCCCGGAGCGGGCCGAGTGCGTCGCGGAGCAGCTGCACGTCGCGGTCGGTCACTGTCGTCATGGCTGAGGGCACCTCGCGAGTCGGATTACCGGCGTCGGTGTTATGAGACTCCCCGTCAGTAAGCTCGTCAATCCCCTGCGCACGACTTGTTGACTGAGCGTCTATCAGCGTGTGAGCCTGCCAACTGTCCTCGCGTACCCAGGAGTACGAGGTGAAGGAGCCGGAAGTGTCGATGCACGACCGCTACATCCACGCACCGGACAACCCGCTCTGGCAGGTCCCGGCCTCGGGTGCCGCCCGCTTCAGCTGGCAGGCCATCTTTCCCGGCCAGGAGAACGGGGCCGGCCGCGACCGTCTCCTCGCCCTCTACCAGAAGGGCAAGGACAAGCAGTGGGACGGCGCCAGGCGTATCGACTGGGACCTCGAGGTCGACCCGTACGACCCGCTGGGCACGCCCGACGAGGCGCTCACCCTGTACGGCACCCGGCACTGGGCGAAGATGACCGAACGGGACAAGGGCGAGCTGCGCAAGCACTACACGTCCTGGCAGTTCAGCCAGTTCCTCCACGGTGAGCAAGGCGCCATGATCTGCGCGGCCAGGATCGTCGAATCGGTCCCGGACCTCGACGCCAAGTTCTACTCCGCCACCCAGACCATGGACGAGGCCCGGCACGCCGAGATCTACGGCCGCTTCCTCCACGAGAAGATCGGCATGCTCTACCCGATCAACGACAATCTGCAGTCCCTGCTCGGCGACACCCTGCGCGACTCCCGCTGGGACATGCCCTACCTCGGCATGCAGGTCCTCATCGAGGGCCTGGCCCTCGCCGCCTTCGGCATGATCCGCGACACCACGACCAAGCCGCTGCCGAAGCAGATCCTCGCGTACATCATGCAGGACGAGGCACGCCATGTGGCGTTCGGCAGGATGGCGCTGCGCGACTACTACAAGCAGCTGAGCGACGCGGAACTGCGCGAACGCGAGGAGTTCGTGATCGAGGGCTGCTACCTGATGCGCGACCGGCTGCGCGGCATCGAGGTCCTGGAGAACTTCGGCGTCTCGAAGAAGGAGGCGGAGGAGTACTCGGAGCAGTCGGAGTTCCTCCACCTCTTCCGCAAGCTGCTCTTCAGCCGGATCGTGCCGTGCGTCAAGGACATCGGCCTGTGGGGCGAGCGACTGCAGAAGGCATATCTCGACATGGGGGTCTTCGAGATGGGAGACGCCAGCCTCGACCTGCTGATGTCCGAGGACGAGGAGATCGCGGAACAGCTCGACCGGGAGCGGTTCGCGGCCGAGGAGCAGGAGCGGGTGGCGGAGGTGGCGGACGCGATCGCGGAGGGCGCGGACGCACCGTAGGCAGGCGTACGCCGTCCTGCGGTCCGGCAGGGCGGCGCCCGGCCGCCGGCCGCCGCGAACCGCTCGACGCGGTCCCGAGGCGCTCGCCCTCGGGAGCATGTTCGGCGAGCGCCGGGGGTGACCGGCGCCGCCGGTCACATCTGGGGCGCCGGGAACGACTTCCGGAGGGTGAACGCCCGCTGGGTCGGCCCGTGTTCGCGGATGTGCAGCAGACGCTCCTCCGCCTCGCGGACCGTCGGCCGACGACCGGCGGGGACCCACCACAGCGTCGTCATCACCTCGTGCATCCGCTCGAAGAACTCGTAGCGCCGGGCCAGCAGCTCCCGGTGCACACCCTGGTACATGAAGGCGGTCAGGGCGTCGGTGTCCCGCCACACCGACATGTTCACCATCAGCCAGTCGTCGCCGAAGACCCGCAGATCGGTCGCGTCACCGGCTTCCGTCTGGAGCCGCCAGACGAAGCCGTCGGCGGCGTCCGCGACCGCGTTCACGGGGATGAGGTTGTCCACGAAGTCCTTCAACTGCGGTGAGTCCAGCGGGTGTTTGAGGCGGCCTATGTTCACCTGGGCGAGCTCGTAGGAGGTCATGGCCGCACAGTAATCAGGCCCTTCTCCGCCGCCACCGCCATTTCGACCAGTGAGACGTCCGCCCCCCGGGCCGCCACCAACTGGAGCCCCACCGGGCAGCCGTCGCCCGTGAAGCCCGCCGGGATGCTGGCCGCAGGGTGGCCGCTCAGGTTGAACGCCCAGGTCAGCGCCGTCGAGTAGACGTCCCCGGGGCCGTCGTGACCGTGCGGCCGGTTGGGGGTGGCGGGGGTCAGCAGGACGGCCGCGTCGGCGAACAGGACGTCCAGGCGGCGGTCGTTCTCGGCCCGCACCGCCGCTCCTCGCGCCGGCCGGCCGGCCCGTACCGCCGTCCACGCGTCGCACGGGTCCATGAGTACCGGGCGGGCCTCCGCGAGCCGTACGACACCGGCGGACTCCAGCCGTTCCACCGCCGCCAGCGCGACCGCGGCCACCTCTGGATCCGTGTCCGCGAAGCCCAGGTCGGCCGACCAGACCGCCGGCAGCGGAAGGACCGGCGCCACCGGCTCGTAGGTGTCCAGTACGCAGCGCAGATACGCCCGGGCGTCCGCCGCCGTCGGCGTGAGGACACCCGCGGAGGCAAGGCCCGTGCGGTCGGGCGAGGGCAGCAGCCCGTTCGTGGTCTTCAGTCCGAACACCGAGCACCAGGCCGCCGGGATCCGTACGGATCCCGCACCGTCGCTGCCGGTCGCCAGGCCCACCATGCCGGCCGCGACCGCGGCGGCCGACCCCGCGGAGGATCCGCCGGGAGTGCGGTCCGGCCGCCAGGGGTTCCGGGTGGGGCCGTGCGCGCCGAGGCCCCACGTCTGCCAGGGGGTGCCGGGGCCTGGCACCGACGTCGAGCCGACGGACACTCCGCCCGCCGCGGTGAGCCGCCGCGCCGCGTAGGACCGGATGCCCGAGGGGCCCTTCACCGCGAACGGCATCCCGGCCAGGGGGAGGCCGGTGTCCGTCGATCTTTCACGGGAGAGCGCCTCCTCGGCCCACACCTCGACGAAGGCGCTCACCTCCGGGTCGAGCCGCCCGATGGCGTCCAGCGACGCAGCGATGTTCATGAGTCCCACAGTGCCGCCTTCATCACGGCCCGCGCGACGGGGGCGGCGCTGCCTCCGCCGCTGATGTCCTCCCGTACCGCGGAGGCGTCCTCGACGACCACGGCCAGCGCGACCGCCGGCCGGGGCGCGTCGTATGCCTGGGCCCATCCGATGAACCAGGCGTAGGGGAGACCGGTGTTGTCGATGCCGTGCTGCGCGGTGCCCGTCTTGCCGCCGACGGTCGCGCCCGCGATCGCCGCGTTGTCGCCCGTGCCCTCCTCGACGGCCCGCACCATCAGTTCCCGCAGCCGCTGCGCCGTGACCGGGGTCATCGCCTGACGGTAGGCGCGGGGGCCGTTCTGGGCGATCAGGTCGCCGTTCGCCCTGGTCACCCGCTCCACGAGGTAGGGGCTGCGGATGTCGCCGCCGCTCGCGACGGCCGCCGCGACCATCGCCATCTGCAGTGGGGTGGCCCTCGTGTTGAACTGCCCGATCGAGGACAGCGCCAGCTGGTCGGGGGACATGTCGGTGTCGAAGTTGGAGGCCGTCACGCCCGAGGGGATCCGCAGCCCGGGGTCGTTGAAGCCGAACCCCCGGGCGGTCGCGACCATGTCCCGCAGTCCGACCCGCGCTCCGAGATTCGCCATCACGGTGTTGCACGACCACTGGATGGCGTAGGCCAGCGAGGCGTCCTCGCATCCCCTCGTCGCGTTCGGCAGCGGGGTGCGGGTGCTGGGCAGCAGATACGGCTCCGGTGTGCGCGTGGGCGCGTCCACGTCGTCGACCACGCCGCTCTCCAGGGCCGCGGCGGCGGTCACGATCTTGAACGCGGAGCCGGGGGGATAGGTCTGGCGGATCGCGCGGTTCAGCATCGGCTGCGCGTCCGCGCCGTTCAGCCGGGCCCAGGCCCGGGAGACGTCCGGCCCGTTGCCGGAGAGCAGCCCCGGATCGTAGGACGGGCTGCTGACCAGGGCCAGGATCTTGCCCGTCGAGGGCTCGAGCGCCGCGACGGCGCCCCGCCTGCCGGCGAGGCCCCGGTACGCGGCCTGCTGCACGGCCGCCTTGACGGTGGTGGCGACGTCCCCGGCGGACGGCCTGCCGCGGCTCAGGTCGCCCCAGAAGGGGAACGGCGCCAGCAGCGGATCGCTGCCGCTGAGGACCGGGTCCTGCGCGTGCTCGACGAACGAGGTGCCGTAGGTCTGCGACGAGTACCCGGTCACCGGCGCGTACAGCGGCCCGTCGCGGTACGTGCGCTCGTGACGGAGCTGCTCACCGGTGTCCTTGGACCCGGTGACCGGCTTCCCGTCGACCAGGATGTCACCGCGCGGCTCCGCGTAACGGGCGATCGCCGCCCGGCGGTTGGCCGGATTCTTCTCGAGCGCCGACGCCTCCAGCACCTGCACGCGGGCGGCGTTGGCCAGCAGCGCGAGCAGGAGCAGCAGGCTGAACACGGCGGCGTGCCGAATGCATCTGGTCACCCCCGCACCGCCGGCGCCGGGGCGTGGACGCCCACCTCCACGGGCACGGGCAGCGGCATACGGGCCGAGTGGCTGAGCCGCATCAGCAGCGCCACGATGACCCAGTTGGTGACCACGGAGGAGCCGCCCTGCGCGAGGAACGGCATCGCCATGCCGGTCAGCGGGATCAGGCCCGTCACGCCGCCCGCGATGACGAACACCTGGAGCGCGACGATGGAGGAGAGGCCGACCGCGAGGAGCCGGCCGAACGGGTCGCGCAGCGCGAGCCCGGCGCTCAGTCCACGGGCGACCAGCAGCCCGTACAGCAGGAAGATCGCGCTGAGACCGACGAGCCCCAGTTCCTCGCCCGCGGTGGCGAGGATGAAGTCCGACTTGGTGGCGAAGCCGATCAGCACGGAATGGCCGAGTCCAAGACCGGTGCCCAGTATCCCGCCGGCGGCGAAGGCGAAGAGGGACTGGGCCAGTTGACCGGGGCCCTCCCCGGACTCGATGCCGGCGTACGGGTCGAGCCAGTCCTCGACCCGGCTGTGGACGTGCGGTTCGAGCGAGCCGACGGCGTACGCGCCCGCCGACGCCAGCAGCAGGCCCACCACGATCCAGCTGATCCGACCGGTCGCCACGTAGAGCATGACGACGAAGAGCCCGAAGAAGAGCAGCGAGGTCCCGAGGTCCCGTTCGAGGACGAGGACTCCGACGCTGACCAGCCACACCGTGACGATCGGTCCGAGCACCCGGCCGGTGGGGAGCTGGAGCCGGCGGATCAGCCGGCTGGCGTGGGTGAGGGCGCCCCGGTTGCCGGCGAGGTACGCGGCGAAGAAGACGGCGAGCAGCACCTTCGCGAACTCGCCGGGCTGGAAGGACAGCTGCCCCATCCGGATCCAGATCCTGGCCCCGTTGACCGCGGGGAAGAAGATCGGGGCGCAGAGAAGTGCGAGCGCGGCGGTGACGCTGATGTACGCGTACCGCTGGAGGATCCGGTGGTCGCGCAGGACGACGACGGCCACGATGAACAGGGCGACACCGGAGGTGGACCAGACGAGCTGGGCGGGGGCCGCCCGCTCCAGCGGGGTCTCCAGGTCCAGCCGGTAGATCAGCACCAGGCCGAGGCCGTTGAGCAGGACCGCGATCGGCAGCAGCAGGGGGTCGGCGTAGGGCGCCCGCAGGCGTACGGCCAGATGCGCGAGGAGGGCCAGGACGCCGAGGCCCGCTCCGTATCCGGCCGCGTCCGGCGGCACGGCGCCGTTCCTGGCGAGACCGACGGCGACGTAACCGTGGACGCAGATGAGGACGGCGCCGAGGAGGAGCGACAGTTCGACGCCCCGCCGCTTGGGCGGACGGGGCGTGGGAGACGGCTCGGGCGCCGAAGTGCCCGCTGTCGTTGCGGTCATGCCACGCAACGTAGCAAGCGGCGAGTCCGTTTGTCCCTTTATGTCATAGTGCGCCGACGTCGAACAGAGAGGTCGTCACGCAGCGTCGGCCGGCGGCGGAGACGCTCTCCGTCCGCCGCGCCCGCGCCGCCGCCGGCTCAGCGCTGGTAGGGGTGCTGCCCCTGCTGGGCCTGACCGTGCGGCTGACCGCCCTGGACGCCCTGGCCGCCCGCGGACTGCGCCTGGAGCTGCTGCGCCTGCTCCGAGGAGATCTGCTGCTCGGCGCCGCAGAAGGTGCACTGGGTGGCGTACTTCGTGGAGAAGGGGAACAGCGGCACGAAGAACAGTGTGAACTTCGTGACGCGCTTCCTGAGCGTGTGCGCGGAAGGATTGCCGCAGTGGCCGCACACCAGTGTCAGTATCGCCAGCTGGTAGATGTAACCCTTGGTACCGAAGATGATCATGTTGTCGGGTCCTCCCCGTTCATGGTCCGCCGTCACGCTCCGCCCGGCATGCGAAGTCATGGCCTGCGGTGAACCGCCCGCCGGCACAGAGCCAGCAGTCTCTCGTCCTCCACGATGTCATGACTGTCCGCCCCGTTGTCGATCGCGTTATGACGTCTTGCGGACAGCAGCTCGCGGTCGACCAGGCCCACCGCTCCCTCGGCGCCCGCCGTGGTCATGTCCGCCAGACACGCCGCGGTGGGCACCCGGGTGCGCGGCATCGTCTCCCAGGCCGCGCGCAGTACCGGCCACGCGCCGTCGGGATCCCCCGTCACCCGCCACAGCGCCTCCGACGCCCGCACCCGCGTCCACGGTTCCATCGACCGCAGCAGCCTGGCGAGCTGCGGCGCGGCCGGCGTGCCGGCCGTCCCCATGGATGCGAGCACCGAGGCCGCCGACCGGCGGGCGGCCTGCTCGGGCGCGTTCAGCACCGCGCACAGCACCGGCACCACCGCGGCCGCGTCACCTTCGATCGCCCACAGGGCGCCCGCGGCCCTGGCGGCCGCCGCCGGCGGTAAGCAGGCCACGGCGCCGCAGGCGGACCGCCGGGCCGCCGCCGGCTGGTACCCCGCCTCGCGCAGCAGCCCCCACAGATACGGCACCGCCTCGTGCGCGGCGGGCCCGAAAGCGGTGAGCGTCCGCACCGCCGCGTCGGTCAGGCAGCCACGCCGCTCGCCGGACGCCTCCCGCAGTACACGCAGCACCGAGGGGACCGAGCCCGCCGCCGTGTCCGCCCCCAGCACGGACAACCCGTGCAACAGCGGCACGGCGCCGTCGGACGCCCGGTCGTCCAGCTCCAGTACGTCCAGCCGCTCGCGCAGCGCCGGTGCGAGCGCGGCGGCGGCCCCGCCCAGCCGGTCCAGCGAGTGCCCGAGGTCCCGTGGCACATCGGGCAGCTCCAGGAGCCGCGCCAGCACCGGCACCACCCGCACGTCGCCGGCCCGCGCGAGCGCGAGGACGGCCGGCCCCAGCGTCGGCGGCCCGCCCTCCCACTCGCGCACCCAGCTGCCGGGCTCGGCGGCCAGCCGCCGCGCCAGCGCGTCCGCCGCCGGCTCCGCCAGGCCGAACAGGTCCCCCAGGGCGTACGCCGCCGCTGCGGAGAGGCGCGGCTCCGGTTCCGCGAGCTGGTCGCCGATCAGGCCGACCAGCTCCCCGTACGCGCCCCGCCATGTCCGCAGCAGCGCGCTGCTCATCCGTACGGCGTCGATCCGCTGCGCCCGGTCCGGGCTGCACAGCTGGTCCGCCAGCAGCGCTATCCGGTCCTCGACCCGGTCGCCGAGGCCCGAGTGGAGGGTGCGCAGCAGGTCGGCCGTCCAGGGTGCGCGGCGGCCCACGGTGTCGGCGGCCCGTACCTGGCGCAGCTGGCCGAGCAGCGTCGGTGACGGGAGCCGTTCGGCGGCAGGGACCACCGCCACCGGTTCCGTGCGCAGCTCACGCAGCAGGCCCGTCACCCCGGGCACCACGTCGGAGGGCAGCGCACCGGGGGCGCAGCGGGCCAGCTGCGCGATCGCGGCCAACCGGAGACCCGCCCCGTACGCCATCCCGGAGAGCCCGGTGAGCCACTCCACCACCTCGGGCAGCAGGCCCTGGTGCCGCAGCGCGATCCGCCCGGTGGCCTCCACGCACGCGAGCCGCACTTCAGGGTCCTGCTCGGCGTCCAGCCGGGCCCGCAGCAGGCGCAGGACCCGCACCGGGTCGGTGTGCAGGGTGGCCAGCGCGAGCGGCGCGGCGAGCCGCACACCGCGGTCCGGGTCGTCGACCAGGCCGAGGAACACGTCCGCCCCCGCGGTCACCGCGGAGGCGGCCATGGCGTAGTTCGCGGCGTCCTCGAACTCCTCGTCCTCCGGGTCGAGTTCGTCGTCGCCGTCCAGGTCGATGCTGCCGATGCTGGTGAGCAGTTCGACGATGCCGCCCCGGTCCTCGACCGCGGGGTCGGCGACCAGCTCCATCAGGAACGGGATGCAGGCCAGCGTCGAGTCGTACACGTCGCCCTGGTGGTGCACGGCCCCGTACATGGCGTCGAGTGCGCTCTCGCGCTCGGCGGGATCCCCGGAGGCCAGTCCTCGCAGCAGCTCCGGCACATCGTCGGCCGGGCCGTAGGCGTGTTCCAGAGAGGCCCACTCGACCTCGTCGATTCCCGCGAACACGATTGTCCCCCTCCCAAGAAACCTTGGGTCTCAACCTTGTGTCTGGGGGAAGTGTGCCCCAAGGATCCGACATCCTGACCGGTATCCGACGGGGTTGTCTCGGGGTTGTTGAATCCAGGCCTGTTGCCGCCGTCGCGGGCCGGTCCGCGGTGCCTGCGGACCGGCGCCGTGAGGCGGTGCCCGTGGTGCTCGCGCCCTGCCGACCGGGGAGGTGCCGGGGGGTGACGCCCCCCGGTCGGCAGGGCCGTTTCTAGCGGAGGTTGTCCCCCCAGCCGCCCTGCATCATCGTCTGGAACGCCCACTTGCCGTCCTGCTTGATCAGGATGTCGGCGTACCGCAGCTGCTGGGTCCGGCCGTCCATGGTCATGGTCGAGTCCGTGAAGACGACGGCCATCGCGGGGGAGAGGAACACCGGAGTCCGTACCGACTCGAAGGAGATGTCGTCGCTCCCATCGCCCATCACATGGCTCATCGTCTCGACGAACTGCCGGCGGTCCCACTGGGCGGAGGCGCCGTTGCCCGCGGCGTCGTCGCTGATCAGGTTGAGCGGGAACACTGCCATGTCCGCCATACGCCCGACGTCGCGCTTGGCGCTGTGCGCGTCGTAGGCGGCGAACCACTCCTGGATGCTCGCCAGTTCCTCCGCGCTCGGGGTGTATCCGGTGTCGGGCAGAAAGGTCACACTTTCTCCTTGCCGTTCATCAACTGGGGCCACACGTGTGCGTCGCAGAAGGTACTGCCCGCACACTCGATTAGTCAAACTTGATTAATCGAGTTCTTCCGGTGACCGCAGCCGTACCACCGTCGTCACGGCGTGCCGCGTCGTACCCAGCTCCACCTCCGCCGTCACTCCCGGCTCCACCGCCCGGTAGGTGACCTCGCCGATCCCGGTCGCCACCGCCGTGCCGCTCCCGCCACCCGCCCGCCTCGCGAGCAGGGTCCCCGCCTGTGTCCGCAGCGCCGGCGCCATCGGACCGGACACCACCGGGGTGTCGTCGTCGGGCAGTACGACGACCAGCGCGGCCGGACGCTCCCCGCTGCCGGTGAAGCCGACGACGGCCGCGTCATGGGTGCGGGTGTGCCGCAGCTTGCGCCACAGCCGCACACCGCCCCGGTACGACTGGTCCAGCCGCTTGATCACCAGCCCTTCGACGCCGATCCCGGGCAGGCTCTCGTACCAGCCTTCCGCCTCCGCCCGGTCCCGCGTCATCGGCACGGGCTGGAGCGGCGGCCCCAGCGGCCCGGCCACCGCCACCAGCCGCGCCCGCCGCTTCTCGTACGCGAGCGGGCGCAGGTCCACGCCGCCCTCCGCGAGCAGGTCGAAGGCGGCGTACGAGGCGGGCAGGGCGCGCGCCAGCGCGGGCGCCCTGCCCGGTGTGGCGGCCGCTCGCTTCTGTACGGCGGCGAAGTCGGTGCGCCCGTTCCGCCACACCACGACCTCGCCGTCGAGCACCGTGTCCTCGGGCAGTTCCCGCGCAGCGGCGACCAGGTCGGGGAAGGCGGCCGTGACGATCCGTCCGGAGCGGGCCTGCAACAGCACCTCGCCACCGATGTGGAAGATCACCAGGCGGTGCCCGTCGAACTTCGGCTCGTAGGCCAGGCCGGCGCCCCGCGGCAGCGCGTTCACCGACTCGGCGAGCGCGACCTTCAGGGGTGGCCGGGGCAGTGTCACGGCAGGCGTCCGGCGCTGCCGGGGTCGTCCACGGAGGCGAAGAGGTCCCCGTACCGCTCCAGCCGGGGGGCGATGTCGTGGAGCCGGAAGGCGAGGCCCTCGTCCGCGCGGCCCTCCTCGACCTCCTCCCAGGTGACCGGTGCGGAGACGGCGGGCTCCGTGCGGGCCCGCAGGGTGTACGGGGTGGCGGTCGTCTTCGCGGCGGCGTTCTGGCTGTGGTCGACGAAGACCTTGCCCGGCCGCAACGAGCGCGCCATCCGGTGCAGCACCAGCTTCGGCAGTTCGGCCTCGCCCTCGACGGCCAGCGACTTCGCATAGGCGGAGACCTGCTCCGAGGGGGTGGGCGTCACCGGTACGACCAGATGCAGGCCCTTGGAGCCGGACGTCTTGGCGTACGCCTCCAGCCCGTCCCGCGCGAGCCGCTCGCGCAGCCACACAGCCACCTCGCAGCACTCGGCGATGGTCGCGGGCGCCCCGGGATCGAGGTCGAACACCAGGCGGTCGGCGACGGCGGGCTCGTCCGCCCGCCACTGCGGGGTGTGGAACTCGACCACCAGGTTGGCCGCCCATACGAGTGACGGGAGGTCGTCGATCACGACCTGGCGGGCCTTGGGATCCTCCGAGCGGGGGACCGGCGTCGTGCGCACCCAGTCCGGGGTGCCCGGGGGCGGGTTCTTGGTGAAGAACAGCTGCCCGTCCGGCCCGTCCGGATACCTCAGGAAGGACACCGGGCGGCCCTTGAGGTGAGGGAGGATCGCCTCCGCCATGACGGCGTAGTAGTGCACGATCTCGCCCTTGGTGGTCCCGGTGGCGGGATGGATGACCTTCTCCAGGTTGGTGAGCGCCAGGCGCCGCCCCTCCACCTCTGTGATCGGCGTCATACGATGAGAATCCCACGGAACCCGAATTTTCTCGGACGAAAGGGATGAAACGTGCGATCCATCTGGAACGGCGCGATCTCCTTCGGGCTGGTCAGCATCCCGATCAAGCTGGTCAACGCCACCGAGAACCACTCCGTCTCCTTCCGCCAGGTCCACGCCGCCGACGGCGGCCGGATCCGCTACCGCAAGGTCTGCGAACTGGAGGAGAAGGAGGTCACGCAGTCCGAGATCGGAAAGGCCTACGAGGACGCCGACGGCTCGATGATCCCGATCACCGACGAGGATCTCGCGGCCCTCCCGTTGCCGACGGCGAAGACGATCGAGATCGTCGCCTTCGTGCCCGCCTCCGCGATCGACCCGCTTCAGATGGACGCGGCCTACTACCTCTCCGCCAACGGCGCTCCGGCCGCCAAGCCCTACACGCTGCTGCGCGAGGCCCTCAAGCGCTCCGATCGGGTGGCGATCGCCAAGTTCGCGCTCCGCGGCCGGGAACGGCTCGGCATGCTCCGGGTCGTGGACGAAGTGATCGCCATGCACGGGCTGCTGTGGCCGGACGAGATCAGAGAGCCGGAGGGGGTGGCGCCGCAGACCGACGTGGCCGTACGGGAGGCCGAACTCGACCTGGCGGACGCGCTGATGAACACCCTCGGTGAGGTCGATCTCGATTCGCTGCACGACGACTACCGCGAGGCGGTCGAGTCCATGATCGCCGCGAAGGTGGAGGGAGGCGGCGAGCTCCCCGAGCATGCCCCGGCGGAACGCGAGGGCGGCAAGGTCATCGACCTCATGGCGGCGCTGGAGAGCAGCGTGCGGGCGGCGCAGGAGGCGCGGGGCGAGGGGGTGGAGGAGCCCTCGGGCGAGAAGGCGCGGGTGACGCCGATCAAGGGGCGGCGTGCCGCGGCCTCGCCGAAGTCGTCCGGCGGTACGAAGAAGTCGACCTCGACGGCGGCGAAGAAGACGGCGGCGAAGAAGACGGTCGCCAAGAAGACGAAGTCGACTTCCACGGCGGCGAAGAAGTCGGCGTCCAGGTCCACGGAGAAGTCGGCGTCCTCCGCGGAGAAGAAGCCGGCGGCGAAGAAGGCCGCACAGCGGAAGCGCTCCTCGGCCTGAGCGCTCCTCCGCCTGCGGGGGGGGCCGGGAGCGCGGGTCGGAGGTGGCGGGCCTGGCCGCCGGGCTCCGGCCGCGCCCGGCGGTGGCGGGCGTCGCGCGGTCGGCGCGGTCCGCTCCGGCACGCGGCCCGCGGGCCGGGGCTCCGGGCCGGGTCGCGGTGGGCGACGGTCCGGCCGAGTGCCGGCCGGGGGCGGTGCGCGGTTACCGGCGGAGCAGGGTGTCGATGACCGACTCGAGGTAGGCGTCCCGTCCGGCGCCGGCGGGCAGGACGTGGGGGACGGCATGGCTGAGCTGGGTGTGCCCGAGGTAGCTGCTGTAGGCCAGCAGGCCGAGCCGGGCCGCCTCCTGCGCGCCGAAGCCCAACTCCTCGAAGAGCCCGGCCACGTACCCGATGCGGCGCTCGGTCACCCGCTGAAGGACCGCGGCCACGCGGGGGTCGGCGGCGGTGGCGAGCAGTGACACCTCGAGCGGATCGTCCGCGGCCGACGTCGTCGCGTGGTGCAGCAGGGTGCGGAGCCGCTTCTCCGGATCGGCCTCCGCCTCGACGGCGACGATGATCTGCTCGGTGCAGATCTCCTCCCAGCGCTCGAGCGCCGCCGCGACGAGCGCGTCCCGGTTGGTGAAGTGCCAGTAGAAGCTGCCCTTGGTGGTGCCGAGCCGGGCGGCGAGCGGCTCCACGGCGACTCCGGCGAGCCCGCGCTCGGCCATGGCCGCGAGAGCGGCGTCCGCCCAGTCGCCGACGGTCAGCCGTTTGCGCTCCCGGTTCTTCTCCGTCTCACCTTTCCGCATCTCCATACGGTACCGTACGGAGAAACGTACGCCACCGTATGGAGGTGCGTGATGCGCACGCTGCGGAACGTTCACGAGCGGATCGTCGACGCCCCGGCGGAGACCGCCGGGGCCCTGTTGGACCGCGTCTCGGCCCCCGACGACCCGCTCAGCCCCACTCCGGTGTGGCCCCCCATCCGTTTCGACCGTCCGCTCGGTGTCGGCGCCGCCGGCGGCCACGGCTTCGTCCGTTACGCGGTCGGCGAGTACGAGCCCGGCCGCCGCATACGCTTCGACTTCCCGCCCCCGGAGAACGGCTTCCACGCGCTGGAGATAGAGCCGCTCGGCCCCGGCCGGTGCCTGGTGCGGCATGTGCTCGAACAGCGGCAGAACGTCCGGGAGACCCTGCTGTGGGCGCTGGTGATCGGGCCCCTGCACGACACGATGGTCGAGGAACTGCTCGACAACGCCGTCCGCGCCGCCAGCCCCGGCGCCCCGCTGCGGCCCACCCGCTGGACCCGCAGGGCGCGCCTCCTGCACCGCGCCGTCGGCGACCGGGCGAAGGCCGCCCCGCCCCCGGCGTCGGCAACCCTGGCCCGACAGGCCTATGAGAAGCCGGACTTCATGGACGCCTGCCGGATCCCGCTGAATCCCGGAATGCCCCGGGATCCCGAAGCCTGGCGCACCGTCCTCCCGTTCCCCGTCCGTGCGACCGCCCCGAACGAGATCCTCCTGGGCAAGGACGCCGGACACCTCGACTTCCGGGCCTCGCTCCTGATCGAGGACGACACGGCCACGCTCACCACCGTCGTCACGATCCACAACCTGCGCGGCCGCCTGTACTGGGCCCTGGTGCGCCACTTCCACCCCCTGACGGCCCGTCTGATGCTCACCCGTACCCGCCACCGGCTGGCCCGCCGGGCCGCGCCCGCACCGCTGCGCCCGGCCGAACCGGCGCCGCGCTGACGGATACGGCGCCCCGGCCGGCAGCTGCCCGTGCAAGGCGTTCCCGGGCATTCCGCCCGGCCTGTCACATCCGCCCGTCGCCGAGGGTCATGTCAGTGACGGAGCAAGAACGGAGCGGAAGCGATGAGGAGCACGATCATGCAGGCACGGATCAGCAACCCGGCAGTCGTCGTCCCCGAGGCCATGCAGCCCGTACTCGACCTGCTCAAGGCGGTCCGTACGGGCGGAGTCCCCTCGGCGACCCTGGAGTTGGTGCACCTGCGGGCCAGTCAGATCAACGGGTGCAGCTACTGCGTCGTCGCCGGTACGCAGAGCGCCCGCAAGGCAGGGGAGACCGAGGAGCGGCTGGCGGCCGTCGCGGCCTGGCGGGAAGCGCCGTACTTCACCGACGCGGAGCGTGCGGCCCTGGCGCTGACCGAGGCGGCGACCCGGCTGGCCGACCGGTCCGACCCCGTCCCGGACGACGTCTGGAACGCGGCCGCCGAGCACTACGACGAGAAGCAGCTCGCCTCGCTGACGCTGATGATCGGCGTGACCAACATGTTCAACCGGTTCAACGCCACGACCCGCCAGATCGCCGGCGCCGGCTGGTAGGCCCGCGCCGCCCCGGCCGGTCGCGGTGCGGGCCCGCCGCCGCGATCCTTACCGCAGGCAGGTCGGCAGGTCGGCAGGTCGGCAGGTCCGGCCGGGAGCGGAGCGGGTGAGCGGTATGAGCATCGACGAGACGGCCGAGCGTCTGATCCCGCTGCCGCCCGAGCGCGTCGCGTCCTACGCCATGGACTGGCGCCACGACCACGAGTGGACCCAGGGCATCCGCCGCGCCGCACTGACGCGGGAGGCCGAGGGCGGCGGCTTCGGAGTCGGGGCCGAGGTGACCCGGACGGCCTACTTCCTGGGCAAGCGGATCGACTACGTGCTGCGGGTGGCCGCCCACGAGCCGCTCCGGCTGCTCGACATGGTCTCTGTGGCGGGTCCGATGCCGATGCACGTCACGTACACCTTCGCGCCACGGCGGAACGGCACCCTGGCCCGGATCCGGGTGCGCGGCGAGACGGGCGGCTACTACCGCCTCGCCGCCCCGCTGATGGCGCGCAAGGTGCGTGGCTCGATCGGCAAGGACCTGGCGGACCTGGAGCGTGTGCTGACCCCGGCGCGCTGATGCGGCCCCAGGGCTCGGTTCCTAGACTGGCGGCGTCCGAAAGGTCCCGATCCGAGGGAGACGCGCATGTCCAAGCGAGGCAACAAGCGGCGCGCCCGTAAGAAGAAGGGCGCGAACCACGGCAAGCGCCCCAACGCCTGACCGAGCCGTCGCGCAGACGGACTCACGGGAGCCGGACCCGGCACTACGGGTCCGGCTCCCGTGCCGTGAGGCCGTGGAGCGTCCGGCCGGCGGGTCCGTGCCGCGCAGCCGCCCGGCCGGGTGGTCAGCCGTTCAGCCGCTCGGCCGGTGAATCGGTCAGCCGGTCACCTCGTCACCCGTCGGCAGGGGCGGCTCCGCCTCGATCCGGGCCAGCTCGGCGTCCGTGAGAAGCCGGGACCGGAGCAGGAACCGCACTCCTTCCGGCGCCTCCAGCGAGAAGCCGCTGCCCCGTCCGGGCACCACGTCGACGGTGAGGTGGGTGTGCCGCCAGTACGCGTACTGGTCCGCGCTCATCCAGAACGGGGTGCCGCCGGCCACCTCGCCGAGCAGCACGTCGGAGCCGCCGACCCTGAACTCGCCCCGGGGGTAGCACATGGGCGCGCTGCCGTCGCAGCAGCCACCGGACTGGTGGAACATCACCGGCCCGTGCCGCGCGGCGAGTCGTCCCACCAGTTCCTCGGCGGCGGCCGACAGTGCCACCCGCCTCGCCCGCTCGGCCATCAGAAGAATCCGAGCTTCTTCGCCGAGTAGCTGACCAGCAGGTTCTTCGTCTGCTGGTAGTGGTCGAGCATCATCTTGTGGTTCTCCCGGCCGATGCCGGACTTCTTGTAGCCGCCGAACGCCGCATGCGCCGGGTAGGCGTGGTAGCAGTTGGTCCACACCCGGCCGGCCTTGATCTCCCGGCCCAGGCGGTACGCGGTGTTCCCGTCCCGGGTCCACACGCCCGCCCCCAGGCCGTACAGCGTGTCGTTCGCGATCTTCAGCGCCTCGTCGACCGAGTCGTACGTCGTGACGGAGACGACCGGGCCGAAGATCTCCTCCTGGAAGATCCGCATGTCGTTCCTGCCGCGGAAGATCGTCGGCTCGATGTAGTAGCCGCCTTCCAGCCCTGCCACCGTGCGCGGCCCGCCGCCGGTGAGGATCTCGGCGCCTTCCTGGGTGCCGATGTCGATGTACGAAAGGATCTTCTCGTACTGGTCGTTGCTCGCCTGCGCGCCGATCATCGTCGCCGGGTCCAGCGGATCGCCGCTGACGATCGCCTTGGTGCGCTCGACGCAGCGGGCCATGAACTCGTCGTAGACCGACGAGTGGATCAGCGCCCGGGACGGGCAGGTGCAGACCTCGCCCTGATTGAGCGCGAACATCACGAAGCCCTCGACGGCCTTGTCCAGGTAGTCGTCGTCGGCGGCGGTCACGTCGGGCAGGAAGATGTTCGGGCTCTTGCCGCCCAGCTCCAGCGTGACGGGAATGATGTTCTCGCTGGCGTACTGCATGATCAGACGCCCGGTGGTGGTCTCTCCGGTGAACGCCACCTTGGCGACGCGCGGGCTGGAGGCGAGCGGTTTGCCGGCTTCGACGCCGAAGCCGTTGACGACGTTGAGCACCCCCGGCGGGAGCAGGTCGGCGATCAGCTCGACCACCAGCAGCAGGCTGACCGGCGTCTGCTCGGCCGGTTTGATGACGACGCAGTTGCCCGCGGCCAGCGCGGGCGCCAGCTTCCAGGCGGCCATCAGGACGGGGAAGTTCCAGGGGATGATCTGGCCGACCACGCCCAACGGCTCGTGGTAGTGGTACGCCACGGTGTCCGCGTCGATCTCCGCGATGCTGCCCTCCTGGGCGCGGACGACGCCGGCGAAGTACCGGAAGTGGTCCACGGCCAGGGGGATGTCGGCCGCGAGCGTCTCGCGCACCGGCTTGCCGTTCTCCCATGTCTCCGCGACGGCGATCTTCTCGAGGTTCTCCTCGATCCGGTCCGCGATGCGGTTGAGGATGTTGGCCCGTTCCGTGGCGGACGTCCGGCCCCACTTGCCCGCCGCGGCGTGGGCCGCGTCCAGGGCCAGGTCGATGTCCGCGCCCGTCGACCGGGCGACCTCGCAGAAGACCTTGCCCGTCACCGGCGTCGGATTGTCGAAGTACCGGCCCTCCACGGGGGCGACCCAGTCGCCCCCGATGAAGTTGTCGTATCGCCGGGCGAAGTCGACGATGCTGCCCTCGGAACCTGGCTGCGCGTACACCATGGCGGCTCTCCTCGGTGGATGGCGAGTGCGGTGGCACGGCGGCGGTCACGCCGCTGCGCTGAGCACACTGTGGGCGCGCGAGGTTGGCGCGGGGTTGGCGCGGCCCGGCCGCCTCGGACGGTCGAGGGCGTGGCCCCGCGCTTGCGCCGGGGGCCCGGGCCTCCGGTTGGTTGTCAGTCGTCGCGCAGGGCGGTGCTCAACCGCCCGGCCGCGAGCGCCCGGCGGGCGTCGCCCGGTCCCAGCAGGCGCAGCGCGTGCTGGTGCACCTCCGTGTCGTACGGGGCCCGTTCGCCGTAGCGGAGGGCGTGTTCCGGGCGGGCGCTGGCGAGGACCGCCTCCCGTACGGCGACCTCCAGCTGGGCCCGCCACTCCACGATCCCCGGCGCCTCCGACCGGGGCAGCAGCGGCCCGCGGTAGAGGCGCAGCGCGGCGGCGGTGTCGCCGGTCTCCAGTGCGCGCAGCAGATCGACGGCGTCGCAGGCGACGGGCGTCGTCAGCGCGTAGCGGCGGGTCGCGATGCCGCCGGACAGGGCGCGGCGCAGGTGGGAGATCTCCGCCTTGAACGTGGAGGCGGTGACGGGCCTTTCGCCGTACAGCGCCTCGCGCAGCCGCTCCGGCGGGAAGCCGTCGGGCTCCAGCGCGAGCAGGGTCAGGATCTCCAGCTGACGCGGCCGCAACGGCAGTGGCGTACCGTCCCGCACGGCTCCCTGCGCCCCCAGGCACCGCAGCCGCACGCCCCCGGTGCGCGGCCCCGGCGGCTCCGCCCGCAGCCGGGTCTCGATCGTCGAGACCAGCGTGCGCACCGTGGACATGGCCAGCGGGTGCGAGCGGTCCCAGGTGGTCGACAGGTCCAGCACGCCGAGGATCCGGCCGCCGGCGTCGCGGATCGGCGCGCAGTAGCAGACCCAGCCGTGCAGGGCGGTGACCAGGTGCTCGGCGGAGAAGATCGTGCTCGGGCGGCCCGTACGCAGCGCCAGCGACAGCGCGTTGGTCCCCATGGCCTGCTCGTCCCACCGGCCGCCCGGCGCGAAGTTGACCCGTTCCGCGCGACGCTGCATGGTCCGGCCGCCGCACGTCCACAGGATGGTGCCGCACTCGTCGGTGACCGCGGTGACGAACCCGGCGTCGTCGGCGATGCTGTGCAGCTCGTCCGTCAGCCCCTCGACGGGGCCGCGCAGTGGTGATCGGGCCCAGCGTTGGTGCACCGCGCCACCGTCCGAGACGGGGGCGCTGTCCCGGCCGGGATCGACGCTGCTGAGCGACCGCACCCAGGACTCCGTGACCTCGGGCCGCAACGTCTCGCCGCCGGCCGGTGACCATGTGGCCGCCTTCGACCCGGGCACCCATCGGGACCACTCGTCCTCCAGGGCGGCCCTGCGCCGCCGGAGGTCACTGCGCTGTGACATGTTCTCCCCTGTCGCGGATCGGGGGGACGACCGACCATTGTTCCCGCGGAGGGCGGACGGCGCACCATGCCGTCGGGCTGAATCTTCCGGTGGGCCGCGGCGCGGCCGGGGGACGACCCCGGCGGGCCGGCGGCGTCGCTCATGCCGGCCGCACAGCCGATGGGAAGCCGCGGCATTCCGCTTCCGGAGGCCCAACCACCGCCCGTCGCACGCTGGTTACGATCCCGGAATGACGAGCTCTGGAGATCACATAGGCGGCGACCACCGACGTGGGGCCGCAGCGGCGGAACGCGCGGCACGCGGCGTACGCGACCGGCCGGGCACCGGGATCGCCGCAGGGAACGCGAACGCGTACGTGGACCTGCACCAGAAGTTCGCAGCGGACATCGACGCCGAGGTGGACAGCGCCCTCGAAGGCCTCGGTCCGTCCTCGAGCGAGCTGAGGACCGCGGTCGCCGGCCTCTTACGGCACCAGACGTTCACGTACCCGCTGTCCGCGCTGGCTCTGCTCGTGCACGGCGCGGAGACGGGCGATCCCGGCCCCGCCGTTCCGATAGCGGCCGTCCACGACCTGTGGTGGACCTCCGCCTGCTACCTCGACGACATCGCCGACGGCAACACCTCGATCGTGGCCGGCGGCGCCCTCGGCGCGCACGAGGCGCTCCTCGCCTCCGTCGTCACCGGACACGTCCTGCCCCTGCGGATCCTGCGCTCGCTGCCCGTCCCCGAACCGGTGCGCGGCGCACTGACGGACGAGGCGCTGCGGTGCGCCGCCGCGGCGGCCGAGGGCCAGCTGGCCGATCTGGGCGGGGAGGCCGGGCGCGCGACGCGTGAGGTGGTCGCGGAGGTCTACCGCGGCAAGTCCGGCGCACCGTTCGCGATGATCACGGCAATGGCCGCGACGCTGTCGGGAGCGGATGCGGAGAGAGTGGACCGCTGGCGTGAGTTCGGCTCCGTCTTCGGCATCCTGTGGCAGCTCTTCAACGACCAGGAGGACCTGCTGTCCGGCCGCGACGAGGACCTGCGGAACGGCACGGTCACCTACCTTCTCGCCTGCGCCCTCGACGGGGCCGCCCCCGAACACTCCGACCGGATCACGGCCCTGCACGCCGCCGCCCCCGATTCCGCCGCGGCCCGCACCACGCTGACCGGCCTCCTCCGCGCCCCCGCCGCACTCGACCGCTTCCGCCACGACATCCACGGCTTCCGCGACCACGCCCTGCGCATCCTCACCGGCCTGGGTGGCGACCCGGAGTTCCTGCCGCCACTGACCGACCTGGTGACCAGCTCGTCCCGCGTCCTGCTCTGACGCGCAGCCCCGCCGGCCGGCCAGGGGGTCCGGCACCCTGGCCGGGCGGCGGGTCCGTCACCACCTCCGCCCGTCTCGCGCCCTGAGTACCAAATGTCGCCTTGCTTGACATGGGCAGGGCCAACCTCGCTACAACTCGCCCCTGGAAGGCGTTAGTTGAGCGAGGAGAGACGATGTCAGAGAGACGGATGCGACGCTCGCTGGTGATCAGCTGCGTCGTGGCGGTGGCCCTCACGGGCGTACCGCAACCGGCGTTCGC
Organism: Streptomyces sp. NPDC086835; assembly: GCF_044745705.1. NCBI lineage: Bacteria > Bacillati > Actinomycetota > Actinomycetes > Kitasatosporales > Streptomycetaceae > Streptomyces > Streptomyces sp. NPDC086835. The sequence continues at coordinate 852,877 of NZ_JBIVAU010000002.1, forward strand.
CGCGCCATCCGGCGGCGGCTCCGGTTTCACGGAAGGGCTGAAGGACTTCTTCGGCCTCGACGACGACGACAAGCCGGCAGCGAAACCCCCGGAACTGCCGGACACCGCCGTGCCCAGCAACGAGCACCTGCCCAAGGGCAGGGCCGCTCCGAAGCCCGAGCGGGTCAAGGAGCTCACCGACCGGCGCACCCCCGGCTCCCGGCACTGGCAGCTGTCCGACGGGCGGATCCAGTCCGAGGTCTCCGCCGTTCCCACGCACTACGACGCGGGCAAGAGCTGGCGGGCCATCGACCCCACCGTGAGGCCGGCGGACCGCAAGGGCTTCACCCTGGCCAACACCACCAACGTGGCGCGCACCTACTTCGGTGAGCGTCCCGGTGAGCTTGTCCGCTTCGAGCTCGACGAGGGCCGCTGGGCCGCCATCGGCGTCAAGGGCGCCACCGGCAGCCTGAAGCCGGAGGCCGACGGGTCCACGGTCACCTACAAGAACGCGCTGGGCGACGGCGCCGATCTGACCTACACCGTCGGCAACGGCACCGTGAAGGAGGGCATCGTCCTCAACGCGGCGCCCACCACGGCGCCGTCCTACGAGTTCACCCTCACCACCGGCGGCCTGAAGGCCGAACGCCGGGCGGGCGGCTCGATCGCCCTCTACAGCGAGAGCTCCGGCCCCACCCGCCCCGCACTGGTCATCCCCGCCCCCTTCATGACGGACGCCAAGAAGGACGGCGAGTCGCCGTACGGGGTCGCCGGCACGGACCGGGTCGAGCAGACCCTGCGCGGCAAGGGCACCTCGTACACGCTCACGCTGCGGCCCGACGCCGCGTGGCTGGGGGCGCCCGAGCGCCGCTACCCGGTGATCGTCGACCCGACCATCTCCATCGCGCCCACGGCCTCCCAGTCGCAGGACGTGATGATCAGCTCCGACGGCCCGGCGTCGAACTACGACGGCAACTGGCGCCTGTCCGTCGGCAACACCACCAGCGGTTCCTCCCGGGCCCTGCTCAGGTTCCCGCTGGGGGCCGTGCCGGCCGGCACGAAGCTGGACTCGGCCGACCTCAAGCTGTACTTCGACCAGACCCACACCACGGGCGACAGCGAGGTCCGGCTGGAGGCGCACCGAGCCACCGCCGCCTGGGACGAGACCACCGCGACGTGGGACAACGCCTCCGGCATCACCGGCGAGCTGTCCGGCACCTCCGTCCTCGTCGACGACCGCGACAGCGGGACCACCGCGGCGAAGGGCTCCTGGCCGGCGTCCGGCAACACCGCCTACACGCAGTACGCGGTCAACAAGGACTACCTGTACAACAAGGACTCGGTCGCGGGCGACACGTACACCTGGCAGCCGAACCTCCCCGAGGACGGCGACTACCAGGTCGAGGCGCACTACGTGCCCGCCTCCGACCGCGCCGGGAACGCCCCGTACACCGTCACCCACGCCGGCGGCAGCACCACGTACGCCGTCGACCAGCGGGCCGGCAGCGGCGGCGTGTGGAAGACGCTGGGCACCCACCCGTTCAAGGCGGGCACCGCGGGCAAGGTGGTACTCGGCGACGGCCCCGCGTCGACCTCGACCGCCGTCCTGGCCGACGCCGTGCGCTTCACCAAGGGCGGCGTGGTCACCAAGAAGCCCGGTGAGGCCAACACCTGGCACAGCTTCCCGGTGACCAGGACCGTCCAGTCCTGGATCGACGGCACGCACACCAACCACGGCTTCGTGGTCAAGGCGGGCGACGAGAGCGCGAACGCCCCCAAGGGCGGCCCGCGCTACGAGGCCGCCGAGTACGCCTACAAGGGCGAGGTCGCCAACTACCCCAAGCTGGTGCTCACCTGGGGCCGGCCGGGCGCCACGCTGCACGCCCCCACCGTGATCCACGCCACCGGGGCCGAGCTGAACTGGGCCGCGTACCAGGACCAGGACCCGATCAGCGACCGGGACGACATCGTCGAGTACCAGGTGCACCGCAGCGTCTTCCAGACGTTCACGCCGTCACCGCAGACGCTGATCGCGCCCGTCCCGGAGAGCACCACCTCGTACACCGACACCACCGCGACGCCGACCCCGGCCGACTCGGTGGACGCGTTCGGCAACGTCTTCTACTACATGGTCGCCGTCAAGACCAAGGACGGCCAGGTCGTTCCCGCCCCGACACGGATCGTGAAGCTGCCCAAGGCGGGCCGCACCACTTTGGTCCTGCAAGGCGACGCGGCGGACACCACACTCTCCAGTGCCCGGCCCGCCACCGGTCACGACGCCATCACCGAGTCCGGCATCGGTCACCCGTGGCTGTCCGTCGGCAACAACTCGTCGACGTACGGCACGACCCGGGCGCTGCTGAAGTTCCCGGCGCTCAGCCAGGTGCCGTCGGCCTCCCGCGTCATCGACGCCCAGCTGGACCTGTGGGGCACCACGACGACCACCGGCAGCGACGGCGCCGTCTACGAGGTCCACGCCCTGAAGAAGGACTTCGCCGAGAGTGACGCCTCCTGGAACAAGGCGGACGCCACCACGGCGTGGACCACGCCCGGCGGCGACATGGACCCGGCCGTCGCGGACACCGTCGGCACGGTCACCAACGACCCCGCCCGCCAGTCCTGGAACGTCACCTCGCTCGCCCAGTCCTGGGTGAGCGACCCGGCGTCCGACAAGGGCCTCGCGATCAAGCTCCAGAACGAGTCGGCCACCGGCCCGCAGGAGCGGACGCTCTTCCTGTCCTCGGAGGCCGAGGAGCCGCAGCTGCGCCCGCAGCTCGTCGTCACCTACCTCGCCAGGTCCACGGACTCGACGTACTTCTCGCCCTACACCCCCGCCCGGATGACGCCCGGTGACCGGTACACCGTCGACGTCACCGTCACCAACACCACCACCAGCGTGTGGAAGGCGGCCGACCAGGCCCTCTCCTACACCTGGTCGCTGCCCGACGGCACCGACGCCACCACCGGCGGCAACCAGCTCTCCACGGCGCTGCCGGAGGACCTGCTGCCCGGTCAGTCGGCCACCGTCAAGGCGGCGTTGCAGGCCCCCATCAACTCGGACTCTGGCAACAAGCGCCTCGATTACGTCCTCAAGTGGGACCTGCGCAACCGGACGGCGGGCACCTGGCTGTCGGCGACGGAGTCCATCGCGCCGCTCGCGCAGAACGTCCGCGTCGAGGACCCGACCTCGAACCAGCTCGGCCTGGAGAAGTTCTACTCGTACGCGGGCAAGAACACCGGCGCCGGTTCGACCCTGATGACCAACCTGTACGCGGGCAACACGGTCTGGCAGTACAACGCCTTCTCCAACCCGGGCCGCGGACTGACCACGTTCGCCCGCTTCGCCTACAACTCGCAGGACACCTCCGACACCGTCCTCGGCCACGGCTGGTCGGCGCAGGCCGCGATGCCGCTGCGGCTCGGCACGGCGCTGGACTTCCACCCCAACCCGAACCCGACCCAGGTGACGCTGCCCGACGGCGACGGCACCGAGCACACCTTCCGCAAGCAGGACGACGGTACGTGGAAGGCCCCGGCCGGCGTCCACTACCTGCTGCGGCAGGGCGAGGGCGTGGACTGCACCCCGAACAAGGACGGCGACCCGAAGGCCTGGTCGCTGACCCGGCCCGACCGGACGCAGTTCTTCTTCGACTGCGACGGCTACCTGACGTCGATCACCGACAAGAACGGCAACACGCAGACCTACACGTACGAAGAGCGGAAGTCGAACAACAAGCCGCTGAAATTCCTGCGGTACATCACCGACCCGGCCGGGCGGCAGAGCCTGACCGTCGACTACTGGACGAAGGCCGACACCACCAGCCCGAAGATCATCGACCACGTCAGGTCGATGACGGACATCTCGGGCCGCAAGCTCACTTTCGAATACTCGGACAAGGGCCTGCTCACCAGGCTCACCGACGGTGCGGGCTCGTCCCAGCCGAAGGTGTTCGGCTTCGAGTACGACGCCACCCAGGGCAACAAGAACGCCAAGCTGGTCAAGGTCACCGATCCGCGCGGCAACGCCACCTCGCTCGACTACTACTACCCGAGCGAGGGTGACGACCCGAAGTTCCACTGGAACACCCAGACGATCACCGACCGCCTCGCCGGCACCACCGGCTACGTCTACCGCGACCCGGACGGCACCGCGGGCTCGTTCATCGAGACCAAGGTGACGGACGCCGAGAACCACACCACGACCCAGTCCCTGGACGGCTACGGCCGCCCGAACACCATCACCAACGCCAAGTCGGAGACGACGAAGCTGGCCTGGGACGCGGACAACAACGTCACGCGCCTCGAAGAGGCCAACGGGGCGGTGACCACCTGGGCCTACGACCCGAAGACCGGTTACCCGCTGGAGCAGAAGGACGCCGAGGCCAACAAGAACGGCACCGAGGCTCAGACCTTCACCTACGCCACCGGCCTGGACGGCCACATCGCCGACCTCTTCCAGAAGAAGTCCCCCGAGGGCCGCACCTGGCAGTTCGGCTACGACACCCGCGGCAACGTCACCTCGGTGACCGACCCGAAGGGCGTGGCGTCCGCCACCGAGGGCGACTACACCTCGCGCACCGAGTACGACACCTACGGCCAGGTCACCCGGTCGATCGACGCCAACGGCCACGCGACCGTCAACAGCGGCTTCCAGCCGGTCGGCTACCCGGCCGAGATCACCGACGCCGCGGGCGGCACCTCGGCCTTCGCCTACGACGCGCGCGGCAACGTCCTCAAGGTCACCAACGCCAAGGGCGCGGAGGTCACCCAGACCTACGACGCCTTCGGCCGGCCGCTGGAGAAGAAGGAGCCCAAGGACCAGGCAGCGGGCGTGTTCATCACGACCCCGGCGCCGGTCTACGACACCAACGACAACATCACCAAGGTCACGGCGCCCAACGGTGCCGTGTCGACTGCGGTGTACGACAAGGCCGACCAGGTCACCGAGTCCACCGTGCCGGGCGACCTCGCGACCGACGCGCCCCGCAGGACCACCACGACCTACGACAAGGTCGGCAATGTCCTGACGACCACCTCGCCGAAGGGCAATGAGACGGCGACGGCGGGTGACCACACCACCACGACCACCTACGACGCGATCTATCAGCCCGTCGCAGTGGTCGACGCGAACGGCGGCCGGGCCACCTCGGAATACGACAGCGTCGGCAACATCGTCAAGGAAACCGACCCGAGGACGAACGCCACACCCGACCCCGACGACTACAGCACCAAGTACGAGTACGACCTGAACCACCGGGTGACACGGACCACCGACGCCCTCGGCTGGACCACCTCCGGCCGGTACGACAAGGACGGACTCGCGATCGGCCGTACCGATGCCGAGGGCAACGAGTCGCTCGCCTCGTACGACGAGCGCGGTGCCCTGGTGGAGTCCCGTGTCCCGGTGAGCAAGGACGCCGGCGGCACGATCAAGTACCACACCACGAGGTACGAGTACGACCCGGTCGGCAACAAGACCCGCACGATCACCCCGCGCGGAGTGGCGACCGCCGACGACCCGGACGACTTCACGTCGGAGACGGTCTACGACGAGCTCAACCGGGTGAAGGAGGAACGCTCCCCGTTCGACAAGGACACCCCTGGGTACACGACTCCGGACACGACCGTCTACGCCTACGACGAGGTCGGCAACCTGGAGTCCGTCTCGGCGCCCCCGTCCGACGGTCAGACGGTCCGCAACACCACCCGGTACACCTACTACGACAACGGCTGGGCGAGGACGTCCAAGGACCCGTGGGACATCACGACGTCCTACGACTACAACGAACTCGGCCAGCAGACGAAGAACACCATCACCTCCGCCGGCGGTTCCCAGCAGCGCACGCTGAGCTGGGACTTCTACCGGTCCGGCAATGAGAGGGCGTTCTTCGACAACGGAGTGCCGGTGGGCCGGCAGGCCGTGCTCGTCGACAGCTCGGACTTCCACAACACCGCGACCCAGGGCACCTGGACCCGCGGCCAGGCCGAGCAGCAGTACGGCCACGACATGGCCTCGCACCCCGCGGGCACGGGCACCGCACAGTTCGTGTGGCAGCTCAACATCCCGCAGAACGGCACGTACGAGGTGTTCGTACGCCACCCGAAGGTCTCCGGGGCGGCCACCGACGCCACATTCGCGGTCACGCACGACGGCGGCACCACCAGCCGGACCGTCGACCAGACCCGGGATCCCGGGACCTGGATCTCGCTCGGAAAGCACGCCTTCGTCGAGGACGGGCCGCAGAAGGTCACCCTCACCGACAAGGCCAACGGCACGGTTCTCGCCGACGCGGTGAAGCTGGTCCGCGACAACACGGGCGAGAGCGACACCGAGCAGAAGGACTTCACCTACGCCTACGACGCCAACGCCAACAAGGTGGAGGTGAAGGACAACAGCCCCGGCGCGAAGATCGACACCTACCGGATCGCCTACGACGGGATCAACCGGGTCAGCAAGGTCGAGGAACTCGCGGCCGGCGCGGTGAAGAACACCTCCGCACTGACCTACGACGAGAACGGCAACCCGCTCACCTCCACCCACGACCTCACCTGGTCGAAGATCGAGTACGACGCGCGCGGCCTTGTCGCCAAGGTCACCAACGCCGACTCGCCGACGGCCGGCAACCAGCAGATCACCACGCTGACGTACACCGGGCGCGGACAGCTGCTGCGGCAGACGAAGCCCAACGGCAACACGCTCGACCTGACGTACTACCTCGACGGCTCGGTCAAGCAGTCCGTCGAGAAGACGTCCGGCGGCACGGTCGTCTCCCAGCACGACCTCGAGTACTCGCCCAACGGGCACCGCTCCAAGGACGTGCTCAAACTGATGAACGCCGACGACAGCACGGCGTACATCAACAACACCTACACCTTCGACTACGACCCGCAGGACCGGGTCACCAAGGTCGGCAAGGCCGGCGACTCGCCGTCCACGGAGACCTACAGCTACGACGCCAACAGCAACATCACCGAGCAGTCGGTCGCGGGCGTCACCACCACCCACCGCTACGACCGCAACCGCCTGCTGTCGTCGACCACGGCGGGGGTCGCCTCCACCTACAACTACGACCCGTTGGGCCGGCTCGACACCACGAGCACCGGCGGTCAGAGCCTGGAGAAGTACTACTACGACGGGTTCGACCGGACGGTGAAGACCCGTTCCGGAACCGGCGCCGCGGCCACCACCACCAGCTACGTCTTCGACCCGTTCGACCGGACCGTCTCGCAGTCGACCTCCGGCACCGATCCCAAGACCACGGCCTTCACCTACCTCGGCCTCGACAGCACGCTGCTGCGCGAGGAGATCGACGGCAAGGCCGACAAGTCGTACCAGTACCTGGCATCCGGCAAGCGGGCCACGCAGATCAAGCACAAGGACGACGGGGCCAAGGAGTACTCGCAGTACACCACCAGCCCGCGCGGTGACGTCGAGGCCATCACGAAGGAGGACGGCAAGACCCGGTCCACGTACGGTTACACGGCCTACGGCAGCGACGACGAGTCGCAGATGACCGGCGAGGACAAGCCCGACGCACAGAACCCCGACAAGGAGTCGTACAACGCCTTCCGCTACAACTCGTCCCGCTGGGACAAGGCGTCGGGCACGTACGACATGGGCTTCCGGAACTACGACCCGGGCCTGAACCGCTTCCTGACCCGCGACTCGTACGGCGGCGCGCTCGCCGACATGTCGCTGGCCACGGACCCGTTCACCGGCAACCGCTACGCCTTCGCCGGCGGCAACCCGATCAGCTTCGTCGAACTCGACGGACACCTCTTCGGGCTCTCGCTGTCCGACATCGGCCACGCGGCCCTCGACGTGGTCGGCCTCATCCCGGTCGTCGGTGAAGTCGCCGACGTCGCCAACGGCATCTGGTACGCGGCGGAAGGCAACTACGTCGACGCCGCACTCTCGATGTCGTCGGCGATCCCGCTGGTCGGCTACGGCGCGTCCGCCGTCAAGGCGGGCAGGTACGCCGAGAAGGGTATGGACGCCCTCGACTCGGCCAACGACGCCCGCAAGACCACCGACCGTGCCGGGGACGCGGCCGACGCGGGCAACGACGTCCGCAAGGCGGACGGCGACGCCCCCAGCACCCCGGCCAAGACCGATGCCAAGACCTGCAAGGTCAACAGCTTCGTACCGGGCACACAGGTCGTGCTCGCCGACGGCTCCACCAAGGCCATCGAGGACCTGCGCGAGGGCGACCACGTCCTCGCGACGGACGTCGAGAGCGGCGAGACCCGAGGCCGGCAGGTCACCGACACCCGCAGCCACGAGGGCGACAAGCACCTGGTCACCCTCACGGTCGACGTCGACGGCACAAAGGGCCACGCCACCGGCGAGATCACCTCGACAGCGGGCCACCACTACTGGCTGCCCGACTCGGGCCGCTGGGCCAAGGCCGAGCAGCTCGAGCCCGGGATGTGGCTGCGCACCTCGTCCGGCACGTGGGTCCAGATCACGGCGGTCGACCACGACCACGCCAAGAAGCGGGTCCACAACCTCACGGTCGCGGCCGACCACGACTACTACGTCGTCGCCGGCGGCCGCAGCCTCCTCGTCCACAACGAGTGCGGTCCCGACTACGACCAGGCGGCCAGTGACAAGGCCGGCGCCCTCCACGAGAACCTGAAGGTCCCGGGGAAGAAGGACGGCGGCTATGCCTACAAGAACGACACCACCGCCGTCGTCATGGCGCGTGACCAGGCGGGCAACATCCGTACCATCGTCGCCTCCAACCGCCGCTACGTCCCGAAGGCCATCAAGAGCAAGCTGGACGAGTCCGCGGGCGAAGTGTTCGCCAACGGCAAGGGGCACGCGGAGATGACCGCGCTGCAGTACATGGACAGCCAGGGCTGGGAGTTCCTGGGCGGAGCGGCCAACCGCAACGTCTGCGCGTACTGCGAGAATGCGGTGCGGGGCCGGGGTCTCAAGCTCTCCGGACCGACCTTCCCGGGCTTCGTGCAGACGCTCGCGGGTAGGTTCCAGTTCTTCGGCGAGAGGATGTTCCGCAGATGAGCGCGGACGACGACGTGCAACAGGCGTCACTGCTGGCGCCGCAGGACCGTAAGCGGGTGGCCGCGCTGCTGCTCGTCCGCTACTGCGGGTTCCTGGAGGATCCCAAGTTCGCTCCCTGGTTCGAGCGGCACCACGACGCACTCGCCGCGGCGCGGGACGTCGCGCTGCGGATCTGCCGACACGATGCCGCCACGGATCGGTCCGAGGTGTCCGACGAGGAACTCGACGGGCTCCGCGGCAGGCTGGAAGGGGTACTCGAGGACAGCGACCCCGACGGGCCGCCCTTCGAGACCGAGGTCGTCGACCACCTGGTGTTCGCCACCGAGGTGCTCGACGCCCTTCAGGAGCCGGAGGCGACCGAGCACCTCGTGCACGCCTTCGAGCGAGCGGACGAACTGGCCGAGGCCCGGTACGACATGGGCACCGAGGACTATCCGGGGGGCGAGTGGGAGGAGGTCGACTTCGCGACCCTCGAGTCCGAGGCCCGCACGGCCGACATCCGCTCCCTCTCCTCGGCCGGGCCGGACGGAACCGGGATCGACCTCACGGCCATGCTCGCCCGCAGCGAGGCGTTCGCCCGTCCGTATGCCGACGTGATCGCCCGGTGCTACTCGAACGAGGAGGCCGGCAGGTCCTGACAGTGACACGACGGCGCCCGTCTCCCCGTAAAGGGAGGCGGGCGCCGCCATGCGGTCAGGGCGTGGATACCGGCCCGGGTGCGGGGCTCCCGACGGCCGGGGCCGCGGTCTGCATCCGCGGACGCCGGGTCCAGCGGGGCGGCTACGGTGGCTACGAGACGAGCGGCGACCGTCACGGAGCCCTACGGTACGGGGGCGTGGGACGCGTGAACTGACGTGGTCGGAACATGGGGTCGGTACCCGGCCGGAACCGGCCCACCGAGTGCCGGGCAACGGCCCCGGAACCGGTGTCGAGCGGCCGGAGTCCGCGCCCCGGGAGCCGCTGCTGTCTCCTGCGCCCGTGCGCCCCGCCGCGCCGTCGACCGCTGTCCGAGGGCACGTACCGACGGCATAGACCCAGGTCCCGCCTCCGCGTGACACCCCGTCGACCAATGCGCCCGGTCTGCGCCCTTCTGCGCGGCGCGTTCACGGGTGAGTCTGTGTCCACGGGGGCCGGTGCCGCCGTCCGGCGGCACCGGACATCACCGCAGGGTCGTGCTCCACTCAGGGGCGAAGGAGGCAGGGCATGCTCGAGGAACTGACGGTCACCGCTTGGCAGTACTTCGGGCACGACCGCCTGTACGTCAATCTGCCCGACGGGACGCCCATCGGCTGGGCGGACCGCAGGACCGGCGGCATCACCGTGGTCCACGCCCGCTATCGCGACGACGTGACCGACGCGCTGGCCCGCAGAGCTCCCGAACTGCTGACCCGCGCCGAACCGCAGGTGTTCGTCCACCCGGGCGCTCTCGCCGACACCGACGGTGACGGTGACACGTACGCCGACTCGTACGCCGACCCGTACGCCGGCGGTGATGCGTACCCCCGGGGTGACGCGTACCCCGACGCGGTCGGACCTGCCGCCACCGGCGGAGCCGCCGAGGCGCACCGTACGGTCGTCGCGCCACCGCCTGCCGCACCCGCGCGGGGCTTCCCCGATCCGGCAGGGGCGGAACCGTTCGTACGCCACGGCCCGGGGGACCGGCTGCCCCGCCTGACCCCGGAGAACGACCTCGCCTCCCGCCGGCCCGGCGCGACGCTGCGCGCCAACTCCCCGTCCGGTGATTCCGCCGCCGCCCCGGACTCCGGCCGGCTCGAACGCCTCAGCTCGCGACTCCTGCGCCGCCGCCCCATGGACGAGGCGCGTCGCAAGGAACTGCTCGGTGAACGCCGGACCGGCGCCGAACTGGGCCGTCTCACCCGTCACGGCTGGCGCGTCCTGCACTCGATCCCGCTCGCCGACGGCGCGGACATCGACCATCTGCTGATCGGCCCGGGCGGCGTGTTCACGGTCCGGACCGAGTACCACCCGCAGCAGTCCGTACGGGCCGACGACGACACCGTTCGCATCGACGACGGCGACCCGCGCCCGTACATCGCCGAGTGCCGGGCCGAGGCCGCCCTTGTCCGGAAGGTCCTGGAGAGCTACTGCGACTTCCCGGTCCGCGTCCAGCCCGTGCTGGTGTTCGTGGACGCCGCGTCCCTCGACGTGGCGGCCACCCAGACCGACGTACGCGTCTACCGCGAACGCCAAGTGTCCGCGCTGGCCCCCTTGGCGGGCGAGCTCACCGCCCACGAGGCGGACCGCGTCTACGACGTGGCCCGTCTCGCGGAGGTCTGGCAGGAGGCGTAGCGCACGACTGGAGACGCGCCGCCGCCGAGGCCCGACCCGTTTCCCGGCGCTCCCAGGGCGGGGCCCGGTCCGGTTCCCGCCGCCCGGTCCGCTCAGACGGCCGGCAGCGCGTACAGCCGCTTGGCGTGCATCACGGCCAGCCGCTTGCCCGCGCCCACCACGTACCACTGCTGGATGGCGCCGGTCTTGTCGTTGTACGTCCAGCGCAGCTTCCCGGTCGCCGCGTCGAAGGCGTGCACTCCGCCGTCCTTGTCGTGCTCGGTCGCGCCGTACAGAGTGCCGTCCACCTTGGTGAACTGCCACGCCTCCGCCGCCGTCTCCAGGAGGTCCTCGTTGTGCCAGATCTTCTTGCCCGTACCGGGGTCCACCGCCCACATGCCGCGCACGCTGTCGGAGGCGTAGAGCACCCCGTCCAGGACCTGCGGATCGTTGAACGCGCTGAACTCCTCCGTCGCGAGCGACCAGCGCTCCGCGCCCCCGGCCAGCGCGAACGCCCGCAACCGCTGCCCGTCGGCCACGATCATCAGGTCCTCGTGCACGGCGAAGCGACGGTGGTTGGACCGGCCGATCTTCTTCGTCCAGAGCTGCCGGCCCGTCGTCGTGTCGCGGACGGTCACGTTCTCCCGGAAGTCGGTGTACGCGAGGCGCTCGCCGACGACCGCGGCGGTGATGCCGTACTCCTCGGTCCCCTTGTCGCGCTGCTCACGCCAGGCGATCTTGCCGGAGGTGGTGTCGATCGCGGCGATCACGTTGGTCGGCGTCGAGAAGTCCTCCTCCAGGATGCCGGCGAGGACGTACACATGACGGTCGTCGGCCGCGATGGGGCGCGGCTGTTCGTACTCCTTGCCCAGGCGGCTGCGCCAGGTCTCCTTGCCCGTGGCCGGATCGATGCCCACCACGTCGCCGTCGTACTCGGCGCTCGCGAGATAGAGCGTCCCCCCGCCGATGATCAGCCTCGCGCCGGGGACGGTGATGCCCTGCCGCGACCACCGTTCCTTGCCGCTGACGACGTCACGCCCCACGAGCGGGTCGCCCGACACCACGACCGTGTCCCCGACCACCGCGAGCGAGTGCATCCCGGCGAGGTCGTCGTTGGCGGCGTTCTGCTGCCACAGCGGCTTCGGCGCGGTGCCCGGCGGCGGGGTGGTGAAGGTGTCACCACCCTTGTCCCCACCGGGAGTGGTCGCCCCTCCGCCCGGGACGCCGACCTCTTCCTCGGGGGAGCATCCCCAGGCGCCTGCCCCCAGCACCGCCAGCCCGAGCCCCGTACCGGCCAGCCTGAGCGCCTGCCTGCGTGACATCGCGTTCCCGTCACGTCTGCCCATGTCGCTTCCCCGTCCCCGTTGCGCCCGGATGTTTCCGACGCCCCTCGGACGTCTCGAGCGCGGTCAGACTAGCCGCCGGTTTTCGGCCGTCGGCCGGGCAGTACGCAACCGGGACGCGGCCGTGAAGCTCCTGTCACACGGGATCAGCGGCATCGTCGCCGAGGAGGCACGGAACCGGGTGGCCGGTCCGAGCGCGCGTACTCCGGCCCGGAACCGTGCGCCCTGCCCGGGCCGTCGGTCCGGCTTCCCGCTTCCGATCGCATGCCACAGCGGTCTGATAGCGACCGGTCACTGGGCGACAGTCCTCGGTCGACATCCGTCCTGGAGCGCATCCGGTCAAGCGCCCCGGGGGCGGTCTCCCCGGGACGCGGGGTTCTTGAGGTGGACGGCGACAAGCGAGCGCTTGGTGTCCTCCTGGGCCTCGGCGTAGCTGGTGGCGGTGTACGGCGAGGCGTCTGCGGCTGAAGGAGAAGGTCCACCCTCGCGTCACCGAATGTCACCCAGACGGGTCTTGACCTCAAGTGTGGTTCAGGTTGGAGAGTTGACTCGTACGCGCCGCCGACGGCCAGGGGCGGCGCGGCACTTCACCCATTGGAGAAGCGCATGTCGAGCAGTACGGTTCAGAGCCCCGGCCCCGCTGGGCCTGACGCGTCCGAGGTCCCCCGCTCCGGCCTCACCTGGTGGAAGGCCCTGGTCGCCGGGGCGGTCTGCGCGGTCGTCGTCAATCTGATCGTTCTCGCGGTCGCCGAGCTGGCCGGTGCCTCGCTCGTCATCGTCGACGGCGGCGAAGAGCATCCGATCACGGTCGGGGGCGTCATCGGCGCCTCAGTCGTCCCGCTGGTCGTCGGGACGGGGGCTGCCCTGTTGTTGTCCCTGTGGAAACCGGTCTTCCTGCGGATCGCGCAGTACATGGGCGGCGGCCTGGCACTCTTGTCGGTCGCCGGCCCGCTGTCGTCCGGCGCCGATGGCGGCACCGTCGCAGCCTTGACCCTGATGCACATCACCGTCGGCGTGGCGGTCGTCACCGCTCTGGAGCTTCACCGCCGCCACCGGCTCCTCTGACGCTGTGACCGTGAGCCGACCTGAGAAGTCGGCGCTCGCCTCACTCGCGGATTCCGCGGTGTGCCATCAGGACCGCCTGTGCGGCACGGGCACCCCTCGTCATGAGGGGTGCCCGTGTCCGCCGGTATTGCGACCCAACGGCTGTCAGCCGTGGCTGATCAGGTCTTCCACCTGGTAGACGTGATATTCGCAGTAGTCGAGTCGTGCACCGATGCCCACATACCGCGTGTACTGCTCCTCGGTCATTGGTACGGACAGCACCGCCAGCACTCGCAGGAACAGTCTGAATCCGAGGTCGGGGTCAACCTGGCCGACGGCTTCCTCAATCGCGCGCACCGCGGTTGGCCCGGCGATCCCCTGCCAGTGCGGGCTGACGGTTCTGTCCTCCAAGAGCGGTGCGGAGGACGAAGAGCCGAGGGCGGTACCCGTGGAAGACCGGATGCCGCCCTCGGTGGTACTGCTCAGCGGTCAGTCCACGCGCGGCATGAGCTGCAGAGTGCCGTCATCGACAACGAACTCGTTGTAGCCAAATCTCTCGCCCAGCTCGCGGTACCGGAGGTGCTGCGAGTCGCTGATCGGAATCAAGTACGCCTTGAGGACCCGCAGGAAGAGTCTGAACCCGAGGTCGGGGTCGACCTCGGTGACGACCCGTTCCAGCGACGGGACCACTTCCGGCACCTCGTAGTAGGGGTGGTCGGCGGTGGCGCGGTCCAACTCCGGTGCGAGAGCTCGTACCTCGGCGAGGACCGCGTCCTTCAACTCCGGATCCCACGCGGGTGCCTGCGGGTGGGCAAGGGATCGCGGTTCGTCCCGGCGGATGCGTTCCTCGCAGACGTCCACGATCTGGCGGAGCCAGTCGCGTCCGTCCATCCAGCGCTCATCCGGGACGAACTTGGAGCGCACGGCCGCACACCACAGGATGTCGATCACCCTGGTCGGCAGGGGTGACTCCAGCAGCCGGAGAGCGTCTTCCCGGAGGGTGGGTGCGTAGGCACCCTCCCCCCAGTCCGCGGCATCCACGACGATTTCCAGCGGAGTGAACTCGAAGGTGCTGCCGTACCACTTGGTGAGGCCGCTGAAGCCGAAATCGATCCAGATGTCCTTGCGCTCCATTACCAGGTCACTCTCACTCCGGGTGCGACGTGTAGACCATGTGCCCAGGCTTGTGCTTGGACCTCTTCAGGGTGATGGAGACCCAGTTCCCGGCCGGACGCGCGTGCGCGACGCCGGTGGTCGGGTAGAGGGTTCCCGGCGAACCCGGGGTGTCCAGCTGGATTCTGAACGACGGGACAGCGGGCTGACCCGGTTCATCATCACCACCTCCTTGGGCGGTCGCCCCCGCCTGCCCTCGTTCGCTACGAAGGTGATCCTTTGCGACTTGGACCAGGGTTGTTCAAACCCAGATCCCGCATGTCCGCGACCTCACCTCTGCCGTCACGTCCGTCACCGCCTTGGCCGTCCTCGGCGGTCTGGCTGTCCAGCCCGGCCGGCTCGGCCGGGACGCCGAACCGCGCATGGCCGCGGTGGGTGACTCGTACGACGGCTATGACGCCAAGGCGGCCGAACGGCTGCGTGAGGACCCGTGCCTGGCCGGCGAAGCCCTGCGCACGGGGACCCAGCATGTTCGCCCTCGCGCTGCCGCCCGATCAGCTTCCTGGCCCAGCCCTGCGGACCAGGGCCCCGAGGAGTCGGGCCGCAGCCTCCTCCTCGTCTCCCAACCGGCGGACACTTAGGGGCCGGTACCCCGCCTCGACGCCCTCGGCAAGACGGTCGGGGCACAGGGCACCCGCCGCTCCCGCACCGTTCTCGACGAGGTGCACCGCTCCACGCGTGACGCCTGCCGCTACACCGTGCCTGCGGCGCGCACGTGCCCGGGTGACCGGTAGACCGAGCCGCCGGGACGGTGACGGCCACGAGGGCGACGGCCCGCGGCGTAGGGCTACTGCGGAGGCGTGTGGATGTCGAGGTCGGTGACGAGGCTCCCGCCGTCCGCGTCGAGGATTCCGCACAGGCGGTTGACCGGCGTGTACAAGGGCCTGGCGTCGGATTCGATGCCGTCCTCGTCCTCGAAGTCGAAGATCCGGTCGAACGGCACGGTGACGAACGGCCACACGGCCGGGTCGGCGGCAGCGGAGTCGGGGTGGTACTGCCACTGGGTACCGCAGGTGCGGTTGTGGACCTCGCCGACGTACCAGGCGGCTGTCTGGAGGAAGTCGCTGCCGCGTTCCTCCCAAGCCTGATCGCTGCTGGTGTAGCGGGAGCGGACGAGAGCCTCCAGGCGCTCGAGGGAGCTGGGGGTGAAGTCCCAATTTCCGCCGTACTGCCGGGCCCAGGCGGGGAACTCCTGCCGCTGGATCTGGAGCCAGGCGTCCAGGACAGGGTTGCTGGAGCGAATCCGATCCAGCTCGGCCAGTTCCTGGTACTCGTCCTCGGTCATCTCCATGCCGGCCGACCTTACCGGTCTCTCTACCGGTGGGGCCGGGCCGGCGTGTCGCGGCCCAATCAGCTTGCGGTCACCTCGAGTTGCGATACAGACTCTGCCGTTGGCGGTGTCATGTCACGGGGGCTCACACCGCTCTTACCTGTCCCTCAAGCCCCCGCAGGTAGGGGACAAAGAGTTGCAATCCATACGTTCACGCGTGAGGGCGCGTCTGGCGTCCGCCGTCGCGGTCGCCGCCGCGGCGACCCTCGCGCTTACCGGCCTGCCGGGCCTCACCTCCAGCGCGGACGCCGCGCCGGCCAAGCCGCCGAACCCGGGGATGCTCTGCCGGGACTACTTCGACCTGGCCGAGGATCTCGTGGCCATCGTGGAGCTGCCCGAGGGCGACGCCTCGCGGGCCAAGGCCCACTGGGACGAATACGAGTACGAGAACCCGGGCAAGAAGTGGGACGGCCTCGGTCCGCCGTCCGCAGAGGACGTGGCGCGGCTGGAGAAGGAGCCCAAGGAGCCGCCGAAGTCCCGGGCGGTCGACCGGGTCTGGTGGAAGTGGATCAGGGCCAGCAAGAAGAACCCGAACGCCTACGGTGACTTCACCTACTGGCGCGACATCATCCTCATCAAGAACGCCGGGAACGACCCGCGGGGCAAGGCGTTCGAGAAGAAGATCATCAAGGATCACGGGCTCGTCGGCGACGACTGGATCTGCCAGAAGGAGTTCGACTTCACCGACCCTGACACCGGCAAGACCCACCGGCGCCAGGCGGACGCCTGGAACAAGCGCACCGGCGAGTCGCTGGAGATCAAGTCCAACGGGCACCCGGACCCCAAGCAGAAGCCCGGCGACATCGCCTGGTCCAAGCAGAAGGAAAGCCCGGTCAAGTCCCTGAAGTACGTCTTCGCCGAGCCGCAGGACAAGTCCGCCAGGGACCACCTGAACGAACTCAGGAAGAACGCCCCGGGCAAGGTCACCGAGTACAACTACCGCTCCAAGAAGGTGGAGTTGGCCCCGGGCGGCGGCGTACGGGACAAGACGACCACCATGCAGCCCCCGGGTTCCAAGGGTGTCACCGGCGGCGGCGCGCAGGACCTGATCCGCGAGTCGCGCCCGAACCCGAAGGACATGAAGGAGTTCCTGGACCGCAAGAAGGCGGCCGACCCCAACCGGCTCCAGCCCAAGGGGCCCGGCGGAGTCGACTTCACCACTCTGGAGCTGCGGTACATCGGCAAGCCGGTCAAGGGCCAGGGCGTCGACTACAGCTTCTCCGCGAAGGAAGTCGCCGAGGACACCGCCGGCTGGGGAGGCAAGGAGAAGGCGCAGCTCATCAACGACGCGTTCTTCACCTGGCTCGCCCTGACGCCGGAGAAGTTCTGGGTCAACCTCAACCCTGACCAGCCCGACAAGATCATGGACAGCGCGTTCGGGAAGACCGACGCCGGACGGGTCCTGCTGGAAGCCGACCTGGAGCTGAAGAGGGACTTCGCCGATGCGATGAACCCGAAGAAGCGCCCGGAGGCCGACCAGTACTGGAAGTCGTTGCCCCGTAACGCCGATGGCATTCCCTGCTGGTTCCAGGTCCGCAACTGGATCGAGCCGGACACCGCGGTCGTCCGCGAGGAGAACGGCGGCATCCACATCCTGGACACGCCGCTGAAGGTCAAGGCCCAGTACCTGAAGATCGACAACATGCCCGGCGACCCCTACCTGTGCGAGTTCGACGAGGCCGAGAAGAAGGCCACCGAGGACCGCATGAACCGGCTGATCATGCCCGAGGTCGAGCGGCGCGTGAACAACGACCCGCGCTACGCCGACCTGCGCCGCGTCTACACGGCCCGGGTGGCGGCCGAGTTCATCCGCCAGCAGGACGCCAAGGCCCCGACCGACTACCACAAGGTCATCAACAGCAACGACGTCTCCTCGTGGCCGCTGCGCGGCGAGAACAAGGACTGGACGCGGGAGAGCGTGTTCCAGGCGTACCTGAAGTCGCTGCGTGAGGGCGAGCAGCAGTGGGAGCACGACGCCGGCGGCGGCCCCTACACCATGAGCGTGGGCGGGGTGGACTTCTCCAAGCAGCCCAAGCAGAACATGGTCAAGGCCCGCTTCGACACCGAGCACCCCTACCTCCCTCGCGAGACGAAGTCATCGGTGCGCACGCTGACGGACAACGCCAAGGGCGGGGACGCGAACCTGCTGCTCCTGGGCGGCAACACCGTCGCCTCCGACGTCTCCGGCGGCGGCGACACCCCGGATCCGACGCCGACTCCCACACCGACGCCGACTCCCACGCCGACCGAGCCGGGTGAGCCGACTGGCAAGCCCACCGCTCCCACCACGCCCCCGGCCACCGGCGGGAACGGCGGTGGCAACGGCGGGAAGGGCCCGGGAGGCGATCTCGCCGACACCGGCTCCAGCGCTCCGGTCGGACTGATCGCCGGACTCGCCGCGGCCCTCGCTGCCGCAGGCGGAGGCCTGGTGTGGTGGAAGCGCCGCCGCACCGCCGGCCAGGAGTAGCCCCACCACAGCACCGCTCATAGCGGCTTCGGCCCCGCCCCCGGCAACCGGGGGCGGGGCCGAACCCGTTCATCGGCTCACTCCCGCTGCCGCGGGGCGGGACCACCTGCCTGTCCCCAACGGCCCGCGGCTCAACCGGATCGGGGGTGTTCACCCGATGAGGCCGCCGCCCCGCCGGCCAACCGATATGTGCCGGCGGCAGGTTGGCTCGTTGTCCGCCTTGACCGCAGCGGCGCGCGGACCACCTCGGGCCGACGCCGAAAAATCACAGGACCAGCCCCTGCCTCCTCCGGTAAGTTCGCTGCTGTTCGAAGGGGGAGAAGTGGCGAAGCTCAATCAGATCATCGCCGTGGAAAAGGGTGTCAAGAGCAAGTCGTTCCAGGACATCACCACGGCTCACCAGCGAGTGCAGAAGGTCGCACTGCTGGCCGGGATCTCGCGTACGTACCAGCCCAAGGACGAGGAGGGCGAGCAACTGCCGCCCGAGTCCACCAGGGTCCAGGTCAAGGCCGAGGACGTGCTCCGCGAGATGTCGGCGTCGCTGACCCGGCTGTTCGACGTGACCGCCACCAAGGACTGGGCCAACTGCTCGGCCCGCGCGGACGTCGTCGTCGACGGGCGGACGATCGTCGCCGAGGCCCCGGTCAGCTACCTGCTCTTCCTGGAGAAGCAGCTCGTCGACCTGCACACCTTCGTGAAGAAGCTGCCCGTGCTGGACGCCGCCGAGTCCTGGTCGCTCGACCCGTCGACGGACTGGTGGAAGACGGACCCCGTACGCACGATCCGGACGAAGAAGGTCCCGCGGAACCACGTCAAGGCCGAGGCGACGGACAAGCACCCGGCCCAGGTCGAGGTCTACTACGAGGACGTTCCGATCGGGTACTGGACCACGGTCAAGTTCTCCGGAGCGCTCCCCGCGCGGCGGGTGAACGAACTCCTGGAACGTGTCGAGAAGCTCCAGACCGCGGTCAAGTTCGCCCGCGAGGAGGCCAACAGCGCCGAAGTCTCCGACCAGCGGGTCGGCGACGCGGTGTTCGGCTACCTCTTCGGCTGACGGCACACCGGCCGACGCCCCAGGCGTCGGCCCCACGATCGCCCCCGCGTGCGAGCGCGGGGGTGCGCAACAGGCGCGGGCCGGAAATGAGGACCGGCTCGCGCGATGGGCGCAAGCTGAAACTGAGGTTCAGCCTGACGACACGGTGACAGTGAAGGTTCGAGTCCTTCCCCCGGCACTACGCGCCGGGGTGGCCCAACTTGGCAGAGGCAGCCGTGATCAAACTCAGACTCTCGCTCCAGCTTCAGCATCGCCACCGATCGCCAGATCGACCGGGTACGGACGAACGCCGGCGGATGCGGGTTCGAATCCAGCCTGCACCTCTCACACGGTGCGGTAGTTCAAAGGAAGAACACGTCGGCCTTATGACTGATCCGTACTCTTAAACGCCACTGGCGTGCGCAATTGGGTGGCATCCCCAGGGGCCCGGGAGCTGGATACGACTCCCGGGTCCCGCCACGTCCGGGGGCGTGCCGACGGGCGGGGGACCAGGCGCGGTGAGGGGGCGACGGGGATCCGGCCGCCAATCCGGACCCCGAAGGGCTGATCGCCACCTGGAAGCTGGTCATCGAGCCGGGCTTCTACGTCGCGAGCAAGCCGCACAAGAAGCAGAAGGTCAACAACGGCCCGGCCATTCGCATGGAGCGCGCCGATCACAAGAAGCTGAACAGCACCGACAACGACCTGGTAGCCCAGGCATGGCACCAGTGGCAGTGCGAACTGATCAGCCAGGGGCGGATCACCGAGGCGATGCGGATGGGCATCGACGACATCAAGCACAAGTTCCCCGGAAAATACGACGACCACATCCGGGAGATGGTGGAGAGCCTGAAGGACAACAAGAACATCCAGGCGCTGCTCACGAAAAAGGGCTGGACGATCGATGAAGACGAACTGCTGCGATGAGGACCCGCTGCCGATCTGTACCGCCCACCGGGATAGGCACACGGTGGATGCGGAGTAGGCGGCGGTACGTATCGGACGGTCGGAAGGGACGGCGATGATTCTGGAGCTGCTGCCGGAGGTGGGAGTGGCCACACTCAGGCTCGGCATGACGGCCGACGAGGCGGTCGGGGCCGCGCGCGAACTGGGCTTCGCCCCCTCCGACCCGGACTACGGCGACGCGCCCGGACAGGTGCTCTGCGAGCACGGGGACTCCCAGACCGAGTTCAACCTCGGCTTCACCAAGGGCGCGCTGACCGACATCCACGTGTACCGGTTCCGGATCGAGGGCGCGGATGTGACGGTCCTCCTCGACGGGCTCGACGTCTTCCGGACTCCCAGCGAAGAACTGCTGGAGCGCCTCGAGGAACGGGGCCACACGGTCGAGGAGAACGACGACGGTGTGGACACCCTTCCCGACCTCAAGGTGATCCTGTCGAACGAGAGCAGCTTCGAGTACCCGATGGACGAGGAGGGGGACCCGCTCTACTTCGACTACGCCCTTGTCACCTCGGTGGACTTCCGAGGGCCGCGCGGGGACTGACGCGGGGACCGACTCGGGCGGTCGTCGACCGGGCCGGACCTCCTCGGCCCCGTGTACGGCCGCGCCGCTCCCTCGGCCCGCTCGGGTGGCCGGGACGACCGGGCACGTCGTGCCCAGGCGACGCACCGCGACGCGGAGAGCGGGGCGGCTCGTGTTCCGGGATGCTCCCGGCGGCGGCCGGCCGCGCGGAGCAGGAGTCAACGGCGCCCTGGTCCGCGCCGGTCGACCCCCCAGGGTCGCCGCTGTTCCGCGAAGGCCGGCGCGAGCGCGGTGACCGGTGAGCGGCGCCGAGCCGGTTTCGCCACCGCCGGTGGACCCACTCGCCACGCACTCGCGATCAGCGAGCCGCAACGACAAAGAGCCGGACCCAGCGGGCTGGGTCCGGCTCTTTATAGTCTGTCACTTCCGCCGCTCAGCGGGATGATCACGCTGTTCCGGCTTCTGTGCCCCCGGGCAGGATTCGAACCTGCGCACACGGCTCCGGAGGGCCTTGCACCTGGCAGTATCCTTCCTGTTCAGCGCCCTGCAATCGGCTGAGTACCGCCTATCGGTCCACGAGTGGTCCACGGCTCCTAACGGGTCGAGTGTGGTCGTTCGAGGATCTCTCCGTGAGCCCGCCCGGTCGGGGGGAGTTTCAAAGGGGACGCTACGGGATGGTGCCGGTCGCTGTATCCGGCTGCTGTACGGCAGGATCCAGGTGGGGGGATGGCACGGAGCAGGAACTGCCGAACGGCTCCCGGTGGGCAACGACGGGCGTCCGTGGTTGCTTTGGCGCGAGTGATCACGGCCCCGTAAGCTTCCGGAGCGTTGGGCAGTCTGTGGACCGGAGGCTGAGCTCCGACGTCGACGAGAGCCGGGGACCCAAGAGCAACGGTTCCGTTCTGGCGCGACCTCGTCTGACCCTCTACGCCTCCGCGGAGTGTCGACCCGGGCCATGCTCCACGCTCGCCCCTCAACTCCGCAGGCCACGCTAAGACTTCGTCTGGATCTTCTTGCGAACCTGACATACCCTCAAGTCGTGATCGGCAGTGCGTGGGGGGTGCGGCAGTGACGCAGGAGCAGTTCGGCTGGCTCTCGGAGGCCATATCGACCTTCGGCGCGTCGTGCAAGGACATGGTGAACGGACCGGGCGACCCCGAGGCGTCCATCCGCCCGCCGATGCAGAAGCTTCTAGAGACTGTGGGCAGTCACGATGCCTTGGACGGCGTTCTGTGGCACTCTGAAACTCCTCTGCGTGATGTCGGTGTGCGCCCCGACTATGCAGTCGAGGTACACGGCGACATCGTCGGTTACATCGAAGTCAAGCGTCCCGGGCATTCTGTTGATCCGGAAAAGTTCACGGGACGTAACAAGAAGCAGTGGGAGCGACTGCGTGACCTGCCGAACGTGCTCTACACCAACGGCACGGAGTGGCGGCTTTTTCGCACCGGGGAGCAGATCGGCACTCCGGTCCTCTTCGACGGCGATTTGGCCAGTGCAGGACGGTCGTTATCCGCTCGTGAGCCTGCAGCGTTCAACAGTCTCCTGAGAACCTTCCTGCACTGGGTTCCCGAGCCAATCCGCCATGCCTCGGCTCTGGTTCGGCGCACTGCGCCGCTGTGCCGCCTGTTGCGCGCGGCGGTCCTAGAGCAATTGGAATTCGAGAGCAGGTATGCGGCGGAGGGCGCGCGTCCTGAGGAGTTGCGGTTCACAGGGCTGAAGAACGACTGGCGCAGGCTGCTTTTTCCGACGGCCGATGATGCCACCTTCGCCGACGGCTACGCCCAGGCAGTGACTTTCGCGCTGCTACTGGCGCGCACCGAGGACATCTCCTTGAAGGGGGTGGGGCTGCATGAGGTCGGTCGGCGGCTGGATGCCGGGCATGCCTTGATGGGGAAGGCCCTTCAACTCCTCACCGACAACATCACGGTGAGCTTCGAGGTCAGCCTCGATCTGCTCATTCAGGTGATTGACGCGGTTGACTGGGCGGCGATTCGTAAGGGCCGGCGGGATGCATATCTGCACCTATACGAGTCGTTCCTGGAGGTGTACGACGAGAAGCTACGGCAGAAGAGCGGCTCGTATTACACCCCGCGCGAAGTGGTCGAGGAGATGGTGCGTCTCACCGAGGACGTGCTGCGTACCCGCTTGGGCCGCTCGGACGGATATGCGGACGAGAGCGTGCGCATCGTCGATCCAGCCATGGGAACAGGCACGTACCTTCACGCGGTCATTGAACATGTCGCCGCCTGGGCCGCGGAGAACATCGGCCCCGGAGCAACGCCTGATGCAATAGGTGATCTGGCGAAGCGCCTGATCGGTTTCGAGCTGCAGATGGGGCCCTTCGCTGTCGCCGAGCTGCGGACCTCGGATCTGCTTAAGCGGCATCAAGCGGTCGCACCGCCGGATGGGATGAAGCTTTTCGTCACCGATACGTTGGACGACCCGTATCTGGCCGAGGAAACCCTCGCCTCGACGTACGGAGTGATCTCGGAGTCTCGTAAGCGGGCGAACCAGGTGAAGGCCAGCACGCCGGTCACCGTTGCGATCGGCAACCCGCCCTACGACGACAAGGCCAAGGGTCGAGGTGGCTGGGTCGAGAAGGGCACACCCGCGCAGGGCGTGGCTCCCATCGAGGCCTTCAAGTGGCCTGGCAACGGCCGCTATGAACACGTGCTGAAGAACCTCTACGTCTACTTCTGGCGCTGGGCGACGTGGAAGGTCTTCGACGCCCATCCGCAGGATCAGCAGGGAGTCGTCTGCTTCATCACGCCCTCGGGGTTCACTACTGGGCCTGGCGGGCGTGGCATGCGGGACTACCTGCGGCGCACCTGTGACGAGGGCTGGATTATCGACCTGTCTCCGGAAGGGCACCGCCCGGATGTGGCCAGCCGGATCTTCCCAGGTGTCGCCCAGCCTCTGGCCATCTGCATCTTCGTCCGCAGTAAAGACACCGACCCTGAGCGGCCCGCCCGTGTCCATTACCGCGCCGTCCACGGCAAGCGAGGCGTCAAGTACCGCCAGCTCAAGGAGATCCGGCTGGACGACGACGGCTGGCAGGACACGCACTCGGATGCCATCCGCCCCTTCCGCCCGGCCACTGAGACGGGGTGGGAGGATTGCCCCGCTCTCGGCGATCTCTTCCGCTGGGGGAGCCTGGGCATCACGGCCAACCGCTCCTGGGTCAACGGCCCCAGCAGGCAGGTGCTTGAGAAGCGATGGGCGCGTTTGATCCACGAGAACGATCTAGCCAAGAAGACGGAGCTGCTCAAGGAGACAAGGGACCGTTCGCTGCACGCCAGTAGGGATCCTTTGCCCGGGCAGCCTGAGCACACCCAGGAACTCGCAGTCGAAACAAACCTGGCGCCTGACCTGGTACGCATCGCCATGCGGAGCTTCGACCGGCAGTGGCTGATCTCCGATAGCCGTGTCATCGACTTCGCCCGGCCGGCGTTGTGGGAAGCCATGCAGCCAGATCAGCTCTTCCTGAACCAGCAGTCCTCGCACGAGATCGAAACCGGGCCGGCGATCGTCGCCACTTCCCTACTCCCCGACACCCACCATTTCAACGGCCGCGGTGGCAAGATCATGCCGATCCTCCATCCGGACGGCACTCCCAACGTGCATCCGCGCCTTCTCGCGTACCTCGCTGCCGAACTTGGCATCGACGACGTCACGGTGCACGATCTGGCTGCATATGTGGCGGCTGTTGCCGGGCACGCTGGATTCACCAAGCGGTTCACCGAGGAGCTCCTCACTCCAGGCGTGCGGCTGCCGCTCACCCGCGATTCCGCCCTGTGGTACGAAGCGGTGCAACTGGGCAAGCGCCTCTTGTGGGCCTCCACGTACGGGGAGCGCTATGCCGATCCGGAAGATGGCCGACCGGCCGGAGACGTCCTCTTTCCGCTAGGCGATGCGCGCCGGCTCCGTTACGACCAGCACATAGGGGCGGAAGTCCCCGCCGAAATCCGGTATGCCGAGATGACCGGCACCCTGCACTTGGGCGGCGGGCACGTCAGCCCTGTCCCCGCCGACGTGTGGAACTACGACGTCGGCGGCATGCAGATCATTAAGAAATGGTTCGGCTACCGAAAGGCCAACCCCAACAGCCGCAAGACCAGCCCCTTGGACGACCTGCATGTCGAGTCTTGGCCGGCCGACTGGTCGCGGGAGCTCATGGAACTGCTCTCCGTGCTACGCCGACTTGTTGACCTCGCGCCTGCCCAGCAGGACCTACTGGATCGCGTCCTCGCCGCACCCACGATTACTACAGTTGACCTTGAGAAGGTCGGTATCCTGCCGGTCCCCGACAAGGCCCGCAAACCCCACCGCCGAGTCGTGCTCCCCCCGGAGACCGGCGAGGAAGCGTAGGGCCTGGTCAGTGCGACCAACGCTCCACGTACGCCATCGCCTCCGTTACGCTCCATGCCCCGTTGGCGAGCTGGCGGAGCGCGTGCAGTTCTGCACTGAGTGAGGGTGTGCGTCGCTGGAGTTCGTCGGCGAAGACGCTCACCTCGGCCAGGCGCGTCGAGAGCACGGCGCACTCGGCTTCGAAGTGCACTGCCCTTCCGCGCGGCGTGATGGCCAGGCGGTCCCCTCTGACCTCCAACAGTCCCATCCAGCTGAGAGTTCGCACGTCATCCGCAATGCTCGCTTCTTCGAGGTCTCGGACCGCCACCGAGACGGGATCCGTATCAGGGTGTGGGACCTCGGCGAGCATGAGGTGTTGCAGAAGTTGAAGCTGCGAAGGGGAGAGAGCTGAGTGCACGGTTGTATGTCTAGCAGCACAGGGGGTCAGTCCCGTGCATCAGGACCGAGCTCGATCCAACTTCCACCTGAATCAGATCATTATCCCTGGCTTGCTCGGGGGAAGAGGGCATCGAGGCCGTACCCGACCGTACGCTGCTACGGCTTGCTGCGACCTTCGTGGCTGCCAGCAACCCTGATTCCCCGTGGTTCCCTGCCCGTTCTGGCACGGGTGTGCACGACCGACCCCCTCGATGCGAACTATCGGCGGGGCGGTCACTGAGGTCTGCCAGGCTGGCTTCTCGGCTTCTCACGTGTGCTGAAGGTCCGCTGCGGTCGGCGTGGTTGCTGTACCCCGCTGCTGTACAGCAACGAGTGCGTCGTTCGCTGCTTTGTAAGCCCGGCGCCGGTCCCAGGCCGGTCTTGGCTAGTCAACAGGCGTACAACAGCACTGAGCCTGTCCGCACTTGCATGCACAACCTCACACCCCGATTTTGCCCGTGAGAGACCGCTCATTCTGGGACGGATCTGGCACGCGCGGCGTCGCCGAAGTCTGCCTTGTAACTTCGTTCCAGAGCGGCGCCCTGGTCGGCATAGCGTCGATTCCGCATCATATATTATCCAGCCGCCCTACAGGAATTCCTGGCGATCAAAGGGGAATTGAAAGGTCGGTTATCTGATACAGGTGATCCGCCCTTTCTGACCACTTCCCGAGGGTCTCGCGGCCGATCAAAACGATCCCATGCCTTGATCCCCACTCCTCGGCGTCACGGGTAAATGACCCGTTAGTTACCACAACAATCTCTGACGCCCCGTAAACCGCACGCGCAGTACCATTAATTTGATATAGGACGGGAGCGGCGACCTTGCGACCACTAACCGTATGCTTACATTGCACCGCAATCTTTGAGCCAGCCAAATTCTCTGCGAGGACGTCGACAGCCTGATCGCCTCTACCCCCGATAACTTCAGCCTTCAGGCCATCGCGCTCCAATAGCCTCTGGATAGTAGCCTCGAATCCGGAGGGTGATTCCTTGTCAATATCCCGCATCGACGGACTGTATGCCGCCCTCCTCTTTCTTCGACTGGATTCAAGTCCAGCCAGCCAAGCTATCCTCCTACGGTCTCGTTCCCGGCTAATTTGAGCGCGCACCCTGAGATTCTCTTCTTCGAGCCGCTTAATTTCCTCCTTGTAAAGCCTAGTCTGGCGACCATGGCGTTTCTGGGCAAGGAATTCGATTGGAAGTGCAAGCAGTAGCCCTAGCGTTACTGATGCAGAGATGTCCTGGATTCTCATGAATCCATTCCCTGGATTAGCGGATGCTATAGGCAGTCCCATGGCTATGTTGTTCGCGATTGGCAAACCAAGGGAGCCAAGCATCACCAATCCCAACTTCCAACTGGCGATCTTTCTGTACGGAAATTGTGGCGAATTGCGCACGTCGCACTTACCCCATTGGTAGGACTGGAAGCGGTTCACAGACGGCTAGCGGCGCAAGTGCCGCAGAACTAGCTGCCGCTCGGTTGCGGGACCATGCCCCCAACCACATCGCGCTGCTTCATGATGCCCTCAGCGCCCCGACTCCCTTTCTGCCTCCTAAGCTCGACAATGGTCCTCAGCTCTGCGGGGGTCGGCCAGGGTGCCTGACGGTGGATCATGCGGTGGCAGTTGGCGCAGATAAGCGCGAGATCGCTGAGCCTCGTCCGGCCCTCCCCCGCTTCATGCAGCGGAACAACATGGTGGCACTCGATATATCCGGCGCCGCGGTCGCCGTAGACCTGCTCAAAGTCGAAATCGCACGCTTCACAAGCGAGCCGCCCGCCGCGTTGAAGAACGGAATCGATCTTCTTCCTACGCAGGCCCTTGTTCCGTTCACGCGCCCTGTGCCGGCGCATGAGAAGTCGCCCTTCGGGCGCGCTGTAGTCGTCGTCGAACTCCTCCTCATCCGTCGGAAGAAGGGATTGCAACTCGCCTGTCGCGATGCCCTGACGGATGAGTTGCGCGGCCTCGCTCATCTCCTCCGGCCGGGCAAGAAACTCGTGCAGCACTGCGACATCGAGGACGCCGCCGTTGGTCGGTTTGCCCTGATACTCCGGGTGCCGGGTAGCGATGTCGAACGTCTTGCGCGCGACACCATTGGGGTTGCGGAACTTCTCGTTGCGCTCCGCTTCAGCATGGATGGGAAGCAGCTGGAGCAGGGTAGACAGCTCCACCACCCGGCTGTCCTGGGCGTCCAGCCCCCTCCAGCCGTTGGCCATCACCAGATGGCAGGCGAGGATGATCTCGTCGCGTGCCCAATCCGGGTTCCTGATGACTTTGACCTGGAAGCCCGCCCGCTTGAGCCACGCCGCGGCGTGGTCCTTGCCCCCGCTGAACTCGTCCGGAGTGAGGGCCCGCTCCTGGGTCCACTTGTGCGCCACCCCGGCGACCGCCTTGGAGTCGTACTCCTGCCCCTCATGCACCAGGACGTACGACCGCGCCTCCCCGAAGCCGTAGCTTGCCAAGAAGGCATCACGCCCCAACTCATCGTGCTCCGCCAGGGCCTTGAGCACGGACTCCCGTGTGATCGCTCCTCTACGCATGGCTGAAGGGTACGACTGAGCACTGACAGCACCGAGGGCATCGAACAGCGAACCGTGATCGACTGTGTCACGGACCTGGTTGCACCGTCGGCACGCAACTAGGAGCCGTACGCTAGCTGTTGACTCGGACGGCAGAAAGCCACCAGAGCACAGGGGGAAGTATGTCCGTTCCACCGCCCGGACCCAACTTTCGTGAGGCAGAATTCACGCAATTCTTGGTCGAGCTATTGCGGAAGTCTGGGTACACAAAAACCCAATCAGAAGTTGCGGTGTCTGGAGACAGGCGGGTTGACATCATCGCCGGTTCGCCAGACGAAACTCTGATCATCGAGGTGAAGGGGACATCTCCCCAGACACTTCGGCGGCTCAGGGAAAGCGTAGAGCAACTAGAAAGGTACTCCTCCCTGGTTCAAAGTGACGCCGACTCAGGGCGTCCGCATCGGCTGATTCTGGCAACCCCCGGAGATCTAGCAAGGGACACCAGGGAGCGCCTCTCCCGGAAAGGCGTAACACTCTGGGATGGGCGCCTGCTCGCACAAATGTCAGCAGCAGCCGGGATGGAGGGGGAAGCTTCTCAATTTCTGAGCAACGAGCATTTTTCAGAAATGTCGCGTAGTCAACAACCCGACTTCGCTGAGCAGCTTGCAAAAATTCCGCCTGGCCGCGCCGCGTGGTCCGCTTACCAGCGGCTATGCCGCCAGATAGCAGAGTACCTATTCTGCCCACCGCTACGACCCGCGATCTGGGAGAGCACCAACGAGGCCGAGGTAAACAAGAGAGACTTCATCCTGCCTAACTACTCTACTGATGGTTTCTGGAAATTCCTCCGAGACGAGTATCGAGCTCATTACGTAGTGGTCGACGCCAAGAACTATCGAGAGGGAATCGAGAAGGAGCAAGTGCTCCAAATCGCTAACTACCTCTCGCACCATGGAACCGGTCTATTCGCGCTCATTATGACTCGCAGCGAAGCGAAACAGTCGGCTTTGTACACCATGAGAGAGCAATGGATTCTCCATAACAAGATGATCGTAGTTCTCCAAGATAGCGACGTCTTGCAGATGCTCACTGACAAGTCCTTCGGCAATGACCCAGCGGAGCTTGTTCGGCAGAAGATTGAGGACTTCCGATTGGGACTGTAAAGGCTCAGGTCTCGACCCCGGATCGCGGGGAAAACCAGGTCGGTGGAGCGGCTTTGGGCGGGAGCTGCCATGGGGCGAGAGATCGGGGCCCGTACGCTGGTCAGCGAAATCGGGCAGTCTGTGGACCTGCCCGTTAAGGCCCGATGTGGGCCCCGATCTTCGAGGCTCGCCCCATGGTGGCTGCCTAAAGCTGCGGAGCCGACCGCCCCAGCCCCGTGCCGGCCTGTTCTCACCTCGGGCAAGATGCCTCGCTCTAGCCGCGTGACCGGCGTAGCCGGGGACGGAGCGGGGCGGAGACAGGAGCGTCGTCCCCGGCGGTGACGCCGGGGAGCGCGCGCGGCGAGCGGAGCGAGCCGCCTTGATGAAGTAGAGAAACTCTTACCGCATGGGCGCTCTTGTGGCTCCGTGGGTCCCGCTGCTGCGATAGCGACAACGTCGTTACGAGCGCTGGGGGATCAGTGGAAGAGCTGCGCATCACGTCGTGGAAGCGGTTCGGGCATGATCGGCTCTACGCGAATCTAGCTGACGGCACCGCTGTCGCGTGGCTCGACCGCCGGTCCGGTGAGGTCACCATTGTGGAACCGAAGTATCGACAGGCTGCTCTGGATGCGCTCGCGCTGCACATGCATGGGCCGTCAACGACCAAGCCTGTTTTGCCCGCGGCACCGCAGCTGCCGCCGCTGTCCCCTGAGTTCGACTTAGCGTCCAACGCGCCTGGCACCGCACTTCGAGACCGGCTGAACAAGACCGGCCCAACGCTGGCAGAACGGGCCTTGGCTTGGCTCCTGCGCCGGCCAAGCCCAATGCAGTCATGGCGAACTGGGCTGGCCGGTGAGAAGAGAGTGGGCTCCGAGCTGAACCGTCTCACGCGGCAGGGCTGGCACGTCCTTCACGCTGTCCCGCTACCTCGTGACGTCGACGTTGATCACCTACTCATCGGCCCCGGCGGGGTGTTCAGCATCAACACCAAAAACCATCAGGGCAAGGCCGTCTGGGTCGGGGACGATATGATCAGGGTCAACCGCGGCAAGCCACAGCCGTACGCGATCAAGAGTCGAGCTGAGGCGAAGCGAGTTCAACGAGTGCTCGAAAAGTACTCAGGCTTTGCGGTCCCGGTTCAGCCGGTCCTGGTCTTCGTAGGGGTCTCCGAGCTGAACGTTGTAGCTACGCAGGTGACCGTTCGTGTCTACCGCGAGCGTGAGGTCTCCGCTCTCGGGCCCCTGTCCGGCGTTCTTGATCAATCGCAGGTGCAGCATGTGTACGGCGTCGCCCGAGATCGCCGTGTCTGGCTCGACGCCTGATCCGATCGCCTTAGCCGGCCTTCAGGAGACGCTTGCCGTCGTGACTGCGCACATGAGGGCCGCTACCGTCCAACGCATCGAGCAGGCGAACCGCGTAGACCTCGGCCATGCGTTCGGCGACCTCTTCCGGGGTGAGCCAATCAACTGCCGTCGTTTCGACTGAGGTTCGCTCTACCCCGCCAGCGGGCTTGCAACGGAACACCAGTGCAACGATGCCACGCGTGGTGTTCTTGTAGACCCCGGTCAGCTCGTCGACCTCGACCCGGATACCAGTCTCTTCCCAGACCTCGCGGGCTACGCCCTCCTCAGGGGCCTCGGTGAGTTCGAGGACCCCGCCGGGCAGCTCCCAGGTTCCGTTGTCCGCTCGACGGATCGCCAGGAGTCGCCCGTCCTCGCGCACCACTGCTCCCGCCACGGACACGGAGTGCAGTGGCGTTGACTGGGTCTCGCTGGCGCTGTTACTCATGTACAGGAGCATAGGAGAGTGAGAAGGACTGTGGGAACTCCCGTAGGAGGTGGCAGGTCCGTACCTCGGTACGTTCAGATCGCCGACGAGATCATTCAGCAGATCCGGGCAGGCGTCCTCAAGCCTGGTGACCTGGTGCCCAGCGAATCCGAGCTGGTGGAGCGCTACGGCGTTTCCGGCGGCACCATCCGAAAAGCCATGGTGGAGGTCAGGGCCAGTGGCCTGGTGGACACCCGCCATGGCAAGGGCTCGATTGTGAAGGACCGGCCGCCCGTGCGGCTGCGCTCCTCGGATCGCTTCCGCGCCTCGCACCGCCGCGGCGGCAAGGCGGCCTACCTCGCCGAGTCGGCCCAGTCTGGCGCCACGGCCAAGGTGAGCGTCCTCTACATCGGCCCGATGGAAGCTCCCGAGGAGATCGCCGAACGGCTCGACGTTCCCGCCGGCACTCAGGTCCTCGCCCGGCGACGCCTCTACTTCCGCAACGGCGTCCCGGTGGAAACCGCCACGTCATACCTGCCGTGGGACGTGGTGAAGGACATCCCCGAGCTGTTCGCCGAGAACCCCGGCCCCGGCGGCATCTACGCTCGGCTGGAGGGCGACGGCCACGTCTTCGCCGAGTTCGTCGAGACGCTGACAGCGCGCCCGGCCGCCAAGGCTGAAGCATCCGAACTGGCGCTCAGCCCCGGCGCACCCGTCGTTCATCTGCTCCGCAATGCGGTCACCGAAGCGGGTCGCGTCGTGGAGGTCTGCGACACCCTCATGGCTGCTGACCAGTTCGTTTTCGAGTACCGCATCCCCGCATCGGACTGACGCTCGCTCAACTCCCCTCAACCCGCCGGGACTTCTTCGTCCTGGCGGGTTGACTCATGTATAGGAGTCATGCACTCTTCTTCATGTCACTCATGTACATGAGTGGCGGAGTCCAGCACTTCTAGAGGAGTGATCGTTGTGCGTCAGATCCCCGTCGACACCACCGGCGCCGTCGTGATGGTGGCCCAGCCCCCGCAGCCGAAGATCGCCAACCGTCAGACCGGAGAGGTCGCCACTGACCGGGACACCGGTACACCGCTGATGACGATCGACGTCATGTTCGTGATGAACGGCAACGCCGAGATCCTGAGCCTGACCGTTCCGGAGACCGGGTTCACCGGCGAGCTGACCACCGGCACCCCGGTCGGCCTCACCGGCGTCGTGGCCCGGCCGTGGGAGAACGATTTCAACGGTCAGAAGCGGCACGGCATCAGCTTCCGCGCAATCGCCGTCACCTCCCTGGCGGCCGACGCCGGCAAGCCGAAGGCGGCCTGATCATGACCGGGACAGCGATCGGCCTGCTGGTCGTCGTCGGGCTGGCGCTGCTGCTCAAGTGGCGCCGCCCCGCCTGGTACTGGCTCGCCTTCGGCATTGGCATCGCGGCCCTGCGGGTCCTGGTCCGGTACGCCTCGGTCATGGACGCGTGCGGGCTCGCGGCCCCGCCGTCCCGGTGGCGGCTGGCCTGGGCTCGAATCGCCCGCCGGCCGGTCCCTGGCCCCCGGCCGCCACGCATCCTGAGCCTGCGCCCGACCCGTACCGGGCTGGTGCTGCGGCTGGGGCTGCGGCCCGGTCAAGACGCCTTCGACTTCGCCGCCTCCACGGACCGCCTGCGGCACTCGTTCACCATGCAAGGCGTCACCTCGCGCGAGATCCGCTCGGGTGTGGTCGAACTGCGGATGACCGGCTACGACGTCCTTGCCCGGGTGCAGATGCCCGCCAAGCTCGACCGCATGCCGATGCGCGTCCCGGTCGCGCTGCGGGAGGACGGTGCCGTGCACTACCGCGATTACCGGACCTCACCGCACGCACTGACGATCGGGGCCGTGGGCTCCGGCAAGTCCGTGTACCAGCGTCATCTGGTCGCCGAACTCGCTGCGCAAGACGTGGCCTTGGTCGGCATCGACTGCAAACAGGGGGTGGAGCTGTTCCCGCTGGCCCGCCGGTTCTCCGCGCTGGCCGACAACCCCGACACCGCAGCTGACCTCCTCGACGCGCTCGTGTCGCACATGGAGGGCGTCTACCAACTGGTTCGCGCCGACCAGCGCATCACCGCCGACATCCCCGACGCGGAGATCGCCGCCGACATCTGGGACCTCCCGGCCCCTCTGCGGCCTGTCCCGATCGTGGTCCTCGTGGACGAGGTGGCAGAACTGGCACTGTCCCCAACCAAGGCGGACGAACCGCGTCGGGACCGCATCATCACCGCCCTCGTGCGCCTGGCCCAGCTCGGCCGCGCCGCCGGCATCTATCTGGAGATCTGCGGCCAGCGCTTCGGCTCCGAACTCGGCAAGGGCATCACCATGCTCCGCGCCCAGCTCACCGCCCGCACCGCCCACCGCGTCAACGACGAAACCAGCGCCAACATGGCCTTCGGCGACATCTCCCCAGACGCCGTCCTGGCCGCCATCTCCATCCCCACCGACACCCCCGGCCTCGCCGTCACCGGCGACTCGACCGGCGGCTGGGCCCGCATCCGCACCCCGCACACCTCGATGCGCCAGGCCGTCAACGCCTGCAACCGGCACGCCCACCGCACTCCGGAACTGCCCGCGCTCGCCGCCTTCCGGCCCGAACTGCCGCCCACGGTGCCGCTCGTCAAGATCCCGGCTCCGACAGAGGCACCCGCCTCCGCCTGACACACCCCGCACCCGGTCGACGCGACCACCTCGCGCCAACTCCCTACCCCCGCCATGCCCGAAACCTGAGAGGACCTGTCATGCCTCACCCCTTGGCCACCCTGGACGGTCTCGCCCCTGACGACTTCCTCGGTCAGCTCGCTGCCTTGCGGTCCACGCGTGATCAGTTCGACCGCGACATTCGCGAGTACCTGGCTTATGCACGGGAGTTCACACGCCCTCGGCCCTACACCCTGGCCGAGCTCGCCGAGGCCGCCGGGATGTCGATCTCCGGCGTGCGCACCGCCTACACGCCGGCTGACCTCGATGCGGTGGCCCGCGCCCTGGGTCGCGCTCCGCGGCGGCAGTGATGGCCAGCGCCCGCTAGCCCCGCGCGAGGAAGTGCCCGGACTGCAAGGGCGCCGGCGAGACCGCTGAATCAGTCCGCGTCGGCTCCGCCCGCAAGTTCCGCGAGACCACCGACCGACAGGCCGCGCTCTGCCTGACCTGCCTCGGCTCCGGCACCGCCCCGACCGCCTGACACCCCAAGAGGAGGTGAAGACATGACCCGCTCACTCCGCGTCGACGCCGTCCTGGTGCAAGCCGTGATCGCCGGGGCCCTGTCCTTCGCCCACCTGCACGACCTTGCCGCCGCTGCCGGGCAGACCGGATGGAAGGCCTGGGCCTACCCGGTCTCCGTCGACCTGCTCCTCGTCGCCGCCTGGCGACGGCTGCGCAACGACGGGCCGTCCCGGCTCGCCTGGTGCTGGTTCCTGATCGCCCTGGTGGCCTCGCTCGGCGCGAACGTCGCAACCGCAGGATTCCTCGACCTGGCGCATCCGCCCGCCTGGTTGCGCTTCGGCATCGCCGGATGGCCCGCGCTCGCCTTCCTCGGCGGCACGCTTCTCGCCCACTCGCCGACCACGGCTGGCCCCGCCCTCGGCCCCGAACCGGAGCCGGAGCCGGAGGCGGTGGAGGTTGTGCCGGCCGAGCCGGATTCCGCACCTGAGCCGGGTCCCGTCACCGAGCCGGAGCCCACCCCGGCCCTGCCCGCAGCGCCCGAGCCGGAGCCCGCCCCGGCTCCGCCGGTCCCGGCCGCGCTGGTCGACCACGCCCGCAAGGTCGCCGACGCGCACCGCGCCGCCACCGGCACACGGATCGACACCGACACCCTGCGCGCTCGCCTCGGCGTCCCGGCCCCGATGGCCGACGCCATCGCCGCCCAGCTCGCCTGACTCGAAAGGAGACCCCGTCATGCCCGCCCGAGAGCACTTCCACTCCGTGATGCGGATCGGCCCGGTTCAGGTCGGCACCCACCGCGACCGGCACGGGCGCACCAAGCACGCCGCCGTCTGCACCGCCGACCGCTGCGGCTGGTCCGCCGACTACTCCAGCTCCTCCGCGGCCCAGCTCGCCGCCCGCACTCACCGCTGCCGCATCGCCTGACAGGAGACCGTCCGATGAACGTCGAACTCCCGCTCATCCTCGTCATCGCCGTCTTCGGCTACTTCGGTATCCGACTCTTCCGCCCGCCGACCTGGCTGATCGTGGTGCTCCTCCTCGGCGGCTTCCTCCTCGCCGACACCTTCCTGGCCCCCGCCATCGAGTCCGGCACCCGCACCGGCGTCGACGCCGTGAACGACACCACCAAGTGACCGAACGGAGAACCGCCATGCTCCGCCCGAAGATCCCGACCATGCCGACCCCGACCGGCATCGTCACCCGGCCGGTCGTCGAGCCGACCGCGATCGTCCAGCACACCCCAGCCCAGGCCCCGGTCGCCGTCGCCCCGGCGGTACCGGCCCGGCCCACGCCCGGCACCGCGCTCGCCCTCGTTGGTGGCGGCACCGCCGTCGTCCTGGTCGTCGGCGCGGTCTTGGTCTCGATGCTCCTGGCGGTCGCCGTCACCGCGGCTTCGGTCGCCGTGTGCGCGCTCGTCGTTCGCTCGCTGATCGCCTCCGAGCACAAGCGCCGCTGACCGGCCCCCGGGACGGTCTCAACCGCCAAGTCTTGCCCGCCCCGGGAGCCGTGCCCCAACCCATCGCAAAGGACAAGAAGGGACACCCATCATGGCCCAGCCCACCACCAGGCCCGTGCGGGTCTGCTCGAACTGCGACGGCTTCCCCGCCGTGCGCATCACCCTCGGCGGCCGCGACCGGCGCGGCAACCTGCGCACCATCACCGTCCACTGCCCGGCCTGCCACGGCACCGGCACCCGCCCCGCCCGCCGGCCTATCCCTGCCCGCGTCGAGGTGGCCGCGTGACGAACACCGCCACTGCGGCGGGCCTGGACCCGGCCACCCTCGTGGATGTCCTCCGGGTGGCCGGGTCTCCCGGCTTCGACCGCTGGAAGGACCAGGTGCACCGCACCGGCGGTTGCTCCGACCCGATCCACCTCACCGGCTGGACCCTCGCCAAAGACCGCACGACCGGCCAGATCCTGCGCCGCTACTCGACTGAGCACGAGCCGGACGGACGGCTCCGCGTCGCCTGCGGCAACCGCCGCGCCTCCCGCTGCCCCACCTGCGCTTATACGTACGCGGGGGACACCTACCACCTCATCCGCGCGGGCCTGGCGGGCGACGAGTCCAAGGACATCCCGGCGACTGTCCGGGATCACCCGCGCGTCTTCGCGACGCTCACCGCTCCTTCGTTCGGCCCGGTGCACAACCGGCCGGACCGTGGCGTCTGTCGCTGCGGCACCCGCCACCTCGAGGACGACCCCGCCCTGGGTACCGCCCTCGACCCGGCCACCTACGACTACGCGGGCACGGTCCTGTTCAACAACCACGCCGGGCAGCTGTGGCAGCGCTTCACCACCCGGCTCCGCCGTGAGATCGCCGCCCGCGCCGGACTCACCCAACGCGAACTCAAGGACGTGCTGCGCCTCTCTTACGGCAAGGTCGCGGAGTTCCAGAAGCGGGGCGCGATCCACTTCCACGCCGTGATCCGCCTCGACGGACCCGACGGCCCCGACTCGCCGCCCCCGTCGTGGGCGAGCGTGCAGCTGCTCGAGGACTCGATCCGGGCCGCCGTCGCCCACTCCTACACCTCGATCACCGTCCCCGCCGCCGGGGACCAGCCGCGCCGGCCGTTCCGCTGGGGCCGCCAGCTCGACATCCGACCCGTGAAGGCCTTCGGCGACGGGTCTGACATCACCGAGCAGGCCGTCGCCGCCTACGTCGCCAAGTACGCCACCAAAGCGGCCGAGTCGACCGGCAGCCTCGACCGCCGGATCGGCAACCGGGAAGTGCTCGACCTCCTGGACGTACCCGACCATCCGCGCCGTCTCATCGAGGCATGCCTCGACCTGGCCCCGCTCTACCCGGATCGGAAGCTGGACGCCTGGGCGCACATGCTCGGCTTCCGCGGCCACTTCTCCACCAAATCCCGCCGCTACTCCACCACCCTCGGCGCCCTGCGCCAGATCCGCGCCGACTACCGCGCCGCCCAGGACCACGACGCCCTCGGCGACCCGGACACGGTGCTGGTCCTCGCCTCCTGGGAGTACGCCGGCCACGGCCACACCCCCGGCGAATCCGCCCTCGCCGCCTCCATCGCCCGCGACATCCAACTCAACCGCGAAACCGCCCGCGAAGCCCTGCACGACCAACTCGCCCTGGAAGGGAGCCTGATGTGAAAGACGAGCTGATGACTGTTCCGCAGATTCTCGCGGAGCTGGGTGGCGTTTCCCGCCGGACCTTCTACCGCTGGCGTGAGCTGGGGCAGGGGCCCGCGGCATTCAAACTGCCCAACGGCGAACTGCGCGTCTGGCGGAGCGATTTCAGCGCGTGGCTCCGCAATCTGGAGGGCGCTGCCGCGTGAACTCGCTCGACGTCAAGATCTGGGGTGTTCGAAAGAGGAACACCCAAAAGCCGTCATACGACGTGCGCTGGTCAGTGGCCGGCCGGGTCTTCTCGGAGTCCTTCAGGACCAAAGGGCTCGCCGACAACTACCGCTCCAAGCTGATGCGGGCGGCGCGAGACGGCGAGGAATTCGGTACGGAATCCGGGCTCCCGGGCTCCATGGCTGAGAAGAAGTCGGCCTTGACCTGGTACGCCTTCGCACTGCAATACCTCGCCATGAAATGGCCGCATGCTGCGCCGAACACGCGCGACGGAATCAACGAATCTCTCACGTCTGTGACGGTCGCTCTGCTCGATGACCGGCCTGGGCGCCCCTCCGATGAGCTGCTGCGGAAGACGCTGCGGAACTGGGCCTTCGTCCTTCCCGGCCCCCACGAGCACGAGCTACCGACAGAGATCGGCAACGTTCTGCACTGGGTTGCCAAAGCATCGCGACCGCTTTCAGACCTGGCCGACCCGGTGATCGGGCGGGCCGTTCTCGACTCGCTCAAGCTCAAGTTGGACGGCACCGCGGCGGCTGCCGAGACTGTGCGCCGGAAGCGCCGAACCCTTGTCAACGCAGTGCACTATGCGGTGGACCTGGGGGAGTTCCCGGAGAACCCCCTCACGTCGATCCGGTGGCAGAAGCCCAAGGTGTCGAGCGAGGTCGACCCACGGGTCGTGGCCAACCCTGAGCAGGCACGGTCTCTGCTCCATGCCGTCTCGTACGTCGGTGGCTACCGACGCGCCCGTGGGCGACGGCTCGTAGGCCTGTTCGCCGGGATGTACTTCGGTGGCTTCCGCCCAGCTGAGGTGGTGGGCCTGGCTGAGCCGGACCTGACGCTGCCGACTGTCGGGTGGGGCTCGGCGCTTCTGCATCGGACACGTCCGAGCGTGGGCAAGCAGTGGACCGACTCCGGCGAGAGCCACGACGACCGCGGACTGAAGAACCGCCCGAACGAGGACGTCCGGCGGGTGCCCATCCCTCCCCAGCTCGTCGCAATCTTCCGTGAGCACATCGACACCTTCGGGACCGCCCACGACGGCCGGCTGTTCTTCAGCGAGAACGGGGGAGTGGTCTCCTCGTCGACCTACTACCGGGCGTGGCAGGAAGCCCGGACTCTCGCGCTCCCGCCGGCCGCGGTCGCCTCGCCACTCGCGCGGCGCCCGTACGACCTTCGGCACTCCGCGCTCTCCACATGGCTGAACGCCGGAGTGGACGCCACCGAGGTGGCCGAGCGCGCCGGCAACAGCGTGGAGGTCCTTCTCAGTCGATACGCAAAGTGCCTCGACGGCCGCCAAGAGGTCGCCAACCGCCGAATTGAGGATCTGTTGCGCGAGTACGAGTGATCGCAGACGTCGGTAGCTCTTATGCCCTCGGACTTGTTCCGGGGGCATCGCCATGCCTTGGCTGAGACCGGCGTTCTTGTCCTCAGGATTTCCGCGCCGGTGGCTTCGGGGTTTGTGTCCGGGCCGGGCCATGAAGTCAGGCCGGCTTCTATCACTCGTTCGGATGCGCCTCTCATGCGCATTGCGCGCATGGTGCCCAGAGTTGACCACGACTTGTTGCGTCTACTTTCAGGGGTAAAGGATCATGCCGACGTTTGTTGCGCTGCTGAACTGGACCGACCAGGGAGTCCGCGGCTACAAGGACACTCCGCAACGCGCTGAAGCCTTCACGGCAGCGGCGCAGAAGCTCGGGGTGAAGGTCCTGAACCTCTTCTGGACCGTCGGCCCGTACGACATCGTGGCTGTCGTGGAGGCGCCCGATGACGAGACTGCCACCGCAGTGCTCCTACAGGTCGGCGCGCTGGGCAACGTCCGTAGCACGACCCTGCGAGCCTTCGGCCGGGAGGAGATGGACGGCATCATCGCCAAGGCCACTGGCTGAGGGACTTCCGCGTTGAGGATCTCTTGGTACGAGTGACACGCTCAGCGCGGTACGGATCGAGGCCCCTGGACCTGTCCGGGGCCTTCGCCGTTTCCGGGCATGACCTGCGCCGATGCCTCAAGATCCTGTCCACGAATAGTCCACGGACCCCGACATACGCCCGCTCTGAGCGGCATACGCCTGCACACGCAAGAAGACCCCGGCCTCAGCGTTTCCGCTGGTGACGGGGTCTTTGGGCACCTCATACAGGGTGCCCCCGGCAGGATTCGAACCTGCGCACACGGCTCCGGAGGGCATGCCGCCAACGACGCCTAGACTGGCTGTGACCTGCTTAAACGACCGAGCATCGTGCTGCGGATTCGGAGCTCTATCGCAAACCGTGCGCAGGCCTTCAGGCGGGCACCCCGGGCCTGGCTTTCTCCGAGTTGCACGACCCGTCGGCAACCTGTCGAACGTGCACTCGATCGTGACGGGGCCCGCACAGTCGTCCCATGCCTGCAGACGGGCTGAGCCCAACTTTGTACCTTTGGGTACCTGTTGACGCAGCAAGCCCCTAGCATTGCTGTCTTATCGTGCAGGTCGGCCAGCACCAGAGACTGGGAGAAGAATGAGCCCTCGTCCGGGTGGTGAAACTGACAAGTTCGGCAACCGCTATGAAGGTGCTTGGACTGTCAGGCATCTGCTCTATGTGCTGCTCGGGAGTGCTCAATCCATAACGGTGGAAGATCCCGATCCAGAGCGGGAGCGAGGCGCTGAATTCACTTATCGCCGTTCCACGGTGGAGGAAGTGCATCAGCTTAAGCGCCAGAACCGCAATGTGAATAATTGGTCAGTCGCTAGCCTGCAAGAAAAAGGAATCTGGGAGGACGCTCACTGGCACATTAAGGCCGGGCGACAGTTCCACTTTGTGTCTACGCTGCCGGCTAAGCCGCTGCAAGAACTTACTGATCGAGTCAGACGGTCTCGCGACTTGAAGTCATTCCTGGAGCAATGGCTGACGGAAGAGCTGAGAGACCCTTTCGATCAACTCTCATCAGAGACCATTTTTGGGTCGGCAGAAACAGCCTGGGACGTACTTCAAGGGTTTTGGATCTCGTGGCCCGACGAGCAAGACCTCATCAAAATGAATGCCGCGCTAGCCGAACTCCTGCTAGATGGTTCCTCTGGGCTCTCGGCCGCGCTCACCCTAGGAGACTTGGTTCAACACAATCTCGGCGTCGAGCTGGATTGCGCTGCAATTGAGTCACGCTTGGATCAGTACGGGCTAAGGCGATCTTCGCGGCATAGAGCCGAAACATTCACTGAAAAGGTCACCTCTATCACCGCCGGGTGGGTTTCGAGCGTCGGGCGGGAACTCTTGTGTCCAGTTATCCCCCGAAGCGAGCTTCTCAGCCTTGAGGAGGTGACCTCAGGGCCCGACAAGTTGATCCTTCTGATGGGGTCCGCGGGCGGGGGCAAGAGCGCTGTTCTTCACCAGTTCTGCAGCAGCATTGATTCATCCCAAACACCCGTTCTTGCCTTCCGTCTGGACCGACTGGATCCCTTCTCTACGACGACCGAGCTTGGGCAGCGGATCGGTCTCGATGCTTCCCCTGTCACGGCCTTGGCGTCGCTGGCTGGAGAGCGAGCGAGCGTCCTGGTAGTTGATCAGGTAGACGCAGTGAGCTTGGCCTCCGGGAGAATGCCAAGGAACTTTGATGCTGTTGCCAACCTCGTACGTGAAGCTGAAGCGTTTCCGAACATGCGCATCGTGCTTGCTTGTCGAAAGTTTGATGTTCAGAATGACTATCGAATTCGTGAGCTCGTCGACAAAGAGCGCTGCGCCCACATTGAGGTTCCGGACCTAACAGACGAGCAAGTCAATTCCGCTATTGCAACGATGGGGCTGCTGAGCGGAGAAGTAAACGCTCACCAGAGGAAACTCCTTCGCTCCCCCTTGAACCTGGTACTGCTCAGCAATATCTGCGACGACTCTTCAGCGCTCTCGTTTAGAACAACGAAGCAACTCTTTGACAGCTTCTGGCGACGTAAATTGACAGACTGCGTTCAAAGGAAGGAAACTGTCAGGTTTGAAAAAGTGATTTCGACCCTGACTGAGGCAGTAAGTAGGCGCCAGCGGCTCTCCGTGTCGGTGACCGTACTTGATGCTGAAAACCTGGCCGTTGACGCCGGAATCCTGATCTCCGAGCGTGTCTTGGTTCAGGACGGTCAACAAATCGCGTTCTTCCATGAAAGCTTCTTCGACTATGCTTTTGCGCGCAGGTGGATTGACGGCCATGAGTCAGTGGTCGATTTCCTACTGGATGGTGAGCAGGAGCTCTTTCGTAGAGCACAGGTTCGGCAGGTGCTAAACCACCTGCGTGAGGAGGACCCTGAAAGATTCGTAAATGATGTGGAATCAGTGCTGACACATTCGGAGGTGCGTTTCCACATCAAGGATGTGGTTCTCGCATTGCTGGTGGCGCTGCTAGATCCCACGCCACATGAGTGGGAGATGGTGGAAAGAGTTCTAGCTACCCATCCTCCGTTCGCCGAACGACTCCGACGCTCCTTGCGGACGGCCCCATGGTTTGAACGAATTGATGCAGAGGGAGTGGTCGAAGGTTGGTTGGCAGGTAGCGATAAGGAGGAGCACTCACTCGCCCTTGAAACCATGGCAGGGGCGGCAAGGATCAATCCGGACCGACTTGCCGAGATTCTAGGAGCCCACAAGACTTCGAACCACTACCAGACGTGGCTGCTGGGAATAGTGCAAGTAGCCGAGCTTCACAATAGTCGCTCGCTTTTCAACCTGTTGCTTGAAGCAGTGCGGAATGGTGTATATGCGGAAGCTGCTTCCGCGCTTTGGATATCCGCGCATGGGCTTGCCGATCAACAGCCTTCATGGGCGATAGAGCTGCTGAACGCGCATCTCGCTGAACGCCCGGGATGCATGGTTGTGGACGGTAACGGAAAGGTCGTTGCCCTCCTTGATCGGGACTATAGTGCAAACCAACTGATGGAAGTTGGTGCTGCGAGGGCGCCTCAGCAGTTCTGTGAACTCTTGCTCCCGTACATGCTGCGTGTCATGTCGGCTACTGCCATCAGGGGCGCAGCCAACCAGCCCGTTTTGGATCGACAATTCTCCTACCGCTTCCCAGGGACGGGGAATCACGAGTTGGAGGACTCGATATTGGCCGGCGCTGTATCCGCGATCCGGGCAGTCGTGCTCCACGACCCGGTGGCGGCAGTGCCAACACTGCGAATGCTTGCTACTGACTCTCACGACACTGCTCAGTGGCTCCTATATGAGGGTCTCAAGGCTGCAGGTGACACGCATGCCCGATGGGCTGGAGAGTTGTTGCTCGAAGGTGTCCAGAGGCTCATCAGTGGGTATCCAACATCAAATCTTGTTTGGCAGACACGGGAACTTCTCCTCGCAACCAGTTCCTTCATGCCTGACGAGGTATTCAATCAGCTGGAAGGCCTGATCCTGCATGTCCGATTCCCGTGGGAAGACGGCAGGTCGTCTGGGTGGCATCAATTTAATCTTCTGTCTGCACTGGACGAGGTTCGCATCTCGGAGGTGGGGCGACGGCGGCTCGCTGAACTTCGCCGGCGCCACGGTGCCGACCACCCTGCCGAACCCCAGGGAATAACCGGAGGATTCCTAGGCCCCCCTATTTCCCTCACTGCTGCCGAGCGAATGAGTGATGCCCAGTGGCTGCGCGCTATAGCTAAGCACCATGACGACCGAAGAGATTGGGAGAAGCTTACGGGGGGCGCTAGTGAGCAGGCGAGTGTTCTAAAGGAACAGACCAAAC
Source organism: Streptomyces sp. NPDC086835 (assembly GCF_044745705.1). NCBI lineage: Bacteria > Bacillati > Actinomycetota > Actinomycetes > Kitasatosporales > Streptomycetaceae > Streptomyces > Streptomyces sp. NPDC086835. Next base: position 896,468 of record NZ_JBIVAU010000002.1, read on the forward strand.
GGGATCCTGCTCGATTCGCCCGGCTTGCCTTGGAATTCAGCGAGGCCACCAACTCTGCCTATGGCAATGCAGTCCTTATGGGGCTTGCAGAAGCAGAGCCGCTCTCCGATGCGAGCCCCGTATTCGCCGCTGTCAGGCACATCGCCTCTCTAGGCAACCATGACAACGATCGTTGGCTTGGCACCGGTCTTCGAATGTATCTCCAGGAGGTTCCCGAAGACCTCCTCGAAATTTTGATTGACCGCGCCTTGAGTTCGACCGATCCAGAAGATGGAACCCGAGCGATTCGAACTTCGAATCAGGAGAATACTGAAGCTCGAGATATTTGGACCTCTGGCTTTAACACTGCCCGTGGAAGCCTCGCGGAAACGCTGGGTGACATCCTCGTCTACGATGCAGACGGTTCCCGAACTTCGCTCGTCCTACCAAGCATGCTTCGCTTGGCTGTCGATCCAGCAGTTACCGTACGTGCATGTGCCGCGCACCTCATCCACGCGTCTATGCGACATGCTCGTTCGGAGGCGCTAGCAGCCTTTTGGGAGCTGATTGAAGCTGAGGATGCATTGCTTGCTACGCGGCCTGTAGTGCGACTCATGGTTTACATCGGTAAGGATGACGTTGCGCTCATTAGGCCGGTGATTGACCGAATGCTGGCGTCCAGTGAATATGAGGTGCGTGAAGTGGGCGGTCAGCTGTCCGCTGTTGCTGCTGCTCAATGGGGTGCGCTAGACGCTCTCGAATTGGTCGTCGCCGGCAACGATGTGGCCGCTAGGAGAGGGGCCGCGTCGGTATGCGCTCACCAACTGGCTGAAGCCCCCAACTCCACAGTGATCCGGAGAGCCTTCTCCCAGTTTGTTCGGGATTCCGAAATGGATGTACGCAAGGCTATCGCCGAATTCGCCCCCGCGATCCGTGGTGCGCGAATGCGCCCTCTGCGCGGTCCTATCCAGGAGTTGATCGACTCTCCCGCTTTTGATGAAGCGCTGACGCAACTGCTTATCACTCTGCAGCATGCACCGGATCGGGTGGACGACCTGGCGCTTGCATGTGCTGAACGTTTTGTGGAAGTCAACGGTCCTGACGCTGCTGACGTTCGAACTGGCGCGGCTGCAGATGCGAGGTACATTGGCGAGCTAGTAGTCCGTGCCTATGCCCAATCGGGAAGTGTGTCGGCCCGACGCAAGGCTCTCGACATCCTTGACAACTTGCTTCTAATTGGTGCATTCGGTGTTGCGGAGTTGATTCTGAACGCTGAGCGCTAGATACGGGCCGAGGATAGCCATCGGGACGTGTCCAGCGGCGTAGGCTCGTCGCTCGGGCAATACGGGGCTGATGCGACACTGCGCGGTGCCAGCCCCGCAGCCGCAAGCTCCGGCCTCATGCGACGCTTGGTCCAGGAAGGATAGGGAGGGAGGTCGAGTGCCGCAGCAGGCTAGCCCGCGGGGCACCTTCGCCAAGATTGCCGAAGCGGTGAAGGCCGAGATCGAGGCCAGGCCCGACATGACGCAGCTGCCAACACTCGGGGACCTCATGGAGAAGCACGGGGTATCCAGAGGCGTGGTCATCCGAGCCTTCGGAGTGCTTCGGGAGGAAGGCCTGGCAGAACCGGTGCCGGGAGGCCGATGGCGCGTGATCCGAGAGGGAATGCGTCAGGAGCGCCGACCGATTGCGGAGGTCCTTGCCGAAGTGATCGATTCGGACAACCTCGAAGTGGGGCAGGCGTTCCCTAGCACGTCCGCCCTGGCCACCCGATTCAGCGTCTCGCGCCCGACTGTGGCCAAGGCGCTGGACAAGCTGGAGGCTGCGGGGCTGCTGTCCGAAGGGCGACAGGGGAAGCAGCGCACTGTATTGGCTCTGCCTGGGCAAGAGGAGCGTGCCGAAGGGTGAGTACAAGAGAACTGGCCGGGTGGGCGTTTCCGCTCGCGGAGTCGCTGCTCGCCGAACCGCTGCCACGCAGGTGGCAGCATTCCATCGGTGTTGCGGAGCGGGCGCGATCCATCGCGCCGATCCTCGGTACTGACGCCGACCTGTTGGAGGCCGCGGCGGTGCTCCATGACATCGGGTATGCGCCAGACCTCGCCAAGACGGGTTTCCACCCGCTCGATGGTGCCCGGTACCTCCGGGACGTGGCCGGCGCAGACGAGCGGGTGATCCGGCTCGTCGCGCACCACTCGTGCGCATGGATGGAAGCGGAAGCGCGCGGCCTGCGGGACGAGCTGGAGGGGGAGTTCCCTCGCGGGCATCCGCATCTCACTGACGCGCTCTGCTACTGCGACATGAACACCACGCCGGACGGCATGCCCACCAACCCGGTGGACCGCGTCAACGAGATCGCCGGGCGGTACGGGGCTGACAGCCTGATCGGCACGTTCATTCGGCGCGCCGAACCGGAGATCCTGGCCAGTACTGCCCGTGTGCTGGAGCGGGTTGCCGCGGTGAAGCGTCAGCCGATGTAGGGGGCGGTGCGCGTCGGGTCCATGGCGTGCTCGATGCGCAGGCGCATCGTGGGGTGGATGTCGAGTTCCGTGAGGTCCGCCGGGGCGACCCAGCGGACCTGTGTTGTCTCGTTGCTCGTACGCACGTCGCCGCCGACGGGCCGCGCCCGGAAGCAGATGCTGAACTGCTGCCGTGCCTCGCCGTCGTCGTAGAGCATCACGTGTCCGGGGTCGGTGTAGATCCCGGACATGCCAATGACTTCAGCCTTGATGCCGGTCTCTTCCCACACCTCGCGGACCACGGTGTCGCTGATGGATTCCCCGACGTCGTGTCCGCCGCCAGGGAGTGCCCAGCGACCGTTGTCGGACCGCTGGATCACCAGCACCTCGCCTGCGTCGTTCTGGACGAACGCGACGACGGACGGCACGACGGAGTTGGCCGGCGGGGCGTCGGGGTCGTGAAGGTAGTCAATGCGTCCCATGCTCAAGCTCCCGTGAAGTCGTGGTCCGTCACCTGGCGCGCGCCTCCCCAGGTCTGCTCGATGCTATTCGCGTAGGTGTCGAAGAGGCCGCCGCCTGGCAGCCGTCGGAGATGCAGGACGGGCGCCATGTATGCGCCGATACCGTAGACGTGCGTGTTCACGAGCATTTCGTCATCCGCCCGGAACAGCGAGTTGTAGAGCGTCGCGTCATGGAGCCGGAAGCCGATGTCTGGATGACTGGCGAACAAGGGCCGATAGTTCATCAGCGCATTGCGAATCTTGCCGTCCATGATCTGGTGACCCTCGTCTATGCCGCGCTGCTTGACCGCAGAACAACCTGGGTCCCCGAGCAGGATGCGCACTTGGGCGTTCGCCCCGACCTTCGCCTTGAGCAGCTCGTGGAAGAGCGGGTCCTCCGACAGCCACAGTCCGGAGTAGACGAGAACGTCGACGTGGGACTGGGCGCGCCCGTAGATCTCCCGCCACAAGCCGGGGGGCACCATGTGCCGGTGCGGGTAGACCGTGACGATCTCAGCCTTGCTCAGGTCGGAGGCGCTTTCGACTGTGCGGGAGTCTTCCCACAGCGTCGTCACATCGACTTTGAGCAGTGACGCCGTCGCGTACTGATGGCGCCGATACGGGACTTTTCCTTGGGTGATCCAGCGTTCGACAGTCTTCGGATTGACCTCGATCGCGTCCGCCAGGTCCTGCACGGTCATGCCCTGCGCCAAGAGGGCCGATCTTAAGCGCTCGTTGGACATCTCAACCCCCGATGGGACGTCTAGGGACTTCCTGACGGTAGCGAGATCGCCCCCGGGTGTCCACGCGCGAGGTGAACAACGCCCGCCACCTGCATCGATTCTGATGGTGCGCCAAGAAGATCCGGCGCGAGAACCGGAGAGTCCGTCGACAAGCTTGACGGGCCTCGATGCAGTACCTGTAATAGAGGTACCGCATCGGCCTCGGCTCGATCGCGGTTCTCAGCGACTCGTGAGGGGCCTTCTTTGGGCTGCTCAACAGCAGAGGGCGGGGACGCTGCAATCCCGCTAAAGGCCAGGTGGAACAGGGTTTCGGCCCGTACTGGCGAGGTGGCCCGGCGACCGCGAGCAACGGCCGGAGGGTGGGGACGCAGGTCCCCCTTGCAGTGCGACACCACAGATAACCAGCGAGCAGAGGAGTCCTGATGCGGCAGTTAAGTACATAGGCGCTGCTCGTGCTGGACCGGCACGAGCGGTAAGGCCTCATGCGTCTCCCTGATCCGCCACTGACGTGCACCGGGACAGCCGGTGACTCGCGGACTCAGGTCATCTGCGCGGCTGATGCCGCGGCCGGTTGCCTCCCCTGCCCGTCCGGAGCCTGCTCCGTACGGACAGGGCAGAGGGGAGCTGGAACAAGGCTCTATGCCCCGGCGCTCGTCTCTCGCCAAAGACCCGAGCGCCCGGTCTCTCCGTCCCTCCGACTCAGGAGCACCGCATGCGCACGTACATCGGAAACCACGAGGCCGCGAACGCGGCCGAGTTCGAAGAGCTGGCGCTCGGCTTCGACGAGCTGCCCGCCGGTATCGACCGCGACCTGTTCTGCGGTCCGCTCACACACGAGACGCCCGAAGAGCGGGCGGCCCGCCTGGATGTGGCTCGCGACGTCATCGCCGACCTGGTCGCCCAAGGCAAGGGCGGTGACGAGGTTGCCGCGTGGGACGCGCTGTACGCCGACGCGCTGACCCGTACGGTGCCGTTCCTGCGCGCGGCTCGCGCGGCCGGCCGCTTCTCCGGAACGGGGGAAGCGGCATGAGTTACACGCTGACGGCTGTTTCTGCCGCGCTACCGGTGGCGGCCGGTTGGTCGCTCCACAGCCTGCGCCTGCGCCGTCGGGTCGAAGCGGCGCGTCGTGACCCGCTGACCGGTCTCGTGACCCGGGATGTGTTCACCGAGCGCGCCGCGCGGGTCCTCAGGAAAGGACAGAGCGCGGTCTACCTGATCGACCTGGATCGCTTCAAGCAGATCAACGACACCCACGGGCACGCCGCCGGGGACGCGGTGCTCCGCGCCACGGCGAAGCGGCTCACGCACTGGGCGCCGACCAATGCCGGCATCGTGGCCCGCTTCGGCGGCGACGAGTTCGCCGCCGTCACGCGCGTACTCAGCCGTACCGACCTGATCTCGCAAGCGGACGAGCTGGCCCGCTTGCTCAGGGCACCGGTCAGCTTCGAGGGCCGCCAGTTCGTCGTCGGTGCGTCGATCGGCGCGGTCCCCTGTGACTCGAACGGCCCGGACCTGTCCGCGCTGCTGCGGCGGGCAGATGAAGCCATGTACGGGGCGAAACAGAACGGCGGGGGCCGCTTCCTCGCGGACGGTCCCACACCGGTTCACCGCACGGTCAACGGCCGTCGTGCCGGCCGCCGTGGCACTGCGGGCGGTTCGGGGGTGGCGTCGTGAACCGCACAGCAAAGGGCCTGCTCGTTGTCGCCCTGGTCGCCGTTGTCGGCATGGCCTTCCGGGTGTCCTGGAACGCCCTGCGGGACGTCGCCACGGCGACCGGCGCGGACGCTACGGCGGCCACCCTGTACCCGTTCGTGGTCGATGGCCTGATGGCCCTGGCGCTGGTCGCCACGCTCGTACTGACCGGCGACGCCCGTCGGTTCGCGCTGCGGGTGCTGGCCGGGTACACGCTCGCTTCCCTGGTCCTCAACTACGTGCACGGGCTCGTTCCCGAGCTGCACGGCCGGGCGGTCGACTGGAGTCGACTGGCCGACTGGGCGCCCGCGAACTGGGTGCTCGTGCTGCTGGCCACGTCGCTGCCGGTCGGGTCGATCTACTTCGGCTCTGACCTTGTGGCGAAGGTGCTGCACCACCGACCGGCACCGGTCGCAGGTCAGGACGAAATTCCTCAGCCCACCGCAAATCGGTTGGTGTCTGACCAGCACGAGTCGGCCCCTGAGGAACCGACCGTGGCGGCCGAACTCCCCGCTCCTGAGTCGGCTGACCCGCCGGTTAACGAGCCGGTCGAGTCGGCTCCGACGCTCGCGGTCGCCGCTGCCGAGTCGACCCCGCGCCGGGCGACCGGTCGGGTGCCCGAGTCGGCCCGCACGCCCCGACCGACCCGCACCCCGGAGCAACTGCTCGATGAGGCTCGGTCGGTCACGGCCGACTGGTCGGATGGCGAGCTGACTGCGGAGGCGATCCGCAAGGCGGTCCGCACATCGTCCGCAAACGGCCGCACCCTGCGCGACACCCTCAAGGCAGAGCGCGCCCAGGAGCCGGACGAGGTGGCTGCCTGATGTCGCTCACGTTCGGCAAGTGCTTCAACCCGACCGGCGCGACGTACGGGGTGCCGACGTTCCCCTGGAAGTTCGCCCCCGATGGCTACGCCACCCGTCGGCAGCTTCGGCCCCGCGGCTTACGGCCCGGTGGCCAGCCGGTCGCGGCGCAGGTGATGCGCCGCGCCCGCCGACGTCGGGCCGGGGTGCTGGTCGCCTACCTGTACCGGATCGACCAGGCCAAGCCCGTCCGGCCGATGACGCCGGGCCGCGCTGCCGCGCTCGCCAAGGCGATGCGCGCCCGCCGCACCTGCCCCAAGTGCCGGACGGACGCCGGTTACTGCATCCCGACCTCACTCGGCATGTGCGTGACCTGCGCCTACCCGCAAGACCAGCACACCGCCTGACCCTTCCCACTCGACATGAGGGAGAGCCCCACCGTGTCCGAGATCCACACCATCGACCAGCCGGAAGAGCCGGACCGCACCGAGACGAACGAGGAAACGGCGGCCGTGCTGCCGTTCCGGAAAAAGAGCGAGAGCGAGCCGCCCGCGCCGGGCGAGGTGAAGCCCGGCGAGTGGGAGGCCGAACTTCCCGACGACCAGCCCGACGACGACGGGACCGTGTCGGAGGGCGACCCGGTCGACCCGCCCAAGCACGAGTTCCCGCCCTCAATCGCGGAAGTGATCGAGGCCAAGGACAAGGCCCGCCGCCCGGTGCTGCCGGACTGGCTGACCAGCGCCAAGCAGCGCGCCGCGGTCGCCCGCTGGGCGGCCGGTCACTACGGCCAGACCAGCCTGTATCACCTGGTCAGGACCCCGGTGTACTCGGCAAAGCTCATCGCCTACGCGCCGCGCGGCGGCTTCCGCTGGATCGGCGCCGCAAGCCGCTGGGTCTCGGACGCTGAAGGGCTGCCGGTGCGCCTGGCGGCCGTGCGAGCCGAGGATGCGGGGGAGTACCTGAAGCTGTCGCGTCAGCGCGATGCGCGGGTGAAGCTGCGCGGCATCATCGCCGTGCTGTCCACCGTGTTCGGGCTCGGTGCGGCACTCGCCCTGTGGGTGCTGGCCCCGGCCTGGCTGCTCACGCTGGTCACCCTCACGCTCACCGGGGTGCTCGGGTGGGCGGGGACGCCGGCCGACCGGCCGCTGATCGATGCGGCCAAGGTGAAGTTCCGCCACCGCAAGCTCACCTCCGACATCGTCACCCGCGCATTTCTCGCGGCCGGGCTCACGAAGCCCGATCAGGGTGTCGCGTTCCCGCAGCCGATCCGGCAGGACGGCGACGGCTGGCGGGTGGTGGTGGACCTGCCGTACGGCAAGACGTTCTCCGACGCGGTCAAGAAGCGCGACGCGCTCGCCTCCGGCATCGACGTGGCAGAGACCCAGGTGTTCCTGGACCGCGACGCGACCAGCTCACGCCGGGTGTCGATGTGGGTGGCCAACCGCGACCCGCTCGCCGTCCCGACCGGCCGCACCCCGCTGCTGGGCATGGACCGCGTCGACTTCTGGAAGCCGTTCCCGTGGGGCCGTGACGAGCGCGGCAACGAGGTGGAGATCAGCATGCTGTGGGTCTCGCTGCTGGTCGGCGCAGTACCCCGGCAGGGCAAGACGTTCTCCGCCCGCGCGATCGCGCTCGCCGCCGCGCTGGACCCGTACGTGAGGCTGTACGTGTTCGACGGAAAGGCCTCGCCGGACTGGCGCCAGTTCTCCAAGGTCGCCCACCGGGTCGGCTTCGGCACCGTCCCGCAGGCCGGGATCGATCCGGTGATGCACCTGGTCAACTCGCTGCAGGAGCTCAAGGCCGATGTGGAGGACCGCTACCACCGGCTCTCCGAACTGCCGCTGCACGTCTGCCCGGAGGGCAAGCTCACCCCGGCGATCTCGCGGGACAAGAAGTACGACATGCCACTCGTGCTGTTCGTCGTGGACGAGGTACAGGAGTACCTGGTGCACCCCGTCCACGGGAAAACCATCCTTGAACTGCTGGTCTTCCTCGCCCGCGTCGCCCCGGCCGTCGGTGTCTCGGTGATGACCGCGACGCAGAAGCCGGACGACACCGCCTGCCCGTCCGTGCTGCGCGACCAGCACCAGGCCCGGTTCGCGCTGCGGGTCGGTGCCTACCAGGTCTCGGAGACCATCCTCGGTGCCGGATCGTACGGCGAAGGGCTGGACGCCTCCCGGCTGCTCAAGTCCCACAAGGGCGTTGGACTGCTCAAGGGCATGACCGACGACGCCGGAATCGTGCGCACCTACTTCGCCGACGGCCGCGACGTGGAGACGATCCTCACCCGTGCGCAGGCCCTGCGCGAGGCCGAGGGCACCCTCACCGGCGACGCCACCGGGGAAGCGCCGGCCGACGCCGCCCTGGCGACGATCCTGGACGACATCGCCGCCGTGCTCGGCAAGGGCGAGGCCAAGCTCTGGTCCGAGACCATCGTGGACCGCCTGGCCGAACTGCGGCCCGACGTCTACGGACCGTGGGCCGAGATGGACCCCAAGCCTAAGGCCGAACAGCTCACGGCAGCGCTCAAGCCGTACGGCATCGGCACCGAGCAGATCAGCCGCCGCATCGACGGCAAGACCGTCAACAAGCGCGGCATCCTCCGGGCCGACCTCTCCAAGGCGATTACGGAGCGCAACAAGAAGCGGGACGCGAGCTAGGCCCCGAAGGTCGCTTGCGCAAGCATCAACCGTCGCTTGCGCAAGCGACCCCGCTAGCGACCCAAACCACACCTGATCAGGTCGCTAGCAGATAGCGACCCACCTGCGGAAACCCCGAAAACCTACCCCGGAGGCCTTCATGACTTTTCCCCTGCTCGCTATCACCTTCCTGATCATAATCACGCTCTGTTACGCCTGCGTGTGTGCGGCCCAGCCGTTCGGCCGCTGCCACAAGTGCGACGGACTCGGCTTCGCCCTCAAGCACGACCGCAAGGGACGGCCCAAGCGCGGCAAGCACTGCCGCCGCTGCAACGGCCACGGCATCCGCATCCGGCGCGGCCGACACCTCTACAACCTGTGGGCCCGCACCTACCGCCAAGGCACCACTCCCGCCCCCAAGCACCCCGCCCAGAAGGGATAACCACCCATGGCAGTCACCGTCTCCCTCGTCGCCCTGTTCGCCCTGGTCCTGTTTTTTTTGCTCCGCTCCAAGTCCCTGGGCTACGGCTCGGCGTTCGTCGCCACCGGCTTCGGGTTCTTCCTCGCCTCCACCGGAGCCTCCGGCCCCATCAACCAGCTCGCCACGGCCGTCATCGACGCCGTGGGCAACCTGTAGGGAGCCTGCGATGAATGAACCGATCGTCGCCCGCAGCACGCTCGCCCACGTCACCCCCAAGGCCGCACCGGCCTTCGCCACATCGACCGTGCTCATCCTCGGGCGGATCTGGAACGCGAACGGGGCCGAACACTCCGTCGGCAACGCCGCGCTGATGGTCGTGCTCGCCACCGGCGCCGCGGCGGCTGGCGCGTTCGCCTCCGCCGGTCGCCGAGGTGACAGCGTCATCGCCGGGACTGCGTTCGCCGCCTCCGGCGGGCTCGCGCTCGCCGGGGTCGCCGGATACGCCGACGGATGGTCGCTGCCGATCCTGCTGTGGGCGCTCGCCACCGCCGTCGCCTACGGGCTCGCCGCCCGCCACTGGCGCACCGACCACCGCGACACCGTCGCCTACGAGCGGAACACCATCGAGCGCCGCGAGACGCACGCCCACACCGAACGCGTGGAAGCGCTGCGCGCCGGAGCACAGATCGAGGTGGCCCGCGAGGGCGCCGCCTACGCCACCGCCCTCGCCCAGGCTCTCACCGCCCGCGCGGCCCTGCCCGGCTTCGACCCGATCGAACTCACCCGCGCCGGACTCCCGGAACTCCCCACCATCGACACCACCGAGGAGAACTGACCATGTTCGAGATCCGCATCATCTGCGACCCCGCCGACACCGACCGCGTGACCAAGACCCTTGCCGCAGCGTTCGCCACCGGCCCGGTACGCCAGTACGCCACCCGCGACGGAGAGCGCGCCCGTCTGTACGTCACCGCCGACCACTTCACCGACGGTGAGCCGCAGCCGGAGACGTGGCCGACGCCAGAAGAGGCGTACGCCCTCGCCCCGAGCATCATCAGCGAGATCGGATGGACCGCCAACGAGGCCATCGGCCGGCCGACCTACGGATGGCTCGGGCGCGAGTTCTGGCTCCGCAAGGCTGCCGTCCTCGATCGCATCGCCCTCACCGACGACGCCCCCGGCGACGCGGGAGAAGTCGCGATCGAAGCAGCGCGCCGCGTGATGGACCTGGACGACCAGGCCGACGTGGAAGACCCGCGCGGCTACGTCCGCCAGCAGTACGCCCAGTGGGTCACCAGCAAGTAGATACGCCCGGGGCGGTCGCTCTCTCGCCAAAGACCGCGACCGCCCCGGCTCTCCGTCCCTCCGAAAGAAACAGGAGAACCCCCAGCATGACGCAACCGACCCCCGCCGGGCGAGCGCCCGGCCACCGGCCGCCCCTGCCGGACCCTCTGCACTCCGCGCTCCGTCTCGCATCGGCCGGCGTGCCCGTGCTGCCCCTGCGCAAGGGCAAGGTCCCGTTCGGGAACTGCCCTGCCTGCGCGGGCAGTGTGTGCGGCGACCGGCCGCACATGAAGGCCGCCGGTCGGTGCCGCTGCCCGCAGGTGTGCCACGGCTGGGCCGCCGCCACCACCGACCCCGACGTCATCACCTCCACTGCCTGGGCGCCGATGTGGCGCATCGCCGCAGCCGTCGCCTACCACCCCGCCGGGGCGGGGCTCACCGTCGTGGACCTGGACGACTCACAGGCCGTCGCTTGGGCCCGCGCAACGCTGCCCGCCACGAGGACCGTCCCGACGACGCGCGGAGAGCACTGGATCTACCGGGGAACGATGCGGTCGGCCAACTCCGTCCGGCCAGGCGTGGACATCAAATCCGCTATGGCCTATGCCCGCTGGCTCGCACCGGGCACCGGAGCCATGACCGAACTCCCGTCGGCCGTACGCGCCCTGCTGGACAAGGAAGAGACCACTCCCGGCCGCGTCGTGGTCTCTTCACCTCCCGAGCGCGCAGCGTGGGACCACACCGTGGCCACCGGATGCCGCCACACAGAGCGCTACGTGCGCAGCGGCTTGGAGCGAGGCCTGGCCAAGGTTCGCGCTCGCACTGAATCCGGTGCCGGATCACAGGCGTTCGGGGTCGCCCAGTTCCTCGGAGCCCAGCACGCGCAGTGCCCCGGTCCGTGCGGACTGGACGCCATCGCAGCCGAGATCGTTGCCGCTGCGGTATCGGTCGGCGTTCCCGAGCCCTACGCCCAACGGGCGGTCGCCAACGGCCTCACCGCCGTGCTTGGGAGGGCGGCATGAAAGTCGCCGCCCGACAGGGCGTCCTTTCTGCCCTTCGCTCTGACCAGCCTGCCGAGGACCAACACCAGGCGACCGCCGGAACGGGACCGCAGCATGACCGCCACGAATGACACCGACCTGTGGGAGGGCTTCGACCCTCTCGCCGTCGAAGAGATCACCGGTCCTGTGTGGGACGAGCCGGTACCGCTCACCGGCCGCCGAGACCTGCCCGGCTTCCCCGTGCACGCCTTGCCCAACTGGCTCGGGAACATGGTCGCGGCCGTCGCCGAGGAGACCCAGACCCCGGCAGACCTCGCCGGGTGCCTGGCCCTCGCGGTCATCGCCACGGCGGCCGGCGGCCGGGCCATGGTCTGCGTCCGGGGACGCTGGCGCGAGCCGGTCAACCTCTACACCGCCGTCGCGCTCGATCCGGGCAACCGCAAGAGCGCCGTGTTCGCGCTCATGACGGAGCCGCTGATGGCCGTGGAGAAGACCCTCGTGGAACTGTCCGGCCCGGCCCGCGCGGAAGCTGAGACCACCGCGCGTCTGGCCAAGGCAGCAGCGGACAAAGCAGCGGCCAAGGCCGCGAACGCGGAAGCCGGGATGCGCGACCAGCTCACCGCCGAAGCCGTCGCGCTCGCGCAGGCCGCCGAGGAAATCAAGGTCCCCTGCAAGCCTCAGCTCGTCGCGGACGACGTGACCCCGGAGAACCTGGCCACCCTGCTCACCGAACAGGAGGGGCGGATCTCGGTGCTGTCACCAGAGGGCGGCATCTTCGACATCATCGCCGGACGCTACAGCGGCGCCCCGAACATGGAGGTCTTCCTTAAAGGTCACGCCGGGGACATGGTCCGGGTCAACCGGCAGGGCCGCGACGCCCAGCACATCGAGCGGCCCGCCGTGACGATGGGGCTCGCGGTGCAGCCGGAAGTGCTCGAATCCATCGGGCAGATCAAGGGCGCCGACGGGCGCGGGCTGCTCGCCCGCTTCCTGTACGCCCAGCCCGAATCGCTGGTAGGCCGGCGCAACCTCACGCCAGAGCTGATCCCCGACGACGTCGCGGCCACCTACGCGCAGCGTCTCGGAGGGCTGGCCATGGCCATGAACGGATGGACGGACCCCGCGCTGCTCACGCTCACGCCGGAGGCGGATGCGGTGATGCTCGCCTATCAGAAGGTCACCGAATCCCGCATCGGCAAGGGCGGGGCGCTCGCGGCTGTCGTGAAGTGGGCCAGCAAGCGCGACGGAGCCGTGGCCCGCATCGCCGGACTACTGCACCTCGCCACCCACCCCGACGGCGGATGGCAGCGCCCCATCGAGGCCGCCACGCTCGCGGCGGCAACCGAGCTGGGCGACTACTTCACCGCCCATGCCCAGCACGTCTTTGACGCCATGGGCGCCGACCCCGCGCAGGAAGCCGCCCACCAGGTCCTCACACACCTTCGGGACGCCCGGTTCAGCGGCTTCACCAAACGCGAGTTGTTCCGGCAGCTCTCCCGTGGCGACTTTCCCGCAATCGCCGACCTCGATCCCGCCCTGGCGCTGCTCGAGGAACACGGCTGGCTCCGCCAACTCCCCCCGCCCCCGCGCACCGGACGCGGCGGCCGACCGCCCTCGCCCCGCTACGAGGTACACCCCCGCCTTACCCGCAGCGCCTGACAGAACCCCGCCGGACCGACAGAACTGACACAACCCCCGAAGTGCGGCGCTGACCTGCGGCAACGGCCGTATCAGGCGCTGTGACAAAACCTCCGGAAACTCCGACAGAACCAACGCCGCCCCCTGCGGCCCGTCGTGACAAAACCACGCACCCAGAGTTCTGTCGGAGTTTTCGTGGGTTCTGTCACGACGGACGAAGCGACCAAAACCACAGGTCAGCGCCCTACACGGCAGGTTCTGTCAGTTCTGTCAGCGATTCCGGCCTACGAGCCACAGAAAACGTGCGATGTAAGGAGCCCATTCGTGGCCAAGTCCCGCGAAGAGATGCTGACCATCCCCCAAGTGATTGAAGAGATCGGAGTGCCGCGAGCGACGTTCTACCGCTGGCGGCAGTGCAAGAAGGGCCCGAAGTCGATCAAGCTCCCGAACGGCTCGGTGCGTATCCGCCGCTCGGAGCTGAGCCGGTGGCTGGAGACGCTGGAGGAGACCGCGTGACGTCGGGCGGCAACCGTGGGGTCGGGCAAAGCAACCGCCCGGCCCCGGAGGGGTTTTCCCTCGATGTACGCCTGTGGAAGGTGACGAAGGCGCAGAGCAAGACCCGGCCCTATCAGCTTCGCTGGAAAGTTGGCGGCAAGGTCTGCAGCGCCACGTTTGCCACGGTGGCGCTCGCTGAGAGCCGAAGGTCCGAACTTTGGCAGGCGATGCGGCGAGGGGAGGCATTCCGCATCCGGGACGGCCTGCCGGAGTCCGAGGTCCGAGCGGCCGTGGCTGCTGCTGAGGTCCGTGAGGAAGTGACCTGGTTCGACTTCTGCCGTGAGTACATGGCGATGCGATGGCCGACCAGCGCGGCCAAGACAAGGGAGGGAATCGCGGACGGCCTGGCGGCGGTGACGCTGGCCATGGTGGAACAGGGCAGCGAGGCGCCTCCGGTTGAAGAGATCCGACTCGCACTGCGATGGGCAGTTGTTCCGAAGCACGCGGGGGAGGACCCGCCGGCCGAGCTGGAAGGTGCGTATGCCTGGATCTCTCAGCGGTCCCTGCCGGTTTCGTCGCTAGCCGACCCGCGCATCCTCCGGGACGTTCAGTACCGCATCGCCTTCAAGCTTGATGGCGCGCCTGCGGCGGGAGAAACCGCCCGCCGCAGGCGACGGGTGCTGAACACGGCTGTGGAGTACGCCATCGAACGAGGCGCACTCGCAGAGAATCCGTTGGGCGCAATCAAGAAGGTTCAGCGCTCAGCGTCGGACCGCGTGGACCCGCGTGTGCTCGTGAACAAGGTTCAGGCGGCGCAGTTGTTGGCGGCCGTCTCGTACGTCGGCACGTGGGGGAGGAGCAAGGGACGTCGGCTCGTGGCGTTCTACGCCGTCATGTACTTCGCGGCGCTGCGGCCCAGCGAGGCGGTGGGGCTCCGCAAGTCCGACTGCTACCTCCCGGATAGGGGCTGGGGGACCCTCACGTTGCGTGAGACGAGGCCCGTCTCCGGCAAGAAGTGGACCGACACGGGGGAACGCCATGAGCAGCGCGGTCTCAAGTCCCGCGAGGCAGCGGAGGATCGGCCGGTGCCAATCCCGCCGCCGCTCGTAGCGATGCTGCGGGAGCATCTGATCCTGTTCGGCTCAGCGAAGGATGGGCGGCTGTTCACCAACGAGCGGGGTGGGCTCGTGGGGAGCAGCACCTACTGGCGAGTGTGGCGTGACGCCCGGGAATACGCTCTTCCGCCGGACCTGCAGGCGTCCATTCTTGGTGGCCGGCCGTACGACCTCCGGCATGCGTGTATCACGACGTGGCTGAATGCAGGTGTACCCGTAGCCGAGGTTGCCCGTCGCGTAGGGAACTCGCCCGAGGTGATTCACCGCGTGTACGAGGGGTGCATTTACGGCCAAGAACAGGTGATGAACCGGAAGATCGAGGTCGCACTCGATTTGCTCGATGCATGACGTTCGGGCCTCGCCCTGATCAGCGTCACGTGGCCTCGGCCAACCTTTTGAGCTGCTCCGTGTGTGAGAGCGCTGCCCGGAGAGAGTCCGTGTAGAGGCCCGGTGCTTCAGCCGCCAAGTGTTCGTAGATTTGGGCGGCTTCACGAGCGCAGCGCAAGGCGCCAGTAAGGTCCTTGGTCTGCCGCATGCGTGCCGCTACCTCCAGCGACCGGGCAAGCTGGGGGCGGTACGCATCCGGCACAGCCTTCTCCAGTGATCGGTTTATGGTTACTGCGTCACTGATGTCGCGGAGAGCAGAGTCTATATTGCCCTTCTGTGTCAAGACGCTCTTGTTCAACAAACTTCTCGCCAGCTCTGGGCGGTACCGATACTTGTCTGGTTCTTCGTGCGCCAATTCCTGGTAGAGGCGTACGGCCTCCGTGGTATGAATGAGCGCTTCAGATTCATTATCAGTCCTAGCTAGTGCCCGCCCTAGGTTATGCAGGTTCCTAGCCAGGTGAGGACGGCAGGTTTCTGGGTTGTCGCTTTCGAGTTCTTCTAGTATGTGGACAGCTTCCCGGATCGCGCGCAGGGAGCCCCACTTATCATTCGCCTGTCCCAATCGAATGCTTAGGTGTCCCAAGGTGATGGCAAGTTTTTGTCTAAAGATCAAGGGCTCAGCTGCGGCAAGGCGTCTGTAGAGCCAAACTGATTCCTTCGTTCGGGCGAGAGCGGTTCGTTTCTCTCCAGCCTTGGCCAAAACGAACCCTAGAGAGTTCAGGCTAGCGGCTAGCTGTGCCCTGTATGCGCGCGGTTGAGAGGCAGCTAGATTGCTATAAATGTCAACTGCATCTGCCGCGGCACTAACGCCTTCTCGTAGGTATCCCGCGCGCCCAGACCGTATGCCGAAAGAGTACAAGAGGGCCGCCCGCTGCTCAGGCGGTGTATTCGGCGGAAGAGTCAACAGAAGGTGTTGGGAGAGGTCGCGGGAAGCGGCGAGCATCTCCCTGTGATGACGGGGGATGTTGGCGCTTACCAGCTCCGCCAAGTCGCGAGGTGCGTTATTTATAACGGCACGGATAACAGGAGTAGTTGCGATATCGGGACGCGCTCGAAGGGCGGCCCATAGTGTCTCACGTGCGGTCGGGTGGCGTTGGGATGCAGCGGCCAGGATTCTCAGGCATCGACGCCGTGAAGTGGATTCGATGGATCCTTTGCTGGCTTCTGTTGTGAGTAGGTGGCTCAGGTGCTCACGGTCCTGGGGGTGTCTTGACAGGTATTCGGCAAGATAGTCCTCGCCGAGCCGGTCTGGACGCAAGGGGATTAGATACTGATGCTTACTAGCGTTTGTGTTGCTGATTGATGAACTTCTACTGCCTTCCTGCGCGCCGGGCCGAGCCGGATACAAGCGTTCGTGGGCCTCGACAAGCTGACGAGCTGCGGCGTTTCCGCTGGCCAAATTGGAATCGATGAGTAGTTGGCGTGCGGCAGCGGCATTATCGGCGGGCCCAAATGCGGTTGCATAAAAGACAGTTGCGGCGACTTGGTCGCCGGTGACACTCGCAGTTTTGCTGGTATGCCAATAACGGGCTTCGTGCTCGAGCAAATAGGTCGAAAGTTCTTCGCGTGTAGGATCGTTCTCCTGGTCGCGGTGGGCGCAAACCAACCCGAGCGCGTGCATCTGAAGGGTGAGGGCAGAATGGTAGTCGTCGTGGTCGAGGCCAATCGGCGGGTCAATGGTCTCAGGCGTGATGTCGAGCGCTTCCTGGAAGGCTCTAACAGCTACACCGAAACCTTTAATACGGTCCGCAGCATCCCTATAAAGGCCGCGCAGATGGATTGGATCGGTCAAGTTGGCGGGAGACTGGGAAAGTTGGGCGCGCAGTGCGGGCCATAGGTCGGAAGCGCTGCGAGCCAGTAGTAGTACGCGAATCCGGCGGTTGGGTAGTTCGTGTGGAAGCCTTCGAATTGCCCTACTTAGAAGGTCGGCTCTCCAACCATCGGCGTAATCGATCGTTACCAGAACGGGACTCACGGTGTGCCGTGAGTCTTGCGAACAGTCCGTTTCGCTCACTTCGGCGCCGGGAAAGTTCGGTAGAATCTGAGCGGCTGCCCACCCCGCTTCGTATGCCGCCGTGGCCAAACAATTAGCGAGCCGAGTCTTTCCCTGCCCTGCCGCTCCATGTACAAGAAGCACCGAGATTGGGTCTGGTTCGTTGCTGCACCAATTGTCCAGAAGCGCCTCCTCTGGAGGGCGATGATGGAATGGGACCACGGCTCGCCCGGCGTCCAGCAGGTAACTTGGGGTCCGCCTGTAAGAAGGCACCCAGCAGTCGCTTGACGCAGGCAGCAACCACTCCAGTCGATAATCTGGCTGAGTCAGGTAGATAGCCACGTTGCCGCCCGCTGACCCGATTTGGATGTTATGCCCACCGATCCGGCTCTCTCGTACGGAGGGCGAATTTCCGAACACTGACGTTTTCCCTCCACTTGAATGCAAGGGGCGTATGTGCTTGTCAGGGTTCGCGCTCGATGTCGGCGTCTCCTTCGACCTGTCCTATGTGTAGATTGTCCCCATCGATTTCCGAATTGCTCAACCTCTGTTTCGTAGTCGAATCAGGGCTGTTTGAGACTGGGGAGGATGGATTGGGGGTTCGTGGTGGTGATGCAGGAGCCGTGCCTCCTTGAGGCCTGCCGTATCGGAGGTATCCACCCACCCGGCCGATCATGGTGTTATTCTTGCGAATCGTTGAGCCTTCGACTTCCTGGCTCACCTCGTGAACACCTCCGGCGGGGATCCTGGCGCGGACGAGTGTGAGGATCGAGATGCAGATGGCTGCTAGACCGCATACCGCTCCGATGATGCTTGCGATCCTGTCCGCCGTATCGAGATCAACGACAATGGCGACGATAATCAACCCACACGCCGTGGCCGCGCCAAGGGTCAACCCACCCCACGCCAGCCCTTTCTTCCAGCTGGTCATATAGAAATTATCCTGCTTGGTGACTGCGGCGACAAATCGGCCAGTGCCCACTCGGCCCACGATGCTGTGGCAGGGGCGAAAGAACCGATGGCGACATAGGAGCGGCCAACCTGGGGAGCTGGCCGACCCGGGCTGTCCACGCTCGCAGGTGCTCCCCATCACTGGCATGTGAGCGGTGGCCTTATCGCAGGTCTATCGCAATCACTGCGCAGCAACGTGCAAGAGCCGGACCCAGTGGGACTGGGTCCGGCTCTCAATGTCTGGCACTTCCGCAGGTCAGCGGGGTGATCACGCTGTTCCGGCTTCTGTGCCCCCGGCAGGATTCGAACCTGCGCACACGGCTCCGGAGGCCGTTGCTCTATCCCCTGAGCTACGGGGGCGTGCGCCGCGCTGCTGCGTGGCGACGGGTAGAACCCTACCAGCTCCCGAAGGGTCATCGTGAACAGGTATTTCGGGTCCCAGGGGACGGGATTCCGAGGACCTGCGGAACGGGTTTCTCCGGTCCGGGCCGGCTGCCCGGACAGCGACCCCCGCACCCTCCCGCAGCCCGACCCGAGCCGCCTACCGACCTGTGGCGTGGAGCCGCCCGCCCCGTACACGATCGACCGTCCACCCGTCCCCCTCCTTCCCGCCCTTCGCCCGCACGGGGCGGAAGTGGGCAAAACCCGGACGCAGCCCTGTCCGCGGACCTACTCTCGAGTTGTGTCCGGCGTGTCCGGCCGAGTGCTCGTTGTCGATGACAACCGGGTGATTCGGCAGCTGATCAGGGTCAACCTCGAGCTGGAGGGCTTCGAGGTCGTGACCGCGGCCGATGGTGCCGAGTGTCTGGATGTGGTGCATCAGGTGCAGCCGGACGTCGTCACGCTGGACGTCGTCATGCCCAGGCTCGACGGCCTGCGGACCGCCGCTCTGCTGCGGGACGACCCGCGCACCCGGCACATCCCCCTCGCGATCATCAGCGCCTGTACGCAGTACGAGGTCGACTGCGGTGTCGCCGCCGGGGTCGACGCCTTCCTGGCCAAGCCCTTCGAGCCGGCCGAGCTCGTGCGGGTCGTGCGGCAGTTGACGCACCGGGAGCCCAGAGACCCGAGGGGACCCCGGGACTCCCGCGAGTCCGGGGAGGGTGGCCCGCCGTCCGTCGACGGCAGGCACGAGGCAGGGCGGGCGGAGAGCGCCAGAGGTTGACCGCGTCCGTGACCACGGCGTGGTCCGTGACCACGGCGTGCCGGAGACCGGCGACGCCCCCGACCGCAGTCCGCACCCCCGCGACCCCAGTCCGCACCTCCGCCCCGGCGACCACCACCCGCACCCCCGCGCCGGCGACCACCACCCCCGCCCCCGCGACCACCACCCCAGTGCCCGCATCGCGAAACCGGTTCGCGGAGTGCCCCCCTTCCTCCCATACGCTTGTCCCGTGACCCCCGCAGAGCTCTCCCGTACCGTGCGGCACGCCGTGTGCCGTGCCGTGGAGGACGGTGCGCTGCGCGTCGACGCTCCTGGGGACGTCAAGGTCGAGCGGCCCCGCCCCGGCGGGCGCGGGGACTACGCCACCGGGATCGCGCTGCGGCTGGCGCGGCAGGCCGGCCGGCCTGCCGCCGAGGTGGCGGCGGAGCTGGGGCACCGCATCGCCGCCGCCCCCGGAATCGCCGCCGTCGACATCACCGGGCCCGGCTTCCTCAACATCACCCTCGAGCCCGACAACCAGCAGCGGCTCGTACGGGACGTCCTGGAGCGCGGTGAGAAGTACGGCTGGACCGACCTGACAGGGCGCGTCGAGCAGCCCACCTGCCGCGCCGACGTACGGGCCGCCGTCATGGCCGACACCCTGCGCCGGATCCTGCTCTCGCAGGGCACCCTGAGCCGGACCTCCTGCGAGGGCGCCGCCGACCCCGTCTGGGCCGACCTGGGCGTACGCATCGAGGCCCAGCACGCGCGGGGCCGACTCCGTACGGACATCGCGCCCGTTCCCGCCGCCGACGACGCGGCCACGCTGCTACGGAGACTCGGCGTGGACGCCACCCGCTGGGGCCTGATCGCCGCCGCTGCGCACGACCGGCCCCTGACCGACCGCCCGACCCGGGGCCCTGGGTCCACGACGGATCGCCCAACCCTGAACCCCCACGCCCTCCTCCTCCAGCACGAGCGCAACCCCCTCTTCCGCGTGCGCTACGCCCACGCCCGCGCGCGGGCCCTCGTACGCAACGCCGCGCGGCTCGGGTTCGCCGGCAGTCCGGAAGAGCATGTCGACGCCCCCGCTGTCACCGCCGCCATCGGCGATCATCCCGCCGTTCTCGCTGACGCTGCCCGGCTCAGGGCGCCCGACCGGCTTGCCCGGCATCTGGAAGTCACCGCCGACGCTCTCCTCTCCTTCCAGAGCAGCGTTCAGCACAGCGTGCTGCCCGTCGGGGACGAGAAACCCTCGGCCGCCCACCGTTCCCGGCTCGCCCTTGCTGAAGCCGCCGGGACGGTGCTCGCCGGTGGCCTGTCCCTGCTCGGTATCAGCGCGCCCGACCATCTGTGAGACGTGAGAGAGACCAGATTCCGATGAGCCGATCCGCACACCCCGCCGGTCCCCGTCATGCCGATGTCCTCCCCGAGGGGCACTACACCGCACCGCCCACCGACCTGAACGCCCTCGACCCGAAGGTGTGGGCCGACACCG
This sequence comes from Streptomyces sp. NPDC086835, assembly GCF_044745705.1. Lineage (NCBI taxonomy): Bacteria > Bacillati > Actinomycetota > Actinomycetes > Kitasatosporales > Streptomycetaceae > Streptomyces > Streptomyces sp. NPDC086835. The sequence goes on from NZ_JBIVAU010000002.1 coordinate 917,207, forward strand.
TCACCCGTAACGCCGACGGTGTCGTGACCGTCGGAGGGATCGAAGTGACCAGGCTGGCGGAGGAGTTCGGGACCCCGGCCTACTTCCTCGACGAGGCCGACTTCCGTGCCCGTTGCCGCGCCTGGGCCGACGCCTTCGGTAAGGACGCGGACGTGTTCTACGCGGGCAAGGCGTTCCTGTCCCGGGCGATCGTCAGGTGGCTGAAGGAGGAGGGGCTCAACCTCGACGTGTGCTCGGGCGGCGAGCTGACGACGGCGCTGGCCGCCGGGATGCCCGCGGAGCGCATCGCCTTCCACGGCAACAACAAGTCGGTGGAGGAGATCGAGCGGGCGGTGGGCGCCGGCGTCGGGCGGATCGTGCTCGACTCGTTCCAGGAGATCGTCCGGGTCGCGCACATCGCCCAGAGCATGGGCAAGCGGCAGCGGGTGCAGATCCGGGTGACCGTCGGCGTCGAGGCCCACACGCATGAATTCATCGCCACCGCCCACGAGGACCAGAAGTTCGGCATCGCGCTGGCCGGCGGTCAGGCCGCGGAGGCCGTGCGGCGGGCGCTGAAGCTGGACGGGCTCGAGCTGATCGGCATCCACTCCCACATCGGTTCGCAGATCTTCGACATGGCCGGCTTCGAGGTCTCCGCCCGCCGGGTCGTGCAGCTGCTCGCCGAGGTGCGGGACGAGCACGGCGTCGAGCTGCCCGAGATCGACCTCGGCGGCGGCCTCGGCATCGCGTACACCTCCGAGGACGATCCGCGTGAGCCGCACGAGATCGCGAAGTCCCTGACCGAGATCGTCACCCGTGAGTGTGAGGCCGCCGGGCTGCGGTCGCCCCGTATCTCCGTCGAGCCGGGCCGGGCGATCGTCGGGCCCACCGCGTTCACCCTGTACGAGGTCGGCACCGTCAAGCCGCTCGAGGGACTGCGTACGTACGTCAGCGTCGACGGCGGCATGTCGGACAACATCCGCACCGCGCTGTACGACGCCGAGTACAGCGTCGCCCTGGTGTCGCGGACCTCCGAAGCCGCTCCCATGCTCAGCCGGGTCGTCGGCAAGCACTGTGAGAGTGGCGACATCGTGGTCAAGGACGCGTTCCTGCCGGCCGACCTCGCCCCCGGCGATCTGATCGCCGTGCCGGCCACCGGCGCGTACTGCCGTTCCATGGCCAGCAACTACAACCACGCACTTCGCCCGCCTGTCGTCGCCGTCGCGGACGGCGAGGCGCGGGTGATCGTCCGGCGTGAGACGGAGGAAGATCTCCTGCGTCTCGACGTCGGATAGTTGAGATAGATGTCTCGCATGCCGGACGGAGGACAGAAACTCCGGTTCGGTGGGCGAGACTGGTCCACACCCAAGAAGTAATGAGAAGCGAGGTCGGATGATGCGTACGCGTCCGCTGAAGGTGGCGCTGCTGGGCTGTGGAGTGGTCGGCTCAGAGGTGGCGCGCATCATGACGACGCACGCCGACGACCTCGCCGCGCGCATCGGCGCCCCGGTGGAGCTCGCCGGGGTCGCCGTGCGCCGGCCGTCCAAGGTGCGCGAGGGCATCGACCCGGCGCTCGTCACCACGGATGCGACCGCGCTCGTCAAACGCGGCGACATCGACGTCGTCATCGAGGTCATCGGCGGCATCGAGCCGGCCCGCACCCTCATCACCACCGCGTTCGAGCACGGCGCCTCCGTGGTCTCCGCCAACAAGGCGCTGCTCGCCGAGGACGGCGCGACGCTGTACGCCGCCGCCGAGCAGCACGGCCGCGACCTGTACTTCGAGGCCGCCGTCGCCGGCGCGATCCCGCTGATCAGGCCGCTGCGCGAGTCCCTCGCCGGCGACAAGGTCAACCGCGTCCTCGGCATCGTCAACGGCACGACCAACTTCATCCTCGACAAGATGGACAGCTCGGGGGCGGGGTACTCGGAGGCGCTGGACGAGGCGACCGCCCTCGGATACGCCGAGGCCGACCCGACCGCCGACGTCGAGGGCTTCGACGCGGCCGCCAAGGCCGCCATCCTCGCCGGGATCGCCTTCCACACCCGGGTACGGCTCGACGACGTCTACCGCGAGGGCCTCACCGAGGTCACCGCCGCCGACATGGCCTCCGCCCGCCGCATGGGCTGCACCGTCAAGCTCCTCGCGATCTGCGAGCGAGCGGCGGACGGGCAGTCGGTGACGGCCCGCGTGCACCCCGCGATGATCCCGCTCAGCCACCCGCTGGCGTCGGTCCGCGAGGCGTACAACGCCGTCTTCGTCGAGGCCGAGGCCGCCGGGCAGCTGATGTTCTACGGCCCCGGCGCCGGCGGCTCGCCCACCGCGTCCGCCGTGCTCGGCGACCTCGTCGCCGTGTGCCGCAACAAGCTCGCCGAGGCAACGGGGCCCGGCGAGTCGGCGTACACCCAGCTGCCCGTGAGCCCCATGGGCGACGTGGTGACGCGCTACCACATCAGCCTCGACGTGGCCGACAAGCCGGGCGTTCTCGCCCAGGTCGCGACGGTCTTCGCCGAGCACGGCGTATCCATCGATACGGTGCGCCAGCAGGGCAAGGACGGCGAGGCCTCTCTCGTCGTCGTCACCCACCGCGCGCCCGACGCCGCCCTTTCCGGGACCGTCGAGGCGCTGCGCAAGCTCGACACCGTGCGCGGTGTCGCCAGCATCATGCGTGTTGAAGGGGAGTAAGGGACCCATGACCACCAACGGCACCCACCAGTGGCGCGGCATCATCGAGGAGTACCGGGACCGCCTTCCGGTCACGGACACGACGCCGGTCGTCACGCTCCGTGAGGGTGGCACGCCGCTCGTCCCGGCGCAGGTCCTCTCCGAGCGCACGGGCTGCGAGGTGCACCTCAAGGTCGAGGGCGCCAACCCCACCGGGTCCTTCAAGGACCGCGGTATGACGATGGCCATCACCCGCGCCAAGGAGGAGGGCGCGCAGGCCGTCATCTGCGCCTCCACCGGCAACACCTCCGCCTCCGCCGCCGCGTACGCGGTGCGTGCCGGGATGGTCTGCGCGGTCCTCGTGCCGCAGGGCAAGATCGCGCTCGGCAAGATGGGCCAGGCGCTGGTCTACGGCTCGAAGATCCTCCAGGTCGACGGCAACTTCGACGACTGCCTGAACCTGGCCCGCAGCCTCTCGGAGAACTACCCGGTGGCGCTGGTCAATTCGGTCAACCCGTACCGGATCGAAGGTCAGAAGACCGCGTCCTTCGAGATCGTCGACGCGCTCGGCGACGCCCCCGACATCCATGTGCTGCCCGTCGGCAACGCCGGCAACATCACGGCGTACTGGAAGGGGTACAAGGAGTACGCCGCGGACAGCATGTCCTCCCGCACTCCCCGGATGTGGGGTTTCCAGGCTTCCGGTTCCGCGCCGATCGTGCGGGGCGAGGTCGTGAAGGACCCGTCGACGATCGCCACCGCGATCCGGATCGGCAACCCCGCGTCCTGGACGCAGGCGATCGCCGCGCGTGACGAGTCGGGCGGCTTCATCGACGAGGTGACGGACCGTGAGATTCTGCGTGCCTACCGCCTGTTGGCGTCGCAGGAAGGTGTCTTCGTCGAGCCGGCGTCGGCCGCGTCCGTCGCCGGTCTGCTGAAGGCCGCCGAACAGGGCAAGGTCGATGCGGGCCAGAAGATCGTGTGCACGGTCACCGGCAACGGTCTGAAGGACCCCGACTGGGCGGTCGCCGGAGCGCCCCAGCCGGTCACCGTCCCGGTCGACGCGGCCGCGGCGGCGGAACGCCTCGGGCTCGCGTAGCCGCCCGGCGCTGCATCTCTGGCGTGAACGGGGCGGCTCGCGGCCCTGATCCGGCCGGAAGACCGCTTGCGCCCGTCCGGTTGCCCTACTGGAAAGTATGGCAACCCGGACAACGTCACACGTAGAGGCACAGGAGGCTCGCGACACGCATCGTGCGCCTCCTGTGCGCCCTATGTCGCAGGTGAACCTTCCTTCGATAGGCTGTACCCGAACCCGGCCCGCCGCATATGCGCGGTGTCGTTGCCGTCGCGCTGCTGCCGCCGCCGAGGCCCACGGGTGTTGCAGCTTCTCGAACAAATCTTGTACATCCCGCAGTTCAGAACCAAGGAGAGTCGTCGAGCGATGGCCGGTCCAGCGTTCCGCGCCGCCGCCGTCCGGGTGCGCGTCCCTGCAACCAGCGCCAATCTCGGTCCGGGCTTCGATGCCCTCGGGCTGTCGCTCGGTCTGTACGACGACGTGGTCGTCCGGGTCGCGGACTCCGGTCTGCACATCGACATCGCCGGTGAGGGCGCGTCGACCCTGCCCCGGGACGAGAACCACCTGCTGGTACGGGCCCTGCGCACGGCCTTCGACCTGCTCGGCGGACAGCCGCGCGGCCTCGAGGTCGTCTGCGCCAACCGCATCCCGCACGGCCGCGGTCTCGGCTCCTCCTCGGCCGCGATCTGCGCCGGCATCGTCGCCGCCCGCGCCGTGACGATAGGGGGCGACGCGAAGCTCGACGACGTGGCGCTGCTCGAGCTCGCGACCGAGATCGAAGGCCACCCGGACAATGTCGCCGCCTGTCTGCTCGGCGGTTTCACCCTCGCCTGGACCGAATCGGGAGCGGCGCGCGCGATCAGGATGGATCCCGCCGATTCCGTCGTTCCGGTGGTTTTCGTTCCGTCCAAGCCGGTGCTCACGGAGACGGCCCGCGGGCTCCTCCCGCGCACCGTCCCGCATGTCGACGCCGCCGCCAACGCCGGCCGGGCCGCTCTCCTCGTCGAGGCCCTGACCAGGCGTCCTGAGCTGCTGCTGCCCGCCACGGAGGACCGTCTCCACCAGGAGTACCGGGCCCCGGCGATGCCGCAGAGCGTCGATCTGGTGAACCGACTGCGCGCCGACGGCATCCCCGCAGTCATCTCCGGCGCGGGCCCCACGGTGCTCGCGCTGGCCGAGGACAGTGCGGCCGACAAGGTCGCACGGCTGGCGGGCGAGGGCTGGGCGGCCAACCGGCTCGCCTTCGACGCCGCGGGTGCGAGCGTTCTGCCGCTCGCGCCCTAGGGACACACGATTGCCACACGATTGCCGGTGAGAGAGAGGGGGAATGTTTGTTGGAGCCGGTAGTGTTAACCTCAAGTCAGCGGTCGTCGTCCTCACGACGCGGCGCTTTGCGTCCCTCATAGGGGCCACCATTCTTCCGTGAGCCTCCCCAAACTGCCTGAGCAGCCTGCCTGAGCAGTTTCGAGCACGCTCCGGAACCGGCACGACACCCCTCGCTTTTTCCAGGAGTGGGCCGAGCAGGGGGACCTCGGGCCGGACCTTGCACGTATGCATGTATCTCTCTCCGCCGTCAATTCTCCGGCGGGACCACCGCTCCGGCACGGCCCACACCCGGGACCGCAGCCGGACAGCACAACCGGTCGCCGAGCCAGAAGGCCGACGTCCGCTCCAGGGAAGGACCCTTCGTGAGCGACACCACCGATCTGATGGGCGTGACTGCCGACAACAACGTCGACAACGCCGCGCCCGCCGCAGGTGCTGCCTCGGGCACCACCTCACGGCGCCGCCGCTCCGGCACCGGCCTCGAGGGCATGGTCCTGGCCGAGCTGCAGCAGGTCGCGTCCGGCCTCGGCATCAGGGGCACCGCGCGTATGCGCAAGAGCCAGCTGATCGAGGTCATCAAGGAGGCGCAGGCCGGAGGGACCTCCCCGGCGAAGAGCGCCGAGGCGGGCGCCGGCGAGGCCCCTGCCAAGCCCAAGCGCCGCGCCACGTCCAAGACCCGCACGGGTGACGAGGCCGCTGCCCCCGCCGCCGAGAAGGCGGAGAAGGCCGACAAGCCCGAGAAGGCTGTCGCCCAGCAGCAGATCGACATCCCGGGACAGCCGGCTGGGGGCACCGCCCAGGCCGCAGGCTCTGGGGGAGACGACCAGCCGGCCGGTGAGCGCCGCCGCCGTCGCGCCACGGCGCAGGCGGGCAGCCCGGAGACCCGTACCGAGGCCCGCGGGGACACCGCCGTCGAGGTCAAGACCGATGTCAAGACCGACGAGCGGCCCGAGGCCAAGGCCGACGCCGCCGTGGACACCGCCGAAGGCCGTCGTGACCGCCAGCGAGGCGACCGCGGCGACCGCGGGGACCGGGCCGACCGCGGCGCTGAGCGTGGCGACCGGGGCGAGCGCGGGGACCGCGGCGAGCGCCGTGAGCGTCAGCGTGACCGCCGTGGCAAGGGCGACGACCAGCAGCAGGGCGGTGGCGGCCAGCGCCAGCAGCGTCAGGGCGGCCAGCAGAGCACCGGCCCCCAGGACGACTTCGACGACGAGGCCGGTGGCCGTCGCGGACGCCGCGGCCGCTACCGCGACCGCCGTGGCCGCCGTGGCCGTGACGACTTCCAGGCCGGCGAGCCGCAGGTCTCCGAGGACGACGTCCTGATCCCCGTCGCGGGCATCCTGGACATCCTCGACAACTACGCGTTCATCCGGACCTCCGGCTACCTGCCCGGCCCGAACGACGTGTACGTCTCCCTCGCCCAGGTCCGCAAGAACGGCCTGCGTAAGGGTGACCACGTCACCGGCGCCGTCCGTCAGCCCAAGGACGGAGAGCGCCGCGAGAAGTTCAACGCGCTGGTCCGTCTGGACTCCCAGAACGGCATGGCGCCCGAATCCGGCCGCGGACGGCCGGAGTTCAACAAGCTGACCCCGCTGTACCCGCAGGACCGGCTGCGTCTCGAGACCGACCCGGGCGTGCTGACGACCCGGATCATCGACCTCGTCGCGCCGATCGGCAAGGGCCAGCGAGGCCTGATCGTGGCCCCGCCGAAGACCGGTAAGACCATGATCATGCAGGCGATCGCCAACGCGATCACCCACAACAACCCCGAGTGCCACCTGATGGTCGTCCTGGTCGACGAGCGTCCGGAAGAGGTCACCGACATGCAGCGGTCGGTGAAGGGCGAGGTCATCTCCTCGACCTTCGACCGTCCCGCGGAGGACCACACGACCGTCGCCGAGCTGGCCATCGAGCGCGCCAAGCGCCTCGTCGAGCTGGGTCACGACGTGGTCGTCCTGCTGGACTCGATCACCCGCCTCGGCCGCGCCTACAACCTGGCGGCCCCGGCCTCCGGACGCATCCTGTCCGGTGGTGTCGACTCGACCGCGCTGTACCCGCCGAAGCGCTTCTTCGGTGCCGCGCGCAACATCGAGGACGGTGGCTCGCTGACCATCCTGGCCACCGCGCTGGTCGACACCGGCTCGCGGATGGACGAGGTGATCTTCGAGGAGTTCAAGGGCACCGGCAACGCGGAGCTCAAGCTCGACCGGAAGCTCGCCGACAAGCGCATCTTCCCGGCGGTGGACGTCGACGCGTCCGGCACCCGTAAGGAAGAGATCCTGCTCGGCAGCGACGAGCTCGCCGTCACCTGGAAGCTGCGTCGTGTGCTGCACGCGCTCGACCAGCAGCAGGCGATCGAGCTGCTGCTCGACAAGATGAAGCAGACCAAGTCGAACGGCGAGTTCCTGCTTCAGATCCAGAAGACGACTCCGTCGGCCGGCAACGGCAACGACTGAGAGAGCTTCGCCACAGCCGCCGGGCCCGTCACGGGCCCGGCGCGGGACCACGCCTCCGCCTCCACCACCGGCACCGACCGCTGGTGACAAGGCGGACCCGGTCCCTGGAGCTGTCCCTCGGGCCCACCGCGCACGGCGCGGTGGGCCCGAGGCGTTCTCAGGGAGTTCTCACCGGGCCGTGCAACGCTTCTCGCTGCTCCGACGTCTGAGCAACTACGACGAACCGCGCCTGAACACCACCCCCGGGGGTAGCGGGAGCAGCGAGAGCCGAGGAGAGCATGAGCGAGCAGAGCAGCAGCGGCGGCCGAATACTCCCCCTACGCCCAGGGGGCGTGGGGGGACCTCCGAGCGGCGGCAGACGCCGCAAGCAGCCCACGAAGGCCCGCCGGGCCTGGACGGTCGTGGCATGGGTCGCGGCCGCCCTGGTGCTCGTCGGCGGCTCCGGTCTCGGCCTTCTCTACTTCAAGCTCAACGGGAACCTCCAGGGCGTCGACATCGAGACGGCACTGGGCGAGGACCGCCCGAAGAACGTCGACAACGGATCCATGGACATCCTGGTGCTCGGCTCCGACTCACGCTCCGGCGCGAACTCCGGGTACGGCGACGACGACGGCGCCGCCCGCTCCGACACCGCGATGGTCGTGCACGTCTACCAGGGCCGCAAGACCGCGAGCGTCGTGTCCGTACCGCGCGACACCATGGTGGGGCGGCCCGACTGCACCGGCCGTGACGGCACCGACGTCCCCGGCGACGAGCGGGCGATGTTCAACAGCGCCTACGAGCTCGGCGGCCCCGCGTGCGCCGTGAAGACGGTCGAGGCGATGTCCGGCATCCGCATGGACCACTACATCGAGGTCGACTTCACGGGCTTCAAGAAGCTCATCGACGAGCTCGGCGGCGTCGACATCACCACCACGCAGCCGATCAACGACAGCAAGAGCCACCTGAGCCTGCCGCCCGGCACCCACAGCCTGGACGGGGAGCAGGCGCTCGGCCTCGTACGCACCCGCAAGAGCGTCGGCGACGGCAGCGACCTCGGCCGCATCCAGCTCCAGCAGGCCTTCATGAAGGCGTTCATCCAGCAGGTCAAGGACGTCGGCGTGTTCAGCAGCCCGAAGAAGCTCCTGGACCTCGCCGACGCGGGCACCAAGGCGATCACGCCCGACTCGGAACTGGACTCGGTGAACGAGCTGATGGGCTTCGCCAAGGGCCTCAGCGCCCTGGGCGCCGAGGACGTCAACATGATCACCATGCCGGTGGAGTACGACCCCGCCGACCCCAACCGCGTCGTCCCCGTCGAGACCGGTGCCCGGCAGGTGTGGACGGCGCTCAAGCAGGACAGGCCGATCCCGGCCTCGGCGGTGCGGGACTCGGCGGGCGACAAGGGCGACGCCGCCACTGTCGTGAAGAGCCCGTAATACCCACTTCGGTCGTCAGGAATACTTCGGCGACCACCCCGGTTTTGGGAGATACGGCCGGTCCTGGCAGACTGGTACGTCGGCCCCGGTTCACGTACGAGCATCCCCGCCCGTGCGACCCGGCGCCCTCCCGAACCTAGGAGACACCTTGAAGCGCGACATCCACCCCGAGTACGTCGAGACCCAGGTCAGCTGCACCTGCGGTGCGTCGTTCACCACGCGTAGCACGATCCAGAGCGGCAACATCCGCGCCGAGGTCTGCTCCGAGTGCCACCCGTTCTACACGGGCAAGCAGAAGATCCTCGACACCGGTGGCCGTGTGGCCCGCTTCGAGGCCCGCTTCGGCAAGGCTGCCGGCTCCGCCACGAAGTAGCGAGCCACTGCGCCGGTCCTCGGCCGCCCCCCGCGGGGTGGCCGGGACCGGCGCTTTGTCCGTTCTGAGCAGCCACCGCAGCCACCCCTTCGCGTACGAAACCAGGAGCCATCGATGTTCGAAGCGGTCGAGGAACTGATCGGCGAGCACGCCGATCTCGAGAAGAAGCTCGCCGACCCTTCGGTCCACGCCGACCAGGCGAACGCGCGCAAGCTGAACAAGCGCTACGCCGAGCTGACGCCCATCGTCGGCACGTACCGCGCCTGGAAGCAGACCGGTGAGGACATCGGGACGGCCCGTGAACTGGCCCAGGACGACCCGGAGTTCGCCGCCGAGGTGAAGGACCTGGAGAAGCAGCGCGAGGCGCTCACCGAGAAGCTGCGGCTGCTGCTGGTCCCGCGCGACCCCAGCGACGACAAGGACGTCATCCTCGAGGTCAAGGCCGGCGCGGGCGGCGACGAGTCCGCCCTGTTCGCGGGCGACCTGCTGCGGATGTACCTGCGCTACGCGGAGCGCGTCGGCTGGAAGACCGAGATCATCGACTCGACCGAGTCCGAGCTCGGCGGCTACAAGGACGTCCAGGTCGCCGTCAAGACCAAGGGCGGCCAGGGCGCGACCGAGCCGGGCCAGGGCGTCTGGGCACGGCTGAAGTACGAGGGCGGGGTGCACCGCGTGCAGCGCGTGCCCGCCACCGAGTCCCAGGGCCGTATCCACACCTCCGCCGCCGGTGTGCTGGTCACGCCGGAGGCCGAGGAGATCGACGTCGAGATCCACGCCAACGACCTGCGCATCGACGTCTACCGCTCCTCCGGACCCGGCGGCCAGTCCGTCAACACGACCGACTCCGCCGTGCGCATCACGCACCTGCCGACCGGCATCGTCGCCTCCTGCCAGAACGAGAAGAGCCAGCTCCAGAACAAGGAGCAGGCCATGCGTATCCTGCGCTCCAGGCTGCTCGCCGCAGCCCAGGAGGAGGCCGAGAGCAAGGCCGCGGACGCCCGCCGCAGCCAGGTCCGAACGGTCGACCGGTCGGAGAAGATCCGTACGTACAACTTCCCGGAAAACCGGATCTCGGACCACCGCGTCGGCTTCAAGGCGTACAACTTGGACCAGGTGCTCGACGGCGACCTGGACGCAGTGATCCAGGCGTGCGTCGACGCCGACTCCGCCGCCAAGCTCGCGGCTGCCCAGTAGCCCGCGACCCGGCGGAGCCGGTGCAGTTCCCGTAGTCCCGTAGGTCAGAGAATCGTCCGCACGAGCGTCACAGGAAGGGTAGGCACGTGAACCTGCTGCTTGCCGAGGTGGCCCAAGCCACCCAGCGGCTGGCCGACGCCGGCGTGCCGTCACCGCGGTTCGACGCGGAGGAGCTCGCCGCGTTCGTGCACGGCGTGAAGCGGGGAGAGCTCCACAACGTCAAGGACGCGGACTTCGACGCCCGCTACTGGGAGGCCGTCGCCCGCCGAGAGGCGCGCGAGCCGCTCCAGCACATCACCGGGCGTGCCTTCTTCCGCTACCTGGAACTCCAGGTCGGCCCCGGAGTGTTCGTGCCGCGCCCCGAGACCGAGTCGGTCGTCGGCTGGGCGATAGAAGCCGTACGCGCCATGGACGTCGTCGAGCCGCTCATCGTCGACCTGTGCTCCGGCTCCGGGGCCATCGCCCTCGCGATGGCCCAGGAAGTGCCGCGCTCGCGCGTGCACGCCGTGGAGCTGTCCGAGGACGCCCTGAAGTGGACCCGCAAGAACGCTGAAGGATCCCGCGTCACCGTCCACCACGGCGACGCCCTCACCGCGCTGCCCGAGCTCGACGGCCAGGTCGACCTGGTCATCTCCAACCCGCCGTACATCCCGCTCACCGAGTGGGAGTACGTCGCACCCGAGGCGCGTGACCACGACCCGCAGATGGCCCTGTTCTCCGGCGAGGACGGCCTGGACACCATCCGCGGCATCGAACGCACCGCGCACCGGCTGCTGCGGCCCGGCGGCCTCGTCGTCATCGAGCACGCCGACACCCAGGGCGGGCAGGTGCCGTGGATCTTCAACGAGGAATCCGGCTGGGCCGACGCAGCCGACCACCCCGACCTGAACAAGCGGCCGCGGTTCGCCACCGCCCGCAAGGCCATGCCATGACCAAGCACATGACCCAGCACGTGTACCAGGAGGCCCGCTGATGGCTCGGCGATACGACTGCAACGACGCGACGGACCGCACCACCGGCCTGCGCGAGGCCGCATCGGCCGTCCGCCGCGGAGAGCTCGTCGTGCTGCCCACCGACACCGTGTACGGCATCGGTGCGGACGCCTTCAGCCCCGAGGCCGTCGCCGACCTGCTCGAGGCCAAGGGGCGCGGCCGGAACATGCCCACCCCTGTCCTCATCGGCTCGCCCAACACCCTGCACGGGCTCGTCACCGACTTCTCCGAGCAGGCATGGGAGCTCGTCGACGCCTACTGGCCCGGCGCGCTGACCCTCGTCACCAAGCACCAGCCGTCCCTGCAGTGGAACCTCGGGGACACCCGTGGCACCGTCGCGATCCGGATGCCGCTGCACCCCGTCGCGATCGAACTGCTCACCGAGGTCGGCCCGATGGCCGTCTCCAGCGCCAACCTCACGGGACACCCCTCGCCCGAGGACTGCGACGCCGCCCAGGGGATGCTCGGCGACTCCGTCTCCGTCTACCTCGACGGCGGTCCGACGCCCGGCATCGTGCCGTCGTCGATCGTCGACGTCACCGGCAAGGTGCCGGTCCTGCTGCGTGAGGGTGCCCTGTCCGCGGACGAGCTGCGCAAGGTCGTACCAGACCTCGAGGTGGCCAATTGACCGCCCCTGAGGGGCGTGGCATAGCGGAAACCAGCAGCACGGGCCAGGCCTTCCGCATCCTCCACGTCAGCACCGGCAACGTCTGCCGCTCGCCCATCACCGAGCGGCTGACCCGCCATGCCCTGAGCGACCGCCTCGGCGATCCCCTCACGGGCGGCCTGATCGTGGAGAGCGCGGGCACCTGGGGCCACGAGGGCGCCCCGATGGAGGCCAACGCCGAGATCGTCCTCGCGGACTTCGGAGCGGACGCGAGCGGGTTCGTCGGGCGTGAACTGCTCGACGAGCACGTCATCCGCGCGGACCTCGTCCTGACGGCCACGCGCGACCACCGCGCGCAGGTCATCTCGATGGGCCACTCGGCGGGCCTGCGGACCTTCACACTCAAGGAGTTCACCCGCCTCGTACGGGCCATAGACCCCGCGACCCTCCCCGACCCGCGCGAGGACGGTGTCGTCGAGCGTGCGCGCGCGCTGGTGCGGGCGGCGGCGGCCCTGCGGGGATGGCTGCTGGCGCCGAGCCCGGACGCGGACGAGGTGTTCGATCCGTACGGGGCGCCGATCACGTTCTTCCGCTCGATCGGCGACGAGATCCATCAGGCGCTGGACCCGGTCGTCACGGCGCTGACGGGGGTCCGGGCGCGGTCCTGACGGCGCGTGCGCGGGCCGCGGGTGCGGGTACGTGGGCGCCTGCGGCGGGCTTGTTCCTCTCTCCGCCCCTTCCTGCTGTGCCGATGTGCGGCTCCGCCGCGTGGCGGGCAAGCCCCGGGCCCCGTACCGCGATTCGCGCGGTGCCCTCGATCTGCCCCTTCGGCCTGGCGGCCGTGGGAGGTGCCCCAGGCGGGCTGGAATGCCGCTGCGCGGCAATCCAGCTCCATCGGCGGATCCAGCCTCGCCGGCGTTTTGAGGCGCGGGGGTCCGGTGGGGTCCCCCCACGCCGCCAGGCGTAGGGGGAGGAGCCCCCGGTCACGGGAAGGGGCGGGGAGGGGACAGGCCCCGCGCAGCGGCCGCCCCCGCACGTAACCATGTCGCGCACGCGCCGCGCGGCCACGCCCCGCCGGTTCTACATTGGATGTGCCGCAGCTCCCCCCCGAGGCCCCGGAGCCGTCATGTCCGTCACCGATGAAGCCCGCGCAGTGCCTTCCGTGCCGTCGACGTCCTTCGAGGCACTGCGCCGCCAGGATCCCCAGATCGCGGACATCCTCTTCGGGGAGTCGCAGCGGCAGGCGACCACCCTTCAGCTCATCGCCGCGGAGAACTTCACTTCTCCCGCGGTGCTCGCCGCGCTCGGGTCGCCGCTCGCCAACAAGTACGCGGAGGGCTATCCGGGCGCCCGCCATCACGGCGGCTGCGAACTCGTCGACGCCGCCGAGCGGATCGCGATCGAGCGGGCGACGGCCCTGTTCGGCGCCGAGCACGCCAATGTGCAGCCGCACTCCGGCTCCTCCGCGGTCCTCGCGGCGTACGCGGCGCTGCTGCGACCGGGGGACACGGTGCTCGCCATGGGACTCCCGTACGGCGGGCACCTCACGCACGGTTCGCCGGCGAACTTCTCCGGCCGCTGGTTCGACTTCGTCGCCTACGGAGTGGACGCGGAGACCGGGCTCATCGACTACGACCAGGTGCGCCATCTGGCCCGGCAGCACCGGCCGAAGGCGATCGTCTGCGGGTCGATCTCCTATCCCCGCCACCCCGACTACGAGGCGTTCCGCGACATCGCGGACGAGGTCGGCGCCTATCTGATCGCCGACGCCGCGCACCCCATCGGTCTGGTCGCCGGCGGCGCGGCGCCGAATCCGGTGCCGTACGCGGACGTGGTGTGCGCCACCACCCACAAGGTCCTGCGCGGTCCGCGCGGCGGGATGATCCTGTGCGGCTCGGAGCTGGCGGAGCGCATCGACCGCGCGGTGTTCCCGTTCACGCAGGGCGGGGCCCAGATGCACACGATCGCCGCGAAGGCCGTCGCCTTCGGAGAGGCGGCGACGCCCGCCTTCACCGCGTACGCGCATCAGGTCGTCGCCAACGCGCGGGAGCTGGCCGGGGCGCTCGCCGCGGAGGGCTTCGCCGTGCTGACGGACGGCACGGACACCCACATCGTCGGCGCGGACCCGGCACCTCTCGGCGTCGACGGCAGGGTGGCCCGTGGCCGGCTCGCCGCCGCCGGCATCGTCCTGGACACCTGCGCGCTGCCTTACGGGGACGGCCGGGGCATCCGGCTCGGCACCGCCGCCGTCACCACGCAGGGCATGGGACGCACGGAGATGGACCGGATCGCGACCCTGTTCACGGCGGCGCTGCGGGATCAGGGCGAGCCGCGCGAGATCCGCGGAAAGGTACAGGGTCTCGTCGCGGGATTCCCGCCGTTCGCGGGGTAGCAGCATTGCTGTGCCGTGGCCGTGCAACCATCACAGAGCCTCGCGTGTCCTCAAGCATGTGGCTACCACAGCTAAGGTGTGGGGCTGAGATGGCCAGCGATTCCTGTGGGGCAGCCCGTGCGTGATTACCTGCTGACGCTATGTGTCACGGCCGCGGTGACGTATCTGCTCACCGGGCCGGTGAGGAAGTTCGCCATCGCGACCGGCGCGATGCCGGAGATCCGCGCCCGCGACGTCCACCGCGAGCCGACACCCCGGCTCGGCGGCATCGCCATGTTCTTCGGCCTGTGTGCCGGGCTGCTGGTCGCAGACCATCTGGAGAACCTGAACAGCGTCTTCGAGCTGTCGAACGAACCACGCGCGCTGCTCTCCGGCGCCGCCCTGATCTGGATCATCGGCGTCCTGGACGACAAGTTCGAGATCGACGCCCTGATCAAACTGGGCGGCCAGATGATCGCCGCGGGCGTCATGGTCGTACAGGGCCTGACGATCCTGTGGATCCCCGTTCCTGGCGTGGGAACGGTCTCGTTGACGAGCTGGCAGGGGACGCTGCTCACCGTCGCCCTCGTCGTCATCACCATCAACGCGGTGAACTTCGTCGACGGCCTCGACGGTCTCGCGGCCGGCATGGTGTGCATCGCGGCCGCGGCGTTCTTCCTCTACGCGTACCGGATCTGGTTCAGCTACGGCATCGAGGCGGCGTCCCCCGCCACCCTGTTCACCGCGATCCTGATGGGCATGTGCCTGGGCTTCCTGCCGCACAACATGCACCCCGCCAGGATCTTCATGGGCGACTCCGGCTCGATGCTGATCGGACTCGTCCTCGCGGCGGCCGCGATCTCCGTGACCGGTCAGGTGGACATGGACGCCCTGCGGATCTTCGAGGGCGGCACCCGCCAGGCCACGCACGCGGCGCTGCCGGTCTTCATCCCGCTGCTGCTGCCGCTGACGATCATCGCGATCCCGGTCGCGGACCTGCTGCTGGCGATCGTCCGCCGTACCTGGAAGGGCCAGTCCCCGTTCGCGGCGGACCGCGGCCACCTCCACCACCGCCTCCTCGAGGTCGGCCACTCGCACAGCCGGGCCGTGCTGATCATGTACTTCTGGTCGGCGCTGATCGCCTTCGGCGTCGTCGCGTACTCCATCCACTCGAAGTCCATGTGGATCGTGCTGGCGGTGGTGGTCCTGAGCGCGATCGGCCTGGTGCTGTTGCTGCTGCCGCGCTTCACGCCGCGGGCGCCGCGGTGGGCGGAGGGCATGGTCCCGCCGCGCTATCGCCGCCGTTCCAGGTCTGCGGCGGCCACGGTCGGCGCTCACGAACATCACGGCAAGGCTGCTCCCGAGCACGAGGAGGAGCGCGTTCCGGTCGGTGTGGGTGTCAGCGGCGTCAACGGCGCGACGGCCGTGGGACCACGGGCCCGATTCCCGGAGCGGGGCAGGGCGGACTCCACCCGCTGACCGGATCTAGGCCGTCCGGCCGTGAGGTTTGACAGACGCCGACCGTCCATGGGCGTGTGTCGCACCGCGTGACGCTTCGTTCCCGGCACCCGGCGCGTCCGGGAACGGCCGGATCCTTGTACTCCTATGGAGGCATGTACGCGGTCGTGGGATGACGACTCGAGGCCAGACCGTTGCATTACCAGACATACCGCCCAGTTGTCGTGCACACACGGGCGCGTTCACTCTCATGTGTGAGAGTTGGCACACCACTGGGTAAAGACCTCATCAAATAGTTTGTGATACCGTTCACGAGACCCGGAGACAGCGCCGAAGGACCGTAGTGCGACGGTTCGTTGGCCCCGAGGCCCATCTCGGGACCGGGCCTACGCTCGTCCATGACGACACCACTTTGCCCCCACCAGCAAGCGGAGATGCCGCCATGCCGTCCAACGACGCACGCTCACTTCTTCTCACCGCCGTACCCACCGCTGCCGCCGGCGCGATCGCCGCTGTGATCAGCGGTGTGGTCGCCGGTGGCAAGGGGGCACTCGGCGCGGCCGTCGGTGCACTGGTGGTCATCGTCTTCATGGGGATCGGCATCGTGGTCCTGCAGCGGACGGCCAAGCAGTTCCCGCAGCTCTTCCAGGCCATGGGCCTGATGCTGTACACGACGCAGTTGCTGGTGCTCTTCGTCTTCGTCGCGATGTTCAAGGACACGACGCTGTTCAACCCCAAGGCGTTCGCCGCGACGCTCGTCGCCGCCACCGTCGTATGGGTGGCCGCACAGGCCCGTGCCCACATGAAGGCGAAGATCCTTTACGTCGAACCCGAACCGTCTGCTCCCCGTCAGGGCGAAAAGACGGGGTCGGCGACGTGAGGGGTAGGGCCGGTATAAATGCCCGTTCGAGACCCTGCTATCGTCCGGTGCCAACTGCGGCACTGCGGGCGCGGGCATCTGAGCTGACGCCTGCTCGACGCGAGGCTTCGATGCCTGATTGCCGCCCCCACATCCGAAACACCAGTCCGGTGCCGACTCGCGGCTGCGCGCCGCTCCGACACAACGAGGTTGCCGAACCCATGCGTCACGCCGAAGGAGCCCGCGGTGAGTGCTGAACAGACCACGCTCGCCTTTGACTGGAGCTGCCGCATCATGGCCGACAACGGCTGTGGCTTTCCGGCACCGGGCCTGCACTCCTTCCTCTTCCAGCCGATCTTCACCGTCGGTGGCTTCGAGTTCAACAAGGTGATGCTGCTCGCGCTGCTCACCACGTTGATTGTCGTCACCTTCTTCACGATGGCCTTCGGAAAGGCGAAGGTCGTCCCGGGCAAGCTGCAGATGATCGGCGAGGCGGGCTACGACTTCGTACGCCGCGGCATCGTCTACGAGACCCTCGGCAAGCGTGAGGGCGAGAAGTACGTCCCGCTCATGGTCTCGATCTTCTTCTTCGTCTGGATCATGAACATCTGGTCCGTGATCCCGCTGGCGCAGTTCCCGGTGTCGTCGATCATCGCGTACCCGATCGTCCTCGCCGTGATCGTCTACGTGCTCTGGGTGTCGCTGACCTTCAAGCGCCACGGCTTCGTCGGCGGCTGGAAGAACATCACCGGTTACGACAACTCGCTCGGTCCGATCAAGTGGCTCGTCTCGTTCATCGAGCTCTTCTCGAACCTGCTGGTCCGGCCGTTCACGCACGCGGTGCGACTGTTCGCCAACATGTTCGCCGGTCACCTGATGCTGGTGATGTTCACCGTCGCCTCCTGGTACCTGCTGAACAGCTACATGATCCCGGCCGCCGGCGTCTCCTTCGTGATGACGATGGTCATGATCCTGTTCGAGCTCTTCGTGCAGGCCGTCCAGGCGTACGTCTTCGTGCTGCTGGCCTGCTCGTACATTCAGGGCGCTCTCGCCGAGCACCACTGAGCCATCCCGCACAACCACCCATAGCTGTCCGGTGGCCAACCCCCACCGGTCCGTGAATGAAAAGGAAGAATCAGCATGGCTGCCACTGAGACCCTCGCCCAGGTCACTGGTTCGCTCGGCTCCATCGGCTACGGCCTCGCCGCGATCGGCCCCGGCATCGGCGTCGGCATCGTCTTCGGTAACGGCACCCAGGCTCTGGCCCGCCAGCCCGAGGCTGCCGGCCTGATCCGTGCCAACCAGATCCTGGGCTTCGCCTTCTGTGAGGCGCTCGCCCTCATCGGCATCGTTATGCCGTTCGTGTTCGGTCGCTAATCCACAGCCGCTGACACATTTCGACGAAAGGCATTGATGTGATCGCCAACATCGTTCAGCTGGCGGCCACGGAGGAGCAGAGCCCGCTCGTTCCGCCCGGCCCCGAGCTGCTCGTCGGCCTGATCGCCTTCGCCATCGTCTTCTTCTTCTTCGCGAAGAAGCTCCTCCCGAACATCAACCGTGTTCTGGAAGAGCGTCGCGAGGCCATCGAAGGAGGCATGGAGAAGGCCGACGCGGCCAAGATCGAGGCCGAAAGCGTCCTGGAGCAGTACAAGGCTCAGCTCGCCGAGGCCCGTCACGAGGCCGCTCGGCTGCGCCAGGAGGCGACCGAGCAGGGCACCGCGATCATCCAGGAGATGAAGGCGGAAGGCCAGCGGCAGCGTGAGGAGATCATCGCGGCCGGCCACGCCCAGATCGAGGCCGACCGCAAGGCCGCGGCCGCGGCGCTGCGTCAGGACGTGGGCAAGCTCGCCACCGACCTGGCCGGCAAGCTGGTCGGTGAGTCCCTCGAGGACCACGCCCGCCAGAGCCGCACCATCGACCGCTTCCTCGACTCGCTCGAGGACGGCGCTTCGAAGGCCGAGGCCACCCGATGAACGGAGCCAGCCGCGAGGCGCTGGCCGCCGCGCACGAGTCGCTCGACGCGCTGACCGACAACACGTCGGTCGACGCGGCGAAGCTCGCCGGCGAGCTGGCCGCCGTCACCGCGCTGCTCGACCGAGAGGTGTCGCTGCGTCGGGTCCTCACCGACCCGGCGCAGGCCGCCGCGGCCAAGGCCGAGCTGGCCGGACGCATCTTCGCCGGTCAGATCAGCGGCGAGACCGCCGACCTGGTCCAGGGCATGGTCCGGTCCCGCTGGTCGCAGTCGCGCGACCTGGTCGACTCGCTCGAGGAACTGGCGAACACCGCCGACCTCACCGCGGCGCAGAAGACCGGTGTGCTCGACAACGTCGAGGACGAGCTGTTCCGCTTCGGCCGGATCCTTTCGTCCAGCAACGACCTGCGGTCGGCGCTGACCAACCAGTCGGCCACGACGTCCGCCAAGGGTGAGCTGCTCGGCAGCCTGCTCGGCGGCAAGGCCGACCCGGTCACCGAGCGTCTGGTCGTCCGTCTCGTCACGCATCCGCGGGGACGTAGCCTGGAGTCGGGACTCGAGTCCCTGTCCAAGCTCGCCGCGGCGCGGCGGGACCGGATGGTCGCCGTCGTCACGTCGGCGGTGCCGCTGACCGAGGCGCAGAAGCAGCGTCTCGGCGCGGGTCTGGCGCGGATGTACGGCCGTGACATGCACCTCAACCTCGAAGTGGACCCCACGGTCCTCGGCGGGATCTCGGTGCGGGTCGGTGACGAGATCATCAACGGCACCGTCGCGGAGCGCCTCGAAGAGGCGACCCGTCGCATGGCCGGCTGACGGCGCAGCGCAGAACAGAACAGCAAGACCAGCGGCCCGGTTGGGCCGTGCAGAGATTGCAGAAGATTCCTGGGGGTCGGCCCCCAGACCCCCAAAGAAACTTCGGGCCCAACAAGGAGAGCAGGGAACCCAGATGGCGGAGCTCACGATCCGGCCGGAGGAGATCCGGGACGCGCTGGAGAACTTTGTCCAGTCGTACCAGCCGGACGCGGCCTCGCGCGAGGAGGTCGGCACGGTCAGCCTGGCCGGCGACGGTATCGCGAAGGTCGAGGGTCTTCCCTCGGCCATGGCGAACGAGCTGCTGAAGTTCGAGGACGGCACCCTCGGTCTCGCCCTCAACCTCGAGGAGCGCGAGATCGGTGCGATCGTCCTCGGCGAGTTCAACGGTATCGAGGAGGGTCAGCCGGTCACCCGCACCGGTGAGGTCCTCTCGGTCGGTGTCGGCGAGGGCTACCTCGGCCGTGTCGTCGACCCGCTCGGCAACCCGATCGACGGCCTCGGCGAGATCGCGATCGACGGCCGGCGCGCCCTTGAACTGCAGGCCCCGGGCGTCATGGCCCGTAAGTCGGTGCACGAGCCGATGCAGACCGGCTACAAGGCCGTCGACGCGATGGTGCCGATCGGCCGCGGCCAGCGTCAGCTGATCATTGGTGACCGTCAGACCGGTAAGACCGCTCTGGCTGTCGACACGATCATCAACCAGCGTGACAACTGGCGTTCCGGCGACCCGAAGAAGCAGGTCCGCTGCATCTACGTCGCCATCGGCCAGAAGGGCTCGACCATCGCGTCCGTTCGCGGCGCCCTGGAAGAGGCCGGCGCGCTCGAGTACACGACGATCGTCGCCGCCCCGGCGTCCGACCCGGCCGGCTTCAAGTACCTGGCCCCGTACACCGGCTCGGCCATCGGCCAGCACTGGATGTACGACGGCAAGCACGTCCTCATCATCTTCGACGACCTCTCGAAGCAGGCCGACGCCTACCGCGCCGTGTCCCTGCTGCTGCGCCGCCCGCCGGGCCGTGAGGCCTACCCGGGTGACGTCTTCTACCTGCACTCGCGTCTGCTGGAGCGCTGCGCCAAGCTCTCCGACGACATGGGCGCCGGTTCGATGACCGGTCTGCCGATCGTCGAGACCAAGGCGAACGACGTGTCGGCGTTCATCCCGACCAACGTCATCTCCATCACCGACGGCCAGTGCTTCCTGGAGTCCGACCTGTTCAACGCCGGCCAGCGTCCGGCCCTGAACGTCGGTATCTCGGTCTCCCGTGTGGGTGGTTCCGCCCAGCACAAGGCCATGAAGCAGGTCTCCGGCCGTCTGCGTGTGGACCTCGCCCAGTACCGCGAGCTGGAGGCGTTCGCCGCCTTCGGTTCCGACCTGGACGCGGCCTCCAAGGCGCAGATGGAGCGCGGTAAGCGGATGGTCGAGCTGCTGAAGCAGGCTCAGTACCAGCCGATGCCCGTCGAGGAGCAGGTCGTCTCCGTCTGGGCCGGTACCACCGGCAAGATGGACGACGTCCCGGTCGCGGACATCCGTCGCTTCGAGGTCGAGCTGCTGGAGTACCTGCGCCGTGAGCGCAAGGAGCTCCTGACCAGCATCGCCGAGGGCGGCAAGATGTCGGACGACACCCTCCAGTCCGTCGCTGACGCCATCGCCGCGTTCAAGAAGCAGTTCGAGACCTCGGACGGCAAGCTTCTGGGCGAGGACGTTCCGGTCAGCACCGCCAAGTAGACGACGGAAGGGACCTGACTCATGGGAGCCCAGCTCCGGGTCTACAAGCGTCGCATCAAATCCGTCACCGCGACCAAGAAGATCACCAAGGCGATGGAGATGATCGCCGCCTCGCGCATCGTCAAGGCGCAGCGCCAGGTGGCCGCCTCCACGCCGTACGCGACCGAGCTCACCCGCGCGGTGACCGCGGTGGCGACGGGGTCGACGACGAACCACGCCCTGACCACCGAGGTGGACAACCCGACCCGGGCCGCGGTCCTGCTCATCACGAGCGACCGCGGTCTGGCCGGCGGCTACTCCGCCAACGCCCTCAAGGCGGCGGAGCAGCTCACCGAGCGGCTCCGCGGCGAGGGCAAGGAGGTCGACGCGTACATCGTCGGCCGCAAGGGTGTGGCGTACTACGGCTTCCGTGAGCGCAAGGTCACGGAGTCGTGGACGGGCTTCACCGACAACCCGACGTACGCGGACGCCAAGATGGTCGCGGCCCCGCTGATCGCGGCGATCGAGAAGGACACGGCCGAGGGTGGTGTGGACGAGCTCCACATCGTCTTCACCGAGTTCATCTCGATGCTGACGCAGACGCCGGTTCAGAAGCGGCTGCTGCCTCTCAGCCTCGAGCAGGCGAAGGAGGAGACGGCGACGAAGGGCGAGATCCTTCCGCTGTTCGACTTCGAGCCGTCGGCCGAGGACGTCCTCGACGCCCTGCTGCCGCGCTACGTCGAGAGCCGGATCTACAACGCGCTGCTCCAGGCGGCTGCCTCCAAGCACGCCGCCACCCGCCGCGCGATGAAGTCGGCGACCGACAACGCCGGAGAGCTCATCAAGAGCCTCTCCCGGCTTGCCAACGCGGCCCGCCAGGCCGAAATCACCCAGGAAATCAGCGAGATCGTCGGTGGAGCCAGCGCCCTGGCCGACGCGACCGCGGGGAGTGACAAGTAATGACGACGACAGTTGAGACGGCCGCTGCCACGGGCCGCGTCGCCCGGGTCATCGGCCCGGTCGTCGACGTGGAGTTCCCCGTCGACGCGATGCCGGAGATCTACAACGCGCTGACCGTTCAGGTCGCCGACCCGGCTCTGGAGGGCGCGCTCAAGACGCTGACCCTCGAGGTCGCCCAGCACCTGGGTGACGGCCTGGTCCGCGCGATCTCGATGCAGCCCACCGACGGTCTGGTCCGCCAGGCCCCGGTGACCGACACGGGCAACGGCATCACCGTTCCCGTCGGTGACTTCACCAAGGGCAAGGTGTTCAACACCCTCGGTGAGGTGCTGAACGTCCCCGAGGAGAACGCCAACATCGGTGAGCGGTGGCCCATCCACCGCAAGGCTCCGAACTTCGACCAGCTCGAGTCCAAGACCGAGATGTTCGAGACCGGCGTCAAGGTCATCGACCTTCTCACCCCGTACGTCAAGGGTGGAAAGATCGGTCTGTTCGGTGGTGCCGGTGTCGGCAAGACCGTTCTGATCCAGGAAATGATCTACCGCGTCGCCAACAACCACGACGGTGTGTCGGTGTTCGCGGGCGTCGGTGAGCGTACCCGTGAGGGCAACGACCTCATCGAGGAGATGTCCGAGTCCGGCGTCATCGACAAGACCGCCCTGGTCTTCGGTCAGATGGACGAGCCCCCGGGCACCCGTCTGCGGGTCGCCCTGGCCGGTCTGACCATGGCGGAGTACTTCCGCGATGTGCAGAAGCAGGACGTGCTCTTCTTCATCGACAACATCTTCCGGTACACCCAGGCCGGCTCCGAGGTGTCCACCCTGCTCGGCCGTATGCCGTCCGCGGTGGGTTACCAGCCGAACCTGGCCGACGAGATGGGTCTGCTGCAGGAGCGCATCACCTCGACGCGTGGTCACTCGATCACGTCGATGCAGGCGATCTACGTCCCCGCGGACGACCTGACCGACCCGGCCCCGGCCACCACCTTCGCCCACCTCGACGCGACGACGGTTCTCTCCCGTCCGATCTCCGAGAAGGGCATCTACCCGGCCGTGGACCCGCTGGACTCCACGTCCCGCATCCTGGACCCGCGCTACATCACGCAGGAGCACTACGACGCCGCCACGCGCGTCAAGGGGATCCTGCAGAAGTACAAGGACCTCCAGGACATCATCGCGATTCTCGGTATCGACGAGCTGGGCGAGGAGGACAAGCTGGTTGTCCACCGTGCCCGTCGCGTGGAGCGCTTCCTGTCCCAGAACACCCACGTCGCCAAGCAGTTCACCGGCGTGGACGGCTCGGACGTGCCGCTCGACGAGTCGATCGCCGCGTTCAACGCGATCTGCGACGGTGAGTACGACCACTTCCCCGAGCAGGCGTTCTTCATGTGCGGTGGCATCGAGGACCTCAAGGCCAACGCCAAGGAGCTCGGCGTCTCCTGAGTCGCATGACTCGCTGAAGGGGGCGGGCACGTCCCGCCCCCTTCTTCACGCCCCTTAGAATTGACCCAACACCCGGCATGACCGCCGGGTGGTGACCCGAGGAGCCAACCTTGGCTGCTGAGCTGCACGTCGAGCTGGTCGCCGCCGACCGTAGTGTCTGGTCCGGCGAGGCCACCCTGGTCGTCGCGCGCACCACGTCCGGCGACATCGGCGTCATGCCCGGTCACCAGCCGCTGCTCGGTGTGCTGGAATCGGGCCCGGTGACCATTCGCACGAGTGAGGGTGGGACCGTCGTCGCCGCGGTGCACGGTGGTTTCATCTCGTTCGCGGACAACAAGCTGTCGCTGCTGGCGGAGATCGCCGAGCTGGCGGACGAGATCGACGTCCAGCGTGCCGAGCGCGCGCTGGAGCGCGCCAAGTCGGACACGGACGCCGCCGCCGAGCGGCGCGCCGACGTCCGTCTGCGTGCGGTGGCGGTGCGCTAGTCGCGCCCCACGAGAAGTTTGTCCCTCAGCCGCGGCCGGCCCGGATCTCCTTCGGGCCGTGCCGCGGCTGAGGCGATGCAGGTGCACGTGATATTCGGTTACGGGACGATGCGAGGAGGTCGGTGGAGATGTTCCTCGCTCTGCTTGTGAGCGGTTCTGTCGTCGCACTGGTGCTGATCGGACTGTTCGTCTTCGGACTGCGCAGGAGGCTCATCCAGCGCTCCGGCGGTACTTTCGACTGCAGTCTGCGCTGGAACCTCGCGGAAGATCACGATGCTTCCGGCAAGGGGTGGGTGTACGGCGTCGCCCGGTACAGCGGTGACCGGATCGAGTGGTTCCGGATCTTCTCGTACGCGCCCCGGCCCCGCCGGGTGCTCGAGCGCTCCGCGATCGAGGTGCTGGCCCGTCGCACGCCGGAGGGTGAGGAGGAGCTGGCGCTCCTCTCCGATTCCGTCGTGCTCGCCTGCCGGCACCGCGGGACCCGGCTGGAGCTGTCGATGAGCGAGGACGCGCTGACCGGCTTCCTCGCCTGGCTGGAGGCGGCACCGCCCGGCCAGAGGGTCAACGTCGCGTAGCCGTCACCCGGCGCGTACGGACATCCGTTGTCGCGTCGGCGTGCATGACAAAGCCCGGGAGAGGTGACTCTCCCGGGCTTCTTCGTCATCGGACCGAAGTGCTATCCGAGGCCGCTGTTGATCGCGCTGACCAGCTCTCCGTTGCTCGTGTCACCGCTGAACTCCCAGAAGAACGCACCGCCGAGGCCCTGTGTCTCGGCCCAGTTCATCTTGGAGGTGACGGTCGCCGGGGTGTCGTAGCTCCACCAGTTGGTGCCGCAGTGGGCGTACGCCGTGCCGGCGATCGTCCCGGTGGCCGGGCAGCTGCTCTTGAGGACCTTGTAGTCCTCGATGCCCTGCTCGTACGTGCCGGCCGCCGGCCCTGTGGCCGTACCGCCCGGGGCGGACTGGGTCACACCGGTCCAGCCGCGTCCGTAGAAGCCGATGCCGAGCAGCAGCTTCTTGGCCGGCACACCCTTCGCCTTGAACTTGGCGATCGCCTCGGCGGAGTTGAATCCGGCCTGCGGGATGCCCGGGTACGAGGTGAGCGGGGAGTGCGGGGCCGTGGGGCCCTTGGCCGCCCAGGCGCCGAAGAAGTCGTACGTCATCACGTTGTACCAGTCGAGGTACTGCGCGGCGCCGCCGTAGTCGGCCGCGTCGATCTTGCCGCCGGACGTGGCGTCGGCCGTGACCGCCGCGGTGACCAGGTTGTTCGCGCCGAACTTGGCGCGCATGGCCTGCATCATGTTCTTGAACGCGGCGGGGCCGCTGGTGTCGCAGGTCAGACCGCAGGCGTTCGGGTACTCCCAGTCGAGGTCGATGCCGTCGAAGACGTCCGCCCAGCGCGGGTCCTCGACCAGGTCGTAGCAGGACTGGGCGAAGGCGGCCGGGTTCTGCACGGCCTGGCCGAAGCCGCCGGACCAGGTCCAGCCGCCGAACGACCACAGGACCTTGATGTGCGGGTACTGGGCCTTCAGCTTGCGCAGCTGGTTGAAGTTGCCGCGCAGCGGCTGGTCCCAGGTGTCGGCCTTGCCGTCGACGGACTGGTCGGCGGTGTAGGCCTTGTCGTAGTCGGCGTAGGCGTCACCGATGGTGCACTTGCCGCCGCTGACGTTGCCGAAGGCGTAGTTGATGTGGGTGATCTTCGACGCGGAGCCGGAGGTGACCAGGTTCTTCACGTGGTAGTTGCGACCGTAGACGCCCCAGTTGGTGAAGTAGCCCAGCTTGACCTTGTCGCCGGGGCCGGGCTCCCCGCCGCCCCCGCCGGTGGTGCGGACGGCGACCGCACCGCTGACCGGGCCGGTCTGGTCGGCGCTGTCCCGCGCCTGGACCGAGTACGAGTAGTCCGTGCCGGCGGTCAGGCCCGTGTTGGTGTACGTGGTGCCGGTGACCGTGGCGATCTTGGCGCCGTCGCGCAGGACGTCGTAGTTCTTGATGCCCTTGTCGTCGGTGGCCGCCCGCCAGCTGAGGTTCACCGATGTGTCGGTGACGCCGGAGGCCGTGGGGGTGCCGGGGGCGGAGGGCGGGTTGTCACCGGGCACGCTGCCGCCGTCGCACGAGGCACCGTTCAGCTTGCAGTTGGACGGCGAGCCCGGGCCGCTGCCGTTGAAGCCGAAGGAGACGGAGGCGCCCGGGGCGAGCGTGCCGTTCCAGCCGACGTTCTTGGCGGTCCAGTGGTCGCCGGAGTTGGTGACGGTGGCGTCCCAGGCGGAGGTGACGCGGGTGCCGGAGGGGAAGTCCCACTCGACGGTCCAGGAGTTGATGGTCGTGGTGCCGGTGTTCTTCACCGTCCACTTGCCCTCGAAGCCGGTGCCCCAGTCGGAGGACTTGGCGTAGGTGGCCGTCGCCGAGGTGGCGGCTTCCGCGGGGGAGGCGAGTCCGACCATGGCGGCGAGGGGGAGGAGAAGGGCGGTCAGTCCCGCGGTGGCCCTGGCTCTGAACCGTGATCGCGGGCGTGGGGGCGCTTCGGTGCTCAAGGATGCTCCTCGAGTTGAGTGCGGACATGTCAGGGGTGGTCCGTGCACTGTGCACACCGCGGGGCTCACCGCAGTGTGCTCGGTGAGATTAGGGTGGTCTGGACCAATCGTCAATAGGTCCAGACCAACGGTCCGCGCCCTGCCGTCCGACCCCCGGTCAGATCCCCAACTCCTGTGCCAGGACGGCCGCTTGCACCCTGCTGCGCAGCTCCAACTTCCCCAGCAACCTGCTGACGTGTGTCTTGACCGTGGCCTCCGCCATCGACAGCCGCACCGCGATCTCCGCGTTCGACATCCCCTCACCGAGGCACGAGAGCACCTCCCGCTCCCGCCTCGTCAACGTGTCCAGCACCGCCGGATCAGGAGCGTCCGCCGACCGTACGGGACCGGGCGCGGCGAACTCCGCGATCAGCCGCCGGGTGACCGCCGGCGCGATCATTCCCTCGCCGCGCGCCACCGTCCGCACCGCCTGGAGCAGATCGCCCGCCTCGGTGTTCTTCAACAGAAAGCCCGCCGCCCCCGCCCGCAGCGCCCCGAAGACGTACTCGTCGAGATCGAACGTGGTCAGCACCAGCACATCGGCCAGCTTCTCCGCGACCACCTGCCGCGTCGCGGAGACCCCGTCCAGCCGGGGCATCTGCACATCCATCAGCACCACGTCCGGGCGCAGCTCGCGCGCGAGGCGCACCGCCTCCTCGCCGTCCGCGGCCTCCCCGGCCACCTCGATGTCCGGCGCGCTGCGCAGGATCAGGACCAGCCCCGCCCGTACCGCGTTCTGGTCCTCCGCGACCAGGACCCGGATCCGGGCCCCGGCCTTCGAGTCGTCCGCCTGCGCCGTCATGCCGATGGCTCCTTGTCGTCCGTCAGGGGCAGCACCGCCCGTACGCGCCAGATCTTGTCGGGCCCGCCGACCGGGCCCTTGACCGGACCGGCCTCGAACGTCCCGTCCAGCAGCGCGGCCCGTTCCTCCATCCCCACCAGGCCCGCACCGGAGCCGGGCGCCCTCGGTCCCGGCCGCCGTCCGAACGGGCTGGTCACCGTCACCCGCAGCACGTCGCCCGCCCCGCCGGACACCTCGACACGCACCTCGCCGGCCTCCGCGTGCTTGATCGCGTTGGTCAGCGACTCCTGGACGATGCGGTAGCCGGCGAGCTCCACGGGCGCCGGCAGCCGGGTGCCTTTCTCCCGGTCGTCCCGGAGCACGAAGCTCAGCCCGCTCTGCCCGCCGGTGGTCCTCGCCTGCTCCACCAGGGCGTCGAGTCCGGCCAGGGTGGGCGCGGCTGCCGGTTCCACGTCGCCGCTGCTGTCGCGCAGCAGTCCGATGAGGCGGCGCATCTCGGCCAGGCCCTCGACGCTGTTCTCGCGGATCACGGTCATCGCCTGCCTCGTCGTCGCCTCGTCGTCCAGCGACAGCGCCGCCGTGGAGTGGATCGCGATCGCGGAGAGGTGGCCCGCGACCATGTCGTGCAGCTCCCGGGCCATGCGGGCGCGCTCGGCCGCGATCGCCTGGGTGCGGTCCATCTCCGCGAGCAGCGCGGTCTGTTCGGCCCGCAGCCGGGCGGCGTTCGCCGCCTCCCGGTGGTTGCGGACGATCGCGCCGGTGGTGGCGGGGCCGAACGAGACGAGCCCGGTGACCATTCCGATCAGCAGCGCGGCGGGCTCCCGCAGCCAGGCCAGGAAACCGATCGTCACCGCGATCGTGATCAGCCCTGTGGTGACCGGGATGCGCCGGGCGGAGGCGGGGGTGCCGTAGACCACGGCCGCGTACGCCAGGTCCGCGAACATCAGGAGCGTCACGATGCTGCCGGGCGTGAACGGGTCGACCAGGACGGCGGCGGTGCCCGTGAGGAGGGCCGTGCGCGGCATCGTCCGCCGCAGCAGTTCCAGTCCGGAGATCACGAACAGGGGCACCAGCGTCACCCAGGACGGCAGCGGAGCCTTCGGCCCGTTGGTGTGCACTCCGAGCGACCACAGCAACAGGCCACCGAGCAGGCCGACGACCGCGATGAGCACATCGTCACGGTGGGGGCGGGGGAAGGTCACCCGTCCATCAAACACGGCACCACCGCCCGTGTGCCTCCGCGCACGGGGCGAGCCCGTAGTACATCGAAGGATGCAGTCGCAGTTCGTCAACGGCGACGACGAATCGGTGCCCGTCGGCGGCCAGGCTTGGACCGTACGAAGGGAGAGCTGCCGTGATCGTCACGCTGATCGTGATCTGCGAGGTCGGCTTCTGGGTGCTGCTGGCCGCCGGACTGGCCGTCCGCTACCTGCTGAGGATGCCGCGCACCGGCGCCGCGCTGCTGCTGTGCGAACCACTGCTGGAGGTCCTGCTGCTGGTGGTCACGGCGATCGACCTCAAGAACGGCGCCGAGCCGGACTGGAAACACGGCCTGGCCGCCCTCTACATCGGCTACACGGTCGGCCACGGCCACCGCACCGTCAAGTGGCTCGACGGCCATGCCGCGCACCGCCTCGCCGGCGAGCCCCCGCCGCCGAAGCCGCCGCGCTACGGCATGGCCCGCGCCCGGCACGAGGGCCGGATCTGGCTGGGCACGGCGGTGGGCGCGATCGTCGCGACCGCGCTGCTCCAGATCGCGATCTGGTACGTCGGCGACGCCGGGCAGACCGGTTCGCTGCGGAGCTGGATGTACGGCGCCTGGCGCGCGGCGGGCATCCACGGCCTGATCGCGCTCACCTACGTGATCTGGCCGAAGAAGGCCCCGGCGGACGAAAAGGAACGCGAACCGGTCCGCGCCGAGCGTTAGCGTTCTCCGCCCGGCACCCACAGCACGTCTCCGACCTCCTTGTTCGCCACCCTGGCGAGAATGAACAGGAGGTCGGAGAGGCGGTTGAGGTACGTCGCCGTCAGCGCGTTCATCGTCTCGCCGTGCACTTCCATCGCCGCCCACGTCGAGCGCTCGGCCCGCCGTACGACCGTGCAGGCCTGGTGCAGCAGCGCCGCGCCCGGGGTGCCGCCGGGAAGGATGAAGCTGCGCAGTTTCTCCAGTTCCTCGAGGAAGCGGTCGCAGTCCGCCTCCAGCTTGTCGATGTACGACTGCTCCACCCGCAGCGGCGGGTACTTCGGATTCTCGACGACCGGCGTGGACAGGTCCGCCCCCACGTCGAAGAGGTCGTTCTGCACCCGGACGAGGACCTTCACGACCTCCTCGTCCAGCTTCCCCAGTGCGACGGCCGTGCCGATGACCGCGTTGGCCTCGTTGGCGTCGGCGTACGCGGAGATGCGCAGATCGGTCTTGGCGGTGCGGCTCATGTCGCCCAGGGCGGTGGTGCCCTGGTCGCCGGTGCGGGTGTAGATGCGCGTCAGATTGACCATGTGGCCAGCCTAGTTAGGCACCGGGCCGGCGGCAGACCCGTGTGCCCACCGTCACGGCCGGCGCCGCTCGGCCGACGGCGCCGAGGGGGCCCTGGAGCGGGGTCCGCGAGGCATGAGGGGCCGTCCCGGTGTGATGTCCGTCATCTGAGACGTGACGCGCATCTCTTCACGGTCACAGGGGCCCCTCACGACCGCTAATCTCCGGCAGAGAGCGCACATGTAAACAGTCGTTAAGGAGTGCCGCAGTGGCCAGGAAGCTCGCCGTCATCGGTGCCGGACTCATGGGTTCCGGAATCGCGCAGGTCTCTGCCCAGGCAGGCTGGGACGTCGTTCTGCGTGACGTCACCGACGAGGCACTGACCCGCGGCAGGGACGGCATCAAGGCGTCGTACGACAAGTTCGTCGCCAAGGGCAAGCTCGAAGCGGCCGACGCCGACGCGGCGTTGGCGCGCATCACGACCACCACCGACCTCGACGCCGTCGCCGACGCGGACATCGTCGTCGAGGCGGTGTTCGAGAAGCTCGAGGTCAAGCACGAGATCTTCCGCGCGCTC
Source organism: Streptomyces sp. NPDC086835 (assembly GCF_044745705.1). NCBI lineage: Bacteria > Bacillati > Actinomycetota > Actinomycetes > Kitasatosporales > Streptomycetaceae > Streptomyces > Streptomyces sp. NPDC086835. The sequence continues at coordinate 947,777 of NZ_JBIVAU010000002.1, forward strand.
GACAAGCTGGTACGGGACGACGCGGTCCTCGCCTCCAACACCTCCGCCATCCCGATCACCAAGATCGCCGCAGTGACGGAACGCCCGGAGCGCGTCGTCGGCGCCCACTTCTTCTCGCCCGTCCCGATGATGCAGCTGTGCGAGCTGGTGCGTGGCTACAAGACGAGCGACGAAACCCTCGCCACCACGCGTGAGTTCGCCGAGTCGGTCGGCAAGACCTGCATCGTCGTCAACCGCGACGTCGCGGGCTTCGTCACCACCCGCCTCATCTCGGCGCTCGTCGTCGAGGCCGCGAAGCTGTACGAATCGGGCGTGGCGACCGCCGAGGACATCGACATCGCCTGCAAGCTCGGCTTCGGACACGCGATGGGGCCGCTCGCCACCGCCGACCTGACGGGCGTCGACATCCTGCTCCACGCGACGAGCAACATCTACACCGAGTCGCAGGACGAGAAGTTCGCACCGCCGGAGCTGATGCGCCGGATGGTGGACGCCGGTGACATCGGCCGCAAGAGCGGGCAGGGCTTCTACAAGCACTGACGTCGCCACAGGCGTTATCGACCGGTTCGGCATCACCCGGCGGGGTGAATTCGGTATCGGTTCGCTTACAAGTAGCAACCCCTGCGCCTATGCGGCAGTCAGTTGTTGCAGGACAGAGAAGAACCGAAGAACAGTCAGCCGCACAGTCGACACGGGGCCAACACGGGGCACTGTAAGCACACTCGGGGAGCGTATATGCACATCAGGGGCGACCACGCCGAGCTGGTCGTCGGGGGCCGCCTCGACGTCCGCAGCGCGGCGGACGCCCGTACGGTCCTGCACTCGGCCGTCGACGACGGAGCCGGCGACCTGGTGCTCGACCTGACCCACCTTGATTCCTGGGACGCCACCGGGCTCGGGGTCATCATGGGGGCGCACCGGCGGGCCGGCAGATGCGGCCGCCGGCTGGTGCTCCGTGGTGTGCCGCCGCAGATGCAGCGCCTGCTCGTGGCGACACGGCTGCACCGCATCCTCGCGATCGAGGGCGGCCTCGCTGCGGAATCGCTTCCTCGGGTGTGATCCCCGCCGCCGAAGGTGACCGGCGCGAGGCCGGCCACGACGGCGGCGGGGTGGGTGCGGGTACGGAGCGACGCGGCCGCGCGGCCGGCCGTCCGGCGGCCGGCGGTCAGGGCCGCCACGGATGAATCGTCCCGTCATGTGTGACGGGGGCACGAACAGGGCGAGCAACCCAATCCTCCTGAGACCGTGACGTCGGGGACGCGCGGCACCCCGAAGGTTTCGCGATGCGCGGCGAACGTCTAGGGTTCGATCGCCTGCCCTTTCGACGGACCCGTGAGGCGGGCTCCGGACCGAGGCGACAAGGCGTGCAGGAATGCCGGGAGGCACCGCACGCGGCTTCGGCACCAAGACAGTGATCTTGGCGGCGACAAGGCCGGGCGAACCTGATCTGGGAGCTTTGACCATGGACAACGACAGCTTCGGCGAGGGCGCCGGACCGGTGCGACCGCCGCGCGACGCCATCACGCCCGGACAGTCGACGCCCACGCCCAGGCGTACGGTCCAGCTCGTCTCCGGCGACTTCCTGCTCACGATCAACCCGGTCGACGGCAGCGAGATCGAAGTCTGCCCGCCCGGAGGGCCCGTCCGGGCCGACGGCCAAGGGGGAGAGCAGCCAGGCCGCCCGACCCGCCGGAGCACCGCGCAACGCGCGGAGCTCCTCCGCGCCGCGCAGCCGCCCGTGCCACCCGGCCCCGCCGCTCCCCGCCCGCCGCTGCTGGAACGCGACGAGGAACTCGCGCGGCTCGTACGACTCCTTGGCAGCGGCCGGTCCGTCCGGCTCACCGGCCCGGCGGGCTCCGGCCGCAGCTCCCTGCTCGACGCCGTCGCCGCGAAGTGCGGCGCCTTCGCGCCCGACGGGGTCGTACGTCTCAACGGCCACCGCCGCACACCCGCCGAGCTGCTCCAGGAACTCTTCACGGTCGTCTACGACTCGCCGGGCCTGCGCCCCGACCGGAACGCGCTCGCCGGCTTCGTGCGTGACATCGGAGCCATCGTCGTCCTGGACGACCTCGAGTTCGGCGGTGCGTCCCTCGACGAGCTGCTCGACGCCGCACCGGAATGCGCGTTCCTCGTCGCGGCCACCCCGGACATCGCCGCTCCCGGCGCAGGCTCGCACCTCGAAGAGGTCTTCCTCAGCGGCCTCGGCCGCGCCGCCGCGCTCGAACTGCTGCGCAAGGCCGTGGACCGGCCGCTGACGGAGGAGGAGTCCAACTGGGCGGGTGACCTCTGGTTCGAGTCGGAGGGCCTGCCCCTGCGGTTCGTCCAGGCGGCCGCGCTGCTGCGCCAGTGCGACGAGCTTCGGGCCGACCCGGAGGCCTTCGAGGAGTTCGCCCCCTTCGCGGCCGCCGGCGGCAAGGACGTACCCCTGCCGTCGCTCGGCGAGGGTGCCGCGCCCGCCTCACTGCTCGCCTCACGGCTCAGCGCGTCGGCCAGGCAGACCCTGCGCTTCGCGGTCGCCCTCGGCGGCGAGGTGCCGCACCAGGCCCACCTGCCGGCCCTCGTCGGGGACACCCACGCCGACGCCGCGCTCGGCGAACTGATGAACTGCGGACTGCTCTCCCCGGCCGGCCCGCGCTACCGGCTGGCGGCCGGTGTGCTCGCCCAGCTTCGCGAGAAGGGCTACGACGAGGACGCCGTCGGCCACGCGCACACCGCCGCCCAGCACTACGCCTGGTGGGCCGGGCACCCCTCCGTCACTCCCGAGCGGGCCGTGGCCGAGGCGGACGCCGTGCTGGCCGCCCTGAGCGCCCTGGTGCCCGGCCGGGACGCCGGACACCCCAGCACGGCCGTGCTGCTCGCCCGCAGCGCGGCGCCGGCCTTCGCCGCCGGACGGCAGTGGGCCGCCTGGGAGCGGGCCCTGCGGATGGGCTCCGAGGCCGCCCGCATTGCCGGTGAGGTCGCGGAAGAGGCCTATTTCCACCACGAGTTGGGCGTCCTCGCGCTGTGCACCGGGAACGTGGACCGGGCCAGGGCCGAGCTCGAGGCGTCGATCGGCATGCGCGGCGCGCTCGCCGACAAGAGCGGCACCGTCGCCGGACGCCGGGCCCTCGCGCTCGTCGCCGACCGCGAGTCCGGGCTGGTGCCCGCGCCGCCCGTCGCCACGGGTGATGCGGGACCCGTGTCGCCTCCGAGGGGCGTGCCCGGTGCGGCGCTGACGAAGCGGCTGCCGCGGACCGGGTCGCAGGACCGCGCCGTCGTCGCACCGGTGGCGGGCCACCAGCAGGAGACCCCGGCGGACGGCCCCGACCGCCCCGCGGGCCGGGGCGCGGCCATCCTCATGGGCGCCCGTCGCAACCTCGTCGCCACGGGAGCGGGCGCGCTGCTCGCGGTGGTCCTCGGCACGGTGGTCACCCTGGGCATGACCTCCGACCAGGAGGAGCCGCCGGGGAACGACGTACGCAACGGCCAGCCGGTGAACGAGGACGACGTCGACGACGACTGGACCGCCGAGGACCCGACGGCCGACGTCTCCGACGATCCGTCGGCGGACAAGAACGACGCCAAGCCGACGGGGTCGTCCTCGTCGGCCACGACGCCGGCGTCGACGGGACGCCCGTCGGCACCGGGGGAGGACCCGTCGCCGAGCTCGTCGCGGCCTCAGAGCCCTTCGGACTCGCGGCCGCCGTCGAGTCCGAAGCCGCCGTCGAGTCCGAAGCCTCCGCCGAGCGCGAAGCCGCCGACGTTCCCGTCCCCCGACCCGACGCCTACCACGACCCCGCCCCCGAGTCCGACGTCCTCCGAAACGTCCACGGCGCCGGGCGGAAGCGCGTCCGCGAGCGAGCCGAGCGAAGCGACGATGACGAGCGGCGGCGGGGCGGCGTCCGCGTCGCCGTCGATCATCTGACACGACGCGGTGCGGGAGGGCCGGCGCGGGGGTCTCCCCCCACCCCGCCCCTCCCCGAAACCCTGACGGGACGGGGGCTGCGTCCCGCACCCCCTGACCGGACTGGGTCTGTGCCGCGCATCGCCTGACCGGGCTGGGCCCCTCCCGCGAAACGGGGCCGGGCTGCGCCCCAAAACCCTGACGGGCCTGGAGCGGGGCACCCAACCGCCTGGGACTGGGGCGGCGCCCGGAAGCGGGGCCGCGGGGCGCCCGGAATCGGGCCTGGGCCTCTGATGCCTTGGCGGGGCTGGGGGCCGCTCCCGAACGAGGTCGGGGCTGGCGCCCCGCCCCCTGGCGGCGGCTCCGCGCCGCCCTTGCGTTGCGCGCCGGCGACCGGGTGTGGCCGTGCGCGGTGCCGCAGGGTGGTGTGCGGCTGTCTTGCTGTGGCGCTCGGCCGTGGCTCGTTCCCGGCAGGACCACGCCTGATTCGATCCCGGGTGCACCGAGGAAGGGTCCGCCCACTCGTCGGGCGCCCCCGCCCACGGGAGGCGTCGGCGATCAGCGCTGCCTCATCGGGGTGACCTCGGAGCCGCAGTGTCCTGCGGGACCGTACGCCCCGACGCGGCGTACGGGCGCGACCGCACCCTTGCGCCGGCCCGCGAGGGCGGCGCGCACCTTTACCGCACCGCCCCGGCGGGCGCGCGGCGTCAGAACAGGCGGAGCTTGTCGTCCTCGATGCCGCGCATCGCGTCGTAGTCCAGGACCACGCAGCCGATGCCGCGGTCCGTCGCCAGGACCCGGGCCTGGGGCTTGATCTCCTGGGCCGCGAAGACGCCCTTCACGGGCGCCAGGTGCGGGTCGCGGTTGAGGAGTTCGAGGTAGCGGGTGAGCTGCTCCACGCCGTCGATCTCGCCGCGGCGCTTGATCTCCACCGCCACCGTCGCGCCGTCGGCGTCGCGGCAGAGGATGTCCACCGGGCCGATGGCCGTGGGGTATTCACGGCGGATGAGGCTGTACCCCTCGCCAAGTGTCTCGATCCGGTCGGCGAGAAGCTCCTGAAGGTGCGCTTCCACGCCGTCCTTGATAAGGCCGGGGTCGACGCCGAGCTCGTGCGACGAATCGTGGAGGATCTCCTCCATCGTAATGATCAGTTTCTCGCCCGCTTTGTTCACGACGGTCCAGACGCTGTCGTCGCCCTCCTTCAGTGTGCAGGGAGGGGACATCCAGTTCAGCGGTTTGTACGCCCTGTCGTCGGCGTGGATGGAGACACTGCCGTCCGCCTTGACCAGGATCAAACGGGGGGCGGAGGGCAGGTGGGCGGTGAGCCGGCCGGCGTAGTCCACGGAGCAGCGGGCGATGACGAGACGCATGGTCCGCAACGCTACTCGACGGACGCCGCGCCGCGCGATTCGCCCCGGAAGCGCCCTTCGTTATTTGGCCGGTTGTGTGCCCAATCTCCTGGTGCGCTCAAGTCGGCGCACTTACCGTGGAAGACGGGAGGTCGTCGGCCGTGCACTCTGCGTCGCCGTACAGCATTGGTATGCCGTCGTTCGGTCCACTTCCTCCTTCCCTGCCCGTAAGGCCCCGTTATGCGGGGCCGCGAGAGGAGAACCCATGTCGCTCGACGTCTCACCGGCGCTGTTGGAACAGGCCGAGCGAGGCGAGGTCGACGAAGCAGCTTTCGTCGACTGCGTCCGGACCTCCCTGCCCTACGCATGGGAGATGATCAGTTCTCTGGTGGCTCAGCTGAAGGTGGACGGCGGCGAGTTCGCCGACAACCAGACGCCTCCGCCGGACGAGCAGGCACGTGGTCAGCTGCTGCGCGCGCTCGCGAGTGACGCGATTCGCGGCGCGCTCCAGCGGCACTTCGGAGTCCGACTGGCATTCCAGAACTGCCACCGCGTCGCGGTGTTCCCGCTGGACCCCTCGGTCGACGAGCGGCTCGCCCGCTTCACCTCGATCCGGGGCCAGTTGCTCAATCAGTCGCCCGAACTGCGCGACTGCTGAAGTCTTCTGCTGCCGCTCCGCATCATTGGAGGTGCACAGATGTCGGAGCGGCGGCACCATCGGACCCGGAACCTCGCAACCATGGACACGGTCGAGCGTCAGTCGAGCAGGGGCAGCACTTCCGTGCCCAGCCGCCGGACGTTCTCCTCGGTGGTGGCGAGGTCGCCGGAGCCCTCCGCGAGCAGCGCGAAGCGAGTGATGCCGGTGCGCTCCGCGGTCGCCGCAAGGCGGTCCGCGGCCAGGCGCGGCGGCCCCACCGGATGCAAGGAACAGAGCAGCTCCGTGTACGCGACGGGGTCGCGCATCGCGCGCTGCCGTCCGTCGACGGTCACATGCGCGTCCAGGCCCTGCTTCAGCCAGCCGGGCATCGCTTTGACGAGGGTCTCCGCCGCCTCGTCAGCGCGGTCGGCGATCTGGACGACGCCGGCCGACACATGCCCGGCCGTAGCGACCTGCTCGGCCGGGTGTCCCGCGGAGAGGGCGTGCGTACGCCACAGGGCGACCATGTCCGCCTTCTCCTGGTCGCCGCAGTGCATGCCGAGCAGCATCGGCAGGCCTCGCTCCGCTGCGAGCCTGACGCTCTGCGGGGACGTGCACGCGACGACCACCTCGGGTCCTTCCTGCGGTCCGTCGATCAGCTCGTCGGGGCGCGGGACGACCGGGACCTCCCGGAAGGCGAACCGTTCGCCCCGCGCGCCGACGCGGGGTTCGCGCAGCCAGCGCAGCAGCAGGTCCAGGGATTCGGGGAAGCCCTGCTCGTACGCGGCCAGGCCGGCGCCGAACACCTCCAGGTCGACCCACGGCCCGCCGCGTCCCACCCCGAGGGTGAACCGCCCGCCGGACGTGAGATGCAGCAGCGCGGCCTGCTCGCCCAACGCCACGGGATGCGCGCTCGGCAGCACGCTCACCGCCGTGCCCACACGGATCCGGCGGGTGCGACCGAGCAGCAGCGCCGCGAGGGTCACGGCGGACGGGCACACCCCGTACGGCACGAAGTGGTGCTCGGCCAGCCACACGGCGTCGAGGCCCGCTTCCTCCGCCACCTCGGCGGAACGCACCGCCCGGTGCAGTGCCTCCCCCTGTCCTTGGCCCGGAAACTGGGCCGCCAATACGAACGTTCCAACGCGCATCGCCTTCTGCCTCCTTGCGGCCGACGCGTCACTCCCCCTACAGGCAACAACGCCTGACACGTGCCAAAGGCACGGGCAGGCGTGAAGTTGTTGCGATTTTCCGGTAACTGGCCCTGATGCAGGGCGTGCGCGCACCCGTGAGAGGGACCGGCGCCAGGGCCCGGGCCCGTACGCTGTACGGGCAACTGTCCTGACTTGCCCCGTGAGGTGTCACGTGTCCCCGCGCCGCAACCGCCCCCGAGGCGGCGAGAAGCCCACCGAGCGAGCGAGCGACCCCGCGGGCCGGTACGGCGGTTTCGGCAGCAGCGAGTCCTGGCAGGGCGAGGAGTGGTCGGTGCGCCACGTCGCGGGTGCGAGTGCCGCCGGCAAGCGGTACCGCTGCCCCGGATGCGACCAGGAGATCGCCTCCGGGATGCCCCATGTGGTGGCCTGGCCCGAGCACGGCGGCGTGGAGGACCGCCGCCACTGGCACAAGGCGTGCTGGAACGCGAAGGACCGCCGCACCTCGAAGGTGCAGCGGTCCAGGAACGCGCCGAGGTACTGAGCGCGCGGTCAGACGTCCCGGCTGCTCATCGTCGCGTACGCCCCGCCGAGCGCCACGAGCGAGAGGCCGAGCATGATCCACACCGGCTCCCAGCCGAGGGGACCGGAGGACCCGCCCGACGCCGCCTCACCGTAGATGCCGATGAGCTGGCTCGGGATGGCCCACTCCAGCAGGAACTGCTGCAGGTCCTGGAGCGACTCGGAGAACATGAACATGGCCGCCACCAGCGGCAGCAGCATCACACCGATCATGGTGGTGATCGCACCGGCCGAGTGCCGGATCATGGCGCCCACGGCCAGCGACAGCAACCCGAGCGAGGCGGTGTAGAGACCCACGCCGACGGAGGCGCGCAGCCATTCGTCACCGGTGGGCTCGACCGCCTCCACCATCGCGTTCTGGATGACCGCGACGATGCCCGCGACCAGGGTCGTGATCGTGAGGACCAGAAGGAAGAAGACGACGGCCTTGGCCGCAAGCACCCGGCCGCGGCTCGGGCAGGCCGTCAGCGTCGTACGGATCATGCCGGTGCTGTACTCGGACGCGATGGTGAGCACGCCCAGGGTCATCACACAGATCGAGCCGGGCAGGACACCGAAGAAGCCCATACCGAGGGCGGACGAGTCGCCGATGCCGGCCGATTCGCCGGCGGCCGCGACGAGCGCGGCGACCCCGAGACCGATGCCGAGCATCAGCACGATCATCACGCCCAGCGTCCACATCGTGGAGCGCACGGAACGGATCTTCGTCCACTCGGACAGGAGCGCGTCACCGAGGCTCGCCCCGCGCACCGGGATCGGGGAGGCGTACGAGCCGGGCTGCTGGTAGGGAGTGGTCATCGTGCGTCCTCGGGCTTGGTCAGGTCGGCGGGGGCGGCCGCCGGGGGAGCGGGGGCCTCGGCCGGGGCGGCGGCGGGCGGTGCGGCCGGCGCCGGCGCCGCGTACGGGTTCTGGCCGGGGTGGGGCGGCGGCGGGGCGTAGAACCCCTGCTGCGGCACCTCGGGGATGTGCGGCTGCGGCGGGACGTGTCCCATCGGCTGCTGCTGCATCAGCCCGGACTTCTCGTCCGCCGTCGAGCGGTAGTCCACCGCGCCCTGCGTCATCCGCATGTACGCCTCCTCCAGGGAGGCCTGGTGCGGCGACAGCTCCCACAGCCGCACGTCCGCGTCGTGCGCCAGGTCGCTGATGCGGGGCAGCGGCAGGCCGGTCACCCGCAGCGCGCCGTCCGGCTCCGGCATCACCTGGCCGCCCGCCTCGGTCAGGGCGGCGAGGAGCTTCTCACGCTGCTCGGGCTCCGTCTGCGGTGTACGGACCCGGGCGAAGTCCGCCGAGTTGTGGGAGATGAAGTCCTTCACGCTCATGTCCGCCATGAGCTGACCGCGTCCGATCACGATCAGATGGTCGGCCGTGAGGGCCATCTCGCTCATCAGGTGCGAGGAGACGAAGACCGTACGGCCCTCGGCGGCCAGCTGCTTCATCAGGTTGCGCACCCAGAGGATGCCCTCCGGGTCGAGGCCGTTGACCGGCTCGTCGAAGAGCAGCACCTGAGGGTCGCCCAGCAGCGCGGCGGCGATGCCGAGCCGCTGCCCCATGCCGAGCGAGAAGCCCTTGGAGCGCCTCTTCGCCACGCCCTGAAGGCCCACGACGCCGAGCACCTCGTCGACCCGGCGGTCCGGGATGCCGGAGAGCTGCGCGAGCGACAGCAGGTGGTTGCGGGCGGTGCGGCCGCCGTGCACCGCCTTGGCGTCGAGCAGCGCGCCGACCTGGCGGGGCGCGTTCGGCAGCTGCCGGAACGGAAGCCCGCCGATGGTGACCTGGCCCGACGTCGGCCGGTCGAGGCCGAGAATCATGCGCATCGTCGTGGACTTGCCCGCGCCGTTGGGGCCGAGGAATCCGGTGACGGCGCCCGGCCGCACCTGGAAGGAAAGGTTGTACACGGCCGTCTTGGCGCCATAGCGCTTCGTCAGGCCGACTGCCTCGATCATTCTCCAGCCCCATCGACTTTCGGGTCGTCGGGGCACAGGCGGTGCAGCCGTACGCCCCCGTAAGTGCTAGGAGGATAGCCGGGCCCTGATGGTTCCGCCCAAGCAGATACGGCTACGGGCCCGTTCAGGCGTCCCGCTTCTTCAGCACGAGGAAGCCGCCGAGGAGTGCCGCGGCCACCCACAGCAGCATGATGCCGAGGCCACCCCAAGGGCCGTAAGGGGAGTCCCCGCTGTTCATGGCGTTCGGGACCACCTGCATGATCTTCGCGCCGGCCTGGTCGGGGAAGTAGCGCGCGACGTCCTTGGCGCCCGGAACCGCGGAGAGGATCTGCGAGACCAGGAAGAAGAACGGCATCAGGATGCCCAGCGAGAGCATCGAGCTGCGCAGCATCGTGGCGACGCCCATCGAGAAGACCGCGATCAGACCCATGTAGATGCCGCCGCCGATGACGGCCCGCAGCACGTTCTCCTCGCCGATCGTGGTGCGGTGCTCGCCGAGCAGCGCCTGGCCGAGGAAGAACGTGAGGAAGCTGGTCGCCATCCCGACAGCGAGCGCCAGCAGCCCGGCCACCGCGATCTTGCTGAAGATGAACGTGCCGCGCTGCGGCACGGCGGCGAGCGAGGTGCGGATCATGCCCGAGCTGTACTCGGTGCCGACGACGAGGACGCCGAAGACGACCATGGCGAGCTGCCCGAGCACCATCCCGGAGAAGCTGATGAGGGTCGGGTCGAACGTCAGCCGCTCGGCGTCCGGCAGATCGTCGAAGGTGGCGTTCATCAGGGCGCACAGGGCCGCGCCCATCGCGACGGTCACGACGAGCGCGCTGATCAGCGTCCAGCGCGTGGAGGAGACCGTACGGATCTTGGTCCACTCGGACTGGAGGACGGCGGGTACGGATGCCATCGGTCAGGCTCCCTCTTTGCGCGGGGCCCACTGGGGGGCGCCGTGGCCGGACGGCGGGGCTTCGAGGCCGGGCGGTGGTGGTGCGCCCGCGCCCGTGGAGTGCGCGTGGTACTCCACCGAGCCGGCGGTCATCTGCATGAACGCCTCCTCGAGCGAGGCGCGTTGGGCACTGAGCTCGTGGAGGACGATCCGGTGCTCGGCCGCGAGCTCGCCGAGCTGCTCGGTGCTCGCGCCGTCGACCTCCAGCGTGCCGTTGTCCGTCTCGACGACCGTCATGCCCGCCCGGTGCACGGCGTCCCGCAGCTCCTCCTGCTGGGGGGAGCGGAGCCGCACATAACTGCGTGAGTTCTGCTGGATGAAATCGGCCATCGACGTGTCGGCCAGCAGCTTGCCCTGTCCGATCACGATCAAGTGATCGGCGGTCAGGGCCATTTCACTCATGAGATGAGAAGAAACGAAGATCGTCCGGCCTTCCTGCGCAAGGGCTTTCATCAGATTACGGATCCAGTGAATTCCCTCGGGGTCCAGACCATTGACCGGTTCGTCGAACATCAGGATCTCGGGATCACCGAGCAGCGCCGACGCGATTCCGAGCCGCTGGCCCATACCCATGGAGAAGCCCTTCGACTTCTTCCGGGCGACCGGCGTCAGTCCCACCACATCGAGGACCTCGGCGACCCGGCTCCGCGGGATGCGGTTCGCCTGGGCCAGACAGAGCAGGTTGTTGTACGCGCTGCGGCCGCCGTGCATCGCCTTGGCGTCGAGGAGCGCCCCGATGTACTTCAGCGGCTCTTCGAGCTCGCGGTAGTGCCGGCCGTCGATTCTGACGGTGCCGCTGGTGGGGTTGTCGAGATCGAGCATCATCCGCATCGTCGTCGACTTGCCCGCCCCGTTGGGGCCGAGGAAACCGGTCACCACCCCCGGGCGCACCTTGAAGGAGAGATGGTCGACCGCGACCTTGCTGCCGAAGTGTTTGGTGAGACCCTCGAGCTCGATCATGCGTTCACGCTACGGGGGCCGGGAAGCGTCCGCCACCGGGTTCCGGGAAGGGAAGGAGTCCCTTCCGCATCAGGGTGACCCCGAGGGGCAACAAGGTGACGGGGAGGGGCCGGACGCACCGGTGCCCGGTGCCTGAACGGCACCGGGCACCTGTCGAAAACCGCCGGAGGGAGCGTCAGCGGGACTGCTGCGCCGGGACTCCACGGGAGATCGGCTCGTCGTCGGCGGGCGTGCCCGCCGCGGCGACCGCGGCACCGGTCAGCGTGGCCAGCATCTCGCGGACGTTGGTCAGCTGGGCGTTGATCGAGTCGCGGCGGTTGGTGAGCGCCGCCAGCTCGCGCTCCGATTCGCTGCGGATACGGTCGGCCTTGGCGTTCGCGTCGGCCACGATGTCCTCGGCCTGGCGCTGCGCGGTCTCCACCGTCTGACGGGCACGGCGCTCCGCGTCCGTACGCAGCTTCTCCGCCTCGAGGCGCAGCTGCTCGGCGCGGTGCTCGATCTCCGCGAGACGCTTCTCCGCCTTCGCCTGACGGGACGCCAGGTCCCGCTCCGACTGCTCCCGGCGCTTGGCGAGGTTGGTCTCGAAGTCCGCGGCGGCCTGGGCGGCCTTGGCGCGGGTCTCCTCGAAGAGCGCGTCCGCCTCCTCCCGCTTGGACTGCGCGTCCTTCTGGGCCTCACTGCGCAGCGTCTGGGCGTCGCCCTTCGCCTTCTCGACGATGCGGATGCCCTCGTCCTCCGCCTTCGCCTTGCGCTCGGAGGCGAACGACTCGGCGTCGTTGCGCACCTGCTGGGCGGCGGACTCGGCGAGCTCACGGTGCTGCTCGGCGGCGCGACGGGCCTCCTCGCGCAGGTCCTTCGCCTCCTCCTCCGCGAGGCGGAGGATCTTCTCGACACGCGCACCGAGACCCGCGTACGACGGCTCGGCGTCGTTGACCTGGGCCTGGGCGTTCTGCGTCTCGAGGTGGAGCTCCTCGATGCGCTTTTCCAGAGAGGTGATTCGGGCCAGAGCACTATCACGGTCGGCGACGAGTTTGGTAATGCGGTCGTCCACCTGACCGCGGTCGTAACCACGCCGCACGAGCTCGAAGCCGAAGGGGGAGGAAGTGTCGCTCATGGGGTTCCTGTCAATGAGACCGGTGAGGTGTTAGAGGGAATCCTAGGGGCCCGAGCGGCGTGTCATCGAGCGGATGCCGGTTTGATCTGGAGAATGTCCAGCCTTTTGAGTGGCTAGCCGTCGGATGACTTGCCACTCGAACGGGTAACCCCTGCTGTCGCACCGGCCTTGACGCCCCCGCCGGAGCCGCCGCCCGAGCCGGACTTGCCGGCGGACGGGGCCTCGAACGACTCCAGCGCCTCGAGCACGTCCTGGACACGCGAGATCTCCGCCTGGATGTCCTCGCGCCTGCGCACCAGTACGTCCAGCTCCCGCTTGCCCTCCTCGACCGTCCGGCCGGCCTCCAGGTCGGCCTCCGCCTTGGCGCGCTCGCCCTCGCGGATCAGCTCGGCCTTCTTCTGCTCGGCCTCCTTGAGAAGCCCCTCCGCCTTCTTCACGGCGGCGATCCTGACCTTGCTCGCCTCCGAATTGGCCTCGGCGAGAAGCTCCTTGGCCTTCGCCTCCGCCTCCGCGCGCTGCTCCTCTGCGGCCTTGACCAGATTGTCGACACGCTCGCCGGCCGTCTTCATCTGCTCCGCGGTCTCCCGGCGGGCCCGCTCGTGCAGCTCCTCGACCTCGCTCTCCACCCGGGCCCGCAGCTCCTCGCCGCGTTCCCTTATGGCGGTCGCGTCCCGGCGGGCGCCGACAAGGAGCTCGTCGGCGTCCGTACGGGCCTTCTCCACCAGCGAGTTGCCCTCGACCGTGGCCTCGGCGACCAGCCGCTCCGCCTCGTTGCGGGCCGCGCCCACCATCGCGTCGGCCTGCGCCTCGGCCTCGGTGGCCGCGCGCAGCGCCTCCTCCTGGGCCTTGCCGATGAGCTGGTCGGCCTGCTCTGCGGCGTCCGCACGGCGCTTCGCGGCAGCCTCGCGTGCCTCGTCGAGCAGCTGGTCGGCCTCCGCGCGGGCCTCGGCCCGCAGCCGCTCGGCCGCGGCCTCCGTCTCCGCCCTGAAGCGCTCGGCCTCCGCGCGGATCCGCTCCGCCGCCTGCTGCGCGGAACCGACCGTCTCCGCGGCCTCCGCGCGCAGCCGCTCGGCGTCGCTGTTCGCCTCCGCCCGCAGGCGCTCCGTCTCCGCGGCGGTCTCTGCCGTGATCCGCTCGGCCTCGCCCCTCGCCTCACTGATGAGCTGGTCGGCCTGGGAGGCGGCGTCGGCCCGCCGCTTGTCGGCGGCCTTCCGTGCCTCGTCCAGCACCTGCTCGCGGTCGGCCCGTACGGCCGCCCGCATCTGCTCGATCTCGGCCTCGCCGTCGACCTTGATCTGCTCGGCCTCTGTGAGCAGCCGCGTCGCCTCGGCGTCCGCCGACGCGCGCAGTTCCGCGGCCTCGGTGCGCAGCCGCTCGCTCTCGCTCGACGCCTCGTTGATCAGCAGGTCCGCCTGTGCGGCCGCCTCCGAACGGATGCGGTTGGCGTCCTCACGGGCCTCCGCGCGGGTCCGTGCCGCGTCCTGCTCGGCGGTGGCGACGGCGTCCGACGCCTCCGTGCGCATGCGCTGCACGTACTCGGCGGTGTCCGCCCGCAGCCGGTCCGCCTCCGCGATGGCCTCGGCGACGGTCCGCTCGGCGAGCGCCTGCGCGGCCTCCGTCTCCTCCTGGGCCCTGGACCGCAGCCGGCCGGCGTCCTCCGCCGCCCGCTCCCGCTCCGCGTACGCGTCGGCGCGGACCCGGTCCGCCTCTTCCTGCGCCTCTGTCCTGGTGCGCTCCGCCGAGTGCTCGGCGGCGCTGCGCAGCCCGGCGATCTCCTGCTCGGCCTGCTCCTGGAGCCCGCTGACGGCGTCCCGGACCTGCTGGGCCGTCTGCTCCGCGGAGGACACCATCTCGGTGGCACGCCGGTCGGCCTCCTCGACCAGGCGGTGCGCCTCGGTCTGCGCCTCCTCCACCCGGTTGCGGGCGGACGCGAGGAGTTCCTCGCTCTGCTCGCGGGCCCGCTCGCGTTCCTGGCCGGCCTCGGCGCGCGCGGAGCCGAGGATCTCCTCCGCCTCGCGACGGCGGCGTACCGCCTCCTCCTGCGCGGCCGCCAGTGCCTCCGCGGCCTCCGTGCCCACGCGCTCGGCGGCGGCCGCCGCCTCCGCGCGTACCCGGTCGGCGGTCTCCTGGGCCTCTGTCCGCAGCCGCTCGGCCTCCGCGGCGGCGTCGCTCTGCAGCCGTACGGCGAGGGCCTCGGCCTCCGCGCGGGACGCGGAGGCGTCGGACGCGGCCTCGGTGCGCAGCCGCTCCGCCTCGGTCTCCGCCTGCTCCTGGAGCGCGCGCAGCCGCTCGCCGGCCTCCGCGCGCAGCCGCTCCGTCTCCTCCGCCGCCTCGCGGCGGATCCGCTCGCCCTCGGCGCGGGCCTCGGCCAGCCGCTCCTCCGCGGCGGCGAGCCGTGCCTCTGCCTCGGTGTGAAGACGGGCCAGTGACTCCGCCGCCTCCGCCTGACGGGCCGCTATGCCGCGCTCGGTCTCCTCGCGCAGTTCGGCCGCGGCGGCCTCCGCGGCCGTCCGTACGCCGTCGGCCTGCTCGTCGGCCTCCGCGCGCAGCCGTTCGGCCTCCGCGCGGGTGCGCTCGAGCGTCTCCTCGGCCTGCTTGCGCAGGGTCGTGGCGCGCTCGATGGCCTCGGTACGGACCTTCTCGCTGTCGCT
The DNA here is from genome assembly GCF_044745705.1 of Streptomyces sp. NPDC086835. Taxonomy (NCBI): domain Bacteria; kingdom Bacillati; phylum Actinomycetota; class Actinomycetes; order Kitasatosporales; family Streptomycetaceae; genus Streptomyces; species Streptomyces sp. NPDC086835. Next base: position 962,990 of record NZ_JBIVAU010000002.1, read on the forward strand.
GCTCGCCCGGGAGCGCAGTTCGTCGGCGTCGGTGCGCGCCTTGGTCAGCAGCTCCTCGGCGGTCCTCGCCGCCTCCTCGATCTGCTGGACGGCCTCGCGGCGGGCCTCGCCGCGGATCCGCTCGCCCTCGGCGACGGCCTCGGCGCGCAGCTGCTCGGCCTCCCCGCGCAGCCGGCGGGCCTCCTCCTGGAGCTCGACCGTCTTGGCGCGGTACTCCTTGGTGTCGTCCTTCGCGGCGCCCTTGAGCTGGTCGGCCTGCTCCGCGGCCTCGCCGCGCAGCCGGTCGGCCTCCGCCTCGGCCTCGCGCCTGATCCGCTCGGCCTCCTCGCTCGCCGCGCGAGTGGTGGCCTTGGCGTCCTCCGACGCCTTGGTCAGCACCTCCTCCGCGGTGCGGGCGGCCTTGGCGAGCGCGGCGGCCGAGTCCTCGGCGACGGCCGCACGGGCCTTCTCGGCCGCGGCCTCGACGAGCTTCTCCGCCTCGGCACGGGCGTCGGCGAGCGCCTGCTCCGCCTCCGACTTGAGGGTCTCCGACTCCTTGGTCGCCTCTTCGACGAGCCGGGCGATCTGGGCCTTGGCGGTGCGGGTGCGCTGCTCGTTGACCGATTCGGCCGACGACAGCTGCTTGGCGGCGGACTCCTTCGCCTCCGAGAGCAGCTTCTCCGACTCGGCACGGGCCTGGCGGAGCTTCTCCTCCGCCTCCTGGAGCCGCTGTTCGGCGGCGCGGCTGAGCTCCGCGGCCTGCTGGCGGGCCTGGTCGGACTCGGCGGTCGTGGTCGAGCGCAGCTGCTCGGCGTGGGTGGTGGCCTCGTGCGCCTGGCTGGACGCGGCGTTCAGCAGCCGTTCGGCGTCCTTGCGGGCACGCAGCAGGATCGCCTCGGCCTCCGCGCGTGCGGTCTCCGCCTCGCTGCCGAGCCGCCTGCGGGCCTCCTCCGCGATGCGGGCGGCCTCGGCGCGGGCGGCGGCCAGTGCCTGCTCCGCCTCCGCGCGGGACTCCTCGAGCAGCCGGTGGGCCTGCGACTCGGTGCGGGCCCGCAACTGCTCGGCCCATGCGACGTTCTCGTTGACGTGCGACTCGACGGTCTGGCGGCGCTCGGCCAGTTCCTGGTCCAGTCGCTGCCTGCGCTGGACGGCCTCGGCGTGCAGCTCCGCCTGGAGCCTCGCCTGGTGCTCCGCGTGCTCCTGCAAAATGCGCTGGGTCTGGGCGCGGGCCTCGCGCAGCTCGCGCTCCGCGTCCTGCCGGAGCTGGTCGGCCTGGATCTGCGCGTTCCGCAGCAGCTGCTCGGCCTGATAGCCGATGTCGGCGCTGTCGTACGCCGGACGGGAGGCGAGATTGCGCCGCGCCTCGTGGAGTTTGGCGCGCAATACCTCGACCTGGTAGCCGAGGTCCTCGGCATGCTGGACGGCCTTCTCCCGGTCGGTCTTCAGCCGGTCCATCTCGGCTTCGAACCGCGAGAGGTGGTCGTCGTCAGCTCGGTGGCTCTCCTGGCGTTCGTAGCCCCGCACTGCGCGGTCCCATCCGTCCCCTGGTCGCAACTGTCTCCAAACGAGCACCGTTCGCCGGCGAACGGCCCCCCGGGGAATGGTGACAGATCAACGACGGAGACGCGGCACGGCCCCGACCCGGCCCCGGCCCGGAACGGCCCACTCTACCGGGCCGGGAATCCTTAGGGTCAGTGCTCCGTTGCAGACGTGACGAGTTCGGTGAGTACGCCGTGGCAGTCCTTGGGGTGGAGGAAGGTGATACGCGAGCCCATCGAGCCGATACGCGGTTCGTCGTACAGCACACGTACGCCCTTGTCGCGGATGTCCTGCGCGTCCGCGTCCACGTCAGCCGTTCCGAATGCGATGTGGTGAACGCCTTCGCCGTTCTTGGCCAGCCACTTTCCGACCGCGGAGTCCTCCCGGGTCGGCTCCAGGAGCTGGAGGTAGGAGGCGCCGCCGTCGGACGTCTCATTGATCTTGAGCATGGCTTCCCGTACGCCCTGCTCCTCGTTGACCTCGGAGTGGAACACCTCGAAGCCGTACGTGGCCCGGTAGAACTCGACAGTCTTGTCGAGGTCGAAGCAGGCGATTCCGATGTGGTCGATTCGCGTCAGCATTTGACCAGTGCAGCGCCCGGAGGCCGGTTACGCAACGTGCGCGCGATCACACCGGCGGCACGGTGACCCGGAGCCGTACCGCTCAGTACATTTGAGTAAACCCTCGTTCACTCCTCAGCTGCGGCTGGAAGGGGATCGTGCTCATGTCTGGAAAGACCGGCAACACCTCCGTGATCGTCGCGGGAGCCCGCACGCCCATGGGCCGCCTGCTCGGCTCGCTCAAGTCCTTCTCCGGCGCCGACCTCGGCGGCTTCGCCATCAAGGCGGCGCTCGACCGCGCGGGTATCGGCGGAGATCAGGTGCAGTACGTGATCATGGGCCAGGTGCTCCAGGCCGGTGCGGGCCAGATCCCCGCGCGCCAGGCCGCCGTCAAGGCGGGCATCCCGATGAACGTCCCCGCGCTCACCATCAACAAGGTCTGCCTGTCCGGCCTCGACGCCATCGCGCTCGCCGACCAGCTGATCCGCGCCGGCGAGTTCGACGTGGTCGTCGCCGGCGGCCAGGAGTCGATGACCAACGCGCCGCACCTGCTGCCGAAGTCCCGTGAGGGCTACAAGTACGGCGCGATCGAGATGCTCGACTCGATGGCGCACGACGGCCTGACCGATTCCTTCGAGAATGTCGCCATGGGCGAATCGACGGAGAAGCACAACACCCGCCTGGGCATCCCGCGCGGAGTGCAGGACGAGATCGCCGCGCTCTCCCACCAGCGGGCCGCGGCCGCCCAGAAGAACGGCCTCTTCGAGGCGGAGATCACGCCCGTCGAGATCCCGCAGCGCAAGGGTGACCCGATTCTGTTCTCCAAGGACGAGGGCATCCGCCCGGAGACGACGGCCGAGTCGCTCGGCCGGCTGCGCCCCGCGTTCGCCAAGGACGGCACCATCACCGCCGGTACGTCCTCGCAGATCTCGGACGGCGCCGCAGCCGTCGTCGTGATGAGCAAGGCCAAGGCCGAGGAGCTGGGCCTGGAGTGGATCGCGGAGATCGGCGCCCACGGCAACGTGGCGGGCCCCGACAACTCGCTGCAGTCCCAGCCGTCGGGAGCCATCAGGCACGCCCTGAAGAAGGAGGGCCTGGAGGTCTCCGACCTGGACCTCATCGAGATCAACGAGGCGTTCGCGGCCGTCGCCCACCAGTCGATGAAGGACCTCGGCGTCACCCCGGAAAAGGTGAACGTGAACGGTGGCGCGATCGCGCTCGGCCACCCGATCGGCATGTCCGGCGCGCGTGTGGTGCTCCACCTCGCGCTGGAGCTCAAGCGCCGCGGCGGCGGTGTCGGTGCGGCGGCGCTGTGCGGCGGCGGCGGGCAGGGTGACGCTCTCATCGTCCGCGTCCCCGCCAAGTAAGCACGCGTAGCAGCAACCTGGGCGCCGAAGCCCGTACGCGCAGAACGATCGGAGCAGCACGATGGTGGACGTCCCCCAACTGGTCGCCCAGGCGAGAGAGGGCCGGCCGCGCGCCGTGGCCCGGCTGATCTCACTCGTGGAGGGGGCGTCGCCGCAGCTCCGTGAGGTCATGGCGGCGCTGGCCCCGCTGACCGGCGGCGCGTACGTGGTGGGCCTGACGGGCTCGCCGGGCGTCGGCAAGTCCACATCCACCTCGGCACTCGTCTCCGCCTACCGGAAGGCCGGGAAGCGGGTCGGCGTCCTTGCCGTCGACCCGTCCTCGCCCTTCTCGGGCGGGGCGCTGCTCGGGGACCGCGTCCGCATGTCGGAGCACGCCTCCGACCCCGGCGTCTACATCCGCTCCATGGCCACCCGGGGCCACCTGGGTGGCCTCGCGTGGGCGGCGCCGCAGGCGATCCGCGTCCTGGACGCGGCCGGCTGCGACGTCGTCCTGGTCGAGACGGTCGGAGTCGGCCAGTCGGAGGTGGAGATCGCCTCCCAGGCCGACACGTCGGTGGTGCTCCTCGCGCCGGGCATGGGCGACGGCATCCAGGCCGCGAAGGCGGGCATCCTCGAGATCGGCGACGTGTACGTCGTCAACAAGGCTGACCGCGACGGGGCCGACGCCACGGCCCGCGAGCTCAACCACATGCTGGGCCTCGGCGAGTCCCGGGGGCCGGGGGACTGGCGCCCGCCGATCGTGAAGACGGTCGCCGCGCGCGGCGAGGGCATCGACGAGGTCGTCGAGGCGCTGGAGAAGCACCGGGCCTGGATGGAGGAGCACGGCGTCCTCTCCGAGCGCCGCGCCCGCCGGGCGGCGACGGAGGTCGAGACGATCGCCGTCACGGCGCTGCGGGAACGCATCGGCGACCTGCACGGCGACCGGCGCCTGGGCGCGCTGGCGGAACGCATCGTCGCGGGCGAGCTGGACCCGTACCGGGCGGCGGACGAGCTGGTGGCGGGCCTGACGGAGTCGTAACCGGGGGCTTCCCCGCTCGTGCTCGGCCCGGAGCCCCGCGGGCGGGGCTGCCTGGCTCCGCCCGGGGCCCGTCTTGCGGGGTGGCCGCTGCGCGGGGCGTCTCCCCTACCCGCCCCTTCCCGAAAACAGGGGCTCCTCCCCCTACGCCTGGCGGCGTGGGGGGACCCCCACCGGACCCCCGCGCCTCAAACGCCGGCGGGGCCGACAAAGCCGGCCCGCCCGGCGTTCGAGGACACGCGCGGAGCGCGGTACCGGGTCCGGGCGGAGCCCACCGCGGCGGAGCCGCACCTCGGTACAGCGGGAAGGGGCGGGGTGGGGAAAGGTTCAGTCGTCCGCCGGGCCGGTCGTGACCGACGCCGTCTTCGCGTCGATCGTCAGCTCACGCTCGTCGGCGGCGTCCTCGCCGAGCTCGACCTCCCAGCGACCCGACCCGTCGTCCTCGAAGTCGACCGATGTCACCGTCGCGCCCGGGTGGGCCCTGAGCGCCGCATCCACCGCCTCACGGGCGTCCACCGACGCGGCGCGCAGGGCGGCGCGGTCGCCGTCCCGGTCGTCGTTCTCCGCTTCGGCCTTGTCCTCCCGCACCGCGCCGGTCCGCACGTCGACGCGCAGTTCGTGCTCGCGGTCGTCCTTGCCGAGGACCTCCACCTCCCAGTGGCGGTCCCCGTCGTCGTCGAGGTCGACGGAGCTCACCGTTCCCTGCGTGTGCTTCAGGGCCGCGGCCACGGCCTGCGCCGCGGTGACGGACCCGGCGGGGCCCGCGGACCTGTCCTCGGACGCGTCGTCGTCGCGGTCGTCGTCGCGGCCTTGGACCGTGACGGGCGCCGAGCCCGCGGCGGCGCCCGACGCGTCGTCGTCCGACAGCGCCGCGGCCGTGTACGTACCGCCGCCGATCAGCACCGCCGCCGCCACGGTCGCGATGACAAGCTTGCGCTTCATGAGGTTCTCCCGAGTCGTTGTGCCGAGTCGTGCTGCTGCGTCAGCAACGGGATCCACTCTTGCCGCGCCTTGCTGAACGCAGCCTGAAGCCGCCTGAAGAGATCTTCAGCTTCCGTTTGGGACCCTGGGCGCATGAGGTTGCTGATCGTGGAGGACGAGAGGCGGCTCGCGCTCTCCCTCGCCGCGGGCCTGACCGCCGAGGGTTATGCCGTGGACGTCGTCCACGACGGACTCGAGGGTCTGCACCGCGCCACCGAGGGCGTCCATGACCTGGTGGTGCTGGACATCATGCTGCCGGGCATGAACGGCTACCGCGTCTGCGCCGCTCTGCGCGCCGCGGGACACGACGTGCCGGTCCTGATGCTGACCGCCAAGGACGGTGAGTACGACGAGGCGGAGGGCCTCGACACCGGCGCGGACGACTACCTGACCAAGCCCTTCTCGTACGTCGTCCTCGTCGCCCGGGTCAAGGCGCTGCTCCGGCGGCGCGGCAGGGCGGGCGGTTCGCCCGTGCTGACGGCGGGCGACCTGCGCGTGGACACAGCCACCCGCCGTGTCCACACGGGTGGCGAGGAAGTCACCCTCACCGCCAAGGAGTTCGCGGTGCTGGAGCACCTCGCGACGCGCACCGGCGAGGTCGTCGGCAAGCCCGAGATCCTCGAGCACGTCTGGGACTTCGCCTACGAGGGCGATCCGAACATCGTCGAGGTCTACATCAGCGCCCTGCGCCGCAAGCTCGGCGCGGACCGCATCCTGACCGTGCGCGGCGCCGGATACCGGTTGGTGGCGGTGGAGTCGTCATGAGGTCGGTCCGGGCCAGGGCCGGGCTCGGCGCCACCCTGGTGGTCGCCGTGGCGCTGATCGCCGCCGGGACCGCCGTCCTGCTCTCCCTGCGGGCGAACCTGATCGACAGCACGGATCTGCAGGCCGAGGTCGCCGCCCGCGACGTGGCCTCCCAGATCGCGCTCGGTGTGCCCTACGGAAAGCTGGAACTGCCCGACGAGGACGACGAACACCCCGTCCAGGTCGTCGGCGACGACGGCCGGGTGCTCGCCGTCAGCGAGCACCTTCAGGCCGTCTCAGGGACCGGCAGCACGGACGTCCGGCCCCGGGAGCAGCCCCGTGACGACGACGGCGACGGCGACGACGACCCCGGCCGGGGAGAGGTCTCCTCCGACGGTCCGGGGTTCGCCTCCGGCACCGCCACCGTGGACGGCGACAGCGCCGACTACCGTTTCGCCTCCGTCGAGGTCCGCCTCGACGACGACCGGACGGCGACCGTGTACGCGGGCGCGCCGCTGACCACCGAGCAGGACGCGGTCACCACCGTGCGCGACGCGATGCTCATCGGCCTGCCGCTGCTGCTCGCCGTGGTCGGCTCGGTGACCTGGCTGGTGACCCGCCGTGCGCTGGGGCCCGTGGAGGGCATCAGGCGCGAGATGGCGGCGATCACCCGCTCCGAGGACCTTTCGCGGCGCGTGCCGGAGCCGGGCTCGGGCGACGAGGTCGCGAGGCTCGCCCGTACGACGAACGAGACGCTGGCCGCCCTGGAGGCGTCCGTGGAGCGGCAGCGCCGTTTCGTCGCGGACGCCTCGCACGAGCTGCGCAGCCCCATCGCCTCGCTGCGCACGCAGCTCGAAGTGGGCGCGGCGCACCCGGAGTTGCTGGATGTGCCCGGCGCGGTTGAGGACACCGTGCGGCTCCAGCAGTTGGCGGCGGACCTGCTGCTGCTGGCGCGGCTGGACGCGGGGGAGCGGCCGGGATCGGCGGCTCTGGATCCGGCGCAGCTGCTGACGGAGGAGGTGGCGCGCAGGGCCGGTGACCGCGTACCGGTCGAGCTGGCCGTGACCCAGGGATTGCAGGTGGCCGGTTCCCGTGCCCAGCTGGGCCGGGTGATCGGCAATCTGCTCGACAACGCCCAGCGTCACGCCGTTGCCTCGGTCACCGCTTCCGTCCGCCGGGAGGGTGGCCGGATCGTGCTGGCCGTCGCCGACGACGGCGAGGGCGTGCCGAAGGAGCAGCGTGAGCGGATCTTCGAACGGTTCGTACGGCTCGACGACGCACGTACCAGGGACGAGGGCGGTGCCGGCCTCGGCCTGGCCATCGCCCGCGACGTGGCACACCGCCACGGCGGGACCCTCACGGTCGGCCGTTCGCCTGCCGGTGGGGCGGTGTTCGAACTGGCCCTGCCGGACGCGGCCCGCGGTTAGCGGCGCCGTCACCGGCCGGTGGCCGGCCCGCCGCGAGAACGCGCGGGCTCTGCCGCCGGACGCTGCCGCTAGAGCTTGCCGCGCCGTCCGCGCAGGTGCTCGGCGACCGGGGTCAAGGACTCCCGCAGTTCGGCGAGTGCCTCCGGCGACAGCAGGTCGATGAAGTGTTTGCGGACGGACGCGACGTGGTGCGGCGCCACCTTCTGCATGGTCGCGACGCCCTCGTCGGTGAGCACGGCGTACAGTCCGCGCCGGTCCGACTCGCAGTTCTCCCGCCGGACCAGGCCGGCGCTCTCCATACGGGTGACCTGGTGCGACAGGCGGCTCTTGGACTGCAGGGTGGCCGCCGCGAGGTCGCTCATCCGCATCCGCCGGTCCGGCGACTCCGAGAGGTTCACCAGGATCTCGTAGTCGTTGTTGGTCAGGCCGAACGGCTGGAGGTCCTTCTCGAGCTGGTGCATCAGCAGCTTGTTGACTTCCAGATGGGTGCGCCAGGTGCACTGCTCGTCATCGGTCAGCCAGCGAGTGGCCGTCTCGGTCTCCATATATGGATTCTACCTAAGAAGTTGAAAAGCGGACGAAGTTGGGGGGTGTGACGCCTGGCACCCCGCGCACCAGGGGGTGCACAGGGGCGCAGACGTTCGACGTCACACTCCGCAGACTACCGCTCACAGCCCGAAGCGACGCTGGAGGTCCCCCAGCTGGCCGGGAAGGCGCGGTGCGGAACCGTGCTGGCCGGGGCCCCCGGCCGGCCCGTGACCGCCCGGAACGCCGGGCTCCGCACCGACCGCACCGGTCGCCTGTTCCGGCATCAGCGCCTCGCTCGACTGCAACAGCACCGTGCCCGCCCCGACGAACTCGAACTGGTGCTCCTCGCCCGACGCGCCACCGATGCCGGTCAGTGCCCGGACGCCGCCCATGACGCCGGTCATGTAGCCGTGATCGTAGTGGTGGCAGGGCGACGGGCAGTCCGCCCACCCCACCAGTGCCTGCGGATCCACCCGGACCGGCGGTTCCATGAACACCACGGGCCCGTTCGACGCCGCCACGAACTTCCCGGTGCCGATCAGGGTCAGAAAGCCCGGCACGATCGACTGCTTCAGCGCCAGCGTGGGCTGGTACGCGAGCAGGTTGCCCGCGCGGATCGTCAGATTGCCGTCGTCCAGGTCGAAGGAGTTCACGTCGAAGGCGCGGTCGGCGAGCAGCATCTTGCCGCTGCCCTCCGCCACCACCCAGTCGCTCGCGTGCAGCGGGGAGTGGAACGAGGTCCGCAGCAGCCGGTCGAGGCGGCCGTGGCCGATTCCGTTGAAGTCGATGCGCCCGTAGTAGGCGATCATCTTGCCCTTCTGGAGGAACCACTGGGAGCCCTTGAGCTCCACACAGAAGGTGTACGCGTTGACGTTGTCGTCGCTCGGCAACGTCGTCGGGTCGAAAACCGGGGGCGTGCTCACAGCTTCTCCTCCGACGCCTGGACGTACACCGCACCGCTGCCGCTGAGCTCCAGCTGGAACGCCTCACCGGAGCCGCGCCCCACCATGTCGCGCCAGCCGAGCGCCGTGGAGAGTTTGTTCCGCACGTCGCCGTGGTGTGCGACGTACGCCTGCGGGTCCACATGGACCGGGCGGGCAGGGGTGATCGGCAGCTCGATCACACCGCCGTGCGCCATCACCGCGACCGCGCCGTGGCCCCCCAGGGTCGTGGTGAACAGGCCCTGGCCCGTCACCTGACCGCGGACCATGCCCATGACCCCGCCCTGCGAGCCCATGAACATCGTGCCCTGCTGGAGTGTGCCGTCGAAGGCGAGCAGCCGGTCGGCCTCGACATAGAGGGTGTCGCCGGTGAGCTGGATGACCTGGATGTGGTGGCCGCCGTGGCCGAACATCACCGTGCCGTTGCCCTCGACGGTCATCAGCGGCGTCGCCTCGTTCGCCACGCGGCGGCCGATCATCGACGCGAGCCCGCCCTGGCCGCCGGTGATGTTCGGCGTGAAGCTGACCTCGCCGCGGTAGGCGAGCATCGCGCCGCGCTGGCTGAACATCTTCTGGCCGGGCGTCACGGTCGCCTCGACCATCTTGGAGTTGATCTCACGGAACGGCATCAGACGTCCCCTCCGACGGTGTTGCGCTCGCTCGGCTGCACGTAGACCAGCCCGTCACCCTCGAAGCGGATCTGGAACGCCTCACCGCCGCCCTCGCCGAGGAAGGTCCGGAACGTCACGCCGGACTGGAAGTCCTGGCGCAGATTTCCCTGGTGGGCGATGTAGGCCCCCGGATCGACCGAGAGCGGGTACTGGGGCGTCACGCGCAGCACCACGGCGGTGCCGTCCGACATGATGGCGGCCTGGCCGGTGCCCTCGACGGTGGTCGTGAAGAGGCCGTTGCCACTCGCGCCCCCGCGCAGCCCGGTGAAGGTCGTGCCGGTGCGCAGTCCGCCGTCGGTACACAGCAGATTGCTCGACTCGACGTAGAGCTTGTCGCCGTGCAGCTGCACGAGGTTGATCTCGCTCGCCCGGTCGGCGAAGTAACAGGTGCCCTGCCCCTTCACCTCCATCATGGTCATCTGCTCGCCGGTGAGCCGGCGGGTGACCATCCCCCGGATGCCCTCACCACCGCCGGACATCTTCTTGAAGGCCATCTGGCCGTCGTACGCGACCATCGACCCGTTCTTCGCTCTGACGGCGTCACCGGTCATCTCGACCGCGAGCACCTTGCTCCCCTGGAGCCGAAACGTTGCCACGGGCCGACGTTATCCGGTGAAACCTGCCCCGAACAGCGTCCTCGGGGAGGATCCGGACCCTGACAAAGACTTCGCAAAGTGGCCTGCCACAATGGTCCGCGAGCTTGTGCATGTGTTCACAAGATCCATGCCCCCCGCCCATCCCCTCGCCCCCGAAGGTGACCCGTGGACATCAAGACCGCCTCCTCCCTCCACCGCCTCCGTCTCGTCTCCGCGCCGGAGGCCGTCTCGTTCCTCCTGCTGCTCGTCTGCTCGGTCCTCAAGCGCACGACGGAGTTCAACGCGGTTCCGGTCATGGGCGCGATCCACGGTCTGCTCTTCGTCCTCTACGTGCTCTTCTGGCTGGACGCGTGGAACCGCACCAAGTGGGACCTGAAGACCGCGGCGCTCTACTTCGTCCTCTCGGTGCTGCCCTTCGGCGGCTTCTTCGCCGAGCGCAAGCTCAAGCGTGAGGCCGACGACGCCGTCATCGCCTCCCGCGCCCGCCGCGAGAACGTGGTCGACGCGTGATCGTCGCCTTCTCCGTCACGCCCCTGGGAGTGGGCGAGGACGTCGGCGAGTACGTCGCCGACGCGGTCCGCGTCGTGCGCGAGTCGGGGTTGCCGAACCGCACGGACGCGATGTTCACGTCCGTCGAGGGGGAGTGGGACGAGGTGATGGACGTGGTCAGGCGCGCGGTCGCCGCCGTCGAGGCCCGCGCCCCCCGCGTTTCGCTGGTCCTCAAGGCCGACATCCGGCCAGGCGTCACCGACGGGCTCACCTCCAAGGTCGAGACGGTGGAACGCCACCTTGCGGACTGACCCGGCCCTGTGCCGCGAAGCCCCCGGTCGTACAACGGCCGGGGGCTTTCCCGTACCCCGGGCCCGGTGACTGCTCACCCCCGGCTAACCTGAGTTTTGAGCAGTCGCTCAAAAGGCCGGAACAGGGGGCGGGATGAGGCTGTACATCGAGACGCGGGTCCGCGCCGACATGGAGACGCTGTGGGACCGTACGCAGGAACCGTCCCGGCACCAGCGGTGGGATCTGCGCTTCACCGAGATCGCCTACCTGCCGCGCCCCGACGGTGAACCGCAGCGCTTCCGGTACGCGACCCGTGTGCTGCCCTTCCTGACGGTCGCAGGAACCGGCGTGAGTGCCGGCGAAAGGCGCCGCGACGGCGACCGGGTCTCCGCGCTGCGCTTCGCCTCGCCGCATCCGCTCTCACTCCTTGAGGAGGGCAGCGGCTACTGGCGCTACGTCCCGACCGCCGACGGCGTCCGCTTCCTGACCGGCTACGACTACCGGCCGCGGTGGGGGCGCTTCGGCAGGGCGGCCGACCGGCTGCTCTTCCGGCCCCTGATGGGCTGGGCGACCGCATGGTCCTTCGACCGGCTGCGGCTGTGGTGCGAGAAGGGCATCCGTCCCGAGCGGCTGCTGGCGCACGCCCTGGCGGAATCCGCCGTACGGCTGCTCGCCGTCGTCCTCGCCGCCGTGCACCTGCCCCCCGCCGCCGCGGTCGTGACGGCCGCCGCCGCCCTCTTCCTGCCGCCCTCGCCCGTCACACCCGCGGCCCGGCGCTGTCTGCGCACCCCGCCGGCCCGCACCTCGGAGCCCGCCCTCCTCGGCATCCTGGAGCACTCGTGACCTCGATCTTCCGCACCGCCATGGGAGAGGCCTTCGAGCAGCTCCACCCCCAGCTCCGGCGGCGCTTCTCCGTCGGCCTCGACAGCGGCGAGGTCTGCACGGGGCACGGGGTCATGGACCGCATCTGGCACGGTCCCGCCTTCGTCAAACCGTTCCTCGCGCTCGGCGGCAGCCGCAACATCCTCGTCCCCCGCACCGGTCGCGACGTCCCCTTCACCATCGAGAACGTCCCCTACGCCGACTCCCACGGGCGTGAGACCGTCACCTTCGTCCGCACCTTCGCCCTCCCCGGCGGGCCGCGCCGGTTCGACGCCACCATGGTCCTCGCTCCCGAGGGCGACCGCGTGCTCGACTACCTCGGTACGCATCAGCACCTGGCAAGCGATCTCCACCTGTCCGCGGAACCGGACGGTTCGCTGCTCATCCGCTCCGGCGAGCACCGCTTCCGCGAAGGGCCGGTCGACGTCCGTGTGCCCGACCTCATCGGCGGCGACGCCGAGGTCCGCGAGTCGTACGACGACGCCACGGGCCGCTTCCGTATCCGGGTGCGGGTGACCAACCGCCGCTTCGGGCCGCTCTTCGGCTACGAGGGCTCGTTCACCGCCCACTACAGCGACGTACGCTCGCACGGGGTGCGCGCGGGGCTGCGCCCGGTACGCGAGGAGATACGGGCGTGAGCCAGGAGACCAGGCAGAAGCTTCTGGAAGGGGCTCTGCGCACCCTGACGGAACAGGGCTTCGCCAAGACCTCCGCACGCTCCGTCGCCGCCGCGGCGGGCGTGAACCAGGCGCTCGTCTTCTACCACTTCGGCTCCGTCGACGAACTGCTCGCCGCCGCGTGCCGTCACGGCGCGGAGCAGCGCGTCGCCCGCTACCGCGACCGCCTCGCGGCGGTCACCACGCTGTCGGAGCTGCTGGAATTCGGCCGCCGGATGCACGACGAGGAGCGCGCCGGCGGTCATGTCGCCGTCCTCTCCCAGTTGTTGGCAGGCGCTCAGACCCAGCCCCGTCTCGCGCCCGCCACCGCCGCCGGCCTGGATCTGTGGATCGCCGAGATCGAGAAGGTGCTCGCGAGGGTCCTCGCCGGGACCCCGCTCGCCGAGTTCACCGATTCCGCCGGACTGGCCCGTGCCGTCGCCGCCGCGTTCGTCGGTCTGGAGCTCTACGAGGGCGTCGACCCCGACGGCGCGGAGCGCGCCCTGGACGCCCTCGGGCAGCTCGCGGCCCTGGTCGCCGCCCTCGACGAACTCGGACCCGTGGCGCGGCGCGCCGTCCGGCACCGCCTCGGGCGTTCCGCGCTCCGGTGAGAATTCCCAACCGCACGGCCGGGCGGCCGGAGCGGGAGGAACGCTGGGCCGAAAGACTGAATCGACCGAAGAGCGAGACAGGGCTGACCAGCATGTGACCAGTCGGTAAGGTCGGTGCCGTGCCGAAGCCGCTCAGCCTTCCCTTCGATCCCATCGCCCGCGCCGACGAACTGTGGCAGCAGCGGTGGGGGCCCGTGCCCTCGATGGCAGCGATCACCTCGATCATGCGCGCGCACCAGATTTTGCTCGCCGAGGTCGACGCCGTCGTCAAGCCGTACGGTCTGACCTTCGCCCGCTACGAGGCGCTGGTGCTGCTCACCTTCTCCCGGGCGGGCGAGCTGCCGATGTCCAAGATCGGCGAGCGGTTGATGGTGCATCCGACGTCGGTGACCAACACCGTGGACCGGCTGGTGAGGTCCGGTCTGGTCGACAAGCGGCCCAACCCCAACGACGGTCGCGGCACGCTCGCGTCCATCACCGAGAAGGGCCGGGAGGTGGTGGAGTCGGCCACCCGCGACCTGATGGCGATGGACTTCGGCCTGGGCACGTACGACGCGGAGGAGTGCGCGGAGATCTTCGCGCTGCTGCGTCCGCTGCGGGTCGCGGCCGGCGACTTCGACGAGAAGTAGGTCACGCGCCCCGCGGGAGGATCGCCGCGGCCGCCCGGTTACGCTCGATGCCATGAAGGCGAATGTGCTTTTCCGTTACCGGGTGATGGCGTACGTCACCGCCGTATGGCTGCTGGTCTTCACCGCGGCGATCGTCGCCAAGTACGGCTTCGACACCGGCGACACCATGCTGATCTCGCAGGTCCACGGTGTGCTCTTCATCGTCTACGTCGTCTTCGCCTTCGACCTGGGCTCCAAGGCGAAGTGGCCGTTCGGCAAGCTGCTGTGGGTGCTGGCCGCGGGCTGCATCCCCTTCGCCTCGTTCTTCGTCGAGCCGAAGATCACGCGTGAGGCGCGCGCCCTGATCGCCGGCGACGCCACCCCGGCGACGGCCGACGCGTAGCACCCGCAAAGCGCCGCGAGCACGGCTCGCGGCGCTTTGCCATCGACATTTACTAGGACGTCCTAGTAAATTCGAGGTATGGACGCTGACGCGATCGAGGAAGGCCGCCGACGCTGGCAGGCCCGTTACGACAAGGCCCGCAAGCGGGACGCCGACTTCACCACGCTCTCCGGGGACCCGGTCGAGCCCGTGTACGGCCCCCGGCCCGGGGACCACTACGAGGGCTTCGAACGCATCGGCTGGCCCGGTGAATACCCCTTCACCCGCGGACTGCATCCCACCGGCTACCGGGGCCGCACCTGGACCATCCGCCAGTTCGCCGGCTTCGGGAACGCCGAGCAGACCAACGAGCGCTACAAGATGATCCTGGCCGCCGGCGGCGGCGGGCTCTCCGTCGCCTTCGACATGCCGACCCTCATGGGCCGCGACTCCGACGACCCGCGCTCGCTCGGCGAGGTCGGCCACTGCGGTGTCGCCATCGACTCCGCAGCCGACATGGAGGTCCTCTTCAAGGACATCCCGCTCGGTGACGTGACGACGTCGATGACCATCTCTGGTCCCGCCGTCCCCGTCTTCTGCATGTACCTGGTCGCCGCCGAGCGCCAGGGCGTCGACCCGGCCGTGCTGAACGGCACGCTGCAGACCGACATCTTCAAGGAGTACATCGCGCAGAAGGAGTGGCTCTTCCAGCCCGAGCCGCATCTGCGACTGATCGGCGACCTGATGGAGCACTGCGCGGCCGGCATCCCCGCGTACAAGCCCCTCTCGGTCTCCGGCTACCACATCCGCGAGGCCGGCGCGACGGCCGCGCAGGAGCTCGCGTACACGCTCGCCGACGGCTTCGGCTACGTCGAGCTCGGGCTCTCCCGCGGTCTCGACGTCGACACCTTCGCGCCCGGCCTGTCCTTCTTCTTCGACGCGCACCTCGACTTCTTCGAGGAGATCGCCAAGTTCCGCGCCGCCCGCCGGATCTGGGCCCGCTGGATGAAGGAGGTGTACGGGGCGAAGACCGACAAGGCCCAGTGGCTGCGCTTCCACACCCAGACCGCCGGTGTCTCGCTCACCGCCCAGCAGCCGTACAACAACGTGGTGCGCACCGCGGTCGAGGCGCTGTCCGCGGTCCTCGGCGGTACCAACTCCCTGCACACCAACGCCCTCGACGAGACCCTGGCCCTGCCGAGCGAGCAGGCCGCGGAGATCGCGCTGCGCACGCAGCAGGTGCTCATGGAGGAGACCGGCGTCGCCAACGTCGCCGACCCGCTGGGCGGTTCCTGGTACGTCGAGCAGCTCACCGACCGCATCGAGGCCGACGCGGAGAAGATCTTCGACCAGATCAGGGAACGCGGCCGCCGGGCGCACCCGGACGGGCAGCACCCGATCGGCCCGATCACCTCCGGCATCCTGCGCGGCATCGAGGACGGCTGGTTCACCGGCGAGATCGCCGAGTCCGCCTTCCGCTACCAGCAGTCCCTGGAGAAGGGCGACAAGAAGGTCGTCGGCGTCAACACGGCGACCGGCTCCGTCACCGGCGACCTGGAGATCCTGCGGGTCAGCCACGAGGTCGAACGCGAGCAGGTGCGGGTGCTGGCCGACCGCAAGGCCGGCCGCGACGAGGCGCTCGTGCGGTCCTCGCTGGAGGCGATGCTGAGCGCCGCGCGTGACGGCTCCAACATGATCGCGCCGATGCTCGACGCCGTACGGGCGGAGGCCACGCTGGGCGAAATCTGCGACGCCCTGCGCGACGAGTGGGGCATCTACACGGAGCCGCCCGGCTTCTGAGCCCGTCCCGGGCCCCTCGCCGCCCGGCTACCGGGGCAGGGCGGCGAGCCCCGACACCAGCAGGGACGTGAACCGCCGCGCCCACTCGGCGTCCACCGGCTGCGCGCTCACCAGCGCCCGGTGGACCACCGCGCCCGCGACCACGTCGAAGATCAGGTCCGTGTTGCGGGCTTCCGCCTCGGGGTCCGCCTCGTACGGAAGCTCGCCGCGGGCCTGAGCGCGTTCCCGGCCCTCGACGACGAGCCGCTTCTGCCGCTCGACGATCGCCGACCGGATGCGCGCCCGCAGCGCCTCGTCGCAGGTGGACTCCGCGACGACGCCCATCAGGGCCGTCTTGGTCTCGGGCTGCCCGAGCAGCTCGGCGAACTGGAGCACCACACCCTCCACGTCCGCGACCAGGCTGCCGCGGTCGGCGAGTTCGAGCTCGTCGAAGAGGACGGCCACGGCGTCGACGACCAGCTCGTTCTTGTTCGCCCAGCGGCGGTACAGCGTGGTCTTGGCGACGCCCGCCCGCGTGGCGACGTCCCCCATGGTCAGTTTCGACCACCCCAGCTCGACGAGGGAGGCACGGGTCGCCTCCAGGATCGCCGAATCGGTCTCGGCGCTGCGAGGCCGTCCCGTACGACTCGTACGCGGTGCTCCGGGGTGGGTGCTGCTGGACATGCCCGCGACCATACCCGCCGGTAAGGAGAAAGGCGGCTGTGAGGCAGCTCACCGGAAAATGCTTCACACCGCCGGACCTACGCAGATACGCTACGACCCGTAGCGAAAGCCATGACCGGCTCGTCGCGACAACCACAGGCGCCATGGTGGGGACCCGGCGCCGACATCTCGGAATCGCAGGACCGACCGCGAAGTCGAACACGGTCGACGGAGGGTCGCACCCTCGAGCCGCCTGCCGGCGGCAGCGGCGGGCGGCTTTTCATTTGTGCGCGCGGAAGGGGGAGGATGTACTCATGCAGCCTAGGAACATGTCCATGAGCGGCGTCGTCGACCTCGCCGCGGTGAAGGCGGCCAACGAGGCCAAGGCGAAGGCGGAGCAGGCGAGGGCCGAGGCCGCCCGTCAGGGCGGCGGCGGAGCCGTGTCCCCTGCCGGCCTGGTGATCGACACCGACGAGGCGCGCTTCGAGCGCGACGTCCTGCAGCGCTCCACCGAGGTCCCGGTCGTCATCGACTTCTGGGCCGAGTGGTGCGAGCCGTGCAAGCAGCTCGGCCCGCTGCTGGAGCGCCTCGCCACGGAGTACAACGGCCGGTTCGTTCTCGCCAAGGTCGACGTCGACGCCAACCAGATGCTGATGCAGCAGTTCGGGATCCAGGGCATCCCCGCGGTGTTCGCGGTGGTGGCCGGCCAGGCGCTGCCCCTCTTCCAGGGCGCCGCGCCGGAGGCACAGATCCGCCAGACGCTGGACCAGCTGGTGCAGGTGGCCGAGGAGCGCTTCGGCCTCACCGGCATCGCGGTCGACCCGGACGCCTCGAGGGAGGCCGCACAGGCCCCCGTCCCGGCCGGCCCTTACGACGCACTGCTGGAAGCGGCCGTACAGGCCCTGGACGCGGGCGACTTCGGTGGCGCGGTCCAGGCGTACAAGAACGTGCTGTCCGACGACCCGGGCAACACGGAGGCGAAGCTCGGTCTCGCGCAGGCCGAACTCCTCGGCCGCGTAAAGGACATGGACCCGCAGAAGGTCCGCGACGCCGCTGCCGCCGACCCGGCCGACGCCTCGGCGCAGATCGCCGCCGCGGACCTGGATCTCGTCGGCGGTCATGTCGAGGACGCCTTCGGCCGGCTCGTGGAGACGGTGCGGCGCACCGCCGGGGACGAGCGCGACGCGGCGCGGGTGCGGCTGCTGGAACTCTTCGAGGTGGTCGGTCAGGACGACCCGCGGGTGACGGCGGCGCGGCAGGCGCTCGCGCGGGTGCTCTTCTGACGACTCCTGTGATGTCGCTGATGTTTCGGCGGCGTCCTACCGGGCCCCGGCCGGACGCTCATTGACAGCCGTTATGACAAGGGTGTCCTGAGGGTGGCGTTCTGAGGGATTTGCGGCGGTGGCGCTGACACGGCGTCACCGCCGTTTTGGCGACACAGTGACAAAACGCGGCTCGGCTTTGCCAAAACTTGGCAATCGGGTCGTCGGGTTACTCCGAGTACAGCAACGCCCTTGTTCTGTCCGGTTATCTATGGCTATCGCCCTCTGTGTCGGCGGTCCGGACGGCACCCAGCGTGCTCACGCGACATCGCGCGGTCGTGGCGTGGTTATCAGGCCGTTACTAGCCAGTAACGAACCCCCTTGTGCCCTGGCGTGGAATGGACCACGATCGGCGACGCTCGGTCCAATACCGCACCAGCCCGGCTCCCAGCCGTGCCGCGGCCCATTGGGTCCCCACCGGGCCGATCGGCGTCAGTGGCGCCGGTCGCGGACAGGGGGGTTCCTGCCACAGAACGGCAGGGCCTGTCCGGCAGGTTGTGCGTGACGAGTCAGGCGCGACCAGTGGTTGTCGCTCGGGGGTGATCGCCGGTGTTCTTCGGACGCACGTCGCGCCTGAAGACCAGGCGCTCTCCTTCCCGAGGACGTAGCACTTCTCCCATCCCAGGACGGGCCCGCGGGTCCGGACCGGAGATGTACGTCCGAGAAGGAGGAAAGTCATGGAGTCTATGGCTCGCGGTGGAACCAGATGGAAGCGGTTCGCCCTGGTCATGGTGCCGAGCGTGGCCGCGACGGCTGCGATAGGCGTCGGCCTGGCACAGGGGGCGCTCGCCGCGTCCTTCGCGGTGTCGGGCCAGGAGTTCAAGGTTACGGCCGGAAAGCTCGTCGGATCTGGGTTCTCCCAGTACGGCGGCGTCGACATGGGGTACAAGGACCTCAAGGGTGACGAGAAGGTCGCGCACCCCGTTGCGATCTCGACCTTCAAGAACGCGTCGATCACCAAGATGTGCCAGTCGGTGGTCACCGACGTCCCGTTCGTCGGCAAGATCACGCTGCGGCTGACCGCCGGCGACAAGGGCACCGCTGTCCAGGCGGAGAAGCTCTACCTGGACGTGTCCGAGCTGGACGCGAACGCCAAGTTCAAGAACATCGACATCGGCGTCGCGGCCAAGGACACGGACAACCCGGGCGTCGGCAAGGGTCCGGCGGTCAAGGACACCTCGATCCTGCCCAACGGGTTCGCCCAGCAGGCGGACGAGGTCGAACTGACCGGTGTCGAGCAGAAGGCGTGGGCGACGACCGCCGGCACCTTCGAGCTCAGCGGTCTGAGCATGCGCCTGCACAAGGGCGACGGCCCCAAGGTCGAGTGCTACTGACGGTAGCCCCGTCCGGGCGGGCGGGTGAGACTCTGGCAGCTTCGCCCGCCCGCCACTCTCTTCACACAGCAACGCCAGTACCAGGGAGCTGTTTTCCATGAGCGCCGAGACTGCAGTGTCACAGGGGCGGGACGAGCACTACATCCGCGTCCTTCGGCGGAACTTCCGTACCTGGCGGGGACAGCGGCCCTTCTGGGCGGGTCTGCTGACCCTGCTCGGCGGGATCCCCATCGCCTACTTCCCGTATGCGACCTTCAAAATCGGCCACATGAACCTCGCGATGCAGACGACGGCGGGGGCCGGCTCGCTGATCATCGGCGTGCTTCTGGTGACGCTGGGTCTCACGATGTGGTTCCAGCACATCGTACGGGTGTTCGCGGGCGTCGCCACGATTCTCCTGGCGCTGGTATCCCTTCCGATCGCCAACCTGGGCGGCTTCATCATCGGGTTCGTCCTGTCCCTCACGGGTGGCGCGCTCTCGCTGTCGTGGGCGCCCGGCAGGCCCGTGAGCGCCGACGGGGCGCCCGCGGTCCAGCAGGCCGCGCCCGACAGTCCCGCCGTACCGGAGCAGCGTGACGGCTTCGGCGCGGACACGCACGAGACATCCATCGAAGGCAACGGCGGGAGGAACAGTGCCGGGTGACGTGACACCACCGCTGACCGCGGACGCGGGCGGCGACGGCTCGCGGGAGAGAAAGGGGCCGCGCCACGCCGCGCCCAGGAAGTCCCTGTTCCACAAGCTCCAGATGCCCGCGAGCAAGGCGATCGCCCTGGCCGCGATGCCCACCGCCGTCTTCGTCGGCATGGGGCTCACCCCGAAGCTGGCACTGGCCGACGACAAGGACATCCCCTTCGCTCCCGGCCCGTGCGTGACCCGCTCCGACGAGCCCTCGGAGTCCCCGTCACCGTCCGCGTCGGAGTCGGAGTCGGCGAAGCCGTCCGAGTCACCGTCCCCGTCGGACACGGCCGATCCGGAGCCGACGCCGAGCGCCACGTCCGGAACCGGAACGGGCGACGGGGCGCAGGAGCCGAAGCCGGCCGAGAGCCCGTCCGCCTCCGCGGCCGGATCCGAGCAGGTGGCGCCCGCGCCGGAGCCGTCCCCGAGCCAGTCGACCAACCCGCTCGACCCGCTGGGCGTGGGCGACAAGGTCAAGGACCTCATCGACGGCATCGGCGACACGCTGAAGGGCGAGCCGTCACAGTCCCCGTCGCCGAGCGAGACCGCGACGCAGCCTGCCGAGGAACCCTCCACGGCGCCGTCGGAGGCCCCGGCCGACGAGCCCACGGAGAAGCCCGCGGAGAAGCCCGCCGACGCGGTGGGCGACACGGTGGACGACACGGTCGACAAGACCAAGGAAGCGATCAAGGACGCGGCGGACAAGGCCGGCGCCGAGGTCGAAGAGCTGGACGAGGACGTCAAGGGACTCGACCCCAAGCAGGACGAGGACATCCCGGACGGCGCCAAGCCGCGCTTCCCGTGCCCGACCCCGGACCCGGAGGCCCTGGCCGACGCCCAACTCGAGCCCGGCCGGCCGCTGCTCCCGGACGATCCGTGGATCCTCGAGAGCTCGATGCTCACGCTGACGGGTCTCGACTACCACGGCATCGTGGAGGTCAAGACCGGCAGCGGCAAGATCAAGAAGGTTCTGAAGTTCACCGCGACGGGCGTGGACATCAAGGACCTGCACCAGCTCGTGATCGGCCCGAACGGCACGACCGCGCACGTCGAGGCCGCCAAGGGCTCCACCTCGACCATCCGCGACGGTGAAGTGACCATGTACACGGAGGAGCTGAAGGGCAACCTCTTCGGCATCATCCCGATCACCTTCAGCCCGGAGACCCCGCCGCCGCTGAACGTCCCCTTCGCCATGTTCACCGACGTGAAGGTCACCCAGGCCGGCCAGTTCGGCGGGACGCTGACCGTTCCCGGCCTGCACAACTACTTCACCGGCGCGAAGGGCTGACCCCCGAAGCCACCGGGAGCCGCGAAAAGGCTGTGGGCCGCACCCGTTCAGGGGGGTGAGGCCCACAGTCGTTCGGCGTCCTCACACCGAAGAACGGGTAAGCGATGAGAATCCGAGTATCCGCCGTGGACGAGCTGCTCACCGTTCAGTTCGAGCCGTCGGGGATGGAGTACGCGCTGTCCCTCGGTGAGCACATGGACGTCGAGTGGCCGCCGGTCGCGCCGGGTGAGGTCGCCGGCGACATCGACCACGGGGACGGGACGGTGACCATTTCCGCTCGCGGCAGCGGGTTCGTCCGCGCGTGGAATGCGGTGGGCGTCGAAGTGGCGACCTGAACGCGTCGGGAGCCGGAGTATGTCGGCAAGGGCCTCTCCTCCATCCAGGCCGTGCAGAAGCTCGCCGCCGCCTCAGACGCTGTCCGCCGACGCCAGTGCGTGCCGGATCGCCGCCAACGCCTCCTCGTCCGTCGCGTTGAGCTGACGTGCCGCGATCGCGAAGAGGCGGGCCTGTTCCGCGAGTTTCTCCTTGGAGTCGGCGATCGACGGGGGCGCGATGACCTGGGTTCCGGAGCCGCGGCGGGTTCTGACCAGGCCGGCGGTCTCCAGTTCGCGGTAGGCGCGGACCACCGTGTTGTTGGCGAGGCCGAGGTCAGCGGCGAGCTGGCGGACGGAGGGCAGCCGGTCGCCCTGGCGGAGCCGGCCCACGGAGATGAGGTCGGCGAGCTGGGCCCGGACCTGTTCGTAGGGCGGGACGGGCGCCGCGTGGTTGACGGTGATGCGGACGCTGTGCGCGGTCATGACCTGGCCTCCGTGTAGGCCTGGGGGATCAGGAGGACGCCCAGGCAGTGGCAGCCGGTCAGCGCGGAGGTGAAGGCGGTGAGGGCCAGCGCCGTCAGGGCGAAGACCTTCGCCGCGCCCGCGCAGGACAGGCTCAGTACGACGACCGCCATGGTGAACGAGACGGCGAAGAGCGGGGCCGTGACGAGCACTCCCCAGGCGCCGACCGCCGCGCGTGCCTGGATCCGGCGCTGGTCGTCCGTCTGGGAGCGCAAGGTCACGCGGCGCAGCAGCAGTGCGCAGGCGACGGTGCCGAGGGCCATGCCCCCCAGCGCCGGCCAGGCGTAGTAGAGGCCGGGCCAGGGGCCGAGCAGCTGGGACCCGGCGGGGCACTCGACGGCCAGGGCCCGTCCGGGGCGGCCCTTGGAGTCCGCGGAGGCCGTACTCGCGGCAACGACGACGAGTACCGTGAGGATCACCGCCTGCGCGGCGAGGAACGCGGCCAGTGCGCGGGGCACGTGGTCGCGGACGCGGCGGGGTGCGACTTCCGCCACCCGTATCCAGCTGTGCCGCGGGCGTGCGATCAGATCGGCCGCCCGTACGCCGGCCATGACGCACAGTCCGAACGCGGGGAAGGCGTAGAGGAGTTGGACGTCCGGCTCCGGGTTGAAGTCGACGAGTGCGCCGACCGCGACGCCGGCGGCCGCGCCCGCCCATCGGGTGGGGGTGTCGATCCAAGTGCGCCAGGTGCCTTCCGCCGTCGCGGCAGCAGACATGCCGACCACCTTTCTCCGTCCGTCGGGTGTATCAAGGTGGTGACACAATTGCCCAGCTCCCTGACTGTGTCAAGGAGTTGATACGCCTGGCCCCGGAGAGGGTGACGGCGGAGCCGGACACAAGGCGGCGGCCCCCCGACCGGAAGGGTCGGGGGGGCCGCCTGTCGACAGGGGGAGCGGGTCAGCCGCGGGCCTCGCCGCCGAGGTGGTGGACGCGCACCATGTTCGTCGTGCCCGGGACGCCGGGAGGCGAGCCGGCCGTGATCACCATGACGTCGCCCGCGTTGTAGCGCTGGAGCTTGAGCAGCTCCGCGTCGACGATCTCGACCATCGCGTCCGTCGTCTCCACGAACGGCGCGAGGAAGGACTCCACGCCCCAGCTCAGGGTGAGCTGGTTACGGGTCGACTGGTCCGTCGTGAAGGCAAGGATGGGCTGCTCGGCGCGGTAGCGGGACAGACGGCGGGCCGTGTCACCGGACTTGGTGAACGCGATCAGCGCCTTGCCGCCCAGGAAGTCCGCGATCTCGGCGGCCGCGCGGGCGACCGAACCGCCCTGGGTGCGGGGCTTCTTGCCGGGGACCAGGGGCTGGAGGCCCTTGGAGAGGAGCTCCTCCTCCGCCGCGACGACGATCTTCGACATCGTCTTGACCGTCTCGATCGGGTACGCGCCGACCGACGACTCCGCGGAGAGCATGACCGCGTCCGCGCCGTCCAGGATCGCGTTCGCGACGTCGGACGCCTCGGCGCGGGTGGGGCGGGAGTTGGTGATCATCGACTCCATCATCTGGGTCGCCACGATCACCGGCTTGGCGTTGCGGCGGCACAGTTCGATGAGGCGCTTCTGGACCATCGGCACCCGCTCGAGCGGATACTCCACCGCGAGGTCGCCACGGGCCACCATCACGCCGTCGAAGGCCATGACGACGTCCTGCATGTTCTCGACCGCCTGCGGCTTCTCCACCTTGGCGATGACGGGGACGCGGCGGCCCTCCTCGTCCATGACCTTGTGGACGTCCTTGACGTCGCTCGCGTCACGGACGAAGGAGAGCGCGACCATGTCGCAGCCCATGCGCAGTGCGAAGCGCAGGTCCTCGACGTCCTTCTCAGAAAGGGCCGGGACGTTGACGGCCGCGCCGGGGAGGTTGATGCCCTTGTGGTCGGAGATCACGCCGCCTTCGACGACGATCGTCTTGACCCGCGAGCCGTCGACCTCGACGACGCGCAGTTCGACGTTGCCGTCGTTGATCAGGACCTGGTCGCCCTTGGAGACGTCACCGGGCAGGCCCTTGTAGGTGGTCCCGCAGATCGACTTGTCGCCGGGGACGTCCTCGGTGGTGATGGTGAATTCGTCGCCACGGACCAGTTCGACCGGTCCCTCGGCGAAGGTCTCCAGGCGGATCTTGGGGCCTTGGAGGTCGGCCAGCACGCCCACGGCGTGTCCGGTGTCCTCGGACGCCTGGCGGACGCGGTGGTACCGCTCCTCGTGGTCGGCGTGGGTCCCGTGGCTGAAGTTGAAACGGGCCACGTTCATACCGGCCTCGATGAGCGCTTTCAGCTGCTCGTATGAGTCGACGGCGGGGCCCAGTGTGCAGACGATTTTGGAACGGCGCATAAGGCGGATCCTATCGGTTTGTTTCCCTGCGGAATATTCCGTCTGGTGGAATGTACAAATGGGCGCCGGCCCGCTCAGGCGTTAGCCTTCCGGCCTTCCAGCGCTTCAGGCTGTCGGGCTGTCGGGCACCCCCTTCTTGACGTCTCCCGTCACCAGCTCGAAGGTCTGTCGCGCGATCTCGAGCTCCTCGTCCGTCGGCACGACGGCGACCGCCACCCGCGCGTACTCCGGCGAGATCAGCCGCGCCGTGTCCGACCGGGCGGCGTTCAGCCCGGCGTCCACCACGAGGCCCATCTCCTCCAGACCCGCGAGGGCAGCCTCTCGCACCGGGGCGGCGTTCTCGCCGACACCCGCCGTGAACGCCACCGCGTCCACCCGCCCGAGCACCGCGTAGTACGCGCCGATGTACTTCTTCAGCCGGTGGACGTAGATGTCGAACGCCAGCCGCGCCCGCTCGTCGCCCTCGTCGATCCGCCGGCGGATCTCCCTCATGTCGTTGTCCCCGCACAGGCCCACCAGACCGCTCTTCTTGTTGAGCAGTGCGTCGATCTCGTCGGTGCTCATGCCGGCGACGCGCTTCAGGTGGAACGTCACCGCCGGGTCGATGTCACCGGAGCGCGTACCCATCACGAGACCTTCCAAGGGGGTCAGTCCCATCGAGGTCTCCACACACCTGCCACCCGCCACCGCGGACGCGGAGGCGCCGTTGCCCAGGTGCAGCACGATGACGTTCACCTCGGACGGGTCCTTGCCGAGCAACGCCGCGGTGGCCCGCGAGACGTAGGCGTGCGAGGTGCCGTGGAAGCCGTAGCGGCGGATACGGTGCGCGTCGGCGGTCTCGACGTCGATGGCGTACCGGGCGGCGGCCTCCGGCATCGTCGTGTGGAAGGCGGTGTCGAAGACGGCGACCTGCGGGAGGTCCGGGCGCAGGGCCCGGGCCGTGCGGATGCCGGTGATGTTCGCCGGGTTGTGCAGCGGCGCGACCGGGACGAGACGCTCCACCTCCGCGATCACCTCCTCGGTGATCACGGTCGGTGCGTGGAACTTCAGACCGCCGTGCACCACCCGGTGGCCGATCGCGGCGAGCGCGGGGGAGTCCAGTCCGAGCCCGTCCTGTGTGAGCTCCTCGGACACCGCCTTGAGCGCCGCGTCGTGGTCCGCGATCGGGCCTGTGCGCTCACGCCGCTCACCGCCGCCCTCGAGGGGCGTGTGCACCAGCCGCGAGGTCGCCTCGCCGATCCTCTCCACCAGACCGACCGCCAGCCGGGACGAGTCGCGCATGTCGAGCAGCTGGTACTTCAGCGACGACGAGCCGGAGTTGAGGACGAGGACGCGCGTGGGGGACTGCGGGACGGTCATGCGGGGAGCTCCTGGGCCTGGGACTGGATCGCGGTGATGGCGACCGTGTTGACGATGTCGCTGACCAGAGCGCCGCGTGACAGGTCGTTGACCGGCTTGCGCAGACCCTGGAGCACCGGTCCGACCGCGACGGC
The DNA here is from genome assembly GCF_044745705.1 of Streptomyces sp. NPDC086835. Classification (NCBI taxonomy): domain Bacteria; kingdom Bacillati; phylum Actinomycetota; class Actinomycetes; order Kitasatosporales; family Streptomycetaceae; genus Streptomyces; species Streptomyces sp. NPDC086835. The sequence goes on from NZ_JBIVAU010000002.1 coordinate 988,976, forward strand.
GCCCGCCGTGCGCTGCACGGCCTTGTAGGTGTTGTTGCCGGTGTTCAGGTCCGGGAAGATCAGGACCGTCGCCCGGCCGGCGACCTCGGAGTCCGGCAGCTTGGTGGCGGCTACGGAGGGCTCGACGGCGGCGTCGTACTGGATGGGGCCTTCGACGTGCAGGTCCGGACGCGAGGCGCGCACCAGCTTCGTCGCCTCGCGCACCTTGTCCACGTCGGCACCCGAGCCCGACGTCCCGGTGGAGTACGACAGCATCGCGATCCGCGGCTCCACGCCGAAGCGGGCGGCCGTCGCGGCTGACTGCACCGCGATGTCGGCGAGCTGCTCCGCGTCCGGGTCCGGGTTGATCGCACAGTCGCCGTAGACCAGGACCTCGTCGGCCAGGCACATGAAGAACACCGACGAGACGATCGACGCCTCGGGCTTCGCCCTTTCGTCGCCCACCCCCGCCCTGCCTGACGCTCCCCCAGACTCCGTCCGGGGGGACCCCCACCGCGCGGCCCCCTTTGTTCTTATGATCTCGAAGGCCGGGCGGATGGTGGCCGCCGTGGAGTGCACCGAGCCCGACACCATGCCGTCGGCCAGGCCCTTGTCCACCATGAGCGTGCCGAAGTAGTTCACGTCCGCCACCACGTCGTACGCCAGCTCGACCGTCACGCCCTTGTGGGCGCGCAGCTGTGCGTACCGTTCGGCGAAGGGCTGACGCAGTTCGGACGCCTGCGGGTCGATCAGCTGGGCGGCCGACAGGTCGATGCCGAGGTCGGCCGCCTTCTTGCGGATGATCTCGGTGTCCCCGAGGAGGGTCAGGTCGCACACGTCCCGGCGGAGAAGGACATCGGCCGCGCGCAGCACCCGCTCCTCCGTGCCCTCCGGCAGCACCACCCGGCGGCGGTGGGCACGGGCCTGCTCCAGCAGTTCGTGCTCGAACATCATCGGGGTGACCCGGCCGCTGCGGGCCACCGCGAGCCTGGCCAGCAGGTCGCCGGTGTCCACATGACGCTCGAAGAGACCGATCGCGGTCTCCGCCTTGCGCGGCGTGGAGGCGTTCAACTTGCCTTCCATCGCGAACAGTTCCGCCGCGGTCGGGAAACTGTTCCCCGTCACGGAGACGACCGGGGTGCCGGGCGCGAGGCGGGCCGCGAGGGTCAGGATCTCCTCGCTCGGGCGCTCGTTCAGCGTCAGCAGCACGCCCGCGATGGGCGGCGTGCCCGCGGAGTGCGCGGCGAGGGCGCCCACGACCAGGTCGGCGCGGTCGCCGGGGGTGACGACCAGGCAGCCGGGGGTCAGGGCGGGCAGGAAGCTCGGGAGCATCGCGCCGCCGAAGACGAAGTCGAGGGCGTCGCGGGCGAGCCCCGAGTCGTCGCCGAGGAGGACCGTGCCGCCCAGGGCGTGCGTGATCTGGGCGACCGTGGGGGCGGCGAGCGCGGGCTCGTCGGGGAGCACGTAGCAGGGGACGGGGAGGCGGGCCGCGAGCCGCTCGGCTATGCCCGCCCGCTCGTCGGGGGCGACCCGGTTGGCGACCATGGCGAGAACGTTGCAGCCGAGGGCCTGATAGGCGCGGAAGGCGTTGCGCGTCTCCGCCCGTACGGCCTTTGGGGTCTGGCCCTTGCCGCCGACCACCGCGATCACGGAGGCGCCGAACTCGTTGGCGAGCCGGGCGTTGAGCGCCAGCTCGTCGGGGAGCTGGGTGCCCGCGTAGTCGGTGCCGAGGACGAGGACCACCTCGTACTCCCTGGCCACCGCCAGGAAACGCTCGACCAGACGCGAGACCAGTTCGTCGGTGCCCTGCTCCGCCTGGAGCGCGGCCGCCTCGTCGTAGTCCATGCCGTAGACGGAGGCGGAGTCCTGGGAGAGCCGGTAGCGCGCCCGCAGCAGCTCGAAGAGCCGGTCGGGGCCGTCGTGGACGAGGGGGCGGAAGACGCCCACCCGGTCCACCTGGCGGGTCAGGAGCTCCATGACCCCCAGCTCGACCACCTGCCGGCCGTCTCCGCGGTCGATCCCGGTCACGTAAACGCTGCGCGCCACGCGTATCTCTCCCGTCCAAGTCCATGGGTGCGATCCGGGGCGTACCCCGGCCCCGCCGCTTCGCCGGCCCACCCGGTGCTCCGCCGTACGGACGGCGGGACCGGGCGCGCCGAAAGGCCGCTCGGGGCGGCAATGCCCTCTTGACAATACCTCCGCGGGTGGCTAGGGCGCCCGCCGGGCGGGAACGGCGGCGCCGGGCCGCGAGCGGCGCGGAGTAGCAGGGAGCGCGGGCGTTCCCCCGCCCGTGGGACAATCGGATGTGGGCTCACAAGGACCACTGACGAGCAGGAGACACAGCACGATGCGCATCGGAGTGCTCACCGCAGGCGGAGACTGCCCGGGTCTGAACGCAGTGATCCGGTCGGTCGTGCACCGTGCCATGACGGGTCACGGCGACGAAGTCATCGGCTTCGAGGACGGATTCAAGGGACTCCTCGACGGCCACTACCGTCCCCTCGACCTCAACGCCGTCAGTGGCATCCTCGCCCGCGGCGGCACGATCCTCGGCTCCGCCCGCCTCGAGCGCGGCCGGCTGCGCGAAGCGGCGGAGAACGCGGCGGAGTTGGCGAAGCAGTACGGCATCGACGCGCTCATCCCGATCGGCGGCGAGGGGACGCTCACCGCGTCCCGGATGCTGTCCGAGGCGGGGATGCCCGTCGTCGGCGTCCCGAAGACCATCGACAACGACATCTCCTCCACCGACCGCACCTTCGGCTTCGACACCGCCGTCATGGTCGCCACGGAGGCCATCGACCGTCTGAAGACCACCGCCGAGTCGCACCAGCGGGTCATGGTCGTCGAGGTCATGGGCCGGCACGCCGGGTGGATCGCCCTGGAGTCGGGCATGGCCGGCGGCGCGCACGGCATCTGCCTGCCCGAGCGGCCCTTCGCGGTGGACGACCTCGTCAAGATGGTCGAGGAGCGCTTCGCCCGCGGCAAGAAGTTCGCGGTGATCTGCGTCGCGGAGGGCGCGCACCCCGCCGAGGGCTCCATGGAGTACGCGAAGGGCGAGATCGACCAGTTCGGCCACGAGCGTTTCCAGGGCATCGGCAACCGGCTCGCAGCCGAGCTGGAGCGCCGGCTCGGCAAGGAGGCCAAGCCGGTCATTCTCGGCCACGTCCAGCGAGGCGGCACGCCCACGGCGTACGACAGGGTGCTCGCGACGCGCTTCGGGTGGCACGCGGTGGAGGCCGCGCACCGGGGCGAGTTCGGCATGATGACCGCTTTGCGTGGCACCGACGTGAAGATGGTGCCGCTGGCACACGCGGTCACCCGGCTGAAGACCGTCCCGGAGAACCGGATGTTCGAGGCCGAGTCCGTCTTCTGAGGACCCGCCCGGGCCGAGCGGCCTTGATCGTCCCCCCGTGGCGATCAAGGCCGTTCGGCGTTCCCCCGCCGGTGGTTGGCGAAGACCACTCTTGAGTTACCCGCCGCCGCTCGCAAGGCTGTTCCCTGTCCGGGACGTGTCCCACCTTGTCCCAGCAGGTGGGCGGCAGAGGGGGAGCAGCGGATGGACTTCGCCGGGAGCGGTGCCCCGGATCCGGAGCGGGTACGCGACCCGGCCGAATTCGTCGCTGCGATGCAGGCGCTCAAGGACCGATCGGGCCTGACCTACCGGGAGTTGACGTCCCGGGCGGAGGCGGTCGGGGACGTGCTGCCGCGTTCCACGGTCGCCAACATGCTCGCCCGCACCACGCTGCCGCGCGAGGAACTCGTCGCCGCGTTCGTGCGGGCCTGCGGCGCCGGGCCCGGCGAACTCGACGCGTGGCTGCGGGTACGCAAGGAGCTGACCCGCCGCGAACGGCCGGCGGTGGCGGTGCCGGCAGCGGTGGACGCGGGACACGGTGGACCGGCGCCGTCCCTCGCGGAGTCCGGACGCGAACCGCGTTCCGGCGAACAAGCGGCGCTTTCCGCCGCGGACGGGGTGTCGCTCCGAGCCGGCACGACCCCGGGGCCGGACGCGCCGGAACCTGCGCCGTCCGGCCCCCGGCGGCGGCCCCGGCTGCTGCCGGCGGCGGTGGGGGCCGTCGTGATCGCCGTCGCGGTCACCGCGGCCGTGCTGCACTTCGGCGGCGGCACGGAGGCGGACGACGAGCCGCCCGCCGTGAGCGGGCCCGCTCCCGGACCGGTACAGATACGGGCCGTGGACTCCGGGCTGTGCCTCGCGGAGCAGGGCGGGCAGAACGGCCAGCTCTACCAGCAGCCGTGCACGCCCGACTCCATCCCCAGGTTCTCCCTGAAACGGATCGGGACCGACTGGCGGCTCGAGACCTTCCACACCACCTTCGGCTGGGGCTGCACCGGCGTCCAGGAGAAGTCCACCGAGGCCGGTGCCCCGGTGGAGGACCAGGAGTGCGGCAAACGCGGCCCGGCGGAGGCCTTCCGCCTGGAACCGGTGGGCAAGCCGGTACGCGGCTACCGGCTCCGCCCCGTCCACAGCGGCCTGTGTGCCGGGGTGGAGGCCGCCGACAGCGAGAAGAAGGGCGCCGACCTGCGTCAGCTCGGCTGTACCGACGACGGCACGGGCCAGCTGTTCTCGTTCGACCCGAGGCCCGGCCGCTCCTAACGCCGGGGGGCGCGGGCCAGCTCCCAGAAGTGGTCCACGATCCGGTCGAGGAACTCACGGCCCGGTTCGCCCGAGTCGTCCGAGGCCGCGCCCCAGCTGAGCGTGGCCACCATCCGGGCCTGGTAGTCGGCGTGCAGTTGCTGGAGGACGTCCTGGAGGTGGCCGCGTTCCAGCGGCAGCATCTTGCCCACCGGGCGCACGTACGCCTGCCAGCGCGAGGTCACCGCGTCCCGCAGCAGCTCGGCCAGCTCCTTGTCGCGGCCGGTCGCGGCGAGCAGTTCGCGGGGCGCCAGGCCGAGCGCCCCGGCGAGGGCCCCGGTCTGCCGCTCGTTGCCCCGCCATCTGCCCGACTCCTCCATCCGCAGATAGGCGGAGGCGTCCATGCCGAGCCGCCGGGCCAGCTCGTCGGGCGCGAGGCCCCGGGCGATCCGGTGTTCGCGCAGGCTCGTCGCGGTGGAGAGAAGCTCGCCGGGCGAGCACCACAGCACGCCGGCCAGCGCCGTCAGCTCCCGGGTGTCGGGGACGGCGAGCCCCCGTTCCCATGCCGCCACGGTCTCGGGGGTGACCGGCATCCCGTACTGGGCCCGCAGCCCGTACGCCACATGAGCCGGCGCCATCCCCAGGGCCTCGCGCAGTCGGCGCGCGGCGGGGGCGTTGAACGGAGGGGAGGGGTTGTGCTGCACGCGCACAACCTAGGGGCGGCCGTCGTCCGCTGACTACGGTGCGTACACCCAAAGCCACGGCTTGTCGAAAGCTCCGACCTGATCACGCGTCCGTACCGTCGGGACAGCCATGGCCGGTCCGGTGGGGAGTGGGGCACCGCGGTTACCGGGCGGTTCCGGGGCGCCGGGAGCGTACCGAGGCGCCGGGCGGGCCGGCCGTGGCGGTACGGGCGCCTTGCTCACCCCTTCACCGCCCCGCCCAGGGCGAAGCCGCCGCCCAGCCTGCGGGAGATCAGGATGTACAGCACCAGCACCGGCGCCGAGTACAGCATCGAGAACGCCGCGAGCTGTCCGTAGACGACCGAGCCGTAGTTGCCGAAGAACGTGAAGATCGAGACGGAGGCGGGCAGTTGCTCGGGGCTCAGCAGCAGCATGAAGGGGACGAAGAAGTTCCCCCAGAGCATGATGAACGTGTAGATCGTCACCACCGTCACGCCGGGGCCCATCAGGGGCAGCACCACCCGCGTCAGTGTCTGCAGGTTCGACGCCCCGTCCGTCCACGCGGCCTCCTCCAGGACCACCGGGACGCCGTCCATGAAGTTCTTCATCAGCCAGACGGCGAAGGGCAGTTGGGCAGTGGCCAGGAACAGCGCCGTGCCGTACATCGTGTCGATCAGATCGACCTGCACGAACAAGCCGTACACCGGGACCATGATCGCGGTGATCGGCAGACAGGTCGTGAACAGGATGGTCAGCAGGTACGAGCGGCCCCAGCGCGACCGGTGACGTGAGAGCGGATAGGCGGCCAGGGCCGCGCACACCACGGAGACCACCGTCGCGCCGCCGCACAGCAGCAGACTGTTGAGCATCGGCGTGAACGTGATCTCGTCGGTGAGCACCGCGTCGAAGTTGCCGGCCGTGACCGACGAGGGGACCCGCAGCCGCAGGTCCGCCTCCGCGTCCACGGAGGCGAGGACCAGCCACAGCAGCGGCACCGCGAACGCCGCCGCGGTCACCAGCAGCGCGGTGTCGGCGACGAGGCGCGCCCGGGTCGCGCGGCGCATCACGGCTCCACCTTCATCAGCCGCAGATAGACGACCGAGAACAGCGAACCCACCAGCAACAGCAGCAGCGCCACCGCCGTGCCGTAGCCGATCAAGGACTTGAGGAACGCCTGGTCGTACATGAACACCGGCAGGGTCTGGCTGCGGTTGCCCGGCCCGCCGCGGGTCATCGCCCAGATCAGACCGAAGACGGAGAGGGTGGAGAGGGTGTTCAGCATCAGGTTCGTGCCGATGGAGCGCCGGATCATCGGCAGGGTGATGTACAGGACGCGACGCGGGCCGGACGCCCCGTCGACCTCGGCGGCCTCCGTCACCTCACGCGGGATCTCGGACAGCGCCGCGGAGTAGATGAGCATCGAGAACGCGGTGCCGCGCCACACATTGGCGAAGGACACGGCCAGGATGGGCAGGGTGTACAGCCAGTTCTGCGACGGAAGATGCAGCCAGTCGAGGATCGCGTTCAGCGTGCCCTCGCGCCGGAAGAAGGTGTAGAGCAGGAACGCCGCCACGATCTCGGGCAGCACCCAGGCGGTGATCACCAGGGTTCCCGTGAGGGTACGCACGGGACGGGACGCGGCACGCATCAGCCCGGCGAGGGCCAGGCCCAGGGTGTTCTGGCCGACGATCGCGGACACGAAGGTGAAGACGAGGGTCAGCCGGACCGCGTTGCGGAAGTCGTCGTCGGCGAAGGCACGGCGGAAGTTGTCCAGCCCGACGAACTCGGACCCCGCCTGGCCCGTGAGCTGGGTGTCGGTGAAGGCGATCCAGACGCAGTAGCCGATCGGACCGGCGAGGAACAGAAGCAGCAGGATGGTGGCGGGGGCGAGCGGTACCCACCGCCACCATCCCGTTCGGGAGGCGCTCACCGGTCGCTCACTTGGCGACGACGGCGCCGTCGGTGATGGTCTTCAGTTGTTCGTCGTACGCCTTCGCCGCTTCCGCCGCCGAGGAGTCCCCGGTGGTCACCTGCTCCATCGCCTCGCCGATCGCCGTCGAGACCTGCGGATACACCGGCAGCGCCGGCCGGTAGTGCGTGTACTGCACGAGGCCGGTGAAGAACTCGATGCCCGGCATGGACCGCAGATAACGCGGATCGGCCGCCACATCCTCGCGCACGGCGATCTGCGCGCCGACGACGCACCACTTCGTCGCGTTCTGCCTGGTCTGCAGCGTCTTCACGAACTCGAAGGCGAGGTCGGGGTTCTCGGCCTTCGCCGGGATCGACCAGGCCCAGCCGCCCGACATCGACACCTTGCCCGGCGCCTGGCCGTGCTGGGTGGGCATCGGCGCCTGGCCGAGCTTCTCGCTCCACTCGGGCCACTCCTTGGGGCCCTTGTTGATCCAGTTCTGGCCCATCCACGAACCGTCGAGCGAGATCGCGAGCTTCCCCTCCGGGAACCACTCGGTGGCGACGCGGGTGCCCACATTGGGGTCGAGCGCGTCGGATACGTCCGGTCCGAGCTTCTCCTTGTAGACCGTGCCGACGAAGTCGAGGGCGTCCTTGAAGCCCTGTCCTCCGGTCACCCACTTCCTGGCGGCCGAATCGTAGAGCGGGTCCTCGCCCGTGCCGTACAGCAGCATCTCGAAGCCCTGCATGACGGCCGCCTCGCCGGGCCCCTTGCCGGTGTAGACGTTGAGCGGGACGACGCCGGGGACCTTCTCCTTGACGGTGCGGGCGGCGTCGAGGATCTCCGCCCAGTTCTTCGGCTCCCAGTCGGCCGGCAGGCCCGCCTTCGCGAAGATCTCCTTGTTGAACCACAGGCCCCGGGTGTCCGTGCCGTCCGGGACGCCGTACGTCTTTCCGTCCTCGGCCTTGGCGGCGGCCTTCGCCGTGTCGACGAACTGATCCCACTGGTCCCAGCCGGCGAGCTGGTCGTCGAGCGGCTTCAGGTACCCGGCCTTGATGTCGGAGTTGATGCGGAAGGTGTCCTCGTAGACCAGGTCCGGCGCGGTCTTCGGGGAACGCATCATCTGCTGGGCCTTGGTGGCGTAGTCGTTGTCCGGGGCCTGGATCGGGACGAGCTTGACCTTCTTGCCCGGATTCTCCTTCTCGAACTGCCGCTTCGCCGCCTCCAGGTAGGCGTCCTTGAAACGGATCTTGTTGTCCGTGGACCGGTTGTAGACGACCTCCACGGTGTCCGGGTCGTCGCCGGACCCGCTGCCGCAGGCGGTGAGCGTCGCCGCGAGGGCAGTGACAGCGATGGTGAGGGCCAGTGGGGCGGTGGGGCGCACGGGCACGACCTCCTCGGAGCCGGGGGCGCCGGGCAGGACTGCGGTCCGCTTGCTGCCGCAAGCGTGCTGCGGGGCGCGTGGGCTGCTGCCCGGTGACCGTATGACCGGTCAGTTGACAAAAGCAATCCCCGTGCAGAACAAGCGACTTGACGGATCAGCGGACGGTGCTGATCCAGCGGTACTGGAGCTCCGGGCGGCCGATCTGCCCGTACTGAGGGGCGCGAGCGGCCCGGCCGGCGCCGACGAGGTGCTCCAGATAGCGGCGAGCGGTGATCCGCGAGATGCCGACGGCCGCGGCCGCCTCCGTGGCGGTGAGCCCTTCCGCCGACTCGCGCAGGGTCCGCGTGACCGCCTCCAGGGTGGGACCGCTGAGGCCCTTGGGGAGGGACGTGGTGACACGGGGCGTGCGCAGGGTCGCGAGCGCCCGGTCCACCTCGTCCTGGCCGCTCGCCTCGCCGGCGGAGGCGCGGAACTCCGCGTAGCGGGTGAGCCGGTCGCGGAGGGTGGCGAACGTGAACGGCTTGAGGACGTACTGCACGACCCCGAGCGACACCCCCTCGCGGACGATCGCCAGATCGCGGGCGGAGGTGACGGCGATGACGTCGGCGGAGTGGCCGGCCGCGCGCAGCGACCGTACGAGCGCCAGACCGTGACCGTCGGGCAGATACAGGTCCAGCAGCAGCAGGTCCACGTCGGTGCGCTCCAGGGCGCGTACGGCCTCGGCCCGTGAATGGGCGATACCGGCGACCTTGAACCCGGCGACCCGTCCTACGTAGAGGGCGTGCGCGTCGGCGGCGACGGGGTCGTCCTCGACCACGAGAACTCTGATCGTCACGCAGGCACCTCCGCGGGATGCAGCGGCAGCCGCACGGTGAACTCCGCGCCGCCGTCCGGGCCCTGGGCCAGCACGATGGTGCCACGGCCGCGGTGCACCGCCTGCTGCACGAGCGCGAGACCGAGGCCGCGGCCCGCGCCGTGGGTGGACCAGCCGCGCCGGAACACCTCGGCGGCGTCGTCGGGGTCGACACCGGCCCCGGTGTCACCGACGCGCAGCAGCAGCTCACCGCCCTCGACCCGGGCGGTCACAGTCACGCGCGCGCGTACGGCGCGGGGCGGCGGCGCTCCCACGCTGTCGACCGGGGCGCTGCCGACGGGCGGCGCGGCCCCGGGGTGGGACGGCGTGACAGGTGCGTGCGGGCCTTGTGCGTCCGTGCCGTGGGCGGGCGGTTCGCCCGCCGTGCGGGAGGCGGGCAGCGCCACCGCCGGGTCCGGCACGGCCGTGGTGTCGACGGGCGCGGGCGGGCCCGGCACGGCCACTGAGACGGGACGGGGGCCCGTGCCCGTCTCCGACGCCGCGTCGACAGCATTGTCGATCAGGTTGCCCAGGATCGTCACCAGGTCGCGCGACGGGAGCGAGCGCGGGATGACACCGTCGTCGATGCGGCTGTCCTCCGCGAGGACCAGTTCCACGCCGCGCTCGTTGGCCTGTGCCGCCTTGCCGAGCAGCAGCGCCGCCAGCACCGGTTCACCGACCGCGTCGACGACGCGGTCGGTGAGGGCCTGGGCCAGCTCCAGCTCGGCCGTGGCGAAGACGATCGCCTCGTCCGCCCGGCCGAGTTCGATCAGCGACACGACCGTGTGGAGCCGGTTGGCGGCCTCGTGTGCCTGGGACCGCAGGGCCTGGGTGAAGCCCCGCTCGGAGTCCAGTTCACCGGAGAGGGCCTGGAGCTCGGTGTGGTCGCGCAGGGTGACGACGGTGCCGCGCTGCTCCCCGCCCACCACCGGCCGGCTGTTGACGACGACGACCCGGTCCGCGGAGAGATGGAGCTCGTCCACGCGCGGCTCAGAGGCCAGCAGCGCTCCGGTGAGCGGCCGCGGGAGGCCGAGGTCCGCGACATGGCGGCCCACGGCGTCCTCGCCGAGCCCGAGCAGCTCACGCGCCCCGTCGTTGGCGAGCGCGATCCTGCGGCCGCCGTCGAGCATGACGAGGCCTTCGCGCACGGCGTGCAGTGCGGCCTCGTGGTAGTCGTGCATGCGGCCGAGCTCCGCCGCGTTCATCCCGTGGGTGTGCCGCCGCAGCCGGGCGTTGATGACATACGTGCCGGCCCCGCCGAGCACCAGCGCCGCACCGGCCATGGCGAGCAGCGCCGTGACCTGGTCGCGCACCTGCTCGGTGATCTCTTCGACGGTGATGCCCGCGCTGACGATGGCGACGACCCGCCCGCCGTCGTACACCGGGGCCACCGTGCGCACCGACAGGCCGAGCGTCCCGACGTACTGCTCGCTGTAGACCCGGCCGTCCAGCGCCGGCTCGATGTGGCCGAGATACGTACGTCCGATCCGGTCCGGCTCGGGATGCGTCCAGCGCCGCCCCTGGGGATCCATGATCACGACGAAGTCCACGCCGGCGTCCTTGCGCAGGCCCTCCGCGTACGGCTGGAGGAACGCCGACGGGTCCTTCGACCGTACGGCCTCCGAGACCGAGGGGGAGCGCGCGGCAGCGGCCGCGGTGGCCCGGGACTGCAGGCGCGCGCTGTCCTCTGCCTGCGACCGGTCGGTGAGGTAGGCGAAGAGCGCGCAGCCGGCCACGATCGCGGCGACCAGCACGACCTGCATCGCGAAGAGCTGGGCCGCCAGGCTGCGGGGACGGGGGATGCGCATGCCGCCAGTCTGCCTGGCCGGATTTGTATGAACGAAACGAACGCAAGGGTGACCGGTGTCACAGCCTGATGGATAGTCGCTGAGATCCATCGGGACGTGGACGAACATTCGAACGAGGAGGCACCCCGTGGCCACTACAGCCGCAGGCAAGCGGGACCGTACCCATTATCTGTATCTGGCAGTCATCGGCGCGGTGGTGCTGGGCATCATCGTCGGTTTCGCCGCCCCTGGGGTCGCCGTCGAGCTCAAGCCCATCGGCACCGGGTTCGTGAACCTCATCAAGATGATGATCTCGCCGGTGATCTTCTGCACGATCGTGCTGGGCATCGGCTCGGTCCGCAAGGCCGCCAAGGTCGGCGCCGTCGGCGGTCTGGCGCTCGGCTACTTCCTCGTCATGTCGACCGTCGCCCTCGCCATCGGTCTGCTCGTCGGCAACCTGCTCGACCCGGGCGCCGGCCTGCACCTCACCGACGCCGCCCGTGAGGCCGGCGCCAAGCAGGCCTCCGGCGCGAGCGAGAGCACCACCGACTTCCTGCTCGGCATCATCCCCACCACTCTGGTCTCCGCCTTCACCGAGGGCGAGGTGCTGCAGACGCTGCTCGTCGCGCTGCTCGCGGGCTTCGCGCTGCAGGCCATGGGGTCGGCCGGCGAGCCCGTGCTGCGCGGCATCGGACACATCCAGCGCCTGGTCTTCCGCATCCTCGCCATGATCATGTGGGCCGCGCCCGTCGGCGCCTTCGGTGCCATTGCCGCGGTCGTCGGCGAGACCGGTCTGGACGCCCTCAAGTCGCTCGCCGTCATCATGATCGGCTTCTACGTCACCTGCGCCGTGTTCGTCTTCGTGGTGCTGGGCCTGCTGCTCCGCCTGATCGCCGGGATGAACCTCTTCACGCTGCTGAAGTACCTGGGCCGCGAGTTCCTGCTGATCCTCTCCACCTCGTCCTCCGAGTCCGCGCTGCCGCGTCTCATCGCGAAGATGGAGCACATGGGCGTGAGCAAGCCGGTGGTCGGCATCACCGTCCCGACCGGCTACTCCTTCAACCTCGACGGCACCGCGATCTACCTGACGATGGCGTCGCTGTTCATCGCCAACGCGACGGGCGCGCCGCTGAGCGCCTCCGAGCAGATCTCGCTGCTGGTCTTCATGATCATCGCCTCGAAGGGCGCCGCGGGCGTCACCGGAGCGGGTCTCGCCACGCTGGCCGGCGGCCTGCAGTCGCACCGGCCCGAGCTGGTCGACGGCGTCGGCCTGATCGTCGGCATCGACCGCTTCATGAGCGAGGCGCGCGCCCTGACGAACTTCGCCGGCAACGCGGTGGCGACGGTCCTGGTCGGCACGTGGACGAAGGAGATCGACAAGGAGCGGGCCGCCCAGGTGCTGGCCGGCAAGGTCCCCTTCGACGAGAAGACCCTCGTCGACGACCACGCGCCGCACGGCGACAGCGGCCACTCGGACGTCCCGGCCCCGCGGGACGACGAGCGTGAGCCTGTGAAGGTCTGACCACCCGCGGACCTTCCTTCCAGGCGTGTGCCGGACCCTCTTCCCCCCTTGGGTCCGGCACACGCCGCTTTCCGTTTCCGGCGGTCGTCGTACGACAGGCGTTGCCTTGACGTCGGCGTCAAGGATTACGGTCTCCGGCATGCGAATCGGCGAGCTTGCGGAGCGGGCCGGCACCACCACCCGGACCCTGCGCTACTACGAGTCCCGCGGGCTGCTGCCCGCACGGCGCGCGGTGAACGGCTACCGCACGTACGACGAGGGCGACCTGCGGCTGGTCCGGCAGATCAGGACCCTTCAGGACTTCGGGTTCGGCCTCGAGGAGACGAGGCCGTTCGTCGAGTGCCTGCGCGCCGGCCATCCGGCCGGTGACTCCTGCCCCGCCTCGCTCGCCGTCTACCGGGCCAAGCTCGCCGAGCTGGACACGCTGATCGAGCAACTGCGGTCGGTGCGGGCGCAGGTCGGTGAGCAGTTGCTGCGGGCAGAGGCGCAGTTGCCCGAAGGCCCGGACCCACAATGCGAATTCGGAGGCTGACGAATGATCCAGGCAGAGGGCGTGGCCGCGGTGACGGACACGGATTTCGAGACCGAGGTGCTCGGCGCGGACCGTCCGGTCCTCGTGGAATTCACCGCGGACTGGTGCGGTCCGTGCCGTCAGCTCGCACCCGTGCTGAGCGCGGTCGCCCGCGAGGAGGCCGGGCGGCTGAAGGTGCTGCAGATCGACGCCGACACCAATCCGGAGACGGTGATCCGCTACGGCGTGCTGTCGATGCCGACGCTGATGGTCTTCGACGGGGGCGAGCCCGTGAAGTCCATGGTCGGCGCGCGGCCCAAGCGCCGGCTTCTCCAGGAGCTGGAGGACGTGCTCGTCCGGGGATGACGGCGCCGGCGGTGGCAGCGGCGGCGGTGCCTCAGACGAGGCGGCGGATCTCACCCCGCACGCGGTAGAAGCCGCCCTGCGCGGGGTGCAGCGCGTCCACCACGTACCGCGCTCCGGCCTCACGTATGCCGCGCGGGAACTGCACGTTCCACGAAGGCTCGAAGCCGTTCGAGACGACGTGGACGCGGAGCTTGCCGCCGGTGCGCACGCACTCGACCACGACGCCCGTGCTCGGCGGCTCGGAGACCGTCGCCACCGCCGACAGCGACGCCGGAGGCGTGTACGTGGGGAGCGCGGCCGCGGACTTCACGTCCCTCGCGACGGGCACCGTGCCGCGCTGGGCGGCGCCGACGGCACTCTCGTCGGCGTCCATGCACACCAGCGAGCCGTCGGTGGTGACCATGTAGAGCTTCTCGTCCCGGTACTGCATCGACAGCGCGGAACCGCCGCCGGTGCCCAGCTTCCACAGGCGGGTGCCGTCGGCGTCGAAGCAGTACACGGACGAGGAGGAGTCACCGGCGAAGACATGGCGTCCGTCGGGCGAGGCCGCGCACGAGTAGACGGCGGTGTCGCACCGGTAGGTCGCCTCGACGACGCCGGTGTGCTTGCCGAGCCTTTGCACCACGTTCCTGGCGGTGCCGGCGTACACCGAGGTGTCCTCCTGCCAGCCGAAGAGCACGCCGCCCTGCGTCGGGGTGTGCCACAGCTCCCGGCCCCCGTCGGGTGCGTACGCAGTGACTCCGCGGCGGTGGCCGTGGTAGACCGCGTGCTCGTCCGCGCGGACCATCCACGCCTGGTCGCCCGCGGACCGGCGCGACCACTGGTACTCGTCCTCGTGGTCGATGACGGTCAGTCCTCCGTCGGCGGCGGAGACGTTGAGGACGCCCTCCCGGATGTCGAGCCAGAAGATGTCGACGTCCGCGGCGATGTCGTAGGCGGCGAAGGGCAGCTTCGACGACAGGTCGTACACCTTGCCGTCGTCGCAGCCGGCGTAGATCCAGAAGTCGTCCGCCACCAGGCACTTGACGCCGTCCGGCAGCGAGTAGCGGGCGAGCACCTCGCCGGTGTGGCTGAGGGTGTACACGTCGCCCGCCTGGTTGCCGACCCAGCAGCGGTCCTCGTCGATGTGGATGCCGAACGCCGACGAACCCGTGCGGAACCGCCAGAGCACCGGGGCGGTCGAACGGGCCGTGGACGGCGCCGACGTGACCTGACGGCGGGTCACCGGCCGTGCCGAGCGCTGCCCTTGAACGGCGGGCGCGTAGCCTTTGCGGACCTTCTCGCCGATCTTCCTCGCTGCGGCGGCCTGTGCCTTCTCGCCGGTGGGGAAGGTGGAGGTCTGGAGCTGGCCGGCGGCGCCGATCCGGCCGTAGCGCACCGAGACGACCGTCCCCTCCACGGTGACCTCGTAGAACTTGTGCGCGCCTCCGCCGTCCTGTGACAGCTCCAGGTACGTCGTTGCAGACATGGCAGACCCCTCCCCAGGACCGAACCGGCGGTTCGTGCACCGCCCGCTCCCACTGCCCAGAACGCTATGGCCCACCACTGACAGCCGGGGGCCCGTGGAGCCTCGGCGATGCGAAAGCCCACCCCGGGCGTCGTCGTGACGACCGGCGGGCTGCCCAGCTTGCGGCGCAAGCGGCCGACGGTGACGGTCCCCTCCGCCGGATCTTCCCGCTTCCGTGGTGGGCCCGGAGCACTGCGCCGGGCGCGTACGCGGTGCTGCTCCTGGGGCTTGCCCTGAGCCGCCTGCCGCTCCGGCGGCGGCAACAAAAAACCCGACCGAATTGACGGCCGGGGCATTTTCCTGGGTATATTTATTGTTTCCGTCCAAGGGATTCATCACCGGACGGAGAAGTTCAATAAACGTACCTTACCGCGTCAGGAGCTGAATTGTCAACCGAGGAATTGCGGCGGGAACAGCAATTCGTCTCTCTCGTGCACGAGCGGCTCGACCAGCTCCGCGACGAGGCCGAAGCCGCCCTGAACGCCACGATCGCGCAGGTGGGGACGGGCAGGCAGGCGCGGGTCGAGCGGGACATCGGCGTCATCGAGCATTCGGCGTCGCTGGCGGCCCTGAATGCCGCCGACACCGGTCTGGTATTCGGCCGCATCGACCGGCGCGACGGAGTCACCCATCACATCGGGCGCACCGGAATCCGCCGTGACGACGCGGAACGCACTCCTTTGCTGATCGACTGGCGGGCCCCCGTCGCGCGCCCGTTCTACCTCGCCACCGGTCACGAGCCGATGGGACTGCGCCGTCGGCGGCACATCACCACGCAGGGGCGCATGGTCACCGCGCTGCACGACGAGATCATGGACCTCGCCGATACCACCCGCACCGGCTACGAGTCCCACGACGCCGACGAGGTGCTGCTCGCCGCGCTGGGCAGCGCCCGCACCGGGCGGATGGGCGACATCGTGTCGACCATCCAGGCCGAGCAGGACCGGATCATCCGCGCCCCGCAGCGCGGTGTCCTCGTCGTGGAGGGCGGACCGGGAACGGGCAAGACCGCGGTTGCCCTCCATCGGGCCGCCTATCTGCTGTACGCGCACCGGGAACAGCTCTCCAAGCGCGCCGTACTGATCGTCGGACCGAATCCTGCCTTTCTCGGCTACATCGGGGAGGTGCTGCCCTCGCTCGGCGAGACCGGTGTGCTGCTGTCGACGGTCGGTGAGCTCTTCCCCGGTGTGCACGCCACCGGCACCGACAGCCCCGCCGCCGCGGCCGTCAAGGGCCGCGCGGACATGGCGGACGTGCTGGCGGAGGCGGTACGCGACCGGCAGCGGGTGCCCGACAAGGACGAGCCGCTCGTCGTGCCGCACGACGACGGCGATCTCGTCATCGACTGGGGCATGGCCGTCGAGGCACGGCACAAGGCCCGCGAGACGGGGCTGCCGCACAATCTCGCCCGCCCCCACTTCGTGTTCCGGATCATCGACGACCTGACGACCCAGCTCGCGGACCGCATCGGCGCCGACCCGTACGGAGGACCCAACTTCCTCGGCCCCGACGACATCGCGCAGCTCGGCAAGGCCATCGCCGCAAGCTCCGACGTCCACGCCGCGATCGCCACGCTGTGGCCGCCGCTCACGCCGCAGGAGTTCCTGGCGGACTTCCTCGCGGAGCCGGTCCATCTGCCGGCTGAGGAGGCCGCACTCCTCAGACGCGCCACGGGCCCGTGGACCCCTGCCGACGTGCCGTTGCTGGACGAGGCCGCCGAACTCCTCGGCGAGGACGACTCCGCGGCCCTCGCCCGTGCCGAGGCCGAGCGCGCACGGCAGATCGCCTACGCGCAGGGCGTGCTCGAAGTCTCCTACGCCTCACGGACGTACGAGTTCGAGGACAAGGACGACGAGGAATCGGAGATCCTCGCCGCGCACGACATCATCGACGCCGAGCGGATGGCCGAACGCCAGGAGGAGGCGGACCACCGCAGCGCCGCGGAACGGGCCGCCGCCGATCGGACCTGGGCGTTCGGGCACATCATCGTCGACGAGGCGCAGGAGCTCTCGCAGATGGCGTGGCGGCTGCTGATGCGTCGCTGCCCCACCCGGTCGATGACGCTGGTCGGCGACCCCGCGCAGACCGGCGACGCGGCCGGCTGCGAGTCGTGGCAGGAGATCCTCGAGCCGTACGTCGGCGACCGCTTCGAGCACACCCGGCTGGGCGTCAACTACCGGACGCCGGCGGAGATCATGGCTCTCGCCGCCGAGGTGCGGCGCAGCAAGGACCCGGCGTTCGAACCACCGCGTTCGGTGCGCTCGACCGGGGTCGAACCGTGGGAGGTGACCGTGGACCCGGCCGAGCTCGCCACCACCGTCGCCGCCCGGGTCGCCGACGCGCCGCGCGAGGGCCGGATCGCGGTGATCGCCCCCGCCGCTCTGCACGCCGCGATCGCGGAGGCGGTTCCGGACGTGTCCGCCACGGGCGAGCCGGATCTGACGCGGCCCGTGGTCCTGCTCGACCCGAGGGCCGCCAAGGGCCTGGAGTTCGACACCGTGATCGTGGCGGAACCGGACCTGATCCGTTCCGCTTCCGCGCAGGGTGTGAACGACCTGTACGTGGCGTACACCAGGGCGACGCAGCGACTGGGAGTGGTGCGCACCAGCGGCCGGCGCGGGACCGAAGCGGCCTGAGCCGCCGCTGACGTCGCGGACGAGCGGGAGCGGTCGCCAGGAACGCGCGACGGCCGCGGTCACCGTGAAGGTGACCGCGGCCGTCGCGGTCTGCTCCGGCGGGGCTCAGGCCGGCCGGAACCAGACCGTCGCCAGTGGCGGCAGGGTCGGGGCGATCGAGGTACGGCGGCCGTGGGACTCCACCTGCTCCGCCTTCATCGGGTCCGCGTTGAGGACGCCGGAGCCACCGAAGCGCTCCTCGTCGGTGTTGAGGATCTCCGCCCAGGCGGTGACCGTCTCCGGTACGCCCAGCCGGTAGCCGTGCCGCACCACCGGCGAGAAGTTGCTCACCGCGAGCAGCGGCGAGCCGTGCTTGTCGAAACGCAGGAAGGCGAAGACGTTGTCCTCCCACGCCCCGCCGTCCACCCATGCGAAGCCCTCCGGCACGGTGTCCCGCTGCCACAGCGCGGGAGCCTTGCCGTACACGGTGTTCAGCTCGCGCACGAGGTCACGCACACCGCGGTGGTCGGGCTCCGCCGCGTAGGACGGGTCGAGGAGCCACCAGTCGGGGCCGTGGCCCTCGGACCACTCGGCGCCCTGGGCGAACTCCTGCCCCATGAACAGGAGCTGCTTGCCGGGGTGGGCCCACATGAAGCCCAGATAGGCGCGGTGGTTGGCCCGCTGCTGCCACCAGTCGCCGGGCATCTTGCTCACCAGGGCCCGCTTGCCGTGCACGACCTCGTCGTGCGAGATCGGCAGGACGTAGTTCTCGCTGTAGGCGTAGACCATCGAGAACGTCATCTCGTTGTGGTGGAACTTGCGGTGCACCGGTTCGTGCTCGACGTAGCCCAGCGAGTCGTGCATCCAGCCCATGTTCCACTTCAGGCCGAAGCCGAGCCCGCCGAAGCCGTCGTGGCCCACGTGGTGGGTGGCCCGGGTGACGCCGTCCCAGGCGGTGGACTCCTCCGCGACGGTGACCACGCCGGGGCAGCGGCGGTACACGGTCGCGTTCATCTCCTGGAGGAAGGCGACCGCGTCCAGGTTCTCCCTGCCGCCGTGGACGTTCGGCGACCATTCGCCGTCCTCGCGGGAGTAGTCGAGGTAGAGCATCGAGGCGACCGCGTCGACCCGCAGGCCGTCGATGTGGAACTCCTCGCACCAGTACGTCGCGTTGGCCACCAGGAAGTTGCGGACCTCCTTGCGCCCGTAGTCGAACTCGAGGGTGCCCCAGTCGGGGTGCGCCGCCCGCGCCGGGTCGCTGTGCTCGTACAAGGGGCGTCCGTCGAACTCGGCCAGCGCCCAGTCGTCCCGCGGGAAGTGCGCGGGCACCCAGTCCACCAACACGCCGATGCCCGCCCGGTGCAGGCTGTCCACCAGGTACCTGAAGTCGTCAGGGGTGCCCATGCGCGACGTCGGCGCGTAGAAGCCGGTGACCTGGTAGCCCCAGGAGCCGCCGAAGGGATGCTCGGCGACCGGCATGAACTCCACATGCGTGAAGCCGAGGTCCTTCACGTACTTGGGGAGCTGCACCGCGAGCTGGCGGTAGGTCAGTCCCGGTCGCCACGACGGAAGATGCACCTCGTAGATGGACAGCGGCGCCTCGTGGACGGGCACCTCGCCGCGGCGCGTCATCCACTCCTGGTCACCCCACTCGTGGTGCGACTCGGTCACGATCGACGCGTTGGCGGGCGGCACCTCCGTGCGCCGGGCCATCGGGTCGGCCCGCTGGGTGTACGAGCCGTCCGGGCGCATGATCTCGAACTTGTAGAGAGCGCCCTCGCCGATGCCGGGCAGGAACAGCTCCCACACGCCGGTCGCGCCGAGCGAGCGCATGGGGAAGCCGGAACCGTCCCAGAAATTGAAGTCGCCGACCACACGGACGCCCCGCGCGTTCGGCGCCCAGACGGTGAACCGGGTGCCGGTGACGCCCTGGTGCGTCATCGGATGCGCGCCCAGCGCCCTCCACAGCTCCTCGTGCCTGCCCTCGCCGATCAGATGCAGATCGAGCTCGCCGAGCGCGGGAAGGAAGCGGTACGGGTCCTCGACCTCGAAGCCGTCCTCGTGGCCCTCGTAGGTGACGAGCAGCCGGTAGTCGGGGGTCGTCCGCTGGGGGAGGACGCCGGAGAAGAGGCCGTCGCCGTCGTTGTTCAGCTCGGTGCGCAGGCCCTTGGCGAGGACGGTCACGGACAGGGCGTGGGGACGCAGCACGCGCAGCTCGACTCCGCCGCGCACCGAGTGGGCGCCGAGCAGGGCGTGCGGGTCGTGGTGGCTGCCGCTGAGGAGCCGGCCACGGTCGTCGTCGCCGAGCGGCTTCGCCGTGCGGACCCCACGTCCGTCGCGCGGCCGGGGGGCGCCGGCCGGCTTGGCACGGGCCGCCTTGCCGGGGCCGGACGCGGACCCGCCCTGGTCGGCGGACGCGGCGCCGGAACCGGCGGCCGCCGACCGGGCACCGGCCGCCCCGGTGGTGGCCCCCGGTGTCGTCCCGGACGCGCCGCCGGGAGCTCCGGCCCCTGTGGCAGCTGTCCCGGCCGCCGCGGCCGGAGTCGCTGCGGGAGCGTCGGCGGCGGGAACGTCGGTGCTCGTGCCGCCGGTCCGGGTGCTCTTCGTGCGGGTGGTGCCCGCCCTGGCGCGGGCGGCCCCGGCCGGTGCGGTCCCGGCTCCCGCCGCCTTGGTGGCGCCGGCCCGGGCACGCGCCGCCCGTGCGGGCCGGGCCGCGGTCCCGCTCGAGCCGGCCGGCTGGGGTACGGCCGCTTCCGCCTCGGCGGTGACGGTCCCGGACCCGGCCGCCGCGTCCGGCTCCGCCGCTTCGGCGGTGTTCGCGCGTGCGGCCTTCCTACCGCCGGAGCGGGCCGGGCGCGCCCCGGTGCCTGGTGGCACGGAGCCGGCCCCGGCGTCGGCCGTGCCCGCCGCCTCGTTCCCGGCGGGCACGGAGCCCTCCGGGGCGGTGGAGTCGGCCGCGGCCGGCTGCGGTGTCCCGGTCACGGACGGCTCGTCACCGGCGGGCGGCGTGACGGGGGCGGTCGCGGAACCACGGGCACGGCCGGAGCCGGACCTCGTCCTCTCCGTGCCGCGCACCGCGCCCGGCTCGGCCGGCCCGGCGGGTCCGGTCTCTGCGCTGTGCGTCTCGGTCGGCTGGTGCGGGACTTCCGGTCCCGAGGGCTTGCGGGACGACGGTCGGGCGGTCACGGATTCGGCCTCCTAGGGCGGCAGATGCGTCGGTGGGGGAAGCGGTGAGGTCAGTCGAGTGCGGCGAGGCGTTCGATCGCGGCCATCGGCACGGGCAGCCAGTCCGGCCGGTGTCTGGCCTCGTAGACGACTTCGTAGACGGCCTTGTCGGTCTCGTAGGCGCGGAGCAGTTCGGGCTCCTCGCGCGGGTCGTCGCCGCCGGCTTCGGCGTAGCCGTCGCAGTACGCCGCACGGCACCGCTCCGCCCACGCGGGGTTCCAGGGGCGATGCGTACGGGCCGCGTAGTCGAAGGAGCGGAGCATGCCCGCCACATCGCGTACGGCGGGCTGCGGACGGCACCGTTCGGTGAGCGGCCTGGCCGGTTCGCCCTCGAAGTCGATGACCGACCAGGGGGTGTCCTTCGGGCCTCGCAGTATCTGGCCGAGATGCAGGTCCCCGTGCACCCGTTGGGCGGCCCAGGTGCGCCCGCGACCGCCGAGCGTGGCCACCGCGTCGAAGGCGGCGCGCAGCCGCGGCACGTACGGCACCAGCGCGGGCACCGACTGCGCGGCCGTCTCCAGCCGCCGGACCATCGCCGCCGCCAGCCGCTCGGTCTGCGGGCCGCCGAGCTTCACCGTGGGCAGGGTGTCGGCGAGCGCGGTGTGCACCTCGGCGGTCACCCGGCCCAGCTCGCGGGCCTCGCTCTGGAAGGAGCGGTCGGCGGCCAGTGCCTCCAGCGCGAGCACCCAGCCGTCGCGGGAGCCCGGCAGGAACGGCTGGAGAACGCCCAGGGTGAAAGGTTCCGGCGCGCTCGTCCCGTACCAGGCGACGGGTGCGGGCACCCGTTCGCAGCCCGCCCGTGCGAGAGCGAGCGGCAGCTCGAGGTCGGGGTTCGGCCCCGGGTGGATACGGCGGAACAGCTTGAGGATGTACGCGTCGCCGTAGACCAGCGACGAGTTGGACTGTTCGGCGTCCAGCGGCCGTGCGGGCAGCTGGTCCGGCAGAGCGGGCGCGCCGTCGAACCGCTCGAAGCGCAGCGGCCCGAGCAGGCCCGGTGTGCGCAGCCGTTCGAGCAGGAGCGCGGCGAGCCGTGGGTCGCGGGTCCCCTCGTAGACGGTCCGCCCGGCGAGCGGTCCGTCGGTGAGATGGCCGATCAACGCGGGTGCCATCGGCGGCGGCAGGGTCCGGCGCACGCCGATGAGCAGTTGGTAGCAGTCTGCGGACGACCGCACGGGCACGTCCCGCTGCGTGACCCGCACAAGCAGGTGCAGCAGCCCGGGGCCGGGCCCGTTCAGGGGCAGCAGCTCCGTCGCGGAGACGAGTGAGAAGCCTCCGACCGCGCACCCCTTGCCCGCGAACCATCGCTGTTCGGGCAGCCATTGGCGCAGCAGTGGGGCGAGCGAGGGAAGCAGACCGAGCGGAGTCCGGGTGGATGCAGCCTCCGACATGGGCATCGCGTCCTTTCCCCGGGTACACCACGAATGCGCAAAGTGTCCCGGATTGCAGCTGTGGCTGTCCGGCGGCGCGCGGGGATGAGGGGGGAGTGCCCGAAGCGGGGCGGTGGAAACCGCCCCGCCGGAGTAGGGGGCGCCTTTCGGACCGGTTCTGTCCCCCTCGCGGACACGTCAGGCTGCGCTCTTCGCGTCCTTGCGGAGGCGGAACCAGTAGAAGCCGTGGCCTGCCAGGGTCAGCAGGTACGGCCACTGGCCGATCGGCGGGAACCGCACTCCGCCGATGAGTTCCACCGGATGGCGTCCACTGAAGGTCCGCAGATCGAGCTCCGTCGGCTGCGCGAACCGCGAGAAGTTGTGGACGCACAGGACCAGGTCGTCTCCTCCTTCTTCCTTGGAGGGCGCCTCCCTCAAGAAGGCGAGTACGGCCGGGTTCGAGGAGGGGAGTTCCGTATACGAACCGAGCCCGAAGGCCGGATTCTGCTTACGGATCTCGATCATCCGCCGGGTCCAGTGCAGCAGCGAGGAGGGCGACGACATCGACGCCTCGACGTTGGTGACCTGGTAGCCGTAGACCGGGTCCATGATGGTGGGCAGGTAGAGCCGTCCCGGATCGCACGACGAGAAGCCCGCGTTGCGGTCCGGGGTCCACTGCATCGGGGTGCGCACGGCGTCCCGGTCGCCGAGCCAGATGTTGTCGCCCATCCCGATCTCGTCCCCGTAGTAGAGGATCGGTGAGCCGGGCAGCGACAGCAGCAGCGCGGTGAACAGCTCGATCTGGTTGCGGTCGTTCTCGAGCAGGGGCGCGAGCCGCCGACGGATGCCGATGTTGGCCCGCATGCGCGGGTCCTTGGCGTACTCGGCGTACATGTAGTCGCGTTCTTCGTCCGTGACCATCTCGAGCGTGAGCTCGTCGTGGTTGCGCAGGAAGATGCCCCACTGGCAGTTCTTCGGGATGGCCGGCGTCTTGGCGAGGATTTCCGAGACCGGGTAGCGGGACTCGCGCCGCACCGCCATGAAGATCCGCGGCATCACGGGGAAGTGGAACGCCATGTGGCACTCGTCGCCACCGGCGGTGTAGTCGCCGAAGTAGTCGACGACGTCCTCCGGCCACTGGTTCGCCTCCGCCAGCAGCACCGTGTCCGGGTAGTGCGCGTCGATCTCCTTGCGCACCCGCTTGAGGAAGGAGTGGGTGCGCGGCAGGTTCTCGCAGTTGGTGCCCTCCTCCTGGTAGAGGTACGGCACCGCGTCCAGCCGGAACCCGTCGATGCCGAGGTCGAGCCAGAACCGCAGCGCGGAGATGATCTCCTCCTGCACGGCCGGGTTCTCGTAGTTGAGGTCCGGCTGATGGGAGAAGAACCGGTGCCAGTAGTACTGCTTGCGCACCGGGTCGAAGGTCCAGTTCGACGACTCGGTGTCGACGAAGATGATCCGCGCGTCCTGGTACTGCTTGTCGTCGTCGGCCCAGACGTAGTAGTCGCCGTACGGGCCGTCCGGGTCGCTGCGCGACTGGAGGAACCACGGGTGCTGGTCGCTGGTGTGGTTCATGACGAAGTCGATGATGACGCGCATTCCGCGCTGGTGGGCCGCGTCGACGAACTCCACGAAGTCGGCCAGGTCACCGAACTCGGGGAGCACGGAGGTGTAGTCGGCGACGTCGTAACCGCCGTCCCGCAAGGGGGACTTGAAGAACGGCGGCAGCCACAGGCAGTCCACGCCCAGCCACTGCAGATAGTCCAGTTTGGCGGTGATGCCCTTCAGGTCGCCGACGCCGTCGCCGTTGCTGTCCTGGAAGGAGCGGACCAGGACCTCGTAGAAGACGGCCCGCTTGAACCAGTCGGGGTCGCGGTCGCGTGCGGGGGTGTCCTCGAACGTGTCGTGGACAGGCTCATTCACGATCATGATGTGGGTGACCCTCCGGTCTGCTGGGACGGTCGCAGGGTGAGAATGTGCGCGGGCGCGGTACCCGGCTCGAGGCGCACATAGTTGGCCCTGCCCCAGTGATAGGTCTCGCCGGTGAGCTCGTCGCGCACCGGTACGGTCTCGTCCCCTTCGAGACCGAGTTGCGGCATGTCCAACGAGACCGTGGCCTCCTGGGTGTGGTGGGGGTCGAGGTTCGCCACGACCAGGACGACATCGGAACCGGACCGTTTGGAGTAGGCGATCATCCGGTCGTTGTCGATGTGGTGGAAGTGGATGTCACGCAGCTGCTGGAGCGCCGGATGGCGGCGCCTGATCCGGTTGAGCGTGGTGATCAGCGGTGAGATCGTGCGGCCCTCACGCTCGGCCGATTCCCAGTCGCGGGGGCGCAGTTGGTACTTCTCCGAATGCCGGTACTCCTCGCTGCCGACCTTGAGCGGGACGTTCTCGCAGAGCTCGTAGCCCGCGTAGAGGCCCCAGGACGGGGACATCGTCGCGGCCAGCACGGCCCGCACCTCGTAGGCGGGCCGGCCGCCCTCCTGAAGGTAGGCGTGCAGGATGTCGGGGGTGTTCACGAAGAAGTTCGGCCGCATGAAGGCGGCCGAGTCCCCGGCCAGCTCGGTGACGTACTCGGTGAGCTCGTGCTTGGTGTTGCGCCAGGTGAAGTACGTGTACGACTGCTGGAAGCCGATCGCGCCCAGGGTGCGCATCATCGCCGGCCTGGTGAACGCCTCCGCCAGGAAGATGACGTCCGGGTCCTTGCCGTTGATCTCCCCGATCACCTTCTCCCAGAAGACGACCGGTTTGGTGTGCGGGTTGTCGACACGGAAGATCCGCACCCCGTGGTCCATCCAGAAGCGCAGCACCCGGACCGTCTCGCGGACCAGGCCCTTCATGTCCGCGTCGAACGCGATGGGGTAGATGTCCTGGTACTTCTTCGGCGGGTTCTCCGCGTACGCGATGGAGCCGTCGGCCCGGTGGTGGAACCACTCGGGGTGTTCCTTGACCCAAGGATGGTCGGGGGAGCACTGGAGGGCGAAGTCGAGTGCGACCTCCATGCGCAGCGAACGGGCGGCCGTCACGAAGTGGTCGAAGTCGGCGAGCGTGCCGAGGTCCGGGTGGATCGCGTCGTGCCCGCCGAAAGCGGAGCCGATCGCCCAGGGCACGCCGACGTCGTGGGGACCGGCGGTCAGCGAGTTGTCGGGGCCCTTGCGGTGGGTGGTCCCGATGGGGTGGATCGGCGGCAGGTACACCACGTCGAAGCCCATCGCGGCGACGGCGGGCAGCCGTTCGGCGGCGGTGCGGAAGGTGCCGGAGACGGGCGGCCGGCCCTCTTCGACGACCGCGCCCTCCGAACGCGGGAACAGCTCGTACCAGGAGCCGTAGAGCGCCCGCCGGCGTTCCACCTGGAGCGGCAACGGCGGTGAGGAGCTGACCAGCTCGCGCAGCGGATGGCGGGAGAGGGCGGCTTCCGCGTCGGGCGCGAACGCGGCGGCGAGCCGGGCCGCCGCGGGCCTGGCCGTGTCGCGCAGCGCGTCGGCGGCGGCGAGCACGGCCTCCCTTCCGTCCTTCTTCGGGACCCCGGCCGCGGCGCGCTCGTACAGTTCCGCCCCTTCGGCCAGGACCAGTTCGGTGTCGATCCCGGCAGGGATCTTGATGCCGGCGTGGTGGCGCCATGTGGCGACGGGATCGCTCCAGGACTCGACGGTGTACGTCCAGTGGCCTTCCGTGGAGGGGGTGACCTCCGCTCCCCACCGGTCGGTGCCGGGGGCGAGTTCCCGCATGGGGGTGAACGGACCGGGGCGGCCCTTCGGGTCGTGCAGCACGACGTTGGCGGCGACTGCGTCATGGCCCTCGCGGAAGACCGTGGCGGTGACCTGGAAGGTCTCACCCGCCACGGCCTTCGCGGGCCTTCTGCCGCAGTCGACGAGTGGGCGGACGTCCAGGACGGGGATGCGACCGATGAGCGAGTTCACAACATCACCTGAGGGCTGTGCGGGCAGGTCGGATCGAGCGGGATGTCTCGTTTGTGCGGAGTGGGTCTCATTTGACTGAGTTTTATTTGTATCTGCTGAAACGGTGACTGGCGGGCTGCGGGCATGTCCGCTCCTGTCCGCGTTCACTCGGGTGGACGGTAGGGAGGCCGTTCGAGGGTGCTCGCCTGCGTACCGGGTGAGCCTTCCCACGCCCTTCGGGTGGGCAATCCGGTGATGTGTTAACTACTAGGACGTACGGGGTCGCACAAGACACATGAAAAGAGACCGGCCTGTCATGGATCGGGAACCGGACTTTTCTGACGGCCGTTTACGCGCCGGGTGCGCCAACGCGCCGGTGCGACACCCGTGCGCCGTGGTTACGGAGGGCGCGGACCGATACCGTCGGAAATGACGGAAAAGGACGCACCGTCCTGCGTCCGCTCGGATGTGTACCTCCCCTGCGAAGGTGAACTTGTGAAGGCCATTCGTCGATTCACCGTCCGCCCCGTCCTCCCCGAACCGCTCGGGCCGCTCAGCGACCTCGCACGCAATCTGCGCTGGTCCTGGCACACCGAGACCCGAGAGCTCTTCCGGACCGTCGATCCCGAGGGGTGGCGGGCCGTCGGCGGCGATCCCGTACGACTCCTCGGGAACGTGTCCGCCACCCGTATGGCCGAACTGGCCAAAGACCGGCGCTTCCTGCGCAGACTCGCCGCAGCGGCCGACGACCTGGACGACTATCTGCACGGCCGCAGGTGGTACCAGTCCAACGGCGGCGACGTCGGCCCCGACACTCCCGCGTTCCCCACCGCCATCGCCTACTTCTCACCCGAGTTCGGCGTCACCGCCGCACTGCCGCAGTACTCCGGCGGCCTCGGCATCCTCGCCGGCGACCACCTCAAGGCCGCCAGTGACCTCGGCGTACCGCTGATCGGGGTCGGCCTGCTCTACCGGCACGGCTACTTCCGCCAGTCCCTGTCCCGTGACGGCTGGCAGCAGGAGCACTACCCCGTGCTCGACCCGAACGAGCTGCCGGTGAGCCTGCTGCGCGAGGTGGACGGCACCCCGGCCCGGGTGTCCCTCGCCCTCCCCGGTGGCCGGTCGTTGCACGCGCACATCTGGGTCGCGCAGGTCGGCCGGGTACCGCTGCTGATGCTCGACTCCGACATCGAGGAGAACGGGCCGGGCGCCCGCGACGTCACCGACCGGCTGTACGGCGGCGGCAGCGAGCACCGGCTGCTGCAGGAGATGCTGCTGGGCATCGGCGGAGTGCGGGCGGTCCGCGCCTACTGCCGGCTCACCGACCGTCCCGCGCCTGAGGTGTTCCACACCAACGAGGGCCACGCCGGCTTCCTCGGCCTCGAACGCATCCGCGAACTGGGCGAGCCGCCCGAGCACGGCGGCAGCGGCCTCGGCTTCGACGCGGCGCTGGAGGCCGTGCGGGCAGGGACGGTCTTCACCACCCACACCCCCGTGCCGGCCGGCATCGACCGTTTCGATCGCGAACTTGTCGCACGCCACTTCTCCGAGGGCGCGGAACTGCCCGGTGTGCCCGTCGACAAGGTGCTTCAGCTCGGCATGGAGACCTATCCGGGCGGCGAGCCCGGGGTCTTCAACATGGCCGTGATGGGACTGCGGCTCGCCCAGCGCGCCAACGGCGTCTCCGAACTGCACGGCGCGGTGAGCCGCAGCATGTTCGCCGGACTGTGGCCGGGATTCGACGCCGCGGAGGTGCCCATCACCTCCATCACCAACGGTGTCCACGCCCCGACCTGGGTCGCACCGGAGGTGTTCCGCCTCGGCGCCCGGCAGATCGGCACCAGCCGTGCGGAGGACGCCCTCTCCGTGGGCGGCTCCGGGCGCTGGGACTCCGTCGGGAACATCCCGGACGCCGACATCTGGGAGCTGCGCAGGTCCCTGCGCGAGCAGTTGGTCATGGAGGTACGGGAGCGGCTGCGTGCCTCCTGGCGCCAGCGCGGCGCGGGCGCGGCCGAACTCGGCTGGATCGACGGGGTGCTGGACCCGGACGTGCTCACCATCGGCTTCGCCCGCCGGGTGCCCTCCTACAAGCGGCTCACCCTGATGCTCCGCGACCGGGAGAGGCTGACGGAGCTGCTGCTGCACCCCACCCAGCCGATCCAGATCGTGGTCGCCGGCAAGGCCCACCCCGCGGACGACGGCGGCAAGCGGCTGGTGCGGGAACTGGTGCGCTTCGCGGACGACCCGCGGGTGCGCCACCGCATCGTCTTCCTGCCCGACTACGGGATGGCGATGGCGAAGAAGCTCTACCCGGGCTGCGACGTCTGGCTGAACAACCCGCTGCGGCCCCTGGAGGCGTGCGGCACCAGCGGGATGAAGGCGGCGCTCAACGGCGCCCTCAACCTCTCGGTCCTGGACGGCTGGTGGGACGAGTGGTTCGAGCCGGACTTCGGCTGGGCGATCCCCACCGCCGACGGCGCGTCCACCGACGAGGACCGCCGCGACGAGCTCGAGGCGGCGGCGCTGTACTCGCTGATCGAGGAGCGGGTCGCCCCGCGGTTCTACGACCGGGGCACCGGCGGGCTGCCCGACCGCTGGATCGAGATGGTCCGTCGCACCCTGACGACCCTCGGCCCGAAGGTGCTCGCGGGCCGCATGGTGCGCGAGTACGTGGAGCGGCTGTACGCCCCGGCGGCGCGGGCCCACCGCGCCCTGGACGCCACCAGCGCGCAGGACCTCGCGGCCTGGAAGGCCAGGGTGCGCTCCGCCTGGCGCCAGGTGGCCGTCGACCATGTGGAGGCCGTCGACCAGGACGCTGCCGCGGGCCAGGTGGCGTCGGCCGGTCTCGGCTCGACCCTCACGCTCCGTGTCCAGGCGGCGCTCGGCGAACTCCAGCCGGACGACGTCGAGGTGCAGGTGGTCGCCGGCCGCGTGGACTCCGACGACGCCATCCGCGACGCCCAGAGCTTCCCCCTGAAGCCGGCGAGCGGACCGGACCTCGAAGGACGCTGGGTGTACGAAGGGCCCCTCGCGCTGGACCGTACGGGCCCGTTCGGCTACACGGTCCGCATCCTGCCGGCGCACCGCCTGCTGCCGGCGGGTTCGGACCTCGGGCTCGTCGCCGTCCCGACGGAGACCGCGGGCGAGGACGCGGGCGTGCTGATGCGCTGATGTGCTGATTCGTGGCGAGTCCGCGAGTCCGGGGATTTGGTACGGCCGCTCCCGTGGGGGCGGCCGTACGCCGTTGTTCCCGCTACGCGGCACGTATCCCTTTGTGAAGGAATCGTGACGCCTCATCAAAGGCCCTGTGACCAACCTGTGTTCGTGACCGATGGTTCCATGTCGGACATGTGATCTTGTGATGATCGACGTGACCATGCCATAGTCCCGTTCCGCTTCCGTGGATCGTGGGGGCAGGGAACCGGGCGAAGCGCCCGCGGGGCGGGGAGGCCCTGCGGAAACGCTTCCCCACGTTCGAACACGGTCTGCCGGAGCACATGGGGGCCTCTCCGGCCATGCGCCGGGAACGCCCCGACGACCGGTCAACCGAAAGGCCGTCGCCGCTCCTCGCGGAGGCACGGCGCGGGGTGGGGGAACTATGCCGTACATCGGCACACGAACGACCCGCGGTGTGACGGCGCTGGCACTCGCCTGCGCCGTCACCCTGCTGGGACAGGGGGCGGCACCGCTGAGCCAGGCGGTCGCCGCCACCGGCTGCGCCGGAGCGCAGCACGACTTCAACGGTGACGGGATCCGCGACGTCGCGATCGCCGACCCGGAGGCCACGGTCACGGGCAAGGAGCGCGCCGGGCAGATCCACATCGTCTACGGCGGCGGCAAGGGCACGTTCGCCCTCTCGCAGGACTCGCCGAACGTGTCCGACGGGGCGGAGACCGGCGACCAGTTCGGCTTCTCCTACGCCGTCTACGACGCCAACTCCGACGGTTGCAGCGACCTCGCCGTCGGCATCCCCTTCGAGGACATCAACCTGACCGACCGCACCGTCAAGGACGCGGGCCTGGTCCACCTGATCTACGGCTCACCGGCCGGCCTGGCCGCGGGCGGGCTCGGCACCATCGGCTTCCGCCAGGGCAGCGACGGCAAACTCGGCGGGGGCTACGAGCCGGAGGACTGGGTCGGATATGCCGTCGCCGCGGGCAGGTCGGCCACCAACATCCCCTTCCTCGTGATCGGAGCGCCCGGCGAGGACGGCGCCGAGGGCAAGGACATGGGGATGTTCCACTACGTCTACGGCACCGCCTACAACGTCGCGCACGTGGCCCAGGACAGCACCGGAGTCTGGGAGGACCCCGAGCCCAACGACCGCTTCGGCGCGTCGATCGCCGCCACCGACCGCCACTTCGTCGTCGGCGCACCCGGCGAGTCCATCGCCACCACCTCCGCGAACGTCGAGTTCGCGGGCGCCGTGATCGCCTTCCGGCCCTCGATCAACACCTCCGGCATCCCCGACCCGCTGTTCGGCATGGGCCAGGGGCGCAGCGGCAGCGGTGACACCACCGCACAGGCCGGCGACCAGTACGGCACGTCCCTGGCGATGGCGCCCTAC
Organism: Streptomyces sp. NPDC086835; assembly: GCF_044745705.1. Lineage (NCBI taxonomy): Bacteria > Bacillati > Actinomycetota > Actinomycetes > Kitasatosporales > Streptomycetaceae > Streptomyces > Streptomyces sp. NPDC086835. Next base: position 1,019,744 of record NZ_JBIVAU010000002.1, read on the forward strand.
CGCCCCGCCGGCGCCAGTTCGAACTCCGATTCGCTCCTCGCGGTCGGCGTCCCCGGTGAGGACCTGGCGACCACCGTCGACGCCGGAGCCGTGCACACGTACCACCTCAAGGCGGACGGCACCGTACAGCCGATCACCTGGATCGACCAGAACCAGCCCGACACGGAAGGCGAGGCCGAGGCCGGCGACTTCTTCGGCCAGCGTCTCGCCGCGGTCAACACGGCCCCGACCGCCACCGGCACCGCGGCCACGATGCGTCTCGCCGTGGGCGTGCCCGGTGAGGAGTCCTCCGAGGAATACCCGGAGGAAGGTGGCGTGCAGATCCTGCCGCTGCTCGGAGCGCCCGGCGCCGGCGACAGCTGGATCTCGCCCGGCAACGGCATCCCCGCCGCCCGCGCGCCCCGCATGCTCACGGGCATGGGCCTCGGCACGAGCCCCGGCTCGCTCTACGTAGGAGTCCCGTACGGTCCCGTCGCCAACCGGGCCGTCCACGCCTTCCCCTGGAACACGCCGGGCGGCGGTGCGCCCACGCAGAGCTGGCGGCCCGGCGAGGGCGGAATCCCGGTGGACGGCGTCGCGTTCGGCGCGTTCCTGAGCTGACGGCAGGCGGCCGGTCCGCGCCGTGGCCGAGGGGCCACGGCGCCGGTAGGCCGTGCCGTGCCGGTGGGCCTCGTGCGCCCCGGACCGACGAGCTGTCTGTCGTAGCGGAGTTGTCAACAGGGCAGTGCCCTCGGTCTGGCGTGCCCTCGGTCACGTATGCCCGTCCGCGGAAGCCGCCGTCGGCCCCACCGTGAACGGCTCCGCCCCCGGACCGACGGGCCCCTCGACACACGTGGGCGCCGCACAGGCGCCGACGCCGAGAACTTCCGGCACAAGCAGCCGGCAGCAAAGGGGAGGAACCAACGCAGTGACCAGTCCAGCGCGTCGGCCACGACGCACCACGCGACGACGGACGGCGCTCGCCGCCGGCGCGCTCGTCCTGACCGCCTCGGCCCTGGGCGCCGGGCCGGTGACGCCCGCCGCGGCCGTCGCCGCCGCCTGCTCCGGCGTGGAGTCGGACTTCAACGGTGACGGCATCCGGGACACGGCGATCGCCGACCCGGAGGCGACCGTCGGCACCGTCCCCCGGGCGGGGAAGGTCCACATCGTCTACGGCGGCGGCAAGGGCGCCCTGGAACTGTCCCAGGAGACCGCGGGAATCCCGGGCGGGGCGGAACCGGACGACCAGTACGGATTCGCCCTCGCCGTCTACGACGCCGACGCGGACGGCTGCGCCGACCTGGCCGTCGGCGCCCCGTACGAGGACATCTCCACCAACGCCGACGCCGGCATGGTGCACATCGTCTACGGCTCGGCCACCGGCCTGAACGGCGGAAAGGCCGCCAAGGAGCACCTCCAGGGCGAGGGCACCACCATCGGCGGCGCCGCCGAGCCCGGCGACTGGCTGGGATACGCGCTCGTCGCGGGCAAGACGTCCACGGGGTCGCCGTACCTCGTCGCCGGAGTGCCGGGCGAATCCATCGGCACCGTCGAGGACGCCGGAGGCTTCGTCTACATCCACGGGACCGCGCAGACCGTCGTCGGCGTCATCAGCCAGAACGTCGAGACCGGCGGCGCCGTACCCGGGGACGCCGAGATCGACGACCGGTTCGGCGCGTCGCTCGCGACCACCCCCACGCACTTCGCCGTCGGGACACCGGGTGAGGCACTCGGCACGGTGGCGTTCGCCGGCGGAGTGGCCGTCTTCAGCCACACCCTCTCGTCCGGTCACCCCAAGCCGCTCTTCGGACTGGGCCAGGACCAGGACACGGTCGCGGGCGCCGAGGAGGTGGGCGACGGCTTCGGGACGGCGCTCGCCATGGTTCCCTACCGCGCGGCAGGAGCGACCTCGACCACGGAGTCGCTCCTCGCCATCGGTGTGCCGGGCGAGGACCTCTCCACGACGGTCGACGCCGGAGCGGTCCAGGTGTTCCGCGTCACCGCCGCGGGTTCGTTCACGACACACATGTGGATCGAGCAGAACACCGCCGACGTCGAGCAGGCGGGCGACGCGGGCGACTTCTTCGGCCAGCGCCTCGCGGCCGTCAACACCGCGCCGAGCACTACCAGTTCCGGCACCAACACCCGGCTCGCCATCGGCGTCCCCGGTGAGGAGTCGGCCGAGGAGCACCAGGAGATGGGCGGCGTCCACATCGTCCCCCTGGTCGGTGCGCCCGGAGCGTCCGACGCGTGGCTCGACCCGGGCTCGGGCATCCCCGGTGAACCGGCCGCCAAGCAGTTCGCCGGCCTGAGCATGGCCGCGAGCCCCGGCGGACTCTACGTCGGCATGCCGTACGGGCCGGCGGTGGACCACGCCGTGCACCTCTTCCCGTGGGGCACGGCCGTCGGCGGCGCCCCCACGAAGACCTTCAAGCCCGGCTGGGACGGAATTCCCGCCGGCGACACCGCATTCGGTGCGGCGGTCCGCTGATGAACGACAGGGAGAACGGACACGTGTCCAGACGTATACGACGCGGCCTCGTGCTGCGCGGCGCGATCGCCGCGGTGGCGGCCGGCGCCGTACTGACCGGCGGCTTCAACGCGCTGCCGGACGCCTCGGACGGCAGCGACGCCGCACCCGAGCAGACCGCCGTCGGCACCGGCAGCCCCGTGCAGACGGAGGCCGAGGCCCTCGCGGTCGCCAAGAAGAGCGGCAAGAAGATCGAGATCCTCGGCATGCGCACGGCACGCCGGGAGATCTACGCAGAGCCCAACGGCACCTTCACGGCCCGCGAGTACACCGACCCGATCCGCACCTTCCAGGGCGGCTCATGGGTCGACATCGACAGGACCCTGGTGCGCGGCACCGACGGCAGCGTGGCGCCGAAGGCGGCCGCGGTCGGCCTGACGTTCTCCGACGGCACGGCGGGCAAGCCGTTCGTCACCATGAACCAGGCGGGCCGCGTGCTGTCGCTGACGTGGCCGCACGGGAAGCTTCCCGCGCCGGTCCTCGACGGTGACACCGCCACCTACAAGGACGCCCTGCCCGGCGTCGACCTCGCGGTTCGCGCCGAGGCGGACGGCTTCGGCCACCTCCTTGTCGTCAAGACCCCGCAGGCCGCCGCCGATCCGCGCCTGGCCAGGCTCGACCTCGGCCTGAAGACCGACGGTCTCAAGGTCAAGGAGGACGCCACCGGCGCCCTCAAGGCCGAGGACGCAGCCGTCGGCGGCACCGTCTTCGAGGCCGGCAAGCCCGTGATGTGGGACTCGGCCGCCGTCAAGGAGGCAGCGGCCAGGAAGCAGGGCCCGAAGGCCGTCTCCAAGGCGGTCGCCGCCGCGTCCGCGGACGCGGCCCCGGCCCCGTCCGTCGCACCCGAGGCCGCGCTCGCCGGCCCCGGAGGCGGCGGCAAGACCTCACCTCTCGGCCTCGAGGTCGGCAAGGGCAAGCTGTCCCTGGTGCCCGACCAGAAGCTGCTCAAGGGCAAGGACACCGTCTTCCCGGTCGTCATCGACCCGATCCAGCGCACCACTTCACGCACCGCGTGGACCGGCGTGATGTCGGGCATGCCCAGTGAGCAGGACTGGAAGTACTCCGGCAGCGCCGGTGTCGGCAAGTGCCCCACCGACTACAGCCCGGTCTCCTGCAACGGGGTGGGCGTGCGGCGGCTGCTGTTCACCATGCCGATGTCGTTCTACAAGGGCAAGCAGATCCTCGGCGCGACGTTCTCCGCCCGCGTCGAGCACATCTACAGCGCCTCGCCGACCGCGGAGCCGATCCGTCTCTACCGCATCGGCGGCAAGAACTACAGCATCACGTCGTCCTCCAGCTGGTCCAACACCTCGGACGACTGGCTGGACCACATCGGCACGGTCGACAAGGCCATCTCGCCGACCAGCTGCTCGAGCCAGGCCAACCTGCACTTCGAGGCCGGCGACACCGGTGAGCTCACCAGCGAGGTGAAGACCGCCGCGGCCGAGGGCTGGTCCTCGATGACGCTCGGTCTGCGCGCGGCCGACGAGACCCGGCTGCCCGAGTGGAAGCGGATCTGCGGCAACGCGTACCTCTCCATCAGCTACAACAACCTGCCGCGGAAGATCACCACGCTCTCGCAGAACCCCGGCGGTGTCTGCACCTCCGGCGCCGGCCGTCCGTACGCCGAGGTCCCGCCGCAGCTCCAGGCCATCGCCAGCGACCCGGACCACACGAGCAGCAGCACCGACAAGGTCAAGGTCGAGTTCAAGGTCGACTGGACCGACCCGGTCACCAAGGAGGCCAAGAGCTACACATACCTGACCCCCTCCTGGCTGGCGCCGACCTCCGGCACCAAGTTCACGCACACGGTGAAGTCGACGGTCCCGCAGAACACCGTCATCTACTGGAGCGCCCGCGCCTACGACGGTGACGGCTACGGCCCGTGGAGCTACGACGGCGACTCCGTCCGCTGCGAGTTCATCTACGACCGGACGCTGCCCGGCAGGCCGAACGTGCTGTCCAAGCAGTACCCGTCCGACAGCGTCTACCACGACGGCGTCGGCACCTACGGCTCGTTCACCTTCTCGCCGAACCCGAACGACTCCGTGCCGGACACGGACGTCGTCAAGTACCGCTACGCGTTCGACAGCACGGCCACGCCGACGACCACGATCAACGCCACCTCGGCCGGCGGCCCCGCGACGGTGAGCTGGATGCCGACGCGCGCCGGACGCCATTGGGTCGACGTCATCGCCGTCGACAAGGCGGAGAACCCGAGCACCAAGGCGCACTACGAGTTCCTCGTCACCGAGGGCACGCCCGTCGCCGCCCAGTGGAACCTCGCCGACGCGCCGACCAGCACCGAGGCGCACGACGAGACCGGAGCCTTCTCGGCGACCGCAGGCACCGGTGTCACCTTCGGGGTGGAGGGCCCCGGCGGCAAGGTCGACGCCGCCGCCCGCTTCGACGGCACCTCCGCCGCCTACGCCGACGTCAACGAGACGGTCCTCGACTCCTCGAAGAGCTTCAGCGTCAGCGCCTGGGTCCGCCCGAAGGGCACGCCCACCCGTGACATGGCAATCGTCAGCCAGGACGGCACCGGCGAACCGGGCTTCACGCTCGGCTACGACCAGACGGCCGGCACCTGGGCGTTCTCCGTCCCGGTGACGGACGTGGACACACTCGGCGAGTGGAAGGCCGTCGCCACGGGCGTCAGTGTCGTCCCCGACCAGTGGGTCCTGCTGACCGGCGTCTACGACGCCACCAAGTCCGAACTGCGGCTGTACATCAACAAGGACTCGAAGGGCGTCGCCTCCCGCCGCTCGGTGTGGCGCTCCTACGGTCCGCTGCAACTCGGCCGCACCACGGCCAAGAGCGGTTACCGGGACAACTTCCACGGCGACCTCGCCGAGGTCCGCGTCTTCGACCGCGTTCTGCCTGCCGCGCAGGTGGCGGAGATGATGACGGTCAAGCCCGAGCGCAAGAACTACTGGCAGCTCGACTCGGCCACCTCGGGCTCGTCCCCGGACACGGGGGCGGGGCAGGCGCTGAAGCTGGCGGGCAACTCCTACATCCACCTGGCGCCCACCGACCCGCTGTCGGCGGACCCCTTCCCGATGGTCGGGAACGGGCACATGGTCCTCGACGGTGACGGGGACTACGCGACGACGGCGACCGCCCCGGTCACCGGAGCCGCGAGCTTCACGGTCACGGCCCGCACCCAGCTCACCACGCTGAACCCGGAGAAGGCCCAGACCGTGCTCTCGCTGCCCGGCGCGGCGGCGAACCGTCTCACCGTCCGTTACCGGCCCGGTCCGGACGCGGAGACACCGTCCATGTGGGAGCTCGCCGTCGCCGAATCCGACTCGGCCACCGCGACGGTGAAGTCGTTCACCGACGACCAGGAACTGCCCGACAACGATCCGGCAGGTCAGCACCTCGCGGTCGTCTACGACGCGTTCGCCAACGAGATCCGGCTGTACGTGAACGGCATGCTCGCCGACATCGCGCACGGCACCGACGACACCCTGTGGGCCGCCACCGGCGCCCTTCAGGTGGGCCGTTCGGCTCTCGGCGGCGGCAGCGAGTACTTCGCGGGCGCGATCGACGAGGTCCGTGTCTACAGCGGAGCCGCGGACAAGACCGCGATCCAGCAGATGTCCAACCCGATGGCTCTGCCGGACATGTAAGTACCTGGCGGACGGGTGTGCCGGCCACTCGGGCCGGCACACCCGTCCCTTCTCGATTCATCCCTTGCTACGTGCGGAGACACGTGATGCCATTTCGTGGCCGGTTGATGAACCGGCGCATACCCGGGCGGCTGCTCGCAGCGACCGCCCTGGGGGTGGTCGTCGCCCTGACCGGCAGTACGGTCCAGGCGATGCCGCTCACCCTGGAGGAACAGGGCCGGGGCAGGCCCGGTGTGCAGGACTTCGGCGATCCTGTCGAGGGCAGGAACGCCAAGGCCGCGCCCCGTCCGGCCGACCCGGCGAGGAAGGCCGCGGTCACGACGCTCGACAAGGCGGTCTGGCCGGGCGGCGGCAGCGCGGAGGTCGCCGTGACCTCAGCGGCGCCGAAGGAGACGACGGTCGGCGGCCTGCCGGTCGCGGTCACCACGGCGCCGGTGAAGTCGGCACGTGCCGGCAGCGCCTCCCGCCCGCCCGCGCCCGCCGAGGTGAAGGTCGACGTGCTGCCGGCGAAGCGGGCCGCGGAGCTCGGCGCCGGCGCGCTGCTGCGCCTCGAACGCGCCGACGGACGGGACAAGAAGGCCCCGGTCCGGCTGACCGTCGACTACTCCTCCTTCGCCGAGGGCTACGGCGGCTCCTACGCCTCCCGCCTGCACCTGGTGCAACTGCCTGCCTGTGCGGCCGTCGCGACACCCGGCAGCAAGGCATGCCCGGAGCTGCCGAAGCCGCTGCCGACGGTGAACGACCCCGCGGACCGCACGGTCTCCGCTTCTGTGACCGCGGCCCCCGCGCCGCGGTCCGGCCCGTCGACGATGGCCGTCGAGGCCGCCCCGCTGGTCGCGCTGGCGGCCGGCCCGTCCTCCGCCCAGGGCAGCTACAAGGCGACGTCGCTCTCCCCGTCGGCGAGCTGGAGTGTCGCCAACTCGTCCGGCGGCTTCAGCTGGAACTACCCGATGCGGACGGTGCCCACGCCGGGCGGCCTGTCACCGACGGTCGGTCTCGGCTACTCGTCCCAGTCGGCCGACGGCCGCACTGCCGTGACGAACAACCAGGGCTCCTGGATCGGTGAGGGCTTCTCCTACGACGCCGGTTACATCGAGCGCCGTTACAAGCCGTGTGCCGACGACGGCCACTCGACCTCCGGTGAGCAGTGCTGGGCGTTCGACAACGCCTCGATCATGCTCAACGGCAACTCCAGTGAGCTGATCAAGGACGACAAGACCGGGGACTGGAAGTTCTCGTCCGACGACGGCACCAAGGTCGAGAAGCTGACCGGTGCGACGAACGGCGACAACGACGGCGAGCACTGGAAGGTCACCACCGCCGACGGCACCCAGTACTGGTTCGGGCTCAACCGCCTGCCCGGCTGGGCCACGGGCAACGAGACCACCGGCTCCGCCTGGACGGTCCCCGTCTTCGGTGACGACTCCGGAGAGCCCTGCTACAACGCCACGTTCACCAGCGCACACTGCCAGCAGGCGTGGCGCTGGAGCCTGGACTACGTCAAGGACACCCACGGCAACGTGATGTCCTACTTCTACGCGCCCGAGACGAACTACTACGCCCTCAACGGCAAGACCGACGTCAACGGCACCGCGTACCATCGCGGCGGCTATCTGAAGCGCATCGACTACGGTCAGCGCGACGGCTCCGTGTACGCGGCGAAGGCACCCGCCCGTGTCGTGTTCGACGTCGCCGAACGCTGTCTGCCCACAACCGACTTCGACTGCGCCGAAGCCAAGCGGACCAAGGCGAACGCGGCACACTGGCCGGACACCCCGGTCGACCAGGAGTGCAAGGCCGCCACCAAGTGCACCGTCGGCCAGACCTTCTGGACCACGAAGCGCCTGACAAGTATCACCACCCAGATGCGCAAGAGCGCCACCGAGTACCAGGACGTGGACGCGTGGACCTTCACCCACCTGTTCACGGACAACGGTGACGACTCCAAGACACTCTGGCTCTCCAAGTTGGAGCACGAGGGCCGGGTCGGCACGGCGGCAAAGCTGCCCGCGCTGGAGCTCTATGGTGAGCAGCTCGCCAACCGCGTCGACGCGATCGGCGACAACATCGCCCCGTTCCACCGCTACCGCCTCGCGGCCGTCCTCAGTGAGACCGGTGCCCAGCTCGACGTCAACTATGCGCCGACCGAGTGCACCAAGGACACACTGCCAAGGCCGGGCGCGTCGGTGAAGCGTTGCTACCCGGTCAAGTGGGCCCCACCGGGCACCATCGAGCCGATCACGGACTGGTTCCACAAGTACGTGGTCGCCGAAATCGTCGAGACCGACCGCACCGGCGGCGGCGACTCCCTCGTCACGCGTTACGACTACAACGGTGACGCGGCCTGGCGGAAGGCGAAGCCGGACGGCATCACCGAGGACAAGTACCTCACCTGGGGCGGCTGGCAGGGCTACGGCAAGGTCACCGTGACCTCCGGCAGCGCCGACAAGCAGACCACGCGGATCGACTACACGTACCTCCAGGGCATGGACGGGGACAAGGACCCGGACGGCGGCACCCGCTCCGTCAAGGTCAAGGACTCGACGGGCGCCGAGTGGACCGACTCGGAGGAGTTCACCGGGCACCAGCTGGAGGCGCAGACCTGGGACGGCGACAAGGTCGTCTCCAAGGTCATCAGCACCCCGTGGAAGGTGAACACCGCCACGCAGACGCGCAGCTGGGGCACGACTCACGCGTCGATCGTGCGCACCGAGACGGAGCGCGGGTTCGAGCTGCGGTCCGGCGGGACCTGGCTGGAGTCCAAGTCCGTCACGAAGTACGACACCGCGAACGGCACCGGCCGTGTGACCGAGGTCGACGACCAGGGCGACGTCTCCACGCCGTCCGACGACACCTGCACCCGCACCTGGTACGCCGACAACACGACCGCCAACATCCTCACGCTGCCCTCGCGCAGCGAGTCGGTGGGCGTGAGGTGCTCGGCCACACCGGACCGGAGAACCCAGGTCCACGCCGACGAGCGCACCTCGTACGACGGCCTGGCCTTCGGAGCTGCCCCGACCAGAGGTCTAGCCACCACCACCGAGCGGCTGACCTCACACAACGGCACCACCGGCACCTACCAGGTCACCGGCACCACCACGTACGACGGCTTCGGCCGTCCGCTGTCGCAGAAGGACGCGTCCGGCGCCGAGACCAAGACGGCGTACACGGACGTCAACGGCCTGATCTCGCAGACGAAGAACACCAACGCGCTGGGCCACGTCACGACCACCGACTACCTCCCGGCGTGGGGCATGTCGGCCGGCCAGACCGACCCCAACGGCAAGCGCACGGACCTCGCCTACGACGGCCTGGGCCGCCTGACCTCGGTATGGCTCCCGGACCGCGCGAAGTCCCAGACGCCGAGCATCAAGTACTCGTACGACGTCCGCCGCGACAAGGTCACGGTGATCCGGACCGAGAAGATCGAGAACGACGGCTCGTACGGCTCCGAGTACCAGCTGTACGACAGCCTGCTGCGCCCGCGCCAGCTCCAGACGGAGGGTCCGGGCGGCACCCGCATGGTCGCCGACGCGTTCTACGACGGGACGGGCAAGGTCAAGAAGACCAACGCCACGTACAACGCGGCCGGCGCGGCCTCCGGCGAGCTGCTGACCGTCCGTAACGGCGAAGTCGGCCAGCAGAGCCTGATGGAGTACGACGGCCTCGGCCGCCCGACCGCGCAGATCATGGCGGTCTCCGGTGTCGAGCAGTGGCGCACAACCACCACGTACGACGGTGAGCGCACCACGGTCGACCCGCCGAAGGGCGGGGTGCCGACGACGTCGATCACCGACGCCAAGGGCAACACGAAGGAGATCTGGCACTACCGGGGCGACTCCCCGAACCCGCTGTCCGGCTACGACGTCACCAAGTACACCTTCACGCCGAAGAACCAGCTGGAGACGGTCACCGACGCCAAGGGCAACGTGTGGCGGTACGAGTACGACCTGCTGGGTCGCAAGACGAAGAGCGTGGACCCGGACGCGGGGACGTCGACGGTCGGGTACGACGCGCTCGACCGAGCCGTGTCGACGACGGACGGCCGCGGCAAGAAGATCTCGACCGTCTACGACAAGCTGGGCCGAACTCTGTCCACCTGGCAGGGCGAGGCGAACACGGGCACCAAGCTCACGGAGACCCGCTACGACAAGGCGGGGCTCCTGGGGCGGGCGTACGCCGAGCTGAGCTGGACGTCCCCGACCGAGTACTTCGCCACCGTCACCCAGTCCTGGGACGACCTCTACCGGCCGCTGCGCACGGACCACATCGTGCCTGCGTCCCAGGGATCCCTGGCGGGAACGTACACCTTCACGGCGGTGTACAACCGCGACGGTACGGTTCAGTCCACCGGGCTGCCGGCTGTCGGCGGACTCCCGGCGGAGGTTCTGGTCAACGGCTACGACGACTTGCAGCGGCCTACGTCCCTGACGGGATCGACGTCCTATGTGACGAACTCCGTCTACTCCGGGCAGAGCCATCTGCTCCAGCTGGAACTCTCCACCGGCAGTGGCAAGAAGGTGTGGCAGACCTTCGACTACGAGACGGGGACCGACCGGCTGAAGCGCTCCGTCGTGGACGTCTACGGCGCTTCGGCGCCGGTGAAGGAAGCCAACTACTCCTACGACCAGGCCGGCAACGTCCTCTCCATCGCCGACACCTCGAACACGGCTGCGCCCGACGTCCAGTGCTTCGGCTACGACTCGCGCCAGCGACTCGCGGAGGCGTGGACACCGGCCGCATCCGTGGCAGCCGCGTCCGGCAGAGGAACGATCGGCTCGTCGGCTCCCGTCGAGGGAACCGGTCCGAGCGCGTGCCAGACCGCTCCCGGCGCGAACCCGCTGGGCGGCCAGGCGCCCTACTGGAAGTCGTACGTCACGGATGCCATCGGCAACCGGACGTCCGAGACCGTCCATGACACCGGACTCGACACGGCGAAGAACGTCACGCGCACTTACACCTACGGAGGTGCCGGCGCTCTCGGAAGCGGCCCGCACCAACTGACCAAGGTCGTCGAGACCACGCCGACGGGCGACAGACAGTCCTCGTACGAATACGACGACACGGGGAACACGACCAAGCGCACCATCGGCGGTGACGCTCAGGTCCTGGAATGGACCGACGCGGGCAAGCTGGGGAAGGCGAAGGAGGCCGACGGGTCCGAGACGACCTATCTCTACGACAGTTCCGGCAACCGGGTCCAGCGCAAGGATCCCACGGGTACGACGGTCTATCTGCCCGGGACGGAGCTGAAGCTCTCCGCCGACGGCAGCAAGGAGGCCACGCGCTACTACGCGCACGCCGGGCAGACGGTCGCCGTGCGGACCAACGACAACAAGGTCTCATTCGTCGCCTCCGACCACCACGGCACCGGCGAACTCGCCATCGACGCCGCCACCGGTTCTGTCTCGCAGCGCCGCTTCGATCCCTTCGGCGTCGAGCGGGGCGAGGCGACCGGTACGTGGCCCGGTGAGCAGGGATACGTCGGCGGGACGATCGACAAGTCGACCGGTCTGATCCATCTCGGAGCGCGCGAGTACGACGCGGTGATCGGCAAATTCATCTCCGTCGACCCGATCATCGACCACACGCAGCCGCAGCAGATCAACGGTTATGCCTACGCCAACAACACTCCGGTGACCCACGCCGACCCGAGCGGTATGGCCATTCCGGAGTGCATGCAGGGGCTCATCGAGTGCCGGGGCGGACTTCCGGTCTCCGGCGGCAAGTCGGACCCGGTCAAGACCGCCTCCAACAACGTCGACGGGGCATCGAACGTCCTGGCCGGTGCCCAGGAGCAGCAGTCCAACGCCAAGCAGCGCATCAAGTCCGCGGGCAAGGCGCTGGTCAAGATCGCCCGCGACATCCTCGGCGTGGACGCCGCACTCGACTGCGTCTCCAGCGGTGACATGGGTGCCTGCGGCGAGACGCTGCTCAACATCGCGGGCAGCTTCGCCGGTGGCCTCGCCGGCAAGATCCTGGCGAAGTACGGCGCACCGTGGAACTGGGCCAAGGGCGCCAAGCTGGCCAAGCGAGTGGTCAATCTCGTCGGCGATCTGATCGGCGGCGTCAAGGATCTGTGGAAGGCCAACAAGGCCGTCGACAAGGCGAAGGACGGCTTGTCCAAGGCGAAGGACGCCTTGGCGGCAGCCAAGAAGAAGGCTGCCGAGGCCCTCAAGAAGAAGAAGACCGAGTGCCACAGCTTCCTGCCCGGCACCAAGGTTCTTCTCGCAGACGGTTCGACGAAGCCGATCGAGGACGTCGCCCTCGGCGACACGGTGACCGTCACGGACCCCGAAACAGGTGAGACGACTGTCAGGGAGGTCGCCGGTACCATCGTCACTGAGGACGACAAGCACTTCATCGACCTCACGATCGCCAGTGGATCCGGCGCCTCCGAGGCACTGATCGCCACCACGACCCACCCGTTCTGGGTGGTCTCCGAAGGCGAGTGGGTCAAGGCGGGGGATCTCCGCCCCGGCATGACTCTGCGGACCCCCGCGGGTGACACGGTCGAGGTGACGGATACACGCCACTTCGACAAGCGCCAGCGCACGCACGACCTCACGGTCACGGGGATCCACGCCTACTACGTGCTGGCGGACAGCACGCCGCTCCTGGTCCACAACTGTGGTGAGATCACGCTGCACAAGTGGGCCCCTGAGGCGGAGGGCGAATCACCGCACTTCAGCATCGAGGTCTCCGACGGCAAGACCTCGCTGCACACCGAGCAGATCATCACCGCGGACGACTACAGCAGCACGGAGATCGTCAAGTTCCAGCCCGGTCTGAAGAAGGTCAGCTCCACGACCATCCGGCTGCCGAACCCGCAAATGGCGATGGACTTCCAACGCCAGCTCATGAGAGCCGGCGACCTCGGCAAGTACGACAAGATTGGCAACAGCTGTATCTCCCATTGCATGGTGGTCGGCCAGAAGGGCGGACTCCAAGCAGACGGGCTGAGGGACTTCGCTGCTCTGTTCGGGCTCGGAGTGAGAGATCTCATCCGGTGACCCCGGGAGAAGGAGGAGAGTGATGACGGCGCCGACCGGCACCCACTTCCTGGCCGATGTTCTGGCCAGCGGGTATTGCGACGCACAGGTGCAACGAGAGATCGGGCGCGTGCTGATCGCGTCGAGTGGGTCGGACTTCCGCTCACCCGTTGTCCAGGGGGACGAGGACGCACTCATGGAGACCCTCGTCCGGGTCGATGAGGCCTGGACTCGCGTGCGCCGTACCTGGACCCGCGTTGCCGATTCCGGTTCCGCGCTCGACGCGGAGCGGTCCGCTGTGAAACACCGCCCCCACGAAGACAGGTCTGCTCGGCGGGAAGCACTACGGTCGCTGCCCTCCGAGGAGGACCTGCGAGGCGCTCGCGCCGAGTTCGCCGAAGCGCTTTCGGAACTCGCAGAGGCCTACGAGGGTTGACGAGAACACACACCACGAGGACCGCCCTGGTTTCACCGGGGCGGTCCTCCCCGTTCTCCACGTCCGTGACGACCGTCTTCGACGCCAGGCGGCCGTCCAGGGAGAGGCCGGGGAGACGGGTCAGGACGTCCGTGCGGCGCCGCCCACAGGAGGGAACGAGCATGCACATGACCTTCGCGGCCGACCCTTGGTACGGCCCGCAGGGGTACGAGTCCCGGGTGGACCTGACGGCCGTCTCCCGTCGCGATCTGCGGTGGTACTGCTTCCTCGGTGCCTGGCGGATCGAGCACGGAGCGATCGACATCAGCCCTCCCTGGGGCTGGACGCCGCTCTTCGACGCCTTCTACGGCGTCCGGGACGTCATGAAGTCAGCCCGGGAAGGCGTGGCGCACGACTGGATCGACTTCACAGAGAACGACGAACGCATCCGGATCGAGCGCCGCGGTGACGACCTCGTGCTGTCACCCACCTACACGGACGCGGAGATCGTGTGCCGCGTCGACGAGTTCGTCGACGCGGGGCGCGACTTCATCAGGCGGGAGCTCGCCGCGGTCGTGGTGGAACACCCGCTGCTCGGGAAGAACCCGGCCGCCTCGGAACTGGCGGCCGAGGTGGGACTCGTCCTGGGTTCCTAGACAGGAGCGTGGCCGGGTCCTCGGGACCCGGCCACGCGCCACGTCGTCCCCTCCCCGCCGATCCGTGTGACGCGTCCCGCCGGACCGTGATCAGGAGGACCTTTGGAACCCACTGGTGAGCCGATCCATGGTGACCGGCCCGCAGTGCTGGAGGCTCTTCGCGCAGCGGGGTGGGCCGAGGGCCGGGAGTACGACATCTCCGGATGGATGGAGGAGCTCGGGGGAGCGGGCTTCGAGCCGGGCCCGCTCGCCCGGCGGGTCTGGTCCGAGTTCGGAGGGCTGACGATCCGCAGTGCCACGCAGCGCGTTCCTCCGTCGAGCCTGCGTATTGATCCGGTCGACGCCTGTATCGATGCCCTGGACGAGTCGCGGGTGCTCAGCCGCCGGTTCGGGGAGAACTGTTCCCCGCTGGGTATGTGGGCCGTCCAGTTCCGGTCGTACATCGCCGAGAGCGGCCTCGTGGTCGCGATCGGACTGCGGGACATGTGGGTCCTCGGGCCCACCTTCGCCGAGGCGTTGGCCCACGTGGTCGTGGGAGGCGGCGACGAGAGCCGTCGGCAGCAGGCCGACTGGCTGAGGTAGAAGGCACGCCTCCCCATCGTCTGCATGTGCGGCGAGCGCCCTCAGTGGTCCGGGAGCAGCGCCCAGAAGTGGTCGACGATCTCGTCGAGGTAGCGCCGTCCGTCCTCGCCGGAGGCCGTGCTGCCGCCGGCACGGCTGAGGGTGGCCGCCAGGAGGATCTGGTAGTCCTGCTGCATGGTGCGCAGCGGGTCCTGCAGGTCGCGGCGCTCGATGGCGACGAGCTTGGCGATGGCGCGGATGTGGGCCTGCCAGCGGGTGGAGACGGCCTCGGTGAGGAGGCGGGCCAACTCGTTCTCGAGTCCGGTGATGGCGATGAAGTCGCGTGGGGGAAGGCCGAGAACGCTGCCGAGGGCGGCGGACTGGCGCTTGTCGCCGGTCCACAGGCCGGTCTCTTCCATGTGGTGGTACGCGTCGAGCGTCAGGCCCGTGGCACGTGCGACGTCCTCGACGGGAAGTCCGCGGGCGAGGCGGTGCTCGCGCAGGGTACGGGCGTGACCCATGAGCTCACCGGGGGCGCACCACAGGGCGCCGGCCAGGGCGGTGAGTTCGTCGGCGGTGGGCAGTGCCGTGCCGCGTTCCCACGCCGCGACGTGGTCGGGCGTGATGTGGGTCATGCCGTAGGAGGCGCGCATGCCGTAGGCGACGTGGCCGTGGGCCATCCCGAGTTTCTCGCGCAGAGTGCGGGCGGCGCGCGCGTTGAAGGGGAGGGGTGGATGCACGGTGCGAGAGTAGGCAGTTACTCGCCGCTACTCCATGGCCACTGTCGCCTGCATCCCGTTATGCGGGATAGGTCGTCAGGGATTTCGTAGGAAGCCACAGGGGTTGCCCGACCAGTCAATTCCCGTTCCTGACGGCCTGGTTGTGTACCGCGTCGCGCCACGTATGATCCGCTCGCGAGGTGCCGCATGTGTGTTCGCACAACAGTCGTGAACGCTCTTTCCCCGCGGCGCCGTCATCCTTCTCCCTCCCATCTGTAGGCCCAGGAGACGCCGTCATGCAGAACAGCGCGACCAGTCCGGCCGACGCGCCGCCCACCGGAACCGGCGGCCCGCTCGACCGGTTCTTCGGCATCACCGAGCGTGGCTCGACGTACGGCCGGGAGATACGTGGCGGGTTCGCCACGTTCTTCACCATGGCGTACATCCTGGTGCTCAACCCGATCATCCTGAGCAGTGCCAAGGACAAGTTCGGCGAGCAGTTGGACGCCGGGCAACTGGCCACCGTCACGGCGCTGGTGGCCGCGGTCATGACCGTGATCATGGGCGTGGGCGGCAATCTGCCGCTCGCCCTTGCCGCGGGTCTGGGTATCAACGCCGTCGTCGCCTTCCAGGTCGCCCCTTTGATGGGCTGGGACGACGCGATGGGCCTCATCGTGCTGGAAGGGCTGCTGATCTGCGTCCTGGTGGTGACCGGTCTGCGCGAGGCCGTCATGCACGCCATCCCGCAGCCCCTCAAACAAGCCATCAGCGTCGGCATCGGCCTGTTCATCGCGTTCATCGGTTTCGTGGACGCCGGGTTCGTCACCCGTATCCCGGACGCCGCGAACACCACCGTGCCCGTGCAGCTCGGCACCGGTGCGCTCACCGGCTGGCCCATGCTCGTCTTCTGCCTCGGCGTGCTCCTGACAGTGGTGCTGCTCGCCCGCAAGGTCAAGGGCGCCATTCTCATCAGCATCGTCTTGATGACGATCCTCGCCGTCGTCGTCAACGAGCTGGCCGACGTCAAGTCCTGGGGCCTGACCTCGCCCTCGCTGCCCGACAAGCCGTTCGCCGCCCCTGACTTCGCCCTGCTGGGAAACTTCGACCTGTTCGGCTCGTTCGGCCAGGTCAGCGTGCTGACCGTGGTCCTGCTCGTCTTCACCCTGATCCTGTCCGACTTCTTCGACACGATGGGCACCGTCGTCGGTGTCACCGCAGAAGCCGGACTTCTCGACGAGCGGGGTCAGGTCCCCGGCCTGGGCCGCGTTCTTCTCATCGACGGTGCTGCCGCCGTCGCGGGCGGCGCCGCCTCCTCCTCGTCCGCCACCACGTACATCGAGTCCGCCGCGGGTGTCGGTGAAGGTGCGCGTACCGGTTTCGCCAACCTCGTCACCGGTGGTCTTTTCGCTCTCGCCCTCTTCATCGCCCCCGTCCTGACGATCGTGCCCCTCCAGGCCGCGGCCCCGGCCCTCGTCGCTGTCGGATTCCTGATGATGACCCAGGTCAGGCACATCGACTGGGACCGCTACGACGTCGCCGTCCCCGCCTTCCTGACCATCGTCGTCATGCCGTTCACCTACTCCATCACCAACGGCATCGGCGCCGGTTTCATCGCCTACGTGGTCATCAAGGCGTGCCTGGGCAAGGCCCGTGAGGTGCACTGGCTGCTGTGGGGTACCGCGGCGCTGTTCCTCGTCTACTTCGCCATCGACCCGCTGGAGCAGCTCCTCGGCATCAAGTAGCCGTCGGCAGCGGGCCGGCGGCTCGGGCGGTCGGCGCGGTTCCATGACGGGCGAGGACCGTCCCCGGTGTCACCGGGGGCGGTCCTCCTCGTTGTCGACGTCCGTCACGATCGTCTTCGACGTCAGGCGGTCGTCCTTGAAGCAGAGCCGGTACGCCGGCGTCGTCTCGTACTTCTTCGCGCGGTAGTACTCGCAGCGGCCCGCGTCCGCCGGCTCCGGCTGGACGCCCGACGGCGGGCCGTCCAGGGAGAGGCGGGGGAGGCGGGTGAGGACGTCCGCGCGGGTGTCGCCCACGCGGATGCGGTCGTACTGGGCACGTTCCATCACGGTGCGGGAGTCGCTCCAGAAGCGGAAGCCGAGGATCAGCAGGGCCAGTACCGCGCCGACAGCGACCGGGACGGTCAGGGCCTGGAGCAGGCCGCGCCGTACGCGGCGGCGGGCGTCGTCGAGTTCGCGGGCCGCCGTGGGGGCCGCCGGCGGTGCGGGGGCGGCGCCGGACGACAGCGGGAGACGGGCCGTCACCGTGAAGCCGTCCGCGTCCGGGCCGTGGGTGAGCGTGCCGCCCGCCAGGCGGACCCGTTCGTCCAGGCCGACGAGGCCCGTTCCGCCCGGAGCGGGGGAAGGGGCGGACGGCGGAAGGGAGTTGGTGACGCGGACGGTGACGCCGGCGTCGCCGTAGGACAGCGCGACGCGCACCACCGCGCCGGGCGCGTGCTTCGCCGCGTTCGTCAGGGACTCCTGGACGACGCGGTGCACGGCCCGGGCGGTCATCGGCGGAAGGCCGGCGCGCGGGCCCTCCTCGTGGAGGTGTACGTCGAGGCCCGAGTCGCGGGCCCGTTCCACCAGTGCGCCCACCGTCTCCCCGCTGGGCGCGGTCGGGGCGGGCTCCCCGTCGGCGCGCAGCACACCGACGATGTCCCGCAGCCGGGCGGTCGCCTCCGCCGCCGCCTCGCGGAGTTCGCGGGCCGCCTGCTGCTGCCGGGGCCCGAGGCTCGCGTCGACCTCCAGGGCCGCGGCCCGTACGCCGATCAGCGACAGGTCGTGGCCGAGCGAGTCGTGCATGTCCCCGGCGATCCGCGACCGCTCACGCAGCCGCTCCCGGTCGGCCACCGCCTGCTGTTCCCGTTCCATGCGGTCGGCCAGCTGCCAGCCGGTCGAGACGAGTTGGGCGTACTGGCGCACGTAGCGGCCGACCAGCCAGGGGACGACGACGGCGAACAGCAGCGTGATCAGGAGGGCGAACCAGGTCCACAGGTCCTCCAGCGCCAGGCCGAGGACCAGCCCCGCCGCCGCGATGCCGGCGAAGGTGAGCAGCGCCGGGCGGGCGGTCGCCGTGCGGCGGCCGGAGAGATACCCGAAGGCGGCCATGGCGGGTGCGTAGGAGGCGGTGAAGAGTTCCGGTGTCTGCCAGGCGCTGAGGGAGACGGCGACGAGCAGGGACACGAGCGGCCACGACCGGCACAGCAGGACCGCGAGGCCGAGCATGGGGACGCCGGTGCCGACCCACCACCACGAGCCGCCGTCGTTCGGGTCGGAGCGGAGCAGGACGCAGCTGCCGAGCACCACCCACAGGGCGAGGTCGGTGAGGCGTTCGCGGGCGTTCTCTCTGCGCATGCCCCCACCCTGTCAAAGGCCCCGTGCCCGGGGCCTTTGACGAAAGTGGGGGACTGTCACTGCCCCCGGGCGGCCGTGACGGCGGCGAGCGCCTCGGTCACATGATGCTCGGCGGCGGTCTTGTCGACGCCGAGCTCCGACAGCGGGCCGCTGCCGTCCTCGGCCTCCAGCAGGGCCAGCAGGAGGTGCTCGGTGCCGATGTAGTTGTGCCCGAGGCGCAGGGCCTCGCGGAAGGTGAGCTCCAGGACCTTGCGGGCGCGGGCGTCGTACGGGGCGAGTTCGGGCAGTTCGTCGGCGGCGGGCGGGAGGACGGCCGTCACCGCGGCGCGGACCCGGTCGGCGTCGGCGCCCTGGGCGGCGAGGGCCTTGGCCGCGAGGCCGTCGGGTTCGGCGAGCAGCCCGAGCGTCAGGTGCTGGGTGCCGACGTGGGTGTTGCGGGCCTCGCGGGCCTCGTTGGCCGCCGCCGCGACGACGTTCCTGGCCCGGGGGGTGAACCGGCTGAAGCCCTGGCTCGGGTCGAGGTCGGCCGGCTGGTCGGACTCCTTGGTCACGAAGCGCTTCTGGGCCGCCTGTTTGGTGACGCCCATGGAGGTGCCGATCTCGGTCCATGAGGCGCCGGAGCGGCGGGCCTGGTCGACGAAGTGGCCGATGAGGTGGTCGGCGATGTCGCCGAGGTGACCGGCGGCGAGCACCGCGTCGGACAGCTGGTCGAGCGGCTGGGAGTGGACCTTCTTGATCGCCTCGATCAGATCGTCGAGGCGCACGGGATGCGTGAGACGCACAGGATCGGTCATGCGACAACCTTAGGTTGACGCACGAGGATCGTCAACCCGAAGTTGACGATCACGGGGTGTCCGCCACCAGCCCCGCCTCGTACGCCAGAATCGCCAGCTGCACCCGGTTCCTCAGTTCCAGCCTGCCGAGGACGGCGCTGACATGCGCCTTGACCGTGCCTTCCACCACGTACAGCCGCGCCGCGATCTCCGCGTTGGACAGGCCGGCCCCCACCAGCGCCACGACCTCCCGCTCGCGGCCGGTCAACGGCTCCAGCGCCGTCCGGGCCTCCGCCGCCCGCGACATCCGTCCCGCGCCGAGCCGGTCGAGCACGCGACGCGCGATCTCGGGGGACAGGCAGGCGGCGCCCCCGGCCGCCGCCCGCACGCCCGCGATCAGCTCCCTGGGGTCCCCGGACTTCAGCAGGAACCCGCTCACCCCCGCGCCCAGGGCCCGCTCGATGTACTCGTCCTCCGAGAAGGTGGTGAGCATGACCACCGCCGTCCCGGGCGCCACGCGCCGCAGCTCCTCCGCGGCGGCGAGCCCGTCGAGCCGTGGCATCCGGATGTCGAGCAGGGCGACGTCCGGCCGGTGCCCCACGGTGAGTTCGACGGCCTGACGCCCGTCACCGGCCTCCGCGACCACCTCGACGCCCGGATCGGCGGCCAGGATCGCCCGCACCCCGGCGCGCATCATGGTCTCGTCGTCGGCGAGCAGGACCCGTACGGGAGGGGCGCTGGTGTCGGTCGGGCCGGCGAAGGTGGTCATGCCGTCAGCCTAGACATCCCGCCCGCCGGGTGGATCAACTCCCGGTCGGCACGCCGGCGGACGGGTGCGGCGGAGGGGTCGGCCCCGGACGTGGGAGGGCGCTGCCCGGGAGCCGTTGTGGCGTCCCGGGCAGCGCCCCGGATCAGGGATGTGCGGTCAGCCTCAGAAGGTGAGCTTGAAGCTGTTGATGTAGCCGGTGTCGTAGCGGGCCACGTCCTGCACCCGCAGCTTCCAGGTGCCGTTGGCGACCTCGCTCGAGGCGTTGACGGTGTAGGTCGCCTTGACGTTGTCCGCCGAGTCCGAACCGCTCGAGCCCTTCAGGCGGTACGCGGTGCCGTCCGGGGCGAGCAGGTCGATGACCAGGTCACCGCGCCACGTGTGCACGATGTCGACGCCGACCTGAAGGGTGGACGGGGCGTTGCCGGTGCGGCCGGTGACGTTGACCGAGGAGGTCACCGCGGCGCCCGCGTCCGGGATGCTGACGTCCGCCGTGTTCTCGAAGACCGTGCCCGGGTCCGGGTCGCCGCCGCCGGGGCGGGAGCCGACGTTGATGCCGGCCCAGGCGTCGGTGACCGCCTTGACCTCGGCGCTGGCCGCTCCGTACAGCTCCGTCGCGACCGCGAGGGTGCCGGTCCTGGCGCCCGCGTAGTCGGTGCGGGAGCTGAACTTGGTGGTGAGCGCCTTGTACCAGATCAGCGCGGCCTTCTCACGGCCGATGCCGGTCACCGGCAGGCCGTCGGAGGTCGGCGAGTCGTAGTTGACGCCGTTGACGGTCTTGGCGCCACTGCCCTCGGAGAGCAGGTAGAACCAGTGGTTCGCCGGGCCCGAGGAGTAGTGGACGTCGACGTTGCCGATGCCCGAGTACCAGTAGTCCTTGGACGAGCCGTCCCTGCTCGGCTTGTCCATGTAGCGGAGCGGGGTGCCGTCGCCGCGGATGTCGATCTTCTCGCCGACCAGGTAGTCGCCCACGTCCTGGGAGTTGTTCGCGCTGAACTCCACCGCCGCGGCGAAGATGTCGCTGGTCGCCTCGTTGAGGCCGCCGGACTCACCGCTGTAGACCAGGCCGGCGGTGTTGGAGGTGATGCCGTGCGTCATCTCGTGCGCGGCCACGTCGATGGAGGTGAGCGGCTTGCTGTTGCCGGACCCGTCGCCGTACGTCATGCAGAAGCAGCTGTCCTGCCAGAACGCGTTGACGTAGTTGTTGCCGTAGTGGACCCGGGAGTACGCGCCGACACCGTCGCCGCGGATGCCGCTGCGGCCGTGCACGTTCTTGAAGTAGTCCCAGGTGAGGGCCGCGCCGTAGTGGGCGTCCGCGCCGGCGGTCTCCAGGTTCGACGGCTGGCCGTTGCCCCAGATGTCGTCCGGTCCGGAGAACAGGGTGCCGGTGCCCGACGTGCCGCGGTTGAGGTTGTACGTCTTGTGGTTGCCGCGGGTGGTGTCGGTGAGCGTGTACGAGGGGGCCGTGCCGAGCGTGACCTGGCCGCTGTACTGGGTGTTGCCGGTGCCGTTGTGGACGGCCTGCCATTCGAAGAGCTTGTCGCCGGTGACGGCGTCGGTCACGACGTGCAGCTCGTTCGGGGTGCCGTCGTGCTGCAGCCCGCCGACCACCGTCTCGTAGGCGAGGGTGGGCGTGCCCGTGCCCATCCAGACGACCTTGCGGGGTGCCCGCTCGGCCTTGGTGGCCTTCGAACCCTCGGCCTTGGCGGCGCCGAGCGCCTGCTTCTCCGCTGTGGCCGGCGCGACGTCCGCGCTGGTGTCGATGTTCTTCAGGGCGGCGCGGGACGCCTTGGTGACCGACTCGGTCGCACCCGTCGCGGACTGCGCGACCACCAGGTCGCCGCCGAGCACCGGCAGGCCCTCGTAGGTGCGCTCGTAGCGCGTGTGCGTGGTGCCGTCGCGGTCCTGCGCGACGTCGCGGACGACGAGCTTCTCCTTGGCGGTGAGGCCGAGTTCCTTCGCGGTGGCGGCCGTCGTGGCGGACGCCTGGCGTATCAGCTCCGCGCGCTGGGCGGGGGACAGACTCTTGGGCAGCGCGCCCGGGTCGGCCTTGCCCGCCTTCGCGGCGGTGGGCGCCTGCGGCTGGGCGGCGGCCGAGGTTCCGGTCTGGAAGCCGACCGCGAGAAGGGCGGCGGTGGCGATGAGAGCTCCGGTCGCGGTGGCGCGCCGGCGATGCGTGGGTCTCACGCGGACTCCTTCTGCGAGGGGGGTACCGGTCGGCTGGGTGGGTCGGCCGGGCAGAGCATGCGGAGCTGTGGTGCGTGGATCGGGGGAAGACTGGCAGCCGTGAACGTGTTCTGTCAGGAGCGCGACAAGAAGTTGGCCGGAATTCGTCCGTTGCCCGATAGGTCATGTTCGGTCAGCGGACGTTTCGCGGATCGTTGCCGGGCAGGGCCCGGGCATTCGCCCCGGCCCGACCCGGAAAGCAACCGGATGTTCACGGCGAAGTCTGCATCTGTGAAGGCGGCGTAGCGGCGCGGCTGTTCGCGGTCCGGTACGGGCCTTCGAGGCGTGGCTCATTCCGTACCGGGGCGGACGGGCGGCGTCGGGCGGCATTCCGTACCGGGGCGGGCGGGCGGCACGGGCGGCATCGGGCGGCATTCCGTACCGGGGCGGGCGGGCGGCACGGGCGGCATCGGGCGGCATTCCGAACCGCCCCGGGGCCGCCCGTGCGACGGACCCGGCCCGGCGGCCCGGCCCGCCGAGGACTCAGCCGACCACGCTGTCCCGCCACGCCCTGTGCAGCCCCGCGAACCTGCCCTCGCCGCCGATCAGTTCGGCGGGGGCGCCGTCCTCGACGATCCGGCCGTGCTCCATCACGAGCACCCGGTCCGCGATCTCGACCGTCGACAGCCGGTGTGCGATCACCACCGCCGTACGGCCCTGGAGCACCGTGTCCATCGCCCGCTGCACCGCCCGCTCGCCGGGGATGTCCAGCGAACTCGTCGCCTCGTCGAGGATCAGCACCGCCGGGTCGGCGAGCAGCGCCCGCGCGAAGGACACCAACTGCCGCTGCCCCGCCGAGATCCGTCCGCCCCGCTTGCGCACGTCCGTGTCGTATCCGTCGGGCAGGGACTCGATGAAGTCATGGGCGCCGATCGCCTTGGCGGCCTGCTCGATGTCCGCGCGGCTCGCCTCCGGCCGCCCGAGCGCGATGTTCTCCGCGACCGTCCCGGAGAACAGGAACGCCTCCTGGGTCACCATCACCACCCCCCGGCGAAGGTCCGGCACGGCCAGGTCCCGCAGATCGGTCCCGTCGAGCAGGACCCGGCCCTCGGTGGGGTCGTAGAAGCGGGCCAGCAGCTTGGCGAGGGTCGACTTGCCCGCGCCGGTCGAGCCGACGACCGCGACGGTCTGCCCGGCCGGGATCGTCAGGTCGAACCGGGGCAGCACCTCCCCGCCCGTGCGGTAGGCGAAGCTGACCTGCTCGAACACCACCTCGCGGCCAGGCGTGCCGGACCTGCGCACCGGCAGCTCACGCGGCTCGCGAGCCTCGGGGACCGTCGGCTCCTGCGCCAGCAGGCCGGCGATCTTCTCCAGCGAGGCGGCCGCCGACTGGTAGGAGTTGAGGAACATCCCGAGCCGGTCGATCGGGTCGTACAGCCGCCGCAGGTACAGCACGGCGGCGGCCAGCACACCCAGCGCGAGCGTGCCCTGAGCGACCCGGTACGCGCCCCACAGGACCATCGCCGCGACGGCGGTGTTGGCGACGAGCCGGGAGCCGACGACATAGCGCGCCATCTCCAGCAGCGCGTCGCCGTTGGTGCGTTCGTGGCGGTGGTTGAGCACCTCGAAGTCGGCGTCGTTGGCCCGCTCGCGGCGGAAGGCACGCACCGGCCGGATGCCGTTCATGGTCTCCGCGAACTTCACGATGACCGCCGCGATCGCCGTGGAGCGGTTCATGAAGACGGACTTGGCCCGTCGCTGGTAGACCCGCACCAGCAGATAGAGCGGCACGAACGACAGGACCGCCATGCCGCCGATCCCGAGGTCGAGCCAGAGCAGCATCGCCGAGATGTACACGAAGGCGAGCACGACGCCGATGAGTTCCTGAAGTCCCTCGCTCAGCAGCTCGCGCAGCGATTCGACGTCGGTCGTCGAGCGGGAGATCAGCCGGCCGGAGGTGTACCGCTCGTGGAAGTCGACGCTCAGCGCCTGGGCGTGGCGGAAGATACGGCCCCGCAGATCGAGGAGCACGTCCTGGTTGACCCGGGCGGAGGCGCGGATGAAGGCGTACTGGAGCGCTCCCGCGGCCACCGCGCACAGCGCGTACCCGGTGCCGACGGCGACCAGCGGCCCGTGGTCCCGCTCACGGAACGCCGGGACGCCGCGGTCGATGGCGTACGCCACCAGCAACGGGCCCGCCTGGACGGCGGCCTGCTGGAGGAGCAGCAGCACCGCCGCGAGGACGACACGGGCACGGCGGGGGGCGAGGAGGGAACGCAGCAGGGCGCCGGTCGCGCCGGCCGGCGCGGGCAGGGCGTCCCGGTCGAACGGGTCACCCGCCGGCCCACCTGTCCCGGGCGGCGCCGTGCCGTCGAGAGGGCCGGCCGCGGCCGCGGGGCCGCTCGTCGCGGGCCCGGTCGCGGGGCGGGCCGCCACGGGTGTGTCCAGGCCGGCCGCCGACGTGTCCGCCGGCCCGTCCGCAGGTCCCGTAGGCGCCGCGCCCTCTGTCTGCCCTGCCGGGCGCGCCGTCGCCGGCCCCTTCGTCGACCCCGTCGTCACCGTGCCGTCCCTTCAGTCCACGCGGTCGCGTCCGCGTCCGTCCGACCCTTCGTCGCCTTCGGGCGGTCCGGGTCCCCGGACACCGTCCCGGGCCGGCCTGCCACGTCGACCGGGCCGTCGGGCCCCTCCGCGCCGGACATCAGCCATGCGTACTCGGCGTTCGTACGCAGTAGTTCGTGGTGCGTGCCGACCGCGGCGATCCGGCCGCCCGACAGCAGCGCGACCCGGTCGGCGAGCATCACCGTCGACGGCCGGTGCGCCACGACCAGAGCGGTGGTGTCCTCCAGGACCCGGCGCAGCGCCGCCTCCACCAGGGCCTCCGTGTGCACGTCGAGCGCGGAGAGCGGATCGTCGAGGACCAGGAAGCGCGGCCCGCCGACGACGGCGCGGGCCAGCGCGAGGCGCTGGCGCTGACCACCCGACAGACTGAGACCCTGCTCGCCGACCTGGGTGGCGGCGCCGTGCGGCAGCGCGTCGACGAAGCCGGCCTGTGCGATGTCCAGCGAGCGGCGCAGTTCCGCGTCGTCGGCTCCCTGTGCACCCATCAGGACGTTCTCCGCGACGCTCGCCGAGAACAGCGTCGGCTCCTCGAACGCCACCGACACCAGCTCGCGCAGCCGTTCACGCGGCATGGTGGTGATGTCCTGCCCGTCGAGGGTGATCCGACCGGACGTCGGCTCGTACAGCCGCGGCACCAGCGCCGTGAGGGTGGTCTTGCCGCTGCCCGTGCCGCCCACCAGGGCCATGGTCTCGCCGGGCCGCACATGGAGGTCGATCCGGGCGAGGACCGGGGCGCTGCCGTCGGGCGCGTCCGGGTAACGGAACCCGACGCCCTCGAAACGCAGTCCACCGCTTTCCGCTTGAACGCCGGACGGCACGGCCCCCGCGGCGCCGCCCGTCCCGCGCCCCTTCTCCGTACGGGGCGCTGTCTCCTGCCCGTCGTGCGTCTCGCGCTCCTCCTCGGCGTCCAGCACCTCGAAGTAACGGTCGGCCGCGGTCGCCGCCTCCTGGCTCATGGCCAGCAGGAAACCGATCGAGTCCACCGGCCAGCGCAGCGCCAGGGCCGTCGACAGGAAGGCGACCAGCGTGCCCGCCGACAGCGTGCCGTCCGCGACCTGGATCGTGCCGAGCACCAGTGCCGCGCCGATGGCGAGTTCGGGAATGATCGTGATCAGCGCCCAGACGCTGCCCAGCAGACGCGCCTTGCCCAGCTCCGTGCCACGCAGCCGTTCCGAAAGACCCCGGAACGCCTCCGCCTGGCTGCGGTGCCGCCCGAAGCCCTTGATGATGCGGATGCCGAGGACGCTCTCCTCGACGACCGTCGTCAGGTCGCCCACCTGGTCCTGTGCCTTCCGCGCGACCAGTGAGTAGCGCGCCTCGAAGAGCGAACAGACGACCACCAGCGGCAGTACGGGAACAAGGAGGACGAGTCCCAGCGTCCACTCCTGCCCCAGCAGGATCACGAAACCGACCAGGATCGTGGTGGCGTTGACGAGCAGGAAGGTCAGCGGGAACGCCAGGAACATCCGGAGCAGCATCAGGTCCGTGGTGCCGCGCGAGAGCAACTGACCGGAGGCCCAGCGGTCGTGGAAGGCCACCGGAAGGCGCTGCAGATGGCGGAAGAGGTCCGCCCGCATGGCCGCCTCCACGCCCGCGAGGGGCCGCGCCACCAGCCACCGCCGGAAGCCGAACAGCACCGCCTCCGCGACACCCAGCAACAGCAGGACCAGGGCCCCGAACCAGACCCCACCCGGATCGCCCGCCGCGACCGGTCCGTCGACGATCCACTTCAGCACCAGTGGGATGACCAGGCTGAGGCAGGAGGCCACTATGGCGACGAGAGCCGCGCTGAACAGGCGTGTGCGGACCGGGCGCACATAGGGCCACAGCCGCACGAGCGAACGCACGGCGGAGCGGTCCGTGGTGTCGGACGTATCCGAATGTGTAGTGGGCATCAGGTGCGAGCCTACGGTTGACCACTGACACCGCTCATGTGGTTTTCCGCCGGGCGGGGCACCTCCGGCCAGGTGAACCACGGGCCCGCCGGGCCGAAGTCGTACGCCCGTATCAACCGATCGGCCGATGCCGGCTCGAGCGTGATGGGCGATGTGCCGGCCGGCGGCCGCGCGGGAGCCTCGTGGCCATGGCGATAGTCCAAGTGAACGACCTGCACAAGGCCTACGGTGGCCGGCCCGTGGTCGACGGGGTGAGCTTCGGCGTCGAGGAGGGCGAGATCTTCGGGATCCTCGGCCCGAACGGCGCGGGGAAGACCACCACCGTCGAATGCGTGGAAGGCCTCAGGACCGCCGACACGGGCACGGTCAGGGTCGCCGGCCTCGACCCGGTGGCCGACCACGAGGAGGTCACCCGGCTGCTCGGCGCGCAGCTCCAGGAGAGCGAGCTCCAGCCCAAACTCACGGTGCGCGAGGCCCTGGAGCTGTACTCGTCCTTCTACGAGCGGCCGGCCGACTGGCGGCCGCTCGCCGAGCGGCTCGGCCTGGTACCCAAGCTCGGCGACCGCTTCGCGAAGCTCTCCGGCGGCCAGAAGCAGCGCCTGTTCATCGCGCTGGCCCTGATCGGCAGGCCACGGGTCGTCGTCCTCGACGAGCTGACCACCGGACTCGACCCGCGTGCCCGCCGGGACACCTGGCAACTGATCGAGGAGGTGCGGGACTCCGGCGTCACCGTCCTGCTGGTCACCCACTTCATGGAGGAGGCGCAGCGCCTCTGCGACCGGATCGCGGTCATCGACAGGGGCAGGGTCGCCGCGCTCGACACCCCGGCCGGACTGATCGGCCGGTCCACCGCGTCGACCGTCATCTCCTTCACCCCCTCCGGCCCGCTCGACGAGCGGGAACTGGCCGCGCTGCCGCAGGCCGCCTCCGTCACCACCACCGACGGCCGGATCGTCGTCCACGGCACCGACGAGACGGTCACCGCCGTGATCTCTCTGCTGGCCAGGCTCGGCATCACCGCCCGTCAGCTCCGTGTCTCCGAGACCTCCCTGGACGACGCGTTCCTCGACCTCACGGAAGAAAGGCTCTGATGACCACCGCCGCCCCCGCCCCCGGCACGGCCACGGCACCCGCACGCGTCCCGGCGTGGGCCGCCGTGCTGCGGACCGAGGCCCGCCTCTTCTCCCGGGAACCCGGATCGCTGTTCTGGATCCTCCTCTTCCCGACGCTGCTCATGACGATCCTCGGCCTGATCCCGTCCTTCCGGGAGGCGTCGGACGACATCGGCGGCCGCCGCGTCATCGACCTCTACGTCCCGGTCGCCGTGCTGCTCGCCATGATCATGGCCGGGCTTCAGGCGATGCCACCCGTCCTCGCCGGCTACCGCGAACGCGGCATCCTGCGCCGGATGTCGACCACCCCGGTCAGGCCCTCCGTGCTGCTGTCCGCCCAGCTCGCCCTGCACGGCGTGGCGGCCCTCGCTTCCGCCGTACTGGCGCTGGCGGTCGGCCGCGTCGCCTTCGGCGTCGCCCTGCCGGGGCAGCCCGCCGGCTACGTGCTCGCCATGGTGCTGACGACCGCGAGCGCACTGGCGCTGGGCGCGACGGTCTGTGCCGTCTCCCGCAACCAGAAGATCGCCACCGCCGTCGGATCGGTGATCTTCTTCCCGTCGATGTTCACCTCGGGCGTGTGGCTGCCCGTCCAGACCATGCCCGGCACACTCCAGCGCATCGTGGAGTTCACACCGCTGGGAGCGGCGTCACAGGCCCTGGACCGGGCGGCGGCGGGCAGTTGGCCCGCCTGGACGGACCTCGGCGTCACGGGGCTGTGGGCCGTGCTGCTCACCGCCGCGGCAGTCCGCTGGTTCCGCTGGGAGTGATCACCGTGGCCGGGGTGGGGGAAACTTGGCGCATGAGGCTGTCCGACGCGGTGCAGAGGCCGGGCACGGCCGTACCGATCGAGGAGCGCTGGGCGCAGTTCTACCGCTACGGCCCCTACGCCCTCCTGGGGCTCGCGACCGTGATCGCCGGCGCCGTCGCCGGCGACTTCATGAGCCGCGCGGAGATGCGCGCCGCGGGTGTACTGGTCCTCGCCGCTCTCGCGCTCCAGGTGTGGTGGGGCGTGCGCCGGCCCGACCAGGAGGAGCACGCCCGGGCCGGGCAGATCTACTACGCCCTGCGGACCGTCCTCGCCTTCGCCCTCGCCTGGCTGAATCCGCTCTTCTCCGCCTACGCCGTTCTCGGATACTTCGACTCGGGCCATCTGCTGCCCGGCCGCAGGGCGTACGCGGGGCTGCTGGCCACCGCCGTGACCATGGCGGGCTCCCAGGCCGGCGGCCTGCCGCCCGCCTCCACGCTCCAGTGGGTCCTCTTCGGCGGCCTGTACGTCCTCAACGCCGCCCTCTGTCTGCTCTTCGCCCGCTTCGGTGTCCAGGAGGCCGAGCGGGCCCAGGAACGTCTGGCCACCATCCAGGCGCTGGAGCTCGCCAACGCCCGCCTGGAACAGGCCCTCGAGGAGAACGCGGGCCTGCACGCCCAACTCCTCGTGCAGGCCCGCGAAGCGGGCATCGCCGACGAACGCAGCCGGCTCGCCGCCGAGATCCACGACACCATCGCCCAGGGCCTGGCCGGCATCATCACCCAGCTCCAGGTCGTCACGTCCACCGAGGACCGGGACGTCGCCGGCGAACATCTGAGCCGGGCCTGCGCCCTGGCCCGGCACAGCCTCGGCGAGGCCCGCCGCTCCGTGCAGAACCTGGCTCCGGCGGCCCTCGAGCACGCCACCCTTCCCGAGGCATTGGAGAAGACCGTCGCCGACTGGTCGCGGCGCACCGGCGTGCAGGCCCGCTTCACCGTCACCGGCACCGAGGAGCAACTGCACGACGAGGTCGCCGCCACCCTGCTGCGGATCGCGGAGGAGGCCCTCGCCAACACCGCCCGGCACGCGGACGCCGCACGTGCCGGCGTCACCCTGTCCTACATGGGCGACGAAGTCACCCTCGACGTCCGCGACGACGGCCGGGGCTTCGACCCCCTCGCTGTCGCGCCGCGTTCCGGCTCCGGCGGTTTCGGGCTCGACGGCATGCGGGCACGCGCCGAGCGGATCGCCGGCACCGTGGCCCTCGAATCGGAGCCGGGCCAGGGCACGGCGGTGTCCGCTCGCGTACCGTTGGTCCGCCATGGCTGAACACCCTGTCAACGAGCATGCCGTCACCCTGATCGTCGTCGACGACCATCCCGTCGTACGGGACGGCCTGCGCGGCATGTTCGAGTCCGCGGCCGGCTTCCAGGTCCTCGGCGAGGCCGCGGACGGCCCCGCGGGCGTCGAACTGGCCACCCGTCTCGACCCCGACGTGGTCCTGATGGACCTGCGCATGCCCGGCGGCGGGGGAGTGGCGGCCATCGCCGAGCTGTCCCGCCGCGGCGCCCGGTCCCGGGTCCTCGTCCTCACCACGTACGACACGGACTCCGACACCCTGCCCGCCATCGAGGCCGGCGCGACCGGCTACCTCCTCAAGGACGCGCCCCGCGAGGAGCTGTTCACGGCGGTACGGGCCGCCGCCGAGGGGCGTACGGTCCTCTCGCCTGCGGTCGCCTCCCGCCTCGTCTCGCATGTCCGCACCCCGGCGGCGCCCGGCAGCGAAGGTCTGTCGGCGCGAGAGCGGGAGGTGCTGGAGCTCGTCGCCAAGGGCACCTCCAACCGTGCGATCGCCCGCGAACTGTTCATCAGCGAGGCCACGGTGAAGACCCACCTCACCCACATCTTCGGCAAGCTCGGCGCCAAGGACCGTGCCGCGGCGGTGGCTTTGGCGTACGAACGCGGCATCCTGGGCTGAACGCCGGGCCGCGTCACCGGCCCGGCGGCGCGTCAGGTCCGCACCCTCAGCAGCAGCACCGACCTTCCCGGCACCCTCACCACGCAACCGCCCTCGAGCACCGTGCCCGGGGCCGCGCTCTGGTCCTCGAGCGAGGTGTCCACCACCAGTTCGTACGCCGCCGCCCACGGCGGCCCCGGAAGCCGGAAGTCCACGGGCGCGGCCGCCGCGTGAAGGACCGTCAGGAAGCTGTCGTCCGTCACCTGGCACCCGCGCGCGTCACGACCGGGGATGTCCCGGCCGGAGAGGTAGAGGGCGAGCGTGGCGGACGGCGCGTACCAGTCCTCCTCGGTCATCTCGCTGCCGCGCGGCGTGAACCAGGCAAGGTCACGCAGCCCGTCGGCGGCCTGCGGCCGACCGGAGAAGAAGGCGCGTCTGCGCAGCACCGGATGGCTGTGCCGCAGCTCCAGCAGCCGCCGGGTGAGCTTCAGCAGACCGGCGGGCCCCGGCTGCTCGAGCAGCGACCAGTCCACCCAACTGACCTCGTTGTCCTGGCAGTAGGCGTTGTTGCTGCCGCCCTGGGTACGGCCCATCTCGTCTCCGGCGACCAGCATGGGTACGCCCGTGGACACCAGCAGCGTGGTCAGCAGATTGCGCAGCTGCCGGCCCCGCAGGGCGAGCACGGCCGGATCGTCGGTCTCGCCCTCGACGCCGCAGTTCCAGGAGCGGTTGTCGTCGGTGCCGTCCCGGTTGCCCTCGCCGTTGGCCTCGTTGTGCTTGCGCTCGTAGCTGACCAGGTCGCGCAGGGTGAAACCGTCGTGGGCGGTGATGAAGTTGATGGACGCGTACGGCCGCCTGCCGCCCCAGGCGTACAGGTCGCTGGAGCCGGACAGCCGGTAGCCGAGGTCACGCACGTCGTGCAGCGCGCCGCGCCAGAAGTCGCGCACGGAGTCCCGGTAGCGGTCGTTCCACTCCGTCCACAGCGGCGGGAACGCCCCCACCTGATAGCCGCCGTTGCCCACGTCCCACGGCTCGGCGATCAGCTTCACCCGGCGCAGCACCGGGTCCTGCGCGATGACGGCGAGGAACGGGGACAGCATGTCGACGTCGTGCATCGAGCGTGCCAGTGCCGCGGCCAGGTCGAAACGGAAGCCGTCGACGCCCATCTCGGTCACCCAGTACCGCAGCGAATCGGTGATCAGCCGCAGCACATGGGGCTGCACCACATGCAGCGTGTTGCCGCATCCTGTGTAGTCCGCGTATCTGCGGGCGTCCGCCTGGAGACGGTAGTAGCCGCGGTTGTCGATCCCGCGCAGGGACAGCATCGGCCCCAGCTCGCCGGCCTCCGCCGTGTGGTTGTAGACCACGTCGAGGATGACCTCGATCCCCGCGGCGTGCAGGGCGCGCACCATCCGCTTGAACTCGCCGACCTGCTGACCGGCGGTGCCGGTGGCCGCGTAGGCCGCGTGCGGGGCGAAGTACCCGATCGAGTTGTAGCCCCAGTAGTTGCGCAGCCCGCGGCGCAGCAGATGGTCCTCGTGCGCGAACTGGTGCACCGGCAGCAGTTCGACCGCCGTCACACCGAGCCGCACCAGGTGCTCGATCGCCGCCGGATGGGCGAGCCCCGCGTACGTGCCCCGCAGTTCCTCGGGGATGCCGGGGTGCAGCCGGGTGAATCCGCGGACGTGCAGTTCGTAGATGACCGAGTCGGCCCAGGGCGTCTTGGGCCTGCGGTCGTCCATCCACTCGTCGCCGCCGGGGTCGTCGTGGACGACCACCCCCTTGGGGACGAACGGGGCCGAGTCCCGCTCGTCGCGGACGGTGTCGGCGACATGCTGCTCCGGCCAGTCGCGCACATGCCCGTAGACCTCCGGGGGCAAGGCGCCGTAGTCGTTGCCCGCGCCCGCGTCGACGGCCCTCGCGTACGGGTCGAGCAGCAGCTTCGCCGGATTCCACCGGGCTCCCGTCCAGGGGTCCCAGCGGCCGTGCACCCGGTATCCGTACCGGGTGCCGGGCCCGACGCCGGGCACGAAACCGTGCCAGATCTCATGGGTCAGTTCGGTGAGCGGGAGCCGGGTCTCCGCGCCCCGCTCGTCGAAGAGGCAGAGCTCCACCCCCTCCGCCCCGCCGGCCCACAGCGCGAAATTGGTCCCCGCCACCCCGTCCGGCCCCACCCGGAACCGCGCGCCGAGGGGGGTCGGTGCCCCCGGCCACACGGGTGGTCTGCGGGAGCCCGTGTCCGTCTCTTGGGCATCCGTCCTCGAACGGCGTGCGGCCGGGCCGGCCACCGCCGAACGGGTGCCGGGCGGCTCGCCCGGCACCTTCTCCACCGTCTCCTGCTCGGCTGCGCTCGACACCTGCCGGCCTCCCGCGGCTCGTCGGGCCCCCGCTCGAGGTGCCCCCGGGCGGCAGGTCCCGCAAGGAGCACTGCCCGCGGCGTCCCGGCCGCGGCACCCCACGCGTGGTCCTGTCACCATTTCTGCCCGCGCCGCCCCCGTCCCAACATCGCCCGCCGTTCACGTTGCCCACGCCGGGTGGTCGTCGTTGACCGGTACGTGAGACATGTACTGAAGCGGGCAGGGCACAGGGCCGCGGTCGCCCTGGCAGGGGCAGGACTGATCGCGGGCCTCGCCGGCTGCTCCGGCGGGATGCCGGGCATCGGCGACAAACCGCGGGGGACCAAGGACACCATCCGGGTCACTCCCGAGGACGGCGCGAAGGAGGTGCGCCCCGACGACACCGTGGAGGTGCGGCTGCCCAGCGGGCGGCTGGAGCGGGTCGAGGTCACCAGGATCGAGGACGCCACGAAGACCGTGGTCAAAGGGCGGATCTCCGGCGACGGGCTGCGCTGGGCGCCCGAGAAGGGCACCCGGCTGAGTCTCGCCGCCAAGTACAGCGTGGACGTGGTGGCGCTGGACGGCCACGGCCGGCGCTCCGCCCGGCACACGACGTTCACGACCCTGGTCCCGAACAGCCGGTTCATCGGCTACTTCAAACCGGAGAATCGTTCGACCGTGGGCACCGGGATGATCGTGTCCTTCGACTTCAACCGGAAGATCGAGAACCGGGCCGCCGTGGAGCGGGCGATCCGGGTGAGCTCGCAGCCGCCGGTGGAGGTCGTCGGCCACTGGTTCGGCAAGGAGCGGCTCGACTTCCGCCCCCGCACGTACTGGGATCCGGGCACCGAGGTCACCGTCGACATGCGGCTGCGGGACGTCGAGGCGGCGCCCGACGTGTACGGCATCCAGAACAGGACCGTCTCCTTCACGATCGGCCGGTCCCAGGTGTCCCGGGTCGACGCGGCGGCGCACACGATGAAGGTGGTGCGTGACGGCGAGGTCCTGGCGACCGTCCCGATCACCGCAGGGGCGCCCAAGTCCACGACGTACAACGGCAAGATGGTGGTCACCGAGATGTACGACGTGACCCGGATGAACGGCGCGACCGTCGGCTTCACGAAGAAGGACGGCAAGAGCGAGTACGACATCAAGGACGTGCCGCACGCCATCCGGCTGACCACCTCCGGAACCTTCCTGCACGGCAACTACTGGACCCCCGCCGACGTCTTCGGGTCGGACAACGTCTCGCACGGCTGCGTGGGGCTCAGGGACGACAAGGGCGGCAGCAGCGAATCCCCGGCGGGCTGGTTCTTCGACCGGACCCTGATCGGGGACGTGGTGGAGGTCGTGGGCTCCAAGGACAGGACGGTCGCACCGGACAACGGCCTCGGCGGCTGGAACCTGGACTGGCAGCGCTGGAAGGCGGGTTCGGCACTGCGCTGACCGGGCGTAACCCTCTCGCCCGCCCGTAGGCGGCCCCCACCACGGTCCGATGGACGACTTGGGACCGAACGGTGACATTCGGGGGCACATTTGACGACCTGCGGTGTGATTATCTATCGCCGTGCGTGCGTGAGGCGCGCGGGGGTGGGGGCCATGGCGGTGCCAGGCCGTGCGAGGGGAGTACACGACTGTGAACGGGCAGCCGATATCGGGGGCATCGGCCAAAACCGGACGCGGGCGCGGGGGCGCCGTGCTGTCCGGTCTGGTCATGGGGGCGATGCTGGTTCTGACCGCCTGCGGAGGCGGAAGCTCCGCCAAGGGCGGTGACAAGGATCCGGGCGGCAAGGACGGCAGCGGCAAGGTCGGGAACGCGGCGTCCCAGGCGGTGGTCACCATCTCGCCGAAGGACGGCGCGGACGCGGTCGCGACCATGGGCGCCCTGAAGGTGACCGCGGCCAAGGGCAAGCTGACGACGGTCACCGTGCAGGACGACAAGGGCACGAAGATCGAGGGCAGGATCGCCGCGGACGGCGCCAGCTGGCAGCCGCTGCAGCACCTGGCGGGCGCCACCAAGTACAAGGTGCACGCCGTCGCCGAGGACGCGGACGGCCGTGAGTCCGCCAAGGACACCACCTTCACCACGCTGGTGCCCAAGAACACCTTCATCGGCCACTACACGCCGGAGGACGGCTCCACCGTCGGCGTCGGCATGCCGGTCTCCATCAACTTCACCCGCGGCATCACCGACCCGGCGGCCGTCGAGAAGGCCATCACGGTGACCGCGGAGCCGTCCGTGCCGATCGAGGGCCACTGGTTCGGCAACGACCGCCTCGACTTCCGTCCCGAGAAGTACTGGGCCGCGGGCACGAAGGTCACCGTGAAGCTCAACCTGGACGGTGTCGAAGGCCGCCCCGGCGTGTACGGCAAGCAGGCCAAGACCTTCTCGTTCACCATCGGCCGCAGCCAGGTCTCCACCGTCGACGCGAGCGCCAAGACCATGAAGGTCGTGCGCGACGGCAAGGAGATCAAGAACATCCCGATCACCGCAGGCGCGCCGTCGACCACCACCTACAACGGGCAGATGGTCATCAGCGAGAAGTACAAGGTGACCCGGATGAACGGCGCCACCGTGGGATTCGGCGGCGAGTACGACATCAAGGACGTGCCGCACGCGATGCGGCTGTCCACGTCGGGCACCTTCGTCCACGGCAACTACTGGGCCTCGGCCGGGACGTTCGGCTCGGCGAACGTCAGCCACGGGTGCATCGGGCTGCGGGACGTGCGCGGCGCGTACGACAAGAACACCCCGTCGGCCTGGTTCTACAACAACTCGATCATCGGCGACGTGGTGATCGTGAAGAACTCCAAGGACAAGCAGATCGCTCCGGACAACGGCCTCAACGGCTGGAACATGTCCTGGTCCGAGTGGACCAAGTAGTACGCGACGCGGGGCCCGGTGCTGTGAGCAACAGCACCGGGCCCCGACGCGTTAACGCGCACTAACCTCTGCTGCATGACCGTTTCACTGGAAGTCTCCGAAGGCGTCGGCACCATCAGGCTCGACCGCCCCCCGATGAACGCCCTCGACATCGCCGTCCAGGACCGGCTGCGCGATCTCGCGGAGGAGGCCGGCCGCCGCGACGACGTGCGGGCCGTGATCCTCTACGGCGGCGAGAAGGTGTTCGCGGCAGGCGCGGACATCAAGGAGATGCAGGCCATGGACCACGCGGCGATGGTCGTGCGCTCCCGGGCTCTGCAGGAGTCCTTCACCGCCGTGGCCCGTATCCCCAAGCCCGTGGTCGCGGCCGTCACCGGCTACGCCCTCGGCGGCGGCTGTGAGCTCGCGCTCTGCGCCGACTACCGGATCGCCGCCGACAACGCCAAGCTCGGCCAGCCGGAGATCCTGCTGGGCCTCATCCCCGGCGCGGGCGGCACCCAGCGGCTGTCCCGCCTGATCGGCCCCTCCCGCGCCAAGGACCTGATCTTCACGGGCCGCATGGTCAAGGCGGAAGAGGCGCTCTCCCTCGGCCTGGTGGACCGTGTCGTCCCCGCCGCCGAGGTGTACGAGCAGGCGCGCGCCTGGGCCGCGGCACTGGCCAAGGGACCCGCGCTGGCGCTGCGCGCGGCGAAGGAGTCGGTGGACGCCGGGCTCGAGACGGACATCGAGACCGGGCTCGCCGTGGAACGCAACTGGTTCGCGGGCCTGTTCGCCACGGAGGACCGGGAACGCGGCATGCGCAGCTTCGTCGAGGAAGGTCCGGGCAAGGCCAAGTTCCTCTGACCGCCTCGGTCGGGCCCGGCCCGGCTGCGTCCCGGGCCGCGTCCGGCCCTGGTTACCTGTGCGTACCGCACGTTCGGAAGGTGACAGCGGTGACTGTCGGGCGCCTGGCGGCGCGTGACAACGTCACTCCTGTCACCGACCGAGGGAGTGTGCGTGAACAAGGGGTACGCGGTCTTCTGCGACGCCGACAGGCACTTCTACGACGCCCCGCACCGCCTGGAGTTCGCAGCGCGGACAGCTCACGGCTCCCTGTACGAGGCGGCGCGGCTGCCGGTCCCCGAGGGCTGGCTCAGCCACCGCACGGGCGACTGGCTCGCCCTGCGACCCGTGGACCAGGCGCTGCCGTCCCAGGGCTGGAAGATCCATGTCTCCGCCTCCCTCGGCAACGCGGAGTCGGTGCTCGCCAAGGTCCGGACGTACTGCCTGGCGCACGAGGTGGCCTTCAAGTTCGTCCCGAGCCGCTACCTGCTGCACCAGCGCAACGCCAAGTACGCCGACCGGGCGGCGAGCGGCAAGTTCATCACGGTCTACCCGGCGGACGACGCCCGGTGCGGTCGGATCGCGGCCGACCTCGCCGCGCTCCTCGAGGGCGAGCCCGGTCCGTACATCCTCAGCGACCTGCGCTGGGGCGCGGGACCGGTGCACCTGCGCTACGGGAGCTTCACCCGCCGCCACTGCTACGACGAGCACGGTGAGCTGCGCCCCGCGATCGAGAACGCTGCCGGCGCGCTCGTGCCCGATGCGCGCGAACCGGTGTTCCGCATACCCGAATGGATCACCCCGCCCGACTATCTGCGGCCCCATCTCGAGGCCCGCGGCGCGGTGGCCGTCACAGACCTGCCGTACACCATCGACAAGGCGCTGCACTTCTCCAACGGCGGCGGTGTCTACGAGGCTCACCACAAGGCCACCGGCAGGCGGGTCGTGCTCAAGGAGGCCCGCCCGTACGCCGGCCTCGCCGCCGACGGCGCCGACGCGGTGACCCGCCTGGACCGGGAGCACCGGGCGCTGCGGCAGCTGTCGGGGCTCGCCTGCACACCGGAGGTCGTCGACCGCTTCGTGCTGGGCGAGCACCACTTCCTCGCACTGGAGCATGTGGCGGGCCGCCCCCTCAACTCCTTCTTCGCCCGCAGGCACCCGCTGATCGACGCGGACCCGTCGCCCGAACGGCTGGACGAGTACACCCGGTGGGCGATGCGGACGCACGGCCTGGTCGAACAGGCGGTGGCCGACGTCCATGCGCGCGGGGTGGTCTTCAACGATCTGCACCTGTTCAACATCATGGTCGCCGAGGACGAGGAGTCCGTCGTACTGCTCGACTTCGAAGCGGCACGCCCCGTGGAGGAGCGCGGCCGGCAGATCGTCGCCCACCCGGCGTTCGTCGCACCCGCCGACCGGCGCGGCACCGATGTCGACCGCTACGCGCTGGCCTGCCTGCGGATCGCCCTGTTCCTGCCGCTCACCAGCCTGCTCGCCGTCGACCGGGACAAGGCGGCGCACCTGGCCGACCTCGCGGCACGGCACTTCCCGGTGCCCCGCGACTTCCTCGACGAGGCCGTACGGGAGATCGGACGCGACCCGGCCGGCGGGCCGTTCCACCCGCCGGCGGGGGGACCTGTCCGGTTCCTCCCCGCGGAACCGGACGACTGGCCACGCAGCCGCGACTCGATGGCCGAGGCGATCCTCGCGTCGGCGACCCCGGA
Source organism: Streptomyces sp. NPDC086835 (assembly GCF_044745705.1). Lineage (NCBI taxonomy): Bacteria > Bacillati > Actinomycetota > Actinomycetes > Kitasatosporales > Streptomycetaceae > Streptomyces > Streptomyces sp. NPDC086835. The sequence continues at coordinate 1,058,386 of NZ_JBIVAU010000002.1, forward strand.
GCGCGAGGACCGGTACTTCCCCGGCGACATCGCGCAGTTCGCCACCGCGGGCGGCGGAGCGGGCTTCGGCCACGGTGCCGCCGGAGTGCTCTACGCGCTCCACGAGAGCGGCTCCCCGGACTGCCCCGCCGCCGAGGAGTGGCTGCTGCGCCACGCCAAGGCACCCGACTCGGGCACTCCGCTCGGGTTCTACGACGGCCTCGCCGGCATCGCCTGGACCCTTCACCGGCTGGGACACACCGACCCTGCCCTGGAACTCGCGCACCGGATTCTCGAACAGGACTGGTCGGCCCTCTCGCCCGACCTGCACAGCGGCACGGCCGGAATCGGCCTCGCCTTCGACGCACTCGCCGCCGCCACCGGGGAGACGGCCCTGCACGACGCCGCCCTCCGCTGCGTGGAGTTGACGGCCCGCCCCGTCCCCGCCGGAGCAGGGACCGGGCGGAGCCCACGGCGCACCGGGCTGCTGCACGGTTCCGCGGGCCGGGCGCTGCTCTTCGTGCGGCTGCACGAACGCACCGGGGACAACGCTCTGCTCGACCTCGCGGCCGAGGCGCTGAGCGACGACCTGTCCCGGTGCGTGCGCGGTGCCGCGGGCACCCTCCAGGTGGACGAGGGCTGGCGCACGATGCCCTACCTGGGAGCGGGCAGCGTCGGCATCGGCATGGTGCTCGACGACTACGCGGCCCACCGCCGCGACGAAACGTTCGACCAGGCACGGCGCGAGATCGTTCGGGCCGCGCAGGCCACGTTCTACGCACAGCCCGGCCTCTTCCGCGGCGCCGCCGGCATGGTCCTGCACCTCGCGCGCACCACCACGGGCGGCCCCGGCACCACAGCGGAGGACGTACGCCGTCAGATCCGCTCGCTGGCCTGGCACGCCATGTCCTACGAAGGCCGACTGGCCTTTCCCGGCGAGCAGATGATGCGGCTGTCGATGGACCTGTCCACCGGCACCGCCGGCTGCCTGCTGGCGCTGGCGGCGGCGCTCGGCGACCGCCCGGCGCAGCTGCCGTTCCTGCCGCCGCTGCGGCACCCCCAAGAACCGGCCCCGTCAAGGGGTCGTCAGTAGCACCGTCCCCGACAGAGAGGAAAAGATCATGACCCTTCTCGACCTGCAGTCGATGGAGACCCCGAAGGAAGAGGCCATCGGCGACGTCGAGACCGGCAGCCGCGCCAGTCTGCTGCTGTGCGGTGACAGCAGCCTCAGTGTGACCACCTGCAACTGATCCGGCGCGGCTCCGCGAGCGGCGGGAGTCGCTGCGGAGTCCCGGCGCCCCCGGAGGACATCTCCGGGGGCGCCGCGGCGTCCGGAACGCCGGGCCCACAGCGGCGGACGGTTCTGCCCGGCCGAGCCCCGGAGCGGCTTCCGGTGGCGCCGCCCTCCGGGGGCTTCCGCAGAGGAGTGCCGGGACGAGCGACCGAGGCGGGTGAAGGAGAGGGGTGACGAGGCTGGAACGGGCCGAGCGTGACGAGGAACGGCGTGACCCGGTGCAGCCGGCCGCGAAGTCCCAAGGCGAGGGCCGACGGGAGAGGGGCCGTACGGCGCCGGTGAGCGGAGGAGACGCACTGCTGCGCGGCACGGTGCGGCGCACCTGGTTCATCACCGCCGTCCTCGGCCTCTGCTCGACGGCCGCCGCCGGGTGCGCGCTCGCGGTACCCGCCGTGATCGGGCACGCGCTGGACCTGATGCTGGACCGACGCCCCGGGGTGGGGCCATGGCTCGCGCTGAGCGCCGTGCTGCTGGCGGGTGAGGTCCTCCTGGAGGCGGCACGCGTCCTGCTGAGCCAACTGGCGAACGCCCGCGCCACCGCCTGGGTACGTATCCGGGCGTTGACGGGGCTGCTCGGCACTCCGCTCGAGAGGGCGGCCCCGTACTCTCCCGGTGACGTCGCCGCTCGGCTGTGTGTGAACGCGGCGGACAGCGGCGCCGCGCCCGCGGCGCTCGCCACCATCGTCTCCTCACTGCTCGCCCCCGTGGGCGCCCTCGTCGCCCTCGCGCTCATCGATCCGTGGACCGCTGCCGTGTTCCTGGCCGGTGTTCCGCTGCTGCTTCTGCTGCTGCGTGCCTTCGCCCGTCACTCGTCCGAGAGCGTCGGCCGCTACCAGCGGGTGCAGGCCGACATCGCCGCGCGGCTGGCGGAGGCTCTGGAGGGCGCCCGTACGGTCGCCGCGGCAGGCACCCTCGGCCGAGAGGCGCGGCGCGTCCTCGCCCCGCTCGACGAACTGGCCCTGCACGGACGGCGTATGTGGACCGTCCACGGCCGTGCCGTGGCGCACAGCGGCGTGCTGCTGCCGCTGCTCGTCACCGCCGTCCTCGCCGTGGGCGGGGTCCGCGTCTCCCAAGGCGCCCTGAGCGTGGGGGAACTGCTCGCCGCCTCGCGTTACGCGGCGCTCGCAGCGGGCGTCGGCGGGGTCGCGTCCCCGCTCGGCGCGCTCGTGCGGGCCCGCAGCGCGGCCCGTCGCACGGCCGAACTCGCGGACCTGGAACCGATGCCCCACGGCTGCGAGGTCCTGCCGGACGACGGAACCGGCGCCCTGGAACTCAGAGGGGTCGGTGTGGTGCGCGGCGGCGTGCCGTTGCTCACGGACGTGACGCTGAAGGTGCCCGGAGGCGCGACGGCCGCCGTGGTGGGCCGGTCCGGCTCCGGCAAGTCGAGCCTCGCCGCCGTCGCCGGCCGGCTCGAGGATCCGGACATGGGACAGGTGCTCCTCGACGGCGTACCGCTGTCCCAGGTGGGGCGGAGCGACCTTCGCGCCTGCGTCGCCTACGCCTTCGCACGACCGGAGTTCCCCGGCGGCACCGTGGCCGAGGCCGTGGCGGCCGGAGCCGTCCCCACGAGCGGGGAGCAGGTCCGGCACGCCGCGGTGCTCGCGCACGCCGACGGCTTCGTACGCCTGCTGCCCCAGGGGTACGAGACACCGCTGGACCAGGCGCCGTTGTCCGGGGGCGAGCGGCAACGCCTCGGGCTGGCCAGGGCCTTCGTACGCCGAGGACGTCTGACGATCCTGGACGACGCGACCTCGAGCCTCGACACCGCCACGGAACGGCAGGTGGAACTCGCGCTGTCGCGTTCCTCGCTCACCGGCACGCGGCTGGTCGTCGCGCACAGGGTGTCCACCGCCGCCCGGGCCGACCTGGTGATCTGGCTGGAGGCGGGCCGCGTCCGACGCGTCGCGCCGCACGGCGAGCTGTGGCGGGACCCGGACTACCGTGCGGTGTTCGCCCCCGGGCCCGTGCCGGAACAGCCGGCCGCCCCGCACCCGCAGGCAGCGGGGGACCCTCTGCCTGCGCCGGATTCGCCGGCCGCGCCTCCCTACGTGCCTGAGCGGGACCCGTCTGCCACGGGCGCGGCCCCGCCGTCACGGACCGGGTGGCCGCCCGCCGCCTCGGTCGCACGCCGCGGCCGGGGGGCCGGGCGATGAGCCGGACCGCCGCCCGGCCCGCTCACGGCCCCGCCGTCACCGACCGGGTGGCCGCCCGCCGCCTGGCGGCACCGGCCCGGCGTTTCCTCCTGGGCAGGAAGCGGACCCTGTTCGGGCTCATGGCGCTGTCCGCCGCCGAGTCCGTGCAGACGTTCCTCGGTGGCTACGGAGTCGCCAGAGCACTCGACGACGGTTTCCTGCGGGCGGACACCGTGACGGGTCTGCTCTGGCTGGCGCTGGCGGCCGGGGTGATTCTGCTCGGCGCCCCCGTCACCCGCGGGGTCTTCGCCCTGCTCGCCGACCTGACGGAGCCGCTGCGCGACGCTCTGGTCCGCCGCGCGGTGATGCACGCGCTGCGCAAGGCCACCGCCCCCGGCGGCTCGGTCGACGGCACGGCCGTCTCCCGGCTGACCAGCCAGACGGAGATCGCCCGGGACAGCTTCGCGGGGCTTGTGCTCACCGCGCGCTCCTTCTTCTTCGTCGCCGCCGGGGCCGCGGTCGGCCTGCTGTCGCTGGCACCGCAGTTCCTGCTGATCGTTCTGCCGCCGCTGCTGCTGGGAGTCACGCTGTTCGTGATGTCGCTGCTGCCGATGGCCCGTGCCCAGCACCGCTACCTCGACGCCGACGAGGCGATCGGCCGGCACGCGCAGGGCGTACGGACTGCCCTGCGCGACATCGTCGCCTGCGGCACGCAGGACGAGGCCGCCGCACGGGGGCGGCTCGCCGTCGACGAGGCCGCCGCCGCGGCACGGTCGATGGCCCGCTGGGCGGCCGTGCGCACACTCGCCGTGGCCGTGGCCGGTCAGCTGCCGGTCTTCCTCCTCCTGGTCTGCACGCCGTGGCTGTTGCGGCAAGGCGTCTCGGCGGGAGCGCTGGCAGGTGCCCTCACTTATCTGCTTCAGGCCCTGCTTCCCGCCCTGCATTCGCTGATGACGGTGCTGGGCGCCGCGGGCGCCCGGCTGCTCGTGGTCCTGGGCCGGCTCACCGAGCCGTACCCGGACACGGCCGTCACCCCTCCCGCCGCAGGCCCCGGGCCGGGCCCCCGGACCGCCCGGGCGGCCGTGGAACTGCGGGGCGTCCGGGTCTCCTTCGGGTCTCGGGCTCGTCCCGTCCTGGACGGGCTGGACCTGTCCGTCGCCGAGGGGGAGCACCTCGCGGTGGTCGGGCCGAGCGGCATCGGCAAGTCGACACTCCTCCAGGTGGTGGCCGGCACACTGGCGCCGTCCGAGGGAGCGGTGCGGCTGGCCGGGCACCCCCTCGTGCCGACACCGCCCCCGGACCTGACGGACCTGCGCACCCTTCTCCCGCAGGACGCGTACGTGTTCACCGGCACGCTCCGGGACAACCTGTGCTACCTGCGCCCGCAGGCTCCGCGAGCCGCCGTGGAGGAGACCGTGCGGGCGCTGGAGCTGGAGCCGCTCGTGGCCAGGGTCGGCGGCCTGGACGCGACGCTGACACCGCGGACCCTCTCCCAGGGCGAGCGGCAGCTGATCGCCCTCGGCCGTGCCCACCTCTCCCCGGCGCCCGTGCTGCTGCTCGACGAGGCGACGTCCCATCTCGATCCCTCGACGGAAGCGGTGGCGGAGCGGGCTCTCGCCACCCGGCCGGGGACCCTGGTGGTGGTGGCCCACCGGCTGTCGTCGGCGCTCCGGGCGGACCGCGTCCTCGCCCTCGACGGCACGCACGCCCGGTGCGGAACACACGAGGAACTGCTCGTGCGTTCCGCTCTCTACCGGGACCTGGTGGGGCACTGGCACGGCACGGGCCGCTGACACGGCCGGGCCGGCGCACCGTCAGCGGCCGCGGTCCGTGTACGTGCCGGAGCGGCCGGTCCGCCGACCCGGATCAGGTCCAGCCGGCTCCCTGCGCGATGCGTATCGCGTCCACCCGGTTGCGGGCCCCCACCTTGCGGATGACGCTCGCCATGTAGTTCCGGACCGTCCCTTGGGACAGGTGCAACGACGCGGCGACCTCCGCGATCGGCTGCCCCTTGGCGGCCAGCGCCAGCACGCTCAACTCCCTCTGTGTGAGGGGCATTTCCGCCGCGGCCAGGAATCCGGCCGCGAGCGCCTCGTCCACGAACCGGTCGCCCTTCGCCGCGCGGCGTACCGCTGTGAGTAATCGGCTCTTGGAGCCGTCCTTGTCGACGAACCCGAGGGCGCCGGCCTCATGGGCCCTCCGCAGCACCCCTGGTCGCTGCGCCGGGACGAGTGCCACGAGGGCGACCCTGCCCGCCGCCGTCCGGTCGGCGGCTCTGGCCGGCTCGAGAGACTCGGCGTCGATGACGTACACATCCGGCACCGGAGCGCCAGGGGTCGGTCTCTGCGGCCAGTGCGCGACGGAGGAGACATCGAACTCACCTCCACAGCGCAGCAGTTCCTCGAGCGCCGCCCGCAGCAGCCCGGCCTCGTACACCACGGTCACCCGTATCATTTCCCACCCTTGGTATGCCCGTCACACCTGTCCGGTGTGACGCTCTTGATCCGCCCCTCCTCTGAGTGCCCCCGCGTTGGTCCGGGGAACGGGGCTTTCGGAAGCAGAGGGGCGCAAGAGGTGGCGGATTGGCCGGATGAGTACCCGGCCCGGTGACGCGGTGCAGGCCATCGCGTGCTCCGCAGCAGAGCGCCCCACGACAAATGGCCTGATACCGCGCAGCGGTGAGCTGTGGGCGAGGGCCGGCACGCCGGCGTCGATCGGCTGCCGTGGGTCGGGCGTCACTCGTGAGAGTGGCCTTCACCCAGGTTGAGGCGGGCGGGCCGCGCCTTGTGGTGTCGGGGCCGGATGCCGTTCGAGCCGGTCGGGCCGTCCTGCTCCGAGGGACTTTGTTCCGCGGGAACGGCCACACGGACGGGCGGCAGGCGCCATGATGGAGACATGGCGGGCCTCGAGGGTGTGGGACAACCGCGGCAGCGCGTCAGCGCGACCGCCGCACGGTGGGTACCGGCCGCCGACGACGAACAGGCTCTCCAAGCCGTCGAGTTGTACGGCAACCCCACCGAAGCGGAAGTGCGCCTCCCCTCCCGGCCCGAGTCCGCCGCCACCGCCCGCCGGCTCACCCAGTGCGTGGTGCTGCGCCAGTGGGCGTTGCCGGCGCAGACCGGCGAGTACGCGGTCCTGCTCGTCTCCGAGCTCGTCGGCAACGCGGTACGCCACACCGGGGCGCGGGTGTTCGGCTTACGGATGCTGCGCCGCCGCGGCTGGATCCGCATCGAGGTGCGCGATCCGTCCCGGGGGCTGCCCTGTCTGATGCCCGTCGCCGAGATGGACACCAGCGGCCGCGGGCTGTTCCTCGTCGACAAGCTCGCCGACCGCTGGGGCGTGGACCTGCTGCCGCGCGGCAAGACCACCTGGTTCGAGATGCGGGTCGCCGACCGCTGAGGTGCGCGGACGCCGGCGTGCCCGCGACGCACAGAAGCCCCCGTACGCCGCGGTGGCGGCGACTCGGGGGCTTCTGTGTGGAGCGCCGCGGATTGGGGGGTGTATCCACGGCCGCTGATGTCGACCTGGCCCGGGTCAATGGGGGTCGTGTCATCGACTATGGCAGACGGACGCCTCATCTCCAAAATCCTATAAGCGGGCAAAAGGGGTCGAACAGGAGGTGTCCTCAAGGAATCGCAGGTGAGCTCGCCCACTTGCCTGGCATTCCATGCATAACTATCCCGGTCGGTGTGTGATTCCTCGAACGTTCGGGCTCTGAGTGACGTTGCGTCCGACCCGCCCCGGGGTTGAATTGGGCAAATCGTTATCTTTGTCTGCATTGCCCCTTACTGTCCTTGTCCGTGAAGACACCCCTCACGAAGCGGACCACGGCGCTGTTCGCGGGCGCCCTCCTCGCGCTGCTCGCGGGCTGCGGCCCGAGCGGCGAGAGGACACAGGTACGCGGCACGGACGCGGCCGCCCCTCCCACCGGGCCCCGGCCCATCTCGGCCCGCGGCGGCCTCCCCGGCATGCCGCCCGTCCTGGATCCCGGGGACGTCTACGCCGCCGACCGGCCCGGCATGCTCTCGCCGGTGGTCAAGGGATTCCCGTCCCGGATCTATGTGCCCAACACCAACTCCAACACCGTCTCGGTCATCGACCCCGCGACGTACAAGGTCGTCGAGACGATCCCGGTCGGTGCGCAGCCGCAGCACGTCGTACCGTCCTGGGACCTGAAGACCCTGTGGGTCAACAACAACCGCGGGCACACCCTCACCCCGATCGATCCGGCGACGGGGAAGGCGGGCAGGCCGGTCGAGGTGCACGACCCGTACAACCTCTACTTCACGCCCGACGGCAAGTACGCCGTCGTGATGGCCTCGCTCGACCGCGAACTCGTCTTCCGTGACCCGCACACCATGGAGACCCGGTACACCGAGCCGGTGTCCTGCTACGGCGTCAATCACGCCGACTTCTCCGCCGACGGCAGGTACTTCATCGTCTCCTGTGAGTTCTCCGCCGAGCTGCTGAAGGTCGACACGCAGAAGATGAAGGTGATCGGGCAGCAGAAGCTCCCGTTCGACGGCGCGATGCCGCAGGACGTGAAGCTCTCCCCGGACGGCAAGACGTTCTACATCGCCGACATGATGGCGCACGGCGTGTGGGTGCTCGACGGTGAGAAATTCACGGAGCCGAAGCTGATGCCCACCGGCAAGGGTGCCCACGGCCTCTACATCAGCCGTGACTCCAAGGAGATGTACATCCCCAACCGCGGTGAGGGATCCGTCTCCGTCTTCGACTTCGCCGAGGACAGGCTGACGAAGAAGTGGCGGCTCCCTGACGGCGGCAGCCCGGACATGGGCGGTGTCTCCGCGGACGGCGAGGTGCTGTGGCTGTCCGGGCGTTACGACGCGGAGGTGTACGCCATCGACACCAGGACCGGGAAGCAGCTGGCACGCATCCCCGTCGGCAGCGGCCCGCACGGACTCGCCGTCTACCCGCAGCCCGGCCGGTACTCCCTCGGCCACACCGGTGTGTTCCGGTGACCCATGTGAACAACTCGCCCACCTGCGGGTGACGATGCGCGGACCGGAGCCGTCGGGCCGGGATGGTGTCCCCATGATCACCACTCGCTCGCGGCGCCGGGCCGCCGTGCTCACACTGGCCCTGGCCGCCACGCTCGTCCCCGCGGCGGCAGGAACCGCCGCAGGAACCGCCGCAGGAACCGCCGCAGGAACCGCAGCCGCACCCGGGGCCCCGGCCGCCGCCGCGGCCGTCACCTGTCCGGTCGTCGAGGACCCGCTTCACGCCGCCGCCGACCGCAGCGTGGACATCGACCGGGTCACGCCGACGCCGTCGTTCCGCACCAACTGCAAGCAGCTGTACCGGGCCGACGGACGCGGCCCCGACGTCATCTTCGAGCAGGGCTTCCACCCGAAGGCGCCGCAGACCGGCCAGTACGACATCGAGAAGTACGTCCTCGTCAACCAGCCGTCGCCGTTCGTCTCGACGACGTACGACCACGACCTCTACAAGCAGTGGAAGAGCGCCTGGAACTACTACATCGACGCCCCCGGCGGCATCGATGTCAACGAGACCATCGGTGACACCCACCGCTGGGCGGACCAGGTCGAGGTGGCCTTCCCCGGCGGCATCAACCGGGACTTCATCGTCGGCGCCTGTCCCGTCGACAAGCAGACCAAGCGCGAGATCATGAGCGAGTGCCGGGACAACCCGAACTACCTGCCCTGGCGCCTGTGACGTGAACGGCGGAGCGCCGCCCGGGGCCGACCGGCCCGGGGCGGCGCTCCCGTGTCGTCACCGTGCGGCGAGGAGGGCCTCGGAGGCGACCGGCCGGAACCCCGCCCGCTGGAACGCCCGCACACTGCGTGCGTTGCCCGGCGACTGCTGGGACCACAGCACCGGCCCGGGCACCAGATGCCGGGCGGCGACGGCGAGTCGGGGGCCGATGCCCCGGCCGCGTGCCTTCTCGTCGACCTCGACGGACACCTCCCAGCGGCCGGCCAGCCCCCGGCCGAGGACGAGCAGCCCACCGTCCGCCGCCCACACCCGCACCTCGTCGCGGCGCTTGAGGGCGCCGACCACCCGGGGATGTTCGCGGTCCTGGATCTCGCGCAGTTCGATACCGGGGTTCCCGGGCAGCGCCTCCGCGACCGTCACCAGGTCGATGGTGTCCATCGACCGTCCGGTGCGCCGCATCAGGGCGGCCAGGAAGCCCGGGTTCATGGTGGCGGCCAGCCGGTCGGCCGCGGTGGCCGCCAGTTCGGCCCGTATCCACTCCGGGTCCTCGGCCGTGAAGACGACCGAGTGCGCGGTGAAGGCCACCACTCCCTCGTCACGGGCACCGGGCCGGTCCACCACGGTCACACCGCCGTCCGCGGGCGGGAACCGGCCCTGGGCCGCGGCGGCGAGTATCCGTCCCAGTTCGTCGCTCATCGCATCTCTCCCCGTTCGTGGGTACAGGCCTCGCCTCCATGATCGATGACGCAGGCCGATAATCTGACCCCCGTCAGTAATGCACCAAGAAGGGGTGGACCGGTGGCGGACATCGAGTCAGCACGCAAGGCGTTCGACCGTTACGACGCGGACGGCGACGGCTTCATCACCGCGGCCGAGTACAAGTCGGCCATGGCTCAGATGGGTGACTGGAACGTCACCGAGTCGGTGGCCGAGGCCGTGATCGCCGCACAGGACACCGACAAGGACAAGCTCCTGTCGTTCGACGAGTTCTGGGCCCACCTGAACAAGGCCTGATCCCACGGGACATGGGAAGGCCCCCGGCGCGCGCCGGGGGCCTTCCCATGTCCGGGAAAGGCTTCGGTCAGCACTCGATGATGTTCACCGCGAGCCCGCCGCGGGCGGTCTCCTTGTACTTGACCGACATGTCGGCGCCGGTGTCCTTCATCGTCTTGATGACCTTGTCGAGCGACACCTTGTGGCTGCCGTCGCCGCGCATCGCCATCTTCGCGGCCGTGACGGCCTTGACCGCCGCCATGCCGTTGCGCTCGATGCACGGGATCTGGACCAGGCCGCCGACCGGGTCGCAGGTGAGGCCCAGGTTGTGCTCCATGCCGATCTCCGCGGCGTTCTCGACCTGCTCCGGGGAGCCGCCGAGCACCTCGGCGAGCGCGCCCGCGGCCATCGAACAGGCGGAGCCGACCTCGCCCTGGCAGCCGACCTCCGCGCCCGAGATCGAGGCGTTCTCCTTGAAGAGCATGCCGATCGCGCCCGCGGCGAGCAGGAAGTCGACGATGCCCTTCTCGTCGGCGCCGGGCACGAAGTTCATGTAGTAGTGCAGGACCGCCGGGATGATGCCCGCGGCGCCGTTCGTGGGGGCGGTGACGACCCGCCCGCCCGCCGCGTTCTCCTCGTTCACGGCCATCGCGTAGAGCGTGATCCACTCCATGGCGAGCGCCTGCGGGTCGCCCTCGGAGCGCAGCTTGCGGGCCGTGGTGGCGGCGCGCCGGCGGACCTTGAGACCGCCCGGCAGGATGCCCTCGCGGGACATGCCGCGCGAGACGCACGCCTGCATGACGCGCCAGATCTCCAGGAGCCCCTCCCGGATCTCGTCCTCGGTGCGCCAGGCCTTCTCGTTCTCCAGCATCAGGGCCGAGATCGACAGACCGGTCTCCTTGGTGAGACGCAGCAGCTCGTCACCGGTACGGAAGGGGTACTTCAGGAGGGTGTCGTCGGGGACGATCGGGTTGTCGCCCGCCACTGCGTCCTCGTCGACGACGAACCCGCCGCCGACGGAGTAGTACGTCTTCTCCAGCAGCGTCGTGCCCTCGGCGTCGCGGGCGAGGACCGTCATGCCGTTGGCGTGGTACGGCAGGGCCTTGCGGCGGTGCAGGACGAGGTCCGCGTCGAAGTCGAAGTCGATCTCATGGGCGCCGAGCAGGTTGATCCGCCCGTCCGACTTGATCCGCTCGACCTGCTCGTCGGCGCTCTCGACGTCGACGGTCCTGGGGGAATTGCCCTCCAGGCCCAGCAGGACGGCCTTGGGCGTGCCGTGGCCGTGCCCGGTCGCGCCGAGCGAGCCGTACAGCTCGGCCCGTATCGCCGTGGTGTGGGCGAGCAGGCCCTCGTTCTTCAGGCGCCGGGCGAACATCCGGGCGGCGCGCATCGGGCCCACCGTGTGGGAGCTGGACGGGCCGATGCCGATCGAGAACAGGTCGAAGACCGAGATGGCCACGGGGAACTCCTTGTGGGGTGGTAGACGCCGTTGTCTGCCGTGTAGTGCAGCGGCGCGCAGCGCCTCGTATACGGATGGCGGTGGGCGACGCGTGGGTGCAGAGGCATTGCGTGTGCGTGGTGCTTACGTGGTGCGGGGCACCGCGCGCACGGTCCAGTGTGCGCGGTGCCCCTTTTGTTTTGTTCGGTTCCGTTACGGGAGATCCGTCACAGACCAGGGTAGAGCGGGTGCTTCTCGGCCAGGGCCGTCACGCGGGCGCGCAGCGCCGGCACGTCGTACGACGGCTTCAGCGCCTCGGCGATGATGTCCGCCACCTCGCGGAAGTCCTCGTCCTGGAAGCCGCGCGTGGCGAGCGCCGGGGTGCCGATCCGCAGACCCGAGGTGACCATCGGCGGCCGCGGGTCGTTCGGGATGGCGTTGCGGTTGACCGTGATGCCGACCTCGTGGAGGCGGTCCTCGGCCTGCTGGCCGTCCAGCTCGGAGTTGCGCAGGTCCACCAGGACCAGGTGCACGTCCGTGCCGCCGGACAGGACGGAGACTCCGTGCTCGGTCACGTCGGCCTGCACCAGACGCTCGGCGAGGATGCGGGCGCCGTCCAGCGTGCGCTGCTGGCGCTCCTTGAAGTCCTCGGAGGCGGCGACCTTGAAGGAGACCGCCTTCGCCGCGATGACGTGCTCCAGCGGGCCGCCCTGCTGGCCGGGGAAGACCGCGGAGTTGATCTTCTTGGCCAGCTCGGCGGTGGAGAGGATCACGCCGCCGCGCGGACCGCCGAGGGTCTTGTGCGTGGTCGTGGTGACGACGTGGGCGTGCGGCACCGGGTTGGGGTGCAGACCCGCGGCGACCAGGCCGGCGAAGTGCGCCATGTCGACCATCAGGTAGGCGCCGACCTCGTCGGCGATCCGCCGGAAGGCCGCGAAGTCCAGCTGGCGCGGGTACGCGGACCAGCCGGCGACGATCAGCTTCGGCTTGGACTCCTTGGCGAGCCGCTCGACCTCGGCCATGTCGACCTGGCCGGTGGCGTCGTCCACGTGGTACGCGACCACGTTGTAGAGCTTGCCGGAGAAGTTGATCTTCATGCCGTGGGTCAGGTGACCGCCGTGGGCCAGGTTCAGGCCCATGATCGTGTCGCCCGGCTTCAGCAGCGCGAACATCGCGGCCGCGTTCGCCTGCGCGCCCGAGTGGGGCTGCACATTGGCGTGCTCGGCGCCGAACAGCGCCTTGATCCGGTCGATCGCGATCTGCTCGACCACGTCGACGTGCTCGCAGCCGCCGTAGTAGCGGCGGCCCGGGTAGCCCTCGGCGTACTTGTTGGTGAGGACGGAGCCCTGTGCCTCCATGACCGCGACCGGAGCGAAGTTCTCCGAGGCGATCATCTCGAGGGTGGACTGCTGACGGTGGAGCTCGGCGTCGACAGCGGCGGCGACGTCCGGGTCCAGCTCGTGGAGAGGGGTGTTGAGAAGCGACATCACTCGGTCCCTAAGTTTTTGGTCAGCTGGCGAAATCGGTGTACTCGTCCGCGGAGAGCAGGTCCTTCGGCTCCTCGCTGACGCGTACCTTGAAGAGCCAACCGCCCTCGAACGGGGCGGAGTTCACCAGGGACGGGTCGTTGACGACATCCTCGTTGGCCTCGGTGACCTCACCGCTGACCGGGGAGTACAGGTCGCTGACCGACTTGGTGGACTCCAGCTCGCCGCAGGTCTCGCCCGCGGTCACCGTGTCACCGACCTCGGGGAGCTGGACGTACACCACGTCGCCGAGCGCGTTGGCCGCGTGCTCCGTGATGCCGACCGTCGACACGCCGTCCTCGGCGGCCGACAGCCACTCGTGCTCCTTGCTGTAGCGCAGCTGCTGGGGGTTGCTCATGACCTGAATTCTCCTGTACGCGGGGGAGTGCTGGTGAACGGGAAGAGGGTGCGGACGATCACTTCCGGCACCCGGAGGATCACTTCTGGCGCTTGTAGAACGGCAGCGCCACGACCTCGTACGGCTCGTGGGTGCCCCGGATGTCGACGCCGACTCCCGGCGCGCCCGGCGCGGCGTGGGCCGCGTCCACGTAGGCCATGGCGATCGGCTTGCCGAGGGTGGGGCTCGGGGCGCCCGAGGTGACCTCGCCGATCACCGTGCCGTCCGCCACCACCGACATACCGGCACGGGGGACCCGGCGGCCCTGCGCGATCAGCCCGACGAGCTTGCGCGGCGGGGCGGACTCGGCACGCTCCGCGGCGGCCGTGAGCGCCTCACGGCCGACGAAGTCGCCCTCCTTCTCGAACTTCACCACCCGGCCGAGGCCCGCGTCGAACGGGGTGAGCGCCGTGGTCAGCTCGTGCCCGTACAGCGGCATGCCCGCCTCCAGGCGCAGCGTGTCGCGGCAGGACAGGCCGCACGGGATCAGACCGGCAGGCGCGCCCGCGTCGGTCAGCGCCTGCCAGAGCTTCTCGGCGTGCTGCGGCTCGACGAACAGCTCGAAGCCGTCCTCACCGGTGTAGCCGGTGCGGGCGATCAGCGCCGGCACACCCGCCACGGTGCCCGGCAGGCCCGCGTAGTACTTCAGGCCGTCCAGGTCGGCGTCGGTCAGCGACTTCAGGATGCCGGGGGACTCCGGGCCCTGGACCGCGATCAGTGCGTACGCGTCACGGTCGTCACGGACGGTGGCGTCGAAGCCCTGGGCACGCTCGGTGAGGGCGTCGAGCACGATCTGGGCGTTGCCGGCGTTGGCGACGACCATGTACTCGTCCTCGCCGAGGCGGTAGACGATCAGGTCGTCGAGGATGCCGCCGTCCTCCTGGCAGATCATCGTGTAGCGGGCGCGGCCGAGGCCGACGGTGCCGATGTTGCCGACCAGCGCGTAGTTCAGCAGATCGACGGCCTGCGGACCGGTGACGGTGATCTCACCCATGTGGGACAGGTCGAACAGCCCGGCCTTGGTGCGGACGGCGTTGTGCTCGTCACGCTCACTGCCGTACCGCAGGGGCATGTCCCAGCCGGCGAAATCGGTCATGGTCGCGCCCAGCGACCTGTGCAGGGCGTCGAGTGCGGTCAGACGGGGGGCGTTGCTCATAGGTGTGGCTCCCAGGGCATGGCTGCGAGGACAATCCTCCCCATCTGTCATCGGAACCTGAGAGGTTCGCCCCGACTACGCGTACGGGTAGTCGTGACTTGCACCTTGGGTGGAGCCACTCGAATGCGGCTCGCTTTTCAGATCTGCCTCATCGCACGCGGTACGGGGCCTGAGAGATTCAAGGGAGGAACTTGCTCCTTCGGCGCCCGCCACACAGGTGGCAGGGACTCTCCCGCGTGGATTCAAGCGGCCGGTATGGAGTTGGCGCGCACATCATTGCACGCATCGGGGAAGAGTGGAGCGTGAGGCCGCCCCGAAAACACTTGAGCCGTATTACCAATTCTTTACACTTCATGGGCAAGGGTGTGGGATGACCCGACACGGGGAGGGGACGACGTTGCAGCCGACCGGTGCATACGCCACGACCACGGGGGTGCCCGCGCCACCGGGCATGTCCGCCGTCCCGTCCCGGGCCGGAGCGGCCACGACCGCCCCGCCCGTGCTGCGCGACCTGCGGCAGCGGGCCGGGCACAGCCCGCACAGCCTGGTCTTCGGCGCCGGTGACGTGGTGGTCGTCTCCGGCCTCCCCGGCAGCGGCAAGTCCACGCTGATCCGGCGCGCCGCGAGAGGCCTCGGCATCGACTCGCAGGACACGCGGGACCGCTGGGACGCCCACGCGCCCCGCTTCCTGCCGTACGCCGTCTACCGCCCGCTGGTGCGGCTCGCCCACTACGCCGGGCTGCGGCGCGCACTCCGCTCCGGCGAGAGCGTCGTCGTGCACGACTGCGGCACACAGGCGTGGGTGCGGCGCTGGCTCGCCCGTGAGACACGGCGGCGCGGCACGTCCCTCCACCTGGTGCTGCTGGACGTGACGCCCCAGGTCGCGAGAGCGGGCCAGCGCGAGCGGGGCCGCGGCGTCTCGGGTTACGCCTTCGCCCGCCACCGCCGGGCCGTCTCCCGCCTGGTCGCCGACGCGGAGGCGGGCCGCCTCCCGGCCGGCTGCGCGTCGGCGGTCCTCCTGGACCGCGAGGCTGCGGGGGCGCTGGGGCGGCTGGGCTTCGGGTAGCGGGGCACGCGCCGTCCGCTGCGCGAGCTTGTCCCCTCCCCTTCCCGAACCGGGGCCGGCCCCGGAGACCCCGTACCGCGCTCCGCGCTCCGCGCGGTGCCCTCAAACTTCCCCTACGGCCTGGCGGCCGTGGGAGGTGCCCCAGGCGGGTGATTTTCGCTCCGCGAAATCAGCCTTGCCGGTGGCGCCCGTCTTGCCGGTGGCGCCCGTCTTGCCGGCGGCGCCTGCCTTGCCGGCGGCGCCCGTGTTGCCGGCGGCGTCAGGGTCGGACTCCGCCGATGGGGGCATATCCAGACTCGCTGGGGGTCCCTCCCCCTTCCGCCAGGGCTTAGGGGAGTTCGAGGCGCGGGGGCCCGGTGGAGGTCCCCCTCGCCGCGTGCGGAGGTGCGGTTGGGGTCCCCCTACGCCTGGCGGCGTGGGGGTGCGGTGGGACCCCCCACACCCCGTGGGGGGTCTCCCTCCGCGGCCAGGCGTAGGGGAGGAGCCCCTGTAAACACCGCGCGCAGCGCGGTGGCGGGGGCCGGGCGGAGCCCATGCGCGGCGGAGCCGCACATCGGTACCGGGGTGGGGGAAACGCTCCGCGCAGCGGTCACGCCCCCGGCGCTAGGGTCGTCGCACGACCACGCACCGCCCACCGCTGGGGCCCGCACGAAGGACACCGCATGGACATACCCCGCACCGGCTGGCCCGGCAACGAGCTGGAAGAGGTGCTCGCCGCCTCCCTCGGCAACCCCGCAGCCGGAGGCCGCCTCGTCGAGGTGCTCGGCCGCAGCCCGATATGGGTCCCGCTGCCCAACGGCGGCAGCCAGGAGAGCCGGGACCTCGATCTGCCGACCATGGAGATCGACGGCGCCGCGTACGTCCCCGTCTTCAGCTCGGAGCAGCAGTTCCTCCAGTGCGTCGGCGCCCATATGCCCTTCACCGTCGCGCCCGCCAGGGACTTCGCCCGCGGACTGCCACCGCAGCTCGGTATCGCCGTCAACCCGGGCGGCGCCGTGGGCGCCCCGTTGCCGCCCGCCGCGGTCGCCGAACTGTGCCGGGTGGGGCGGACGCCGCTCGAGGGTCCGGCCTCCGGCGGCCGGGTGCGGCTCTTCGAGCCGGACTGGCAGGAGGAGCCGGTCGACTTCCTCGCCGCCGCGGCCGGCGAGTTCGAGGCCGTCGGCGTCGTGCTGACCGGCCGCCGCGCGCTCGCCTCCATCGAGGGCGACGCGCCGACACTCTTCATCGGTGTGCAGCTCTCGTCCTGGGAGGGCGTCGAGCGCAACGCCCCCATGGACGCCCTTGGCCGGGCCATGGGCCGGGTCCAGCCGCCGTGGCCGGTCAACCTGGTGCTTCTCGACGTCGCGCAGGATCCGGTGGCCGACTGGATGCTCGAGCGAGTGCGCCCCTTCTATCAACGACTGCACGCGTAGGGCTCGGGCCCGACACGAAAGAGAGATCCTGTGGTCAAGTCTTTGCCAGGAGGGCCGATTAAGCTGGTTTGATGGCCTGACCAGCCTGACAGAGGCTGTGCGGAACGGTGGGACCGAACGAGGGGCGGAACAGGGTGAGTGCGTCAGGCACCGCGGCGGCCGGGCAGGTCGAGCACATGCTGCGCCAGGTGACTCCCGGCCGCTACGACGCGTACGAGGCGCTGCTGCACGCCCTCGCCGACCCCGCGGGCGGCCGGATCTGGATGCTGCTGTGGCACGGACAGCCCGGTTCGCCCGACGCCCAGTACGGCAACATGGAGATCGACGGCGTCTGTTACGCCCCGTGCGTCACCTCCGCCCAGGAGCTGGCCGTCTCCGGCTGGAACCGTGCGCACGAGGTCACCACCGGCCGGGACATCGCCCGCGCCCTCTACCCGGACCGCTGGGGCATCTGGCTGAACCCGCACGCCCCCGGCGGCGGTGTCGGCGTGCCGTGGCTCGATCTGCGCCGTATCGCCACGGGCCTGGACCGGATGCCGGCGGGACCGCTGCGGCTGTCGGACCCGGCGATCGAGATCCCGCAGTTCTACGCCCTGCTCACGCAGAACGCCCACCGCACCCCCGCCGTCCGCTCGCTGCGGCGTGCCTGGGTGCAGCCCGCGGTGGGGCCCGCGTACCTGGCCATCGGTCTGGATCTCTACGACACCGGCCCGCAGTCGGTCGAGACGGTGCGGGTGATGATGCGGCAGTCGGTGGCCGCCGTGCCGGACGGCCTGCCGGTGTCGACCGTGGCCATGTCCGACGAGTACGACCCGGTCACCATGTGGATGCGGGTCAATGCCCGCCCCTTCTACGACCGCGACGCCCACGCGGGGGCCCCGGCCGCCGGCGGCGGGTACGGATATCCGCCGCCGCACACCCGCTGAGCTGGGCCGCTGCGGAAATGACGGGAACGAACTCCCCCGGATGTCAAGGGTGTTAAATCGCCTGGCGGGGATGTCCCGTATCTGCCCGGTTTGTTGAGTGTCCGGGTCTCGAGTAGGTATCACCGCTATCCGGACTGTTCTCCCAGGTGTCTCCCGTCTGTAGTGTTCGGCCGTCAAGACCTCTCCCACGGCGGAACCTCGGGGTGGACCCATGCGAATATTCAAGTCCGGAGCTGTCCGGGCGATCACGGCGGCGGTGGCCGTCGGCCTGATCGCCACCGGCTGCGCCAGCGAGCGGGGCAAGGACGGTGACAAGGGGGGCGACAAGGACACGTTCGTGTTCGCCGGCGCCGGCGACCCCGGCTCCCTCGACCCTGCGCTCGCGAGCGACGGTGAGACCTTCCGGGTCACCCGTCAGGCCTTCGAGGCCCTGCTCGAGCACGAGTCGGGCGGCAGCAAGCTCGTCGGCGGTCTCGCCGAGAAGTGGTCGAGCGACCCGGCCGGCAAGGTGTGGACGTTCAACCTGCGCAAGGGTGTGAAGTTCCACGACGGAGAGGCGTTCAACGCCGCCGCGGTCTGCGCGAACTACGACCACTGGTTCAACTGGAAGGGCACCTACCAGTCGAGCGCGGTCTCCTACTACTGGCAGACCATCATGGGCGGCTTCGCCAAGAACGAGGACAAGGAAGCCCCCAAGCCGAACTACAAGTCCTGCACGGCGAAGGACGAGAACACGGCGGTCATCGAGGTCAACGAGCCTTCGGCGAACCTGCCCGGCGGCTTCTCCCTCCAGGCGCTGGCGATCCACTCGCCGAAGGCCATCAAGGAGTACGCGAAGCAGGACGCGACCGCCAAGGGTGACGCGATCACGTACCCCAAGTACAGCCAGGAGGCCGGCACGGTCGCCGGCACCGGCCCGTACAAGATCACGAAGTGGAACAAGGGCAACAAGGAAGTCACCCTTGAGCGCTTCGACGACTACTGGGGCGAGAAGGCCAAGGTCAAGAACCTGGTCTTCCGCACGATCGACACCGAGGCCGGCCGCCGTCAGGCGCTGCAGGCCGGTGACATCGACGGTTACGACCTGGTCGCTCCGGCCGATGTGAAGACGCTGGAGAAGGAGGGTTACGAGGTCCCGACCCGTGACGTCTTCAACATCTTCTACGTCGGTATGACGCAGTCGAAGAACCCCGCGCTGAAGAAGCTCGAGGTCCGGCAGGCCATTTCGCACGCCATCGACCGCGAGGGCATCGTCAAGACGCAGCTGCCCGAGGGCGGCAAGGCCGCGACCCAGTTCATGCCCGACACGGTCGCCGGTTTCTCGGACAAGGTGAAGACCTACCCGTTCGACACCAACAAGGCCAAGGAGCTCCTCAAGAAGGCCGGTGAGGAGAAGCTCAAGATCGAGTTCTGCTACCCGACCGAGGTCACGCGCCCCTACATGCCGGCCCCGCAGGACATGTTCGAGCGCATGAAGGCGGACCTGGAGAAGGCCGGCATCACAGTCACCCCGAAGGCCATGAAGTGGGCCCCGGACTACCTGGACGCCACCGAGGCCGGCTCCTGCGCCCTGCACATGCTGGGCTGGACCGGTGACTTCAACGACGGCTACAACTTCATCGGCACCTGGTTCGCCGGGCCCGACAAGCAGTGGGGCTTCGACGACAAGAAGGTCTTCGACTCCGTGAACGCCGCGTCGAAGGTGACCGACCCCGCGGGTCGCGTGGAGGCCTACAAGAAGGCCAACGAGACGATCATGGAGTACGTCCCGGGTGTCCCGATCTCGGCCTCCCCGCCGGCGATCGCGTTCGCCAAGAACGTCAACCCGCCGAAGGTCTCCCCGCTGACGCAGGAGAACTTCGCCGAGGTCTCCTTCAAGTAATCGAAACCCCAGCGGGTCCGCCCGGCCACAGATCCTCGGTGGCCGGGCGGACCCGCATCGACGCACGTAAGAAAGGGGCACGCGGGGTGCTGCGACTCGTCGTACGAAGACTGCTACAGCTCATACCCACCCTGCTCGGCCTGTCGGTTCTGCTCTTCCTCTGGCTGAACCGGCTGCCCGGCGGACCCGCCTCAGCGATCCTGGGCGAGCGGGCGACCGAAGCCGAAGTGGCGCGTATCAACCGGGCCCTCGGGCTCGACCAGCCCGTCTACGTCCAGTACTGGCGCTTCCTCAAGCGCATCTTCGAACTGGACCTCGGTACCTCCACCCAGACCGGTCAGCCCGTGTGGGACGAGTTCGCGACACGGTTCCCGGCAACGGTGGAACTCAGCATCGTCGCGATCCTCATTGCCATCGTTGTCGGCATCCCGATGGGCTACCTGGCGGCCAAGCGCCGCGGCGGCTGGCTCGACGTCGGCGCGGTGTCCGGGTCGCTCATCGGTATCTGCATCCCGGTCTTCTTCCTCGCCCTGATCCTCAAGGGGATCTTCGCCGTCCAGCTGCAGCTGTTCCCGAGCTACGGACGGCTCGACACCGGCATGGACGCCACCGACGTCACCGGATTCGCCGTCCTCGACGGCCTGCTGACCGGCGAGCTGGACGCCAGCCTGGACGCGATCCACCATCTGATCCTGCCCGCCATCGCGCTGTCCTCCATCCCGCTCGCCGTCATCGTGCGCATGACCCGGGCCAGCGTCCTCGAGGTCCTCGGTGAGGACTACGTCCGCACGGCCGAGTCCAAGGGTCTCGACAAGCGGGTCGTCCGCGGCCGGCACGTGCTGCGCAACGCGCTGCTGCCCGTGGTCACCGCCGTGGGTCTGCTGACCGGAAGCCTGCTGTCCGGCGCGGTGCTGACGGAGTCGGTCTTCTCCTTCAACGGGATCGGCAACTTCATCCGCACCTCGATCGACGCCCGCGACTACCCGGTGCTCGTCGGGTTCATCCTCTTCATCGCGATGGTGTACGTCCTCATCAACCTCCTGGTCGACCTCGCGTACAGCCTTATCGACCCGAGAGTGCGGGTGCACTGACGTGACGACCATGACGAAGAAGGCCGACAAGATCGACCGGCTCGCAGAGCTGATGCAGACGTCCGAGGTCACGAGCGGCGCGAGTCTGTGGCGCGAGGCCATGCGGCGGCTCAAGGCCAGCAAGATGGCCATCATCGGCGCCGTCATCATCGCGCTGTTCGTGCTCCTCGCGATCATCGGACCGTGGCTCGCTCCGCACAGCCCGTCCGCACAGACGTGGCGCGGCGAAGTCTTCGCCAACAAGGGACAGTTCGTCGGCGCGCGCGGCGAGAACTGGTTCGGCCTCGACCACCTGGGCCGCGACATGTTCTCCCGGATCCTCGTCGGGGCCCGGCAGACCCTGATGGTCGGCGTGGTGTCGATGCTCATCGGTCTGATCGTCGGCGCGCTCGTCGGCGTTCTCTCCGGCGCCGCGGCGACCCTCGGCGGCAGGGCAGGCGAGCGCGTCGACACCGTGATCATGCGCTTCACCGACATCATGCTCTCGCTGCCGTCGCTGCTGCTGGCGGTCTCCATCGCCGCGGTGATGGGCCAGTCGCTGACCACCGTGATGATCGCGGTCGGCGTCGTGCAGATCCCGATCTTCGCGCGACTGCTGCGCGGTTCGATGCTGGTGCAGGGCAGCAGCGACTACGTGCTCGCGGCCAAGGCGCTCGGCATCCGGAAGAAGCGGATCGTCCTCACCCAGATCCTGCCGAACTCGCTCAGCCCGGTGATCGTCCAGGCGACGCTCAGCCTCGCCACCGCGATCATCGAGGCCGCGGCCCTGTCCTACCTGGGCCTCGGCAACCCCGACCCGGCGATCCCGGAGTGGGGCGTCATGCTCGCCCAGGCAGAACGGTTCTTCGACAACGAGCCGATGATGGCGGCCTACCCCGCCATCGGCATCATCATCACCGCCCTCGGCTTCACCCTGCTCGGCGAGGCCATGCGCGAAGCCCTCGACCCGAAGCTGCGAGGCTGAAGTCCCATGGCACTGCTCTCAGTTGAAGAACTCAGCGTCACCTTCACCGCCAAGGGCCGCAAGGACTCCACGGCCGTCGACGGCGTCTCGTTCGACGTCGACCAGGGCCAGGTGGTGGGCCTCGTGGGCGAGTCGGGCTGCGGCAAGTCCGTGACCTCGCTCGCCCTGATGGGCCTGCTGCCCGGCAAGGGCGTGAAGGTCGGCGGGCGCGCGGAGTTCGACGGCCAGGACCTGCTGAGCATGAGCCCGCGCAAGCTGCGGGACATGCGTGGCAGCCAGCTGGCGATGATCTTCCAGGACCCGCTGTCCTCGCTGAACCCGGTCGTACCCATCGGCGTCCAGGTCACCGAGATCCTCGAGCGCCACCGCGGGCTCAAGGGTGAGGCCGCCCGCAAGGAAGCGGCCGACCTGCTGGACCGGGTCGGCATCCCCGACCCGACCCGGCGGCTCAAGGAGTACCCGCACCAGCTGTCCGGCGGTATGCGCCAGCGCGCGCTCATCGCCATGGCCGTCGCGTGTGCGCCCCGGCTGCTCATCGCCGACGAGCCGACGACCGCGCTCGACGTGACCATCCAGGCGCAGATCCTGGAACTGCTCAAGGAACTGGTCGACCAGGAGGGCACCGCCCTGCTGATGATCACCCACGACCTGGGCGTCGTGGCCGGTCTCTGCGACCAGGTCAACGTGCTGTACGCGGGCCGGGCCGTCGAATCCGCGGGCCGCCGCGAGCTGTTCGCGCACCCCACCCACCCGTACGCGCACGGTCTGCTCGGGTCCATCCCCCGGCTGGACGCGCCGCGCGGCGAACCGCTCAGCCCCATCCGCGGATCCATCAACGACCGGATCGCCTGGGCGGACGGCTGCGCGTTCGCGCCGCGCTGCGACTACTACACGATGGAGTGCCTGACCGGCACACCCGAACTGACCGAACCGCGCGCGGCCGGACACCAGGTGCGTTGCGTCAACCCGGTCCTTCCCAAGCCCAAGGCGGAGGTCTCGGCATGAGCCTGCTCGAACTCGACGATGTGAAGGTCCACTTCCCCGTCAGGAAGGGCGTCCTCTTCAACCGCACGGTCGGCCATGTCTACGCGGTCGACGGTGTGTCGCTCAAGGTCGAGGCCGGCCAGACGTACGGGCTGGTGGGCGAGTCGGGCTGCGGCAAGACGACGCTCGGCCGCGGTGTGCTGCGGCTCGTGGACATCACCGACGGCGAGGTCGTCTTCGACGGGACGGACCTGGCGAAGCTGCCGGAGGAGGAGATGCGCCGGTACCGCCGGCGTCTGCAGATGGTCTTCCAGGACCCGCTCGGCAGCCTCAACCCGCGGCAGAACATCGAGTCGATCCTCAGCGAGGGCATGGCCGCGCACGGCATCGGCAAGGACCAGGACGAGCGCCGGGAACGGATCAAGGAGATCCTCGCCAAGGTGGGCCTGCCCACCAACGCGCTCTCCCGCTACCCGCACGAGTTCTCCGGCGGTCAGCGCCAGCGCATCGGCATCGCCCGGGCGCTGGTCCTCGAGCCCGACGTGATCATCTGCGACGAGCCGGTCTCGGCGCTCGACGTGTCGGTGCAGGCGCAGGTGATCAACCTGCTGGAGGAGCTCCAGGAGTCGATGGGCCTGACGTACCTCGTCATCGCCCACGACCTCGCCGTCGTCCGGCACATCTCGGACGTCATCGGCGTCATGTACCTCGGTTCCCTCGTGGAGGAGGCGCCGAGCGACGCGCTGTACGCGGGGCCCAAACACCCGTACACCAAGGCGCTCATGTCGGCGGTCCCGGTGCCCGACCCCGAGGTGGAGGACCGCCGCGAGCGGATCCTGCTCCAGGGAGACCTGCCCTCGCCGGCCAACCCGCCGGCCGGCTGCCGCTTCCACACCCGGTGCCCGTGGGCCCAGGACAGGTGCGCGGCCGAACGCCCGGTGCTGACGGACGTCGGTGACGGGCACAAGGTGGCGTGCCACTTCGCGGCCGAGATCGAGGCGGGGACGCTGGCGCTGACGCGCCCGACCGGCATCGAGGCGGTCACGGAGACCAAGGCCGTCGCGGCGGAGGGCCCCGACGCCGACAAGGTCGCGATCCCGGCGCAGTCGTCCGGGGACGAGTCGGCGGAGAAGAAGAAGGAGCAGGACTCCGCGGAGGCCGAGGAGCCGGCGGAGGCCGAGGCTCCGGTCGAGGCCGACACCGCTCCCGCGAAGGCCGGGGCTCCGGTCGAGGCCGACACCGCTCCCGCGAAGGCCGGGGCTCCGGTCGAGGCCGACGACGCCGTGGAGGCCGACGCTCCCGCGAAGGCGGACGACGCGCCGCCCGCGGACGCCGCCGACGCGGATGCCGGTTCGGACGACGCCGCCGACGCTCCGGAGTCGGACGCCTCCGGCGCGAAGTCGGCCAAGACCGGCTGACGGACCGCCGCACACCTTGGAGCACCGGGCGTTGTAGAACTGTCCGGTGCTCCAAGAACTGTTCACGCCCTCCGTCCAGCATGCTCTCGAAATCGTCGGCATCTTCGTCTTCGCGATCTCCGGGGCACTGCTCGCCGTCCGCAAGAACTTCGACGTGTTCGGCATGGCGGTCCTCGCCGAGGTCACGGCGCTTGGCGGCGGTCTGCTGCGCGACCTGATCATCGGGGCCGTACCGCCCGCGGCCTTCACCGATCTCGGGTACTTCGTCACACCACTGGTCGCGACGGCGCTGGTGTTCTTCCTGCACCCGCACGTGGAGCGGATCCAGGTGGCGGTCAACGTCTTCGACGCGGCCGGACTCGGCCTGTTCTGCGTGACGGGCACGACCAAGGCGTACGAGTACGGTCTCGGACTCACCTCCTCCGCCACCCTCGGCCTCGCCACGGCCGTCGGCGGAGGTGTGCTGCGCGATGTGCTGGCCAACGAGGTGCCCTCGCTGCTGCGCTGGGACCGTGACCTGTACGCCGTGCCGGCGATGGTGGGTGCGGCGATGGTCGTGCTGTGCATCCGCTTCGAGGTGCTGAACCCGTTCACGAGCGGGCTGGCCGTGGTGACGGCGTTCGTCCTGCGGCTGCTGGCGATGCGTTTCCACTGGCGGGCGCCGCGTGCCTGGAACCGGCGTTCAGAGGCTAGTGAGTGATGACCAGCGGGTGATGTCGAGCGGCCGGGCCGGATGGCGCCGGCGTGACGCCGTGCACAAAGCTACCGCTTAGTATTTGTCTGTTGTACCGTACCGCCATGGCAGAAGCAGCGACTCAGGCGACCGTCGGCAACAGTGAATTCGACCGGGACACGGCGATCACGCGGCGCGCGGACGGCGTCTACGACGTGGAACTCTCGGCGGGTTGGACGATCATCCACGCCGTAAACGGCGGTTATCTGCTGGCCCTGATGGGCCGGGCGCTCGGCGACGCGCTGCCGCACCCCGACCCCTTCTCCGTGTCGGCGCACTACCTCACGGCCTCCCAGCCGGGGCCCGCGGTGATCCGCACCCAGACCGTGCGCACCGGCCGCACGCTCTCCACCGGTCAGGCGTCCCTCTTCCAGTACGAGGAGGACGGCACCGAGGTCGAGCGGATCCGCGTGCTTGCCACGTACGGCGACCTCGACTCCCTGCCCGACGACGTCCGCACCGCCGCCGAGCCCCCGGCGATCCCGCCGCTCGAGCAGTGCCTCGGACCGGCCGACGGGCAGCCCGCGATCCCCGGCAGCTCCGCGATCACGGAACGGCTGGACATCAAGCTGGACCCGGCGACCGTCGGATGGGCGCTCGGCGCCCCCTCCGGCAAGGGTGAGATGCGGGGCTGGTTCGGTCTCGCGGACGGCCGCGACGCGGACCCGCTGTCCCTGCTGCTGACGGTGGACGCGCTGCCTCCGACGTCGTTCGAACTCGGGCTCTCCGGCTGGACCCCGACGGTCGAACTGACCACCCACATCCGCTGCCGCCCGGCGCCCGGACCGCTGCGGGTCTCGATCACGACGCGGAACCTGGCGGGTGGCTTCCTGGAGGAGGACGCGGACGTCTGGGACTCCGCGGACCGCCTGGTGGCCCAGTCCCGCCAGCTGGCCAAGGCCCCTCGGGGCCGGTAGCCCCCGCTGCGGTCCCGCCGTATCGGCGCACCCGCCGTCAGAACGACTCCGGCTGCCTCCCGCCCGCTGTGATGGGAGGCAGCCGTCGCGTTTCCGGCAGGAAGGTCACGGGCCGTCCAGCCAGTGGCTGCGGCCGAGGCTGATGAGACGCAACTGCCGTACGGCCAGGGCGCGGACCTTGTCCTCGCCGCCGGGGCCGGCCTCGAGGAAGGACGAGGCCGTCATCACCATGTGGTCCACGTACACGCCGGCCAGCATTCGGAGGTCCTCCTCGCTCCAGCCGGCCGACTCCGGCTCGCCGGCGAACGCGGCCGCCACCTCTTCGGAGAACCGGTCGAGTTGCTCGCCTATCGCCGCGCGGACCGCCGCCACGCCGCCGTGCCGTTCGCGGGCGATGAAACGGACATGTGCGGGTGAGGTGCTCACGAGCCCGGCGACCAGCGCCACCGTCCGCTCGATGCGGGCCTCGTCGTGGGGCTCCCGCAGCGCCTCCCCGATCGTGAGGTGCAGGCTGCCGAGCGTCTCCTCGACGAGTGCCACGCCGAGGTCCGCCGTGTCGCGGAAGTGCCGGTAGAACGCGGTCGGTGCGACACCCACGGCCCGGGTGACCTCACGCAGCCCGAGGCTGCTCAGGCTCTGCTCCTCGAGCAGCTGCAGCGCGGCATCGAGGAGGGCCTGGCGGGTCTTCTGCTTCTGGGCCTGACGGATGCCGACGGTGTGACTCATGACATCGAGTAAACAACCGTTCTCCGAAGAAGGGAAGAGTAGACTCGCCAGTCAGTGAACAGTCGTACTGACAAGTGTTCACCGAGAAGTCGCCGAAAGGATGACGATGATCGCCCTTGTAGCAGCACTTCTTCTGCTGGGAATCATGCTGGGCGCCGTGGTCCAACTCCCCGCGTCCGTCTCGCTGGTGGCAGCCTCCGTCATCGGCTGCTGGCTGCTCGTCTTCGCCGTGCGCGAGCGCGGCCGGGCCCGCCGCGACTGAACCGCCCGCACAGTCCTCGTACCGGAACCGGAAGGAGAGACGTCATGCAACTCGCCGAACTCGTACGTCCCCAGCACCGTGGCGACGACCGCCGCCCAGCCGCCGCGGTCGGCACCGAAGACACCCCCGAGGCGCCGACGGCCGCGAACGGCAAGGCGGACGGCCCGGCGAACGACTCCGCGGCGGAACGCCGCAAGGACGCAGACGGCATGGCCGTCGCAGCCTTCGTGCTCGGCCTCGTCGGGCTGCTCGTCATGAACATCGTGCTCGGCCCCACCGCCGTCGTGCTCGCGGCACTCGCCCTCCGGCGCGGCACCGTACGCCGCGGCCGCGCCCTGCTCGGTCTCGCCCTCGGCGTCGCCGATCTCGTGGTGCTGGCCGTGCTCGTGACCGTCAACGGGACCGTCGTCTGGGGCTTCGGCGGCTGACCGCCCACTGGTCCCGGCCGGGACAGAGCCGCTCCCGGCCCCCCACCCGCCCCGCCCGGGGCGCAGGTCCGAGGTCCGTGCACCCCTGCGCCGCGTCCGCGCCCCCGGAGAGCCTCGTAGAATCGAGGCCACCATGGCTTACCTCGACCACGCCGCGACCACTCCGATGCTGCCGGAGGCCGTCGAGGCGATGACCGCCCAGCTCTCCGTCACCGGCAACGCCTCCGCACTCCACGCAGCCGGGCGACGGGCCCGCCGTACCGTCGAGGAGGCCCGCGAGACGCTCGCGGAGGCACTCGGCGCCAGGCCCAGTGAAGTCGTCTTCACCTCGGGCGGTACCGAGGCCGACAACCTCGCCGTGAAGGGCCTGTACTGGTCACGCCGCGGCGCCGACCCGGCCCGCACCCGCGTACTCGCCAGCCCCGTCGAGCACCACGCCGTGCTCGACGCGGTGGACTGGCTCAGCGAACACGAGGGCGCGACCGTCGAGTACCTGCCCGTCGACCCGTACGGCAGAGTCCACCCCGAGGCGTTGCGCGAGGCCATCGGACGGAACCCGGACGACGTGGCCTTCGCCACCGTCATGTGGGCCAACAACGAGATCGGCACGGTCATGCCGGTCGCCGAACTCGCTGCCGTGGCGAAGGAGTTCGACGTACCGCTGCACGCCGACGCGGTCCAGGCGTTCGGGCAGCTCGAGGTGGACTTCGCCGCGTCGGGACTGGCCGCGATGACGGTCTCCGGACACAAGATCGGCGGCCCGTACGGCATCGGCGCCCTGCTGCTCGGCCGCGAGTACAGCCCCGTCCCCGTGCTGCACGGCGGCGGCCAGGAACGCCACGTACGCTCCGGCACCCTCGACGCCCCGGCCATCGCCGCCTTCGCCGTGGCCGGCCGGCTGGCCGCCGAACGGCGCGAGGACTTCGCCCGCGACATCGGCTCCCTGCGCGACGACCTCGTTCGCGCCGTGCGGACCGCCGTCCCCGACGCGATCCTCGGCGGCGACCCGGACGACCGGCTGCCCGCCAACGCGCACTTCACCTTCCCCGGCTGCGAGGGCGACTCGCTGCTCCTGCTCCTCGACGCCCAGGGCATCGAATGCTCCACCGGCTCCGCCTGCACCGCCGGCGTCGCCCAGCCCAGCCACGTCCTGCTCGCCACCGGCACCGACCCGGACCTCGCCCGCGGCACCCTGCGCTTCAGCCTCGGCCACACCTCGACGAAGGCCGACGTGGAAGCCGTCGCCCAGGCCATCGGCCCGGCGGTCGAACGGGCGCGTACGGCCGGCCTGAGCTAGCTCCCCCTGCTCGAACCGCTCGGTGCGGCTCCTGCGGCCCCGGCCAGGTGCTCGGGCTCCCGTGGCAGGTGGTGCCCGCCGTCGCCGTAGCGGTCGTCGGATTCGTGGCCCGGCAGCTCCACCGGCACGGCGGCCGGCTGCCGGGTCCGCGGACGGGAAAGGGTGACAGCGGCGCCTGGCGCCGGCGCGTCGGACGGGGCGGGCTCAGCCGCTGCTCTCCGCCAGCTCCGCCGCCCGCCGGGCCGCCGGCATCTCCGCCGCGACGAGCTTCATGTACTTCGGCCAGTCCCAGTGCGGCCCCGGGTCGGTGTGGTCCGCCCCCGGGACCTCGACATGTCCCACGATGTGCTCCCGGTCCACCGGTATGCCGCGGCGCACGCAGATGTCCGCCGTCAGCTTCGCCGAGCCGCGGTACATCGCGTCGGTGAAGTCCTGCGGCCGGTCCACGAAGCCCTCGTGCTCGATGCCGATGCTGCGCTCGTTGTACGAGCGGTTTCCGGCGTGGTACGCGACGTCGAGCTCGCGGATCATCTGCGCCACATGGCCGTCCTTGCGCACCACGTAGTGGGTCGCCGCGCCGTGCAGGGGATCCCTGAAGACCTTGAGCGCGGTCGGATAGCTGCCCTGCACGACGTGTATGACGACCCGGTCGATCTCGAAGTCGTCGGGGCGGTCGGCCAGCCGCCAGTTCGCCGCGTTCGCCGCGACCCACTGCGCGCCCGCGTGGTCGATCTCGCCCTCCTTGCGCGGCGTGCGCACCCACGGCATGCCCCGCCACAGCCGGCGCAGCTCCTCCTCGACCAGCACGCCCCCACCGATGACCGCCGCCCCGCCGCCGATCAGCACGGCCCGCCTGCTCACGCCGTGCTTCTTGCCGCCGCTGCCGTGCTTGTTGTCGCTGCCCATGACGGTCACAACGCATACTCGCGAGCTTTCGGTTCCCAGGCACCCGTACCCTGGTAGCGCTATGACTGAGACTTCCCAGCGCCCCCTCCGCGTCCTCGCCGCCATGTCCGGCGGCGTGGACTCCGCCGTCGCCGCCGCCCGTGCGGCAGAGGCCGGTCACGACGTGACCGGCGTGCACCTGGCGCTCTCCGCGAACCCGCAGTCGTTCCGCACAGGTGCCCGCGGCTGCTGCACCATCGAGGACTCGCGCGACGCGCGCCGCGCCGCGGACGTCATCGGCATCCCCTTCTACGTGTGGGACCTGGCAGAACGCTTCCGCGAGGACGTCGTCGAGGACTTCATCGCCGAGTACGAGGCGGGCCGCACGCCCAACCCGTGCCTGCGCTGCAACGAGAAGATCAAGTTCGCCGCGCTGCTGGACAAGGCCCTCGCGCTGGGCTTCGACGCGGTGTGCACCGGCCACTACGCCACCGTGGTCCTGAAGGACGACGGCAGCCGCGAGCTGCACCGCGCCAGCGACATGGCCAAGGACCAGTCGTACGTGCTGGGCGTCCTCGACGAGAGGCAGCTCGCGCACGCGATGTTCCCGCTCGGCGACACGCTGACCACCAAGGACGAGATCCGGGCGGAGGCCGAGCGGCGCGGGCTCGCGGTCGCGAAGAAGCCCGACAGTCACGACATCTGCTTCATTGCCGACGGTGACACCCAGGGCTTTCTGGCGGACCGCCTCGGCACCGCGGAGGGCGACATCGTCGACGAGTCGGGCACGAAGCTCGGGAGTCACGACGGCGCCTTCGGGTTCACCATCGGGCAGCGCAAGGGCCTGCGCATCGGCCACCCCGCGCCCGACGGCAAGCCGCGCTACGTCCTGGACATCTCCCCGGTGAACAACACCGTGACCGTCGGCCCGGTCGAGGCCCTCGATGTCACCGCCCTGACCGCGATCAAGCCCCGCTGGTGCGGCGCGGCCCCGGAGGGCCCCGGCACGTACACCGCCCAGCTGCGTGCCCACGGCGGTGAGACGGAGGTGACGGCCGAGCTGGTCGACGGCTCCGAGCTGCGGGTCACTTTCACCGAGCCGGTCCGCGGCGTGGCCCCCGGCCAGGCGGTCGTCCTCTACGACGGCACGCGGGTGGTCGGCTCGGCGACGATCGCGACCACGACCCGGCGGGCGACGGCGGTCGCCTAGGCATTCCCCTCCGGATCCGGTCGGGCCCGGCAGGATCCGCCCGAAAAAGGATGGACCCGGCAGGATCCGGAAGCGGGATGCCCTAGACCGCCTGCTCCTCCAGGAACGCCAGCAGCGCCGCGTTGAACCGTGCGGGCTGCTCGGCCCCCGGGAGGTGCCCTGCGTCCTCGATCAGTGTGAGCGTGGCGTGCGGGACCAGAGCCCGCATCGCCTCCGCGTCACAGACGGGGGTGTACGCGTCGTCCGTCCCGACGACGATCAGCACCGGCGTCTGCACCGCGGCCAGCGTGTCGCGGTAGTCGGGCCGTTCCGCGCGGCCGCGGAGGGCCGCCGCCGCGCCCTCGGGTGCGGTCGTGCGCATCATCGTCAGCACCTGCGCAGCGACGTCCGGCATCGCCGTGACGTTGTACGCCGCCAGCATCTTGTCGATCACTTCGTCCGCGTACCCGTCCATGCCCTCGGCGAGCAGCCGGTCGGCGAGGCGGTTGCGGAAGGCCTTGCCCTCCTCCGTCTCCGCGACCGGAGAAGTGTCCGACAGGACGAGCGCCCGCACCCGCGGCGCGTACGAACGCTGGAACTCCATCGCGATCTGGCCGCCCATGGAGACCCCGCCGACCACCACGCGCTCGAGACCGAGATGGTCGAGGAGGCCCGCGATGTCGTCGGCGAAGTCGGAGAGCAGGGTCTTGCCGGGTACGACCTCGCTCTCGCCGTAACCGCGCAGGTCGGGTGTGATCACGCGGTATCCGGCCGCGGTCAGGGCCTCGGCCTGGGGTGCCCAGAGGGAGCGGTTGAAAGGGTGTCCGTGGACGAGGACGACAGGCACCCCGTCGGCCGGTCCCTGGTCGCTGTAGTGGATCGCTGCACCGTTGACGGTCACTCGGCTCATGCCGGGCACTCTACAAGCGTGATCAGGGACATGATCGGCGCCAACCGGCCGTGACCGGGCGGCACTTCCGGCCACGCCCCGGTCCACAGGAGGTGGTGAGGACCTGACCGGGCCTCACGGCCGGGCCGTCACTCGGCGAAGAACCGGACCAGCGTCGGCGCCAGTACGTGCGGGGCCACTTCGTGCGTCTGGCCCGTCAAGCTGCGGTGGCGGCCGTGGGGGAGGGCCGTCGCCACCGCGCGGGCGGCGTCGCGCAGCCCGGTGGGGCTCGCGCCGCCGTCGACCACCATCACCCGGGCGGTGACGGAGGCGAGGAGCGCCGTGGGCACCATGCCGTCGCCCATCACCTCGTGGTCGTACGCCAAGGTGTGCGCGAGCGCCTCCATGTCGGACCACGCCGGCAGCGCACGGAGGCCGGCGACGGCCTCCTCGGGCATCCCTGGCGCGGTCAGGAAAGCGGCGAGCGCGTCACCCCGCCGCCCTTGGGCGAGGAGCGCCGTCATCCGGCCGACGTACTCGGTGTTGCCCTGCACGGCCGCCGGGTCGGTCTCGAACGGCGGTTCATAGAGGGACAGTCGGGTGATCGGCAACCCGGCCGCCGCGGCGCGCAGCGCCAGCGCCGCGCCCGAGGAAGTGCCGTGGACGGCAAAGTGCCCGCCCGCCGCCCCGATGACGGCCGCGAGGTCCTCGATCTCGCGCTGCACCGCGTACGGGGCCGTGTCGCCGCTGGCTCCCCGGCCGCGGCGGTCGTACGTGAACACGCTGAAATGCGGGGCGAGCAGTTCCGCCAGCGGCGCGTCCGACGCGGCCGTGCACAGCGCTCCGCCCACCAGCACCAACGCCGGTCCGCTGCCTCGCCGTTCGTAGGCGATGAGGGTGCCGTCCGCGGACTCGGCCTTCATCACAGCCGTGCTCATGGTGGTGTCCATGAGAGGGCTGACCGGGCCGCTCGCGAGAACTCATCGGTCCGGCGGGAAATTCCGTAAGAGATGTCAGTGCCCCCCTTTACGGTGGTCGCATGAACATCTGCGTCTTCCTCTCCGCCGCCGACCTCGACGAGCGCTACACCCGACCCGCCCGCGAGTTCGCCGAGCTCATCGGCAAGGGCGGTCACACACTGGTGTGGGGCGGTTCGGAGAGCGGGCTGATGAAGGTCGTGGCGGACGGTGTGCAGGAGGCCGGCGGCCGGCTGGTCGGCGTCTCCGTCGAGTTCCTTCAGGCCAAGGCGCGGGCGAACGCCGACGAGATGGTGATCGCCAAGGACCTCGCAGAGCGCAAGGCGCTGCTGCTCGCCAAGTCCGACGCCGTCGTGATCATGGTCGGTGGCACCGGGACGCTCGACGAGGCGACCGAGATCCTGGAGCTGAAGAAGCACGGCCATCACGCCAAGCCGGTCGTCCTGCTCAACGCCGCGGGGTTCTACGACGGGCTCAAGCAGCAGTTCCAGCGGATGGAGGAGGAGGGCTTCCTGCCCGTGCCGCTCACCGACCTCGTGTTCTTCGCCGAGGACGGCGCCGGCGCCATGGCGTACCTCGAAGAGTCCGCCGGCATCCAGTAGTGCGAGCATGGCGGGCATGACCACCCATCTGATCACCGGCGCAGGATCCGGCATCGGCGCGGCCGTCGCGCGTCGTCTGCACGAGCGGGGCGACGATCTCGTCCTCGTCGCGCGCGACGCGGGCCGTGCCAAGGAATTCGAGGCGCGCTACCCGGGAGCCGGCACGCTCGTCGCCGACCTGGCGGACCCCGACCGGATCTCCTGGGCCCTCGGGCACCAGTCCATGCCTTCGAGCGTCGACTCGCTGCTGCACATCGCGGGCATCGTCGACCTCGGACCGGTCGGCGACCTGCGTCCGAAGACATGGCACCAGCAGCTCAACGTGAACCTGATCGCGCCCGCCGAACTGACCCGGCTGTTCCTTCCCCAACTGCGGGCCGCCCAGGGCCATGTGGTCTTCGTCAACTCCGGCGCCGGCCTCGCCGCCCACGCCGAGTGGGCCGCGTACGCCGCCTCCAAGCACGGCCTGAAGGCCCTCGCCGACTCCCTGCGGCACGAGGAGCACGCCGCCGGGGTACGGGTCACCTCCGTCTACCCCGGGCGTACCGCGAGCCCCATGCAGGCCAAGGTGCACTCGCAGGAGGGCAAGGAGTACGACGCCTCCCGCTGGATCGACCCCGAGTCGGTCGCCACGGCGATCCTGACCGCGCTGGACCTGCCGCGCGACGCGGAGATCAACGATCTGACGGTGCGGCCGGGGCGCTGAGCGCGGGGGCACGTACGCTGCCGGGGTGAGCGAGAAGAACGAATTCCGATGGGGCCCCGCGACCGGCGTGGGCTCCCTGCCCGGCGGTGACGCACGCGAGGCGGCGAGGACGGTCACCGGGTCCTTCGAGGAGTTTGTCCACCTGGCGGAACTGCCCGCCCGGGGGCCGGGCGCCGACATGATCGGCCGGACCATCGGCCTGCTGGTCGAGATGTACGGCCATGTGGAGCCGAGCGGCTGGCGGATCAGCGACCGGCCCGGTCGCGACACCCGCAGGGCCCGCTCCTGGATGGGCGAGGACCTCGACGCGCTCGAGGAGTTCACCCAGGGCTACGAGGGGCCGCTGAAGGTGCAGGCCGTCGGCCCGTGGACGCTCGCCGCCGCCCTCGAGCGGCGCGGCGGCGAGGCCGCGCTCGGTGACCCCGGCGCCTGCCGGGACCTCGCCGCCTCCCTCGCCGAGGGGTTGCGAGAACACCTCGCCGAGGTGCGCCGCCGCGTCCCCGGCGCCCGTGTCGTGCTCCAGCTCGACGAGCCGTCGCTCACGGCCGTGCTGCGCGGGCAGGTCAGGACCGCCAGCGGCTACCGCACGTACCGTGCCGTCGACCGGCAGGTCGTCGAGAGCGGGCTGCGGGAGGTCATGGCGGCCGCGGACGGGCCGGTGGTGGTGCACTCCTGCGCACCGGACGTGCCGTTCGCGCTGCTGCGCCGCGCCGGTGTGCAGGGAATCTCGTTCGATTTCGGTCTGCTCACGGAACGTGACGAGGAGTCCATCGGGGAGGCAGTGGAGGGCGGCACCAAGCTCTTCGCGGGCATCGTCCCCTCCACCGACGCCGCGTCGGCCGGATTGTCGGTGGGCGCCGATATCGTCAAGGGTGTACGGACACTGTGGCGCAGGCTGGGGCTGAATCCGGGGACTCTCACCGAGTCGATCGTGATCACTCCGACGTGCGGGCTCGCGGGCGCCTCGCCCGCGTACGCCCGGGCGGCGCTCGCCCACTGTGTCCGCGCCGCGAGATCCCTCGCGGACAACCCTGAGTAACGGGTGCACGGACAACGGGAGGACGAAACGGTGGCCGGCGAACAGCAGACGAACCTGCCCGCCCAGGCACGGGAGGAGCACGCGCTCCTGTCCGAGCAGATCGAGGAGCACCGCTTCCGGTACTACGTGAAGGACAGCCCCGTCATCAGCGACGCGGAGTTCGACAAGCTCCTCCGGGAGCTCGAAGGGCTCGAGGAGCGCTATCCGGAGCTGCGCACGCCCGACTCGCCGACCCAGAAGGTCGCGGGGGACTACGAGACCGAGCTCACCAAGGTCGAGCACCGCGAGCGGATGCTCTCCCTGGACAACGCCTTCGACGACGCGGAGCTCGCCGCATGGGCCGAGCGCGTCGCCCGTGACGTCGGCGCCCCCGGCTACCACTTCCTGTGCGAGCTGAAGGTCGACGGCCTCGCGGTCAACCTCACCTACGAGAAGGGCCGGCTGACCCGTGCGGCGACCCGCGGCGACGGGCGCGTGGGCGAGGACATCACTCCGAACGTCCGCACCATCGCCGGTATCCCGGACCGGCTGGGGGGCGACCGCATCCCCGACCTGGTGGAGATCCGCGGCGAGGTCTACTTCCCGATGGAGCAGTTCCAGGAGCTCAACGCCCGCCGTGTGGCAGCCGGTGAGCAGCCCTATGCCAACCCGCGGAACTCGGCCTCCGGTTCACTGCGCCAGAAGGACCCCAAGGTCACCGCCACGCTGCCGCTGCGCATGGTGGTGCACGGCATCGGCGCCCGCGCGGGCCTGACGATCGACCGGCTCTCCCAGGCGTACGACCTGCTCCGCGAGTGGGGCCTGCCCACCGCCCGGCACAACAAGGTGGTCGGCTCGCTCGACGAGGTGCGGGAGTTCATCGCCTACTTCGGAGAGCACCGCCACTCCGTGGAGCACGAGATCGACGGGGTCGTGGTCAAGCTCGACGAGATCCCGCTGCAGGGCCGTCTGGGGTCGACCGCGCGTGCGCCGCGCTGGGCGATCGCCTGGAAGTACGCGCCGGAAGAGGTCAACACCAAGCTGGTCAACATCCGCGTCGGTGTCGGCCGCACCGGCCGCGTCACCCCGTACGCACAGGTCGAGCCGGTGACGGTGGCGGGGTCGGAGGTCGAGTTCGCGACCCTGCACAACCAGGACGTGGTCAAGGCCAAGGGCGTCCTCATCGGCGACACGGTGGTGCTGCGCAAGGCCGGTGACGTCATCCCCGAGATCCTCGGCCCGGTGGTGGATCTGCGGGACGGCAGCGAGCGGGAGTTCGTGATGCCGGCCGAGTGCCCCGAGTGCGGCACCGCGCTGCGGCCCATGAAGGAGGGCGACGTCGACCTGCGCTGCCCCAACGCCCGCTCGTGCCCCGCCCAGTTGCGGGAGCGGCTCTTCTACCTGGCGGGACGCAGGGCCCTCGACATCGAGCACTTCGGTTACGTCGCCGCCGCGGCGCTCACCCAGCCGCTGGAGCCCGCGGATCCGCCGCTCGCCGACGAGGGCGACCTGTTCGACCTCACCATGGAGCAGCTGCTGCCCATCAAGGCATACGTCCTCGACCAGGACAGCGGCCTTCCCAAGCGTGACCCGAAGACCGGCGAGGACAAGATCGCGACGGTGTTCGCCAACCAGAAGGGCGAGCCGCGCAGGAACGCCGTGGCGATGCTGGAGAACATCGCGGCGGCCAAGGAGCGCCCGCTGGCACGGATCATCACGGGACTGTCGATCCGTCATGTGGGCCCGGTCGCCGCCGAGGCGCTCGCCCGTGAGTTCCGGTCCA
The DNA here is from genome assembly GCF_044745705.1 of Streptomyces sp. NPDC086835. Lineage (NCBI taxonomy): Bacteria > Bacillati > Actinomycetota > Actinomycetes > Kitasatosporales > Streptomycetaceae > Streptomyces > Streptomyces sp. NPDC086835. Next base: position 1,095,156 of record NZ_JBIVAU010000002.1, read on the forward strand.
TCGACCGCATCGAGCAGGCGACGGAGGAGGAGCTCGCGGCCGTCGACGGCGTGGGCCCGACCATCGCCGCCGCGCTCAAGCAGTGGTTCGAGGAGGACTGGCACCGCGAGATCCTGCGCAAGTGGCGTGCGGCGGGCGTGCGGATGGAGGAGCACGGCCCGGGGGAGGACGCGGGGCCGCGTCCGCTCGAAGGGCTGACGGTCGTCGTCACCGGAACGCTGGAGAACCACACCAGGGATGGCGCAAAAGAAGCGCTCCAGGGCCTCGGAGCGAAAGTGGCCGGTTCCGTATCGAAGAAGACGAGCTTCGTGGTGGTCGGTGACAATCCCGGCTCCAAGTACGACAAGGCCGTGCAGTTGAAGGTGCCGGTTCTGGACGAGTCGGGCTTCGCGGTCCTCCTCGAAGAGGGACCGGAGGCGGCTCGTGAGGCTGCTGTGACCGAGGAGGCGTGACAAAAGGGGCTCGGACGGGCGCTCGGCGGGGGCGCGTGAGGCGCACCGCCGTGGCACGAGGGGCAGGATCCGGACGCCCGGAGCGCCGGTGGAACGCCCAGTACAGGTCACGCGTTCACCGCATACCAGATGGTTAAGGGTGGTCGGGTCGCATTCGGGCAAGACCTGTAGAGCGCTGCCCGTGCGGGTCTCCCGCGGCCTACTGTTGAAATGTGCGCCTGTCGTGCACGGCTGCGTGGTGGGATTCAGTCGTGGTGGCATGACAACGGGAGCCATCGCGAGGCACCGCCGGCTGTGAGAGGGACGGGAATGAAACCGACCGAGAGCGCCGCCCCGGTCTCACGGCCGCGTGCACTCGCGGCCCTGGTGGGCAGGAAACCCGGCCTGCCCGCGGCCGTCGTGGCAACTGCCGCGCTCGTGCTGGGAATCGGAGTCGTACGGGCCCTCCAGGAGGGGCAGGCGCTCTTCCCCGGCTCCACCGTCGGCTGGTCGCTCGCCGTGCTCACCGGGATCATCGTCGGGCATCTCGTCGCTCTCGGTCGCGACCGCTGGTGGGGCGGCGCGGGATCGGGTGCCGCGCTGACCCTCGCCACGCTGCTCCTGTACGGCTGGGTGGCGGCCGGCCTGGTCTCCCTCGCCGTCGTGGCCCTCGTCGGCGCCGCCTGCCGCAACCGCTGGCGGCAAGGCGTGTTGCACGGCGCCGTCGACATCCTCGGTATCGGAGCGGCGGCGCTCGCGCTCGCTCTCTTCGATGTCGTGCCCACCGTCGAGCGGCCCTGGGACCCGCTCAGCTGGGAGCCCGCGGCCGCGCCCGAGGTGATCCTCGCCGCCACCGCGTATCTGGGCGCCACCCGGCTGCTGCTCTGGTACGTGCTGGCACCGCAGGCCGGCGGTCTGCCGACCGTCGCCCGCACCGCCCTGCTGCGGCAGGGCCTCGTCGCCGTCGCGCTCGTCGGCATAGCGCCGCTGATCTGCGTCGTCGCCGTCGCGATGCCGCTGCTGCTGCCGCTGTTCGCCGTACCGCTGATCGCGCTGGACTCCACGCTGTGGATCGCCAGGGCCAGGGCGGAGGAGCAGCTCCGTGACCCGCTCACCGGGCTGCCCAACCGGCAGTGGCTGCTGGAGCGCACATGGTCCGCGCTGGAGGACGCGGAGAGCAGCGGCGCGCGCGCCGCGCTGGTCCTGATCGACCTCGACCGCTTCCGGTCCGTCAACGACACACTCGGTCATCTCGCGGGGGACCGGCTCCTGCTGCAGATCGCCGAACGGCTCCGGCTCGCTCTTCCTCGCGGTGCGGAGGCCGCGCGGCTCGGCGGCGACGAGTTCGCCGTGCTGCTGCCCACCGCCGACTCCACGACGTCCGCGCAGCGGATCGCCAGGCACCTCGTGGCCGAACTGTCCTCCCCGCTCGACCTCGACGGACTCACCCTCGTCCTGGAGGCCAGCGCCGGACTCGCCGTCTTCCCCGACCACGCGCTGGACGCCGAAGGGCTGCTGCGCCGCGCGGACGTGGCGATGTACCAGGCCAAGCGCGACCGGACAGGCGTCGAGGTGTACGAGTCCAAGCGTGACAGCAACACCCCCGACCGGCTCGGTCTCCTCGGCGACCTGCGGCGCGCGCTGGACGCCGGAGACGTCGAACTCCACTACCAGCCCAAGGTCCGCTTCGACGGGCACGTCGCCGGTCTCGAGGCCCTGGTGCGCTGGGTCCACCCCGAGCGGGGGCGGGTCCCTCCGGACGAGTTCATCGCCATCGCAGAGTCCTCCGGACTGATGCCGCACCTGACCGAGTACGTCCTCGAGACGGCGCTCGCCCAGGTCGCCACATGGCGCGCGCAGGGACTCGAGGTCCCTGTCGCCGTCAACGTCTCGCCCCGCGACGTCCACACACCCGGCTTCGCCGGGGCCGTGGCCGCGAGGCTCGCCCGGCACGGGGTTCCCGCGGGAGCGCTCCAGCTGGAAATAACGGAACACGTGCTGCTGGAGGACCCGCAGCGGGCCGCGGACACCCTGGCCGGGCTCGCCGATCACGGCGTGAAGATGTCGCTGGACGACTTCGGCACCGGCTACTCGTCACTGGTGCATCTGCGCCGGCTGCCCGTCAGCGAGCTGAAGATCGACCGCTCCTTCGTGGCTCGGCTCGCGGTCGACGCCGAGGACGCGGAGATCGTCCGCTGCACCGTGGACCTCGCCCACTCGCTCGGCCTGCTGGTGGTCGCGGAGGGCGTCGAGGACGACGAGACCTGGGAGCGGCTGAGGGACCTGCGCTGCGACGCGGTGCAGGGATGGCTGGTCGCCGCGGCGATGCCTCCGCAGGAGGCCACGGCGTGGCTGCTGGCCCGTGGGGAGCACGGCTGGCACCGCCCGGCCCTCCCGGCGGCCGGTGAGATCCCCCCGCCCCAGCCGCGCGCGGACCGCACCTCGGGCCGCGCGGTGACGTAGCCCGCTGACGGCGGCGTTCCCACCCGACGGCGGCCCGCGGTCGGCGCGCCCCGTCCCTGGCGGGCAGCGGCTGCCGGCCCGCCGGGGGTGCCCGGCGTCCCCCGGCCGGCCAGTTCGGTCCTGTGGACCACCGGACGCCCGGCCGTCTCGGTCACGGTGGCGCTCCCGTGTGCGTAGCGACCGAGCGGGCCGGGGGCGGTATGGCCGACACGGCACGGAACGCGGGCGGCGCGGCCCCCGCAGCGGGGCAAGGGGCGTGAGCCGCCGCGGCGTGGCCCGGCGCGGGGCCGGGTTTCGGGGTGGGGGTACCACTCACGGCCACCCGGCCGCATGGGTGCGGCGGGAGGGGGGAACGCAAACCGTTTCACGGTCAGCGGCGCTCGCCCCATAGGATTGGGCCAAAACCATCACACTCACCCCTGAGGATCGCTGCATGCCTGGCATCACGCGCGAGGAGGTCGCCCACCTCGCACGGCTGGCGCGTCTGGAGCTGTCCGGCGAAGAGCTCGAGCACTTCGCCGGACAGCTCGACGACATCATCGGCGCGGTCGCCCGCGTCTCCGAGGTCGCCGACCAAGACGTACCGCCGACCTCCCACCCGCTGCCGCTGACCAACGTCATGCGCGCGGACGAGGTCCGTCCGTCGCTCACCCCCGAGCAGGCGCTCTCCGGCGCCCCGGCCCAGGAGCAGCAGCGTTTCAAGGTGCCGCAGATCCTGGGGGAGGACTAATCACCATGTCGGACAGCATCATCAAGCTCACCGCCGCCGAGATCGCCGCGAAGATCGCCGCCGGCGAGCTCACGGCCGTCGAGGTGACGCAGGCCCACCTGGCCCGTATCGAGGCCGTCGACGAGAAGGTCCACGCCTTCCTCCACGTCGACCGCGAGGGCGCCCTCGCGCAGGCCCGCGCCGTCGACGAGAAGCGCGCGAAGGGCGAGAAGCTCGGTCCTCTCGCCGGTGTGCCGCTCGCGCTGAAGGACATCTTCACCACCGAGGGCATCCCCACCACGGTCGGCTCCAAGATCCTCGAGGGCTGGATCCCGCCGTACGACGCGACGGTCACCCAGCGGCTCAAGGCGGCCGACGTCGTCATCCTCGGCAAGACCAACATGGACGAGTTCGCCATGGGGTCCTCGACCGAGAACAGCGCGTACGGCCCGACGGGCAACCCGTGGGACCTCACCCGTATCCCCGGCGGCTCCGGCGGTGGCTCCAGTGCCGCGCTCGCCTCCTACGAGGCGCCGCTCGCCATCGGCACGGACACCGGCGGCTCGATCCGTCAGCCCGCCGCCGTGACCGCGACGGTCGGCGTCAAGCCCACGTACGGCGGAGTGTCGCGGTACGGCATGGTCGCGTTCAGCAGCAGCCTCGACCAGGGCGGGCCGTGCGCCCGTACCGTCCTCGACGCCGCCCTGCTCCACGAGGTCATCGCCGGGCACGACCCGCTCGACTCGACGTCCATCGACGCGCCGGTCCCGCCGGTCGTCGAGGCGGCCCGCAACGGGTCCGTGGCCGGGATGCGCGTCGGCATCGTCAAGCAGTTCCGCGGCGAGGGCTACCAGGCCGGCGTCGTGCAGCGCTTCGACGAGTCGGTGGAGCTGCTGAAGGAGCTCGGCGCCGAGATCGTCGAGCTGGACTGCCCGTCCTTCGACCTGGCGCTTTCCGCGTACTACCTGATCGCGCCCTCCGAGTGCTCCTCGAACCTCGCCCGCTTCGACGCCATGCGTTACGGCCTGCGGGTCGGCGACGACGGCACGAAGTCCGCGGAGGACGTCACCGCGCTCACCCGCGAGGCCGGCTTCGGTGACGAGGTCAAGCGCCGCATCATGCTCGGCACGTACGCGCTCAGCTCCGGCTACTACGACGCGTACTACGGCTCCGCGCAGAAGGTCCGCACCCTCATCACCCGGGACTTCGAGAAGGCGTTCGAGCAGGTCGACGTGATCGTCTCCCCGACGACGCCGACCACCGCCTTCCCGATCGGCGAGCGCGCCGACGACCCGATGGCGATGTACCTCGCGGACCTGTGCACCATCCCGACCAACCTGGCCGGCAACGCGGCCATGTCGCTGCCCTGCGGTCTCGCACCGGAGGACGGCCTGCCCGTCGGCCTGCAGATCATCGCCCCGGCCATGAAGGACGACCGTCTGTACAAGGTCGGTGCAGCCGTCGAGGCGGCGTTCGTGGAACGCTGGGGGCACCCGCTGCTCGAGGAGGCTCCGTCGCTATGAGTGCCATGGCAAAGAAGGCCAAGAACTTCAAGAAGTCCAGGACCGGGCTGTACGTATCGCTCGGCAGCACCGCGTTCGGCGCGATCAGCGTCGCCAAGCAGGCCAAGCTGGCCCGCGAGGACGGCGACACGCTGCGGCTGATCGACGCCGCGGTGTCCGCCGCCGCCATCGTCACCGGCCTGGCCATCCTCTACCGCGAGCTGAAGCGGCTCGGCGACGACGACGTTCTGCTGGGCTGAGAGGGAAAGTTTCATCGTGACCGTCACTGAACTGGTGTCGTACGAGGACGCCCTCGCGTCCTACGACCCCGTCATGGGCCTCGAGGTCCATGTCGAGCTCGGCACCAAGACCAAGATGTTCTGCGGATGCTCCACGGAGCTGGGCGCCGAGCCCAACTCGCAGACCTGCCCCACCTGCCTCGGCATGCCCGGCTCCCTGCCGGTCGTCAACGCGGTCGCCGTCGAGTCTGCCGTCAAGATCGGCCTCGCGCTGCACTGCGAGATCGCCGAGTGGTGCCGCTTCGCCCGGAAGAACTACTTCTATCCGGACATGCCGAAGAACTTCCAGACCTCGCAGTACGACGAGCCGATCGCCTTCAACGGCTATCTGGACGTCCAGCTCGAGGACGGCGAGGTCTTCCGCGTGGAGATCGAGCGCGCCCACATGGAGGAGGACACCGGCAAGTCGACCCACGTCGGCGGTGCCACCGGCCGTATCCACGGCGCGTCCCACTCCCTGCTCGACTACAACCGGGCCGGCATCCCGCTGATCGAGATCGTCACCAAGCCGATCGAGGGCGCCGGCGCGCGGGCTCCCGAGGTCGCCAAGGCGTACGTCGCCGAGCTGCGCGAGCTCATCAGGGCCCTCGGCGTGTCCGAGGCCCGCATGGAGATGGGCCAGATGCGCTGCGACGTGAACCTGTCGCTGCGCCCGAACGGCACCGAGAAGTTCGGTACCCGCTCCGAGACGAAGAACGTCAACTCGCTGCGCAGCGTGGAGCGTGCGGCCAGGTACGAGATCCAGCGGCACGCCGCGGTGCTCTCGTCCGGCGGCACCATCGTGCAGGAGACCCGGCACTTCCACGAGGACGACGGCTCCACGACGTCCGGCCGGGTCAAGGAGGAGGCGGAGGACTACCGCTACTTCCCCGAGCCCGACCTGGTCCCGGTCGCGCCCACGCGCGAGTGGGTCGAGGAGCTGCGCGCCACCCTGCCGGAGCTGCCGCGTCTTCGGCGCAACCGCCTCCGTGAGGAGTGGGGCGTCTCCGAGCACGACATGCAGTCGATCCTCAACGCCGGCGCGGTCGACCTGATCGTCGCCACGATCGAGGCGGGCGCACCGGCCGACCAGGCCCGCAAGTGGTGGATGGGCGAACTGGCCCGCAGCGCCAACGAGTCGGGCAAGGCTTTGGACGAGCTGCCGATCACTCCGGCGCAGGTCGCCCGGGTGACCGCACTGGTCAAGGAGGGCTCGCTCAACGACAAGCTGGCGCGCCAGGTAATCGAGGGCGTGCTCGCGGGCGAGGGCGACCCGGACACCGTCGTGGACAAGCGCGGCCTGAAGGTCGTCTCGGACGAGGGCGCGCTCGGCGCGGCCGTCGACGAGGCCATCGCGGCCAACGCGGCGATCGCGGACAAGATCCGCGGCGGCAAGGTCGCGGCGGCGGGAGCGCTCGTGGGCGCGGTCATGAAGACCACCCGCGGCCAGGCGGACGCGGCCAGGGTGAAGGAACTGATCCTTCAGAAGCTGGGCGTCACCGAGGGCTGACGGCTGTACGCACGGCGAGGGCGGCGCGCACCACGGGTGCGTGCCGCCCTTCCGTGCTCCCGGCGCCCACGTCGTGTGCGGGGCGCGGAGTTCGGCGTCGCGGCAGCCTTCGTGGTCATGGCGGCGGCATCCGCCGTCGGGCGCGAATCCGCGTTACCGATCAGGGAGCCGGGCCGTTGTCACCACATGACCAAAGCACATCGTGTACTCGCCGCTCTCGCCCTCGCCACCGGCGCCTCCGCGCTCGCGGCCCCCGCCGCGACCGCCGCCTCCCCCCAACTCCCCGTCGGAACGCTGTCCGTCATGGACACGGTCGACACCCTCACCGAGAGCTCCGTCGCACCGGAGCAGCGCGGACAGATGCCGAGCACCTCCGAGCAGCTCTCCGGTCTCAACCGGCTGGCCGAGGTGCCCGGTGAGCTGGACCCGCTCACCAGCCAGGCCGCGCCCGTGGTGGGGCTGCTCAGCGCCTAGCAGCCCGGCGGCCGGCGCCGGCGGCCGGACGGCAGCGGGCGGACGTGCGGGTCAGTGACGGACGCCCAGCCCCGGCAGCCACAGTTCGCCGCGGTCCTTGCAGCTCACGTCCCTCGCACGCAGTTCCTCCGGCGCCCTGGTGCCGCGGGCGCACAGTTCGGTGACGACGAGGGCGGCCAGATCCGCGGCGTTCTCCGGTCCGGGATCGGGGAAGTCCGTCTGCCACCAGCCGCGGTCCCTGCTCTGCCAGCCGCGGGCGAGCATCATCCTGGCGCGGTCCTCGTTGTTCTCCCCGTCGCGGTCGTCGATCGAGGCCTGCAGGCCGTCCTCGAGGCTGTAGGACACGAGCAGCTGGCGGCCCCGGTCGACGGCGCTGGTCAGGCAGAAGCTGGCCCAGTCGGTGCCGACCTGCACCGGCAGCTGCTCCACCCACGCCGCGAGAAGCAGCTGAAGGCCGTACTGGAACTGCCCCAGGTCCGCGGCGGGCCGACCGCCCTGACGGGACGTCGGGCGCTCGCCGGGGCCGCTGCGGTCGAGCTGCCACACGTACGGAAGGAACGCCGGGTCGTACGGTTCGCCGCCGGACCACGCGCCGCCCCACTCGAAGGCCCGCCGCTCCTCGCCCTCGAGGGTCAAGGTGTCGTGGACCGACAGCCCCACCTGCTGCCGGTCCCCGGCGAGCAGGACGATTCTGCGGCCGTCACGCCAGCGGACGCTCGGGCCCTTGGCCGAGCCGCCGTACAGCGTCGGCTCGCCGATCCGCGCCACGATCGCGTCGTACACCCCCTGGAGCGCGCGGCGGCGCCCGGCAGGGGTCGTGTCCGGCTCATGGACGAGCACGGGGACGGGGGCGCGGCCCAGATGCGGGCCGGGCGCGTCATGGAGCATGCGGGCGAACTCCGCGGCGTCCGCGGGCGTCAGGGCTGTCTGGTGGATCCCCCTGTATTCCATGTCGGCCATCGTGCCAGCCGGCGCCGACAAATCCGCTCGTCTTGTGGACCACGGCCGATTCCCGCCGTCGGGCGCCCTCGAGGCCGGATGTCCCTGCCCTGAGTATGGTGGAGCGGGCGGTTCCGCCGTTGGCCGGATGTCGATCGGACTTTCCGGTCGGACTCTTGGACGTTCACCACTCGGACGTCACCAGGCCTTCTCGCCGACATCGGCTCCGACTACCGTCCCTGCGGAGCAATGGCTCAAGGATGAACCATTGGCCGTCGACGGGAGGTCGTGGATGTCACCGGAGATTTCGCGCAGAAGTGTGCTCAGGCTCGGTACCGGAGCACTCGGCGCGTCGGCCGCGGGATCTCTGCTGCCGCCGTCCCTCCGGGCGGTGCTCTCCGCGGATCCGCCGGCCGGCGGGCTGCGCGCGGTCGAGCACGTGGTGATCCTCATGCAGGAGAACCGGTCCTTCGACCACTACTTCGGGACACTGCGCGGAGTGCGCGGCTTCGGGGACCGCAACGCGGTCGAACTCCCCTCCGGCGGGGCCGTCTTCGAGCAGCCCGGCCCGCAGGGTCCGGTGCTTCCCTTCCCCGTGCGGGAGGCCGCGGCGGCGCAGCGGAAGGACCTCCAGTACATCGGCGACCTCGACCACTCGTGGGGCGGCGGCGCCAAGGCCTGGCGCGACGGCTGGATGGACGGCTGGGTCTCCGCGAAGACCGCCGCGACAATGGCCTACTACGACCGGCGCGATCTGCCGCTGCACTACGAGCTCGCGGACACCTTCACCATCTGCGACGCCTACCACTCCTCGATCCACACCTCGACGAACCCGAACCGCAACCACCTCTGGAGCGGTTGGACCGGACACGAGGCCGACGGCACGCGTGCCGTGACCAACGCCGCGTACGCGGAGGGCACCCACCCCGGCTACCCGTGGCCGACGTACGCGGAGCGCCTGGAGCAGGCGGGCCACACCTGGAAGACGTACACGGAGTGGGAGAACTTCACCGACAACAGCATCGAGTTCTTCACGAGCTTCAAGAAGATCGCGCGCAAGGCGCTGGCTCGGTCCGGTGGCTTCACGTACATGGAGGCCTTCTACGCCAAGGTCCGCGAGACCGAGGACGCGGCGGAGCGCGCCGCGCTGCTCGCGTCGCTCGAGCAGGGGGTCGCGACGCTGTCGAAGAGCGAGCGGTCGCTCTTCGAGCGCGGGCTGCGCCGGGTCGAGACCGGCACACTCGCCGACACTTTCCGTGCCGACGTGGCCGCCGGCCGGCTCCCCGCCGTCTCCTACCTCGTGCCGTCGGCCGTGGACTCCGAGCACCCCGGGGCCTCGTCGCCCATCGCTTCCGCCTCCCTCGTCTACAAGGTCCTCGACGCCCTCGCCTCGCACCCCGACGTCTGGCGGCGCACCGTCGTCCTGATCAACTACGACGAGAACGACGGCTTCTTCGACCATGTGCCGCCGCCCGTCCCGCCCTCCGACGACACCGACGAGCGCTGGCAGGGGCTCCCGACCGGCCTCGGTATCCGCGTCCCCATGCTGGTCGTCTCGCCCTGGTCGGTCGGTGGCTACGTCTGCTCCGAGGTCTTCGACCACACTTCGGTGATCCGGCTGCTGGAACGGTGGACCGGTGTCGAGGAGCCCAACATCACCCCGTGGCGGCGCACCGTGACCGGCGACCTCACCTCGGCATTCGACTTCGGCAGGGCACGGCCCCAGCCGGAGGTGGAGCAGCCGGGGGAGATACCCCCGTTCACGGGCCGCTGGCGGCCGCTGCCGCCCAAGGTGCAGGCGATGCCCGTCCAGGAGCCGGGCACCCGCCCCGCGCGTCCTCTGCCGTACCAGCCCGACGCCCACGCGACGCTGACCGCCGACGCGGTCACCGTGGCGCTCCGCAACAGCGGACGGGCGAGCGCGCATTTCGCGCTCTATCCGTACGCCGGTGAGTTTCCCGTGCCGCAGCACCGGGATGTAAGGGGCGAGGCGCAATGGAGGGTGCCCCTTACGCGTGCGGACTACCGTTTCACCATCATCGGGCCGAACGGCTTCCGCCGGGATTTCGCCGGCCCCGCGCGGGGCACCGCCGAGGTCCGCTCCGTCATCGACCACCACGACCGCGACGTGCACCTCGCGCTGCGCAACACCGGCAGCGCGCCCCTCACGTTCACCGTGCGGCCCCTCGGTTACGTCGATGAGGCGGACCTGCACGGCTGGACCCGCAGGATCACCGTGAAGGCCGGACGCAGCCGCACCGTCGTGCACTCGGCGGCCGACGCGCACGGCTGGTACGACCTCGAGGTGACCGTCGAAGGGCCGCAACGTGAGTCCGGCTTCCGGCGCCGGCTGATGGGACACATCGAGAACGGCCGCCCGAGCGTCTCGGGCTGACACTGCGCCTGCCGCCAGGGTGACCTGTGCACATCAATGTCATGGGGTGTCGTGGGGGTCGGCGATGTGCGCCGTTATGCACCGGTGTGCATCCATGTGACTCACGCCACGAAAGGGACAAACGATCACGATTGACTGCCAGAGTGTCTCCTTGCAGGTCATGAGTTCTTTGCGGGCTGTTCCCGACCAAAGATCCACGAACCACCAGGGGAGCCGGTCCGTTGGCAGCAATTGCCCGGTGGTGCGTCACGCACCGCCTCGTCGTCGTCCTGCTCTGGCTCGTCACACTCGGCGGCGTCGCTGCCGCCGCGGGCGTCGCCGGAGCCGCTTACTCCAACGACTACGAGGTTCCGGGCACCGAATCCGGCCGCGCCACCACCCTCCTCCAGGAGGGCTTCCACGGCCGGGCCGGCGACAGCGACACCATCGTCTGGCGCACCGACAGCGGCAGCGTCCGGGCCCCCGACGTCGAGAAGCGCATGTCGGACATGCTCCAGGACGTCGCCGAGCTCGACGGAATCGCCGCAGTCGTGAGCCCGTACGGCAGCGACGGCGCCACGCAGATCAGTCCCGACTTCCGCACCGCCTTCGCCGTGGTCTCCTTCGAGCACCAGGTCGAGGACATCTCCGAGGCGCAGGCCAGGGCCGTCGTCGACACCGCGAAGGCGGCCGCGGGCGACGGGGTGGACGTCGAGCTCGGCGGCAGCGCCATCGCCCTGACCGAGGCCCCCGACGGGCATCTCGCCGAAATGGTCGGTGTGGCGGTCGCGGCGGTCGTCCTCTTCCTGGTCTTCGGCTCCCTCGCCGCCAGCGTGCTGCCCATCGCCACGGCGCTCGTGTCCGTCGGAACCGCCTACGCGGGCATCGTTCTCCTCGGCCACGTCATGACCGTCGCCGACTTCGCGCCCATGCTGGGCCTCTTGATCGGCCTCGGCGTCGGCATCGACTACGCGCTCTTCATCGTCACCAGACACCGCAAGGGGCTCAAGCGCGGCCTGGCCGTGGACGAGGCGGTACACGACGCCGTGGCCACCACGGGCCGCGCCGTCGTCTTCGCCGGCGCCACCGTCTGCATCGCGCTCCTCGGGATGCTGATCCTGCGACTCGGCTTCCTCAACGGCGTCGCGATCGCCGCGTCCCTCACCGTCGTCCTCACCGTGGCCGCGTCCGTGACGCTGCTGCCCGCCCTGCTCTCGATGATCGGCATGCGGGCGCTGAGCCGGCGCGAGCACCGCCGACTGGTCGAACAGGGGCCGCAGCCCGAACTGCCCACCGGCTTCGCCGCCCGCTGGTCCGCCTTCGTCGAGCGCCGGCCCAAGCTGCTGGGCGCCCTCGCCGCGGTCGTCATGCTGGCGCTCGCCCTGCCGACGTTCTCGCTCCACCTCGGCACGTCCGACCAGGGCAACGGGCCCGCCTCCGCCACCACCCGGCAGTCGTACGACATGCTCGCCGACGGCTTCGGCCCCGGCGTCAACGGGCCTCTCACCCTCGTCGCCGAGCTGGAGGGACCCGACGACCATGTGGCGCTGGACCGGCTCCGGGAGGACCTCCAGGCCACCGACGGCGTCGCGTCCGCCGGGCCCGTCGCCTACAACAGCAGCGGGGACACAGCGGTGCTCACCGTCGTCCCGGAGTCCGCGCCGCAGTCGAAGACGACGAGCGAACTCGTCGACCGCCTGCGCTCCGAGGTCCTGCCGGTCGCGGAGAACGGCACTTCGCTCCAGGTGCACGTCGGCGGTGTCACCGCCGGCTACGACGACTTCGCTGAGATCATCGTCGGCAAGCTGCCGCTCTTCGTCGGCGTCGTCATCGCGCTCGGCTGCATGCTGCTGCTGCTCGCCTTCCGCTCCCTCGGCATCCCGCTGAAGGCCGCGGCGATGAACGTCCTCGCCGTCGCGTCCGCCTTCGGCATCGTCGTGGCCGTCTTCCAGTGGGGCTGGGGCAGCGAGCTGCTCGGTCTCGGCAGCGCGGGTCCCATCGAGCCCTTCCTGCCGGTGATCATGGTCTCGGTGCTCTTCGGCCTCTCCATGGACTACCAGGTCTTCCTGGTCAGCCGGATGTACGAGGAGTGGCTGGAGACCGGCGACAACCGGCGCGCGGTACGGGTCGGCCTCGCCGAGACCAGCCGTGTGATCAACTCCGCCGCCGTCATCATGATCTCCGTCTTCCTCGCCTTCGTGCTCAGCGGCGACCGGGTCATCGCCATGTTCGGCATCGGCCTCGCCGCGGCCGTGGCGCTGGACGCCTTCGTACTGCGCACCCTGCTGGTGCCCGCCCTGATGCACATGCTCGGCGGCGCGAACTGGTGGCTGCCCCGGTGGATGGGGCGCCTGCTGCCCCGGATCAGCATCGAAAAGCCCGAGTGCCGCGAGGCCGCGCATGCGAGGATCCCCGGTGCACGCGCGCGCGAGGACGGCGAGCTCGTGCAGTAACGGCCCGCGGTCCATCGGAGGAGCACTGTGTTTGCCATAAGCCTCGGCGACGACGGAGCGGAACTGCGTCCCCTGGAACCCTGGCAGGCGGAGGAGTTCTTCGCCCACATCGACCGTGGCCGCGAGTACATCGGCCGCCACGTCGGCCTGCCGGACATCGTCAAGGACGTCCCCGCCGCCCGGGCCTTCCTCCGGTCGTACGCCGAGAAGGCCGCCGCGGACACGGGACGCATCTACGGCATCTGGCTGGAGGGCACCCTCGTCGGCGGCGTCATGTTCCGCACCATGGACGTGGCCCAGGGGACCTGCGAGGCGGGCTGCTGGCTCGAACCCACCGCGGCCGGCCGGGGCCTGGTCACGCGCGCCGTGACGGTCATCATCGACTGGGCGGTGGAGGTGCGCGGAATGCACCGCGTCGAATGGATCGTCGCCTCCGCCAACCAGGCCAGTATCAACGTCGCCAAGCGCCTGGGCATGACCCACGAGGGCACCCAGCGGGAGCTCTACCTGTACCGCGGCGAGCGGCACGACGAGCAGATCTGGTCGGTGCTGGCCCCGGAGTGGCGCAAGCGGCGGGCCGCGTAGCCGGCCGCCGGCCGCACGGCGCGGAAATCCGATGGTGCTCCTGAGCGGGCGGTGCTCCAATGCGCCAATGGACCAACGTGATCGGCAAGCCGTACTCGCCCTGTTCGACCAGCAGTTGCGCCGGGACGCCCCCGGCGGCGAGCCGGCCGGTGACGTGGTGCGCCAGACCGGCGCCGACGGTGACTGGAGCGGCGTCGTGTGGTCCGCGCTGAGTCCGGAGACGGCCGATGCGGTGATCGAGGGGCAGGTGCGGTACTTCTCCGGGCTCGCCCGCCCCTTCGAGTGGAAGCTGTACAGCTACGACACTCCGCACGACCTCGGCGAGCGGCTGCTCGCGGCCGGGTTCACCCCTGAGCCCGACGAGACGGTGATGGTCGGGGAGGCCGCCCACCTGACGGCCGGTGCCGTGCTGCCCGACGGGGTACGGCTGGAGCCGGTGACCGGCCCGGCGGGCGTCGACCTCGTGGCACAGGTGCACGAGCAGGCCTTCGGCACCAGCAGCGACCGGCTGCGTGAGCAGCTCCTCGCCCAGCTGGCCAAGGACCCCGACACGATCGACATCACCGTCGCGATGGCGGGCGACCTGCCCGTCTGCTCGGCCCGGATGGAACGCTGTCCGGGGACGGACTTCGCCGGCCTCTGGGGCGGCGGCACGCTCGCCGCGTGGCGCGGCCGCGGCATCTACCGGGCCCTGGTCGCCCACCGGGCCCGTCTCGCCGTGGCCAAGGGCGTCCGCTTTCTGCAGGTCGACGCGTCGGACGACAGCCGCCCCATCCTCGAACGGCTCGGCTTCACGGCGCTGTGCACCACGACGCCGTACGTCTACGAGCCGTGAGCCACGCGCTCCGACCCCTGTCGTGAGGCACGTGCTGTGATCCCCTGGGATCCCGGGCCGTGATCCCGTGCCGTGGTCCCGAGCCGTTACGCCCCGCGGTCGCTACGAGCTTGGCGCCCGCACCAGCACGTCGCCGGCGGCCGAGCGGTAGTAGAGCACGGACCGTCCCGCACGGCGGCGGCCCACCAGCCCGGCGTCCAGCAGCACCTTGAGGTGGCGGCCCACCGAGCCGAGACCCTGGCCCGTCAGCGCCACCAGGTGCGTCGTGCTCATCGGGCTGTCCAGGAGCACCAGCACGCTCGCCCGCCCGGCGCCGAGCAGCCTGTCCAGCGCCTCCGGGGCTGCGGCACGCTCCGGCTCCGCCAGCGTGCCCGAGCACGGGTACACCACCGCGTTCCTGTGCACCGTGCCGTCGGCGTCCGGCCGGTCCGTGGAGATCCATCCCGTGCGCGGCGTGACCGGCACGAACAGCAACTGCGATCCCATCAGTTGCCGAGGCGGGAAGGCACGGGTGTTGATCTGCAGCCGGTTGTCGCCCAGCCACCGCATCTCCGGATGCATGTCGTCCAGTGCGGCCGCCCAGCCCGCCCGGCTCAACTGGTCCGTACGCGCGACCACATCGGCCTCGATGACGCGCCGCCGCCGTGGCCAGTCGGGCGCCACGGTCTCCCGCCACACCCACTCCAGCAGGCCGGCGATGCGCTCCGGGAGATCGGGGCGCAGCAACACGTCGGGCAGCGGTCCGCGATGAGCGATCTCGAGGTCGGCGCGGGCGGTGTCGGCCGGTGTCTCGCGGATCCGTGCCAGCTCGTCGTAGAACTCCGCGCCGCCCTGGGCCGCACGCTCGAGCAGCGGCACCGGCGTCAGGAAGTCGGCTATCCACCGGTGCCTGCCCAGTGCGACGGGCACCAGCAGGGCGGTGACCGGGTCGGCGGCCAGCCGCTCCAGGAATGCGGGCCGATGACGCTCCAGCCACCGACGCTCGGCGGGATGCGCGGGCGAGTCCTTCTTCAGGACCATCAGGCTCGCCGTCGTCTCGCACAGGGGGGACACGACGAAGCGGCTGCCCGCGAGCGTGTCCGCGTTGACCTCCCACCAGCCCAATGGTTTCGCCTCCCCGCGAAACATTAACTCCGCGCCCGAACGCCTGCCGACACTCCGTCCATGCGCACCTACCAAGAGCTCTTCGAAGCACCGGAGTTCGCCCCCTTGCTGGCGGTCTCCGCCGCACACGTGGCGGCCCTGACGGTGAGCGGGCTCGCCCTGGGGACGCTCGTCCACGACGCCACCGGCTCGCCGCTCCTGGCAGCCCTCAGCATGTTCGGCCCGAAGCTCGCGCAGATGATCGGCGCCAGTGTCCTGCTGTCGGCGGCGGACCGCCTGCCACCGCGCGCCGCGACCGTCGGCCTGGCGCTCTTCTTCGCCGTGACCACCACGGCCCTGGCCCTGCCCGGCCTGCCGGTGTGGGGCATCTTCGTGATCCTGTCGGTGCAGGGCACGGTCGGCTCGGTCGGCGGCGGGGTGCGCTACGGACTGCTCACGGAGATCCTCCCCGCAGAGGGCTACCTGCTCGGCCGTTCCGTGCACAACATGTGCGCGGGAAGCCTCCAGATCTGCGGCTACGCCGTCGGCGGCGTACTCGTCAACGTCCTGACGCCACGCGAGGCCCTCCTCACCGGAGCCGCGCTGTACGTCGTCTCCGCGGCCGTCGCCCGCATCGGCCTCACGAGGCGGCCTCCGCGCGCGAAAGGCCGCCCGTCCGCGCGCGAGAGCTGGGGGACCAACGTGCGCCTGTGGGCGTCGAAACCGCGGCGCCGCGTCTACCTCGCCCTGTGGGTGCCAGGCGGACTCGTCGTCGGCTGTGAGTCCCTCTTCGTCTCCTACGCTCCACGCCACGCGGGGCTCCTGTTCGCCTGCGCCGCGGTGGGGATGCTGGCCGGGGACATCCTGACCGGCCGCTTCCTGCCCGTGCGTCTGCGTGACAGATTCGGTGCGCCGCCCCTGCTGCTGTTGCTCGCCGCCCCGTATCTGATTTTCTTCCTGCACCCTGCGCTGCCTGTGGCGCTCACCGCCGTGACCGTGGGGGCGGTCGGCTTCTCCGCCAGCCTGCTGCTCCAGGAACGCCTGCTGTCGCTGACGCCGAGCGAGCTGACGGGTCACGCACTCGGACTGCACTCCTCGGGGATGCTCACCATGCAGGGCGTCGCCGCGGCGATCGCGGGAGGCATCGCCCAGCTCACCTCGCCCGCGACCGCCATGACCGTGATGGCCGCCGCCTCCGCCGCGGTCACCCTTGCCCTGACACCGGGCCTCCGGCGCCTCGCACCGGCGGCCGGACGCGCGCCGGCCGCTGCCGACACCGGCTCCGGTCTCACCGGCAGGGGCAAGGACCCCAGCGCGACGGAAACGGTCTGACGCCCCGCACGCGCTCCCGAGGCGCCCTGGGCCTCCGAGGACCCGGTGGACGCCCGACGCCGCCCGCACAGACCGGGGCCGGGAAGGCCGCCCCGCCGACACCGGAGGAACGACATGCTCGACCACGCCATGCAGCAGCTGCGCCGCGCCGACCTGATCCGGGAGGCCGGCGCCGAGCGCCGCGTCCCCCGCCGCGCACGTTCCCGCCGCGCCGAGCGGCCGTCCGCCCCGGACGGAGGGGCAGGGCGGACGAGCCGTCCCGACCGCCGGCGTTTCACCCGGGCGGCGTGACTCTCCGCGGCGCCGGCCTCTGAGGCCCGTCGACAGCATCCCCGTCAGCCGTACCTGCCGCGTCTGTTGGGGCGACCGCGTCTGCCGTGCCGGCGGTGTCGACCGCACCGGCTGCTGCACCCGGCTCGTCGGCCCGCCCCACCCTCGCATCCGGCGCCGGAGCCTCTGCCGCCGCCGGCGCATTTGGATGTGCCGCGTTTGGATGCGCAGGGTCCGGATGCGCAGGGTCCGGATGGGCAGGGTCCGTGGCCCGGACCGTCACCTTGCCCGAGTCGAGGTCTATCGGGCCACGCCCGGGGTCGCCGTCGCCCACGTCGACCCTGGTCAGCGCCAGGCGGTTGCGTTCGTCGTCGGTGTGCTTACGGCCGGGTGCGAAGATCTCCTCGAAGGCGTTGAACACGGATCGGCCTCCCCTATCGGACCTCCAGTTGGAGGATCTTGTCGTCGCCCGACTCCGGCGTGCCGCGGGTGTCGGTCTCGCTGGTGAGGAGCCAGAGCTTGTCCCCGCCCGCCGGTACGACAGTGCGCAGACGGCCGTGCTCCTCCTCGAGGAAGGGCTGCGGGTCCGCGGAAGGCGCGGTCCCGGACAGCGGGATGCGCCACAAACGTTCGCCGAGCAGCCCCGCCATCCAGATCGAGCCCCGCGCGTACGCGATGCCGCTCGGTGAGGCGTCCGTCGTCTTCCACTGTGCGACCGGGTCGACGAAGCCGGACCGGCCGCCCTTGCCCTCGACCTCCGGCCATCCGTAGTTCTTCCCCGGCTCGATCAGATTGAGCTCGTCCCAGGTGTTCTGCCCGAACTCCGCCGCCCACAGTCGCTTCTCGGAGTCCCAGGCGAGGCCCTGCACATTGCGGTGGCCGTACGAGTAGACGACGGAATCGGCCTCCGGGTTGCCGTGGACCGGGCGGCCGTCCGGCGTCATGCGGAGGATCTTGCCGCCCAGCGACTCCTTGTCCTGGGCGAGACCGGTCTCGCCCGTCTCACCCGTGCCCGCGTACAGCATCTTGTCCGGACCGAAAGCGATCCGCCCGCCGTTGTGGATGATCCCCTTGGGGATGCCGCGGAGCACCGTGTCCGGCGCGCCCAACTGCTGGCCGGCCGGCTTCTGCTCGTCGTAGAGCAGGCGGGCGATGCGGTTGTCGGAGGCGGTGGTGAAGTACACGTACACCTGGCGGTCGGAGGCGAACGAGGGGGAGATCGCGAGGCCCAGCAGGCCGCCCTCCCCGGCCGGTGCGACCCCCGGCACGGAACCGATCTCGGTCTTCTTGCCGCTCTCCGCGTCGACCCGGGTGATCGTCCCTTCGTCCCGCGAGGTCACCAGCAGGTCGCCGCCCGGCAGGACTGCCGCGCCCCAGGGCGACTTGAGGTCCTCCGTCAGGGTGGACACGACCTTCACGGAGCCCTTCGCGGGCGGGCCTGCGGGGCTGGGCGCGGGGCTGGGCGCCGTGGGCGAGGGCGACGCGGCTTCCTTGGAGGCGCCGGGCGTACCGGCGGACGGACTCGTCCCGCCGCCCGACGAGCATCCGGCCGCAAAGAGGAGTGCGACGGCGGCCATTACGGCCGTCACTGCAGGACGGTGCACGGTTGTGATCCCTTCGACGGCGGCTGGAGCTGCCTTCCTGTTCTTCTTACACCGCCGCCGCCGTTCAGGTTCCCGATCTTGCGGAGAAGCCGCGGCAGCCGTCCGCGCGCCGGTCGGCGAGACGCCTCGGCAGCGGTCCGGTCCGGGTACACCGGGAAGCCGCGGCAGCCGTCCGCGCGCCCGGTGGGAAGGGGAGGCCGTGGCGGCGCTCAGTCCCACGAACCCCGTGCCGGCGGCAGCGCCGCGATCTCCGCCAGGTCGTACGCCGTGAGCTCCAGCTTCCACGCGCCCGCGTTCTCCACCGCCCACTCCGGGCGCTTCGTACCGGGCACCGGCACCACGTGCCGTCCCTGGGCCAGCACCCAGGCCAGGGCCACCTGCGCCGGTGTGACGGCGTCCCCGTGCCGTGCGGCGACCCGACGCAGTCCCGCCACGACCGGCTGGTTGGCCGCCATCATCTCCGCCGTGAACCGGGGGTGGCGCGCCCGTACGTCGTCCGGCTCGAAACCCTGCCCCGGGGTGAGCGTTCCCGTCAGGAACCCGTTCCCCAGAGGCGTGGCCGCGAGGAAGCCCACTCCGCGCGCCTCGCACCACGGGAGCAGCCGTTCCAGGGCCTGGGGCGACCAGACCGACAGCTCCGCCTGAACCGTGCTCACCGGGAACACCTGCTGCATCCGCTCCAGTTGGCGAATCGTTCCCTCGTACAGGTCACCCCCCGAGCGGCGTGACGCCCGCGCACCGACGGCGCACATCCCGAGCGCCCGCACCTTGCCGACACCCACCAGCTCCGCCATCGCGCCCCAGGTCTCCTCCACGGGCACCTCGGGGTCGGCGCGGTGGAGCTGGTACAGGTCGATCACGTCGGTCTGGAGCCGCCGCAGCGAGGCGTCGCAGGCACGCTTCACATATCCGGGCCGCCCGTTGGCGACGATGTGCTGGTCGCCGACGAGCAGGCCCGCCTTCGTCGACACGAAGGCGTCCGCGCGCCGCTCCTTGAGGACCCGGCCGAGCAGCAGCTCGTTGGTGAACGGGCCGTACATGTCGGCCGTGTCCAGCAGGCTCGAACCGGCGTCGAGCGCGCTGTGGACGGTGCGGAGCGACCGGTCCCCGCGCTGCTGGGAGCTGCTGTAGGCCCAGCTCATCGGCATGCAGCCGAGCCCCACGGCGCCCACCTCGAGGCCCGCCGCACCGATCGCCCTGCGCTCCAACTCCCCGTACCTCTCCCTCGGCCGCTCCCCAAACTAACCAATAGGCGCCAGCGGCCTTCGCATAGCCTCCTGACCATGACTGCTGATGTGTGGCTCCCCGTCCCGGCCGACGAGATCGACGGCCTCCCCGCCCCCTCCGCGACGGGCCTGACGTACCGGTTCTGGGACGGCGGACCCGACTACCCCGCCGACCCCGCCGACTGCGCCTTCTACGCCGTCCCGTACATGAAGGGCATGGAGGTGGCCATACGGCCGCTGGCCGCCATGAAGTCCGTACGCGTCGTGCAGACGCTCTCCGCGGGCCTCGACCATGTGGAGCCGGGACTCGACCTGCTGCCCGCCGGTGTGCGGCTGTGCAACGCCAAGGGCGTCCACGAGGCGTCCACGGCCGAGCTCGCCCTCGCGCTCGTCCTCGCCTCGCTGCGCGGCATCCCCGGGTTCGTGCGCGGGCAGGACTCGGAGCAGTGGCGGTCCGGCTTCTACCCGTCGCTGGCCGACAAGTCGGTGCTCATCGTGGGATACGGGTCCATCGGCGCCGCCGTCGAGGACCGGCTCGCGCCGTTCGAGTGTGCGCGGGTGGCGCGCGTCGCGCGCTCCGCCCGTACAACGGAGCGCGGCGAAGTGCGCGCACTCACCGACCTTCCCGTCCTGTTGCCGGACGCCGATGTCGTGATCCTGTGCACCCCGCTCACCGATCGGACGAAGGGCCTGGTGGGGGCCGACTTCCTGAGCCGGATGAAGGACGGCGCGCTGCTCGTCAACGTCGCCCGCGGTCCGGTCGTCGACACAAAGGCGCTGCTCGCGGAGGTGGAGACCGGTCGGATCACCGCCGCTCTCGATGTCACGGATCCCGAACCGCTGCCCGCCGGGCATCCGCTCTGGCACGCCCGCGGCGTACTGATCAGCCCCCATGTCGGCGGCTCCACCTCGGCGTTCATGCCGCGCGCCAAGCGGCTGCTGGCCGATCAGATCAACCGTTTCGCGGCCGGCGAGGCCTTGCGGAATGTCGTCGTGACGACCGGATAACGACCTTGGTCCCGCCCCGTTCCGACACGCTTCGAAGTCACTCGAATGCACCGCGTGCCTTAATCGCCAGAGATCGTCACGGAGAGTAGAGGGGCTATGTCCCTGAGTGACGATATTGGTGTATCGTCCCGACCTGGGGGCTGCACCGTGCGAGGGGTGGTGCTGTGGCGCGAACTGATTGCCGATCAGACGTGAGGGGGGCGACGGGCGATGCATGGCCGATGGAACGACGATCCGACGCGGCAGGGCAGCCGCTGGCGACTCCCGCGCACGGCGCTGCGCGGGGCGACGACTCCGACGGCCGCGCCCCAGGCCTCCGTACCGCCCGCGCCCCCGGGGACGGCGGCGCGACCCCGGACCGCGCGATGAGCGCGCCGGGGGCACTGGTGTTCCGGGGCGCGCTCCCGCGCGGCGGCTCGAGAGTCAAGCGCCAGCTCGTCCTGGCCTCCGTCTGCGCCGGCTACGCAGTGGGCGCCTCCTTCGGCTGGGGCTCGGACCGACTGGCTCTGATCATGGGCGACTTCGGGCTCAGCCTGGCCGCCCTGATCGCCGCCGTCTCCTGCCTGCTCTACGCGCGCACGCAGAACTGCCGCTTCCGGCCCGCGTGGCTGCTGTTCGCGTTCTCCTCCGCCATGGCGGCGGCGGGGAACGCCGTCTGGGGCTGGTACGAGGTGGTGCTCGGCCGTGCCGTGCCGAGCACGTCCGTGGCCGATCTGTTCTTCCTCTGCTTCGCGCCGCCCGCCATCGTCGGACTCCTGGTCCTGGCCAAACGGCCGGTCTCCAGGGCCGGCTGGGTCTGCCTCGCGCTCGACGCCTGGCTGATCGGCGGCTCGCTGCTCACGCTTTCGTGGAGCCTCGCGCTCGCCCACACCGCGCACGCGCAGGGCGAGAGCGTGGCCCCGGCCGCTCTCGCGCTGGCCTATCCGCTGCTGGACATCGTGCTGGTCAGCATGGTGCTCGCGCTGCACTTCCGCCGCTCTCCGGCCAACCGGTCCGCGGTCAACACCGCGATCGCCGGCCTCGCGCTCACGGTGCTGTGCGACGCCCTTTTCACCTCACCGCTGCTGCGGGAGAGCTACAGCTCCGGCCAACTGCTGGACGCCGGCTGGTTCGCGGGCTCGCTTCTGCTCGCCTACGCCCCCTGGGGAGCGCGCACCGGCGAGCCGGCGGGTCCGCCACGGGGCACGAGGAATCCGGTGCGTCCCATAACGAGCTCACTGTCCGCGCTGACCCCGTACCTGGCCGCGGCCGTGTGCACGCTCGGCATCCTCCACAACGTCATCGAGGGGCGCCGGGTCGACCAGGTCGTCGTGTTCACCGGCTGCACCGTCGTCCTCGCCCTCGTCGTACGGCAGGGCATCATGCTCCTCGACAACATCGCCCTCACCCACGAGCTGGCGCAGAAGGAGAACCACTTCCGCTCGCTGGTGCAGGGGTCGAGCGACGTCATCATGATCGCCGCGCCGTCGGGGGTCCTGCGCTACGTCTCGCCCGCGGCCGCCGGCGTCTACGGGCGTGACGCGGAGGAACTGGTCGGCACCGAGCTCGCCTCGCTCATCCATCCGGAGGACCTCGGCCGCGTCGTCCACGAACTGCGCCGCTTCCTGGCCGCGGAGCCGTCGACGGAGCCCACCACACGCGTGGAGTGCCGGTTCAGGTCCGGTTCCGGCGACTGGCTCAACGTGGAATCGACGGTCAGCCGTCACCAGGGCGGCCTGATCTTCAACAGCCGTGACGTCACGGAACGGGTGCGGCTGCAGGCCCAGTTGCAGCACAACGCGGAGCACGACCCGCTCACCGACCTGCCCAACCGCGCGCTGTTCACCGAGCGGGTCAGAGGCGCCCTGACGGGCCGCAGGGCGGGCGACGAGGGCACCGCCGTGCTCTTCATCGACCTCGACGGCTTCAAGGGTGTCAACGACCGGCTCGGCCACCAGGCGGGCGACGAGCTGCTGATCCAGGCGGCACGGCGGCTGGCCGACTCCGTACGGGCCGCGGACACGGCCGCCCGGCTAGGCGGCGACGAGTTCGCCGCCCTGATCGTCGGCGACGGCTCCGGGGACAGGTCCGCCCGCGAGTCGCAGGTGCTGGAGATCGCCGACCGGCTGCGGCTGATGCTCTCCCAGCCGTACCGCATCGACGGTGGTGAGGTGCGGGTGGCGGCCTCCATCGGCGTCGCCTTCGCCGAGCCCGCGATGAGCCCCACCGACCTGATGCGCAACGCCGACCTCGCCATGTACCGGGCCAAGGCCGCGGGCAAGGACCGCGTCGAGCTGTACGCGCCCCAGATGCAGGCCGAGGTGGTCCGGCGCACCGAACTGGCCGCGCGGCTGCGCAGCGCCCTGCACGAGGGCGAGTTCGCGCTGCTGCACCAGCCGGTGGTGAGCCTCACCACCGGCCGGATCGCAGCGGTCTCCGCACAGGCCCGTTGGCGCTCCGCGCAGGGCATCCTCTTCACCCCTGCCGAGTTCCTGCGGGTCTCCGACGACGGCGACCGCAGCGCCGAGCTCGGCCGCTGGCTGCTGGAGGAAGCCGTCGGCCAAGCGGCGGAACGCGCCGGCACCGGCCACAGGACAACGGTGTCGGTGCGACTGCCGGCGCGTCTGCTCCTGGACAGGGCGCTGCCGCTGGGCTCCATCGAGGCCCTGCTCACGCGGCACGGCCTGCCGTCCGGCGCACTCGTCATCGAGCTCGCGGACAGTGATCCGCGCATCTCCTTCGACGAGCTCGAACAGCGGCTGACCGCCCTGCGCAGGATGGGCGTACGGATCGCCCTGGACGGCTTCGGCAGCGGTTACGCGGCGATCAACGCGCTGCGCAGGCTCCCCGTGGACGTCCTGAAACTGGACAGGGGTCTGATCGAGGGCGTCGTCGAGTCCGCCAGAGTGCACAAGATCACCAGCGGCCTGCTGCGGATCGCGGGTGACCTCGGCATGCAGTCCGTGGCGGACGGCGTGGACGTGCCGGAGCAGGTGCTGGCGCTGCGTGCCATGGGGTGCACCCACGGCCAGGGCATGGCCTTCTCCGGGCCGCTGGACGAGTACCGGCTGCGCCGTGCGCTGGCCAGGGGTGAGTATCCAGTGCCCGACGGGCTGGCGCTGCCGCTGCTGGCCGCGGGCATCCCGCCTGCCCGGAATGGCTCAAATAATGAGACGCGCGTCCCACCCACTTGACAGTGGTAGCGCGCCGGGGGGAGGGTCATTGCCATGCGCACCCGAATTCTCGTACTTGGAAAGCGCGTCGGCTAGCAGAGCCGCACCGACAGCTCTGCAGACACCTCCCGACGCGCTCCCCTCGCTTGCCTCACGGCACGAGGGGTTTTTTGTTGCACCGGCGCCGACAGCAGCCAGATCAGAACCGCATCAAACCTCGCGAAAACCCTCAGCTTCGAGAAGAGAACGCCGATGACCGAGCAGGCCTCCGGGGCCCACCATCCGCAGCCGCGGGCCCGTACCGGCGGACAGCCGTCCGCCACCGTCGAACACGTCACGGGTGCGCAGTCCCTCATTCGCTCTCTCGAGGAAGTAGGGGCCGACACGGTGTTCGGCATCCCGGGCGGCGCGATCCTCCCGGCGTACGACCCGATGATGGACTCCTCGAAGGTCCGCCACGTCCTGGTCCGCCACGAGCAGGGCGCGGGCCACGCCGCCACCGGCTACGCGCAGGCCACCGGCAAGGTCGGCGTCTGCATGGCGACCTCCGGTCCCGGCGCCACCAACCTGGTCACCCCGATCGCCGACGCGCACATGGACTCCGTGCCGCTCGTCGCGATCACCGGCCAGGTCGCCAGCAAGGCCATCGGCACGGACGCCTTCCAGGAAGCCGACATCTGCGGCATCACGATGCCGATCACCAAGCACAACTTCCTGGTCACCAAGGCGGACGACATCCCGCGCATCATCGCGGAGGCCTTCCACATCGCGTCCACCGGCCGCCCCGGCCCCGTCCTCGTCGACATCGCCAAGGACGCCCTCCAGGCCAGGACGACCTTCAGCTGGCCGCCGCAGACCGAGCTGCCCGGCTACCGCCCGGTCACCAAGCCGCACGCCAAGCAGATCCGTGAGGCCGCCAAGCTGATCACCGGCGCCAAGCGCCCGGTCCTGTACGTCGGCGGCGGCGTCCTCAAGGCCGGCGCCACCGCCGAGCTGAAGGTGCTCGCCGAGCTCACCGGAGCCCCCGTCACCACCACCCTGATGGCGCTGGGCGCGTTCCCCGACAGCCACCCGCTGCACGTGGGAATGCCGGGCATGCACGGTGCGGTCACCGCCGTCACCGCGCTGCAGAAGGCCGACCTGATCGTCGCCCTCGGAGCCCGTTTCGACGACCGCGTCACCGGCAAGCTGGACAGCTTCGCCCCGTACGCCAAGATCGTCCACGCCGACATCGACCCGGCGGAGATCGGCAAGAACCGCGCCGCCGACGTCCCGATCGTCGGTGACGCCCGCGAGGTCATCGCCGACCTGGTCCAGGCCGTCCAGGCCGAGCACAGCACCGGCAACACCGGCGATTACAGCGCCTGGTGGAAGGACCTCAACCGGTGGCGCGAGACCTACCCGCTGGGCTACGAGCAGCCGGGGGACGGCAGCCTCGCCCCGCAGCAGGTCATCCAGCGCATCGGCGAACTCGCGCCGGAGGGCACGATCTTCGCCGCCGGCGTCGGCCAGCACCAGATGTGGGCCGCCCACTTCATCGACTACGAGCAGCCCGCCACCTGGCTGAACTCGGGCGGCGCGGGGACGATGGGCTACGCGGTTCCCGCGGCGATGGGCGCCAAGGCCGGAGCCCCGGACCGCACGGTCTGGGCGATCGATGGCGACGGCTGCTTCCAGATGACCAACCAGGAGCTCACCACCTGCGCTCTGAACAACATCCCGATCAAGGTCGCGATCATCAACAACGGCGCCCTCGGGATGGTCCGCCAGTGGCAGACGCTGTTCTACAACCAGCGCTACTCCAACACGGTGCTGCACTCCGGCCCCGAGGCCACCGGCCTGGAGAAGAGCGCCGGCACCCGCGTCCCGGACTTCGTCAAGCTGTCGGAGGCCATGGGCTGTTACTCGATCCGCTGCGAGTCGCCCGACGACCTCGACAAGGTCATCGCAGAGGCCAACGCGATCAACGACCGCCCGGTCGTCATCGACTTCATCGTCCACGAGGACGCCCAGGTGTGGCCCATGGTCGCCGCAGGCACCTCCAACGACGAGGTCATGGCCGCCCGGGGCGTCCGCCCCGACTTCGGCGACAACGAAGACGACTGAGAGCCGCAGGAAGAGCTGTAGGAAGAGGAACGACGCACATGTCCAAGCACACGCTCTCCGTCCTGGTGGAGAACACGCCCGGCATCCTGGCCAGGATCGCCGCCCTGTTCTCCCGCCGCGGCTTCAACATCGACTCGCTCGCCGTCGGTGTCACCGAGCACCCCGACATCTCCCGCATCACCATCGTGGTCCAGGTCGAGGACCTGCCGCTCGAGCAGGTGACCAAGCAGCTCAACAAGCTCGTCAACGTCCTGAAGATCGTCGAACTCGAGCCCGGCGGCGCCATCCAGCGCGAGCTCGTGCTGGTGAAGGTCCGCGCCGACAACGAGACCCGCTCGCAGATCGTCGAGATCGTCCAGCTGTTCCGCGCCAAGACGGTCGACGTGTCGCCCGAGGCCGTCACCATCGAGGCCACCGGTTCGAGTGACAAGCTGGAAGCGATGCTGAAGATGCTGGAGCAGTTCGGCATCAAGGAGCTCGTCCAGTCCGGCACGATCGCCATAGGGCGGGGCGCCCGTTCCATCACGGACCGGTCGCTGCGCGCCCTGGACCGCAGCGCCTGACTCCCCTTCTCGCCTGGCGAGACCCCGAAACCTCCCCGTCCTCTCCCGCCGTACGGTGGGACGCAACACCAGCACTCCAAGGAGATATCCCAGTGGCCGAGCTGTTCTACGACGACGATGCCGACCTGTCCATCATCCAGAACCGCAAGGTCGCGGTCATCGGCTACGGCAGCCAGGGTCACGCCCACGCGCTGTCGCTGCGTGACTCGGGTGTCGACGTCCGCGTCGGTCTGCACGAGGGCTCCAAGTCCAAGGCCAAGGCCGAGGAGCAGGGCCTGCGCGTCGTGACGCCCGCCGAGGCCGCCGCCGAGGCCGACGTCATCATGATCCTGATCCCGGACCCGATCCAGGCCCAGGTCTACGAGGAGTCCGTCAAGGACAACCTGAAGGACGGCGACGCGCTGTTCTTCGCCCATGGCTTCAACGTCCGCTTCGGCTTCATCAAGGCCCCGGCCGGCGTCGACGTCGCCCTGGTCGCCCCGAAGGGCCCGGGCCACCTGGTCCGCCGCCAGTACGAAGAGGGCCGCGGCGTTCCCGCGATCGCCGCCGTCGAGCAGGACGCCACCGGCAACGCCTTCGCGCTGGCGCTCTCGTACGCCAAGGCCATCGGCGGCACCCGCGCCGGCGTCATCAAGACGACCTTCACCGAGGAGACCGAGACCGACCTGTTCGGTGAGCAGGCCGTGCTCTGCGGTGGTGCCTCCGCGCTGGTCAAGGCGGGCTTCGAGACGCTGACCGAGGCCGGCTACCAGCCGGAGATCGCCTACTTCGAGTGCCTCCACGAGCTGAAGCTGATCGTGGACCTCATGTACGAGGGCGGCCTCGAGAAGATGCGCTGGTCGGTCTCCGAGACCGCCGAGTGGGGCGACTACATCACCGGCCCGCGGATCATCACGGACCAGACCAAGGCCGAGATGAAGAAGGTCCTCGCGGAGATCCAGGACGGCACCTTCGCCAAGAACTGGATGGACGAGTACCACGGCGGTCTGAAGAAGTACAACGAGTACAAGACCCAGGACTCCGAGCACCTGCTCGAGACCACGGGCAAGGAGCTGCGCAAGCTCATGAGCTGGGTCGACAACGACGAGGCGTGAGCCACGAGGCGAGGGGGCCGGTTCCCGGTCCCCTCGCCTCCGCCACTTCGTCCAGCCACGGACGAGTGATCCTGCCAACGAGGCGCAAGACGCACCGTGCGGCACCACTACACTGCTCAACAACACCATCGCGTCAGGCCCACAGTGTCGTGCGTCTTCCACGCGGCTTGCCCCCTCCACCGCCTGCGGCCGTCGGGACGGCCGTCCGCACTGCAACTGTGAGGACTCACGTGAGCTCGAAACCTGTCGTACTCATCGCTGAAGAGCTGTCGCCCGCCACCGTCGACGCGCTGGGCCCGGACTTCGAGATCCGGCACTGCAACGGCGCCGACCGCGCGGAGCTCATCCCCGCCATCGCCGACGTCGACGCGATCCTCGTCCGCTCCGCCACGAAGGTCGACGCCGAGGCCATCGCGGCCGCCAAGAAGCTGCGTGTCGTCGCCCGCGCGGGCGTCGGTCTGGACAACGTCGACGTGTCCGCCGCCACCAAGGCCGGCGTGATGGTCGTCAACGCCCCGACGTCCAACATCGTCACCGCCGCCGAGCTCGCCTGCGGCCTGCTCGTCGCCACCGCGCGCAACATCCCCCAGGCCAACACCGCGCTGAAGAACGGCGAGTGGAAGCGCTCGAAGTACACCGGCGTCGAGCTGAGCGAGAAGACCCTCGGCGTCGTCGGCCTCGGCCGCATCGGTGTCCTGGTCGCCCAGCGCATGTCCGCGTTCGGCATGAAGATCGTCGCGTACGACCCCTACGTGCAGCCGGCCCGCGCCGCGCAGATGGGCGTCAAGCTGCTGTCCCTCGACGAGCTGCTCGAGGTCTCCGACTTCATCACCGTCCACCTGCCGAAGACCCCCGAGACGCTCGGGCTGATCGGCGACGAGGCGCTGCACAAGGTCAAGCCGGCCGTCCGTATCGTCAACGCCGCGCGCGGCGGCATCGTCGACGAGCAGGCGCTGTACACGGCGCTCAAGGAGGGCCGCGTCGCCGGCGCCGGCCTCGACGTGTACGCCAAGGAGCCCTGCACCGACTCGCCGCTCTTCGAGCTCGACCAGGTCGTGTGCACCCCGCACCTCGGCGCCTCCACGGACGAGGCCCAGGAGAAGGCCGGCATCGCCGTCGCCCGCTCGGTGCGTCTCGCGCTCGCCGGTGAGCTCGTACCGGACGCGGTCAACGTCCAGGGCGGCGTGATCGCCGAGGACGTGCGCCCCGGCCTGCCGCTCGCCGAGAAGCTCGGCCGTATCTTCACCGCCCTCGCGGGCGAGGTCGCGGTCCGCCTCGACGTCGAGGTCTATGGCGAGATCACCCAGCACGACGTCAAGGTGCTCGAACTGTCCGCGCTCAAGGGTGTGTTCGAGGACGTCGTCGACGAGACCGTCAGCTACGTCAACGCGCCGCTGTTCGCGCAGGAGCGCGGTGTCGAGGTCCGCCTGACGACGAGCTCGGAGTCCCCCGACCACCGCAACGTCGTCACCGTGCGCGGCACGCTCTCCGGTGGCGAGGAGGTCGCGGTCTCCGGCACGCTGGCCGGCCCCAAGCACCTCCAGAAGATCGTCGCGATCGGCGAGCACGACGTGGACCTGGCGCTCGCCGACCACATGGCCGTCCTGCGCTACGAGGACCGCCCCGGCGTCGTCGGCACCGTGGGCCGGATCCTCGGCGAGGCCGGTCTCAACATCGCCGGCATGCAGGTCTCGCGGGCGGAGGAGGGCGGCGAGGCGCTCGTCGTCCTGACCGTCGACGACACGGTGCCGCCGGCGGTGCTGGCGGAGATCGCGGACGAGATCGGCGCGACGTCGGCGCGGTCGGTGAACCTGGTGGACTGATCCGCCGTTTCGCGTCTCGACGCGGCGGAGCACGACGCACGGCGAAGGGGCCCGGGTCTCCCGGGCCCCTTCGCCGTGCACGGGCGGGGTGCGTGCCGCGAAGTCAGCCTCGCCGGCGTTCGAGGCGCGAGGACGGGGGCAGAGCCCCCGGTCCGGGAAGGGGCGCGGCGGGGAAACGGGCCCCGCGCAGCGGCTACCGCACCAGCTCGCCCCGCGCCGCCGCCCCCTCCTCCGTACCGCCGCCGGCGCCGCCGCCCCGCACACCCCGTCGCATCAGCACCGCGCACCCCGCACCCGCCACCACCAGTACCGCCCCGCCGATCGCCGCCCCGTGCATCCCGTGCACGAACGCGTCCCGCGCCGTCGCGAGGAGTTCCGCCCCGGCAGGGCCGCCGAGTTCCGTGGCGACGGCGCTCGCGCCGCCGAGGGTCTCGCGGGCGGTGTCCAGGGCCTCGGGCGGCAGGCCCGCGGGGGCCGAGGCGGCGATGTCCCGGCGGTAGACCGCGGTGCCGATGCTGCCCAGCACGGCCATGCCCAGCGCGCCGCCGAATTCCTGTCCCGTCTCGAGCAGCGACGCCGCAGAGCCGGCCTTCTCGGGCGGTGCCGCGGCGAGTGCCAGGTCGGAGACGAGCGCCATCACGGTGACGATGCCGCAGCCGATCACGGCGGCGCCGCCGAGCACGATCCACAGCGAGTCGGTGCCGGAGAGCAGCAGCAGGGCGAAACCGGCCGCCGCGATCAGGAAGCCGGCGGCGATCACCCTGGCACGGTCGGTCCGTGCGGCGATCGTGCCGGCCACCGGGGCGGCCACGCCGACGGCGAGCGAGGGCGCGGTGCTCCACAGCGCGGCCTCCAGCGGCCCCATGCCGAGCACGGACTGCAGGTACTGCGTGGTGAAGTAGGCGGAGCCCATCATGGCGAACATGGCGACGGTGTTGAGGGCGACGCCCGGGCCGAAGCCGCGTGCCCGGAACAGCTCCTTGCCGATCATCGCGTCGTCGCGCACCCGCTGACGCCGCACGAAGACGTATCCGATCGCGAGGCCGACCGTGATGCTCATCGCCGGGACCATGCCGTAGCCGTCCGCGGCGATCTCCTTGAGCCCGTAGACGACGGGCAGCACGGCGCCCATCGACAGCGGCACGCTCAGCAGGTCGAAGCGGCCGGGGGCCGGGTCCTTGAACTCCGGTACCAGGACCGGCACCAGGACCAGTAGGAGCAGCATCGCGGGCACGTTGACGAGGAAGACCGAGCCCCACCAGAAGTGGTCCAGCATGACGCCGCCCATCACGGAGCCGAGCGCGATGCCGCCCGCCATGCACCCGGACCAGATGCCGATCGCCTTGGTGCGCTGCCTGTCGTCGCGGAACATGTTCCGCACCAGGGCCATGGTCGAGGGCATCAGGGTCGCGCCGCCGATGCCGAGCAACGCCCGCGCGACGATGAGCATTTCGGCGCTCTGCGCGTACGCGGCGCCGATCGAGGCGGCACCGAACGCGACCGCCCCGGCGAGGAGCAGCCTGCGGCGGCCGATGCGGTCGCCGAGCGATCCCATGGTCATCAGCAGCCCGGCGAGGGCAAAGGCGTAGATGTCGAAGATCCACAGCTGCTGTGTGCTGCTCGGGTCCAGCTCGAGGCTGATGGCGGGGATCGCGAAGTAGAGGACGGAGACGTCCATGGAGACCAGGAGGAGCGGGAGCAGAAGGACGACGAAGGCGGTCCATTCGCGACGGCCGGCAAGGGGCGCGGTGGCACTCGGTGGGGTCATGCGCAGCAATGTACGGGCGTATTAAACGTCTGTCTAGAACGCTTGTGTAAAACATCCGTCTAGGACGCTCGTATGGCCTGCCGGTACGCTGCCCGGTATGGGACATCGCGAGGATCTGCTCGAGGGCGCGAAGCGCTGCCTGATGGAAAAGGGCTTCGTGCGCACCACGGCGCGGGACATCGTCAAGGAGTCCGGGACCAACCTGGCGTCGATCGGCTACCACTACGGCTCGAAGGACGCGCTGCTGGCGGAGGCGTACGTCGCCCTGGTCGAGGGCGTCTCCGACCACTTCGACGCCACGGAGGAGGCGACCACACGGACGCGCCCCGGTTCGACGGACCGCTTCTTGGAGGTCTGGAAAAACATCATCGCCACCATGTCGGGCCCGGACTCGCTGTGGCACCTGAGCATGGAGATCGTCGTCATGGGCGATCAACTGCCCGCCGTGCGCGACCATCTGGCCCGGGCCCAGCGTGAAGGCGCGCGGGGCATCATCCCCATGTTCATGGGCGGTGCGGAGGCCGACGTCGCGGAGGAGGACGTCGACACGGTCGGGAAGTTCTACATGACGCTGATGATGGGGCTCATCGCCCAGTGGTCCTTCGACCCGGCGACCGCGACCCGCGCCGACGAACTCGCCGAGGGGCTGCGGCGGGTCATGAAGGCGGCCGGCGGGGCGCCGTAACCCGCTTACAGCCGGGCGCTCTTGAGGGCCATGTGCAGCAGCAGCCGGTGTTCGCCGTCGTCGAGGTCCAGACCGGTGAGCTGCTCGACGCGGCCGAGCCGGTAGTAGAGCGTCTGGCGGTGGATCCCCAGCGCCGTGGCCGTGCGCCCCGCCTGGCCGGCGCAGTCGAGGAACACCTCCGCGGTGCGGGCCAGTTCGCGGTGCGAGGGAGCCAGCAGTTCGCCCACCGCGGGATCCGCCGCGGCCTCCGTGGGCAGGGCGGTCAGCAGGCGGTACGGGCCGATGTCCGACCATCGGGCGACGGGCCCGAGCCGGGGCTGCGCCCGCGCGGCCCGCGCGGCGGAAGCCGCCTCGCGCCAGGCGCGGCCCAGACCGGCGAGTCCGCGCAGCGGCGTCGCCACGCCGGCGGCCGCCTCGCCGCCGCCCGCCGTGTCCACCAGACGGGACGCCGCCGAGAGCGCGGGGGAGAGGCTGTCCGCGGAACGGAGCCGTACGAGCGCGGCCACCGCACCGGCCGGACCGCCAGGTGTGTCGCCGGAGGTCTCCGTCTCCACGGGACGCCCGCCGCCGGACCGCACGGGCAGGGGCACCGTGCACAGGGCGGAGGCCCCGGGGAGCGAACGCACGGACGGCGCGTCGCCCGTGGTCCACGGCGTCACGCACACCAGCGTGTGCAGCCCCTCCGCGTCCGCGCCCAGCCCGGTGCCCAGCTCGGCCACCGCCATGTCGTACTGCCAGCCCCGCTCCGCCGCCAGCACCGCCCGCAGCTCCCGGGAGAGGTCCGCGCCGACCCGCTCCTCGTCCGCGAGGAGCGTCCCGATCCGGTCGGCGACCTCCATCGCGGCGGACAGCTGGGCGGCCGACGGCCCCGGCTCCGCGTCGAGCAGCCACACGTACCCGAGGGCGACGCCGCGGTGGCGCACCGGCAGACAGATCCGGTCGCGGTAGACGTCCGCGTCCGGGGCGGCGGGGATGCGGACCGGGCCGGTGGCGCGGGTGATGCCGAAGCCCTCGAACCAGGCGCGCACCGCCGGGGTCGATCTGCGCGTCAGGATCGAGCGGGTGCGGACCGGGTCCAGGGTGGTCTCGTCGAAGGCGCTGTCGCTGTCGTGGGCGCCGAAGGCGATCAGGCCGAAGTCCCGGTTCTCCAGCGTCGCCGGCATGGCCAGCAGTGCGGAGATCTCGTCGACGAGGTCCTGGTAGTCGCCCTTCACGCCCCCATTCTCGCACCCTTCAGACATATGTCTGAGATCCGGGACACGGATGCGTGACAGCTGTCGATGGCCCGGCGTCCGAGCCATCCTTAGGTTCAGGGTGGTTCTTCGTGCCGTTTCCGTGGGCTTTCGGTTTCGGCCACTTCAACACCTGTTCCGTGGAGGTGCCCCGTGCTGGGTCCCGTGATCCTCGCCGCTTCGCGCAGCGACAAGATGCGCCGTTTCGTGTCGGCCGCCCCGGGGACCAAGCAGGTCGTCGCCCGGTTCATCGCCGGTGAGACGGTCGAGCAGGTCGTTCCGGTCGTCAAGGAGGCCGTGGCCAAGGGCCTCGAGGTCACCCTCGACGTCGTCGGTGAGGACATCACCACCCGCGAGCAGGCCGCCGCCGCCCGCGACGCCTACCTCGAGCTGATCGGGCAGCTCGAGGGTCTGGGCCTCGGCACCAAGGCCGAGATGTCGGTCAAGCTGTCGATGTTCGGCCAGTCCCTCGAGGGCGGCCACGAGCTGGCCCTCGCCAACGTCCGCCCGGTCGTCGAGGCCGCCGCCGCCATCGGCACCACGGTTACGCTGGATGCCGAGGACCACACCACCCTCGACTCGATGTTTGCCATCCACGAGGAGCTCCGCAAGGACTTCCCGCAGACCGGCTGTGTGATCCAGGCCTACCTGTTCCGCACCGAGGAAGACGCCCGCCGCCTCTCCGAGGCCGGCAGCCGGGTCCGGATCGTGAAGGGCGCGTACAAGGAGCCCGCCTCCGTCGCGTACCAGGACAAGGCCGAGATCGACAAGGCGTACGTCCGCGTCCTGAAGATCCTGATGGAGGGCGACGGCTACCCGATGATCGGGTCGCACGACCCGCGTCTGATCGCCATCACCCAGGAGCTGGCGCGCAGCGCCGGGCGCAAGCTCGACGACTACGAGTTCCAGATGCTGTACGGCATCCGCAGCGACGAGCACGTCCGCCTTGCGGCAGAAGGCCACCGGATGCGGGTCTACACCGCCTACGGAACCGACTGGTACGGCTACTTCATGCGCCGCCTGGCGGAGAAGCCGGCCAACCTGCTCTTCTTCCTCCGCTCGATGATCACCAAGGGCTGAGCCCTCCCACCCCTCGCTAAGGAGCAACGGAACCCATGGACGCTGTAACCCAGGTCCCCGCCCCGGTCAACGAGCCGGTGCACGGCTACGCCCCCGGTTCGCCCGAGCGCGCCCGCCTCGAGGCCAAGCTCAAGGAGCTGGCCGAGAACCCGATCGAGCTGCCGATGACCATCGGCGGCGTGAAGCGGATGGGCGGGGGCGAGCGTGTCGACGTCGTACAGCCGCACAACCACAAGGCCGTCATCGGCACCTTCGCCGCCGCCACCCAGCAGGACGCGCAGGACGCGATCGACGCCGCCCTCGACGCCGCTCCCGCGTGGCGCGCGATGTCCTTCGACGACCGTGCCGCGATCATCCTGCGCGCCGCCGAACTGCTGGCCGGCCCGTGGCGCGAGACGATGGCCGCCTCCACCATGCTCGGCCAGTCGAAGACCGCCCAGCAGGCCGAGATCGACACCCCCTGCGAGCTCGTCGACTTCTGGCGCTTCAACGTCAAGTACGCGCGTGACCTGCTCGCAGAGCAGCCCCCGGCCAACTCGCCGGGCGTGTGGAACCGTCTGGACCACCGCCCGCTCGAGGGCTTCGTCTACGCGATCACCCCGTTCAACTTCACCGCCATCGCCGGCAACCTGCCGACCGCGCCCGCGCTGATGGGCAACGTCGTCGTCTGGAAGCCGTCCCCGACGCAGACCCACGCCGCCGTGCTGCTGATGCAGCTGCTGGAGGAGGCCGGTCTGCCCAAGGGCGTCATCAATCTGGTGACCGGCGACGGCATCGCCGTCTCCGAGGTGGCCCTCGAGCACCCGATGCTCGCCGGTATCCACTTCACCGGCTCGACCAAGACCTTCCAGCACCTGTGGAAGACGGTCGGCAACAACATCGAGAAGTACCGTTCCTACCCGCGCATCGTCGGTGAGACGGGCGGCAAGGACTTCGTCGTCGCGCACCCCAGCGCCGACCGCGCGGTGCTGAAGACGGCGCTGACCCGCGGCTCCTTCGAGTTCCAGGGCCAGAAGTGCTCCGCTTCCTCGCGCGCCTACGTCCCGGCCTCGATCTGGAACTCCGGCTTCAAGGAGGAGTTCGCGGCCGAGGTCGACGCCATCAAGATGGGTGACGTCACCGACCTGTCGAACTTCATCGGCGCCGTGATCGACGAGCGTGCCTTCGCCAAGAACAAGGCCGCCATCGACCGCGCGAAGTCGGACCCGTCCTGCATGATCGTCGCGGGCGGCAGCTACGACGACTCGGTCGGCTACTTCGTCCGCCCGACCGTCATCGAGTGCTCCGACGCCGCCAACGAGGTCTTCACGACCGAGTACTTCGGCCCGATCCTCGCCGTCCACGTCTACGAGGACGACAAGTACGAGGAGATGCTGGAGCAGATGGAGTCGGTGTCGGCGTACGCGCTGACCGGCTCGATCATCGCCGGTGACCGGGCCGCGGCGGCCCACGCGATGGAGAAGCTCCGCTACGCGGCGGGCAACTTCTACATCAACGACAAGTCGACCGGCGCCGTCGTCGGTCAGCAGCCCTTCGGCGGCGGCCGCGCCTCCGGCACCAACGACAAGGCCGGCGCCCCGCAGAACCTGATGCGCTGGACGCTGACCCGTGCGATCAAGGAGACGCTGGTCCCGCCGACCGACTACTCCTACCCGCACATGGGCTGACCTTCCGGTCGACCCCCAAGGCTCCGCCCCCGTCCCGGCCCCCACGCCGGAACGGGGGCGGTTTCCATGTGGCGACGCCGCGCACCCCGTTGATACGCCCAGGTCCGGTTCAGACCCGGCGCATGCGCGCCATCGCGAACGAGAAGACCCCGAACAGCACCAGCCCGGCGGCGACGAGCGCCAGCAGCCACGGCCCCGCGGGAGTTGTGGCGAAGGACCGCAGCGTGTCGTCGAACCCCTTCGCCCTTTCCGGTTCGTAGGTGAGCGCCGCGAGCACGACGAACACGCCGATCGCCGCGAACAGCACCCCGCGTGCCACACCGCCCGCGACGCCCGTCACGTCGATCAGCCGCCGGGTCCGGCGCGACATGCCGCCCTGCTTCAGGTGCTTGCGGTACTTGCGCAGCGCGGCACGTACGGCGACCCAGGCACCGGCGACGACGATGCCGGCACCGGCCAGACCGACGATCCACCGGCCCCCGGGCAGCTCCAGCGCCCTGGCCGTCACGTCCTGCGACTGCCGGTCGCTCGAGCCACCGCCGCTGCCGCTCTCACCCGCGGCGAACGCGAGGACGGAGTAGGCGACGAAGGCGTAGAAGACGCAGCGGCCCGCGGACAGCAGCCGCTTGTGTGTCTTGTGCCCGTCGGCTCCCGCGGCGCCGAAGAGCGCTTCGGACAGCCGCCACAGTGCCATGCCGGTCAGCCCGGCACCGAGCGCCCACAACAGCACGGAGCCGAACGGCTGCTCCGACAGCTGGGTGAGCGCGCCGCCGCGGTCCGCCTGGCGGCCGGTGCCGCCGAAGGCGATGTGCAGGGCCAGCGCCCCGACGAGCAGGTAGATCACCCCGCGTGCCACGAATCCCCAGCGCGCGGCTGCTTCGACGACGGAACCGTTCGCCGCCCGGCGGGCGCGGCCGGGGAGCGTCAATGTGCGTGCGTTCATGGGCACCTCCGGTACGCGGATGCCCTGGCGGTTCTCCCGAAAACGGACGGCGGCGGCGACACGTGATGACGACCGCTCAGTTTGCGTGAGCCGTGGGCGGATACCCGAACGGCATGGCTGAGACCGAGAAGAAGACGACCCAGGCACGTACGACGACGAAGAAGACGGCCGCCGCCGCACAGGGGCGGACCCGGTCGGCCGCCGAGGCGCCGGCGAAGGCGTCGTCCAAGGCGCAGGACACCGCCCGCCGCACCGGCGAGATGGCGCAGAGCATCGGTGGCGCGGCCACGGAGAAGGCACTGACGGCGGCCAGGACGGTCCAGCAGGCCGCCTCCACCGCCGCCGGCGCGACGGTCGGCAAGGCAGGCGTCGTGTGGACGCTCGTGAAGGCACGCAAGGCGATCGTGGCCGGAGCCGGGACGGGCGTCGCCACCGCGGTGGCCGGCTCGTACGCGCTCGGACGCCGTGCGGGCCTCAAGCAGCGCGGCCCGCTGTCCCGCCTCACCGGCGGCAGGCTCTGACCGACCTTCGCAGCGGCAGCCGTCATCCGCGACAACTGCGGCGTGACCGGGAACGCCACGGCGGCCACCGGGACGGACCGGATGTGCGGCGGGGCGGGCGACGACGCGCCGCCGGGCGACAACCTCGCCCCACAGGGCACGACCGCCACGGCGGAACGGGACTTCGAGACCGACTTCGAGATCTGAGCCGGATCGCCTGCGGGCCCGCGCCGGGACACCGACTCCCGCCGCGGGCCCGCGCTGTCGTCCTGGACCGTGATCGCGTCTCAGATAGTAGGAAGTCCGAGTAATTGTGGAGACAGAGCGGCTCGGCTGACCTAGCTTTGTAGGAGCCGAACGTCTCGCTCGATCCAGCGAATGGCGGTTCCGAGTCCGCGCCCCCAGGCAGGCAACCCCTGCGGCGCGCTCCCCGCCCCTTCCGGCGCCTCGAAATCTCTTCTGATCTCAAGGAGTCGATCATCATGTCCGCTGCGAACGCCCGCCGAGTCCGTCACGCCTCCCGCACCAGCGAGTCCGACCGCAAGAACGCCGCCGCCGCCCTGCAGCGCGCCCTCGACCGCCGGGACAACGGCGGCTCCACCGGTCACTGAACGACGATCGTCCGCGTCCCACCTCGTCCATATGGTGGACGTGCCATGTCATTGGATGGGACGCGGAGTAGGGTGCCGACATGTCTCGCAGCATCAATCTCGCAGTTGTCCCCGGTGACGGCATCGGCCAGGAGGTCGTGGCGCAGGGCCTGAAGGTCCTTGCCGCGGTCCTGCCTCAGGATGTGAAGCTGGAGACCAAGGAGTACGACCTCGGCGCCCAGCGCTGGCACCGCACCGGGGAGACCCTCCCGGACGCGGAGCTCGACTCCCTCAAGAACCACGACGCGATCCTCCTTGGCGCCATCGGCGACCCGTCGGTGCCCTCCGGTGTGCTGGAGCGCGGTCTGCTGCTGAAGCTGCG
This sequence comes from Streptomyces sp. NPDC086835, assembly GCF_044745705.1. Lineage (NCBI taxonomy): Bacteria > Bacillati > Actinomycetota > Actinomycetes > Kitasatosporales > Streptomycetaceae > Streptomyces > Streptomyces sp. NPDC086835. The sequence continues at coordinate 1,133,817 of NZ_JBIVAU010000002.1, forward strand.
GTTCGCCTTCGACCACTACGTGAACCTGCGTCCGTCGAAGCTGTTCCCCAACACCGCCACCCCGCTGGCCGGTCGCCCCGACATCGACTTCGTCGTCGTGCGCGAGGGCACAGAGGGCCCGTACACGGGCAACGGCGGTTCCCTGCGCACCGGCACGCCCGCAGAGGTCGCCACCGAGGTCAGCCTCAACACGGCCTACGGCGTGGAGCGTGTCGTCCGCGACGCGTACGAGCGGGCCAACTCCCGCCCCCGCAAGAAGCTGACGCTCGTCCACAAGAACAACGTGCTCGTCTACGCAGGGCACATGTGGAAGAACATCTTCGACAAGGTCGGCCAGGAGTACCCCGAGGTCACCACCGACTATCTGCACGTCGACGCCGCGACGATCTTCTTCGTCACCCAGCCGGAACGCTTCGACGTCATCGTCACCGACAACCTCTTCGGCGACATCCTCACCGACCTCGCCGCTGCCGTGACCGGCGGCATCGGCCTGGCCGCGTCCGGCAACATCAACCCGACCGGCGAATTCCCGTCGATGTTCGAGCCCGTCCACGGCTCGGCCCCCGACATCGCCGGCCAGGGCAAGGCCGACCCGACCGCCACGATCCTGTCGGTCGCCCTCCTGCTGCGCCACCTCGGCCACGAGTCCGAGGCGGTCCGCATCGAGGAGGCCGTGGCCGCCGACCTGGCGGAGCGTGCGCCGGGCACGACCCGCACCACGGACCAGATCGGCGACGCGCTCGCGGTACGAGTAGCGAGCTGACCCGGGAGAACAGACTTCCGGGGGCGTCCCCCGGACACCCCAGAAGCCGCCGGGTCGCATTCTCCACCGCGCCCGGCGGCTTTTCCTGTGCGGCCCCCGGGTGCCACCATCAGAACCTGGGCCGTACTCCCGCCGTTCCCTGCACGGATCCCCACGGGCGATAATCGGACGTGGGCCGTGGCGCACGGCGATGCTCGGATGTCCGAGCAGTGGGCGTGAGCGCGGTCCGTCACAACAACCGGTGAAGGACACTGCACTCATGACGACGCCCACGATCGAGCTCAAGCCTTCCTCGCACCCGCTGTCCGACGCGGAGCGCGAGGCGATCCTGGCCAATCCGGGATTCGGCCGCCACTTCACCGACCACATGGTGACGATCAGGTGGACGGAGGGGCGTGGCTGGCACGACGGCGAGCTCGTTCCTTACGGGCCGCTGTCGATGGACCCGGCCAACATGACCCTGCACTACGCGCAGGAGATCTTCGAGGGCCTCAAGGCGTACCGCCGCCCCGACGGCTCCGTGGCCACCTTCCGTCCCGAGGCCAACGCCGAGCGCTTCCAGCGTTCCGCCCGCCGCCTGGCGATGCCCGAGCTGCCGGTCGACACCTTCATCGCCGCCTGCGACGCGCTGGTCCAGCAGGACAAGGCGTGGGTCCCCGCGCACGGCGGCGAGGCGTCCCTCTACCTCCGCCCGTTCATGATCGCGAGCGAGGTCGGTCTGGGTGTGAAGCCCGCCAACGAGTACCTCTTCCTCGTCATCGCCTCCCCGGCCGGCGCGTACTTCCCCGGCGGCGTCAAGCCCGTCTCGATCTGGCTCTCCGAGGACCGGGTCCGCGCCGTCCCCGGCGGCATGGGCGACGCCAAGACCGGCGGCAACTACGCCGCGTCCCTGCTCGCCCAGGCCGAGGCCGCGCAGAAGGGCTGCGACCAGGTCGCCTACCTCGACGCCGTGGAGCACCGCTGGGTCGAGGAACTCGGCGGCATGAACCTGTACTTCGTGTACGAGACCGGCTCCGGCCAGGACCTGAAGATCGTCACGCCCGAGCTCACCGGCTCGCTGCTCGCCGGCATCACCCGCGACTCGCTCCTCACCCTGGCCAAGGACCTCGGCTACGGGTCGGAGGAGGGCCGGATCTCCATCGATCAGTGGCAGGCCGACACCGAGAACGGCACGCTCAAGGAGGTCTTCGCCTGCGGCACGGCCGCGGTGATCACCCCGGTCGGCCGGGTGAAGTCCGCGCGCGGCGAGTGGACGCAGTCCGGCGGGCAGCCGGGCGAGGTCACCATGCGGCTGCGCAAGGCGCTCCTCGACATCCAGACGGGCTCCGGCGAGGACGTCCACGGCTGGATGCACGAGCTCGGCTGACGCCCCGCGTCACCGCGACGGCCCGCCCCGGCTCAGCCCGGGGCGGGCCGTCGCGTTCACGAGGTCGCCGCGTTCACGAGGTCGCCGCGTTCACGAGGTCGTCGCGTTCACGAGGTCGTCGCGTTCACGAGGTCGCCGTCTCCGCGACCGGTGCGGGCGCGGAGACGGGGGCTGTGCCCGCCCGTAGCGCCGCGTACGTCACGCCTCCCACCAGCCCCGACAGGACGAAGCTGCAGTCGATGCCACCGGTGAGGCCGAGCAGTGGTCCCTCGTAGAGCGGGGTGGAGACGGCCGCCAGCCCCACGGCGGCGCCCAGCGCCCAGGACAGGGTGGCGCGTACGTTCCAGCCGGACCGGAACCAGTAGACGCCGCCCCGCGCACGGCGGTTGTAGACCTGGAGGGCCTCCGCGTCGTACACCCCCGCGCAGCGGACGTGCGCCATCAGCGTGATCACCGCCCAGGGGGCGCCCACCGCGGTGAGCAGCAGCACGAACGACGTCATGGCCGACTGGGCGTCCCACCCGAAGTGGCCGGCGAACACGAACGCCGTGGCCACGACGGCCACCACCAGCGTGGCCCGTGTGCGCGTGGCGCGCGGCAGGATCGCGTCGAGATCGAGCCCCATCGAGTACAGCATCAGTCCCGCGTTGCCGACCGAACCCGCCGCGGCGGCGATCAGCAGCGGGACGAGGTACCAGGCCGGGGACGCGGCGACGAGCGGGCCGGCGTAGTCGGCCCCGGCCCGCGCGGCCAGCGCCGTGTACGTACCGAAGAGCTGCGGGATCAGGAGCCCGGCGACCAGCCCGGCACAGGTGGCGCCGAGCACCCGGCGCGGGCTGTGGCGCAGCGGGGAGATGTAGCGGGTGTAGTCGCCGAGCAGGGTGATGAACGCGATCGGTCCGCTGAGTCCGGCGGCCACCGCCGACAGCACCCACGTCGGCCAGAACGACCCCAGCAGGTACGGGGTGTCCGGCGGCGCCGCCGTGGTGAGGTCCGGGGCGTACGCGACGATCCCGAGCAGCAGGAGCGCGGTCATGCCCACGGCCAGGACCTTGCTGAGACGCAGCAGCAGCCGGTAGCCGTACACGGCGCCGACGACGGTGCACGCGGCGAGCAGCGCGTAGACGAGGGTATGGGCGAGGCCGCCGGTGGGCAGGCCCGCGAGGCGTGCCAGCGTGCCGATCACCACGTCGCCGCCGATCCACAGGGTCAGTGCCGTGTAGCCGAGCGAGAGCAGCAGACCGACGACGGACCCCACGAGCCGGCCGCGGACGCCGAAGGCCGCGCCGCTGGACGTCGACAGATTGGTCGCCGTACGCAGCGAGACGAGGGCCAGCGGAGCGGTGACGGCCACGCCCACGACGGTGCCGGCGACGACCGAGGTGACGGACGGCCACAGGCCGAGGCCGAACGAGACCGGGAGCCAGCCGAAGACGATCACCCCCAGGCAGAGGTTCGACCCGAGCAGGATCGAGACGAGATCGCGAGGAGTGCTGGTGCGCTCCTCCTCGGGGACGGTGTCGACTCCGCGCTGTTCCACCGGCATGGGCTGTCCCTCACCTTCATGGTTTGAGTGACGTTCAAATTGAATGCTGCTCAATGTGAGGCATGCCTCGTATCAAGTCAATGGTTTCCTTCAGCGGGCGTCATTGTTAGAGTGATGCTCAAAGATGGAGGTGTGGTGACATGCGACTGACCCCGACCGAGCGCGACCGGCTGCTGCTCTTCGGCGCCGCCGAGCTGGCCCGGGCACGCAGGGCCCGCGGTCTGCGGCTCAACGTCCCGGAGGCCACCGCGCTCATAGCGGACACGGTCTGCGAGGCGGCCCGCGACGGTCGCCGGCTCGCGGAGGCCATCGAGGCCGCCCGCTCGGTCCTCGGCCCCGACGACGTCCTCCCCGGCGTCGCCGACGTGGTGGGGGAGGTCCATGTGGAGGCGGTCTTCGACGACGGGTCCCGGCTGGCCGTCGTCTCCGACCCGATCGGCGGCGGACAGGGCGGGAACGCCCCCGGAGCGCTGCTGCCCGCGCCGCCGCACGACGAGACGCCGCCCGCCGTGCGGCTGACGGTGCGCAACACCGCCACCGTCCCCGTCAGTGTCACCTCGCACTTCCACTTCTTCGAGGCCAACCCGCGCCTGCGTTTCGACCGGGCCGCGGCCTACGGCATGCGGCTCGCCGTCCCCGCGGGCTCGTCGGTCCGCTTCGACGCGGGCGGTGACGTGGAGGTGGGGCTGCTGCCCATCGGCGGCGACCGGATCGCGATCGGCTTCGCCGGCCTGGTCGACGGACCGCTCGACGCGCCCGGCGCCAAGGAAGAAGCCCTGCGCAGGGCGGCGGCCTGCGGCTACCTCGGAGCGGAGGAGAACTGATGGACCCGTACGAGTACGCATCCGTGCACGGACCCCGCGCCGGGGACCGGGTCGTCCTCGGCGACTCCGGCCTCGTCGTACGGGTCGAGTCCGACGCGCAGAAGCCCGGCGACGAGTTCCTGGCCGGTTTCGGCAAGACGGCACGCGACGGACTTCACCTCAAGGCCGCGGCCGTCCGGGAGACCTGCGACGTCGTCATCAGCAACGTCCTGGTGATCGACGCCGTACTGGGCATCCGGAAGGTCTCCATCGGCATCCGTGAGGGCCGCATCCACGCCATCGGCCGGGCCGGCAACCCGGACACCCTCGACGGCGTCGACGTCGTCGTCGGCACCGGAACCTCGATCGTCTCGGGTGAGGGGCTGATCGCCACCGCGGGCGCCGTCGACACCCATGTCCACCTGCTCTCGCCCCGCATCATGGAGGCCTCCCTGGCCTCCGGCGTCACCACCGTCATCGGCCAGGAGTTCGGCCCCGTGTGGGGCGTGGGCGTCAACTCGCCCTGGGCGCTGCGGCACGCGTTCGGCGCCTTCGACGCCTGGCCCGTCAACATCGGCTTCCTCGCCCGCGGTTCGTCCTCCGACCCGGCGCCGCTCGTCGAGGCGCTCGCCGAGGGCGGCGCGTCCGGTTTCAAGGTCCACGAGGACATGGGCGCCCACACCCGCGCCCTCGACACCGCGCTGCGGGTCGCCGAGGAGCACGACGTACAGGTCGCCCTGCACAGCGACGGACTGAACGAGTGCCTGTCCGTCGAGGACACCCTGCGGGTGCTCGACGGACGGACGATCCACGCCTTCCACATCGAGGGCTGCGGGGGAGGGCACGTACCGAACGTGCTCAAGATGGCGGGCGTGCCGAACGTCATCGGCTCGTCCACCAACCCGACCCTGCCCTTCGGCCGGGACGCCGTCGCCGAGCACTACGGCATGATCGTCTCCGTCCACGATCTCAAGACCGACCTGCCGGGCGACGCGGCGATGGCCCGCGACCGGATCCGCGCCGGGACGATGGGCGCGGAGGACGTCCTGCACGACCTCGGGGCGATCGGCATCACCTCGTCGGACGCGCAGGGCATGGGGCGCGCGGGGGAGACCGTACGCCGCACCTTCGCCATGGCCGGCAAGATGAAGGCCGAACGCGGCCCCCTGGACGGCGACGGCGCGCACGACGACAACGCGCGCGTGCTGCGCTACATGGCCAAGCTGACGATCAATCCCGCCCTCGCGCACGGACTCGCCCACGAGATCGGCTCCATCGAGCCCGGCAAGATGGCCGACATCGTGCTGTGGCGGCCCGAGTTCTTCGGGGCCAAGCCCCAGCTGGTGCTGAAGTCGGGATTCCCCGCGTACGGCGTCGTCGGCGACCCGAACGCGGCGACGGACACCTGCGAACCGCTCGTCCTCGGACCGCAGTTCGGTGCCTACGGGGCGACCCCGGCCGACATCTCGGTGGCGTTCGTCGCCCAGGCGGCCGTGGACCTCGGCTCCGATCTGATGCCCACCCGCCGGCGCCGCGTCGCCGTGCGCGGCACCCGCGGCATCGGTCCGGGTGACCTGCTGCTCAACTCCCGGCTGGGGGACGTGTCGGTGGACGGACACAGCGGACTGGTCACCCTCGACGGCGACCCGCTGCGCTCGAGCCCGGCCGAGTCCGTCTCGCTGAACCGCCTCTACTTCCTCTGAGTCCTCTCCTCCGGCCCCACCCTTCAAGCCCTTCCTTCAAGCCAACGACGCCTTAGGACTTGCCGTGACCTTCCGCATGCCGGCCGAATGGGCCCCGCACGAGCGCACCTGGATGGCCTGGCCCGGCCCCAACCCGACCTTCACCGACGAGGCGGAACTCGCGGAAGCCCGCGCGGCATGGGCGTCCGTGGCCCGGGCCGTACGCCGCTTCGAGCCGGTGACCGTGGTCGCCGGGACGGGCCAGGTGGCCTCGGCCCGGGCACTGCTCGGTTCGGACATCGAGATCGTCGAACGGGACCTGGACGACGCCTGGATGCGCGACATCGGCCCGACCTTCGTCACCGACGGCTCCGAACTGGCCGCCGTCGACTGGGTGTTCAACGGATGGGGCGCGGCCGAATGGGCGCGCTGGGAGCACGACGCCAAGATCGCCCGCCATGTCGCGGACCTCGCGGGCGTCCCCGTGCACCCCTCACCGCTGGTCAACGAGGGTGGCGCGATCCATGTCGACGGCGAGGGCACCGTCCTGCTCACGGACACCGTCCAGCTCGGCCCGGAGCGGAATCCCGGCTGGAGCCGCGCGGAGGTCGAGGCGGAGATCCACGCGCGGCTCGGCACGAAAAAGGCCATCTGGCTGCCGCGCGGCCTGAGCGGCGACTACGGCACGTACGGCACCCGCGGGCACGTCGACATCGTCGCCGCCTTCGCCCGCCCCGGCGTCGTCGTGGTCCACACCCAGCCCGACCCGTCCCACCCCGACCACGAACTGTGCCAGGCGAACGTCGCGCTGCTCTCCGCCCAGACCGACGCCAAGGGGCGCCGTCTGGAGGTCGTCGAGGTCCCGGCCCCGACGAAGCTCCGCGACGAGGACGGCGAGTGGGTCGACTACTCGTACATCAACCACTACCTGTGCAACGGTGGCCTGGTCCTCTGCGCCTTCGACGACCCCCGCGACGAGATCGCGGCGGGCATCTTCCGCCGGCTCTTCCCCGAGCGGACGGTGACGCTGGTGGACGCGAGGGCGATCTTCGCGGGCGGCGGCGGCATCCACTGCATCACTCAGCAGCAGCCGCGGGTCTGACCGAGGGCCGCCGACGGCACGGGATCGGGTAGAACGTACAGGTGACCAGCACCAGCCCTGCCGGCCCCCGCCGCCGGAACCAGTCCGCCCCACCGCGCGAGCAGCTGCTCGCCGCCGCCATGGCCACCATCGCGGAGCGCGGCCTCGACGGGCTGACCATGGCCGGGCTCGGCCGGCAGGTCGGGATGAGCAGCGGGCACCTCCTCTACTACTTCCGCACCAAGGACGAGCTGCTCCTGCAGACGCTGGAGTGGAGCGAGGGCCGCCTCGGCGCGGAACGCGGGGCGCTGTTGTCCCGGCAGGCCCCGGCCCGTGAGCGGCTCGAGGCGTACGTCGACCTCTACGTCCCCGACGGGCCGCGCGACCCCCACTGGACGCTGTGGCTCGAGGTCTGGAACCGCTCGCAGAACGCGGACGCCGACATGCACGGCCGCCAGGCCGCGATCGAGGGTGCCTGGCACCGGGACCTGGTGGCGCTCCTGGCGGAGGGCGTCTCCCGCGGCGAGTTCCGCCCGGTGGACCCCGACCGCTTCGCCTCCCGCCTGCGCGCGCTGCTGGACGGCTTCAGCGTGCATGTCGCCGTGGGCATACCGGGGACGGGGCGCGAGCAGGTGCTGGCGCATGTGGGGGAGTTCGTGCGGGAGTCTCTGCTCCGCTGACGCGCCGCCGGGGGCTTGTCCCCTACCCCCTACCCCCTACCCCCTACGGCCTGGCGGCCGGGGGGGGGGGACCCCCTTCCCGCTGCACCGATGTGCGGCTCCACCGCGTGGCGGGCAAGCCCCGGGCCCCGTACCGCGCTTCGCGCGGTGCCCTCGATCTGCCCCTTCGGCCTGGCGGCCGTGGGAGGTGCCCCCAGGCGCGCTGGAAATGACGCTGCGCGGCGATCCGGCTCCGCCGGCGGATCCAGCCTCGCCGGCGCGTGAGGCGCGGGGGTCTGGTGGGGTCCCCCCACGCCGCCAGGCTCAGGGGGAGGAGCCCCCGAAACACCGCGCGGAGCGCGGTACGGGTCCGGGCGGAGCCCGGTTCGGGAAGGGGCGGGGAGGGGACAGGCTCCCGCAGCGCCCCCGCCCGCAGAGCGACCGCATCGTGAGACTCCCGTCCAGCCCGCGGCGCACCTGTGGCAGACTTCCCCCGTGCTCTCGTTCGCCATGATTATCGGCAGCAGCGCGCCGGTCCGCAGTGACCGCTGACCCGTGGACAGCAACCCCGCGGCAGGCGGCACCGTGCCCCAGACCCGCGCGCAGACCTCTCGCACCCGCGAGGGGTTTTTTCGTTTTACGGCCTCACCCACGGCCGAATGCGAGCCGCGCGCGATGATGGGGGCAAGTGGAGCCAGACATTCCGGAGCCACTCATCCGACAGGAGTCAGGACAGCATGACCACCAACGGCCAGGACACGCAGGTCGACGACAGTTTCCATGTCTTCGACACGACGCTGCGCGACGGCGCCCAGCGCGAGGGCATCAACCTCACGGTCGCGGACAAGCTGACCATCGCCCGGCACCTGGACGACTTCGGCGTGGGCTTCATCGAGGGCGGCTGGCCGGGCGCGAACCCCCGCGACACGGAGTTCTTCGCCCGCGCGCAGAAGGAGATCACCTTCCGCCACGCCCAGCTCGTCGCTTTCGGCGCCACCCGCCGCGCCGGCGGCAAGGCAGCCGAGGACCCGCAGGTCAGGGCGCTTCTCGAGTCCGGCGCCCCCGTGGTCACGCTGGTGGCCAAGTCCCACGACCGCCACGTCGAGCTCGCGCTGCGCACGACCCTCGAGGAGAACCTGGAGATGGTCCGCGACACCGTCTCCTACCTGCGCGAACAGGGCCGGCGGGTGTTCGTCGACTGCGAGCACTTCTTCGACGGCTACCGCGCGAACCCGGAGTACGCCAAGAACGTCGTCAGGACCGCGCACGAGGCCGGTGCCGACGTGGTGATCCTGTGCGACACCAACGGCGGCATGCTGCCGGCCCAGGTCCAGGCCGTGGTCTCCACCGTCCTCGCCGACACCGGGGCACGCCTCGGCATCCACGCCCAGGACGACACCGGCTGCGCCGTCGCCAACACCCTGGCCGCGGTCGACGCCGGCGCCACGCATGTCCAGTGCACCGCCAACGGCTACGGCGAGCGGGTCGGAAACGCCAACCTGTTCCCGGTCGTCGCCGCGCTGGAGCTCAAGTACGGCAAGCGGGTGCTGCCGGACGGGGCGCTCGCGGACATGACCCGCGTCTCGCACGCCATCGCCGAGGTCGTCAACCTCACGCCTTCCACCCATCAGCCGTACGTGGGTGTCTCCGCCTTCGCCCACAAGGCCGGCCTGCACGCCTCCGCGATCAAGGTCGATCCCGACCTGTACCAGCACATCGACCCCGAACTGGTCGGCAACACCATGCGGATGCTCGTGTCCGACATGGCCGGCCGCGCCTCGATCGAGCTCAAGGGCAAGGAGCTCGGCATCGATCTCGGCGGTGACCGGGAGCTGGTCGGCCGGGTCGTCGAACGCGTCAAGGAGCGCGAGCTCCAGGGCTACACCTACGAGGCCGCCGACGCCTCGTTCGAGCTGCTGCTGCGCGCGGAGGCGGAAGGCAGGGCCCGCCGCTACTACCGCACCGAGTCGTGGCGGGCGATCGTAGAGGACCGCCCGGACGGCACGCATGCCAACGAGGCCACGGTGAAGGTGTGGGCCAAGGGCGAGCGCATCGTCGCCACCGCTGAGGGCAACGGACCGGTCAACGCGCTCGACCGTGCGATGCGGGTGGGCCTGGAGCGGATCTACCCGCAGCTCGCGAAGCTGGAGCTGGTCGACTACAAGGTCCGTATCCTCGAGGGCCGCCACGGCACCGGCTCGACGACCCGGGTGCTGATCACGACCGGCGACGGCAACGGCGAATGGGCCACGGTCGGCGTCGCGGACAACATCATCGCCGCGTCCTGGCAGGCCCTGGAGGACGCGTACACCTACGGTCTGCTGCGCGCCGGCGTCGAGCCGACGGAGTAGCACGTGAGGGGCGGCCCGGGTGACCGGGCCGCCCCTTTCGCCTGTCCTCAGGCCTGCAGCCGCCACTTCTGGTTCGCGGCCCCCGTGCACGACCAGATCTGTGCCCGGGTCCCGTTCGCCGAGGAGTTGTCCGACGCGTCGAGACACTTCTCCGCGGGGACGTTCACCAGATCCCCGCTGCCCGCTTCATGGCGCCACTGCTGGGCGCCCGAGCCGTTGCACGTGTAGAGCTGTACCTTCGCGCCGTCGGACGTCGAACCGGATGTCACGTCCAGGCACTTGCCGAGCGCCTGCACCGAACCGTCGGAGCGGATCGTCCAGCGCTGCGCGGCGGAGCCGTTGCAGTCCCACAGCTGGACGGCCGTGCCGTCGGCGGAGGAACCGCCCGCCACGTCCAGGCACTTGCCGCCGAGGCCCACCAGGGCGCCGGACTGCTCCGAGCCGCCCGACTGCGTACCCGACCAGGTGAAGGTCGCGGACGTCTTGCCCGGCAGCGAGTACGTGTACCGCTGCCCGCCCCAGTTGACGGTCATCGTCTGTGCGGACGGCGAGTCGTTGTAGGCGATGAGGGCCTTGGAGCCGTCGGGGTTGCGCCAGGCCACGTTGGGCACGGCCGAGCTGCCGGTCGACGCGATCCGGTGGGCGCCCGGCTTCACGAACTTCGTGAGGTGGCCCATCGTGTAGTACTCGATCGTGTAGTCCACCTGGCCGTGCCGTGAGTCGCCGTTGTGGACGGTGATCAGGCCGTCGCAGGTGCCGCAGCCGCCGTTGTGCGGGCCGCGGTTCTGGTCGACCGCGAGGGACCACTTGGTCACCGACTTCGCCCAGTTACGGGTGTAGTCGATGATGTTCATCATGTCCTCGCGCTGCTGGTTCGCGATCCAGGTGCCGCCGGAGTGCTCGGTCTGGAAGGCGTCCAGCTGCGGGTACTGGTTGTGGACGTCCGTCTGCTTCGAGACGTTGCCGCCGTAACCGTGCCAGGCGACGCCGCCGAAGTTCGGGTGGCTGCGCACCGCCGCGTCGTTCACGGTCTGCGCCGCGTACGCGTCGTAGGTGTCCCAGTTCCAGTCGTGTGCCAGCACCTTCGTGGGCAGGCCCGCGTTCGCGAGCCCCGGCAGCAGCTCGCTTTTGGTGAAGTACGCGAGCCCCGAGGCGTTCCAGCTCATCGAGGGGTATCCGTTGCAGCACGTCGGCTCGTTCTGCGCGGTGACGTAGTCGACCGGGACGCCCTGGTCGCGCCAGGCCTGGAGGTACTTCACGAAGTAGTCGGCGTACGTGCCGTAGTTCTCGGCCTTCAGCCAGCCGCCGCCCAGCTGCCCGCTGTCCTTCATCCACGCCGGGGCGGTCCACGGTGAGGCCACCAGGGTCAGCGAGGGGTTGAGCTGCTCGGCCTGCTTCGTCAGGGGGAGCACGTCCTGGAGATCGTGCGCGATCGAGAACCTCGACAGGGACGGGTCGGTCTGCCCGGCCGGCAGGTCGTTGTACGTGTAGCCGAAGCGCGCCAGGTCGGAGCCGCCCATCGGGTTGCGCACGAACGACAGGCCGATGCCGTCGGTGGGCGAGAACAGCTTGCGCATCGTGGCGTCGCGCGTCGCCTGCGACAGGGCGCCGGAGCCCTTCATCAGCCAGGCCGCGGTGTCGGTGAAGGACGCGCCGCCGCCGGTGAACGTCTGGTACCGGGTGTTCTCGTCGACGGTGATGTCGGTGCCACCACCGCCCGTGCCCGACTGGAAGTTGAGCGGTGCCTGCTGCTGAAGTCCACGGGTGACATGACGGCCGCCGCTGTCGTCCGTCGTGGTGAGCCAGATGTTCACCTGTTCACCCGCCGCCTGGGCGCTGCCGGTGGTGAGGCCGGTGAGGCCAGCTGTGGCGAGCGCGCCGGCCAGCAGGATGCGGACGGTTCTCATCGGTCGTCGTGCCGGTCGTCGTGATCGTCTTGCCAGCAGTCTTGCCATGAGCATGACCTCTCGGCTCAGGTGTGGGGGACGGGGCGTGAGTGAACTCCCGCACGGGGCACCCGTCAAGACTTCGCGCATTCAGGTCCTGAACGCAGAACTCCCCACACCTGTCCCGAACTTGGGATTCAGCGGATTTCGGTGTGAAGTATTGACGGCATGACCGCCTGGCGGTTGACTCTGCGCACCACGCCGGAACCGGTTCCGGCAGCGGTTCCGGTACCGGTACCAGAGGCTCGACGCGGAGGCCCTTCGATGCGTGTCACCATCGCCGACGTCGCACGTGAGGCGGGTGTCAGCAAGACCACCGTCTCCCGGGTGCTGAACACCAAGGCCGATGTCGACGCCACCACGGCCGCCCGTGTTCGTGAAGTGATCGGCGCGCTGGGCTATGTCCCCAGCTCGGGCGCGGTCGGTCTGGCCCGCGGCCGCAGCCGTACGGTCGCCATGCTGACGCCGCCGCTCACCTGGCCCTGGATGGGCGAGGTGCTGCAGGGCGTCGTGGACACCGTCGAGGCGGCCGGTTACGGCCTGCTGCTGTTCACCTGCAACCGCGGCGCCGAGTCCGTCGACCACTTCACCAGCCAGGTCTCGGCCAGAGCGTTCGACGGGCTGCTCGTCATCGAACCGGAGAACACCCTCGACACCATCACCGCGATGCACCGCCGCGGACTCCCCGTCGTCCTCATCGACGACCGCGGGCACCACCCCGAGTTCCCGTCCGTCGCCACCACCAACCGGGAGGGCGGGGCCTCGGCCGCCCGGCATCTGCTCGCGGCCGGACGCACCCGGCCACTCGTCGCCACCGGTCCGGCGGGCTTCGGCTGTGTACGCGACCGGACGGACGGGTTCCTGGACGTCCTGCCCCACGCTCTCGTCTTGGAAGGCGAGTTCACGGAGGCGTCCGGCCGGCAGGCCGTCGAACGGGCGCTCGGCGACGGGACGCCCTTCGACTCGGTCTTCGCGCACAACGACCTCATCGCCGCGGGGGTGCTGCGCGCCCTGCGGGACGCCGGCCGCGGCGTGCCCGACGACATCGCCGTCGTCGGCTTCGACGACATCCCCATGGCCCGGCACACCGCGCCCCCGCTGACCACCGTGCGCCAGCCGATGCGCGAGATGGGAGAGACCGCGGCCCGGCTGCTGCTCGCGCGGCTCGGCGGCGAGCCGATCCCCGACGAGCCGGTCGTGCTGCCCACCGAGCTCGTCGTCCGGGGCTCCGCGCCCGACGGCTGACCCCCGCCCGCGCGGGCCGGTCCGCGCGGGCGGGCAGCGTCCTGCGGCGCGCCCGCCCCGGCACCCACCCGCCGCGCCGCCGCAGGCCGCCCCTTCGACCCGGCCTGCCGTGCCGGACGGTGCACCACCGGGGCCCGGCCGCCGAGCACACCCGGCCGCCCCTTGCCTCAGCCCTGCCGAACCCACGCCACACCCATGTCGCACCGATGTCGCACCGAAGGAGCCGCAATGCCAGGATCACTCCGGCCACGACCACGCCCTGGACCCCGCCGGGCCGGTACGGCCCTCCTCGCAGCCACCGCCGTGCTCGGGTCGCTGATCGCCGGAGCGCTGCCGAGCGCCGCCGCCGACGAGCCCGCGCCTGTTCCCGTCGACCGCTTCGAGGGCGAGGTGCCGTTCGCCAACCCGCCCGCGGAGGGCATCTTCACCTGGGGCAGCGACGCCGACGACCAGCCGAAGCTGGAGTTCAAGGAGCGCGCCGACGCTCCCGAGGGCAGCAAGGTCCTCGAAGGCTCCTACGACATCAGCGGCTGGGGCGGCCTCAGCCATGAGTACGCCGTGGACCAGGCGCCCCGCGACTGGACGGCCTCCAAGGGCATTCGCTTCTGGTGGTACGGCCAGAACACCGCGCCCCTGCCGCCCGGTTCGGGCAAGCGCATCAACTTCGAGATCAAGGACGGCGGCGCGAACGGTGGCGCGTCCGAGCTGTGGACCACCTCGTTCACCGACGACTGGGAGGGCTGGCACCTCGTCGAGATCCCGTTCGCGGACTTCGTCTACCGCACCGATTACCAGCCCGTCGGCGGTATCGACCAGGTCCTCGGCCTGAACGAGATGTGGGGCTGGGCGCTCACCCTCCCCACCGGCGCCCCCGGCGCCTTCGCCGTCGACGGCATGGAGCTGTACGGGAAGGCCGACCCGGCCTTGAAGGCCAAGGTCGTCACCGACGCCGCCGTGTACCCGGTCGACGAGGGCGGCACCGCCCAGGTGAAGATCTCCGTCGCCACCACCGGATCCGTCCCGACCGACGAGCCGGTCACCGTCGAGTACACGGCAGGCGGCGGCAGCGCGGAGGCCGGCGCGGACTACGAACCGGTCACCGGTTCCGTCACCTTCCCGGCGGGCACCGCTTCCGGGGAGTCCCGTACGGTCGCCGTGAGAACGAGCAAGGACAGGGCGGCCGAGTCCGCGGAGACCGTGCCGCTGCGGCTGACCGTCACCGGCGCGAAGGCCCCCGCAGAGACGCCCCAGGTGGTCGTGAACGCCCACGGCCTGCCGTACCAGAACGCCAGGCTGCCGGTGAAGAAGCGCGTCGCCGACCTGCTCTCGCGCATGTCCCTCGCGGAGAAGGCCGGCCAGATGACACAGGCCGAACGCAACGCTCTCAAGTCGCAGGGCGACATCGCCTCCTACGACCTCGGCTCGCTTCTGTCCGGCGGTGGTTCGGTGCCGACGCCGAACACGCCCGAGGCGTGGGCCAAGATGGTCGACACCTACCAGCTGCGGGCCCAGGCCACCCGGTACCAGATCCCGCTGATCTACGGCGTGGACGCCGTACACGGGCACAACAACGTGATCGGCTCGACGATCATGCCGCACAACATCGGCATCGGAGCGGGCCGCGATCCCGAGATCGCTGAGCGGACCGGCGCGGTCACCGCCAAGGAGGTGCGCGCCACCGGCATCCCGTGGGACTTCGCGCCCTGCCTGTGCGTGACCCGCGACGAGCGCTGGGGGCGCTCCTACGAGGCGTTCGGTGAGGACCCGGCCCTGGTGACCGCCATGGAGACCGTGATCCAGGGCATGCAGGGCGCCCGCAACGGCAAGGACCTGGACCGCAGCGACAAGGTCCTCACCAGCGCCAAGCACTTCGTCGGCGACGGCGGCACCGAGTTCGGCTCGTCGTCCACCGGTTCCTACACGATCGACCAGGGCGTCACCAAGGTCACCCGTGAGGAACTGGAGGCGGTGCATCTCGCGCCGTTCGCGGAGGCCGTCAAGCGCGGCGCGGGCACGGTCATGCCCTCGTACTCGTCGCTGGACATCATCGGCGACGAGGCCGGACCGGTGAAGATGCACGCCCACGCCGAGATGATCAACGGGGTCCTCAAGGACCGGATGGGCTTCGACGGGTTCGTCATCAGTGACTGGCAGGCCATCGACCAGATCCCCGGCGACTACCCGAGCGACGTGCGCACCTCCGTCAACGCCGGCCTCGACATGATCATGGTTCCGACCAACTACCAGGAGTTCACCCGTACGTTGCAGGACGAGGTGACGGCCGGGCGGATCAGCGAGGCCCGCGTCGACGACGCCGTCTCCCGCATCCTGACCCAGAAGTTCAAGCTCGGCCTCTTCGAGAGGCCGTACGCGGACACCGGGAACCTGGACGAGGTCGGCTCCGCGGAGCACCGCGCGGTGGCCCGGGAGGCCGTCGCCAAGTCGCAGGTGCTGCTGAAGAACGACGGTGCCGTGCTCCCGTTGAGAAAGTCGCAGAAGGTGTACGTCGCCGGCTCCAACGCCGACGACCTCGGCAACCAGGCCGGCGGCTGGACCATCAGCTGGCAGGGCTCCTCCGGTGAGATCACCACCGGAACCACGATCCTCGAAGGCATGAGGCGGGCCGCCCCCGACGCCACCATCGACTACTCCAAGGACGCCTCCGCCGCCACCGACGGCTACGACGTCGGCGTGGTCGTCGTCGGCGAGACCCCGTACGCCGAAGGCATCGGCGATGTCGGCAACGGCCACGACCTGGAGCTGACCGCCGCCGACAAGGCCGCCGTGGACAAGGTCTGCGCCGCGATGAAGTGCGCCGTCCTGGTCGTCTCCGGCCGGCCGCAGCTGATCGGCGACCGGCTGGACGGCATCGACGCGCTCGTCGCGTCCTGGCTGCCCGGCACCGAGGGCGACGGCGTCGCGGACGTCCTGTACGGGACCCGTCCGTTCACCGGGCAGCTCCCGGTCACCTGGCCGAAGTCCGAGGCGCAGCTGCCGATCAACGTCGGCGACGCCGCGTACGACCCGCAGTTCCCCTACGGCTGGGGCCTGACCACGCTGGGCCGGACGCCGGGCGGCGGTGAGCTGACGCTCAAGGCCGTCTCCCTGGCGGTGAAGGTCCTCCAGGCGACCGGTCAGGGCAGGTCGGAGCAGGCCAGGGAACTGGTGGGCAAGGCGCGTCTGATCGTCCAGCAGAAGATCGGCGGGAAGATCACCGAGGCTTCGGCGAAGCCGTTCGCGGAGGCTGATCACCTGCTGCTCACCGGCGATCCGGCGGGAGCGGTCGCCAAGCTGACCGCCGCCTACCGGGCCGGCTGATCACATCGCTCGACGGCGGCACCCGGCAGGGCGGGCGCCGCCGTCGAGTATTGCGGTGCCGGGTTATTTCGCCCACGGCTCAGACGTATGTCTTATTTATGCCGGTTTCGGGTAGCGTCGGGAGTATGAGGATACGGCCGTTCACTCTTGTGTCGGCCCTCGCGGGGCTGACGCTGATGCTGCTCATGATTCTGACTCCTGCGTCCGGCGCCGCCGTCAGGGCTTCGGGAGTGTCCGACGCCGCCGCGGCCCTGAGAGAGGGTCCGGTGTACGTCCACCCGGCCATGACCGGCCAGCTGTCGCAGACCGAGGCCGCCTCGCTGGCCGACCGGATCGAGGACGCCGACAAGCCGGTCTTCGTGGCCGTACTGCCCGCCACCGCCGAATTCCCGCCGGACGATCTGCTGCGCAACCTGCGCACCGAGACCGGGATCACCGGCCTGTACGCCGTCAGGCTCGGCGACGGCTTCGACGCCGGAGCCGACTCCGTCGTGATGCCGAACCGGGCCGTCGAGAACCTGACCGCCTCGGTGAAGAGCGGCGCGCCTGTCGACGCGGCGGTCCAGCTGGACAAGTTCGTCGACCAGGCCCTGCCTCAGGTCGACGGCACCGCTCCCGCCTCCTGGGACCCCGGATCGGGTGACGAGGACGGCGTCGGAGCCGGCGGTCTGATCGTCCTCGGCGCGGTCGCGGCCGCGGGCGGTGCCGGTGCCTACGCGATGGTCCGCAACAAGCGCCGCCGGAAGGCGGAGGAGGAGCGGGCCGCCCTCGAACGCCTCCGCGTCGTCGTCGACGAGGACATCACCGCGTTCGGCGAGGAACTCGACCGGCTGGACTTCCACCCTTCGGAGAAGGGCGCGGACGACGCCATGCGCGCCGACTACGAGCAGGCCCTCGACTCGTACGACACCGCGAAGTCCCGTATGGCCGCCGCTCAGCACCCCGGCGACGTCCGCGGGGTCACGGAGGCGGTGGACGACGGCCGCTTCGCGCTCGCCGTACTGGCCGCGCGCCGTGAGGGGCGGCCCGTCCCCGCACGCCGGGCACCCTGCTTCTTCGACCCGCGTCACGGGCTGTCGGTCAAGGACGTCTCCTGGGCGCCGGCGGGCGGCGCCGCGCGTGACGTCCCGGTCTGCGCGGCCGACGCGGCCCGCGTCGAGGTAGGCCAGGACCCGCTGGCGCGCACCGTCGACACAGGCGCAGGCCGCCGCCCCTACTGGGAGGCCGGGCCTGCTTACGGCCCCTGGGCGGGCGGCTACTTCGGCGGCGGCATCCTGCCCGGCCTGCTGATGGGCACGATGCTCGGCCACATGCTCGCCACCCCCGCCTACGCGGCCGACTACGGCGGAGGCGAGTTCACCGGCGGTGAATACGGCGGCGGTGACTACTCCGGTGGCGACTTCGACTCGTCCGACTTCGGTGGCGGCGGCTTCGGTGGCGGCGGTGACTGGGGCGGTGGCGGCGGCTTCGGTGGTGGCGACTTCGGCGGCGGAGGCTTCTAGATCCCGTCCGGCGCGGAGTGCCGCGCCGGACGGCAGGCCTGAGGGCGCGGCCCTGGTGTACGGCAACCGTGGGGGCTCGATTCGAAACGGTTACCGACCGTAGGAAATCATTACCCAGCGTGCTTGTCTCGAGGGCATGCGCAACCGAACCAGGCTCAGAGCCCTCGCCGCCCTCTCCGCCCTCGCCGTCGGCACCGTTCTCGCGGCAGCCGGCCCGCTGTCCGCGACCGCCCGCTCCGCACCCGCCCCCGAAATGGCGCCGCTGCACCGCTCGGCGAACGCCGTACCGGGGCGCTACATCGTGACCCTCGCCCGGACCGCGGACTCCAACGCGATGATGGGGGAGGTCGGCGTCACGGCGCTGTTCACCTACCGGACCGCGCTGCGCGGATTCACCGCCGACCTCACTGCCGACCAGCTGAAGCAGGTCCGGCTGATGCCTGACGTCGTGGCCGTCGAGGAGGACGCCACCGTCACCGCGAGCACTCCTCCCGCGTCGTCGCTGGCACCCGCCGCCTCATGGGGTCTCGACCGCATCGACCAGCGTGAACTGCCTCTCGACGACGAGTTCACCCCGGCCGGCAGCGGCCAGGGCGTCAACGCGTACATCCTCGACACCGGCATCGATTACGGGCACGCCGAGTTCGGCGGCCGCGCCGTCTTCGGCTACGACGCCGTCGGTGACGGGCGGCGCGGGCAGGACTGCCAGGGCCACGGCACGCATGTCGCGGGCACCGTCGGGGGATCGTCGTACGGCGTGGCGCGCAAGGCCTCGCTGGTGAGCGTCCGGGTCCTCGACTGCGAGGGCGGTGGCACGCTGTCGGGCGTCATCGCCGGAATGGACTGGGTCGCGGCGAACGCCGAGCAGCCGGCCGTGCTGAACGCCTCGCTCGGCGGCGGCAGGTCCACGGCGGTCAACGAGGCGGCGGACGCGCTCGCGGCCGGTGGGGTTCTGCCGGTCGTCGCGGCGGGCAACGAGGCGGAGAACGCCTGCAACGTCTCTCCCGCTTCGGCGGAGCGCGTGCTGGCGGTCGGGGCGACCAACGCCTCCGACCAGGAGGCCGACTTCTCCAACTTCGGGTCGTGCCTGTCGGTCTACGCCCCCGGCGCCTCGATCGTCTCGGCCAAGCTCGGTGGGGGCAGTGTCGACATGAACGGCACCTCCATGGCGTCCCCGCACGTCGCAGGCGTGGCCGCCCTCTACAAGTCGAAGTATCCGACCGCGACGGCGGCCGAGGTGGCCGCCTGGATCGTCGAGAAGTCCAGCAAGGACGTGATCAACGGGATCAGCCCTGGCTCCCCGAACCGTCTGCTCCACACCGGCGGCCTCTGACATCACCCGCAGGAAGGCTCCGGACGCGCGCCGGCGGGGCCGGGGAGTCCCGGCCCCGCCGTGGCGGTGCGTGCGGTGCGATCAGGCGGCCGGAGCGGCGGCCTTGATCGCGGAGATGTCGAAGTTCAGCTTGACCTTGTCGCTGACCATCACGCCGCCGGTCTCCAGCGCCGCGTTCCAGGTCAGGCCCCAGTCGGAGCGCAGGATCTCGGTGCCGCCCTCGAAGCCGACCCGCTCGTTGCCGTAGACGTCGGTGGCCGAGCCCTGGAACTCGAGGTCGATGGCGACGGGGCGCGTCACGTCCTTGATCGTGAGGTCGCCGCTGATCCGGTACTTGTCGCCGCCCAGCTGCTCGGCGCCGGTCGAACGGAACGTCATCTTCGGGAACTTCTCGGCGTCGAAGAAGTCGCCGCTGCGCAGGTGGCCGTCGCGGTCGGCGATGCCGGTGTCGATGGAGGCGATGGCCACGTCGATGGCGGCGGTCGAGCGGGCGGGCTCGGTGCCGTCGAGGACCAGCTTGCCCTCGTACTCGCCGAAGCTGCCGCGGACGTTGGTGACCATGGCGTGCCGGACGGTGAAGCCGATGCTGCTGTGCGCGGGGTCGATGGTGTACTCGCCGCTCAGTGCCGCCAGGGCGGGGTCCACCCGCGCGCCGGGGGCGGTGGCGACGGCGGTGTCACTGTTCTTGCGGTTGAAGAGGCCCATGTCTGCTCCTTGGGGACGGGCGCCGGGGAGCTCCCTGCGCTGTTGTTTAAGCTTCAACGACTTCGACTGTAGACCTATTCCGTACAACTTTCAACATCTCTGGGGAAGGTTTCGCGGGATCCGCCCGAGGCTTCACCCGAAAGGTGCCGCCGCCCTCTGGCGGACGCGCGTAGAACTCGGGCACGATCTCCCTGCTCCACCTGCACTGCCGTCCCACCGGAAGCACGGTCATCAGCAGGAGGGATCCCCCCGCCATGAAAATCCGCTCCGTCCTCAGCGCACTCGCGCTTGTCACGGGCGCGCTCTTCGCGCCCGGCTTCGGCGTCCTCGCCACCGCGACCGACGCGCACGCCGTCACCAAGATCAGCCATGCGACGGCGACCTCGATGTTCCGCTCGTCCGGGATCACATGGTCCTCGTCCGGCGGCTGCTCCGACCGGAACAACCCGACCTGTACGTCCTTCGAGCAGCTCAACCTCGCCACCGCGAAGGGCGCCCAGACGCTCAAGAGCGCCAGCGGCTGTGCGCTCAACATCACGGGAGGCACCGAGACGGGCCACGCCGGCGGCACCTACTCGCACTGGAACGGCTACAAGCTGGACTACTCCAAGTACACGTGCGTCGGGAACTACATCAAGAACAACTTCACGTACATCGGCGTACGCGGCGACGGCGCGCCCCAGTGGCGGTCCGGCTCCGGAAACATCTACGCCGACGAGGGCAACCACTGGGACGTGACGTACTACAACTGCGGCGGCTGCTGACCCGGCCGGCCTCAGAAAAGCCGTGCGGGCGTCCGGCCCCCCGGACCGGACGCCCGCACGTGCTACCGGGTGATACGTGCGATCAGGACCCGACGCTCACCGTGAAGCGCTTCGGATTTCCGTCGTGTGCCGCGCCGGAGACGTCCGGCCCGCCGTCCGGGCGGACGTCGTCGTACGGGAACGCGTAGCCGATGGGGGAGTTGGCATGGACGATGCGCGACCAGTGGTTCGTGGTGGGGTCGCGGTAGTAGTCGGCCGATGTCGCGCCGTTCGGCTGGTCGGGATGGGTCAGCAGGGTGCTGCGGTTGAACGCGGCGGAGATCCGCGCCAGCAGCGCCTTCTTGTCGTCGGGGTCGCCGGGGTTGTTGGCGAACGGCCCGTGGTTGCAGGTGAAGACGTCCCGCGACGACGGCTTGGTGAAGGTGTGGCCGCCCGGATAGGTCAGCACGTCGCCGGTGACCCGCCCGGCGAGCACGCCGCGGCCGCCCTGCAGGTCCACCCGCAGATCCTCCGAGCGGTACTTCTCCCAGACCTTGTCGATGTATCCGTCGAAGACGTCCCGGAACGGCATCTCCGCCGGACGGTCGAAGTACGGGGCCATGATCGTCTGCGGTGAGATCACCCGCAGCACCGTGCCGGTGTCCGAGCGGATGACCAGCTTGTCCCAGGGCTGCCCGTCGCGGCCGGCCTGCGCGGCGAGGTCGTCCGCGATCTTCTCCAGTGCTCCCTGGGGCAGCGGGGCGACTGCGTGGGTCGCGTCGCCGGTCAGGGTGAGGCCGATGGGCAGCGCGGTGACCAGGTCGACGTAGCTGATGTTCGCGTACAGCTGCTGCGAGTTGAAGGTGAACTCACAGAAAGACCAGGTGCGCCCGTAGTTGGGGTCGGCGGGGGTGGCGAACGCCGGCTCGACCAGCGAGGGGCCGGGGTTGACGAAGAAGTCCAGCTTGTCGTCGCGGACGAAGTAGACGCGCGCGCCGAACATCCGGGGGAGGGTGAGGACGACCGGTCCCTCGCCCGCTCCCTTGAGGGGGATGGCGCAGTCGACCGGCAGCGGGGTCTGCGGCGCCGGCGGATCGGCCGGCTTGTGGACGCTGCCGTCGGCGCGGAGCAGCACCCAGTCCCCGGAACCGTCCTCGTGGCCGGTCACATAGGCGTTGACCGTGCCGGGCAGCGACTTGTTCTCCAGGGCCAGTTCACAGGTGGCGGGTGCGGCTCCCGCGCCGGGGCTGAGAGCGCTTCCCCAGGCGGGGTAGGTGAGTGCGGTCGCGGTCGCGGCGGCACCTGTCAGGAACATACGGCGGGAAATCACGGGATGAACTCCTGCTGTTGTGGGGGGAGTCCCACTCTTGCGACGGGCGGGGCGGACGTCAACAGTTGTGACTGAGAGCGCTCTCAGAGAGTCGGCGTGTACACAAGTCGTCACCGTCAGAGGGGACTTGGACTAAAGAGCGGTGGTTCTTGGACTGCCGGGCGCCCCGGCCACCGACTTCGTTGACGCCCGCAGAGCCGGGGACTACCCATGCCCCATGCCTCGTAGATTCCGTGCGGCCGGCGCGCTGGCCGCCGCCTCCTGTGCCGTGTTCGCCCTGGCCGGGCCCGCGTTCCCGGCATCACCGGCCGACGGGCCCGGCGCCGTGACCGCCTCCGGCGCCGGGCCCGTCATCAGCTCCGGCCTGCTCTCGGTCACCGTCGCCGACGACTTCCCCCGCGTCCTGTCGTACACCGACCGCGCGTCCGGCGCGGTGCTGCTCGGCAGCACCGCGCCGGTCACCGAGGTCACCCTCAACGGCGAGCCGTACGCGGTCCGTCCCGCCGGCGCGCCCCGCGTCGAGCGGTCCGCCGCGCGCTACGCGCTCGTCTTCCCCGCACTGCCCGGCGTGGAGATGGACGCCGTCCTGGAGGTCTCCGGCCGGGCGGTGACCTTCAAGGTCACCGCCGTACGCGACACCGACGCCTTCCGGGTGGGCACCATCGACATACCCGGCCACGACCTGGTGTCCGTCGGTAGTACGGAGCGCGGGGCGGCCACGGCGTTCACCCGCCTCGACCCCGACTCGACCCGGACCGCCGACGTGTTCGCGGACGTCACCGCCCGCACCCCCACGGAGACGGCCCCCGTCGGCGCCTCCTACGCGATCGTCAACACCGAAGCCCTGGCGGCCGCCGTCGAGTCCAACTCCTCGTACGACAGGCCCAGCGGGCCGACCGGCGGGGACGACGCCCGCTTCTGGCACCAGGCCCGCAAGGCGGCGGACGGTTCCGTGCGCGTCGGCGTCCGGTCCGGTCAGTGGACCTACCGCGGAGCGGGCGCGCCGCAGCCGGAGAGCGGCGACGGCCTGCCCTGGGCGAAGGTCGTCGTCACCCCGGACGCCAACGGCGACCGGAAGGTCGACTGGCAGGACGGCGCGGTGGCCTTCCGCACCATCGGCATCACCGCGCCCGGCAGCGACGCCACCCCGGAGCGGGTCGTCACCCACATCCCGTTCAACTTCGCCAGCCAGGCCACCCACCCCTTCCTGCGCACCCTCGACGACGTCAAGCGCATCTCGCTCGCCACCGACGGCCTCGGCCAGCTGGCGGTGCTCAAGGGATACGGCTCCGAGGGCCACGACTCCGCCCACCCGGACTACGGCGGCAACTACAACAAGCGCGCCGGCGGCCTCACCGACCTCAACAAGCTGCTCGAGGACGGCGAGAAGTGGGGCGCGGACTTCGGCGTGCACGTCAACGCCACCGAGTCCTACCCGGAGGCGAACGCCTTCGACGAGAAGCTCGTCGACAAGACGAAGCCCGGCTGGAACTGGCTCAACCAGAGCTACTACATCGACCAGCGCCGCGACATCAACAGCGGTGACCTCGCCCGCCGGTTCCAGCAGCTGCGCGACGAGACGCACCGCAATCTGGACTTCCTCTACATCGACGTCTACTACACCCACGGCTGGATCGCCGACAAGACGATCCAGGCCGTTCAGCGGCAGGGCTGGACCGTCGGCACGGAATGGGCGGACAAGTTCGAGCGGGCCTCGCTCTGGTCGCACTGGGCCAACGACCTCGACTACGGCGGAGTCACCAACAAGGGCCTGAACTCGCAGATCATCCGCTTCATCCGCAACGGCGAGAAGGACGTCTGGAACAACCACCCGGTCCTCGGCCAGACCGCCCTCGAGGACTTCGAGGGCTGGACCGGCGAGACCGACTGGAACGCCTTCTACGCCAACATCTGGCAGCGTGATCTGCCCGCCAAATACCTCCAGCACGAGCGGATCACCCGCTGGAACGGCAACGACATCCGCTTCACCGGCGGTCTGCGCGGCACCGTGGAGGACGGCCGCCGCACCTTCTACGACGACGGCCGCAAGGTCCTCGACGGCGACCGCTATCTGCTCCCCTGGGCCGGCGGCGAGAAGCTGTACCACTACAACAAGGGCGGCGGCACAAGCAGTTGGGCCGTGGACGGCAGCGGCCCGTACACCGTCTACAAGCTCACCGACAACGGCCGGGTGAAGGCGGGCACCGTACGTCCGGAAGGCGGCCGGATCACCCTCACCGCCACCGCGGGACAGCCGTACGTGCTCTACCCCGACCGCGCCCCCGAACAGCGCGACGCCCGCTGGGGCGAGGGCGGCCCGGTCGCCGACCCCGGTTTCAACGACGCCTCGCTGGATGCGTGGACCAAGGCAGGCGGCGTCACCCGGGACACCGACGGCCACGGCCGCAACAGTGCCGCACTCGAGGGGCCCGGCGCCGCGTCCCTGTCCCAGCGGATCACCGGGCTGGAGGCGGGCGAGCGGTACACCGCGTCCGCGTGGATCGAGGTCGAGCCCGGCAGCTCCCGCCGTACGACGCTGTCGGTCGGCGGCAGGTCCGTCACCGTCGAACGCTCCACGGTCAAGGACCAGGTCGCCGCGTCCGACTGGCACGGCACCCACTTCCAGCGCGCCAAGGTCAACTTCACCGCGCCCGACGAGGCGGTGACCCTGAAGATCGAGGCCGCGGCAGGCAGTGCGGCACAGGTCCGGACCGACGATGTACGGATCGTCGCCAACGCGCCCACGACCAAGCACGGCGCGCTCGTGTACGAGGACTTCGAGGCCGTCGACCAGGGCTGGGGGCCGTTCGTCAAGGGCGACGCCGGCGGCGCGACCGACCCGCGCACCCATGTGAGCCGGCTGCACGCGCCGTACACCCAGGCCGGCTGGAACGGAAAGCTGATCGACGACGTGCTCGGCGGCAAGGAGTCGCTCAAGGCCCACGACGAGAACACCGGACTCGTGTACCGCACCGCGCCCTGGACCGTGCCGATGAAGGACGGCCACAGCTACCGGGTCGAGTACGACTACCAGTCCAGTCACGCCGGCGCCTACGAGTGGGTGACCGGCTACGACCGGGCCGCCGGCGGCTCCGTCGAGCGACGCCGTACGCCCGTCGGGCAGCAGCGGACCACCGGCCACTTCTCCGAGACGGTGACCGCGGGCTGCGGCGACACCTGGACCGGGCTGCGCAAGCGCGCGGACGCACCGGACGGCGCCGACTTCGTCATGGACGGCTTCACGGTCACCGACCTCGGCCCGGCCGCGCGGCCGACGGCGTGCGGCACCCTCGGCGTGACCGCCGGGGAGGCCCTCGAACCGGGCGACAAGAACGAGGTCAAGGTCGTCTTCACCAACGACGAGCAGACCGCGGCCGCGGATGTGCGGCTGGCGCTCCAGCTGCCCGAGGGGTGGACGGCGGAGCCTGCGGGACCGGTGTCGTTCGAGACGGTGGCGCCCGGCGCGAAGGTCACCGGCAGCTGGCAGGTGACGCCGCCCGCCGATGCCGAGTACCGCGCGTACTCCCTCGGCTCGACGGCGACGTACACCGTGGACGGCTCGGCCCGCGAGCTCACCGCGGCCACCTCCGTGCGGACCCTTCCGCCGCCGCCCACCGCCGACGCATGGGCGAGCGACCTGGACTGGACGTCCGCCACCAACGGCTGGGGCCCGGTCGAGCGCGACCTGTCCAACGGCGAGACCGGTACCGGTGACGGCGGCCGGCTGCGGATCGGGGGAGTGGTGTACGAGAAGGGGCTCGGCAGCCACGCGCCCGCGAAGATCCGCTACTACCTCGGTGGGAAGTGCACGTCCTTCACCGCCCAGGTGGGTGTGGACGATGTCCAGACGTCGCGGGGGACCGTACGGTTCAGCGTGGTCGCGGACGGCACGGAGAAGATTGCCTCCCCGGTGCTGAAGGCCGCCGACCCGGCCTGGTCCCTGACCGCGGACGTCACCGGCGCCGACTACATCGAGCTGGTCACCGGCGACGGCGGGGACGGCAACGGCAACGACCACGCCGATTGGGGTGCGGCCCGCTTCCACTGCGGGAGCTGAGAACCGTCCGGCAGGCGGCCCGGTACGCTGGGCCGCCCGCCGGATTAACCCGAGCGGCGTATGCGGCGCGGCCTGGCTGTGAGGCGACTCTCAGCTCACATGCTTGTCGGACCTCCACAAAGCCGCACCGTCCTGAGCTGGTGGTTGGCGCTCTGTGCGGAATGGTTCTGTTCAAGCCCGACAGGAGAACGGGCGCGAGACTGTACGGAGTCGACGGCAGGGTTTCCTTGTTCGGATCCGTAGGGTCGATGCATGACCGTTTTGGACGAGACCACCAGCGAGCCGACCGACGCCCGGGGCCGGGTGGCCGAGCTGCACGAGATCCGTGAGCAGGCTGTGCGGGGGCCGAGTGAGAGGGCGACCGAGGCGCAGCATGCGAAGGGCAAGTTGACGGCTCGTGAGCGGATCGCTCTGCTGCTGGACGAGGGCTCGTTCCGTGAGGTGGAGCAGTTGCGCCGGCATCGGGCGACGGGTTTCGGTCTGGAGGCGAAGAAGCCGTTCACCGATGGTGTGATCACCGGGTGGGGCACGGTCGAGGGCCGGACGGTGTTCGTCTACGCGCATGATTTCCGGATCTTCGGTGGTGCGCTGGGTGAGGCGCATGCCACGAAGATCCACAAGATCATGGACATGGCGATCGCGGCGGGTGCGCCGCTGGTGTCGTTGAACGACGGTGCCGGGGCCCGGATCCAGGAGGGTGTCAGCGCGCTCGCCGGTTACGGCGGGATCTTCCAGCGCAACACGCGTGCGTCGGGGGTGATTCCGCAGATCTCGGTGATGCTGGGTCCGTGTGCGGGCGGTGCGGCCTACAGTCCCGCCCTGACGGACTTCGTGTTCATGGTCCGTGAGACGTCGCAGATGTTCATCACCGGTCCGGACGTGGTGAAGGCGGTCACGGGTGAGGAGATCACCCAGAACGGTCTGGGCGGTGCGGATGTGCACGCGCAGACCTCGGGTGTGGCGCATTTCGCCTACGACGACGAGGAGACGTGCATCGCGGAGGTCCGGTACCTGCTGTCGATGCTGCCGTCGAACAACCGGGAGAACCCGCCCACCGCCGCCGCCGGCGACCCGGCCGACCGTCGCTCGGACGTGTTGCTGGATCTGGTGCCGGCGGACGGTAACCGCCCCTACGACATGCACCAGGTGATCGAGGAGCTCGTCGACGACGGTGACTTCCTCGAGGTCCACGAGCGCTGGGCCCGTAACATCATCTGCGCGTTGGCCCGGCTGGACGGGCAGGTGGTCGGTATCGTCGCGAACCAGCCGCAGTCGCTGGCCGGGGTGCTGGACATCGAGGCGTCCGAGAAGGCGGCCCGCTTCGTGCAGATGTGCGACGCGTTCAACATCCCGATCGTCACGCTGCTGGACGTGCCCGGGTTCCTGCCGGGGGTGGACCAGGAGCACGGCGGCATCATCCGCCACGGCGCGAAGCTGCTGTACGCGTACTGCAACGCGACCGTGCCGCGGATCTCGCTGATCCTGCGCAAGGCGTACGGCGGTGCGTACATCGTGATGGATTCGCAGTCCATCGGCGCCGACCTCACCTACGCCTGGCCGACCAACGAGATCGCGGTGATGGGCGCGGAGGGCGCGGCGAATGTGATCTTCCGTCGGCAGATCGCCGATGCCGAGGACCCCGAGGCGATGCGGGCGCGCATGGTCAAGGAGTACAAGGCCGAGCTGATGCACCCGTATTACGCGGCCGAACGCGGCCTGGTCGACGACGTCATCGACCCGGCGGAGACCCGCGAGGTCCTCATCCGGTCCCTCGCGATGCTCCGCACCAAGCACGCCGACCTGCCGTCCCGCAAGCACGGCAACCCGCCGCAGTGACCCTGCGATTGGACTCTGGAGCACACATGAGCACTCCTACCGATCCGACGTCCTCCCTCCTCCGCGTCGAGAAGGGCCACGCCGACCCCGAGGAGCTGGCCGCCATCACCGCGGTCCTGCTGGCCCGCGCCTCGGCGCGGCCCACCGACGCGACCTTGGCCCACCGCGGCCGCACCACGGCAGGATGGCGCCGCCTGGAGCGCCAGCGCGGCTTCCAGCCGTCCCACAGCTGGCAGGGCTGACCCCCTGACCCGTAAGGCCCCGCACACGGTCGTGTGCGGGGCCTTACGCATGCCACCGGCCGGCCCTCCTGCTCCTACGCGGGCGGCAGGCCGGAAGTTCGACTTCCCAGGGGTCGGCGGTGCTGCCGTCCGGTTCGACGCCGCGCATGCGAAGGCGCTCCGCCTCCGTCGGGCCTGCCTGGTGCTGACCCACCCCGGTAGCCGCAGCACCGGCAAGTGCCTGCTGCCCTCCACGGTGGCGCGCCGTCCCGGCCCTCGTCCCGGCCCGCCCATGACGAAGGCCCCGTACTCCACAGGCAGGAGCACGGGGCCTTCCTCACAGGCGTTCAGCGCGCGAGCGCCGCGGGGGGCCGCAGGGACGGTTACCGCAGGCGGGCCATGAGGGCGTGTTCGACGAGGGTGATGAGTGCGCTCTTGGCGTCGGCGCGGTGGCGGGCGTCGGTGGTGATGATGGGGGTGTCGGGGCCGATCTGGAGTGCTTCGCGGACTTCTTCGGGGTTGTAGGGCTGGTGTCCGTCGAAGCCGTTGAGGGCGATGACGAAGGGGAGGCCGGAGTTCTCGAAGTAGTCGACGGCGGGGAAGCAGTCGGCGAGGCGGCGGGTGTCGACGAGGACGACGGCGCCGATGGCGCCGCGGACGAGGTCGTCCCACATGAACCAGAAGCGGTCCTGTCCGGGGGTGCCGAACAGGTAGAGGATGAGGTCCTGGTCGAGGGTGATGCGGCCGAAGTCCATGGCGACGGTGGTCGTCGTCTTGTCCCCGGTGTGGGTGAGGTCGTCGATGCCCGCGGACGCGGAGGTCATGACGGCTTCGGTACGCAGCGGGTTGATCTCCGAGACGGCGCCGACGAACGTGGTCTTGCCCACGCCGAAGCCGCCCGCCACCACGATCTTCGCGCTGGTGGTTGAGCGGGCAGCACCGCCGCTAGAGCTTGCGAAGTCCACTGAGCACCCTTTCGAGCAGTGTCACGTCTGGCTGGCCGCCGGCGGACTCGTCGCCGCCGGGCTGATGAATGGCGACAAGTCCGGCCTCCGCCAGGTCGGCGACGAGGATCCGGGCAACGCCGAGGGGGATGGAGAGGAGTGCCGAGATCTCAGCCACCGACTTGATCTCGAAACACAGCCGGCAGATCCGCTGGTGCTCGGGCAACTGCCCTTGCAGCCTTGACGGGTCGGCCGTGGTACTGACCAGCGCCTCGATGGCGAGCTGGTAACGCGGCCGGGTCCGGCCGCCGGTCATGGCGTACGGACGCACCAGCGGGTTGTGCCTGCCGGAACCGGCGGGCGACGCCTTCGCGGGCTCCTGGGCCCGCCGCTGGGCCACCGGCTGGATGCGGGGCTGCTGCTGACCGTAAGAGGGGTCGTACGACGGGTCGTAGGACGGGTCGTACGGCGACTGCGACTGCTGGTAGGGCTGCTGCGCGCCCGCTCTGCCCGGCGTCGAAGGAAAGTTGTAGCGATTGTCTGTGTGCTCACCGTGGGGCTGATGACCGCCCTCATAAGGGCGCCCGCCTGGGGGTGTTGCCACGTTTCCTCCTCCGACTGCCTGTACGCCGGTTCCTGTCCCTGTGGAGCCCGCGCCACCGCACCTTAACGGTGCGGTGGCGAGAAACGCACTGTCTGTCTACTGGTCAAGAGCAACTACCGGGACGAACCCGGCAGATCGTCAGTTGAGCAGGCTTCCCTGGAGCTCCGCGCGAAGGTCGGGGGTGAGGACGCTGCCCGCACGGTCGACCAGGAGCGCCATCTCGTAGCCCACGAGGCCGATGTCGGCCTCGGGGTGGGCCAGCACGGCCAGTGAGGAGCCGTCGGAGATGGACATGATGAAGAGGAAGCCGCGCTCCATCTCCACGACCGTCTGGTTGACGGCGCCGCCTTCGAAGATCCGGGAGGCGCCCGCGGTCAGCGAGGTCAGACCGGAGGCCACGGCCGCCAGCTGATCGGCGCGGTCGCGCGGGAAACCTTCGGACATCGCCAGCAGGAGTCCGTCGGCGGAGACCACCACCGTGTGCGACACCCCTGGGGTGTTGTCCACGAAGTTGGTGATCAACCAGTTCAGATTCTGCGCCGCCTGGCTCATCGGGCTCACACTAACGCTCCTGGTTGTAGGTACTGCCCGGGCCGGAGCCCGGTCCGTTCGTGTCCGTTCCCGCGCTGCGTCCCTGCTGGACACCGCGCCGCAGGTTGCTCAACCTGCCACGCACGTCCTCAGGGGCGCGGGAGACCTGTGGGCCGCCCTGCGGGGTCTGCTCGGCCGTGCCCTCGATCAGGTTGGCCTTGGGCACCCGCCGGGGAAGACCGGACGAGGTGACCCCGCCCGCCTTCGGGTCGCGAAGCTTCTCCGCCCGCTGCCAGCGCTCGTCGTTCGCCGAGCGCCAGTCGTCGGTGTCGGAGCTCCCGCCGCCGAAGCTGCCTGAGCCGTTGCTGCTGCCACCCGGGGCCTGTCCGCTCTGCTGAGCGGCCGGAGCCTGTTCGGGGGACTGCTGCTGCCACTGCTGCTGCGACGCCTGCTGCTGCGCCGGCGGCTGCGGCACCTGCTGTGCCGACGACGGCTTCTGGCTGCCACCGCGCCGGGGGAGACCGGCATCGGTGAGCTCGTGGGTGCTGCTCGGAGACGGTCCCGGACGCTCGAAGCCTACGCGGTCCGAGGCGTTCGCGGGAGCGCCGGGCGCAGATTCCGCTTCGGGACGGTACTCGGGCTCGTAAGCGGTCTGGTAACCGCTGTGATCGGCCCACTCACCCTGGTGGGGCTGGGCGTCGTACTGGCCCTCGTACTGCTGCTGAGTGTTCTGCGGGTCCTGGTATGTGGCTTCCGCATATGCGCCCTGGAGCGGATCCTGCTGCTCCGTGTGCTCCGGGTAGCCGCCGTTCGCCGGCTGGTACGCGTCCTGGTAGCCGCTGCCCTGGTACTCGTCGTACGCCGGCTGCTGGTTCTGCGCGTAGCCCTGGTCCGCCTGCGCGTACTCCTGGCCGTACTCGGAGCCGTACTCCTGCTGCGGGGCCTGCTCCTGCTCGTACGGCGACTCGTCGCGGTACAACGGCCGTTCGCCGTGTGCCTGGGCCTCCAGGGCCGCCCTGCGCTCCTCGCGCATCAGGGAGCGGCCCACGGGGTCCAGCTGGGTCGCGGAGCCGTCGGAGGGCTGCTCGTAGCGGGAGTCGTCGAAGCCGAGCTCCGCGGCGGTCCGCATCGGGGCGCTCTCGAAGGACTGCTGCTCCGGGATGATCTGCGAGACCGTGAAGTCGTCCTCGGGCAGCGCCTCGCCACCGCCACCGTGGGTGATGGCGTCGGGAAGCATGACCAGCGAGGTGGTGCCGGCCTGCTCGCCCGAGGGGCGCAGCTGGACGCGGATGCCGTGCCGGTCGGCGAGGCGGCCGACCACGAAGAGGCCCATGCGCTGCGAGACGGCGGCGTCCACGGTCGGCGGGTTGGCCAGCTTGTGGTTGATGTCCGCGAAGTCCTCGGCGGTGAGGCCGATGCCCTTGTCATGGATCTCGACCATGACGCGGCCGTCGGGGAGACGGGTCGCGGTGACGCGGACCTTGGTCTGCGGCGAGGAGAAGGTGGTGGCGTTCTCCAGCAGCTCGGCGAGGAGGTGCACGAGGTCGGTCACGGCCTGGCCGTGGATCTCGGTCTCCGGCACGCCGGTGAGCTCGATGCGCTCGTAGGACTCCACCTCGGAGGAGGCGGCGCGCAGCACGTCGACGAGCGGCACGGGCTGGTTCCAGCGGCGGCCGGGCTCCTCGCCGGCGAGAATCAGCAGGTTCTCACCGTTGCGGCGCATACGGGTCGCCAGGTGGTCCAGCTTGAAGAGGTTCTCCAGCTGGTCCGGATCGGCCTCGTTGTTCTCGAGGTCGGTGATGAGGGTCAGCTGGCCCTCGATGAGCGACTGGTTCCGCTGGGAGAGGTTGGTGAAGATCGCGTTGACGTTGCCCCGGAGCATGGCCTGCTCGGCGGCGAGCCGGACGGCCTCGCGGTGGACCTGGTCGAAGGCCCGGGCGACCTCACCGATCTCGTCCTGGGTGTCGATCGGGATGGGCTGGACGCGGGTGTCGACCCGGCCCGGCTCGGTCCGGGAGAGCTGGTCGACGAGCATCGGCAGGCGCTGCTCGGCGATGCCGAACGCGGCGGTGCGCAGCTGGCGCATCGAGCGGCTCATCTGGCGGGCCATGAGGCCGGCCAGGATGAAGGCGGTGAGCAGGGCGATGACGACGATGAGGCCGTTGACGATGGCGTCCGTCTTTGCGTCGTCGGAGATTGCCGCGGCCTCGTTCACGGCCCGGTCGACGAGGTCGGTCTCGATCTCGGTGTAACCGTCGAACTTGGCGGTGGCCGCGCCCATCCAGGTCTCGGGCGTGACGTCCTGCGTCTTCAGCTTCTCGGGGCTGGTGCCGGAGCCGATGGCGGTGGCCATGCCGGTGAAGACGGAGCCGTCGGGCCCCTTGGGCGGGTTCAGACCGGCGGCGGCGAGCCGCTTGCCGCCCTCGGCGGCCTTGCCGGTCATGACTTCCTTGAGCCGGACGGTGTCGGCCTCAGTACCGCCGGAGACGTACTCACCGATGGCGATCTGCTCGAGGTAGTTGTACGAGTTGAAGGCGATCGTCTGCTTGGCGAGGACGTTCTCGTCCTTGCTCGGCCGGACCAGCAGGTGCATGCCGATCGAGCGCTGCAGCGAGGCGGCCGCCTTGGCGAGCTGGACGGCGTAGACGGTACGGCCGTAGCTGGTGACGTTGCCGGTGCCGAGGCCGAGCTCGTTGGCGAACTCCATCAGCACGTGCTGGATCTTGACGTAGCCCTCTTCGGTCTGCACCGGGTCGAGCGCCTTGGTGTAGGCCGCCTTGCGCAGATCGGCGAGCTTCGGCTCCTCCTGCTTGAACAGCTGGAGGCGGCGGTCGAGGCCCTGTCCGGGGGGCATGTCCTGCACGGCCTGGTCGAACTTGGCCTTCGCCGCGTCGGTGGTGTCGTACGCCTCGGTGACGACACCGGCCTGCCGGGCGTCCTGGCTCGTGGCGAGCAGCAGGGGCTGTGCGGTCAGGTCACGCTCGTTGAGGAGCGCCTGGCCGTACTCGGAGGCCGCGCGCACGATGAGTGCGGTCTTCTCCGCGTCCTGCGCCTCGCTCCAGGTGTCGATCGACTGCTTGACCTGGAACCCGCCCATGACCAGGCCGACCAGCACGGGTATGAGAAGGATCGCGTTCAGGCGGGTGGGCACCCGCCAGTTGCGTGGGGAAAAACGGCTGGTGCTGCCCCCGGAACCGCCTCCCGGTCCGCCGACGGCCGGGGAAGAGCCGGAAGCTCCCGACGCATCCGCAGGCGGCGCCGCTGTGCGCGACGGCGGGGTGAAGTTGCCCCGCGCCTGTTGCTCTGCGGAGCTCGTCATGCTTCGCCTCACTCGACCAACAACCTCTCGGCGTCGGCACCTACGCTGTGCCGTGTTTCGTTCAGAGCCGTACTACTCGGCAGTTCGACGAATTCCAGCACGTCGACCGGCCGCATTCCAAACACTCGGAATCAGTGATTCCGAGTGGCGTACGCCTCGCATAAAACGGGCATAAAGAACGAGCCCCGTCAAATGGCGAGGCTCATGTGAGCACAGTGGTACCGCCCGTGTGCAACGGGTGTCCACTGCGCCGGAATTCTCTGTCGAAATGTTATGAACACGGAGGCGGGCCGTGTCAAAAGACACAGCCCGCCGCACGGTAACTACGACAACTGCCGTATTGCGTCGTCTACTTGACCATTCTACTTCAGCCGCGCCATGAGGGCGTGTTCGACGAGGGTGATGAGTGCGCTCTTGGCGTCGGCGCGGTGGCGGGCGTCGGTGGTGATGATGGGGGTGTCGGGGCCGATCTGGAGTGCTTCGCGGACTTCTTCGGGGTTGTAGGGCTGGTGTCCGTCGAAGCCGTTGAGGGCGATGACGAAGGGGAGGCCGGAGTTCTCGAAGTAGTCGACGGCGGGGAAGCAGTCGGCGAGGCGGCGGGTGTCGACGAGGACGACGGCGCCGATGGCGCCGCGGACGAGGTCGTCCCACATGAACCAGAAGCGGTCCTGTCCGGGGGTGCCGAACAGGTAGAGGATGAGGTCCTGGTCGAGGGTGATGCGGCCGAAGTCCATGGCGACGGTGGTCGTCGTCTTGTCCCCGGTGTGGGTGAGGTCGTCGATGCCCGCGGACGCGGAGGTCATGACGGCTTCGGTACGCAGCGGGTTGATCTCCGAGACGGCGCCGACGAACGTGGTCTTGCCCACGCCGAAGCCGCCCGCCACCACGATCTTCGCGCTGGTGGTCGATCGGGCAGCACCGCCGCTAGAGCTTGCGAAGTCCACTGAGCACCCTTTCGAGCAGTGTCACATCCGGCGTGCCGCCGGCCTCTCCGTTGCCCGGCTGGTGAATGGCCACCATGCCGGCCTCCGCCAGGTCGGCGACAAGGATCCGCGCGACACCGAGCGGCATCGACAGCAGCGCCGAGATCTCGGCGACGGACTTGACCTCCCGGCACAGATGGCAGATCCGCTGGTGCTCGGGAAGCAACCCGGCGAGCAGAGCCGGATCGGCCGTCGTGCTGACCAGCGCCTCGATGGCGAGCTGGTAGCGCGGCCGGGTCCGGCCGCCGGTCATGGCGTACGGACGTACCAGCGGCTGGTCGCCCTCGTCCCCGTACGCGTCTACCGACGTACCGTACGGATCGTGAGAGGCGGGTGGCGGGGTCATGAATCCTCCGGGCGTGACAGCAAGTGGTCGGCTGTGCCGTCTGGTTGGGCCGGTGGGGGGCCTTTGGCGGCCGTGCTGGTGACGGTGCGGTGACTGATTGCCGCGAGCCGGTGCGTGGGGTTCGGCTCGCGGCCCGGGCTCAGTGCAGAAGGCTTCCCTGGAGTTCGGCGCGCAGGTCCGGAGTGAGGACGCTGCCCGCACGATCCACGAGGAGCGCCATCTCGTAGCCCACGAGGCCGATGTCGCAGTCGGGGTGCGCGAGCACGGCCAGCGAGGACCCGTCCGAGACGGACATGAGGAAAAGGAACCCCCGTTCCATCTCCACGACGGTCTGGCTCACCGGACCGCCTTCGAAGATCCGGGAGGCGCCCGCGGTCAGCGACGTCAGACCGGAGGCCACGGCCGCCAGCTGATCGGCGCGGTCGCGCGGGAAACCTTCGGACATCGCCAGCAGAAGACCGTCGGCGGAGACCACCACCGTGTGCGACACCCCTGGGGTGTTGTCCACGAAATTGGTGATCAACCAGTTCAGATTCTGCGCCGCCTGGCTCATCGGGCTCAACTAACGCTCCTGCTGGTGAGAGGGGCCGAGGTTGAAGCTTCCGGTCGTCGAGCTGTTCTGCTGACGGCCTTGCTGGATACCCCGGCGGAGATTGGTCAGCCTGCCGCGCACATCGTCAGGTGCACGCGAAACCTGCGGACCGGCCTGGTGGTTCTGCTCCTGAGCGGTGCCCGGCACGAGGTTGGCGCGCGGGACCCGCCGGGGCAGGCCGGAGGTGGTGACGCCGCCGGCCGCGGGCTTCCTGACCCGCTCGGCCTGACGTACCAACTCGTCGTTGGGCGAGGAGCGCCAGGCACCGCTCGCATGGGACGCGTTGCCCGGGGTCGCCGGGCTCGGCGCGGGTGTGCGCTGCGGAGCCGGCTGAGCGGGACGCTCCGCCGGTGCCTGCTGCTCGTCGGCGGGCCGACCGCCACCCTGCACACCGCGGAACCAGTTGGTCTCCAGGGTGTCGTACAGCGGGGTACGGCCGTCACCGGGCCCGGCCGGGGGCAGGGCCTCCGGCTGGTGCGGCGCGGGCAGCCCGGCCGCCGGACGCGGCGGCGCGAAACTCGACTCGTCACGCCGCTGCGGAGCGGGCGGCTGCGGCGCTCCGAAGTCCGGGCGGGCGAACTGGGCGGTGGACGCCGGGTCCTGCGCCTCCGGACGGCCGTACTGGCCGGCGGAGGACTGGTTCGACGCCCCGTACACGTCGGGGCGCACGAACTGCCCCGTCGAGGAGGGACCGGACGGGAGGCCGGCCTGCGGCGGACCGGCGTTGTAGTCGGGCCGCACGAACTCGGCGGTCGATCCCGGACCCCGGTTG
Organism: Streptomyces sp. NPDC086835; assembly: GCF_044745705.1. NCBI lineage: Bacteria > Bacillati > Actinomycetota > Actinomycetes > Kitasatosporales > Streptomycetaceae > Streptomyces > Streptomyces sp. NPDC086835. Next base: position 1,170,395 of record NZ_JBIVAU010000002.1, read on the forward strand.
CTGTCGTGGTCCTCGTGACCGCGCGGCGCGTCCGCGGACGGCCGCTGCGGCTGCGACGGCTGGTCACTGCCCCAGCTGGTGGTCTGCGGGCGCTGCGGCCGCGGCGGCACCGGCTCGTCGCGCCGGGGCGCGGGGCCGCCGGGCAGCTCGGCACGGGGACCGCCGGGCGGGGGCAGCTGACGGCCGCGGTCGCCCGCGGCGGGCGCCGCACCCTTCTGGAAACCGTTCTGGGGAGCCTCGCCCCGAGCCGGAGCGCCCTGCGCACCCCGGCCACCGCCGAACGCGCCGCCCTGACGGGGACCGTCCTGCGTCTGGCCGGGCCTGCCACCCTGGCCCTGCTGACCCTGTCCCTGCGTGCCCGGGGCGCTGTGCATGCCCTGGGCCGGACGGCCGGAGTCGTCACGAGGGGGCAGCGCGGCGCGCGGAGCCGAACCGGCGCCGACCTGGCCGCGAGCCGCGGCACCGAGCCGGTTGCCGGGAGCACTTCCCGCACCGGCGGGAGCACCGCCGAGCGGGCCGCCGCCGTTGTTGCCGCCCGCGTTTCCGCCGCCGAGGCCGGGACGGCCACCGCCGGGACCACCGGGACCACCGGGACGGCCGGGACCACCGGCCGGAGCACCGCCGGCCGGCGCGGCGGCGCCCTGGCCACCCGCGCCGGGCTTCGCCGGAGCCTTCTTGCCGCCGTGGGCGACATCGACGGGCAGCATGACCAGGGCGGTCGTGCCACCGGAGTCGGAGGGACGCAGCTGGATGCGGATGCCGTGTCGCAGGGACAGCCGGCCGACCACGAACAGACCCATGCGGCGGGAGACCGAGACGTCCACGGTGGGCGGCGACGCCAGCCGCTCGTTGATCGCGGCGAGGTCCTCGGGGGAGAGGCCGATGCCGGTGTCGTGGATCTCGACCAGGACGCGGCCGTCGGGCAGCGCGTGACCGGTGACCCGGACCTTGGTCTGCGGCGAGGAGAACGAGGTCGCGTTCTCCAGCAGCTCTGCGAGCAGGTGCACGAGGTCGTTGACGACGCGGCCCGCGACCTCGGTGGCCGGCACGGAGGCCAGCTCGATGCGCTCGTACTGCTCCACCTCGGAGGCGGCGGCACGGAGCACGTCGACCAGCGGCACGGGGCGGGTCCACCGGCGACCCGGCTCCTCACCCGCGAGGACGAGGAGGTTCTCGCCGTTCCGGCGCATACGGGTCGCGAGGTGGTCGAGCTTGAACAGCGAGGACAGCTGGTCCGGGTCGGCCTCACGCGACTCCAGCTCGGAGATGAGCGAGAGCTGGCGCTGGATAAGACCCTGGCTGCGGCGCGAGAGGTTGGTGAACATCGCGTTGACGTTGCCCCGCAGCAGCGCCTGCTCGGCGGCGAGGCGGACCGCCTCACGGTGCACGTCGTCGAAGGCCGCGGCCACCTTGCCGATCTCGTCGCGGGAGTGGACACCGACGGACTCGACGGAGGTGTCGACGTCCTGCGGGTCGGACTCCGAGAGCTGCTTGACCAGCTCGGGCAGACGGTCCTGGGCGACCTTGGTCGCGGTGTCCTGCAGCCGGCGCAGCGAACGGATCATGGAGCGGGCCACGACGAACGCGCCGACGAGGGACACACCGAGGACGATGAGGATCAGCGCACCGTTGATGATGGCGTCCTGCTGGGACGCCTCGCGCAGCTTGCGTGCCTCGGCCTCCATCTGGCCGAGCAGCGTCTGCTCGATGGTCTTCATCGCGTTGATGCGGACCGAGTAGTCGTCCGTCCAGTCCAGGTGGGAACGGATCGGCAGCTGCGCGAGGCCGTTCTCGTTCTCCAGGACGCGCTTGGCGTACTGCTCGGCCGCGGTGATCGTCGGGTTCTCGTTCTCCAGCGGCGCCGTCAGTTCCTCGGAGTCACCGCCGGTGGACTCGTAGATCGCCTTGAAGCTCTTGAGCTCCGTCTCACCGTTCTCGAGCGCCGCCTGTCCGTAGAGGCGGTCGTTCTCCGTGAGGCCGGGAGTCTCGGCGTCGTCACCGCCGGGCAGGGCCGCGGCGATGATGGCGCGCTGGATCGACGCGTACTCCTTGGCGGAGGAGAACGCCGCCAGGGCGCGCGTGCGCTTGATCATCTCCGGGTTGCTGGTCGCCTGCGCCATGTCCTGGGACAGGCTCAGCAGCGACTCGATCAGACGGCTGTAGCCCTCCACCGTCTGCGACTTCGGAACCTTGCCCTTGTAGGCGGTGTTCCGGATGGTGTTGAGGTTGTTGACCTGGACGGCGATCTGGTTCGCGTTGGCGCGGATCGACTCCAGCGCCTCGTCGTCGTCCTTGTTCGGGATGGAACGGGTGGCCTCGAGGAAGGCCTTGCGGGCGCGGTCGGTCTGGGTGCGGGGGCCGGAGACCTTGAAGTCGGTGTCGACGGAGCCGTTGGCCAGCGGGCCGGCGGAGAGGTCACGCTCCTGCTGGAGCGCGTGCGCCAGCTCGGTCGCTTCCGTCGTCATCTTGGTGAGCAGCTGCATGTGGTCCAGCTGCTTCATGTCGTCCATGGACTCGTTGATACGGAGTCCGCCCAGCGTGGTCGCCGCGACGACCGGCAGGGTGAGCAGGGACACCAGGCGCGTGCTGATGCGCCAGTTGCGCAGTGCTATTCGCGAACCGGTGTCCGTGGGGCCCTTCGGCCTGGCCGCTGAGCCGGCGCCGTCGGCCGGGGAGGCCTTGGCGCCGGACGTCTTGGCGCCGGCGCGGCCGGCGCGTTCACCGCCGTCGCCGGGGGCCGCCGGTCCCTGGTTGTGGGTGTGCTGGGGCGAGGAGCCGCGGTCGGTCCCGCCGCGCGGCTCCTGTTCCGCCGCGCTGTTGCCATCCCTCTTGAAACGTCCCTGCACTAGCGTCGCAACCTCTGGACCAGGCGTCCCTCCGCTTGTACGGCGGGACGGTGTCGGCGTCGTGGGGCAATGATCGAGCCCCATGGTGGTCGTGAGTGACCGGCGCTGCTCCCCCTTCCCCGCCGCAACTCGGCGCTGCGTTGCGCCCTTGCGCGCCGGTTCGAACCCGCGGCGGTTCGTGGAATTCCAGCACAGTGCCGGATCTCCAACAAGGGCCACGTACCGGCCTGTGACCTGGATGACACGATGTAAGCGTGTAGTCACAAGTCGTGGAGGTTGTTCCTGGTCAAAACGGACTTCCGGGTATGAGTCGCTTAGGGGGAGGGGGTGTCCCAGTCGCGATGATCAGGAGCGGAATGAGGGCTTCAGTGGCTTAATGTCCGGTTCCGCATGGGCGATCCGGTGTCTGGATTGCCTGATTTGCCGGTCTCCTCGTGAGCAAACTCACACGGTGATCGTTGAGTCTTCCTGGCATTCGACGGGAATCCGATGTTTAGCCTGACGCTTTACAGGGATGGGCAATCCGTCAACCGCGCTTCTCCGTAGCGCCCGCACTCGGACAAGGTCAGACACACCACATGAAGACGACGATGATGTTCCGCAACATAGCCAACCCCCGGCGCACCACCCTCGCCCACCTCAAGGACGCGGAGGAGCTGCAGACGCCGGAGCAGCAGGAGCACTCGCTCGATCTTCCCACCCAGACGGCCAACCCCCGCCGCACGATCCTCATGGACGCCCCCGTCCGCTGACCGCCGGCGTCATCACCGCCGTCACGCACGCGGTGACGCAGCCGGTCGCGCCGCCCTCGCCGCGTTAGCCTGGAGCGTCAGTCTCCGGCCAGCGACCAAGTAAAGAGGGGCGACAGCATCCCGTGCGCATCGCCAGGTTCTCCATCGACGGCAATGTCGCCTTCGGCGCGGTCGAGGACGGCCCAGACGGCCTTGTCCTCGACATCATCAAGGGCATCCCGTACGCCGACTTCGAGCTCTCCGGGACCAAGGTCCCGCTGAGCAAGGTCCGTCTGCTGCCGCCCGTGCTCCCCAACAAGGTCGTGGCCATCGGCCGCAACTACGCGGAGCACGCGGCGGAGCTCGGCAACGAGGTCCCCGACGTACCCGTCGCCTTCTTCAAGCCCACCACCTCGGTCATCGGCTCGGGTGACGCCATCGAGTACCCCTCGTTCTCGAACGAGCTGCACCACGAGGCCGAGCTCGCCGTCGTCATCGGCCGGATGTGCCGTGAGGTCCCCCGCGAACGCGTCAAGGACGTCGTCTTCGGCTACACCTGCGCCAACGACGTCACCGCGCGCGACGTGCAGCAGCGCGAGAAGCAGTGGGCCAGGGCCAAGGGCTTCGACACCTCCTGCCCGCTCGGCCCCTGGGTGGAGACCGACCTCGACCCGGCCGACGTGACGATCCAGTGCACCGTCAACGGCGAGCAGCGCCAGCTGGGCCGCACCAGCGAGATGGTCCGGTCCGTCGAGGACCTGATCGTGCACATCACCGAGGCCATGACGCTGCTCCCGGGCGACGTCGTCCTCACGGGCACCCCCGCGGGGGTGGGCCCGCTCAACGTCGGCGACGAGGTCGCCGTCACCATCGAAGGTATCGGCACTCTCACCAACAAGGTGATCAAGCGTGGCTAACGGCTCCGTCCGCGTACGTTTCTGTCCCTCCCCGACCGGCAACCCCCATGTGGGCCTGGTCCGCACCGCCCTGTTCAACTGGGCCTACGCCCGGCACACCGGCGGCACCATGGTCTTCCGCATCGAGGACACCGACGCGGCCCGTGACTCGGAGGAGTCCTACAACCAGCTGCTCGACTCGATGCGCTGGCTCGGGCTCGACTGGGACGAGGGCCCCGAGGTCGGCGGCCCGCACGCGCCCTACCGCCAGTCGCAGCGGATGGACATCTACAAGGACATCGCAGAGAAGCTGCTGGCCGGCGGATACGCCTACCACTGCTACTGCACGGCCCTGGAGCTCGAGGCCCGCCGCGACGCCGCCCGCGCCGCCGGCAAGCCCTCCGGCTACGACGGCAAGTGCCGCACGCTGAGCGCCGAGCAGAAGGCGGCGTACGAGGCGGAGGGCCGCGAGTCGATCGTCCGCTTCAAGATGCCCGAGGAGCCGATCACCTTCACGGACCTCGTCCGCGGCGAACTGACCTTCACCCCGGACAACGTCCCGGACTACGGCATCGTCCGTGCCAACGGCGCCCCGCTCTACACGCTCGTCAACCCGGTCGACGACGCGCTGATGGAGATCACCCACGTCCTTCGCGGCGAGGACCTGCTGTCCTCCACCCCGCGGCAGATCGCGCTCTACAAGGCGCTGATCGAGCTCGGCATCGCCAAGGAGATCCCGTCCTTCGCGCACCTGCCGTACGTGATGGGCGAGGGCAACAAGAAGCTCTCCAAGCGCGACCCGCAGGCGTCCCTCAACCTCTACCGGGAGCGCGGCTTCCTCCCCGAGGGCCTGCTCAACTACCTGTCGCTGCTCGGCTGGTCCTTCTCCGCCGACCAGGACATCTTCACCGTCCCGGAGATGGTCGCGAAGTTCGATCTCGCGGACGTCAACGCCAATCCGGCCCGCTTCGACCTGAAGAAGGCCGAGGCGATCAACGCCGACCACATCCGCATGCTGGACGTGAAGGCGTTCACCGAGGCCTGCGAGCCGTGGCTGAAGGCCCCGCACGCCAACTGGGCGTCGGAGAACTTCGACCGCGCCGCCTGGGAGGCCATCGCCCCGCACGCCCAGACCCGGCTCACGGTCCTCTCCGACATCACCGCGAACGTGGACTTCCTCTTCCTCGACGAGCCCGTCGAGGACGAGGCGTCCTGGACCAAGGCGATGAAGGGCGACCCGGTGGCGCTGCTCACCACCGCGCGCGCCAAGCTCGAGGCGGCCGACTGGACCGGCCCGGAGTCCCTCAAGGAGGCCGTCCTGGCCGCCGGTGAGGAGCACGGCCTCAAGCTCGGCAAGGCCCAGGCCCCGGTCCGCGTGGCCGTGACCGGCCGCACGGTCGGCCTGCCGCTCTTCGAGTCCCTGGAGATCCTGGGCAAGGAGAAGACCCTGGCCCGTATCGACGCGGCACTGGCGAAGCTCGCCGCGTAGGTCCCTTTTCGCGTCCGAGGGGGCGGTGGCCGTGGAAGGCCACCGCCCCCTCGGCGTTGTCGGAGCGCACCACTAGGGTCGGTGGGATCCCGATCACCGCCCCGCCGGAGGACCCCATGCCCATGCCCGCCCCCGACTTCTCCTGGCACTTCACACCGGGCAACCGGTTCGAGGAGGAGGGCGGACAGGCCGGCACGATGTCCGTGATCCCGGCCGGGGAGCTGTGGCTGCCCACGGGCAGGGTCGTGGCCTGTGATCCCTTCGTCTCGCTCGGCACCGGCGAGTCCGAACCGTTCACCGCGGAGGTCCCGCCCGGCCGCTACCGCGTCGAGTGCGCCGTCGCCACGATCACCGAGCGCGACGAGGAGCCCGCCGACGACGAGCCGCCGCATCTGCGGATTGCCGCCGCACGCCTTCTGATCAAGGACACGGCGCCCGTCGCCTGGGAGATCGCCCACCAGGCCGGCCAGGACCCCGCCTCCCTCGCCGACGACGAGTTCTTCGCCTACGGCGTCGACGCAGGTACCGGCTGCTTCTACGACGCCGCCTGCGACGAGTCGTTCCCGGACTGCGTCGGCGACAAGGGTCCGCTCTGGGACGCCTTCGACGCCGGTGACGACGCCGGCCTCGGCCCGCACACGATCACCGCCCCCGACACCGGCCACAACCTGATCGCCTTCATGTCCGGGTGGGGAGACGGCGCCTACCCGACCTGGGTCGGCCGGGACGCGGACGGTGATGTCACCTGTTTCGTCACCGACTTCTTCGTCGTCCCCTCGCAGGACGAGCGCTCGACGGGGTGACGCGCGCCGTACCGGAGACCGGCCCCGCCGCGTAATCTCGGCCCTATGCCGATCCGAGCCGTGCTCTGGGACCTCGACGACACGATCTTCGACTACGCGAGCGCCGACCGCGTCGGCATGAGCAAGCACCTCGCGCACGAGGGCCTGCCCGAGGGATACGAGAGCCTCGAGCAGGCCCTCGTGGCATGGCGGGCGATCACCGACGTCCAGTGGGCCCGGTTCGCCGCGGGCGAGACCGATTTCCAGGGGCAGCGCCGCGACCGGGTGCGCGCGTTCCTCGCCGCCTGGGACATGACCGACGCGGAGGCGGACGCCTGGTTCGGCCGGCATGTCAGGCACTACGAGGCGGCGTGGTCCCTCTTCCCCGACGCGGTGCCCGTTCTGGACCTGCTCGCCCATGACTATCGTCACGGGATTCTGTCGAATTCGAGCATCCACAACCAGGACCGCAAGCTGCGGACGCTCGGCGTGCGGGACCGTTTCGAGGCCGTCGTGTGCGCGGTGGAGATCGGGATCTCCAAGCCGGAGGCGGGGGCCTTCCTGGCCGCCTGTGAGGCCATGGAACTGGCTCCGCACGAGGTCGCGTACGTGGGGGACCAGCCGGACATCGACGCCCGGGGCGCCGTAGAGGCGGGACTCACCGGGATCTGGCTCGACCGAGCAGGGCTCGGGGGGCGTCCCGAACTGATCAGGATCACCGGTCTCGACGAGCTTCCGGGCCTGCTCCGCGCCGATACCCGTTTTGGAGCGCCGTCCACCTTCGGGTAATGTTCTTCCTGCGCCAAGGAGAGCGGGCCGAAAGCCCGGGAGCCGGAAGCGCAGACCGAACAAGACCCCCAGTCGGGGGTTGAGTTTTGGTGGCCTATGGTGTAATTGGCAGCACGACTGATTCTGGTTCAGTTAGTCTAGGTTCGAGTCCTGGTAGGCCAGCTCGCAGAGCTTATCTGCAAAGCCCCCGTTGTGTAGCGGCCTAGCACGCTGCCCTCTCAAGGCAGTAGCGCCGGTTCGAATCCGGTCGGGGGTACAGATCCTTCCCGCGTGATCATCTGGGTCGCACCCGATGCCTCACGATGCAGGATCGCTAGGGCCCCCGTTGTGTAGCGGCCTAGCACGCCGCCCTCTCAAGGCGGTAGCGCCGGTTCGAATCCGGTCGGGGGTACTGGTCTAAACCACCATGGGCTATGGTGTAATTGGCAGCACGAGTGATTCTGGTTCATTTAGTCTAGGTTCGAGTCCTGGTAGCCCAGCGCGTCGCAGGATGCATGCCCCCGTTGTGTAGCGGCCTAGCACGCCGCCCTCTCAAGGCGGTAGCGCCGGTTCGAATCCGGTCGGGGGTACAGAGTCCGAAGGGGCCTTCCGAGCAGTCGGAAGGCCCCTTCGGCGTTCCCGGCCCGGTCGGCCGGCGCTCCTTCGGGCGACCGGGCCGGCACCTCGGACCCGCTCCATCTCCCTTGTCCCCAGGAGGAGTTCGGCGGGACGGAACCGCGAGAGGCTCCCGTCGTCACGGGACGACGGGAGCCTCGGGTACCGGCTTCACACAGTGAGAGGCACCGGGTGGATCTCGTCGGCGGGGTGGCCCGTGCGCTCGTGGATGCGCTGCACGGCGTCCGCGGAGGGGCCCTCGGACAGGCAGTACACGGTGCCCGTCTCCGGGTCCGCCCACGCCTTCTTGAAGTGCACGTTCTCCTCGCCCTCGATCGCGAGGTCCGCGCGGTGCGCCTCCATCAGCTGATCACTCGTGATGCCCTTCATCCCGCGGTGTACGTCCATGAACTCGGTCATAGCTCCAGCACCTCCGTCGCTCGCAGGTACTTCCATGCTGCACCTGCCCGGGCCCGGGAACACCTCCGGCCGGCCCCTGCGGCGTTGAAGGGGCCGGCCGGACGTGGACGTACGGAAGTGAGGGTCAGCCGTTGCGGCGCAGCGCCTCGCTCAGGCGGGCCGCGGCGTCGATGACCGCCTGGGCGTGCATACGGCCCGGGTGGCGGGTCAGACGCTCGATCGGTCCGGAGACCGAGACGGCGGCCACCACGCGGTTGGAGGGGCCCCGCACGGGCGCGGACACGGACGCCACGCCCGGCTCGCGCTCACCGATCGACTGGGCCCAGCCCCGGCGCCGGACGCCGGACAGGGCGGTCGCCGTGAAGCGCGCGCCCTGGAGTCCGCGGTGCAGACGCTCCGGCTCCTCCCAGGCCATCAGGATCTGGGCCGAGGAGCCGGCCTTCATGGTCAGCGTGGAGCCGACGGGGACGGTGTCCCGCAGTCCGGACAGCCGCTCGGCGGCCGCGACGCAGATCCGCATGTCTCCCTGCCGGCGGTAGAGCTGCGCGCTCTCGCCGGTCACGTCGCGCAGGTGTGTGAGTACGGGCCCGGCCGTGGCCAGCAGCCGGTCCTCGCCCGCCGCGGCGGCGAGCTCCGCCAGCCGCGGTCCGAGGATGAAACGGCCCTGCATGTCGCGCGCCACCATACGGTGGTGCTCCAGTGCCACTGCCAGGCGATGTGCTGTTGGTCGTGCGAGTCCCGTGGCCGCGACCAGCCCCGCGAGGGTGGCCGGACCGGACTCCAGGGCGCTCAAGACAAGGGCCGCCTTGTCGAGGACGCCGACGCCGCTAGAGTTGTCCATGCAACGATACTCGCGTCTCACTCTGTGAAACGCAAGTTCAATTTTCTCCGGAACTTGCCACGCTGTAGTGGCGGCCCGCGGACCAACGGGCACTGCACAAGATCTCTAGATGTGTCGGCGGCACAGCCGGCCGGAGGGAAAGCGATGGGTAGGACACTCGCGGAGAAGGTCTGGGACGACCATGTCGTCCGGCGCGCCGAGGGCGAGCCCGACCTCCTCTTCATCGATCTGCATCTGCTGCACGAGGTGACCAGCCCCCAGGCCTTCGACGGTCTGCGGAAGAACGGCCGGCAGGTGCGTCGCCTCGACCTCACCATCGCGACCGAGGACCACAACACCCCGACCATCGACATCGACAAGCCGATCGCCGACCCGGTCTCCCGCGTCCAGCTGGAGACCCTGCGCAAGAACTGCGCAGAGTTCGGCGTACGGCTGCACCCGCTGGGCGATGTCGAGCAGGGCGTCGTGCACGTCGTCGGCCCTCAGCTGGGTCTGACCCAGCCCGGCACCACCGTGGTCTGCGGCGACTCCCACACCTCCACGCACGGCGCGTTCGGCGCGCTGGCCTTCGGTATCGGCACCTCCCAGGTCGAGCACGTGCTGGCCACCCAGACGCTGCCCATGGCCCGCCCCAAGACCATGGCCATCACCGTCGAGGGCGAGCTGCCCGACGGCGTCACCGCCAAGGACCTGATCCTCGCCATCATCGCGAGGATCGGCACCGGCGGTGGCCAGGGCTATGTCCTCGAATACCGCGGCTCCGCCATCGAGAAGCTGTCGATGGAAGCCCGGATGACCATCTGCAACATGTCGATCGAGGCCGGCGCCCGCGCGGGCATGATCGCCCCCGACCGCACCACCTTCGACTACCTCCAGGGCCGCGACCACGCGCCCCAGGGAGCCGACTGGGACGCCGCGGTCGAGTACTGGAAGACGCTGCGCACCGACGACGACGCGGTGTTCGACGCCGAGGTCTTCATCGACGCCGCCGAACTCGCCCCGTTCGTCACCTGGGGCACCAACCCCGGCCAGGGCGCGCCGCTGTCGGCGAACGTCCCCGACCCTGCTTCGTACGAGGACGCGTCGGAGCGCCTGGCCGCGGAAAAGGCCCTGGAATACATGGGGTTGACCGCCGGACAGCCGCTGCGCGACATCAACGTGGACACCGTCTTCGTAGGCTCCTGCACCAACGGACGCATCGAGGACCTGCGCAACGCCGCCGCGATCCTGGACGGCCGTAAAGTCGCGGAGGGCGTACGGATGCTGGTCGTCCCCGGCTCGGTCCGCGTCGCGCTGCAGGCCGTGGAAGAGGGGCTGGACAAGGTCTTCAAGGAGGCCGGAGCCGAATGGCGGCACGCCGGCTGCTCCATGTGCCTCGGCATGAACCCGGACCAACTCGCGCCCGGCGAGCGTTCCGCCTCCACCTCCAACCGCAACTTCGAGGGCAGGCAGGGCAAGGGCGGCCGCACGCACCTGGTCTCCCCGCAGGTCGCCGCCGCCACCGCGGTCCTGGGCCACCTCGCCTCGCCCGCCGACCTGTCCGAAACCCCTGCGCCCGCCGGAGTCTGAACACCATGGAAGCTTTCACCACGCACACCGGCCGGGCCGTCCCGCTGCGCCGCAGCAACGTCGACACCGACCAGATCATCCCGGCCCACTGGCTGAAGAAGGTCACCCGCGACGGCTTCGAGGACGGGCTGTTCGAGGCCTGGCGCAAGGACCCCGAGTTCGTCCTCAACCGCCCCGAGCGGAAGGGCGCCTCGGTTCTCGTAGCCGGACCCGACTTCGGCACCGGATCGTCGCGCGAGCACGCCGTCTGGGCCCTGCAGAACTTCGGTTTCAAGGCCGTCATCTCCTCCCGCTTCGCCGACATCTTCCGCGGCAACTCCCTGAAGAACGGCCTGCTGACCGTGGTCCTCGAGCAGTCCGTCGTGGACGCGCTGTGGGAGCTGACGGAGGCCGACCCGACGGCCGAGGTCACCGTCGACCTCGAGAAGCGACAGGTCCTCGCGCCCGGAATCACCGCGGACTTCGAGCTCGACGAGAACGCCCGCTGGCGACTGCTGAACGGGCTCGACGACATCAGCCTCACCCTTCAGAACGAAGCGGACATCGCGGCGTACGAGGCGGGCCGGCCGGCCTTCAAGCCCCGGACAATTGACGCCTGAGCAGCGGTTTTCCCGAACTGCGCCCCTCGCCTGACGGCGGGGGGCGCAGTCGTATGTTGAGGCCCCATGGGGCGACAACTCGCCCCAGATGGCACAATCGGTGCATGGAACGCGACAGCCAACTCGAGCTCTACGAGGAGGTCGCGGCCCGGTTGAAGGAAGCGCACACAACGGTGCGCGAACTGCAAGTCCCGGAGGGCGTAAGGATGGCGCTGTCCCGGAAGCTGCTGGTCATCACGGCGGCGGCGAAGCACGATCTCCCCGGCGCGGTAACGCGTCTGGACCGGTTGATGAAGGACCTGGAAGAGGGTCGATTCCCCGAAGGCGGCTGACCTCAGAACTCCGCCGAGGTCGACTTCGTTGCGGCACTAGGGTGATTAGCCCGTTTCGTGTTTGATTTGCGGTATATATCTGCCTAACGTGCGAAAAAGCCAGGACGCGATCGTTCCGGCCAAATGTCTCCGAAGGGGAAGACGTGAACAAGGCGCAGCTCGTAGAAGCGATTGCCGACAAGCTCGGCGGGCGTCAGCAGGCCGCTGACGCCGTCGACGCGGTGCTTGACGCGATCGTCCGCGCAACGGTCGCCGGAGACCGGGTCTCGGTCACCGGCTTCGGCTCGTTCGAGAAGGTCGACCGCCCTGCCCGCTACGCTCGCAACCCGCAGACCGGCGAGCGTGTCCGGGTCAAGAAGACGTCCGTACCGCGCTTCCGCGCAGGGCAGGGCTTCAAGGACCTGGTCAGCGGCTCGAAGAAGCTCCCCAAGGGAGGCGAGGTCGCGGTCAAGAAGGCCCCCAAGGGCAGCCTCTCCGGCCCGCCGCCCACCATCTCCAAGTCCGCGGCCAAGAAGGCCGCCGCGAAGCGGACCGCGGCGAAGAAGACGACCACGGGCGCCAAGAAGACCGCCGCGAAGAAGACCACCGCGGCAGCGAAGAAGTCGACGGCCAAGACCACCGCCAAGAAGACCACGGCCGCCACGAAGAAGGCGACCCCGGCGAAGACCACCGCCAAGAAGGCCACGGCGAAGAAGACCGCCCCGGCCAAGAAGGCCACGGCCAAGAAGGCGCCGGCCAAGAAGACCACGGCGCGCAAGACCACCGCCAAGAAGACGACCTCGAGGAACAAGTAGCGCCGAGGGCGCACACCCGGAACAAGCGGCCGAGCGCCGCACAGCCACTCACGCGCCGGGCCGGTCTCCCAGGGGGAGACCGGCCCGCGGCGTGCGGTCGCACGGCGCTCCTCTCGGAACGTGTACGCGGCGCCCTTCAGAAGGTGTACAGCGTCACCAGGGTGACGCGGCGGCTCTCGCCCTCGCCCTCGGTCTCGATCCGCACCCGCTGCCCCGGCCGCAGCAGCCGCAGGCCGCCCGCGTCGAAGGCCGCCGCGTCGAAGTCCACGGGGGTCCCGTCGTCCAGCAGCACACTGCCGCTGCGGGTCTCGGGGTCGTAGGTGTACGAGGTCGCCTGCATGGCCGCCAGCCTAGTGCCCCTGACCGGCGTGCTTCCTCGGTACGGCCGGAGCGCCGGCCGCGAGGCGGTCCGCGGTGTGCCGGCCCACGCCCAGCGCGAGCGCGGCGGCCAGATCCTCGCCGGTGTCCACGTCCTGGCGCACGGAATCGAGACCGCCGGACATGATTTCCGTGGCACCGGAAGCCAAATGCGCAAGGCGTGAAGGACCCCCGAAAGCGGGGCGCAATTCCGCGCCCGGCCGGGCACAGAGCAAAGTCGTACCGATTCCGGCCGCATCCGTCAGAAATGCCCGGGTAAATACCGAAGCCGCCGCCAGCGCCCTCGCCAATTCGGCCGTACGCAATGCGGGCAGGTCGGCGTTGAGCGCGGCGACCGCCGCGGCGGGGCGTGCGGCACGCACCACTTCGGCGCCGTGCGCCAGCGCCGCGTTGAGGCCCGCCGCCGGGGAGTCCGGCACGATCCTCGCCCCCAGTGCCGCGAGCCCCGCAGCGGCGGCCGGATCGTCCGTGACGACCGCCACATCCCGTACGGCAGGGCAGGCCAGCGCGGCCGCCACGGTGTCCTGGGCGAACGCGAGGGCGAGACGGGGCCGCAGCCTGTCGTCCGCCGCTCCCGCCAGCCGGCTCTTGGCCAGGGCCAGCGGCTTCAGGGGTACGACCAGGGACCAGAGGCGGGCAGGCGGGAAGACCGGCTCCGTGTCCGTGGCGAACTCTTGGTCCATGCGCATCGGGCCCATTGTCGCCCCGATCTCAGAAGGCCCCGAGGGGAGGGGGCGTGGCCGGGGCGTACCGTGTTCTCGACAGACCAGAGGCCCGGGGCGACACTTGACCCCCAGCAGCCAGGCAATGGCCCGGTCGTAAGAGGAAGGTGTCCGAGTGTCCCGCCGTAGAATCGGCTTCTGGTACCGCCTGGCCGCGGTCATCTCAAAGCCGCCGCTGTTGCTTCTGTTCAAGCGGGACTGGCGGGGAACGGAACACATTCCGGTCGAGGGCGGATTCATCACCGCCATCAACCACAACTCGTACCTCGACATGTTCTCGTACGGGCACTTCCAGTACAACACCGGACGGGTCCCGCGGTTCTTGGCCAAGGCCGCGCTGTTCAAGACGCCCGTCGTCGGGCTTCTGCTGCGGGGCACCCGGCAGATCCCCGTCTACCGCGAGTCCTCCAACGCCGTCGGCGCCTTCCGTGCCGCCGTCGACGCCGTCGAGCGCGGCGAGTGCGTCGCCTTCTACCCGGAGGGCACGCTCACCCGCGACCCCGCCATGTGGCCCATGACCGCCAAGACGGGTGTGGCGCGGGCCGCCCTGCAGACGAAGGCGCCGGTCATCCCGGTCGCCCAGTGGGGCGCCAACTTGGCGATGCCGCCGTACGCCAAGGAGAACAAGGTCCGGCTCTTCCCGCGCAAGACGCTCCAGGTGCAGGCCGGCCCGCCGGTCGACCTCTCGCGCTTCTACGACCTGGATCCCACACCGGAAGTCCTGAAGGCCGCGACCGAGGCCATCATGGCCGCGGTCACGGAGCAGCTCGAGGAGCTGCGCGGCGAGAAGGCGCCGGAGAAGCCGTTCGATCTGCGCGAAGTCCGCGCGGAGCAGCGCCGCAAGGCCGCCGGGGAGGAAGCGAAGTGACAAAGCCGGTCAAGGCCGCCGTCTTCGGAACGGGCTCGTGGGGCACGGCGTTCGGCATGGTGCTGGCGGACGCCGGCTGCGAGGTGACCCTGTGGGGACGCCGCGCGAACCTCGTCGACGCCGTCAACACCACCCGCACCAACCCCGACTATCTGCCGGGGATCGAGCTCCCGGAGAAACTGCGGGCCACCACGGACCCGGCGGAGGCGCTGCACGAGGCCGACTTCACCGTCCTCGCCGTCCCGTCCCAGACCCTGCGCGGCAATCTCGCCGCGTGGGTGCCGAAACTGCCCGCCGACACCGTGCTCGTCTCCCTGATGAAGGGCGTCGAACTCGGCACCGCCAAGCGGATGAGCGAGGTCGTCGAGGAGGTCGCGCACGTACCGGCCGACCGCGTCGCCGTGGTCACCGGCCCCAACCTCGCCAAGGAGATCGCCCAGCGCCGGCCCGCCGCCGCCGTGGTCGCCTGCCGTGACGAGGCCGTCGCGCAACGTCTGCAGGCGGCCTGCCACACCCCCTACTTCCGCCCTTACACCAACACCGACGTGGTGGGCTGCGAACTGGGAGGCGCGGTCAAGAACGTCATCGGCCTCGCCGTCGGCATCGCCGACGGCATGGGGCTCGGCGACAACGCCAAGGGTTCCCTGATCACCCGCGGTCTCGCGGAGACCACACGGCTGGGCCTCGCCATGGGCGCCGACCCGCTGACGTTCTCCGGGCTCGCGGGTCTCGGCGACCTGGTGGCTACCTGCTCGTCGCCGCTGTCCCGCAACCACACCTTCGGCACCAACCTGGGCCGCGGGATGACGCTCCAGGAGACCATCGCGGTCACCAAGCAGACCGCGGAGGGCGTCAAGTCCTGCGAGTCGGTGCTGGACCTGGCCCGCCGGCACGGAGTGGACATGCCGATCACGGAAACGGTCGTCGGCATCGTCCACGAGGGGAAGCCGCCGGTCGTTGCTCTCAAGGAGTTGATGTCCCGCGCCGCCAAGCCCGAGCGACGCTGACGTCGTTCGAACCAGCGGGTAGTCTCATCGCGATATGAGCACCGAGAACCTCCCCCAGAGCCCCGAGCAGCAGCTCCGCAAGCCGCGCGTAGCCGTCGTCTTCGGCGGCCGCAGCTCCGAACACGGGATCTCCGTGGTCACCGCGGGCGCGGTGCTGCGGGCCATCGACCGCACCAAGTACGACGTCCTGCCGATCGGCATCACGGCCGACGGCCGGTGGGCGCTCACCGCCGACGAGCCCGACCGGATGGCGATCACCGACCGCAGGACGCCGAACGTCGAGGAGCTCGCCGAGTCCGACGAGGGCGGCGTGGTGCTCTCCGTCGACCCCGGCAGCCGTGAGGTCGTCTACAGCGAGCCCGGCTCCGTGCCCAAGGTGCTCGGCGAGGTGGACGTCGTCTTCCCGATGCTGCACGGCCCGTACGGCGAGGACGGGACCCTCCAGGGCCTGCTCGAGCTCTCCGGCGTCCCGTACGTCGGCTCGGGCGTGCTCGCCTCGGCCGTCGGCCAGGACAAGGAGTACATGAAGCGGGTCTTCGTCTCCTTCGGCCTGCCCGTCGGTCCGTACGAGGTGATCCGGCCGCGCGAGTGGGCGAACGACCCGGCGGCCGCCCGTAAGAAGATCGTGGACTTCGCGGGCGAGCACGGCTGGCCGCTGTTCATCAAGCCCGCCCGTGGCGGCTCCTCCATGGGCATCACCAAGGTCGACGGGCTCGCGGGGCTGGACGACGCGATCGCAGAGGCGCAGCGCCACGACCCCAAGATCCTCGTGGAGTCGCTGCTGCGCGGCCGTGAGATCGAGTGCGGCGTGCTCGAGTTCGAGGACGGCCCGCGCGCCAGCGTCCCGGCCGAGATCCCGCCGGTGACGGCCCACGACTTCTACGACTTCGAGGCCAAGTACATCGACTCGGCGGCCGGTCTGGTCCCCGCCCCGCTCACCGACGAGCAGACCGCCGAGGTGCAGCGGCTGGCGGTCGCGGCGTTCGACGCGGCGTCGTGCGAGGGCCTGGTCCGCGCGGACTTCTTCCTCACGGAGGACGGCGAGTTCGTCATCAACGAGATCAACACCATGCCGGGCTTCACACCGATCTCCATGTACCCGCGGATGTGGCAGGAGAGCGGCGTCGC
Organism: Streptomyces sp. NPDC086835; assembly: GCF_044745705.1. Taxonomy (NCBI): domain Bacteria; kingdom Bacillati; phylum Actinomycetota; class Actinomycetes; order Kitasatosporales; family Streptomycetaceae; genus Streptomyces; species Streptomyces sp. NPDC086835. The sequence goes on from NZ_JBIVAU010000002.1 coordinate 1,187,180, forward strand.
CTACACCGAGCTGGTGGACCGGCTGATCCAGGCCGCCCTGACCCGCTCGACGGGGCTTCGGTAGGACCGCAGGTCAAAGCGTGGCCGGGACCGTCTTCTTGACGGGCCCGGCCAGGTCTGTGAGCGGGCCGATGTCGTGCATGTACCGGCTGCCGAGTGTGACCTCCACATACGTCTCGCGGTACGTGGTGGTGAAACGGGGACCGTCGTCCCGCTCCTCCAGCAGCCAGTTGACGCCGTCCACCTCGACGCCCTGTCCCTGCGGATCGCTCATCCCCACCGGCCGGGCGACACCGCAGCGCAGTACGATCGCGGCATCGCCCCAGCCGGCGGTGAGTTCGGACGACGGCTCGGGGTCGTCGCGGTCGTGCCCGTCGACCGAGTCCGGCAGCTCCCCGTCCAGCGCACGGCACAGGGCCGCTTCCTCGGCCGGGGGGCTGGGAACCGTGATCGACGCCGACGCGTCCGTGGAGGAGCAGCCCGCGGCGGCCACCAGCACGGCGGCTGCGGACAGGATCAGGGACCGGCGGCCGAAAGACGTCACCGGCCAAGGGTAGACGGGGGCTAGATGTGCACGACCGGGCAGGTCAGGGTGCGGGTGATGCCGTCCACTTGCTGGACCTTGGCGACCACCATGCGACCCAGGTCGTCGACGGTGTCGGCCTGCGCGCGCACGATCACGTCGTACGGGCCGGTCACATCCTCGGCCTGGATCACACCGGGAATCTTTCCGATGGTCTCGGCGACGGTCGACGCCTTGCCCACCTCGGTCTGAATGAGGATGTACGCCTGTACCACGGAGCCTCCAGGGCGGCACGAGGATCATGTCCCCTACCGTCGGTGGGGAGATCCCAGGGAGAGGGGTCGCCACGGTATCGCGTCGTCGCGGGCCACGGGGAGACCCTCGCGGCGGACGGCGCCCGCAGCGTGGCGTACGGCGAACAGAAGTTGACGTATCTCTTGACGGTACCGACAGCAGTGGCGGCTCGCGACCGCAGCAATCACGCGCGGCGTCCACGACAAGGAGAGGTGACTCGGTGAAGGGAACTGTGGGCGAGTTGGGGGAGTTCGGTCTCATCAAGGAACTCACCGCCAAGCTCACCACCACCCCCGCGGTACGGCTCGGACCGGGCGACGACGCCGCGGTCGTGGCCGCACCCGACCGACGGGTCGTGGCCAGCACGGACATCCTGCTGGAGGGGCGGCACTTCCGCCGCGACTGGTCCACCGCGTACGACGTGGGACGCAAGGCGGCCGCGCAGAACCTGGCCGACATCGCCGCGATGGGCGCCGTGCCGACCGCACTGCTCCTCGGGCTCGTCGTCCCGGCCGAACTTCCCGTCACCTGGGCCACCGAGCTCATGGACGGCATCCGCGACGAGTGCCAGGTCGCCGGCGCGGCCGTCGTCGGCGGCGATGTCGTCCGCGGCGAGACCATCACCATCGCGATCACGGCTCTGGGCGATCTGCGCAACCACGAACCGGTGACCCGCGCGGGCGCGCAGTCCGGCGATGTCGTCGCCTACACCGGCTGGTTGGGCTGGTCCGCGGCCGGGCACGCCGTCCTGTCGCGCGGTTTCCGTTCCCCGCGGGCCTTCGTCGAGGCGCACCGCAGACCGGAGCCGCCGTACCACGCGGGTCCCGCGGCCGCCGGGCTCGGCGCCACCGCGATGTGCGACATCAGCGACGGGCTCGTCGCCGACCTGGGGCACATCGCCGAGGCGAGCAAGGTCCGGATCGATCTGCGGTCGGGACTCATCGACATCCCCACCCAGATGAGCGACATCGGCCAGGCCGTCGGAGTCGACCCGCTGCAGTGGGTGCTGACCGGGGGAGAGGACCACGCGATCGTCGCCACCTTCCCGCCCGACGTGAAGCTCCCCGCCCGCTGGAAGGTCATCGGCGAGGTGCTCAACCCGTCGGCGCTGCCCCAGGTGACCGTCGACGGGGCGCCGTGGACGAGCAAGGGCGGCTGGGACCACTTCGGGGGCATCGAGGACGGCAAGTAGATTTCCGGGTATGGACATACCCCCTCGCGTGCTCACCGTCGCCGGATCCGACTCCGGCGGCGGTGCGGGCATCCAGGCCGACCTCAAGACGATGCTGGCCCTCGGTGTGCACGGCATGAGCGTGCTGACCGCGATCACCGCCCAGAACTCGCTGGGCGTCCAGGGCACGTGGGAGCTGCCCGTCGAGGCGGTGCGCGCCCAGTACCGGAGCGTCGTCGACGACATCGGCGTACAGGCCGTGAAGACCGGGATGCTGTCCTCCGCCGAACTGGTCGAGACCGTGGCGGAGCTGCTCACCGGCACGGACGCGCCCGTGGTCGTCGACCCGGTGGGCGTCTCCAAGCACGGTGACCCGCTGCTGGCCGCCTCCGCGCTCGACTCGGTGCGGACGAAGCTGCTGCCGGCCGCGACCGTGGCCACGCCCAACCTTGACGAGGTGGCCCAGCTGACCGGCATCGAGGTCCGCGACGAGGCCGGCATGCGCAGGGCCGCGGAGGCCGTACTCGGATTCGGGCCCCGCTGGGCGCTGATCAAGGGCGGTCATCTGGCCGGCGACGCCGTGGACCTGCTCACGGACGGCGACGAGGAGCACTGGCTGCGCGCGCCCCGCCACGACAACCGCCACACCCACGGCACGGGCTGCACGCTCGCGTCCGCGGTGGCCTCGGGGCTGGCACAGGGCATGACCGTCCCGGAGGCCGTCCACGCGGCCAAGGAGTACGTGACGGGGGCGATCGCGGCGGGCTTCGCGCTGGGCGGGGGAATCGGTCCGGTGGATCACGGCTGGCGCTTCCGCTAGAGCGCCCGCCGCCCGCCGGAACCCGCCCGGAGAGGGCCCCGGCCCGTCGCGGAGCACGGCAAAAAGCCGGTCCACCGAGGTGGACCGGCTTTTCAAGGCAACCGGAGGGCTGCGCTACGACGAGACGTCGGCGGGATCATCCCCGCTGACGCGGGGAGCATCACTTAGCGCGAGACCTTGCCGGCCTTGATGCACGAGGTGCAGACGTTGAGCCGCTTCGGCGTCCGACCGACCACTGCACGCACACGCTGGATGTTCGGGTTCCAGCGACGGGACGTACGGCGGTGCGAGTGCGAAATGTTGTTGCCGAAGCCCGGCCCCTTGCCGCAGACGTCGCAGTTGGCAGCCACGGGTCACTCCAAAGACTTCAGATGCACTTACGGTGAATCCGGCGCGCCGGAATCAGTAGATCTGAAGTGGCTTGCCGGGGGAATGGCCCGACTCTCATCGGGCAACTGGAGCAGCATACATCCACTGCTTCCGAGAGACGAAACTAGCATGCTGCCGCCGCCCCCCGCCCTGCTCACCGGCGGCGGCCGGGGTCTACGCTGCGGGACGACCCGCAGCCCGAGGCCCCGCCGGCCACCAGGATCTGCCCGGCCGCTCAAGGAGGATCACCAGGTGCCGCAGAGTCTCGACGCCTCGGCCGTACGCGACTGGTGCTCCCTGGCGCTGGAGTCCCTGGGCCGGGAGCGTGAGGACATCGACGCGATCAACGTGTACCCCGTCGCCGACGGGGACACCGGCACGAACCTCTACCTGACGGTGGAGTCCGCCGCACAGGCCGTGGAGGCCGTGTTCGCCGCTCACGAGACAGGACACACCTCACCCGCCCTCGCCGACGTGATCCGGGCCATGGCCCACGGCGCCCTCATCGGCGCCCGAGGCAACTCGGGCACGATCCTCGCCCAGCTGCTGCGCGGCATGGCCGAACGGCTCGGTGACGGAGATCACCTGGCCGGGGCGCTGCGGCGCGCCTCGGAACTGGCGCGTGAGGCGGTGGCGCACCCCGTCGAAGGAACGATCCTCAGCGTCGCCGCGGCCGCGGCGGACGCCGCGGAGAACGCCCCCACCGACGCCCTGAGAGCCGCCTACGCGGGCGCGCGGGCGGCGCTGGCCGCCACACCCGGCCAGCTCGCCGTGCTGGAACGTGCGGGCGTCGTGGACGCCGGCGGCCAGGGACTGCTGACGGTCCTCGGAGCACTGGTGCAGGCGGTCTCCGGCGAGGCCCCGCCGGCCACCTCGCCCGCTCATGCCCGCCCCGCCCGGCAGAACCGGACCGCCGAGCCGTGCTCGGACAGCGGCCCCGCCTTCGAAGTGATCTACCTCCTCGAGGCGGACGACGAGTCCGTCGCCCGCCTGCGGGCACGGCTCGACGGGCTCGGCGACTCCCTCGTCGTCGTCGGCGGCGACGGCCTGTGGAACGTCCACGTCCACGTGGACGACGCCGGCGCGGCCGTGGAAGCCGGTGTCGAGGCGGGCCGGCCCTACCGGATCCGCATCACGCACTTCGACACCGCGGCCGATCCCGCCCCGCGGGAGCAGGCCCAGCGGGCGGTCGTCGCGGTGGTGCAGGGAGAAGGGCTGGCGGACCTGTACCGCCAGGCCGGCGCGACCACCGTCCTGGCCCGGCCGGGGGAGCCGCCGGCCAGCGGCGAACTCGTCGAGGCGATCCGCCGGGCACACGCCCGCGAGGTCGTCCTCCTCCCGAACGACACGTCCCTGCGCCACACGGCCGCCGCGGCAGCGGAACAGGCCCGCACGGCCGGCGTCCGTGTCGCCCTGATCCCGACCCGCTCCGCGGTCCAGGGCATCGCGGCCCTCGCCGTCCACGCACCGGACCGCCGCTTCGACGAGGACGTCGTCGCGATGACGGCCGCGGCCGGGGCGACGCGCTACGCCGAACTTGCCGTGGCGGAACACCGGTCGTGGACATCGGTGGGCGTGTGCCAGGCCGGCGACGTACTGGGCCTGATCGACGGCGACGTCGCCGTGATCGGCGAGGACCTCACCGAGACGGCGCTGACCCTGCTGGACCGCATGCTCTCCTCCGGCGGCGAACTGGTCACGCTGGTCCTGGGCGGCACGGCGCCGGAGGGACTGTCCGACAGGCTGGAGTCCCATGTCCGCGAGGGCTACTTGGCGGTGGACACGGTCACGTACGAGGGCGGCGGGGACCGGGCGACGCCGTTGTTGATCGGGGTGGAGTAGGGGCGTCGCCGCTGCGCGGGGCGTGCCGCGTGGCGGGGCACGCCCCGGACCCCGTACCGCGCTTCGCGCGGTGCCCTCGATCGCCGGGCGGGCCGACTTCGTCAGCCTCGCTGGGGGCACCTCCCACGGCCGCCAGGCCGTAGAGGGAGTTCGAGGCGCGGGGATCCGGTGGGGGTCCCCCCCACGCCGCCAGGCGTAGGGGGAGGAGCCCCCGAAACACAGCGCGGAGCGCGGTGGCGGGTCCGGGCAGAGTCCGGTTCGGGACGTGGGAGTCCTCCCACGGCCGCCAGGCCGTAGGGGGAGGGTAGGGGAAACGCCCCGCGCAGCGGACCCGCCCCCGCCACACCCCCTCACCCCCCGGCAACCTCCGTCAGCACCGCCCGCGCCTCCGCGCAGCGCGACTCCGCGGTCTCGTCGGCCGGGCCGTCCCCGGAGCCCTCGTACGTCGCCAGGACCTCCCGCGCAAGCGCCACCGCCGCGGCGGCGTCACCGAGCGAGGCGTGCAGCCAGGACGCCATCAGCTGCGCGCCCGTACGCAGGTCGGTGAACTGCTCGCCCGCCTCCTCGAAGACCGTCACCGCCCGCAGGACGAGAGCGACCGCCTCCTCGTACGCGACCCGGGCCGAGCCGTCCGTGTCGTCGTCTCCGGGTTCGCCGTCGCAGGAGCTCGCGATCAGGTCGCCGGTCTGGCGGTAGGTGTCCGCCAGTTCGGCACGCAGCGCGGCACAGGCGCCCGCGTCCGCGTCCGCCGACGCGGCGAGCGCCGACTCGCACTCCGTCGCCGCCGCGGTCATCAGCTCACGCGCCGCGTCGATGCCCGCCTGCCCCTCCCGTACGGCGATCCATGCCCGGACCCGCAGCGTGCGCACGAGCGCGTGCACGTCGCCGAGGTCCCGCCACAGGTCGCCCGCACGCTGGTAGGCCAGTTCCGCCTGCGGGTTCAGCTGCGCACGGAACAGGGCCTGCCCGGCCAGGTTCGCGAGCATCGCGTGGTCCCGTTGTTCCGGCCAGCCGCGTGCGATGTCCGCCGCCTTCAGCCAGTGCTCGGCGGCTTCCCGGGGCTCGCCCAGTGCCGTGCAGCAGTCGCCCAGCCACCACAGGGTCTGCACGATCATGCCGTCGCCGTGGTCCTGCGCACTCAGGTCGGGCAGTACGGACTCCAGCACGGCCGCCGCCTCGGCGGCCCGGCCCAGCTGGAGCAGGAACCCGCCGAGGCGGTGTCGTGCGTACGCGCTGTTGCCCGCGCCTTCGCCCGCCTCGTCGGCCCAGTGCGCCGCTTCGAGCGCGTGATCGGCCGCCTCGTCGAGCTTGCCGGTGTCGGCGAGCGTCTCGACGAGCTGGAGGTGCAGGCGGGCCCGCCCGCCAGGTCCGGCGAAGGGGGCCGCGTGCTCCAGCGCCGACCGGGAGGCCCGCTCCGCGGTCTCCAGGTCACCGAGGTGCCTGCTGACCCCTGCCAGTTGGCTCTCCGGCTCCACGGCGAACCAGGGCCGGCCCGCCCGGATGTAGGCGTCGGCGGCGCGCGTGTACAGCTCGGCCGCCCCGGGCGCGTCGCCGCGGAACGCGGTGATGTCGCCGAGGTAGCCGAGCGCCTCGCCGATGACGACGCCGACCCCGGGCTCCGCCTGCTCCGGCTCCGCGAAGCCGAGGAGCGCGTGCACCGCCTCCTCCAGGGATGCGACGGCCGCCTCCACGGCTTCCTGGACCTGCATGCCGCCGATCATGTCGTTGAGTATCCGCGCCCGGCAGAGCAGCGCCCGGCCCGTCAGCCGCGCGGTGGACCGGCCCTCCGCGTGCAGGGCCAGCGCCCGGTCGCAGGGCTCCTGCACGGCTTCCAGCGCCTCCGCGGGCCGCCCGTCGAGGCTGACGCAGTACGCGGCACGGGCCAGTGCGGTGGCCGCGCGAGCGGGCTCGCCGGCCGACTCGTACAGCCCGGCCGCGGAGGTGAACAGCCCGATCGCCTCGGCCGGCGGTGTCGCGGGTGCCATCGCGCGGTGCTCGTCGATCTCCGCCCGCTCGAGAACGGGGAGTTCGGTGCCTTCACGGCCGGCCGCCTCGGCGACGGCGGCCCATGCGTCCGTCGCGTGGGGATGCTGGGCCTCGGAGAGCCGGCGCGCCTCGGCCAGCAGGCCCGCCAGATCCTCACCGGAACCGGAACCGGAACCGGAACCGGAACGGGCCGTACCGGCCGCCGCGGCCGGCGCCTCGCGCGGTGCGGGCACCGGCCGTACCGAACGGACACCGAGCGGCAGCCGGTCCAGAAGCGGCGTACGGTCCATGCGCTCAGCGCTCTGCTCGCTGAAGTACGTGTTGCCGTTGCGCGCGTCGAAACGGGCGGCGATGGCACGCGCCTCCGCACGCGCGTGAACGGCGAGTTCACGGACGGTCCAGGCCCGGCCGCCGGGACCGGTCAGGCTCATGTCGCCGTGTCCCAGCGCCGTGAGCCGGTCGGTGAGCAGCGCGGTGACCTCCAGGTAGCTGAGCAGACTGCTCGGCTCCCCGGTGTCCGTGAAGTACGAGGGACGCTCGGCCAGGATCTCCAGGCCGCGCGCCTCGTTGCCGGTCAGCGCGCAGAACTCGACATGCCGGGCGACGGCGCTGCGCATGCTCTCCTTGGAGCGCGCCAGCCGGTAGCCGCGCAGATGATTGGCGCGGGCCTCCTCCGCGCGCCCCAGCCGCAGCAGAGGGAGCAGCGAGGCGGCGAGCACGGCGTGCGGCTCGTGCGCACAGGTGAACTCGCCGTCCAGCACCGGCCGCCAGGTGACGAGCGCACCCTCGTCGTCGTCGCGCTGCGCCTGCCACGAGCCCTGTGTCCGCAACTCGCAGGCGTGGCAGTCGCTCTTGTCGTCCCGGTCGGCGGCCTGCCAGGCGTCGTACGCCCGCTGGGCGCGTTCCAGGTCGCCGACGTGCCGGGCGATCCGCATCTCACCCTGCCGCACCGCGCGCTCCGAGTGGCCCGCCAGCCGGTAGCGGTGCTCCATCTCCGCCTGCCACTTCTCGATGGAGGCGAGCGGGATGTGCGGCTGGTCGACCATGCCGCTGGAGACCCACTTGAACATCCAGAACAGGGAGTGGACCTGCCGGCGGTCGAAGTCCTCGGGCCGGTCGTCCCACATCCGCAGCAGCCGTGCGAAGGGGACGAACATCTTGTCCGCCTCCGAGCTGTAGTTGTAGACCTGCATCAGATGGTCGAGGCCGTCGATGACGAGTGACGTGTCGCCGAGTTGCTCGATCTGGGCGAACAGCCGCTCCGCGCGGGCGTTGCGCGCGGGCCCCTCCGGCTCACGGTCGTTGTCGCACAGCGCCTGGCGGAGCGCTTCGGCGTCCATGGGGGTGTCGAGGCTCATCGTCCGTTCTCCTGGTCGTGGGTGGCCCACTCCAGCAGGCCCATGAACGCGCGGTTGAGGAGCGCGGAGTCGGCCGGCCGCAGCGGTCGCTGCGCCATCAGCAGAGCCTGCCCGTACAGCGCTTCGGTCGCCGTCCCCGCCAGTTCCCCGTCCAGGGAACCGATCCTGCGGATCAGCGGGTTGAGGTGGTTGAGCACGAGCCGTGCGCGGGGAGCGCTGCCGCGCAGCGACCCGAGGATCCCGGCCCACAGGTCGTCCGCCTGGGCCTCCTCCTCGGCGCGTGCCTGTTCGTGCCGTGCGGCCCGGTCGTCGAGATGGAGCGCCGGCACGGTCAGCGGGTGGAAGGCGCGCAGCACGACGTCGCAGCCCAGCGGCTCCAGCCTGGTCCGCGCGGCGGCCAGGAAGCCGGCGAGGGCCAGCTCCTCCCCGGGATCGACCGCGTCGAGGTGCGCGGTGACCGTGTCGGCGTCGAGTTCGGCGACGACCGTGCCGGGCCGGACCTCGGGCAGGCGCTCGACCAGTTCGCTGTCGTAGGTGTAGCCGCCGTTGATCAGGCCGATGCCCTGCGCAGAGGCGATCGGCGCGACCTGCCGGTACTCCTCGACCGTCCGGGCGAAGTGCACCACGGGGTGCCGCTGGGCGAACTCCTCCAGCGACAACCGGCCGTCCGTCGTCTCGAACGGCAGCCACGGCAGCATCGTCCGCAGCATGTCGCTGTCGTGCCGGGCCAGCGACTTCACGCCCAGGTGGTGGACGGAGAGGAACTGCGCCAGCCGCTCCGGGTCCCCGGCGGCGAGCCCCGTCAGCCACTCCCGGATACGGTCGCCGAGCGCCTCGCGTACGGCGGCGAGCGTCTCGTCCGCGTACAGCGACTCGCGGGAAGCCGTCGGGCGCAGGCTGTCGGTGTCGACGACGCACCGCACGAAGAAGGCCCAGTCCGGCAGGAGTTCGTCGGCCCGGTCGGTGAGCAGCATGCCCTTCAGGTGCACCCGGTGCCCGGAACGCTGCGCGGGGCTGACGGCGGACGGCAGCACGTACGCGACCCCCCGGACACCGGCGACCGGCAGCGAGAGGTCCACCGAGTCGAGCGGGGTGAAGCCGAACACGTCGTGGCAGTGGCGCGCCAAAGCCACCCGCCGCGCCGCCGGACCCGGGTACGCGCGGTCCCAAGGCGCCGGCAGTTCGCTCACCGGGGTGTCGCCCACCCGGACGTCGTAGGGCAGCAGCGAGCCGAAGTCCCGGGCCAGAGCGGTCACCCGCTCCTCGGTGAGCCAGTCGGCGGTACCGGGCCGGGGGGCGAGGTACACCGTCGTGCCGGGCTCCGGCCGGGCACTGTCGGGCAGGGTCCGCACCGTGTACGACCCGTCGTCGCGGGCCGACCACTCCACGGGCGGCGCCCCCGGCGTACGGGCGCTGCGGCTCACCACCCGGATCTCGGCCGCCACGACGAAACAGGCGAGCAGCCCGATGCCGAACTGACCGAGGAACCCGGCCCGTGCGGACTCGAGCCCCTCGCGCTTGGAACTGCGGCCGATCGTCGCGAGCAGACTGTGCAGGTCCGTCTCGGTCAGACCGATGCCCGAGTCCTCGACGCGCAGGCCGCCGCCGGTGGCGTACAGCCGCACCCGCGCGGGCGCCCCGGGGTCCTCGGCACGCCTGGCGGTGATCGCGTCCACGGCGTTCTGGAGGAGTTCGCGCAGATAGACCCGCGGGCTGGAATAGAGGTGGTGGGAGAGAAGGTCCACCAGGCCGCGCAGATCGACCTGGAAGGTGTGCGGTGTCGTCGTACCGCCGGACGGTGTCGTCTCAGATGTCATCGTCGCTGCGCCGGTGGGGGGTCGGGCGACGGCGCGGGTCGGGCGATCCCGTACGGCGGTGATCGCGAAGGGGGCGGAAGAGGGGCCATCGTAGGGCTCGCGGCGCCGCGTTGACCAGGAGTTATCAACAGGTGTGCGACGACTGTCGGTGGAGTGGTGTGCAATGGATCGCGTGTCCGCGCTCGACGAACCCCTCAAGAAGACGCTCGGCGCCGCCACCGCCAAGGTGATGGCCGAGCATCTCGATCTGCACACCCTCGGTGACCTGCTGCACCACTACCCGCGGCGGTACGCGGAGCGCGGTGAGCTGACGTCCCTCGCCGAGCTGCCGCTGGACGAGCACGTCACCGTGGTCGCCCAGGTCGCCGACGCGCGGATCCACACGTTCAACCAGGGCCGCGGCAGGCGCCTCGAGGTGACCATCACGGACGGCAGCGGCCGGCTCCAGCTGGTCTTCTTCGGCAAGGGCGTCCACAAACCGCACAAGGACCTGCTGCCGGGCACCCGGGCGATGTTCGCCGGCAAGGTGTCCGTCTTCAACCGCAAGCTCCAGCTGTCCCACCCCGCGTACGAACCGCTGAGCGGCGGCGCGAGCGCGGCCGACGCCGTGGACGCCTTCGCCAATCAGCTCATCCCGATCTACCCGGCCTGCAAGCAGCTGGAGTCCTGGAAGATCTCCAAGGCGATCGACGCGGTGCTGGACCGGGCCGCGGAGGCGGTGGACCCGCTGCCGCCCGCGCTGCGCGAAGGGCGGGGCATGGCGACCCTTCCCGACGCCCTGCGCATGATCCACCGCCCCCGTACCAAGGCGGACATCGAGGCGGCCAGGGAGCGGCTGAAGTGGGACGAGGCGTTCGTCCTCCAGGTCGCCCTCGCCCGCAGGCGGTACGCCGACACCCAGCTCCCCGCGGTGGTCCGCCGCCCCGTGCCCGGCGGGCTCCTCGACGCCTTCGACGCCAAGCTGCCCTTCACCCTCACCGAAGGCCAGCAGTCGGTCAGCAAGGAGATCTTCGACGACCTCGCGACCGAGCACCCCATGCACCGCCTCCTCCAGGGAGAAGTGGGCTCGGGCAAAGCACAGCCGCTCGATTCCCTCGTGTTGACGCCGAGTGGTTATCGCCGGATGGGCGATATCGCCCGCGGCGACGATGTGGTCGTTCCGTCCGGGGAGGTCGCTGTCGTGGATGGCGTCTTTCCTCAAGGAGAACGTGACGTCTGGCGCCTTGTGCTCTCGGACGGAAGTTCCGTCGAGTGCGATGACGAGCATTTGTGGATCGTCGGTACGAGCTGCGGCTGGTACCGCGGCCAGCAGCCCAAGACCATGACCACAAGGGAGATCAGGCGAGATACGTTCAAGGCCGACGGTTCGTCGAAGTGGTATCTGCCCGCTGCTGTCCCGGTCGACCTCGACAGCGGTGTGGATCTTTTGGTCGACCCCTACCTGCTCGGTGTTCTCCTGGGAGACGGATCATTCCGTCACAATCTCCGTGTCTCCAGTGTCGACGAGGAGATCCTCGAAGCAGTGCGGGCTGCCATAGCCCCCGAGTGTCAATTGGTGCCCGTGCCAGGGTCGCGCTGCGACTTCACACTTCGCATGACCGCGCCGAGGGGCGGAAACCGCCGGAACCCTGTCATTGAGTCGCTGCGTGAGATGGGGTTGTGGGGTGCTACCTCGCACGAGAAGTTCGTTCCGGAGCCTTACAAGAATGCCTCGATCAAGAACCGACTGGCGATCCTGCAAGGACTCATGGACACGGATGGCACCCTCGACGCCGATGGTATGAGCGTTTCCTTTTGCTCGGCGTCGCGGCGGCTGGCCGACGGCGTGGCGTGGCTGGTGCGATCATTGGGAGGAAGAGCCCGGGTCCTGCCGACGAGGAACGCATTCAACGTTTCCGTGGCTCTCCCCGAGGAATACACGCCGTTCCGGCTGTCACGCAAAGTGGACCGTCTGTGCACCCGGCCGAAGTACCACACCTTCCGCCGCGGAATTCGCGCGGTGGAGTACGTCGGCAGGAAGCCCGTCCAGTGCATCAGCGTCGCCCACCCGAGTCACGCGTATGTCACCGACCATTTCACCGTCACGCACAACACGATGGTCGCGCTGCGCGCCATGCTCGCCGTCGTCGACGCGGGCGGCCAGGCCGCGATGCTGGCCCCCACCGAGGTCCTCGCCCAGCAGCACCACCGCTCGATCACCGAGATGATGGGCGAGCTGGCCGAGGGCGGCATGCTCGGAGGCGCGGAGCAGGGCACCAAGGTCGTGCTGCTGACCGGTTCCATGGGCGCAGCCGCCCGCCGGCACGCGCTGCTCGACCTGGTGACCGGCGAGGCCGGGATCGTCATCGGCACCCACGCCCTCATCGAGGACAAGGTCCAGTTCCACGACCTGGGCCTCGTCGTCGTCGACGAGCAGCACCGCTTCGGCGTGGAGCAGCGCGACGCCCTGCGCTCCAAGGGGAAGCAGCCGCCGCACCTGCTGGTCATGACCGCCACCCCCATCCCGCGCACGGTCGCGATGACCGTCTTCGGCGACCTCGAGACGTCCGTGCTCGACCAGCTGCCGGCCGGCCGCTCGCCGATCGCCAGTCATGTCGTCCCCGCCGCCGAGAAGCCGCACTTCCTGGCACGGGCCTGGGAGCGGGTCCGCGAAGAGGCCGAGAACGGGCACCAGGCGTACGTGGTGTGCCCCCGCATCGGCGACGACGAGGAGCAGCCGAAGAAGAAGACGGCGGAGGACGAGGCGGAGAAGCGCCCGCCGCTCGCCGTCCTCGAGGTCGCCGACCAGCTCGCCAAGGGGCCGCTGAGCGGGCTGCGCGTCGAGGTCCTGCACGGGCGGATGCCGCCCGACGACAAGGACGCCGTGATGCGCCGCTTCGGCGCCGGCGACGTGGACGTCCTGGTCGCCACCACCGTCATCGAGGTCGGCGTCAACGTCCCCAACGCCACCGCCATGGTGATCATGGACGCGGACCGGTTCGGCGTCTCCCAGCTCCACCAGCTGCGCGGCCGGGTCGGCCGCGGCTCCGCCCCGGGCCTGTGCCTGCTGGTCACCGAGATGCCGGAGGCGAGCCCTGCCCGTCAGCGCCTGGCCGCGGTCGCCTCGACGCTCGACGGTTTCGAGCTCTCCCGGATCGACCTCGAGCAGCGCCGCGAGGGCGATGTGCTGGGCCAGGCCCAGTCCGGTGTGCGCTCCTCCCTGCGGATGCTCAGCGTCATCGAGGACGAGGAGGTCATCGCCGCGGCCCGCGAGGAGGCCGTCGCGATCGTCGGCGCCGACCCGGACCTGGAACGGCTGCCCGAGCTGCGCACCGCTCTGGACGCCCTGCTGGACAAGGAGCGCGAGCAGTACCTCGACAAGGGCTGAGAGACTCGGGGCTGAGACACTTGGGATGTGAGCCCGCTCAAGAGAGGCCCTTCATGACCCGCGTGATCGCCGGTGCTGCCGGCGGACGCCGCCTCGCCGTCCCGCCAGGCACCGGCACCCGCCCCACCTCCGACCGTGCCCGGGAAGGGCTGTTCTCCAGCTGGGAGTCGCAGCTCGGCACCCTCGACGGCATCCGCGTCGCCGACCTCTACGCCGGGTCGGGCGCGGTGGGCCTCGAGGCGCTGTCCCGCGGCGCGGCCCACGCCCTGCTGGTCGAGGCGGACGCCCGCGCGGCCCGCGTCGTCCGGGAGAACGTGCGGGCGCTGGGCCTGCCCGGCGCTGAGGTGCGTACCGGCAAAGCCGAACAGATCGTCACGGGTCCGGCGCCTGAGAGCCCCTACGACGTGGTCTTCCTCGACCCGCCGTACGCCGTCACGGACGACGATCTTCGCGAGATTCTGCTCACACTCCGCCTCCAGGGCTGGCTCGCGGACGATGCCCTCGTCACCGTGGAGCGCAGCACCAGAGGCGGAGAATTCAACTGGCCCAAGGGCTTCACGCCACTGCGGGCCCGTCGCTACGGCGAGGGGACGCTTTGGTACGGTCGCGCCGCCGCTACGTGCGAAGACGCACCATGACCGGACCGGAGAGCGAGGGACTTCAGTTGCGCCGCGCAGTCTGTCCGGGGTCATTCGACCCCATCACCAATGGGCATCTGGACATCATCGCCCGCGCCTCCAAGCTGTACGACGTCGTACACGTCGCCGTGATGATCAACAAGTCCAAGCAGGGACTCTTCACGGTCGACGAGCGGATCGCGATGATCCGCGAGGTCACCGGCGAGTACGGGAACGTCGTGGTGGAGTCCCATCACGGTCTCCTCGTCGACTTCTGCAAGGAGCGCGACATCCCCGCGATCGTCAAAGGGCTGCGCGCGGTCAGCGACTTCGACTACGAGCTGCAGATGGCCCAGATGAACAACGGCCTCTCGGGGGTGGAGACGCTGTTCGTGCCCACCAACCCCACCTACAGCTTCCTCTCCTCCAGCCTGGTCAAGGAAGTCGCCGCCGGGGGCGGCGACGTCTCCCACCTGCTGCCCGACACCGTCCACCGGGCGCTCGTGCGCCGGCTCGCGGAAAAGGGCTGAGCTGACAACTCGTCACCCGGTGTCGGGCGGGGACGGACTGCCCGTACAGTCGTCCCGTCCGTCTCCAACCCGCAGTAGAGAGTGGCGAACCACGGTGGACGTGCAGAAGAAGCTCGACGAGATCGTCGCAGCGGTCGGGAACGCCCGCTCCATGCCCATGTCGGCGTCCTGCGTGGTCAACCGCGCCGAGCTGCTCGCCATGCTCGAAGAGGTGCGCGAGGCTCTGCCCGGCTCCCTGGCCCAGGCCCAGGAGCTCATCGGCGGCCGTGAACAGCTCGTCGAGGAGGCCCGCCGGGAGGCCGAGCGGATCATCGAGTCCGCCCACGCCGAGCGTGGTTCGCTGATCTCCGACACCCAGGTCGCCCGCCGGTCCCAGGACGAGGCCGACCGCATCCTCGCCGAGGCCCGCCGCGAGGCGGAGGAGATCCGCGCCGAGGCCGACGACTACGTCGACTCCAAGCTCGCCAACTTCGAGGTCGTCCTCACCAAGACCATCGGCTCCGTCGACCGGGGCCGCGAGAAGCTCCTCGGCCGGGGACCCGGACTCGACGAGCACGGCTACGCCGACGAGGACGCGCCGGAGCACAGCAACGACCCGCAGACCCTCATCCAGCGGGCCGACCAGTACGTCGACGCCAAGCTCGGCGCCTTCGAGGCCGTGCTGTCCAAGACGCTCGACGCGGTCGGCCGCGGTCGGCAGAAGCTGCACGGACGTATCGCCACGGACGATCTGGGCGCCCACATGGCCGCGCAGGACGCCGCCGGCCATCAGCACACCAGCGACGCGGACTACCTCGCCGGCCTCGCGGAGATCGCCGACCCCGTCCCCGCAGCCGTGCCCGAGCGCGAGCAGCAGGACGCGTACGCCTACCCGCCGCAGCCCGAGCCGCAGATCCCGGCCCAGCACGACCCGTACACGTACCAGCCGCAGGAGGCGTACGCGGGCTACCAGCAGCCCGACCCCTACGCCGCCTACCAGGACCAGGGCTACGCCCAGCAGTACGCCCAGCCCGACCCGTACGCCACAGGCGCCCCCGCCCATGCCGGCGGCTACGGGGAGCAGCCGCCCCCGCCGCCGCAGGCCCCGCCCCAGCAGGGCACGGCACTGGACGAGACCAGCCTCTTCGACACCAGCATGATCGACCTGGAACAGCTGAACCGGTACGAGCAGGGGCGCTAGCGGCCCGGATTGGGCCTATCGCGGCTGTTGAAGTACCCTGGTTCTTCGGTCGCGCGTAGATCGCGATCCCGGCTGTCCGCTTCGCCCCACGAACCGGGACGGCCCCTCCCACGAACCGAAAGCAGGAAGTCCCCTGAGCACGCGCCTCGACCATCGCAATCCCCTCGTGTTCGACACGCACGAGCTGGGACGGCGGCCGGGTGCGCTCCAGCGGCTCTCCCGCACGGTGGACGCTCCCAAGGACCTCGGCATCGCCGATGTCATCGGTGTGCCGGAAGACGCGCCCGTGGAGCTGGACCTCCGCCTCGAGTCCGTCATGGAAGGTGTGCTTGTCACAGGCACCGCCCGTGCGACCGCCGAGGGGGAGTGCGTAAGGTGTCTGGAGCCGCTGCGCCAAGAGGTCGCGGCGGACTTCCAGGAGATGTTCACGTACCCCGACGCCGACGACAGGGGCCGCAGTCGCACTGCGGAGCCTGCCGACGACGAAGAGGACGAGGACAGGCTCTTCCTCGAGGACGGTCTTTTCGACCTCGAGCCCGTGCTGCGTGATGCGGTGGTGCTCGCACTGCCGATGCAGCCGGTGTGCCGGGAGACCTGTGAAGGCCTGTGCCCCGAGTGCGGGGTCAGGCTGGACGAGAACCCGGACCACCACCATGACGCCGTCGACATCCGTTGGGCGGCACTGCAGGGACTCGCCGAGACCGTTCAGGACGGCGAGAAGGACAACATGGGCGGCGCCGAAGCGGGCGTCGACGAGAAGCAGGAGAAGTAGCCGTGGCTGTTCCGAAGCGGAAGATGTCGCGCAGCAACACGCGCCACCGCCGGTCGCAGTGGAAGGCTGCGGTCCCCACCCTGGTTTCGTGTGAGCGTTGCCAGGAGCCGAAGCAGCAGCACATCGCGTGCCCGAGCTGCGGCACCTACAACAAGCGCCAGGTCCTCGAGGTCTGAGCGGCTGGTGAGAGGCGCGATGTCTGAGTCCAACAAGACGGACAATGCCTCGTCCCACACGCTTCTGGAAGGGCGGCTCGGGTATCAGCTCGAGTCCGCCCTTCTGGTGCGCGCGCTGACCCACCGTTCGTACGCGTACGAGAACGGCGGTCTGCCCACCAACGAGCGCCTGGAGTTCCTCGGGGACTCCGTGCTCGGCCTGGTGGTCACCGACACGCTGTACCGCACCCACCCCGACCTGCCGGAAGGCCAGCTGGCCAAACTGCGGGCCGCTGTGGTCAATTCGCGTGCGCTGGCGGAGGTCGGGCGTGGCCTCGAACTCGGCTCCTTCATCCGGCTCGGCCGTGGCGAAGAGGGCACGGGGGGCCGGGACAAGGCATCCATCCTCGCCGACACCCTGGAAGCGGTGATCGGCGCGGTCTATCTCGACCAGGGCCTCGATGCGGCGTCCGAGCTGGTTCACCGGCTCTTCGACCCGCTCATCGAGAAGTCCTCGAACCTCGGTGCGGGCCTGGACTGGAAGACCAGTCTCCAGGAGCTCACCGCGGCAGAGGGTCTCGGCGTGCCGGAGTACCTGGTCACCGAGACCGGTCCTGACCACGAGAAGACCTTCACTGCTGCCGCCCGCGTCGGTGGTGTCTCGTACGGCACCGGCACCGGCCGCAGCAAGAAGGAAGCGGAGCAGCAGGCGGCGGAGTCCGCGTGGCGGGAGATCCGTGCCGAAGCGGACCGGCGCCTGGCAGCGGCGAAGGCCGCCGCCGAGAGCGGGGCCGTCACGGACGAAGGGGACGCCGACACCCCTTCCGAACCGGCACCGGCCGACGCACCGGCACCGGCGGACGAGCAGCCGGCACCCGCGGACCGGGCTTCGGCCTGATTCCGCCAAGCTCCGTCGCACGACAGCAGTTCCGGTGAGGCCCCCCGCCACAGGCGGGGGGCCTCACCGCTGTTCCCGCCCGTCACCGGCCCACGGCCTGGCGGTACCCTGCGGGCAACACCATGTGACTCGCAGAAGGAGACCCGGCCCGTGCCCGAGCTGCCCGAGGTCGAGGTCGTGCGCCGTGGTCTGCAGAGCTGGGTCAGCGGTCGCACGATCGCCGACGTGCAGGTGCTGCACCCGCGCGCGATCCGCAGACACCTGCCCGGCGCGCAGGACTTCGCCGCACGGCTGACAGGCAGGACCGTCGGCGACGCGTGCCGGCGCGGCAAGTACCTGTGGCTGCCCCTCGCGGACACCGACACCTCGATCCTCGGCCACCTGGGCATGAGCGGGCAGCTCCTCGTGCAGGCCCAGGACGCGGACGACGAGAAGCATCTGCGCATCCGCATCCGGTTCGCGGATCCGCTGGGGACCGAGCTGCGCTTCGTCGACCAGCGCACCTTCGGCGGCCTGTCCCTCCACGAGAACGCGCCGGACGGCCTGCCCGACGTCCTCTCGCACATCGCCCGCGACCCGCTCGACCCGCTCTTCGACGACGCGAAGTTCCACACCGCGCTGCGGGCCCGCCGCACCACCGTCAAACGGGCCCTGCTCGACCAGTCCCTGATCAGCGGCGTCGGCAACATCTACGCCGACGAGGCCCTGTGGCGCGCGAGACTCCACTACGAGCGCCCCACCGCGACCCTCACCCGTCCCCGCTCCGTCGAACTGCTCCGCCATGTGCGCGAGGTGATGACCGCGGCCCTCGCCGTCGGCGGCACCACCTTCGACAGCCTGTATGTGAACGTGAACGGCGAGTCCGGCTACTTCGACCGCTCCCTCGACGCGTACGGCCGCGAGGACGAGCCCTGCCGACGCTGCGGCACCGCGATGCGCCGCCGCCCGTGGATGAACCGCTCAAGTTATTTCTGCCCTCGCTGCCAGCGCGTACCGCGCCCCGTCTCCTGACGACGGGCGCCCCCGTCCGCCGGGGAGGCTTCCCTGGAGCCGCTGGCGGCCGGCTGCTGTTGCGCGTTGTCCATCACCCGGCGGACGGTGCCCTCGTCGGCGGCGGTGATGGGTAACTCCCGGCGGCCTCTGTGCGGCTGTTCCTGGGCGGTCGCCTTCTTTGCCGCCAGGTGAAAGGGCAGGCCAGGACCGATCGGCGCGGGTGCAGACCCGTTCGCCACGCCTGTCTGGCGAAGGGCACGGCACCACGCTGAGGATGCTACTGCGGCCGGCTGCCAGCGGGGGGACCGTACCGGCCCCTACGCGCAACAGTCGTTCAGGAGATCCGATGCCCGTAACCCAAGACAGTCACGAGTGCACGCCGGCCCGGCGTACGAAGGGTGGACCGGTGCAGTCGTGGCGCGGCCGCCGGGCGTGGCTGGTGGGCCTGGCAGCAGTGTCCGCCGCACTGCTGGCATGCGTCACCCCGCAGACGGCAGTCGCCAAGCCCAAGCCCCCCAAGACCGTCAGCCACGCCTATGTGACCAACTTCGACGCCGACACGGTGACGGTGATCAACACCCTCACGAACACGGTGGTCACCACCATCCCCGTCGGAGAGACCCCGATCGACGTGGAGGTGGACCCCGGTCGCGCCCGCGCCTACGTGGTCAATCGCGAGAGCGACTCGGTGTCGGTGATCGACACCGACACGAACACGGTGCTCACCACCGTCCCCGTCGGCGACGCCCCGTTCGACGTGGAGGTGGACCCGGGCCGCGCCCGCGCCTACGTGGCGAACGCGGGCGACGACTCGGTGTCGGTGATCAACACCGAGACGAACGCGGCGCTCACCACCATCCCCGTCGGCGTAAGCCCCATCGGGGTGGGATTGGACCTGAGCCGCGCTCGCGCTTATGTGGCCAACAGAGAAGACGACACGGTGTCGGTGATCGACACCGACACGAACACGGTGCTCACCACCGTCCCCGTCGGCGACGGCCCGTTCGACGTGGCCGTGGACCCTCGCCGTGCCCGCGCCTACGTGATCAACCAGTTCGGCAACTCGGTGTCGGTGATCAATACCGACACGAACGCGGTGCTCACCACCATCCCCGTCGGCGCCGGCCCGACAGGGATCGCGGTGGACCCGGCCCGTGCCCGCGCCTACGTGGTCAACTTCGACGATGACACGGTGACGGTGATCAACACCGGGACCAACACGGTGGTCGACACCCTCACGGTCGGCGACGAACCGGCCAGGGCGGCGGCGGACCCGTCCCGCGCCCGCGTCTACGTGACCAACTCCGCGTCCGACACGATCTCGGTGATCAATACCGAGACCGACGAGGTGGTCGGCACCATCCACGCCGGCGACACCCCGACCGGGGTGGCCATCCTGAACGCGGCCCGAGGGGGCACGTGTAGCGGCCCCTGCGACTGACGACAGACAGAGCCGCGAAATCGGAAGGGGTGTCCAGGTCTTCTGGGCACCCCCGCTGCTGCTCCGTGGACACAGTCCGGGCCGCCTCGGTTGCCGATAACGGCCCCGAGACGGCCCAGGGAAGCTGACAGGTCGCTGACCTGCGGAAATCTCAGTAGCTGAAGTTCTGCGTCCACCACGGGCCGCCGTCGGCCATGTGCACACCGACACCCAGTGTCGTGAAGTCGCAGTTCAGGATGTTCGCGCGGTGTCCCTCGCTGTTCATCCAGGAGTTCATGACCGCCTCGGCGTCGGCCTGGCCGCGGGCTATGTTCTCGCCGCCAAGACTGCTCACGCCGGCCTGCTCCGCACGGTCCCACGGCGTCTCGCCGTCGGGGTTGGTGTGGTCGAAGAATCCGCGCGCCGCCATGTCCTTGCTGTGCGCGCGGGCCAGGTCGGACAGGGTGCCGCTCGCCTTCATCGGGCTGCAGCCGACCTTCGCGCGCTCCTTGTTGACCATGTCGATCACGTCGGCCTCCGCGGAAGCGGCGGCCGACGTGTCCGGGACGGCCGTCTTCGACGGTGCGACCGTGCGCTCCGGGGTGCGCGTCTGCTCGCGGGTCGGCTCGGGGGCCGGCTTCCTGGTCGTCGCGGGGCTCGTCGTTTCCCTGGACGGCGTCGCCGAGGGCTTGGGCGACACGGGCTTCTTCGACGGCTCCGCCGGCTTCGACGTCTCGGAAGGCTTCGGGGACGCCGTCTTCGAGGGGCTCTTCGACGGCTCCGCGCTGCGGCTCGGAGAGACGGAAGGGCTCACGGAAGGGCTCACGGAGGGGTTCGCGCTCGCATCGCCCTGGGCCTGCAGCCGCGACGGCACCTCGGTGCGCATCTCGGTCCGGACGTCGGAGCCCGCGCCCACGGTGTGCTTGTCATCGCCGCCGGGCAGGACGCCGGTCGTGACGACCACGACGCCGACCGCCATGGCGGCGGAGGCCCCGAGAAGTCCGGTGCGTACGGGCAGGCCCTTCTTACGGCGTGCACCGCCACGGTGCCTGCCTGCCGTGTCTGCCGCATGATCGGTTACGGCCGGCGCGGGGGCCGAGCGTCGGTGGCGACCCATGTGCTGTGCCTCCTGGTGCGCGACGTCGAACGTCAACGGACTCACCCGTACGAGTGATGCTGATTGCGTCCGGACTGTACGCCATGCGGCCCGGGGCCGAAGTGATGCAGAAGCAATCGGCCGGTTACCGTGCAGCCATGAACGACACCGCACGGCTGACCGCCTGGGTACGCGGCCGAGTACAGGGAGTGGGCTTCCGATGGTTCACCAGGGCAAACGCTCTGGAGATCGGCGGACTCACCGGCTTCGCCCTCAATCTGGACGACGGCAGGGTGCAGGTCGTGGCCGAAGGACCACGTGAGAATTGCCACCGTTTGCTGGAGTGGCTTCGCTCCGACGACACACCCGGCCGCGTCGACGGAGTCACTGAGATCTGGGACACGCCCCGCGGTGGCTACCCGGACTTCGCCATCCGCTGACGGATGTCCTGCCGAGCCCGCTCCGGCGGCCTCCCGCCGCTCCCGGAAGGGCCGGCCGCCGGCAAAAACCCCAGGTGATTGCCGAGAAGGGCTTGCTCTGCCAGGCTGCGCCAGGAAAGATGATCGTCACGCCCCCAGGGCCCCGCAGGTCAGGCACGCCGCACTCTTCAGCGGCCGTATGCCCCCGGGCCGCCCGTCGATACGGGGTGTGATCGTGTTGACCGTCAAACTTTTTGGTGAGACTCTGGAAGCCCCGCGCACCTCAGCTGTTCGGCAGTCAAGAACCGCAGCACGGCAAGCAGTAGAACCAGGACTGCCGAGCACCGCGGGTGCGAATCCCTCACGACCCACACCGCTTCGGTCGGTCACTCAGTGTGGAGGACCATCCATCATGGCAAAGGCGCTTCTCGGTTACGTCGGCGGTTCCGACCCGCGACTCCTCGCCGAGATGCGACGGCTTCAGCAGCGCGTCCAGGACCTCGAATCCGAGCTTGTACGGATCCAGTCCGAGAATGACGCGCTCAACGCCGCCGTCGCTCAGCACCCCGGAGAGTCGCTGCTCGAAGGTATGGACATCGACGTACCTCGGGCGGAGCCCGCGCTCACCTGAGCACGGCGTCCGCCAGGGCATCGCGCAGCAAGATATGCAAGGGACGCCCTCGGCGTCCCTTCTTTCTTTTCCGCTTCCGCCCCTGCCCCGTCCTTCGCCCCCCGCTGTTCTTGATGTGTTTCCTTCAACGTCTGATCTGCCCTGCACCTTCATGGGTGAAACCGCGACCGAAAGGTAGAGTCCGGGGGCGTGCACCTCAAGGCCATGACCCTGCGCGGTTTCAAGTCGTTCGCCTCGGCCACCACCCTGCGGTTCGAGCCCGGCATCACGTGCGTCGTGGGTCCCAACGGCTCCGGCAAGTCCAACGTCGTGGACGCGCTCTCCTGGGTCATGGGTGAGCAGGGCGCCAAGTCCCTGCGCGGCGGCAAGATGGAGGACGTCATCTTCGCCGGGACGACCGGTCGGCCGCCGCTGGGGCGGGCCGAGGTCTCCCTGACGATCGACAACTCCGACGGGGCCCTGCCCATCGAGTACGCCGAGGTCACCATCACGCGGATCATGTTCCGCAACGGCGGCAGCGAGTACCAGATCAACGGCGACACCTGCCGGCTGCTCGACATCCAGGAACTGCTCTCCGACTCCGGCATCGGGCGCGAGATGCACGTCATCGTCGGCCAGGGCCAGCTCGACTCGGTCCTGCACGCCGATCCCATGGGGCGGCGGGCCTTCATCGAAGAGGCGGCGGGCGTCCTCAAGCACCGCAAGCGCAAGGAGAAGGCGCTGCGGAAGCTGGACGCGATGCGGGCCAACCTCGCCCGGGTGCAGGACCTCACCGACGAACTGCGCCGCCAGCTCAAGCCACTGGGACGGCAGGCGGCCGTGGCCAGGAGGGCAGCGGTCATCCAGGCGGACCTGCGCGACGCCCGGCTCCGGCTGCTCGCCGACGACCTCGTACGGATGCAGGAGGCGCTGCGCACCGAGGTCGCCGACGAGGCCGCTCTCAAGCAGCGCAAGGAGGCGGCAGAGGCCGAGCTCAAGGCGGCGCTCGCCCGCGAGGCGGACCTGGAGGACGAGGTGCGGCGGCTCGCACCGCGGCTCCAGCGCGCCCAGCAGAGCTGGTACGAGCTCTCCCAGCTCGCCGAGCGGGTGCGCGGCACGATCTCCCTGGCCGACGCCCGCGTCAAGAGCGCGACGGCGCAGCCGGCGGAGGAGAGGCGCGGCCGTGATCCGGAGGACATGGAGCGTGAGGCCGCCCGCATCCGTGAGCAGGAGGCGGAGCTGGAGGCCGCTCTCGAAGCGGCGGAACGCGCCCTCGAGGACACCGTCGCGCACCGCGCCGAACTGGAGCGCGAGCTCGCCGTCGAGGAACGCCGCCTGAAGGACGTGGCGCGCGCCATCGCCGACCGGCGTGAAGGGCTCGCCCGGCTGAGTGGCCAGGTCAACGCGGCCCGTTCGCGCGCCGCGTCCGCCCAGGCCGAGATCGACCGGCTGGCCGCCGCCCGTGACGAGGCGCAGGAGCGGGCCGTCGCCGCGCAGGAGGAGTACGAGCAGCTCAAGGCCGAGGTCGACGCGCTGGACTCCGACGATTCCCTGCTGGCCGACCGGCACGACGCGGCCAAGCGTGAACTGGCCGGCGCGGAGGCCGCGCTGAGCGAGGCCCGTGAGGCGCTCACCACGGCGGAGCGCAAGCGCGCCGCGGTGGCGGCGCGACGCGAGGCGCTCGCGCTGGGCCTGCGGCGCAAGGACGGGACCGGCGCGCTGCTCGGAGCCCGTGACCGTCTCGCGGGCCTGCTCGGCCCGGCGGCCGAACTGCTCACGGTGACGCCCGGATACGAGATCCCCGTAGCGGCGGCGCTGGGAGCGGCGGCGGACGCGGTGGCCGTCACCGACGCGTCCACCGCGGCAGAGGCGATCCGTCTGCTGCGCAAACAGGACGGCGGCAGGGCGGCCCTGCTGCTCGCCTCCGCCACCTTTGCCGCCGACGATCCTGAGCCGGCCCAGTCCGGAGCGGAGGGCAGGCGCGCCGCGGACCTCGTCCGGGGGCCCGAGGAACTGATGCCTGCCGTACGCAGGCTGCTGCGCACGACCGTGGTCGTGGGAACCCTCGAGGACGCCGAGGACCTGGTCGGCGCACGGCCCGGACTCACCGCCGTGACCGCGGAGGGCGACGTGCTCGCGTCGCACTTCGCGCAGGGCGGGTCCGCCGGGGCGCCGAGTCTGCTCGAGGTCCAGGCATCCGTCGACGAGGCCGCGGCCGAGCTCGAGGACCTGGCGCGGCAGTGCGAGGAGCTGGCGGCCGCACAGCAGCAGGCCACCGTCCGCCGTGCCGAATGCGCGTCGCTGGTCGAGGAGCTGGGGGAGCGC
The DNA here is from genome assembly GCF_044745705.1 of Streptomyces sp. NPDC086835. NCBI lineage: Bacteria > Bacillati > Actinomycetota > Actinomycetes > Kitasatosporales > Streptomycetaceae > Streptomyces > Streptomyces sp. NPDC086835. The sequence continues at coordinate 1,211,742 of NZ_JBIVAU010000002.1, forward strand.
AGGCGCGCCGCCGACCGGGAGAAGTCGGCGGTCTCCGGCAGGCTCGGCCGTCTCTCCGGTCAGGCCCGTGGTGCCGCGGGCGAGGCGGAGCGGACCGCAGCGGCGGCCGCCCGGGCCCAGGAGGCGCTGGAGCGGGCGGCCGAGGAGGCCGAGGAGCTGGCCGAGCGGCTGCTCGTCGCGGAGGAGGCCCCGGCCGAGGAGGAGCCCGACACCCACGTACGGGACCGGCTCGCCGCCGACGGCGCCAACGCGCGACAGACGGAGATGGAGGCTCGTCTCCAGGTGCGTACGCACGAGGAGCGGGTCAAGGGCCTGGCCGGGCGCGCGGACGCGCTCGACCGGGGAGCGCGCGCCGAGCGTGAGGCGCGTGCGCGCGCGGAGCAGCGGCGCGCCAGGATGCGCCACGAGGCCGAGGTGGCGGCGGCCGTCGCGGCCGGCGCCCGGCAGTTGCTGGCGCATGTCGAGGTGTCGCTGGTGCGGGCGGAGGCGGAGCGGGCCGCGGCCGAGGCCGCCAAGGCCGAGCGTGAGCGGGAGCTGACCGCCGCCCGGAGCACGGGCCGCGACCTCAAGGCCGAACTGGACAAGCTCACCGACTCGGTGCACCGCGGCGAGGTGCTGGGCGCGGAGAAGCGGCTGCGGATCGAGCAACTGGAGACGAAGGCGCTGGAGGAGCTGGGCGTGGAACCGGCCGGCCTGGTGTCCGAGTACGGCCCCGACCAGCTGGTGCCCCCGTCCCCGCCGGCCGAGGGCGAGGAGCTCCCGGAGGACCCGGAGCACCCCAGGAACCAGCCAAGGCGTTTCGTCCGCGCGGAACAGGAAAAGCGCCTGAAGTCGGCCGAACGGGCGTACCAGCAGCTCGGAAAGGTGAATCCGCTCGCTCTGGAGGAGTTCGCGGCGCTGGAGGAGCGCCACCAGTTCCTGTCGGAGCAGCTCGAGGACCTGAAGAAGACCCGGGCCGACCTGCTTCAGGTCGTGAAGGAGGTGGACGAACGCGTCGAGCAGGTCTTCACCGAGGCCTACCGGGACACCGCCCGTGAGTTCGAGGGCGTCTTCTCCCGCCTCTTCCCGGGCGGTGAGGGGCGGCTCGTGCTGACCGACCCGGACAACATGCTCACCACAGGCGTGGACGTGGAGGCCCGGCCACCCGGGAAGAAGGTGAAGCGGCTGTCGCTGCTGTCGGGCGGGGAGCGGTCCTTGACCGCCGTGGCGATGCTGGTCTCCATCTTCAAGGCCCGGCCGAGTCCGTTCTATGTGATGGACGAGGTCGAGGCGGCGCTCGATGACACCAATCTCCAGCGGCTGATCCGGATCATGCAGGAGCTCCAGGAGAGTTCGCAGCTGATCGTGATCACGCACCAGAAGCGGACGATGGAGGTCGCGGACGCGCTGTACGGCGTGTCGATGCAGGGCGACGGCGTCTCCAAGGTCATCAGCCAGCGCCTCCGCTGAGGCGTGGGCGAGCCCAACTCTTCAAGACTTGAAGCAAATGCTTCCCTGGGAGGTCTCTCACTGATTTGGATCAGGGTATTGACTTCGAAACTTGAAGGCATAGTCTCTGCAACGTCGCTTTTACCTTCAAGTGGTGCGCCCCCCGAACTTGTGCCCCACTTGTAGGGCTCGCCCCCCACGTCCGGCGGTGCTGCCGGACGGCCCCAGGAGTACACGTGACCAGCACTGAGCAGCCGCCACCGGCATCAGGGGCCCGCGCGGCCCACCCCGACCACCTCGGGCATGTCATCTTCATCACGGCCGCCGCCGCGATGGGCGGCTTCCTCTTCGGTTACGACAGCTCCGTCATCAACGGCGCCGTCGAGGCCATCCGGCACCGCTACGAGATCGGCTCCGGCACCCTCGCGCAGGTCATCGCCGTCGCGCTGATCGGCTGCGCCGTCGGCGCCGCGACCGCAGGCCGTATCGCGGACCGCATCGGCCGCATCCGCTGTATGCAGATCGCCGCCGTGCTCTTCACCCTCAGCGCCGTGGGCTCCGCGCTCCCGTTCGCGCTCTGGGACCTCGCCATGTGGCGGATCATCGGCGGCTTCGCGATCGGCATGGCGTCCGTCATCGGCCCGGCCTACATCGCCGAGGTCTCTCCCGCCGCCTACCGCGGCCGGCTGGCCTCGTTCCAGCAGGCCGCGATCGTCATCGGCATCGCGGTGTCGCAGCTGGTGAACTACGGCATCCTGCAGATCGCCGACGGCGATCAGCGCGGAGAGATCGCCGGCATCGAGGCCTGGCAGTGGATGCTCGGCGTCATGGTCGTCCCGGCGGTGCTGTACGGGCTGCTGTCCTTCGCGATCCCGGAGTCGCCGCGCTTCCTCATCTCGGTCGGCAAGGTCGGCCGGGCCAAGGAGGTCCTCGCCGAGGTCGAGGGCAAGGGCATCGACCTGGACGCCCGGGTCAGCGAGATCGAGCTCGCCATGCGCCGGGAGCACAAGTCCTCCTTCAAGGACCTGCTCGGCAGCCGCTTCGGCTTCCTGCCCATCGTCTGGGTCGGCATCGGCCTGTCGGTCTTCCAGCAGCTGGTCGGCATCAACGTCGCGTTCTACTACTCGGCCACCCTGTGGCAGTCGGTGGGCGTCGACCCGTCCAGCTCCTTCCTCTACTCGTTCACCACGTCGATCATCAACATCATCGGGACCGTGATCGCGATGGTGCTGGTCGACCGGATCGGCCGCCGGCCGCTCGCGCTCATCGGCTCCACCGGTATGGCGATCGCGCTGGCCCTCGAGGCCTGGGCCTTCTCCGCCGACCTCGTCGACGGCAAGCTGCCGGAGACCCAGGGTGTCGTGGCGCTGATCGCCGCCCACGTCTTCGTGCTCTTCTTCGCGCTCTCGTGGGGCGTCGTCGTCTGGGTCTTCCTCGGCGAGATGTTCCCGAACCGGATCCGCGCCGCCGCCCTCGGCGTCGCCGCCTCCGCGCAATGGATCGCCAACTGGGCGATCACCGCCAGCTTCCCGAGCCTCGCGGACTGGAACCTGTCCGGCACCTACGTGATCTACACGGTCTTCGCCGTGCTCTCGATCCCCTTCGTACTGAGGTACGTCAAGGAGACGAAGGGCAAGGCGTTGGAGGAGATGGGCTAATCCCCGCTGCCCCTCTCCTCGTCACGGAAACTGCCCCGGCTCAGCGCGTGAGCCGGGGCAGTACGTGTTCGCACAGCAGCTGAAGGCTGCGCCACCCCTCGTCCACCGGCATGCCCCCGCACAGCGGATGCAGCACCAGGCTCTCAGCGCCCAGTGCCACGCACTCGTCGGGGGTCACGATCCGGTAGACGCCCTCGTCGCGCAGTTCCCCGACGGTCCCGGCCGCGGACCGCACCGCGGAACGGATGTCCGGCGACTGCCAGGACGCGTACGTACGCGCCTCGTGCAGGAAGTGCTCGCCGTACAGCGCCCACGCGCGGTCCGGATCCTCCGACACGTGCAGCAGCGTCGTCTTCTCCGCGGGCATCATGCAGAAGCCGTCGGTCCCGTACTCGGCCCGCCGCTCCTCGTAGTACGCCTCGAGCTCCGGCAGGTGGGCGCTGGGGAAGAACGGGAGCCCGAAGCGGGCCGCCCGGCGCGCGGCGGCCCGGGAGGACCCGCCGACGATCAGCACGGGATGCGGCTGGGTGTACGGGCGCGGGGTGACCCGCACGGTACGGCCCCGGTATACGAAGCTCTCGCCGGTCCAGGCGGCCAGCAGTGTCTCCAGCAGCTCGTCCTGGAGCTGTCCGCGCCTGCTCCAGTCGACGCCGAGCTGCGCGTACTCCTCGGGCCGGTAGCCGATCCCCGCCACGGTCACCAGCCGGCCCTGGCCGATCAGGTCCAGCACGGCGATGTCCTCGGCCATCCGCAGCGGCTCGTGCAGCGGGCCGATGACCGCCGACACGGTGACCGCGATGCGGCGGGTGGCGCCGAGGACGGCGCCGGCGAAGGCCAGCGGCGACGGCAGCCAGTTGTTCCCGGCGCCGTGGTGCTCCTCGGTCTGGACCGTGTCGACGCCGCGGTCGTCGGCGTACACGGCCATCTCCAGGGCCGCGCGGTAGCGCGCCGCGAGGGTCTCGGGTGTCGCGGCCGGGTCGACCATGTTGAACCGGGCAACCGTGAAGGCCATGGGAAGTCCCCCTCCGCCAGATGTGGGAACGGCGAAGGGGGACGTTAGCTGACGTGGCGTCAGATGGACAGGGTCTCGGGCTCGGTTTCGAGGGCCGCGGGCGCCGGGTCCGCCTGGGCCGTCGTCCCCGTGCGCGGCAGCACCGCGTACAGGCCCGCGGCCACCAGGATCGTCACCGCCCAGCCCAGGCCGTTCTCGCCGGCCCACGACGAGGCGAGCGGACCCGCGAACCAGTCGACCCGGGTGAACAGCAGCCCCACCACCAGCGCCGACGCCCACGACACCATCGCCTGCCAGGCGAAACCGCCGCGGTACCAGTAGGCGCTCGTGCGGGTGGTGTCCATCAGCGCCGCACCGTCGTACGTGCGCCGCCGCAGCATGTCGACGCCGAAGACGCCGATCCACGCGGAGAAGGCCACCGCGAGCAGCGTCAGGAACGAGATGAAGGAGCCGATGAAGCTGGTGGCCACCACCATCAGCAGGAAGCCGAAGACCAGGCTGATCACGGCGTTCACGCTCACCGCCCAGGTGCGGGGCACCTTCACGCCCAGGGTCTGCGCGGTGAAACCGGCGGAGTACATCGACATGGAGTTGATCAGCAGCATGCCGACGAGGGCGATCAGCAGGTACGGCACCGCCAGCCACATCGGCAGGATCTCGCCGATGAAGGCGACCGGGTCCTGGGCGCTCGCCAGGTCCGGTGTGGACACCGCCATCACGGCGCCCATCAGCACCATCGGGAGAACGACGACGCCCGCGCCGCCGACGGTGGCGCCGACCATCGCCCGGCCGGAGGCCGTGCCCGGCAGGTAGCGCGTGAAGTCCGGACCCGACGGGACCCAGCTGATGCCGCCCGCGGCGATGGTGCCGATGCCCGCCACCATCATCGCCGTCGAGCCGGCCGGCTTGTCGAAGACGGCGGACCAGTCGGTGTTCGCGACCAGGTAGATCAGAACCAGCACGCTGAACGCGCCGAACAGGTACGTCGACCACTTGCTGCACACCTGGAGGGCGTTGATGCCGAGCCCCGAGACGAGGAAGGTGCAGGCGACGAAGAGCAGCAGGGTCGTGATGATCAGAGCCGTGCTGCTCCGGATCCCGAAGAGCAGGTCCAGCACGGTGAGCACGGCATACGCCCCGGTGACCGCGTTGATCGTCTCCCAGCCCCAGCGGGCGACCCAGATCAGCGAGCCGGGGAAGAGGTTCCCGCGCTGCCCGAAGACCGCGCGGGACAAGGCCATGCCGGGTGAGCCCCCACGCTTGCCCGCGACGGAGATCAGGCCCACGAGCCCGTACGAGAGGACGGGCGCGGCGACGGCGACGGTCAGCACCTGCCAGAAGTTCAGGCCGTTGAAGACGACCAGTCCCGCGCCCATCGTCAGCAGCAGCACACTGATGTTGGCGGCGACCCAGGTGGGAAACAGTTCCCGGACGCGGCCGGTGCGCTCCGCGTCGGGAACGGGTTCGAGGCCGCGGGTCTCTATCGCGCCTTCTGACTCGGAGGCGTGGGGCATGGAAGTGGCTCCGTACGGGGTGGGGGGACGCCGGTGGGGGCTGCCGGAGAAACCGGAAAGCCACAAGCATCGTACGAACACCTCATAACGTCCAAATGGGTGAGCCCGCCTTTGTGTGATCCTCTGACCTCTTCTGTGTGCGCGGCCGTGGCCGATACTGGACGGGTTATGGAAATCGTCATCCTTGCCGTAGTCATCGCCCTGGTCGCGATCGGCGCGATCAGCGGCCTCGTGGTCAGCAGCCGCAAGAAGAAGCAGCTGCCGCCGCAGGCGCCGCCGGCCGCGCCGACCATCACTGCTCCGCCCGCCGAACCGCACGTCGGTGACGAGGCGGAGACGCCGCGGGAGGAACCCCGCCGCACCATCGAGGAGGTCGACCTTCCGACGGCCGATGAGGCCGTCGAAACCCCCGTCGCCGTCGAGGACCCGGTCGTCGCGGAGGCGCCCGCGCCCGCCGTCGAGATCCCGGAACCGACCGCCGGCCGGCTCGTCCGGCTCCGCGCCCGTCTCGCCCGTTCACAGAACTCGCTCGGCAAGGGGCTCCTCACGCTCCTCTCGCGTGAGCACCTCGATGAGGACACCTGGGAGGAGGTCGAGGACACGCTCCTCACCGCCGACGTCGGCGTCGCCCCCACCCAGGAGCTCGTCGAGCGGCTGCGTGAGCGAGTGAGGGTGCTCGGCACCCGTACGCCCGAGCAGCTGCGCACCCTGCTGCGCGAGGAGCTGCTGCACCTCGTGGGCACCGACTTCGACCGCGCGGTCAAGACCGAGAGCGGTCTCGACACGCCCGCAGTCGTCATGGTCGTGGGGGTGAACGGCACCGGTAAGACCACCACCACCGGCAAGCTCGCCCGCGTTCTCGTCGCGGACGGCCGTTCGGTCGTGCTGGGCGCCGCGGACACCTTCCGTGCCGCCGCCGCCGATCAGCTGCAGACCTGGGGCGAGCGCGTCGGCGCCCGCACCGTGCGGGGCCCGGAGGCCGGTGACCCGGCCTCGGTCGCCTTCGACTCGGTCAAGGAGGGCATCGCCGAGGGCGCGGACGTCGTACTCATCGACACCGCCGGCCGGCTGCACACCAAGACGGGCCTGATGGACGAGCTCGGCAAGGTGAAGCGGGTCGTGGAGAAGCACGGCCCGCTGGACGAGGTCCTGCTCGTCCTCGACGCCACCACCGGCCAGAACGGTCTGGTGCAGGCGCGGGTCTTCGCCGAGGTCGTGGACATCACCGGCATCGTGCTGACCAAGCTGGACGGCACCGCCAAGGGCGGCATCGTCGTCGCCGTCCAGCGCGAGCTGGGCGTGCCCGTCAAGCTCGTGGGTCTGGGCGAGGGCCCGGACGACCTCGCCCCCTTCGAGCCCGAGGCGTTCGTCGACGCCCTGATCGGCGACTGAGCGCACCTTCCGCGCGAATGAGAGCGCCCGGCCGTCACGGGACGGCCGGGCGCTCTCGTGCTCGGTGTCAGGGCCGGCTGCGGTGGCAGATGTACGCCAGGGTGCCGAGCAGCAGCCGGGCCTCCGGCGGGGTCGCCGCCGTGTCCAGGGACGGGGGCCGCAGCCACCGGACGGGGCCCAGTCCGCCGTGGTCGGACGGCGGCGCGGTGATGTGGTCGCCGGGGCCGAGGCAGCGCAGGTCCAGATCGGCGTCGTCCCAGCCCATCCGGTACAGCAGCCGGGGCAGCTCGGCCGCCGCGCCGGGAGCCACGAAGAACTGGCAGCGGCCGTCCGGTGTGACCGTGACCGGGCCGAGCGGCAGGCCCATGCGCTCCATGCGCACCAGGGCCCGGCGGCCCGCCGGTGCGGCGACGTCCAGGATGTCGAAGCTCCGGCCGACCGGCAGCAGCAGCGATGCCCCGGGCACATCCGCCCAGGCCTTGCCGGCCTCGTCGAGCGTGGCGCCGGCCGGGACCTCGAGCGCGAAGCCGAGGGGATGCGCTCCCGGCGCCTCGCACTGTGCCCTGCCGCAGGAGCACTTGCCCGCCGCGGCCCGTGCGCCGGGAACCACCGCCCAGCCCCACAGTCCGGTGTACTCGGCCACCGCTGTGGCCTCTGTCGCGCGCCCGCGGCGCCGGGAGCCGACCCGGATCTGACTGATCCCTCGGGTGCCGCCGATCGTGAAGCCCATGCCCCCTCCAACGGGTCCTGCTCGCCGGTGGTTACGACTCGAAGTCCCTCAGTGACTCTCCGTCGCCCCCGGTCGGGGTGTCGGCGGGGTGCGGAGGCGTGTGGGGGAGTGCGGAGCGCGGCGCGCGCCTGCACGCGCAACGCTCCATCGGGTGCTGATTGTCGCCTGTCAAGTGAATCGCGCCTGGCGGCAAGTGGGTTCACTCGGAGGGGTGGCGAATGGTGGCGATTCTGCAATCCCACTCGCTGGGGGCGTGATCGTAGGATTACCGTCGGTGCATCGACCTGCAATTGCAGTCCGCTTCCGGGTATGCCGGAGGCAACCCGTCTCTCTGTTCGACGGGTGCAAGCCGGTCACAGGAGGCCGCAACAGGCGGCATTCTGGTACGGGTTCGGGCGATGAGGCTTCGGCGGATGGGAGCTTTCCAGTGAGCGGCAGCGGCGCAGACGGTACGAACACCGGCAAGCGCCCCAACGAACAGCTGAACTCCTGGTTCATGCGCAGCGGCTGGTCGAAGGGCGAGCTGGCTCGCCAAGTGAACCGCAGGGCACGGCAGATGGGCGCACACCACATCAGCACCGACACCTCCCGGGTGCGCCGCTGGCTGGACGGCGAACAGCCGCGCGAGCCGATCCCCCGGATCCTGTCCGAGCTCTTCTCCGAGCGCTTCGGCAGCGTCGTCGCCGTCGAGGACCTCGGCCTGCGCTCCGCCCACCAGGCGCCCTCCGTGTCCGGCGTCGACCTGCCCTGGGCCGGTGACCAGACCGTCGCCCTGCTCAGCGAGTTCTCCAGAAGCGACCTGATGCTCGCGCGCCGCGGCTTCCTCGGCACCTCGCTCTCGCTCGCCGCGGGGTCCGCCCTCGTCGAGCCCATGCAGCGCTGGCTCGTCCCCACGCCGGTCGCGGAGGCCGCGGAGGAGGCGCCCGCCACGACCCGCAGGGGCGGCCGGCTGTCGGGGCCGGAGCTCGACCTGCTCGAGGCCACCACCGCGATGTTCCGCCAGTGGGACGCCCAGTGCGGCGGCGGCCTGCGCAGGAAGGCCGTCGTCGGCCAGCTGCACGAGGTCACCGACCTGCTCCAGGAGCCACAGCCCCCCGCCACCCTGCGGCGCCTGTTCAAGTGCGCCGCCGAGCTGGCCGAGCTCGCCGGCTGGATGAGCTACGACGTGGGCCTTCAGCCCACCGCGCAGAAGTACTTCGTCCTCGCGCTGCACGCCTCCAAGGAAGCCGGTGACAAGCCGCTCGGCTCGTACGTCCTGTCCTCCATGAGCCGGCAGATGATCCACCTCGGCCGGCCCGACGACGCCCTCGAACTCATCCACCTCGCCCAGTACGGCAGTCGCGACTGCGCCACCGCGCGCACCCAGGCGATGCTGTATGCGATGGAGGCCCGCGCCTACGCCAACATGGGCCAGCCCAGCAAGTGCCGGCGGGCCGTGCGGATGGCCGAGGACACCTTCGCCGACATCGGCTTCGACACCGAACCCGAGCCCGACTGGATCCGCTTCTTCTCCGAGGCCGAGCTCAACGGCGAGAACGCCCACTCCTACCGTGACCTCGCCTATGTGGCGGGCCGCAGCCCCACCTACGCGTCGCTCGCCGAGCCGGTCATGGAGCGTGCCGTGGAGCTCTTCCGGCAGGACGACGAGCACCAGCGGTCGTACGCACTCAACCTGGTCGGGATGGCCACGGTCCACCTCCTCAAGAGGGAGCCCGAACAAGCCACCGCCCTGGCCGGCGAGGCGCTCACGGTCGCCAAGCGGGTCCGCTCCGAGCGGGTCAACACCCGGCTGCGCAAGACCGTCGACACGGCGGCCAGGGACTTCGGCGACGTCGCCGAAGTCGTCCAGTTCACCGACCTGCTCACCGCCCAGCTGCCCGAGACCGCCGAAGCGGTCTGACCGGCGGCACCTCGGACCCCGGCCGCGACACCCACCCCGAACTGCCCGACTCGGCTCCCCCCGTGCCAAGTCATCCGGGTGAGTGTCGCGGCCGGTTTCCGATGTGGGCAGAGGATACTCTCGGTGACCGCGGGCGATCACCCTGTTCATGACGGCGTAACACGCCGGACCTCTTCGTCACGGCCGCGAAACATCGAGCGGCATCTGCGGAAACGGCGCTGCGCCAACCTCATGGCGCAAAGGGGCTGTCCGGCCCGCCCCTCCACCGCACTGGCTCCGCCCGCACGCGGCCGCACGACGACGAGGAGACGCCGATGCCCCCAGGCATCTCGACCCTTGCCGCAGACGCCCCTGAGCTGTCTGCCGCCAACACAGGGTTCATGCTCATCTGTTCCGCCCTGGTGATGCTCATGACCCCGGGACTGGCCTTCTTCTACGGAGGCATGGTCCGGGTCAAGAGCACCCTGAACATGCTGATGATGAGCTTCATCAGCCTCGGGATCGTCACCATCCTCTGGGTGCTGTACGGCTTCAGCCTTGCCTTCGGCACCGACTCCGGCTCGATCATCGGCTGGAGCTCCGACTACGTCGGTCTCAGCGGCATCGGCATCACCGAGCTGTGGGACGGCTACACCATCCCGGTGTACGTCTTCGCCGTCTTCCAGCTGATGTTCGCGATCATCACACCCGCCCTGATCAGCGGCGCCCTCGCGGACCGGGTCAAGTTCACCGCCTGGGCCCTGTTCATCACCCTGTGGGCCACGGTCGTCTACTTCCCGGTCGCGCACTGGGTCTGGGGCGCGGGCGGCTGGCTCTTCGAGATGGGCGTCATCGACTTCGCCGGTGGCACGGCCGTCCACATCAACGCCGGTGCCGCGGCTCTCGGCGTGATCCTCGTCATCGGCAAGCGCGTCGGCTTCAAGAAGGACCCGATGCGCCCCCACAGCCTCCCGCTGGTCATGCTCGGCGCCGGTCTCCTGTGGTTCGGCTGGTTCGGCTTCAACGCCGGCTCGTGGCTCGGCAACGACGACGGCGTCGGCGCGGTGATGTTCGTCAACACCCAGGTCGCCACCGCCGCCGCCATGCTCGCCTGGCTCGCGTACGAGAAGATCCGTCACGGCGCCTTCACCACTCTCGGCGCCGCGTCCGGCGCCGTCGCCGGCCTCGTCGCGATCACCCCGTCCGGCGGCGCCGTCTCCCCGCTCGGCGCGATCGCCGTCGGTGCCATCGCCGGTCTGCTGTGCGCCATGGCCGTCGGTCTGAAGTTCAAGTTCGGCTACGACGACTCCCTGGACGTCGTCGGCGTCCACCTCGTCGGCGGTATCGTCGGATCCCTGCTGGTCGGCCTCTTCGCCACCGGCGGCGTCCAGTCCGAGGTCAAGGGCCTCTTCTACGGCGGCGGCCTCGAGCAGCTCGGCAAGCAGGCCATCGGTGTCTTCGCGGTGCTCGCCTACTCCCTGGTCGTCTCCGCGATCCTCGCCTTCGTCCTCGACAAGACGATCGGCATGCGGGTGGACGAGGACATCGAGGTCTCCGGCATCGACCAGGTCGAGCACGCCGAGACCGCGTACGACTTCAGCGGCGCCGGCGGCGGAACGGGCTCCCGCAAGGCCGTACCCCCCGCCGTGGACGCTGTGGCAGGCGCTGGACAGAACAAGAAGGTGGACGCATGAAGCTCATCACCGCAGTCGTGAAGCCGCACCGGCTGGACGAGATCAAGGAGGCCCTGCAGGCCTTCGGTGTCCAGGGCCTCACGGTCACGGAGGCCAGCGGCTACGGCCGGCAGCGGGGCCACACCGAGGTCTACCGCGGCGCGGAGTACACCGTCGACCTCGTCCCCAAGATCCGCATCGAGGTGCTGGTCGAGGACGACGACGCCGAACAGCTCGTCGACGTGATCGTCAAGGCCGCCCGCACCGGAAAGATCGGCGACGGCAAGGTGTGGAGCGTCCCGGTCGACACGGCGGTCCGGGTCCGGACCGGCGAGCGCGGCCCCGACGCCCTGTAAGAGCGAACACGGACAAGGGAGCTGCTGGGTGAGCCTGGACGTGACCGAAGAAACGGAAGACGGACCCAGCGGCTATGCGGCGGCCCGGCTGCTCCTTCTCACCGAGAAGGAGCGGTCCGGGCCGCCGCGCCGTGCGGCCCTGGCGAAGCTGACCGACGAATGGCTGTCCGCCCTCTTCGCCGCCGCGGCGCTGGAACAGGGCGTCCGGGGCGCGGCGCTCGTCGCCGTCGGCGGCTACGGCCGCGGCGAACTCTCCCCGCGCAGCGACCTCGACCTCCTGCTGCTCCACGACGGCAGCGCGTCCCCCGCGGCCGTCGCCGCGATCGCCGACCGGATCTGGTACCCGGTCTGGGACCTCGGCCTCGCCCTCGACCACTCCGTCCGTACGCCCGCGGAGGCCCGGAAGACCGCGGGTGAGGACCTCAAGGTGCAGCTCGGGCTGCTCGATGCCCGGCCCGTCGCCGGTGACCTCGGGCTGGTCGCGTCCCTGCGTACCGCCGTGCTCGCCGACTGGCGCAACCAGGCCCCTCGGCGGCTGCCCGAACTCGATGAACTCTGCCGTGAGCGTGCCGCCAGGCAGGGCGAGCTCCAGTACCTCCTCGAGCCCGATCTGAAGGAGGCCAGAGGCGGACTGAGGGACGTCACCGCGCTCCGCGCGGTAGCCGCCTCATGGCTCGCCGACGCCCCCCGCGAAGGGCTCGCGGAAGCCCGCCGCGTCCTCCTCGATGTCCGCGACGCGCTCCACCTCACCACCGGACGCGCCACCGACCGGCTCGCCCTCCAGGAACAGGACCAGGTCGCGGCCGAGCTCGGCCTCCTCGACGCCGACGCCCTGCTGCGCCAGGTGTACGAGGCCGCGCGGACGGTCTCGTACGCCACCGACGTCACCTGGCGGGAGGTCAGCCGGGTCCTGCGCTCCCGCGCCGTGCGGCCGAGGCTCCGGGCCATGCTGGGTGGGCGGCCCCCGCAGCCCGAGCGCACCCCGCTCGCCGAGGGCGTCGTCGAACTCGACGGCGAAGTGGTCCTCGCCCGTACCGCACGCCCCGAGCGCGACCCGGTCCTCCCGCTCCGCGCCGCCGCCGCCGCGGCCCAGTCCGGCCTGCCGATCTCCCGGCACGCCGTCCGGCGCCTCGGCCAGGCCATGACCGCCGGTCCGCTGCCCGTGCCCTGGCCCGCGGAGGCCCGCGAGGAGCTGGTCACACTGCTCGGCGCGGGGGAGCCGACCGTCCCCGTCTGGGAGGCCCTCGAGGCCGAGGGGCTGATCACCCGGCTCGTCCCCGACTGGGAACGGGTCCGGTGCCGGCCCCAGCGCAACGCCGTGCACACCTGGACCGTCGACCGGCATCTCGTCGAGACGGCGGTCAAGGCGTCGGAGCTGACCCGGCACGTCGGCCGCCCGGACCTGCTGCTCGTCGCCGCGCTGCTGCACGACATCGGCAAGGGCTGGCCGGGCGACCACTCGGTCGCCGGCGAGACCATCGCCCGCGACGTGGCCACCCGGATCGGCTTCGACCGGGCGGACGTGGGCGTCATCGCCACCCTCGTCCGCCACCACCTGCTGCTCATCGAGACGGCGACCAGGCGCGACCTGGACGACCCCGCGACGGTCGCCTCCGTGGCCTCCGTCGTCGGCTCGGCCGGAACCCTGGAGCTGCTGCACGCCCTCACTGAGGCGGACGCCCTGGCCACCGGCCCGGCGGCCTGGTCCTCCTGGCGCGGTTCCCTCGTGGCCGACCTGGTCAGGCGGGTGGCGGCGGTCCTCGCCGGCGACGCCCCGGCCGAGCCGGACGACCAGGCGGCCCCCAGCGCCGAGCAGGAACGCCTGGCGATCGAGGCCCTGCGCACCGGCGAACCCGTCCTCGCCCTGCACGCCCAGCCGGAGGCCCCGGCCGAGGACGGCGGGCCGGAACCCGTCGGCGTCGAACTGCTCATCGCGCTGCCCGACCAGCCGGGCGTGCTGCCCGCGGTCGCCGGGGTCCTCGCGCTGCACCGCCTCACCGTCCGTGCCGCTGACCTCAGGGCCATCGACCTGCCCAGCGAAGTGGGGGACGGGGCCGTCCTGGTCCTGAACTGGCGGGTCGCCGCCGAGTACGGCTCCCTGCCGCAGGCGTCCCGGCTCCGCGCCGACCTCGTGCGCGCCCTGGACGGCTCACTGGACATCCGTGGCCGCCTCGCGGAGCGGGAGGCCGCCTATCCCCGGCGGCGGGGCGTCAAGGCGCCTCCGCCACGGGTGACGGTGGCCGCGGCCGGATCGCGCCTCGCCACGGTCATCGAGGTCCGCGCCCACGACGCCCCGGGCCTGCTGCACAGGATCGGGCGGGCCCTGGAGGGGGCGGCGGTCAGGGTCCGCAGCGCCCACGTCTCGACGCTCGGTGCGAACGCCGTGGACACGCTGTACGTGACGGACGAGGCGGGCTCTCCGCTCGGCGACGCGGAGGCGGCGGCGCTGGCGAAGAGCGTGGAGGAGGCGCTGCGGTGAGGGGGTGACGGGCGGCTCGGCCGCTCGTTGACCAGGGCGTGCTCCCCGCCAGGGCAAGGGATGGCCCGGAGGAGCTCATGGGGGTCCTCGGAGCCGAGACCTGCTCCCCGTCGCTGCGGGGATCGCCCTCCGTCCGCCCGTTACGGCGGGCGGGGGCATGAATGTTCCGACGCCCGATACCCTTGGGGCGACCACCAGGCCCCGACCCGAGGAATCGCGACCACCGTGTTCGATACGCTTTCCGACCGCCTCAGCGCGACTTTCAAGAACCTCAGGGGCAAGGGACGCCTGTCCGAGGCTGACATCGACGGCGCGGCCCGGGAAATCCGTATCGCCCTGCTCGAGGCCGACGTGGCGCTCCCGGTCGTCCGGGAGTTCATCAAGCAGGTCAAGGCCCGCTCCCTCGGAGCCGAGGTCTCCAAGGCTCTGAACCCGAGCCAGCAGGTCATCAAGATCGTCAACGAAGAGTTGGTCACGATCCTCGGCGGCGAGACCCGCCGTCTGCGGTTCGCCAAGACGGCGCCGACCGTGATCATGCTCGCCGGTCTCCAGGGTGCCGGTAAGACCACCCTCGCCGGAAAGCTCGGTCTCTGGCTCAAGGCTCAGGGCCACTCGCCGCTGCTCGTCGCCTGTGACCTCCAGCGTCCCAACGCCGTCAACCAGCTCTCGGTCGTCGCGGAGCGCGCCGGTGTCGCCGTCTACGCGCCCGAGCCGGGCAACGGCGTCGGGGACCCGGTGCAGGTCGCGAAGGACTCGATCGAGCACGCGCGGACCCGCCAGTACGACATCGTCATCGTCGACACCGCCGGCCGTCTCGGTATCGACCAGGAGCTGATGCAGCAGGCCGCGGACATCCGCGACGCCGTCAGCCCCGACGAGATCCTCTTCGTCGTCGACGCCATGATCGGTCAGGACGCCGTCAACACGGCGGAGGCATTCCGCGACGGCGTCGGCTTCGACGGCGTGGTCCTGTCGAAGCTGGACGGTGACGCCCGAGGCGGTGCCGCGCTCTCCGTCGCGCACGTCACCGGCAAGCAGATCATGTTCGCCTCCAACGGCGAGAAGCTGGACGACTTCGACGCGTTCCACCCGGACCGCATGGCGTCCCGCATCCTCGGCATGGGCGACATGCTCTCCCTGATCGAGAAGGCCGAGCAGACCTTCAGCCAGGAAGAGGCCGCCAAGATGGCCTCCAAGCTGGCGAGCAGCAAGGGCAAGGAGTTCACGCTCGACGACTTCCTGGCCCAGATGGAGCAGGTCCGCAAGATGGGCTCCATCTCGAAGCTGCTCGGCATGCTGCCCGGCATGGCCCAGATGAAGGACCAGATCAACAACATCGACGAGCGTGACGTGGACCGTACGGCCGCGATCATCAAGTCGATGACTCCGGGTGAGCGCCAGGACCCGACGATCATCAACGGCTCCCGCCGCGCGCGTATCGCCAAGGGCTCCGGTGTCGAGGTCAGTGCGGTCAAGGGCCTGGTGGAGCGGTTCTTCGAGGCGCGCAAGATGATGTCGCGGATGGCTCAGGGCGGCGGCATGCCCGGTATGCCGGGGATGCCCGGCATGGGTGGCGGCCCCGGCCGGCAGAAGAAGCAGCAGAAGCAGGCCAAGGGCAAGCGCAAGAGCGGCAACCCGATGAAGCGCAAGGCCGAGGAGCAGGCAGCCGCGGAGCGGCGCGAGCAGGCGGCGGCGCAGGGCGGCGCCTTCGGGCTGCCGGCCGGCGAGCCGGGCAAGGACTTCGAGCTGCCCGACGAGTTCAAGAAGTTCATGGGCTGATTCACAGCCCCCACCGGAACAGCGGAAGGGCCCGCGACCGACACGGTCGCGGGCCCTTGTCGCACGCGCGTCAGGGCATCAGGGTGTCCGGGCGATCAGATAACGGAACACGTTGGGCATCCAGACCGTCCCGTCCGGCCGCCGGTGGTCGTGGAGTGCCTCCGCGATCTCCTTCCCGACCTGCGCCTGGTCGGTCTCGCGCACAGCCGCGTCGTAGAGACCGGTCGACATCAGGCCCCGCACCGCGCTGTCCACGTCCGCGTAACCGAACGGGCAGGCCACCCGGCCCGAGCCGTCCGGGTTCAGGCCCGCGCGCGCGGCGATGTCCTCCAGGGCGTCGCGGTGGGCGGAACGCCGGCGCTCCCCGGCCACCCTCAGCACCCCGGACGTGGCGCACCGCTCCGGCGGACCCCAGCCGGTGAGCACCACGAGGCTCCTGCGCTCCATGAGACCGACCGCGTCCTTGAGCGCCTGTTCCAGATCCTCCGCGTCACCCGCGCTGCACCCGATCGGCTGAAAAGCGGTGATCAGGTTGTAGGCGGGGCGGGCGGCACCCGCGTCGCCCGGTCCGCCGTCCACCAGCCGGGCCGTCGGACTGCCGTCCATCCGTTCCCGGGCGAGGGCGAGACGGTCGCTGTCGGTGTCGACGCCCGTCACCGTGGCACCGCGGGTCCTGGCGATCAGCAGGGCGAGGCCGGAGCCGCACCCCAGGGCCAGCAGCCGTGTACCGGCGCCGACCTCGAGGCGTTCGTAGACCGCTTCGTAGAGCGGCACGAGCATGCGTTCCTGGATCTCGGCCCAGTCCCGGGCACGTGTGCCGGCTTCCGCAGAGGTCGCCGACGCCTTGTGGGGTCGGTGCTGGACGAGCGTAGGTGTCATCGAAAGCGCCCCAATCCGCCGAGAGGTCGGTAATACCCTGAAGGTCAGCCCCCGTGTGCGTACGATCCGCGCTTCCCCGTATGCCAGAGAACTGCGCGGGCGTCCCCACGTCCAGGGGTTGTGCGGCACTGCTTGCGCCCCGAGGCGTGCACCTCGGGCAACCTGGCCGATTCACGTGTAGGTCCCGTGTCGCCGTACGATGCCCGCCATGGCAAAGGCACCCGTTCTCACGCCCCAGTCGGAAGACTTCCCGCGCTGGTACCAGGACCTGATCAACAAGGCCGAACTGGCGGACAACGGCCCGGTGCGCGGCACCATGGTCATCCGACCGTACGGCTACGGCCTGTGGGAGCGGATGCAGCAGGAGATGGACGCCCGCATCAAGGCCGCGGGCGCTCAGAACGCCTACTTCCCGCTCTTCATCCCCCAGTCTTACCTGACTCGCGAGGCTGAGCACGTCGAGGGCTTCGCGCCCGAACTCGCGGTGGTCACGCACGGCGGGGGCAAGGAGCTCGAGGAGCCGGTCGTGGTGCGCCCCACGTCCGAGACGATCATCAACGACTACTTCTCCAAATGGGTGCAGAGCTACCGGGATCTGCCGCTGCTGATCAACCAGTGGGCCAACGTGGTCCGTTGGGAGATGCGCCCCCGGGTCTTCCTGCGGACGACCGAATTCCTATGGCAGGAGGGGCACACCGCCCACGCCACCTACGAGGACGCCAGGGACTACGCCGCCCACATCCACCGCGACGTCTACGCGGACTTCATGGTCAACGTCCTCGGCATCGACGTGGTGCTCGGCCGCAAGACGCCCAGGGAGCGGTTCGCCGGAGCCATCAACACCCTCACCCTGGAAGGGATGATGGGCGACGGCAAGGCCCTGCAGATGGGCACGAGCCATGAGCTCGGCACCAACTTCGCCAAGGCGTTCAACACCCAGTACCTGTCGAAGGAGGGCTCGCAGGAACTGGTCTGGCAGACCTCCTGGGGCACCTCCACCCGCATGGTGGGCGGGCTGATCATGTCCCACGGCGACGACAACGGCCTGCGCGTCCCGCCGCGGCTCGCGGCCGTCCAGGTCGTCGTCATGGCCATCAAGGGCGACGAGGCCGTCGCCAAGGTGCGCGAGATCGGCCGGCAGCTCTCGGCCGCCGGCCTGCGGGTCCAGGTCGACGACCGGGTGGACACCCCCTTCGGCCGCCGCGCCGTCGACTGGGAGCTCAAGGGCGTGCCGGTGCGGATCGAGATCGGACCGCGGGACCTGGAGGCGGGCACCGCGATGCTGGCCCGTCGCATCCCCGGGGGCAAGGAGCCGGTGGGCCTCGACTCGCTCGCCGCGCTGCTGCCGAAGATCCTCGAGGACGACCAGGCGCTGCTGCTCGAGCAGTCCCGGTCCCGCCGTGAGTCGCGCACGAGCGACGTCAGCACCATCGAGGAGGCCGCGGAAGCGGCGGCCGCCGGCGGATGGGCCCGCATTCCGTGGGCGACGCTGGGGCAGGAGGGCGAGGCCACGCTGGCGGAGCAGGCGGTCTCGGTGCGCTGTCTCGTGGCCGAGGACGGGTCGGTGCCCGACGCGGACGACGCGCCCGGTACTGTCGCGATCGTGGCCCGGGCCTACTGACGGCCCCGCCTGGCAGGGTGCGTCGCTACGTACCACCTTGGTGGGAGCTGTGAAGATCCTCCGCAGATCGACGCACCCGCCCTCGTCAGGACGTATCAACGGCAAGTGACGGCAACTGACTGGTACGTGCAAATTATTTGGGATGGCCCGGAATGGAACCCGCAGGCGGTCCGGCTCGTTATCACGACGTGAGCACGACACCACCTGTTCTCGCCGCAGAGCTGGCACAGGCGTGGGCCGACATTCAGCGGCACCACCCCGAGCTGCCGGATCTTGCCGCGCCCGAATCCCTGATCGGAGAGTCCTCGTCCGCCTGCGGCGCCGAGCTCTCCTTCGAGCGACTGCTTCACGAAGCAGTCCACGGCATCGCCGCCGCGGGGGGGGGGGGGGGCCCCCCCCCCCCCCCGCCCGCCCCCCCCCCCCCCGCGGGGGGCCCGGGGGGGGGGGGGGGGCGCCGCCCCGGGGCGGCGCCGCCCCCCCCCGCGCGGGGGGCCCCCCCCCCCGCCCGGGGGGGGGGGGGGGCGGGGGGGGCGGGGCGGGGGGGGGGGGGGGGGGGGGGGGGGGGGGGCGCCGCGGGGGGGGGGCGGGGGGCGGGGGGGGC